>NZ_JAEBEE010000001.1:0-1260629 GCF_046548835.1 Streptomyces sp. cmx-4-9 | reverse complement strand
TCCAAGGTGGTAGTAGGTAAGCGATGGGGTGACGCAGGAAGGTAGTCCAGCCCGGGCGGTGGTAGTCCCGGGGTAAGGGTGTAGGCCGAGGGGTAGGCAAATCCGTCCCTCGTTAAGGCTGAGACCTGATGCCGAGCCGATTGTGGTGAAGTGGATGATCCTATGCTGTCGAGAAAAGCCTCTAGCGAGTTTCATGGCGGCCCGTACCCTAAACCGACTCAGGTGGTCAGGTAGAGAATACCGAGGCGTTCGGGTGAACTATGGTTAAGGAACTCGGCAAAATGCCCCCGTAACTTCGGGAGAAGGGGGGCCATCACTGGTGATCGGATTTACTCCGTGAGCTGGGGGTGGCCGCAGAGACCAGCGAGAAGCGACTGTTTACTAAAAACACAGGTCCGTGCGAAGCCGTAAGGCGATGTATACGGACTGACGCCTGCCCGGTGCTGGAACGTTAAGGGGACCGGTTAGTACACTTTCGGGTGTGCGAAGCTGAGAACTTAAGCGCCAGTAAACGGCGGTGGTAACTATAACCATCCTAAGGTAGCGAAATTCCTTGTCGGGTAAGTTCCGACCTGCACGAATGGCGTAACGACTTCTCGACTGTCTCAACCATAGGCCCGGTGAAATTGCACTACGAGTAAAGATGCTCGTTTCGCGCAGCAGGACGGAAAGACCCCGGGACCTTTACTATAGTTTGATATTGGTGTTCGGTTCGGCTTGTGTAGGATAGGTGGGAGACTTTGAAGCAGCCACGCCAGTGGTTGTGGAGTCGCCGTTGAAATACCACTCTGGTCGTGCTGGATGTCTAACCTCGGTCCGTGATCCGGATCAGGGACAGTGTCTGATGGGTAGTTTAACTGGGGCGGTTGCCTCCCAAAGGGTAACGGAGGCGCCCAAAGGTTCCCTCAGCCTGGTTGGCAATCAGGTGTTGAGTGTAAGTGCACAAGGGAGCTTGACTGTGAGACCGACGGGTCGAGCAGGGACGAAAGTCGGGACTAGTGATCCGGCGGTGGCTTGTGGAAGCGCCGTCGCTCAACGGATAAAAGGTACCCCGGGGATAACAGGCTGATCTTCCCCAAGAGTCCATATCGACGGGATGGTTTGGCACCTCGATGTCGGCTCGTCGCATCCTGGGGCTGGAGTCGGTCCCAAGGGTTGGGCTGTTCGCCCATTAAAGCGGTACGCGAGCTGGGTTTAGAACGTCGTGAGACAGTTCGGTCCCTATCCGCTGTGCGCGTAGGAATATTGAGAAGGGCTGTCCCTAGTACGAGAGGACCGGGACGGACGAACCTCTGGTGTGCCAGTTGTCCTGCCAAGGGCATGGCTGGTTGGCTACGTTCGGGAGGGATAACCGCTGAAAGCATCTAAGCGGGAAGCCTGCTTCAAGATGAGTATTCCCACCTCCTTGAGAGGGTAAGGCTCCCAGTAGACGACTGGGTTGATAGGCCAGATGTGGAAGCCCGGTAACGGGTGAAGCTGACTGGTACTAATAGGCCGAGGGCTTGTCCTCAGTTGCTCGCGTCCACTGTGTTAGTTCTGAAATAACGAACAGCTGTGTTCATGCCAGCGTTCAAATTTTCATAGTGTTTCGGTGGTCATAGCGTTAGGGAAACGCCCGGTTACATTCCGAACCCGGAAGCTAAGCCTTTCAGCGCCGATGGTACTGCAGGGGGGACCCTGTGGGAGAGTAGGACGCCGCCGAACAATCATTGTGGGAAAGCCCCGCACCAGCCCTTCACGGGCACGGTGCGGGGCTTTTCTGCGTTCCCGACCGGATACGTGCGAGCGGATGATTTCGTCCGTACGCCCCCTTCCGGGTCCCGTGCGAGACAGGACCCGGAGGAGAACGGGCGACGGACTTCAGAGGCGGCCGGCGGCTTTCAGGGCGAGGTAGGCGTCGGCGAGGGCCGGGGCCAGGGTGTCCGGGGTGGCGTCGACCACGTGGACGCCGTGCCGGGTGAGCTGCTCGGCGGTCCGGCGGCGCTGCGCCTGCGACTGGGCGCCCGCGGCGGCCTCGTACACCGCGTCCACGGAGCCGCGGGAGCGTGCCATGGCGGCCACGTGCGGGTCGGCCACCGAGGCCAGCAGGACCGTGTGGCGCTGCGTGAGCCGCGGCAGGACCGGCAGCAGGCCCTCTTCCACCGGGGCCTGGTCCAGGCTCGTCAGGAGGACCACCAGGGAGCGGCGCGGGGCGCTGCGCAGGACGGTCGACACCAGGGCGCGGGAGTCGGTTTCGACGAGCTCCGGTTCCAAGGTGGCCATCGCGTTCACGAAGGACGGCAGGACGTCGCCGGCGGGGCGGCCCTGAACCCGGGCGCGGGGGCTCCGGTCGTGGGCCAGCAGGTCCACCCGGTCCCCGGCGCGGGTGGCGAGGGCGGCCAGCAGCAGGGCCGCGTCCATCGCGGAGTCCAGGCGGGGGGCGTCACCGACGCGGCCCGCGGACGTGCGGCCGGTGTCCAGGCAGATCAGGATGTGGCGGTCGCGTTCCGGGCGCCAGGTGCGGACGGCCACCTTGTTCTGGCGAGCGGTGGCCCGCCAGTCGATGGAGCGGGTGTCGTCGCCGGGCACATAGTCGCGGAGGCTGTCGAACTCGGTGCCCTCGCCGCGGGTCAGGAGACTGGTGCGGCCGTCGAGTTCGCGCAGCCGGGCCAGCCGGGAGGGCAGGTGCTTGCGGCTGGCGAAGGGCGGCAGGACGCGGACCGTCCAGGGCACGGTGTGGGCGCCCTGGCGGGCCCACAGGCCGAGCGGGCCGTACGAGCGGATCGTGACGCGGTCCGCTGTGCGGTCGCCGCGCCGGGTGGGCTGCAGACGGGTCGTCAGGCGGCGGCGTTCACCCGCCGGGACGGTGACGGAGTGCCGGGAAGCGGCGCCCTCCGTGCCCGGGAGCCAGCTGCTCGGGGGCCAGGCGTCGCGGACCCGGGCCCGCAGCCGGCGGCCGCTGCGGTTGGTGAGCGTCAGATGGACGTCGGCGGTGTCGCCGAGGCGGACCGAGGTGTCGCCGGAGCGGGCCAGCCGGAGGCTGCGGACGGGGGCCGCGAGGACGTGGTCGACGGCGCAGGCCAGGGCCAGGGAGCCGTTGACGGCGAGGAGGCCCGTCCAGCTCGGTTCGAGGACGCCGATGGGGATGCTGCCGAGGGCCGCCAGCAGGGCGGCGCGTCCGGTGAGGGCCATCAGCGCGGGACGGGGACGTGGGAGAGGATCGCGGTGATAACAGCGTCGGCCTTGACTCCCTCCATCTCCGCTTCCGGCCGCAGCTGGACGCGGTGGCGGAGGGTGGGCAGGGCGAGGGCCTTGACGTCGTCGGGGGTGACGTAGTCGCGGCCGGTGAGCCAGGCCCAGGCGCGGGCGGTGGCCAGCAGGGCGGTCGCACCGCGGGGGGAGACGCCGAGGGTCAGGGACGGCGATTCGCGGGTGGCGCGGCAGACGTCGACGACGTACCCGGCGATCTCGGGGGAGACGGACACCTTGGCGACGGCCTCCCGGGCGGCTTCGAGCTGCGCCGGGCCGGCGACGGGGCGGACGCCGGCGGCGTGCAGGTCGCGCGGGTCGAAGCCGGCGGCGTGCCGGGTCAGGACGCCGATCTCGTCCTCGCGGGAGGGCAGGGGCACCGTGAGTTTGAGGAGGAAGCGGTCGAGCTGGGCTTCCGGGAGGGGGTAGGTGCCCTCGTACTCCAGCGGGTTCATGGTGGCGGCGACGAGGAAGGGCTCGGGGAGCGGGCGGGCGGTGCCGTCGACCGTGACCTGGCGTTCCTCCATCGCTTCGAGGAGCGAGGACTGGGTCTTGGGAGGGGTCCGGTTGATCTCGTCCGCGAGGAGGAGGTGGGTGAACACCGGGCCGTTCTGGAAGGAGAACTCGGCGGTGCGGGCGTCGTAGACCAGCGAGCCCGTGACATCGCTGGGCATCAGGTCGGGGGTGAACTGGACGCGTTTGGTGTCGAGTGCGAGGGAGGCGGCCAAGGCGCGGACCAGCAGGGTCTTCGCGACGCCGGGGACGCCTTCGAGGAGCACGTGGCCGCGGCACAGCAGGGCGACGACGAGACCGGTGACGGCGGAGTCCTGGCCGACCACGGCCTTGCCGATCTCGGTGCGGAGCGCTTCGAGGGAAGCGCGGGCGCTGTCCGCGGTGGCGGACTCGGTGGCCGGGGACGTCATGACGTGCGGACCTCTCTTTCGAGGGCGTCGAGGTGGTCGGCGAGCGCGACGAGGGCCGCGTCGTCGGAAGGGGCGGGGCCGAAGAGCAGGGAGGTGACGTCGCGGGTGTCCGGGAGCCGGGCGGCGACGGAAGGGACCAGCGCGGCCGGGTCGTCGGCCCGGGAGGCCGGTACGCCGGTCAGCGCGGCGAGGCGTCCGCGGGCGGCGCCCCGCAGGACCGCGGCGGCGCGGTCGCGGGCCCCGGCCTTGCGGTAGAGGCGGGCGCGCCCCTCGGTGGTCTCCGAGGCGCGGATGGCCACGGGGAGGTGCTCCGTGACGAGGGGGCCGAGGCGGCGGCTGCGCCACAGGGCGGCGAGGGCGGCGGCGAGGAAGAGCTGGAGGAGGGCCCAGGACCAGCCGGCCGGGACGAGGTCGAAGAGGGCCTTGTCCTCCGTGGCCGACGGAGCGTCCGCGTCGGTGAGGGAGGGCAGGTACCAGACGAGGTCCGGGCGGGAGCCGAGGAGTTGCAGGGCGAGGGAGGCGTTGCCCTCCTCGGCGAGGCTCTCGTTGAGGAGGGCCGTCTCGGATCCGAGGACGACGGTGTCGCCGCCCGAGGTGCCGGTGGTGCCGGCGGGCAGGACGAGGAGGGTGGGGCGGCCGCCGCTGGGGTAACAGGAGACGGCTCCGGGGCGGGTGGTGCTGTAGCGCAGCCCGGAGCCGGTGCTCGCGCGGCCCGCGGAGACGGCGGCCGGCAGGGTGCAGGCGGGGGCGGGGTCGTCCGCGGCGGCGCTGCCCTCGGCGTGCACGCCGGGGGCCAGGGTGGGCAGGCTGCGGGCGCCGGGGCCGAGCAGGACCGTGCGGCCGCCAGAGAGGTCAGCGGCCGTGCGCAGGCTGCGCAGTTGGGTCTCGCCGAGCAGGTCGGGGCGGGTGACCAGCAGGGTGGTGCGGGGGCCGGCGGCGTCGGCGGCTTCGCGGGCGGTGGTGACGACCCGGGTGGTGACCCCGCGTTCGCGCAGGAGTTCGGCGACGGCCCGGCTGCCGGTGGGGGCGGCGGAGCGGGGGTCGAGGTGCCCGTACCGGGTGCCCCGGTCGAGGGCGGCCAGGGCGAGCGCGGAGACGAGGAGGATGCCGAGGACGGCCGCGGCCCCGCGGTGGCGGCGCCAGAGCGCCGCGGCGCCGGGTGCGGTGGAGGTGCCGGCGGCGGGGGTGCCCGCGGGGTCGGCGGCGCTCGTGGGGGGTGCGTCGGCGGGGGTGGCGCCCGTGGCCGGGGCGGTGCCGGTCATGCGGTGGGTCCCGTCAGGACCGGCTTGGCGCGGTCCAGGGTGGAGTCGAGGGCGCGCAGCCGTTCGTACGTTTCGGGGCGGCCGGTGCGGCCGCCGTAGGTGACGTCGTCGAAGGCGCGGGCGGCGGCGCGCAGGTCCGCTGCGTGGTCGGGGAGCGAGACGGCGGCTTCGGCGGCCGCCTCGTCGGCGGTGCGGCCGGGCCGCGGGTCCAGGAGGGTGCGCTCCTCCAGGGAGCGGACGACGGCGCGCATGCGCTCCTGGACGGCTTCGGTCCAGCGGCCCGCGGCGGCGTGGGCGTCGGCGGCCCTGCGGTGGTCCGCGGCGCTGCGGAGCCCGCCGCCGAAGAGGACGCCCGCCGTCCCGGCGGTGCGGCGGGGGGAGCCCAGCCGCCACCAGAGGGCGGCGAGGGCGAGGGCCGCGACGAGGACGATCACGAGGAGGCCCACGGCGCCGCCGGGGGTCGCCCCGGAGGCGCGGTCCAGGAGCCCGCCGATCCACTCCCAGAGCCGGTCCACGGCACGGCTGAACAGGCTCGGGTCGTCCTGGTGGTAGAGCCGTTCGGACAGCTCCCGTTCGGCCGCCTCCCGGGCGGGATCGCGCGGTGTGGTCACCGGCGGTGTCTCCGCGGCCGGCAGTGCCGCGGCGCGGTCGGTCAAGGCCCCCCTGCCCGTCATCGGTTCATCAGCCCCCGGTCACCGGTCCGCCGGCGGGCTGCGCGGGCGCAGCGCCGTGGTCCGCGATCCCGGCGGCCCGGACGAGCTCCAGGTCGAGGGCTTCGCGGCGGATGCGCTGGTCGACGTACAGGAGGGTGGTGACGCCCGTCTGCATGGGCAGGGTGACGGCGGCGGCGACGACCGAGCCGATGGCGGCGATGATCAGGAAGCTCCAGCTCTCGGTGGCGGAGCCATTGAGGAAGGAGTCCATGCCGCCCGGCGCCACGACCATGGCGGTGATCGCGAACGGCATGACGATGACCGCGGCGGTGAGTTTGGCGATGAGGGCGGTGAGCAGGCTGATGCCGCAGATCCGCCACCAGGCGCCCTTGACCAGCTTCGCGGAGCGCTTGAGCGCGTCGGTGACGCTGCCGCGCTCCAGCATCAGTGCGGGCGGGGCGAGGAGGAAGGACACGTAGAACCAGGCGAGCAGGACGAGGCCGACGGGGAAGCCCAGCGCGGTCAGCGGGGCGCTGCCGGACAAGAGGCCGGGCAGCATCGGCAGGACCCCGGCGGCGAGCGAGCCGAGCAGCAGGACGAGGGTCAGGGCGGCCATGCGTCCCGCCAGCGGGCGCAGGGCGCGCAGCGTGCCGGACAGGGTCGACCTGCGGCCGAGGACGGCCGCGCTGACCACGGGCGCGAGGGCCGCGGTGACCAGGAACAGGCCGAGGATCTCGGCGTAGTAGCTGTACAGGTACCCGACCAGGGCGTCGCCCAGGGCGTCGAGGGTCTCGGAGGGGGTCGCCCTGCGGCCGGGGTCGAAAGCGGTGGCGCCGTCCAGCGTGGCGCGCTGGATGAAGAGCAGGGCGACCTGGAGCAGGGCGGCGACCACCAGGCTGACGGCGAGGACCGCGCGCCACTGCTTGCGCAGGATGCCGACGGCGCCGTCGAGGATCTCCCCGAGGCCCAGGGGGCGCAGCGGGATGATGCCGGGCTTGGCCGCGTGGGGTTTGCCCCAGGGGGCCGGGCCGCCCGGTTGGCCGTACGGGGCGCCCTGCCGGCCGTACGGGCCCGGGTACGGGGCGCCGGGGGTGTCGCCCGGCTGCGGGCCGTACGGTCCCCAGCCCTGCCCCTGAGGGGCGTGCGGGGGGTTCTGGCCGGGGCCGGGGGGCGTACCGGTGCCGGGGCTCGACCACTGGCCGGGCGGGGGCTGCTGGGCCGACCATTTCTGGTCGCCGGCGGGTGCTGCGGGCGGCGCCGGCCGGGCGGGCGGCTCCGCGGCGCCGGGGCCCGACTGGTCGGCAGGTGCCCCCGGCCGCTCGCCGTCGGACGGGGAGGATCCGGGCGTAGCCCAGCCCGGAGAGTCGTTCATCGTCGCTCCTTCACGTGCACCTGCTGCGGCGGGGGCGCTGGTCGGTGCCATCGTGCCACGGGGGGCCCACGATCGGACCAGCCGTCCCCCCGGATCCCGGTCAGCCCGTACCTTCAATTGTCACCCGGATCCGGGGCAGACTGGTCGACCTGATCTCCACGCAGGCCCGAGGGGCGATTTCCAGCCCTTTTGGCTGTGGGACAGCTCACCGCCAGGTAACGATTAGCTAATGGGATGATGTCAACCATGAAGGGACGCGTCCTTGTCGTCGACGACGACACCGCGCTGGCCGAGATGCTCGGCATTGTGCTGCGTGGAGAAGGTTTTGAGCCGTCGTTCGTAGCGGACGGCGACAAGGCACTGGCTGCCTTCCGGGAGGCGAAGCCGGACCTGGTGCTGCTCGACCTCATGCTGCCCGGGAGGGACGGCATAGAGGTGTGCAGGCTGATCCGGGCCGAATCGGGAGTGCCCATTGTCATGCTCACCGCCAAGAGTGACACGGTGGACGTGGTCGTGGGCCTGGAGTCCGGCGCCGACGACTACATCGTGAAGCCGTTCAAACCGAAGGAGTTGGTGGCCCGAATCCGGGCGCGTCTGCGCAGGTCGGAGGAGCCTGCGCCGGAGCAGCTGGCCATCGGTGACCTCGTCATCGACGTGGCCGGGCACTCCGTCAAGCGCGACGGCGCCTCCATCGCCCTGACCCCGCTCGAGTTCGACCTGCTGGTCGCCCTCGCGCGCAAGCCCTGGCAGGTCTTCACCCGCGAGGTGCTGCTGGAGCAGGTCTGGGGCTACCGGCACGCCGCGGACACCCGCCTGGTGAACGTGCACGTGCAGCGCCTGCGCTCCAAGGTTGAGAAGGACCCGGAGCGCCCCGAGATCGTCGTGACGGTGCGCGGTGTCGGCTACAAGGCCGGACCCAGCTGACGTGCAGCCTGGCCGGAACCGGGCCGGTTCCCGCCGGGGCGTCCTGCGGGGCGGCCGGCTGCTCCAGGACGCGGCTCCGGCCGGCCCCGTGCTGCGGCTGTTCGTACGCCTCGTACGCCGGCCGCTGCTCCCGGCTGTCCGGCTGTGGCGGCGCAACATCCAGCTGCGGGTGGTCGCCGCCACCCTGCTGATATCGCTGGCCGTGGTCCTCGCCCTCGGCTTCGTCGTCATCGCCCAGGTCAGCAGGGGCCTCCTCGAAGCCAAGGAGGAGGCCGCACAGAGCCAGGCCGCCGGCGGTTTCGCCGTCGCGCAGGAGAAGGCCAACACGCCGGCGACGGTGGACGGGTCCGACGCCACGGACAACCGGGTCGGCCGCGATGCCAGCACCTGGATGAACTCGCTGGTCAAACAGCTTGCCAGTGGCGGACAGACCGCCTTCGAGGTGGTCGCGCTCGGCGCGGGCACCGGTGTGGAGCAGGCGGGCCCCAACGCGCTCGGCGTCCGCGGCGCCCGCGCCTCCGGCAACGTCGACCCGGACGCGAGCGTCCCGCTGGCGCTGCGCACCGCCGTCAACCACGCCACCGGGGCCTTCAAGACCTTCTCCCAGATCCGCTACACCGCCGGAGCCGGGGAGAAGGCCCCCGAGCCGGCGCTGGTGGTGGGCAAGCGGCTCACCGACATCAACGGGGAGCCGTACGACCTGTACTACCTGTTCCCGCTGACCCAGGAGGAGGAGTCCCTCAACCTGGTCAAGGTCACCATCTCCACCGCGGGCCTGTTCGTCGTGGTCCTCCTCGGCGGCATCGCCTGGCTGGTCGTGCGCCAGGTCGTCACGCCCGTACGGATGGCCGCCGGAATCGCCGAGCGGCTCTCCGCCGGACGCCTCCAGGAACGGATGAAGGTCACCGGCGAGGACGACATCGCACGCCTCGGCGAGGCCTTCAACAAGATGGCCCAGAACCTCCAGAACAAGATCCAGCAGCTGGAGGACCTGTCCCGGATGCAGCGCCGCTTCGTCTCGGACGTCTCGCACGAGCTGCGGACCCCGCTGACGACCGTACGGATGGCCGCCGACGTCATCCACGACGCCCGAGTGGACTTCGACCCGGTCACGGCGCGCTCCGCGGAACTGCTCGCCGGGCAGCTCGACCGCTTCGAGTCCCTCCTCGCCGACCTGCTGGAGATCAGCCGCTTCGACGCGGGCGCCGCCGCCCTGGAGGCCGAGCCGATCGACCTCCGCGACGTCGTGCACCGCGTCATCGGCGGAGCCGAGCCGCTCGCCGAGCACAAGGGCACCCGCATCCGCGTCCTGGGCGACACCCAGCCGGTGATCGCCGAGGCGGACTCCCGGCGCGTGGAGCGGGTGCTGCGCAACCTGGTCGTCAACGCCGTGGAGCACGGCGAGGGCCGCGACGTGGTGGTCCGGCTCGCCTCGGCGGGCGGGGCCGTGGCGGTCGCCGTGCGGGACTACGGGGTCGGACTCAAGCCCGGCGAGGCCACCCGCGTCTTCAACCGCTTCTGGCGGGCCGACCCGGCCCGCGCCCGCACCACCGGCGGGACCGGCCTCGGCCTGTCCATCGCCGTCGAGGACGCCCGGCTGCACGGCGGCTGGCTCCAGGCCTGGGGTGAGCCCGGCGGAGGCTCCCAGTTCCGCCTCACCCTGCCGCGCACCGCCGACGAGCCGCTGCGCGGCTCGCCCATCCCGCTGGAGCCCGAGGACTCCCGGGCCAACCGGGCCAAGGCCGCCGCGGAGGCCGCGGAGGCCGCGGGCGGCGCGGCGCAGCGGCGTCGCCCGCCGGAGGGCGGGGACCGCTCGCCGATACCGCCGCGCTCGCCGGTCGCCGGGGCGATGCCGGTCCCCGCGGACCCCACGGCCCTGCCCGGCAACGGCGCCCGGGTCGTGGCGCGGCCGGCCGACCAGTCACCACAGGAGGACCGAGCGGATGGAGGCTGAGCCCATGGCCGGGCGGGCGGGCGGCGAACGGCGGGCGGACGGCCGCAGCGGGCGGGCCGGCCGGGGCGGCCGGGACGGCCGGGACGGCCCGAGCGGGCTCCGCGGACGGGCGACGGTGCGTCGCAGGCTCCCGCGGGCCGTCCGCGCCCACGCCCTGCTGCTGGCCGGCCTGCTGCTGGCCGGCTGCGCCTCCATGCCCGACCACGGCGAGATCCGCCCGCTGGAGGCCTCGCAGGGCGTCGACTCCCAGGTGCGGGTGTTCAGCGTCCCGCCGGCCGACAAGGCCAGCGCGGCCGAGATCGTCGACGGCTTCCTGGAGGCCATGACCAGCGACGACCCGCAGCTGGAGACGGCCCGCAAGTACCTCACGGAGGAGGCCGCGAAGACCTGGCGGCCCGGCGCGGCCGTCACTGTGCTCGCCGCCGGGCTCGACCGGCGCTCCGTACAGGGCGAGAAGGACCCGGCGGGCCCCCGCTGGAAGGTGACCGGGCGCAAGCTGGCCACGGTGGACGAGCGCAGCGCCTACCAGCCGGAGACCGGCGGCGGGCAGTACGAGGAGTACCTCCAGCTCGTCCAGGAGAACAAGCAGTGGCGGATCGCCCGCCCGCCCGCGAGCCTGGTGCTCAGCGAATCGGACTTCCAGCGCATCTACATGCCCGTCAACAAGTACTACTTCGCCGGCGGCACGCTCGTCGCCGACCAGGTGTACGTACGCCAGCGCAGCGACCCCGAGTCGCGGATGGACCCCACCACGCAGACCGTCCAGTCGCTGCTCGCGGGGCCGTCCAACTGGCTCGGACCGGTCGTGGCCTCCAGCTTCCCCAGCGGAACGGAGCTGCGCGCGGGCACCAAGTCCCTCTCCTACGACGGCCAGAACACGCTGCGGGTACCGCTCAACGACAAGGCCGACAACGTCACGCAGCCGCAGTGCCAGAAGATGGCCACGCAACTCCTCTACACCGTGAAGGAGTTGTCGGCCTCCCGGCTGGAGCGCGTCGAACTGCTGCGCTCCGACGGGAAGTCGTCCTCGCTGTGCGTCGTGACCGAGTCGGCCGCGGCCGTGATCGCCAACCGGGTCCGCGCCCCCGAGTACCAGTACTACGTCGACAACGAGAGCCGGCTGGTCCGGATGAAGCTCGACGCCACCACCGAGGACCAGCAGGCCCGGTCCGAGCGGGTGCCGTCGCCGCTGCCCGCCGGGTTCAAGCTCGCCTCGGCGGCCGTGTCCCACGACGAGCGGCGGGCCGCGGTGGTCTCCGAGGACACCCGCAGCCTGTACGTGGTCCCGCTGTCCACCGCCGAGGCCATGCCCCCGCCGGCGCTGACCGGCAAGGGCGGCAAGCCGAACGGGCTCAGCGCGCCGAGCTGGGACGCGGCGGGAGACGTGTGGGTGGCCGACCAGGACCCGCAGCACGCCGGGCTGTACCGGGTGCCGAACGGCGCGGGGGCCGCGGAGAAGGTGCAGGTGGCCGGGCTGGACGGCCGGATCACCGCACTGCGGGTCTCCTCCGACGGGGTGCGGATCGCGCTGCTGGTGGAGAACGGCGGGCGCACCGTCCTGTACATCGGGCGGATCGAGCGTCCCGAGGGCAAGGGCGACACCTCCGCGGTGTCGGTGCGCGAGCTGCGCCGGGCCGCGCCGCAGATGGCCGAGGTGACGGCCATGAGCTGGGCGCCCCGGGGCCGGCTGCTGGTGGTGGGCCGCGAGAGCGGCGGGGTGCGCCAGGCGCGCTACATGCTGGCGGACGGGTCGATGGTCGCGGGCAGCCTCCCCGGGGCCACCGGGCTCATCGCGGTCGCGGCCTCGGAGGACGAGACGAAGGCGCGGCCGGTGGTGGCGTACCTGGAGGACGACGGGATCGTGTGGCTGCCGCCGGGCGCGCAGTGGCGGACGGTCACCCCGGACGGACGGGACCCGGTCTACCCGGGCTGAGCCGGGGGCGCCCGGCCCGTTGTCCACAGGGGTGGCGGGCCCCTCCCGGGACCGGGACAGTGGAGGCATGCGCACGTGGTGGCAGGAACTCGCCGGGCTGGCCCTGCCGGTCGACTGCGCCGGCTGCGGAGCCGCCCGGGTCCGGCTGTGCGACCCCTGCGGGGACGAGCTGAGCGGCGCGGGCGCGGGGCCCGTGTCCCCGTCCCCGCGCCCCGCGGGGCTGCCCGCGGTGCATGCGGCCGCCGTGTACGGCGGGGCCGTGCGGGCCGTGCTCCTCGCGCACAAGGAGCGCGGGGCGCTGCCGCTGGCGGGGCCGCTCGGCCGGGCGCTCGCGGCGGCGGTGCACTCCGGCACGGCAGGCGGCCGCGGCGGGGAGCTGGTCCTGGTCCCGGTGCCCTCGGCGCGGCGGCAGGTCCGGGCCCGCGGGCACGATCCGGTGCGCAGGATCGCCTGCGCGGCCGCGGCGCGGCTGCGGCGGGCCGGGGTCGCGGCGCGCGTGGCGCCCGTACTGCGCCAGCGGCGGACGGTGGCCGACCAGGCGGGCCTGGGAGCCGTACAGCGCCGGGAGAACCTCGCCGGTGCGCTGGAGGTGTGCCGGGACGGGCCCCGGGTGACCGCCGGGGCCCGGATCGTGCTCGTCGACGACGTGGTCACCACCGGGGCGACCCTCGCGGAAGCAGCGCGGGCGGTACGGGCCGCGGGCCTGTCGGCAGCTGTTCCGGGGGCGGCGGTGGTGGCCGCGTCCGCGGACTCGTTCGTACAGATCCGGTCGACAAGGAGCAGGGGGCAAAAATCCCGTGAATAGATTCGGAACCGGCGGGGAAGGCCCATCGTTGCAGGTAGTAAGAGGGAACAGTCACCTCGACGGAGGTACGTTCCGGTAGCGGGTGCCGACAACCGGCCTGGAGAGATATGTTCGGTTGTGAGGAACTGGCGAACCTTGAGGCCCCGCGCATCGGATCGCAGTTTTTGGAAACCTTCGTGTCAGGAGGCTGTCTCCCGACTCCGAAGTCGGCAGGGTGCACACCGTGCCGGTGGAGGAGGAGGAGGTGGAAGTCGCCAAGTCCGGGGCTCCGGTGTTCATCGGAGTCTGGTGCGAAAGGGAGATGCTCCGCCCCGCGGGGTGGAGCTATCCGGGAACGGAGTTCTGCGTGGACATCGTCGTCAAGGGCCGCAAGACCGAGGTGCCCGACCGGTTCCGCAAGCACGTGGCCGAAAAGCTGAATCCGGAGCGGATCCAGAAGCTCGACGCCAAGGTGATCAGCTTGGACGTCGAGGTGTCCAAGGAGCACAACCCGCGCCAGGCCGACCGTTCCGACCGCGTGGAGATCACCCTGCACTCGCGGGGCCCCGTGATCCGGGCGGAGGCCGCCGCCGCGGACCCGTATGCGGCGCTCGACCTCGCTCAGGACAAGCTGGAGGCCCGGCTGCGCAAGCAGCACGACAAGCGCCACACCCGGCGCGGCAGCGGACGGATCCCGGCGGCGGAGGTCGCCGACGTGGTGCCGGACGCCGCGCACCTGAACGGCAGCGGAGAGGTGGTCTCCGAGGAGAAGACGGACGCGGTGCCGACCACGAGGATCGGACCGCTGGAAGTGCAGGGCGAAGGCCCGCTGATCGTCCGTGAAAAGACCCACTCGGCCGCGCCCATGTCGCTCGACCAGGCCCTTTATGAAATGGAACTGGTCGGTCACGACTTCTATCTGTTCGTCGACTCCGACACGAAGCTGCCCAGCGTCGTCTACCGGCGTCACGCATACGACTACGGCGTCATCCACGTGAACCCGGACGGCGCCTCCAGTTCCGAGGAACCGCGCGGTGGCGCGGGCGGCGCGCTCGGCGGCTAGTACACAGGTTTCGCTGCCCCTGCGGGTCGCCCGAGGCGTCCCGCAGGGGCACCTGTATGCACGCGTATGCGCCACCCGGTCACCGGGAGTCCCCCGCGCCGTGGTGCGGGCATGGAATCATGGCGGGCAGTCAACCGGCGGCGGTGCCTTTCCGGTTGGCCCGGCAGTTCGGAACATGCAGGGGGAGTGGACGATGGCGGACAGCTTCGGGCCGGTGCGCGGTGACGGCGGCGCGGGCTTCCGCGAGGCGGAGCCCGCGGGCACCCCGGGCGGGGAGCCCATCCGGGTCCTCGTGGTCGACGACCACGCACTCTTCCGGCGCGGACTGGAGATCGTCCTCGCGCAGGAGGAGGACATCCAGGTCGTCGGCGAGGCCGGGGACGGCGCGGAGGCGGTGGACAAGGCCGCGGACCTGCTGCCGGACATCGTGCTGATGGACGTGCGGATGCCCCGCCGCGGCGGGATCGAGGCCTGCACCTCGATCAAGGAGGTGGCCCCCTCCGCGAAGATCATCATGCTGACGATCAGCGACGAGGAGGCGGACCTCTACGACGCGATCAAGGCGGGCGCGACCGGGTACCTCCTGAAGGAGATCTCCACGGACGAGGTGGCCACCGCGATCCGCGCGGTGGCCGACGGCCAGTCGCAGATCAGCCCGTCGATGGCGTCGAAGCTGCTCACCGAGTTCAAGTCGATGATCCAGCGCACGGACGAGCGCCGGCTGGTGCCGGCGCCGCGGCTGACGGACCGGGAGCTGGAGGTCCTCAAGCTGGTGGCCACGGGCATGAACAACCGCGACATCGCGAAGCAGTTGTTCATTTCCGAGAACACCGTGAAGAACCACGTCCGCAACATCCTGGAGAAGCTGCAACTGCACTCCCGGATGGAGGCCGTGGTCTACGCGATGCGGGAGAAGATCCTCGAAATCCGCTAGATCTCCGGGCTGCCACTGCCGACCCGCCGCTCCCGGCTGGTCGCGGGCCCCGCTGCCGCCCCGGCCGTTCAGGCGCCCCGGGCGCGGAGTTCCGCGGTGACGGCCGCCGCCTCCGCCGGGGACGCGGCGCGCTCGACGCGGACCTCCTCGCAGCCCACCCACTGCGCGGCCTCCCACAGGGCCTCGGCCATGGCGCCGGCGGCCCCGGGCGACTCCAGGGAGAGCTGCCGGGCCACCAGGGTGGCGCCCTCGCGGGCCGGGTCGACGCGGCCCCTCAGCCGGCCGCCCGACAGCAGCGGCATCGCGAAGTACCCGTGGATCCGCCGGGGCTTGGGGACGTACGCCTCCAGCCGGTGGACGAAGCCGAAGATCCGCTCGGTGCGCGGCCGGTCCCAGACCAGGGAGTCGAACGGGGAGAGCAGCGTGGTGCGGTGGCGGCCGCGGGGGGCCGCGGCGAGCGCCGCCGGATCCGCCCAGGCGGGCTTGGCCCAGCCCTCGACCTCGACGGGGACCAGCCCGGAGTCGGCGATCACCGCGTCCACCTGTGCCCCGGCCAGCCGGTGGTAGTCCGCGATGTCGGCGCGGGTGCCGACGCCCAGGGACTGCCCGGCCAGGGCCACGAGGCGGCGCAGGCACTCGCGGTCGTCCAGGTCGTCGTGGAGCAGTGCGTCCGGAACGGCCCGCTCGGGCAGGTCGTAGACCCGCTTCCAGCCGCGGCGCTCGCCGCAGACCACCTCGCCGGTGTCCAGCAGCCACTCCACCGCGATCTTGGTCTCGGACCAGTCGAACCACTCGCCGCCGTTCTTGGCGCCGCCCAGCTCGGTCGAGGTCAGCGGGCCGTCGGCGCGCAGCCGGTCCAGTACGGCCCGCGTCGAGCGCTCCTTGTCCTGCAGGACGTGCCAGCGGTGGCCGCGCGCCCGGCGGGCCCGGCGGCGGAAGGCGAAGTGCGGCCATTCCTCGACGGGCAGGATGCAGGCCGCGTGCGACCAGTACTCGAAGGCGTGACGGTCCGACCAGTAGGCCGATTCCACCGCCTCGCGGCCGACCGCGCCGAGGCGGGCGTACGGGACCAGCTCGTGTGACCGGGCCAGCACCGAGATCGTGTCCAGCTGCACGGCGCCCAGGTGGCGCAGGACGCCGCGGACCCCGGAGCGCCGGTCGGGCGCTCCGACGAACCCCTGGGCGCGCAGGGCGATCCGCCGCGCCTCGTCGGCGGACAGGGACACGTGCGGCTGCGGGAGGCGGGGCGCGGGCGTCGTCATGGTCGCAGCCTAGGGTCCGCCACCGACAGCGGGCGGGTGCGCGAGGGGGCGGCCGGACCTCGCGCGGGGCAGGCCGCGGGCGGGCCCCTTCCCGTAGCGCGGCGCAGGGCGTCCGCCGGGCCGGCGGCGAGGGTTTTACGCAATCGCGGCCGGGAACCGCGGCACCTTCCGTGCCCCCCGTACGTTCTCATTCCGGGCGCCCGTGCCCTGGCGGTACGGCGGACCTCCCGACGCGACCACGTCCTCGCTTACGATGGCCGTTGCGGTGGGGCCCACCTGCCGTGCCCGTGTACGTACAGTGCTCAGGCCCGACCGGCAAGGAGACAAACCTCGGTGTCCGTCTTCAACAAGCTCATGCGTGCAGGCGAAGGCAAGATCCTGCGCAAACTGCACCGCATCGCGGACCAGGTCAACTCCATCGAAGAGGACTTCGTCAACCTCTCCGACGCCGAGTTGCGGGCGCTCACGGACGAGTACAAGCAGCGCTACCAGGACGGCGAGAGCCTGGACGACCTGCTGCCCGAGGCCTTCGCGACGGTCCGCGAGGCCGCCAAGCGCGTCCTGGGCCAGCGGCACTACGACGTGCAGCTCATGGGCGGCGCGGCGCTGCACCTCGGCTACGTGGCCGAGATGAAGACCGGTGAGGGCAAGACCCTCGTCGGCACGCTGCCCGCGTACCTGAACGCGCTGTCCGGCAAGGGCGTCCACCTGATCACGGTGAACGACTACCTCGCCGAGCGCGACTCCGAGATGATGGGCCGGGTGCACAAGTTCCTCGGCCTGGAGGTCGGCTGCATCCTGGCGAACATGTCGCCGGCGCAGCGCCGGGAGCAGTACGCCTGCGACATCACGTACGGCACGAACAACGAGTTCGGCTTCGACTACCTGCGCGACAACATGGCGTGGTCCCAGGACGAGCTCGTCCAGCGCGGCCACAACTTCGCCGTGGTCGACGAGGTCGACTCGATCCTGGTCGACGAGGCCCGTACCCCGCTGATCATCTCCGGCCCGGCCGACCAGGCCACGAAGTGGTACGGCGACTTCGCCAAGCTGGTCACCCGGCTGACCAAGGGCGAGGCCGGCCAGCCCCTCAAGGGCATCGAGGAGACCGGCGACTACGAGGTCGACGAGAAGAAGCGCACCGTCGCCATCCACGAGTCGGGTGTCGCGAAGGTCGAGGACTGGCTCGGCATCGAGAACCTCTACGAGTCGGTCAACACCCCCCTCGTCGGCTACCTGAACAACGCCATCAAGGCGAAGGAACTGTTCAAGGTCGACAAGGACTACGTCGTCATCGACGGCGAGGTCATGATCGTCGACGAGCACACCGGCCGCATCCTGGCCGGCCGCCGCTACAACGAGGGCATGCACCAGGCGATCGAGGCGAAGGAAGGGGTGGACATCAAGGACGAGAACCAGACCCTCGCCACGATCACCCTGCAGAACTTCTTCCGCCTCTACTCGAAGCTGTCGGGCATGACCGGTACGGCCATGACCGAGGCCGCCGAGTTCCACCAGATCTACAAGCTCGGCGTCGTCCCGATCCCCACCAACCGCGCGATGGTCCGCAAGGACCAGGCGGACCTGATCTACCGCACCGAGGTCGCGAAGTTCGCGGCCGTCGTCGACGACATCGCGGAGAAGCACGAGAAGGGCCAGCCGATCCTGGTCGGCACGACCTCGGTCGAGAAGTCCGAGTACCTCTCGCAGCAGCTCTCCAAGCGGGGCGTCCCGCACGAGGTCCTCAACGCCAAGCAGCACGACCGCGAGGCGACCATCGTCGCCCAGGCCGGCCGCCGCGGCGCCGTCACGGTCGCCACGAACATGGCCGGCCGCGGTACCGACATCAAGCTCGGCGGCAACCCGGACGACCTCGCCGAGGCCGAGCTGCGCCAGCGCGGCCTGGACCCCGAGGAGCACATCGAGGAGTGGGCGCACGCCCTGCCCGAGGCGCTCACCCGGGCCGAGGCGGCCGTCAAGGCGGAGTTCGAGGAGGTCAAGGAGCTCGGCGGGCTGTACGTGCTGGGCACCGAGCGCCACGAGTCGCGCCGCATCGACAACCAGCTGCGCGGCCGCAGCGGCCGCCAGGGCGACCCGGGCGAGTCCCGCTTCTACCTGTCGCTGGGCGACGACCTGATGCGCCTGTTCAAGGCGCAGATGGTCGAGCGGGTCATGGCGATGGCCAATGTGCCGGACGACGTGCCGATCGAGAACAAGATGGTGACGCGCGCGATCGCGTCCGCGCAGTCGCAGGTGGAGACCCAGAACTTCGAGACGCGCAAGAACGTCCTGAAGTACGACGAGGTCCTCAGCCGCCAGCGCGAGGTCATCTACAGCGAGCGCCGCCGGGTGCTGGAGGGCGAGGACCTCCAGGAGCAGGTCCGCCACATGATGGACGACACGATCGACGCGTACATCGCGGCCGAGACGGTCGAGGGCTTCGCCGAGGAGTGGGACCTGGACCGGCTGTGGGGCGCCTTCAAGCAGCTCTACCCGATCAAGGTGACGGTGGAGGAGCTGGAGGAGGCCGCGGGTGACCGGGCGGGCATCACCGCCGAGTTCATCGCGGAGTCCGTCAAGGACGACATCCACGAGCAGTACGAGGCCCGTGAGAAGACCCTCGGCTCCGACATCATGCGCGAGCTGGAGCGGCGCGTGGTGCTGTCGGTGCTGGACCGCAAGTGGCGCGAGCACCTGTACGAGATGGACTACCTGCAGGAGGGCATCGGCCTGCGGGCGATGGCCCAGAAGGACCCGCTGGTCGAGTACCAGCGCGAGGGCTTCGACATGTTCAACGCCATGCAGGACGGCATCAAGGAGGAGTCCGTCGGCTACCTGTTCAACCTGGAGGTCCAGGTCGAGCAGCAGGTCGAGGAGCTCCCGGTGCAGGACGCGCCGTCCCTGACGAAGGACTCGGCCGTGGCCACCGCCACGCGTCCGGAGATCCGCGCGAAGGGGCTGGACGCCCCGCAGCGCCCGGACCGGCTGCACTTCTCGGCGCCGACCGTCGACGGCGAGGGCGGTGTGATCGAGGGCGACTTCGAGAACGGCCCGGCCGACGGCGACGGGATGACGCGGGCGGAGCGCCGCAAGGCGCAGAAGGCCACCGGCGGGCGCCGACGCAAGAAGTGACCCCGCGGGGGTCGAGTCCACCGGCCGGGGCCGGACACCTGCACGGTGTCCGGCCCCGGCCGCGTTCTGCGCCACCCGAGCCCGGGCCCGAGCCCGAGCCCGTGCCCCCGCCCGAGCGGCGTTCTGCCCGGCCCTGGCCCGGGGCGCGGTTCCGGGGCTGTCACCGGGCCCGCCGCGGCGGGTCACGGGCGGGGGCCGCGGATCTCGACGGCCGCGCAGCGCCAGCGCAGGTCCTGGCCCTGCTCCAGGCGGAAGGCCATCGCGGTGACGCGTTCACCCGTCGCGATGCGGGCGAAGGCCTCGATGACCCCGGGGCCGGGGATGAAGCGGCCGCACTGGCGCACGACCGGGCTCAGCCGGTCGCGCAGCGGGTCCGCGGGAGCCAGGGTGACCAGCTGCTGGTAGGCGGGCCCCACGGTGTGGCCGAGGAGCGAGTGCACCGGGCGGCGGCCGCTGACCACCGCCAGCAGGCGCTCCGCGAACCAGTGGTGGGGCCCGGCGGGGGCCGCACGGGGCGGACCGGCCGGACGGGGCGCCTGCGCCGGGCGCGGGGCGTCGCCCGGGCGGCGGCCGTCGCGGCGGCCCGCGGGGCGGGTGCGGGCGGGTCCGCCGGGCCCGCGGCGGGCCGCGCCGCCGCCGATCGTGCTCCGCGTCGTGGTGTCCATCGCGCTCTGCCCCCGAAAAAGGCCGGGCCCGGGCGGGTACCGGGCGGTAACTTGATGGGGACCTTCTACGGTCGCCGCACACGCTCCGCAACCGCCCGGCCGCCCCCGCCGCGCGGCCGGGCGCTTCACCTATCCGGGTGTCCCCCGCTCCCCGCGCCGCCTCCGGGACCCGCGGCGGGGCCCCGGTGGGCGTACCGGGGTGGACGTGGCCCGCGCCCGGAGCGGCAGCCCGAAGGGGTACGCGGGCCGTCACTCCGTCGGAGCCCCCGGCACCCTCGACCGGCCCGCGGCCCGCAGTCGTATCCTGGGGGCGTTTTCCGACTACCGAAAGCGGCCGGCCATGCGCGTGTACGTCCCCCTGACCCTCCCCGGGCTCTCCGAGGCGCACCGGGCGGGTGAGCTGGGCCCCGCCCCGCTGCGTGCGTACGCCGTCACCCCGGAACTGCGCGAGTGGTTCGTCTCGGACGACACCGAGGAGCTGGAGTACGCGGCCCTGGGCCGGGCCGCCGCGGCCTCCCTGCGGATGCTCGCCGAGGACGCGGCCGCCCCGCGCCGGCGCGTGGTCGTCGCCGTGGACGTGGCCGACCGGGCCGCGGCCCCCGCCCCCGCCGCCGGCGGGGACGACGAGGCCGCCCTGGGCCGGGTGGCCCTGGCCGATTCCGTACGGCTCTCCGTGGCCGCCGCGGTGCACGTGGACGCCGCGGACGCCGAGGAGGACGTCGCGGCCGCGGCGGGGGCCCTGGCGGCCGCCGACGCCGGGGACGGCGGCGCCCGTGCGGTGGTCGACGGCGCCGAGGACCACGAGCTGCTGTGGTTCGGGGTGCAGGAGATCCCGGGGCTGCTGGCATGAGCGCCGGGACGACCGCCGGCCGGGCCCACATCGTCTGGGACTGGAACGGCACCCTGCTGCACGACATCGACGCCGTCCTCGTCGCGACGAACGCCTCCTTCGCCGAGCTCGGTTTCGCGCCGATCACCCTGGCGTCCTACCGCGACCTGTACGTGGTCCCGGTGCCGAAGTTCTACGAGCGGCTGATGGGGAGGCTGCCCACCGACGAGGAATGGGTGGTCATGGACGAGGCCTTCCACCGTCACTACTGGGCCGCCGCCGAGGCGTCCGGACTCGCCGAGGGCGCCCTGGAGCTGCTCCAGGACTGGGAGCGGGACGGGCTGACCCAGTCCCTGCTGTCCCTGGCGCCCCACGACCGGCTGGTGCCGCTGGTGCGCACGCACGGCATCGACCGCTACTTCCTGCGCGTCGACGGCCGCACCGGCCCCTCCCACACCTCCAAGGCCGAGCACCTCGTGCGCCACATGGCCGCCCTGGAGGGGACGGGGGTGAGCGCGGCCCGTACGGTCCTGATCGGGGACGCCGTGGACGATGCGCTCGCGGCCGCGCACGTCGGCGCCCGGGCCGTGCTCTACACGGGCGGTTCGCACAGCCGCAGCAGTCTGGAATCAGCCGGTGTGCCCGTCGTGGACTCGCTGGCCGAAGCCGTCCGCACCGCCCGCGAGCTGGCCGGATAGCACCGGGCACGGAAGCCGGCGCGCGTCGCTGTCCAGAGTGTCAAAGTTCCACCCCCGGATTTGTACACATACAGCTCATGACGGGCCGGGGGTGCGGGGAGATAGCCTTGACCCGTGATCAGCGCGATAGTCATCGGGGGCAGCGACGCCCCCGGCCTGAGCCCGGCGCACGGACGTGCCCGGGTCTTCGCCGATCCCCGCCGCCGGGAGCTTCCGCCGATCTTGGCTGATTCCCTCCCGGTCGGCCCTCTCGACGGCATAGCGTCGATTCCGGAAGCGCACCCCGCACCGCGGCACTATGCCATTCCTTCCTTCACCTACGTCACGCAATGGCGCGCGACAGGAGCCAGAGGACATGCAGACCAAGCTGGACGAAGCAAAGGCCGAGCTGCTCGCACGGGCGGCCCGGGTAGCTGAGCACAGCCCGGCCGGGGGGCTACTTCCGACTGGGTCCGAGCAGGGAGAGCGTCCCGACGGGGACACGGTGCTCTCCTACCTCCAGCGCTACTACCTGCACACCGCCCCCGAAGACCTCTTGGACCGGGACCCCGTCGACGTGTACGGCGGTGCGCTCTCGCACTACCGGCTCGCCGAGAACCGGCCGCAGGGCACGGCGAACGTGCGCGTGCACACCCCCACGGTGGAGGAGAACGGCTGGACCTCCAGCCACTCCGTCGTCGAGGTGGTCACCGACGACATGCCGTTCCTCGTGGACTCCGTCACCAACGAGCTGTCCCGCCAGGGCCGCGGCATCCACGTCGTGATCCACCCGCAGGTCGTCGTCCGCCGCGACGTCGCCGGCCGGCTGATCGAGATCCTCGGCTCCGACTGCGACGCCCACGGCCCCCGCACCGCGCGCCCCCACGACTCCTTCGTCGAGTCCTGGATCCACGTCGAGATCGACCGCGAGACCGACCGGGCCGACCTCAAGCAGATCACCGGCGACCTGCGCCGCGTGCTGTCCGACGTGCGCGAGTCCGTCGAGGACTGGGAGAAGATGCGCGAGGCCGCGCTGCGCATCGCCGCGGGCCTGTCCGGCGAGCCCAGCGCGCCCGACCTGCGCGAGTACGAGCAGGAAGAGGCCGGCGAACTGCTGCGCTGGCTCGCCGACGACCACTTCACCTTCCTCGGCTACCGCGAGTACGACCTGGTGGACGGCGACTCGCTGACCGCCGTGCCCGGCACCGGCCTCGGCATCCTGCGCGCCGACCCGCACCACAGCGACAAGGAGGACGGACACCCCGTCTCGCCCTCCTTCAACCGGCTGCCGGCCGATGCCCGCGCCAAGGCCCGCGAGCACCGCCTGCTGGTGCTGACCAAGGCCAACAGCCGCTCCACCGTGCACCGTCCGTCGTACCTGGACTACGTGGGCGTCAAGAAGTTCGACGCCGACGGCAACGTCGTCGGCGAACGCCGCTTCCTCGGGCTGTTCTCCTCCGCCGCCTACACCGAGTCGGTGCGCCGGGTCCCGGTCGTCCGCCGCAAGGTCGCCGAGGTCCTCGAAGGCGCCGGCTTCGCGCCGAGCAGCCACGACGGCCGCGACCTGCTGCAGATCCTGGAGACCTACCCGCGCGACGAGCTGTTCCAGACCCCGGTCGACCAGCTCCGGGCCATCGTCACCTCCGTCCTGTACCTGCAGGAGCGCCGCCGGCTGCGGCTGTACCTGCGCCAGGACGAGTACGGGCGCTACTACTCCGCGCTGGTCTACCTGCCGCGCGACCGGTTCACCACGGGCGTCCGGCTGCGGCTGATGGACATCCTCAAGGAGGAGCTCGACGGCACCAGCGTCGACTTCACCGCGTGGAACACCGAGTCGATCCTCTCCCGCATCCACTTCGTCGTCCGCGTCCCGCAGGGCACCGAGCTGCCCGTCCTCACCGACGCCGACGTCGAGCGCATCGAGGCGCGGCTGGTCGAGGCCGCACGCTCCTGGGCCGACGGGTTCGGCGAGGCCCTGGTCGCCGAGCTGGGCGAGGAGCGCGCCGCCGAACTGCTGCGCAAGTACGGCACCTCCTTCCCGGAGGGCTACAAGGCCGACCACTCGCCGCGCGCGGCGGTCGCCGACCTCTGCCACCTCGAACGGCTCTCCGCCAGCGACCGCGAGTTCGCGCTCTCGCTGTACGAGCCGGTCGGCGCGGGCCCCGGCGAGCGCCGGTTCAAGATCTACCGCACCGGCGAGCAGGTCTCGCTGTCCGCGGTGCTGCCGGTGCTGCAGCGCCTGGGCGTCGAGGTCACCGACGAGCGCCCGTACGAACTGCGCCGCTCCGACCGGGTCAGCGCCTGGATCTACGACTTCGGCCTGCGGATGCCGCTGCCCACCGGCAGTGGTGACGGCGCCTCGTCCCACTACCTCGGCGACGACGCCCGCGAGCGCTTCCAGGAGGCCTTCGCCGCGGTCTGGCAGGGCGACGCGGAGAACGACAACTTCAACACCCTGGTGCTGGGGGCCGGACTGACCTGGCGGCAGGCCGTCGTCCTGCGCGCGTACGCCAAGTACATGCGCCAGGCCGGCTCCACCTTCAGCCAGGACTACATGGAGGACACCCTCCGCAACAACGTCCACACCACCCGGCTGCTGGTCTCGCTCTTCGAGGCGCGCATGTCCCCCGGCCGCCAGGCCGCGGGCAGCGAGCTCGTCGACGCCATGCTGGAGGAGCTGGACGGAGCCCTGGACCAGGTCGCCTCCCTGGACGAGGACCGCATCCTGCGGGCCTTCCTCACCCTCATCAAGGCGACGCTGCGCACCAACTTCTTCCAGCGGACCACGGCCGGCGAGCCGCACTCCTACGTGTCGATGAAGTTCGACCCGCAGGCCATCCCGGACCTCCCGGCGCCGCGCCCGGCCTTCGAGATCTGGGTGTACTCCCCGCGTGTCGAGGGCGTGCACCTGCGCTTCGGCAAGGTCGCCCGAGGCGGCCTGCGCTGGTCCGACCGCCGCGAGGACTTCCGTACGGAGATCCTCGGCCTGGTCAAGGCGCAGATGGTGAAGAACACCGTCATCGTGCCGGTCGGCGCCAAGGGCGGCTTCGTCGCCAAGAACCTCCCCGACCCGTCGGTGGACCGCGACGCGTGGCTGGCCGAGGGCATCGCCTCGTACAAGATCTTCATCTCGGCGCTGCTCGACATCACCGACAACATGGTTGCGGGCGAGGTCGTCCCGCCGACCGGCGTGGTCCGCCACGACGAGGACGACACCTACCTCGTCGTCGCGGCCGACAAGGGCACCGCGACCTTCTCCGACATCGCCAACGGGGTCGCGGAGTCCTACGGGTTCTGGCTCGGGGACGCCTTCGCCTCCGGCGGTTCCGCCGGCTACGACCACAAGGGCATGGGCATCACCGCCCGCGGCGCCTGGGAGTCCGTCAAGCGGCACTTCCGGGAGCTCGGGCACGACACCCAGACCCAGGACTTCACGGTCGTCGGCGTCGGCGACATGTCCGGTGACGTCTTCGGCAACGGCATGCTGCTCTCCGAGCACATCCGCCTGGTCGCCGCCTTCGACCACCGGCACATCTTCATCGACCCGACCCCGGACGCGGCGACCTCGTACGCGGAGCGCCGCCGGCTGTTCGAGCTGCCGCGCTCCTCGTGGGCCGACTACGACACCTCGCTGCTGTCCGCGGGCGGCGGCATCCACCCGCGCAGCGCCAAGTCGATCCCGGTCAACGCGCACGTCCGCGAAGCCCTCGGCATCGAGGCGGGCGTCACCAAGATGACCCCGGCCGACCTGATGAAGGCGATCCTCCAGTCCCCGGTGGACCTGCTGTGGAACGGCGGCATCGGCACCTACGTCAAGGCGACGGCCGAGACCCACGCGGACGTCGGCGACAAGGCCAACGACGCGATCCGCGTCAACGGCTCCGACGTGCGGGCCAAGGTCATCGGCGAGGGCGGCAACCTGGGCCTGACCCAGCTCGGCCGGATCGAGTTCGCCCGGACCGGCGCAGGCGGCGAAGGCGGCCGGATCAACACCGACGCCATCGACAACAGCGCGGGCGTGGACACCTCCGACCACGAGGTGAACATCAAGATCCTGCTGAACGCGGTCGTCACCGACGGCGACATGACCGTGAAGCAGCGCAACCGCCTCCTCGCCGAGATGACCGACGAGGTCGGGCACCTGGTGCTGCGCAACAACTACGCGCAGAACGTGGCGCTCGCCAACGGTGCGGCCCAGGCCCCCAGCCTGCTCCACGCCCAGCAGCGGTTCATGCGCCGGCTGGAGCGCGCCGGGCTGCTGAACAGGCAGCTGGAGTTCCTGCCCGCCGACCGGCAGATCCGCGAACTCCTGAACAACGGCAAGGGCCTGACCCAGCCGGAGCTGGCCGTCCTGTTCGCCTACACCAAGATCACCACGGCGGACGAGCTCATCGCCACCGGGCTGCCGGACGACCCGTACCTGCGCCGGCTGCTCTACGCGTACTTTCCGTCCGCCCTGCGCGACGCCTTCCCCGACCAGATCGACGGGCACGCGCTGCGCCGGGAGATCATCACGACCGTCCTGGTCAACGACACCGTCAACACGGGTGGTTCGACCTTCCTGCACCGGCTGCGGGAGGAGACCGGAGCCTCCACGGAGGAGATCGTCCGGGCGCAGCTCGCGGCCCGCGAGATCTTCGGACTGGCCGAAGTGTGGGACGCGGTCGAGGCGCTGGACAACAAGGTCGAGGCCGGTGTCCAGACCCGGATCAGGCTGCACTCGCGGCGGCTGGTCGAGCGCGGCACCCGCTGGCTGCTCAACAACCGGCCGCAGCCGCTCCAGGTGACCGAGACCATCGAGTTCTTCGCCGAGCGGGTCGCGCACGTCTGGGCGGAGGTGCCGAAGCTGGTTCGCGGTGCGGACCTGGAGTGGTACCAGTCGATCATGGACGAGCTGATCGGCGAGGGCGTCCCGGAGGAACTGGCGGCCAAGGTCGCCGGGTTCTCCTCCGCCTTCCCCACGCTGGACGTCGTGGCCATCGCGGACCGCACGGGGGTGGCCTCGCTGGACGTCGCCGAGGTGTACTACGACCTCGCCGACCGGCTGGACATCACCCAGCTGATGGACCGGATCATCGAGCTGCCGCGGGCCGACCGCTGGCAGTCGATGGCCCGTGCCTCCATCCGCGAGGACCTGTTCGCGGCGCACGCGGCCCTGACCGCCGACGTGCTGTCGGTGGGCAACGGCACCTCGACTCCCGAGGAGCGCTTCCGGGCGTGGGAGGAGAAGAACGCGGCGATCATCGGCCGGGCCCGGACGACGCTGGAGGAGATCCGCAGTTCGGACGACTTCGACCTGGCGAACCTGTCGGTGGCGATGCGGACGATGCGCAGCCTGCTGCGCGCCCACAGCTAGGCCGCCTGCGGTCACGGCAAGGCCCCGGCCCCCGGATGTGCTCCGGGGGCCGGGGCCTTGTGCGCGGGTCCCGCGCCGGACCGGCCGGTGACGGCTCTAGCGGCGCGTGAAGGCCTCGTAGGCGGCGCAGACCTCCTCGGCGGGGCCGTCCATGCGCAGGACGCCTGATTCCAGCCAGATCGCGCGGTCGCAGGTCTCGCGGACCGTGTTGATGCCGTGGCTGACGAGGAAGACGGTGCCGGCCCGCTCGCGGAGTTCCTCGATGCGGGCCTGGCTGCGCCGCTGGAAGGCGGCGTCGCCGGTGGCCAGGGCCTCGTCGATCATCAGGACGTCGTGGTCCTTGGCGGCGGCGATGGAGAACCGCAGCCGGGCGCCCATGCCGGAGGAGTAGGTGCGCATCGGCAGGGAGATGAAGTCCCCCTTCTCGTTGATCCCGGAGAAGTCGACGATGTCCTGGTAGCGCTCGCGGATCTGCTGCCTGGTCATGCCCATCGCGAGGCCGCCGAGGACGACGTTGCGCTCCCCGGTCAGGTCGTTCATCAGCGCGGCGTTCACGCCCAGCAGCGAGGGCTGGCCGTGCGAGTAGACGGCGCCGCGGGCCACCGGCTGGAGGCCTGCGATGGCCGCCAGCAGGGTGGACTTGCCCGAGCCGTTGGAGCCGATCAGTCCGATCGCCTCGCCCTTGTACGCGGTGAAGCTGACGCCCTTCACGGCGTGCACCTCGCGGACGCCGGGGGCGGGCTTGCGGGAGAAGACCCGGCTGAGGGCGGCGGTGGCGCCGCCCTTGCGGCCGCCTCCGTTGACCCTGTAGACGACGTGGACCTCGTCGGCGATGACGGTGGGGGTCTTCACAGCGGTGTCAGCCACGGCCGTACTCCTCCTCGGCCTTCCAGAAGTAGATGAACCCGCCGACTCCGGCGAGCAGGGCCCAGCCGACGGCCACGGCCCACACGTGGGGCGGCAGCGCCCGGGCGGTGAAGCTGTCGATGAGCGAGAAGCGCATCAGGTCGATGTAGACGGCCGCGGGCTGGTTCTTGAGCACCACCAGCACCCAGTGCGGCAGCTGGTCGGTGCTGAGCATCTGGTCGATGGACCACATGACACCGGAGGAGTACATCCAGGTGCGCAGGACGAACGGCATCAGCTGGCTGACGTCCGGGTTCTTGCTGCCGACGCGGGCCAGGACCATGGCGCAGCCGGCGGCGAAGACGGCCATCAGCAGCAGGGTCGGGACGGCCAGCAGCCAGGCCGGGCCGGGGGTCTGCCCGAAGGCGACGAGCAGCACGGCCAGGGCTCCCATGGTGACGAGCAGCTGCTGGAAGAGCTGCACGACGGTGGAGATGGGCAGGCTGGCGCGGGGGAAGTGCAGGGCGCGGACCAGGCCGAGGTTGCCGTGGACGGCGCGGGTGCCGGCGTTGACCGAGCTGCCGATGAAGTCCCAGACGAACACGCCGGTGATCAGGAAGGGCAGGTAGTCGGGCACGCCGTGGCTGGCGTGCATCACCTTGCCGAAGATGAAGTAGTAGACGGCCGCGTTGAGCAGCGGGGTCACCAGGTGCCAGACCTGGCCGAGCTTCGCGGTGCTGTACTGCGCCTGCATGCGGGCGGTGGCGTACGCGCCCACGAAGTGGCGGCGGCCCCAGAGCTGTGCGACGTAGCGCGGCAGGGAGGGGCGGGCGCCGCTCAGGGTCAGCCCGTGGGCGGCTGCGAGGGCGGCGCGCTCCGCGGAGGTGGCGGGCTGCGCGGGCGGTGCGGGCGGGTGCAGGGGTGCGGTCGCGGTGGTCACGAGGGTCGCTTTCGCCGGGGGTCCGGGGCCTGCGAGCGATGGGACGGGTCCGTATCGTCGCTACGGTGACAGTAGGGCGTGACCCGACGGAACGCAACCGTATCGTCGTGACGACTGGGAGTCGGCCTGCCCGGCTATGCTCTGTCCATGACCACGGACCCTGCCGCCCCCGCCCGCCGTGCCCCCGCCGGGGCCGCCGTCCTGCGGGCGGACGTGACCGAGGCGATCCGCGAGGCGGTCGTGGAGGAACTGGCCGCGGTGGGGTTCTCGAAGATGTCGATCGAGGGCATCGCCCGCCGGGCCGGCGTGGGCAAGACCGCCGTCTACCGGCGGTGGAAGTCGAAGCTGCACCTGGTCCTCGACCTGGTGGGCGCCTTCGCCGTGGACGGGCTCCCGGTGCCGGAGACCGGTTCCCTCCACGGGGACGTACGGGCGCTGCTCGAAGTCATGTCCCACGTGCTGCGGCACCCGGTGGCCTCCGCCGTCATCCCCGACCTGCTGGTCGAGGCCGCCCGGAACCCGGAGATCGCCGACGCGGTCCGCGGCGCGCTGCTGGACGGACAGGAGCGGATGGCGCAGGGGATCGTCTCGGGCGCCGTCGAGCGCGGCGAACTGCCCGCGGGCACCGACCCGGGCCGGGCGCTCGACCTGGTGATCGGCCCGCTGTACTGGCGCCAGGTCGTCGTCCGGGACCGGGTCCCCGCGGACTACCTGGACGACCTGGCGCGCTCGGTGGTCGCCGGGCTGCGAGCCTCCTGAAACCCGCGGCCCGCCCCCGTCAGAAGGGGAAGCGGGGCGCCGAGACGGCCGCCGGCGCGGGCTCCACGGCCGGGGCCGGGGCCGCCGGCGCCGGACGCCTCTCCTGCGGCGGGACCACCGCCGGGACCGGAGCGCTCTGGCCCAGGAACACCCGGCGGACCACCCGCTCCGCGGCGTGGCCGTCGTCGTGCGTGCAGAACCGGGCGCGGAACGCCGCCCTGAGCTGCGCGGAGCGCGATCCCTGCCAGTGGCCCGTGGCGAAGATGTCCACCAGCTCGTCCTCGGTCCGCGCGATCGCACCCGGCGGGCACGCCCGCAGGTCGAAGTAGGTGCCGCGGGCGGCCTCGTACGCCTCCCAGTCGTCCGCGTGGATCACGATCGGCCGGTCCAGCACCGCGTAGTCGAACATCAGCGACGAGTAGTCCGTCACCAGCGCGTCCGAGGCCAGGCACAGCTCCTCGACCGACGGGTGCCCGGAGACGTCCACGAGCCGCGCGGGCGCGTCGGCCGGGACGCCGGAGTCCGCGTACGTGAGGTGCGTGCGGACCAGCAGTGTGTAGCGCGGGCCGAGGTCGCGCAGGACCCGCTCGAAGTCCAGGTGGTCGGGGCGGCTGCGCCGGTAGTCGCGGTGCGTGGGCGCGTACAGGATCGCGGTGGAGCCCGGCGGGATGCCGAGCCGCTCCCGCAGCTCCAGCACGTCCGCCCGGGAGGCCCGGTGGAAGACGTCGTTGCGCGGGTAGCCGTACTCCAAGGTGGTGTACGCGGCCGGGACGGCCTTCTCCCAGACCAGCGTGGAGTGCCGGTTCGCGGAGAGCAGGTAGTCCCACTGGTCGGCGCCCCGCAGCAGCCCCGCGACATCGCCGGTCGGGGTGGCCGCCGGCCGGTCCTGGAGATCCAGGCCGACCCGCTTGAGCGGGGTGCCGTGCTGGGTCTGGACCAGGATCTGACCCGGGCGCTTGACCAGCGCCCGTTCGACGTTGACGTTCGTGACCAGGTACGCGGCCCGCGCCAGGGCGCTCCAGTACGCGGCCGAGCCGGGGCGCAGCGCCGCCGTCCCGCGCGGGAGGGTCGCCGCGTGCTCCGGGTTGCAGATCCACGCCGTCCGCATCCGGGGCGCCAGCTCCCGCAGCTTCGCCTCGATCGCCGCCGGGTTGCAGGCGTAACCGCCGTGCCAGTACGCGGAGAACACCGCCAGCTCGGGCCGCAGCGGCAGCAGCCGCTGGAACCGGTAGTGCAGGCGCAGGGAGCTCTCGCCCAGGCCCCGCCCCACGGCCGCGGCCCCCCGGCCGGCCGCCAGGCCCGCCGCCCGCAGGGCCGACAGCAGCCCGTGGGTGCGCCGGGCGCCCAGCCGCATCAGGGTGTGCCGGACCCGGTCGGTCCGCGACAGGGACAGCGGCAGCGCGCCCGCGCCGCCGGGCGCCCGGTAGCGGCGCAGCAGCACGCCGGCCCGGCGGAAGAACTCCGCCCGGCTGCCGCGCGGCAGCCGGCGGGGGTCGGCGTACAGGGCGCAGAAGTGCTCGGCCATCCGCCGGTGCACCGCGGGCCGCCAGCGCTCCATCTCGGGGCGGCCGGACAGGTACGCGAAGACCCGGTCGTACTGGTCGAAGACGTCGAGGTGGCGGCGGCTGCACGTGGTCAGGATCGACCCGGTGCGGCGCCGGCGGGAGTGGACGCACACCCGGCTCAGGACGGCCACGGACTCGGCGGCCAGCAGCGCCGGCCAGCTCCACGGGGTGTCCTCGTGGAAGCCGGGCGGGAAGGCGAGGCCCTCGCGCTCCACGTACTCGCGGCGGTAGGCCTTGTTCCACACCACCATCGGGATGCCGAGCAGCGCCGGGCGGTCGGCGAGCCGGAAGCTGGCCGGACCCTCCTGCGAGAGCCGGCCGCACAGCGGCTCGCGCACCACTTCGCCCGTCCAGGAGGTGCACGCGTGGCCGTAGACCAGGACGTCAGGGGAACCGGTGTCCTTCAGCCGGTCCGTGACGGCCTGCAGGGCGCCCGGGGCCAGGGTGTCGTCACCGTCGAGGAAGATCAGGTAGTCCCCGGTGGCCCGGGCCAGGCCCGCGTTGCGGGCCGGACCCGGACCCAGGTTGTGCGCCAGGTGCACGGCGGTCACCCGCGGGTCCCGGGCCGCGTACTCGTCGATGAGCGCACCGCACGAGTCCGGTGAGGCGTCGTCGACCGCGATCAGTTCGAGGTCCGGGTGGGACTGCGTCAGGACCGATTCCAGACTTTCCCGGAGGTACGCCTGGACCTTGTACGCGGGCACGATGACGCTGAACCGGGGCACGGCACATCCAGGGGTCGGCGGGCGGGCGATACGGCCCCAGAACCCCCGGCGTGGTGATCGGGTTACGCGGCGTGCGGCATTCGGGTTAGCCCGCGCCGGCCCGCCCCTCCCTCACTTGATCGCGCCGGCCATCACCCCGGAGACGAACTGCCGTTGGAAGGCGAAGAAGACGACGAGCGGCACCACCATCGACAGGAACGCCCCGGGTGCCAGCACGTCGATGTTGTTCCCGAACTGCCGTACCTGCTGTTGCAGGGCGACCGTCACCGGCGGGTTCGCCGAGTCCGCGAAGACCAGCGCGACCAGCATGTCGTTCCACACCCACAGGAACTGGAAGATGCCGAGCGAGGCGATCGCCGGACCGCCCAGCGGGAGCACCACCCGGGCGAACAGCCGCAGTTCGCCCGCCCCGTCGAGCCGGGCCGCCTCCAGCAGCTCGCGCGGGATCTCCGCGAAGAAGTTGCGCAGCAGGAACACGGCGAAGGGCAGACCGAAGGCGGTGTGGAAGAGGACCACCCCGGCGGTGGTCTCGAACAGCCCGATGGAGCCGAAGAGTTCGGAGACGGGGATCAGGGCCACCTGGACGGGTACCACCAGCAGCCCGACGACGACCAGGAAGAGCCAGTCCCGGCCCGGGAAGTCCAGCCAGGCGAAGGCGTATCCCGCGAACGCGCCGAGCACCACCACGAGCAGGGTTGCCGGGACGGCGATCGCCACCGTGTTCAGGAGCGAGCCGGTGATCGTGTCGTTGGCGAGCAGCCGCTCGTAGTTGCCGGTGGTGAGCCGGGCGGGTGCGGTGAGCGCCTGCCACCAGCCGCCCTTGTTGAGGTCGGTGGGGGAGAGGAAGGAGGAGATCAGCAGCCCGAGTGTCGGCATCAGCCAGAACAGCCCCGCCAGGATCAGGAAGATCCGCAGCGCCCCGCCCGCGAGGGCGCTCGCGGCCCGCCGGGAGGGCGCGGGCCCCGGAGCCGGGACCGGGGCCGGGCCGGTGGTGCGGGCGGGAGCCGGGGCGGTCATCGGGAGCCCTCCTTCCGGAGCCTGCGGATATTCACCAGCATCACCGGCACCACCAGTACCAGCAGCAGTACCGCGATGGCGCTGCCCAGGCCCGGATCGGCGTCCGTGCCGAAGGAGGTCCGGTAGAGCTGCAGTGCGAGGACGTTCGCATCGTCCTGCACCGCGCCCGGCGCGATCACGAAGACCAGGTCGAAGACCTTCATCACGTTGATGACCAGGGTGACCAGGACGACCACCAGGACCGGGGCCAGCAGCGGCACGGTGATCCGGCGGAACACCTGCCACTCGTTCGCCCCGTCCACCCGCGCCGCCTCCAGCAGTTCGCGCGGTACGGCGGCCAGACCGGCCCCGATCAGCACCATCGCGAACCCGGCCCACATCCACACGTACGCCCCGATGACCGCCGGGGTCACCAGCGCCGGCCCCAGCCACTGCACCCCGCCGTACGCCTCCCGGAAGTTCGCGGCGGGCAGCCGCAGCAGCGCGCCGTCGGCCTTCGCGGACAGGCTGAAGGTGCCGTCGGCCCGCGCCCTCGCCGTGTCCACCACCACGCCGTCCTTGACCGCCTCCACCCGCATCCCGGCGAAGCCGGACTCGGCCGGGTCGACCGCGTTGGTGCTGCCGCCCCCGCCCCGGGTGAAGTCCTGCCAGGCCGTACCCGTGACCCGGCCGGGGTCGGCGGGCGCCGCCCTGGCCGTACGGGTCCCCTCCGGCAGCGCCTCCGGGGCCACACCGACCAGGGGAAGCAGCACCGGGGTGCCCGCACGCACGGGGTCGCGCGTCACGAACGCGCCGCCCCCGGCGGGCACCAGGGGGGAGTCCCGGCCGGGGCGGGCCTTGGGGAAGGCCGAGGACTCCGCGAAGGTGTCGTGGACGGACACCCAGACCGCATTGGCCACGCCCCGGTCGGGGTCGTGGTCGTAGACGAGGCGGAAGATGATGCCTGCCGCCAGCATCGAGATGGCCATCGGCATGAACACCAGCAGCTTGAACGCCGTTCCCCAGCGCACCCGTTCGGTGAGCACCGCGAAGATCAGTCCGAGGGCGGTGGCCGTCGTCGGGGCGAGCACCACCCACAGCGCGGTGTTCGTCAGGGCCGTGCGGATCGTGTCGTCGGCCAGGATCTCCCGGTAGTTGTCCACCCCGACGAAACCGGAGCCCGAGCGGTCGAAGAAACTGCGGAACAGCGAGTACCCGATGGGGTGGACGACGAGCGCGCCCAGCAGGACGAAGGCCGGCAGCAGGAAGGCCGCCGCGACCAGGCGGCGGCGCCGGGCCTCCGCAGAGCGCGCCGTCCGGCCGGTCCGGCCGGCGCCGCCGCCCGCGCCCCGGCCCTTGTCCTCGTCCTCGTGCCGGGTGGTGACCGTGGCCGCCACCGGATCAGTTCCCGTAGGCCTTGGCCGCGTCCGCCTCCAGTTTCGCCTGCGCACCCGCCACGTCCGACGGGTTCGCCAGGAAGTCCTGGAGCGCCTTCCACTCACCCGCGCCCGGAGTCCCGCCGAAGGCCGCCGGGGCCTGGTCCGACATGTCGAAGCGGAAGTCGTCGCCCGCCGCGATCAGCGCCTTGGCGATGTCCCGCTGGATGGCGTCCGGGTAGGCGCCCGGGTCGACCGCCTTGTTCGGGGAGATGAAACCACCCTGGCGGGCATGGATCTGTGCCGCGTCCGGCGAGGCCAGGAAGGTCAGCAGGGCCTGCGCGCCCTTGGACGGCTTCAGGGCCACCGCCACGTCCCCGCCCGAGACCACCGGCGCCTTTGCCCCGACCGCGGGGAAGGGGAAGACGAGTGCGTCCTTGCCGACCTTCGCCTCGGTCTGCGCGATGTTCACCGCCACGAAGTCGCCCTCGAAGACCATCGCCGCGGCCGGCCGGTCGCCGCCCGTGAAGGTCTGGGTCACCGACTTGGGGAATTCCGTCGACAGCGCCCCCTGGGGCCCGCCCGCCAGGAAGTCCTTGCGGCCGAACAGTTCGCCCAGCGTGGTGAGCGCCTGCTTGACGCTGTCGTCCGTCCACTTGATCCGGTGCTTGGCCAGCTGGTCGTACTTCTCCGGCCCCGCCTGGGACAGGTAGACGTTCTCGAACCAGTCGGTGAGGGTCCAGCCGTCCGCGCCGGCCACCGAGACCGCCGGGGTCCCCGAGGCGGACAGGGTGTCCGCCGCCGCCACCAACTCCTTCCAGGTGGCCGGGGGTTTGACCCCTGCCGCCTCGAAGGCCTTCGCGTTGTACCAGACCAGCGACTTGTTGGCCGCCTTGTAGTACACGCCGTACTGGGTGCCGTCCACGGCGCCGAGGGCCTTCCAGCCCGCCGAGTAGTTCTTGTCGAGCTGCGCCTGGGCCTCGGGGCCCACCGGCTGCGCCCACTTGTTCTGCACCGCGGAGACCAGGGCCCCTACCTGCGGGAGCAGCGCCACGTCCGGCGGGGCGCCGCCCGCGATCTTCGAGCCGAGGAAGGTGACGATCGGGTCCTGGGCCGGGACGAAGGTGACGGTGGCGCCGGTCCGCTTCTCGAACTCCTTGAGCACCTTGGTGAAGTTCTCCTGCTCCGGGCCCGTCCAGACGGCCGCGACCTCCAGCTTCTCGCCCTGGAGCTGCGGCAGTTCGACGGTCGGGGCGGTCGGCGCCCCGCTCGGCCCGGCCTCCGCCGCCGGCTCGGGATCGCCGCCGCACGCGGTGAGCGCCAGGGCTCCCGCGGCCGCCAGGGCCATCCAGCTGATCTTCGTCCGGCTCGTTCCGCGCGTGCGCATGGCTCTGCCCCCGAGGTTCATGGTGTGTCCCGAACCACAGGTCTACGCCCGACCCGCCCGCCCCCGCAATACCGCCTCCAGCCGGACGGGCCGGCCGGCGGAGGCGGGGCGCCGGCCGGTCAGAGGGTGCGCGGGCGGCTCAGGGGGCCGCGGGGAACGGCACGGGCGTCGCCGAGACCAGGTGGGAGGCCCGGTCCAGGGCGCTGGCCAGCAGCGCGAGGTCGGTGGGCCCGTTGCCGAGTTCCCGCACCGGGCGGCGGGCCGGCGGATCGCCCATCCGCTCCCACTCCACCGGGACCACGGTCGGCCGCAAGGTCGCGGTCCGCGGGATCCGCCCCGTGACCCGGCCCGCCTGGAAGGGGACGGTCCGGCCGTCGGCGTACCGCAGCAGGCCGCGGCCGGGGCCCGGCTGGTCGGGGGCGTCCAGCTCCACGCGCAGGGTGGCCAGGCGGGCCAGCCCGGTGTCGGCGGTGCGGTCCGGGCGGGCGGTGGTGGCCACCAGGTGTACCCCCAGCCGGGCACCGTCGCGGGCCACCGCCTCCAGTGCCCGGACCACCGAACCGGCGGCGGGGCGGCCCGTACTGCCCAGCCCCGGTGCGACCAGCGCGTCGAGGTCGTCGACCAGGACCACCAGACGGGGCAGCGGCCCGGGCCCGGGCGCCTGTTCCGTGGCCCGGGCCGCCGCGGACCGCAGGCGCAGCGTGCCCGAACGGGGGGACTCTATGTCGCCGCGCAGCTCCCCGGGGGTGGGCGGCCGGGGCGAGACCATCCGCTCGGCGAGCTCGTGCCGGTCGTGGTCCCGGCCGTGCCATTCGGTGAACGGCACCCCGGCGAGGAATTCCGCGCGCCGCTTCAGCTCCGCGCCGAGGGCCTGCGCGAACTCCCGCATGCGCACGGGGTCGGTGGCGACGAGGTGGGCGGACACGTGGGGGAGTTCGGTGCAGGGCAGCAGACCCTCGCCGCGCTCGCCGCCCGCCCCGTCGAGGAGGACCAGCCCGAGCCGGTCGGGCCGGGCGCCCGCCGCCAGGGACGCCGCCACCGACCGCAGCAACTCGGTACGGCCGCTTCCCGCGGGCCCCTCGATCAGCAGGTGCGGGCCGTCGTGGACCAGTTCGGCGCCGACCGCCCCGCGCCGTCCGCTGCCCAGCACGATCTCGGCGAGGCCGCCCGAGCCCTGCCCCTGGTCGGTGCCGGCGGCCCAGCGGGCCATCAGGGAAGCCGGGGTGGCCCGGGCCAGTCCCAGCTCGTCGAGGAGGCGCGCGGTGGCCGGCAGCGTCGCGGAGGTGGGCCGGGAGGGCTGCGCGGAGCCCGCGTCGGCGCGCAGGGGCGCCAGGGCCCGGGCGAAGCGCTCGGCCCAGGCCGCGGACACGGCGTCGGCGGTGGCCGAGGCCCCGGAGGGGACGGGTCTGCCGCCGCTGACCGCGAAGGTCCGTACGGTCGTGGCCACGTCCCCGCTGAGCAGGGCCGCCGCCCCGCAGTCACGGAAGGCCGGGTTGGCCGCGCAGGCGCTCTCGTAGGTCTCGGCGACCGGGGAGGCGGGCGTGGCCGCCGGGGCCTCGGCGAGCGCGAGGACATGGATGCCCGCCGCCGGGCCGTGCGAGGCGAGGCGCCCCGTGACGTCGCGCAGCGCCCCCGTGCCGGGGTCCCCGTCCAGGACGAGCAGGGTGTACGGGCCCGCGTAGGCCCGGGCGGCCTGGCGGACGCCCTCGGGGTCGGTGGCCGCCCAATGGGTGCCGAGCGGCCCCTCGTCGAGCCGCCGGGTCAGCTCGCCGGTCCGGGCGGCGGCCTGGTCGCGGTCGTAGGCCAGCAGCAGGCGGCAGTCCTGGCCGTGCGCGGGCCGTACGTGCGGCAGCCAGCCCAGCCAGCCCCAGTCGCGCCGCCGTTCGGCCAGGCCCCGGGCCCGGTCGGTGCACACGAGCACGATCTCCAGCTGGGCCGGTGCGTGCAGCGCCGCCAGCTGGGCGACGAGGCAGCGGGCCACTCCGGCGAGCCGGGCGCGGGGCCCGGCCAGCCCCAGGCCGCCGACCGTCCGCAACGCCACCCGGCTGCCCGCCCCGAGGCCGAGGTCCAGCACCCCGGGATGGCCGGGGCCGCGGGACCAGAGGCGTTCGCTGGGGCCCAGGGCGGCCAGCAGCAGCGACGCGGGGTCGTCCGGGTCGGGCGCGGCGGCGGCCACCGCCTCCGGCACGGCCTCGGCCTCCGGGAGCTCCTCCCCGCGCACCCAGCGGCGGGCCCAGGCCCCGAGGCCCCTGCGGCGGCCGCCCGCGGCGCCCTCGTCGGCGCCCTCGTCCCGGCCGCCGGCTCCTGCGGCCGGCCCCGCCGGGTACGCAGCCGCCGCGGGGGCGCCGGCGGGCGCCGGGCGGGGCGGGGCCGCGGGTCCCGCCTGGCGGGGCAGCGCCGCCCGCGGCGCGGCCGGCGCTCCCACGCCCTCGGGGCCCGCGGGGTGCGGCACCCGGCCGGGCACGGCCCCGGCGCCGGGCACGGGCTGCGCGCGGCGCGGCAGGACGAGGTGGCCCTCCGGGTCCGGGACCACGGGCAGGGGCGCGGCCGTGCCCGCGGGCGTCAGCCGCAGGGTGGACTCGCCGACCCGCAGCAGGGCCCCCGGCGGCAGGGCCGTCGGCCGGGGGCCCACCGGGGCGCCGTCCAGGGTGGTGCCGTTCGTCGAGTCCAGGTCGGCCACCGTCACCCGGCCGTCCGGCGCCACGGTCACCGCGCAGTGCAGCCGGGACACGTCGGGGTCGTCCAGCGGGACGTCCGCGTCGGCGGACCGGCCCACCCGGATCTGGCCGCTGTGCAGCAGGTGCACCCCGCCGGCGTCGGGTCCGGCGACCACGTGCAGCTGGGGGGCGCCGGGGCTCTCCTCGGGCAGCACGTCCGGGACCGGCCCGTGCAGCGCCAGGACGGCGCCGTCCACCAGCGGAGGCTCACCCAGCACCCGGCGCTGCAGGTCGAGCCGCTCGGCGCCGGCGTACAGCACGACGGTGCCCCCGGTGTCGGGGCCGCCCACGGTGGCCGCGAGCCCGGAGGCGACCGCGGCGAGGGCGGTACCGGCCGGCGCCGTGACGAGTACGTCACAGCTCGCCGGTGCGGTCGCGGTCTGATGGCCGCTGCGCGACCCAAGGACGGTCAGCCGGATCTGCATCGCCGTCAGCGGTCCCTTCTGCGCGGTGCGCGGTGTGTGCGCCCGGCAGGGAAGGTCCGGGACGTGCCCGCCCGATCGCCCCCCGCCCGGCACGGACGCGTCGTCCGGTCAGGTCTGCCGGACGGCAGGGCTCCCGTCCCGTGCCGTTCCGTACGGGTGCATCCTCGCACCTGTCGCCGACAACACGCCCGGCACCCGGCAACAAGTGATCTTGATCGGTCGCGGCCCTGTGCAGATCCGGCCGGTAAGCCGGTGAATGGCGAGGAAAGCCGAGGAAAAGCGCCACCGGCATACCCGGCGCACATCACCCTCCGTACACGTGTGCGGCAACCAACCTCCGGCGCTCGGCGTCTTCCCCCGGTACACCCCCTAGAGTGGGCCGGAAAAACCCGTACGAGAACACACAGCGGACGACTACAGCAGGGGAGCGCGAGACGTGCGGCCAGTCGGCAGCAAATATCTGCTCGAGGAGCCGCTCGGGCGCGGCGCCACGGGCACCGTCTGGCGTGCGCGCCAGCGCGAGACCGCCGGTGCGGAGGCGGCCGTCGCCGGTCAGCCCGGCGAGACCGTGGCCATCAAGGTCCTCAAGGAGGAGCTGGCCCAGGACGCGGACATCGTCATGCGCTTCCTGCGGGAGCGCTCGGTGCTGCTGCGCCTGACCCACCCCAACATCGTCCGCACCCGCGACCTCGTCGTCGAAGGCGATCTGCTGGCCCTGGTCATGGACCTCATCGAGGGCCCGGACCTGCACAAGTACCTCCGCCAGAACGGCCCCTTCACCCCCGTCGCCGCGAGCCTGCTGACCGCCCAGATCGCGGACGCGCTCGCCGCCAGCCACGCCGACGGCGTGGTGCACCGCGACCTGAAGCCGGCCAACGTCCTGCTCGACGAGCGGGGCGGCCGGATGCAGCCGATGCTCACCGACTTCGGCATCGCCCGCCTCGCGGACTCGCCCGGCCTGACCCGCACCCACGAGTTCGTCGGCACCCCCGCCTACGTGGCGCCCGAGTCCGCCGAGGGCCGCCCGCAGACCTCCGCCGTCGACATCTACGGCGCGGGCATCCTGCTCTACGAGCTGCTCACCGGCCGACCGCCGTTCGCCGGGGGCACCGCGCTGGAGGTGCTCCACCGCCACCTCAGCGAGGAGCCGCAGCGCCCCTCGACCGTGCCCGAGCCGCTGTGGACCGTCATCGAGCGCTGCCTGCGCAAGGAGCCCACCGAGCGCCCCAGCGCCCAGAGCCTGGCCCGCGGGCTGCGCGTGGTCGCCTCGGGCATCGGCGTGCACTCCACGGCCGCCGAGGTGGAGGCCGCGCTCGGGGTCGGCGCCCTGCTCGCCCCCGACCCCTCGCCCGCCCCGGTCCCCGAGACCCCGGGCGCCGCGGACCACACCCAGGTGCTGCCCGGCGGGGCCGCCCGGTCGCCGATGGGCGCGTACGACCCGAACGGCATGACCAGCGTCCTGCCGCCCGTCGGCGCGGCCGATGCCACCTCGGTGCTGCCGCACACGGGCGGCCCGGGCCCCGGCGCCGACCCGACCTCGGTGATGCCCCCCGTGCAGCAGCCCGACCAGCCGCACCCGTGGCAGTCGCAGATGCGGGCCGCCCGGGACCGCAACGAGCAGACGCAGGTCCAGTACCTCGACCCGAACGACGACCCGCTGCGCCGTCGCCCTCAGCGGCAGGCGCCCCCGCCGCCGCAGCATCAGCCGCGCCGGCAGCAGCAGCCGCAGCAGCAGCCGTACCGCCAGGGTCCGCCGCCGCAGCAGTACCAGCAGCAACCTCCGTACCAGCAGCCGCAGTACGCGCCCCCGCCGCCGCAGCACTACCAGCCGCAGCAGCAACAGCCGCAGCAGTACCGGCAGCCGCAGCAGCCCCAGTACCGGCAGCCGCAGCAGCAGCCCCCGCAGGGTCCGCCGCCGCAGCAGCGGGAGCCGCGCGAGCCCAGGCCCCCGCGTGAACCGCGCCGGCGCAGCGCCAACCCGGTACGCATCCCGGGGCTCGGCTGCCTCAAGGGCTGCCTGGTCATGGTCCTGCTGTTCTTCGTGGCCGGCTGGCTGGTCTGGGAGCTGACCCCGCTCCAGGAGTGGGTCGGCACCGGCAAGGGCTGGTTCGACCAACTCTGGAGCTGGGGCACCGGAGTGGCCGACTGGGTCGGTTCGGTGGGCGACTCGGCGGGTGGCGGACAGCCCTGAACCAGGGCCCGTAGCGCCGACTTCGTGGATTTGTCGACTTCTGGGGCATGATTTCGCCCGCAGAAGTGAAGGTCACCGTGAATCGGGCCCCCTACTGGCCTCCAACCACGACCCGGCCGCGTAGCTTTGGTGCGTAGGCCAGCCGCTGAGGGAGCAGTCGTGGCACGGAAGATCGGCAGCCGGTACACCGCGCACCAGATCCTGGGGCGCGGCAGCGCGGGCACGGTGTGGCTGGGTGAGGGGCCGGACGGGCCCGTCGCCGTCAAGCTGCTGCGCGAGGACCTCGCCTCCGACCAGGAACTGGTCGGACGCTTCGTCCAGGAGCGCAGCGCCCTGCTCGGCCTGGACCACCCGCACGTGGTGTCCGTCCGCGACCTCGTCGTGGACGGGAACGACCTCGCCCTCGTCATGGACCTGGTGCGCGGTACGGACCTGCGCACGCGCCTGGACCGCGAGCGGCGGCTCGCCCCCGAGGCGGCCGTGGCGATCGTCGCGGACGTGGCGGACGCGCTCGCCGCCGCACACGCCGCGGGGGTGGTGCACCGGGACGTCAAGCCGGAGAACGTCCTGCTGGACATGCAGGGCCCCCTCGGCCCCGGCGGCGCGCACCCGGCGCTGCTGACCGACTTCGGCGTGGCCAAGCTCATCGACTCCCCGCGCCGGGCCCCGGCGGGCCGGGCCTCGGCCCCGACCACCCGGATCATCGGCACCCCGGACTATCTGGCCCCCGAGATCGTGGAGGGCCTCCCGCCGCGGGCGGCGGTCGACATATACGCCCTGGCCACGGTCCTGTACGAGCTGCTGGCCGGCTTCACCCCGTTCGGCGGCGGCCACCCCGGGGCGGTGCTGCGCCGGCACGTGACGGAGACGGTCGTCCCGCTCCCCGGAATCCCCGACGAACTGTGGCAGCTGATGGTGCAGTGCCTGGCCAAGGCCCCCGCCTCGCGGCTGCGGGCCTCGGAGCTGTCGGCCCGGCTGCGGGACCTGCTGCCGCTGCTGGCCGGCATGCCGCCCCTGGACGTCGACGAACCCGACGACGCGGAACCCGAATCCGAACCCGCCAAGGAGCCGGCCGCCGCCGACCCCGGCCGCCGCCGGGGCGTGGTCCCGCTGGTGCCGGGCTCAGCGACCGACTCCAACCGGGACACCCACACCTCCATGCGCGTGCCCGGGCCGGACGAGCTGGCGGGCGGCGCCCTGGGCACCGCCCGGGTCCCCCGCCCGGCCGGCGGCCACCGGCCGGGCTCCGCCCGGCACCGCGCCGAGGCCGCCCGCAAGCGCAGACTCGTACTGTCCGCCTCCGCCGCGGCCCTGGCCGCGGCGATCGGCCTGGGCACCTGGCTCGCCGTGTCGGACGAGGAGCCGGCGCCCCCGCAGGACAGCAGGCAGTCGGGCCCCCGCACCCCGTAGCACGGGGCCCGGGGTGCGGCTACGCCGGTACCAGCTCGGGGTGCCAGCGCCGGGCCACCGACGGGTGGGCCCGGACCCAGCCCTTGAGCTCGTTGCGGCCGTACTGCGCGTGCAGCGGGTTGGTCTCGTCGTGCGCGAGGCCCGGGGCGGAGCGCAGGTAGTCGCCCGGGACGGTCTCCACCACCGCGTCCAGGCGGGGGTTGTAGAAGAAGGGGACCGAGTACCGCTCCACCGCCCCCGGCGGGCTGACCACCCGGTGGTCGGTGGCCGTCAGGTAGCCCTCGGTCGCAATCTCCAGCAGCTCGCCCAGGTTGACCACGAAGGCCCCCGGCAGCGGCGGAACGTCCACGTACCCGCCGTCCCGGACCACCTGGAGCCCGCCCACCGAGTCCTGGAGCAGCAGCGTCAGGAAGCCGTAGTCCTTGTGCGCGCCGACTCCCTGGTCCGCACCGGACGGGGCCGACCCGGGGTAGCGGATCAGCTTGGTGTGCAGGTGGGGCCGGTCCGCGAAGGCGCCGTCGAAGAAGTCCGCCGGAGCGCCGATCGAGACGAGCAGCTCCTGCAGCAGCCGGTGCGCCACCGCCGCCAGCCGCGACTGCCACTCCAGGACCGCCGTCCGCAGCTCCGGGAGGGCGGCGGGCCACTGGTTGGGGCCCTCCAGCCACAGGTAGGCCGGGTCGTCCGGCCCGAGGACCGGGGCGGGGCGCTCGGCGCCCACGTCCAGCTGGTCCCGCCAGTCGGTGGCGCCGCCGGTCAGTTCGTGGCCGATCCGGGTGTACCCGCGGAAGTGCGGGGAGTTCAGATTGCTCACCGCGAGCCGGTCGGCCTCCGGGAGGGCGAAGAAGGCCCTGGTCAGCTCCAGGATGCGCGTGGTCTCGGCGTCGGTCACGCCATGTCCGGTCAGGTGCAGGAAACCGGTGTCCCTGGCTGCCGCGTGCAGCTTCTTCAGGAAACCGGCCCGCTGGGCCGGGTCGTCGGCCTGGGAGAGGTCCAGGACGGGGAGGGAGTGCGCGGACGGCATGACGGCTCCGTTTCGGATGTCACGGGGTCCTGTTCCCCGGAGATGGCGGGGATCGCGGGCATGGGGAGGGGACCCGGCAGGGATGGCGCCGGGGCCGCGGAAGCCGCGTACAGGACCAAGTCGGATCGGGGTGGATCAGGCTTGGGGATGGTCCGGCGGCCGACAGCTCGTCGTCGTGACACGCATGTGATCCACATGGCGGCGTTTGACAAGGCGAACGGTCATACGGTGAGGGTACGCCCGTACCCGGGCCCACCAGTACGGGTGAACCGGCCTGCCCGGACGGCCCCGTCCGGGGACCGGCTACGCTGGACCCGTGGCAGTCGTCGATGTTTCCGAAGAGCTCAAGTCCCTCTCCTCGACCATGGGGTCGATCGAGGCCGTCCTGGACCTCGACAAGCTGCGGGCGGATATCGCCGTGCTCGAGGAGCAGGCAGCCGCGCCGTCCCTGTGGGACGACCCGGAGGCCGCCCAGAAGATCACGAGCAAGCTTTCGCACCTCCAGGCCGAGGTCCGCAAGACCGAGACCCTGCGGGGCCGCATCGACGACCTCGCGGTGCTGTTCGAGCTCGCCCAGGAGATGGACGACGCGGACACCCTCGCGGAGGCGGAGGCCGAGCTGGTGTCGGTGCGCAAGGCGCTGGACGAGATGGAGGTCCGCACCCTGCTGTCCGGCGAGTACGCCGAACGCGAGGCCCTGGTCAACATCCGCGCCGAGGCCGGCGGCGTCGACGCCTCCGACTTCGCCGAGCGCCTCCAGCGCATGTACCTGCGCTGGGCCGAGCGGCACGGCTACGCCACCGAGGTGTACGAGACCTCGTACGCGGAAGAGGCCGGCATCAAGTCGACCACCTTCGTGGTCAAGGCCCCGTACGCCTACGGCACCCTCTCCGTCGAGCAGGGCACGCACCGCCTGGTGCGCATCTCCCCCTTCGACAACCAGGGGCGCCGCCAGACCTCCTTCGCGGGCGTCGAGGTGCTCCCGGTCGTCGAGACCAGCGACCACGTCGAGATCGACGAGGCCGAGCTGCGGGTGGACGTCTACCGCGCCTCGGGCCCCGGCGGCCAGGGCGTCAACACCACCGACTCGGCGGTGCGCATCACGCACCTGCCGACCGGCATCGTGGTGTCCTGCCAGAACGAGCGCTCGCAGATCCAGAACAAGGCCAGCGCCATGAACGTCCTCCAGGCCAAGCTGCTGGAGCGGCGCCGCCAGGAGGAGAAGGACAAGATGGACGCCCTCAAGGACGGCGGAAGCTCCTGGGGCAACCAGATGCGCTCCTACGTCCTGCACCCGTACCAGATGGTCAAGGACTTGCGGACGGAGTTCGAGGTCGGCAACCCGCAGGCGGTCCTCGACGGCGAGATCGACGGCTTCCTGGAGGCGGGCATCCGCTGGCGCAAGCAGCAGGAGCAGACCGCCTGACGCAGGCGCACGCACGGGTGACAAGGAGGGGCCCGGACACGATCGTGTCCGGGCCCCTCCTCGTACGGGTGATCGGTACGCGGCGCTGACGGGCCGCTCCCGGGCGTCCGGGTGTCCGGGCGCCCTACGCCGTCTGCTGGGCCACCAGCGCGAGCGCGGCCACGAAGACCACCAGAAGCACGATGAGCGCCACGGGGTTCAGGCCGGAGAAGGGGCCCTCCTGCTGGAGGCGCTCCCGGTTCGCCCGGCACACCGGGCAGCGGCCCTGGCTGACGGGTGCGGCGCAGTTCGCGCACACGAGCCGGTCATATGTCATGCGCTCCTCCTCTCGTCCCCTCAGGTCTCCCGTGAGAGACAACGGCGCGGGGAACGAGACGGTTCCCCCTACCACTGTGCCAGCTCCCACGACATTCGGCGCGGCCCGTCCGGGCAATCGCGGTCAGGACCCCCGGGAGCAGGGGACATATCGGGCAACTCCGGATGCCGGGTCCACACCCCTCGCCCGTTCGCGTATGGTCACGCACACCTACTCCCGGCGACCGTGGTGCACCCGTGATCCGATTCGACAGCGTCTCCAAGTCCTATCCGAAGCAGAGCCGCCCCGCACTCAGAGATGTCTCCCTGGACATCGCGAAGGGCGAGTTCGTCTTCCTGGTCGGCTCCTCCGGCTCCGGCAAGTCCACCTTCCTCAGGCTCCTGCTGCGCGAGGAGCGGGCGAGCCACGGCCAGGTGCACGTCCTGGGCAAGGACCTCGCCAAGCTCTCCAACTGGAAGGTCCCGCAGATGCGGCGCCAGCTGGGGACCGTGTTCCAGGACTTCCGGCTCCTGCCCAACAAGACGGTGGCCGAGAACGTCGCCTTCGCGCAGGAGGTCATCGGCAAGCCGCGCGGCGAGATCCGCAAGGCCGTCCCGCAGGTGCTGGAGCTGGTGGGCCTGGGCGGCAAAGAGGACCGCATGCCCGGCGAGCTCTCCGGCGGCGAGCAGCAGCGCGTGGCCATCGCCCGCGCCTTCGTCAACCGCCCCGCCCTGCTGATCGCGGACGAGCCCACCGGCAACCTCGACCCCCAGACCTCGGTCGGGATCATGAAGCTGCTGGACCGGATCAACCGGACCGGCACCACGGTGATCATGGCCACCCACGACCAGCAGATCGTCGACCAGATGCGCAAGCGCGTCATCGAACTCGAACAGGGCCGACTCGTGCGCGACCAGTCGCGCGGCGTCTACGGCTACCAGCACTGAAAGGTCCCTGAGACGCAATGCGCGCCCAGTTCGTCATGTCGGAGATCGGCGTCGGTCTCCGGCGCAATCTCACCATGACCTTCGCGGTCATCATCTCCGTGGCCCTGTCGCTGGCCCTGTTCGGCGGCTCCCTGCTCATGCGCGAGCAGGTGAGCTCGATGAAGGGCTACTGGTACGACAAGGCCAACGTCTCGATCTACCTCTGCAACAAGCAGGACGCGGAGGAGGCGGGCGGGACCGGCAAGCCGGAGGCCGCGGGCGCCGCCGCCGCAGGCGTCGCCACCTGCGCCAAGGGTGCGGTGACCCCCGAGCAGAAGCAGCAGATCGAGTCCGAGCTCAAGAAGATGGACCTGGTCAAGTCCGTCGCGTACGAGTCGGCCGACGAGGCCTACAAGCACTACCAGGAGCAGTACGGCCACACCGCGCTGGCCTCCTCCATCACCCCGGACCAGATGCAGGAGTCCTTCCGGATCAAGCTGAAGAACCCGGAGAAGTACAAGGTCATCACCAGCGCCTTCGCGGGCCGCGACGGCATCCACACCGTCGACGACCAGCGCAAGGAGATCGACGACCTCTTCCGGATCCTCAACTACCTCAACTACGCCGCCCTCGGCATCATGCTGGTCATGCTGGTCGTGGCGCTGCTGCTGATCGTCAACACGGTGCGCGTCTCGGCGTTCAGCCGCCGGCGGGAGACCGGGATCATGCGGCTGGTCGGCGCCTCCAGCTTCTACATCCAGGTCCCCTTCATCATGGAGGCCGCCGTAGCGGGCCTGATCGGCGCCCTGTTCGCCTGCGCCATGCTGGCCTCCGGCCAGTACTTCGTGATCGACCACGGCGTCGGACTGCGCGACAAGATCCAGCTCATCGACTTCATGGGCTGGGGCTCGGTGCTCGGCAAGCTGCCGTACGTCCTGTTCATCGGCCTCCTGATGCCCTCCATGGCCGCCTTCATCGCCCTGCGCAAGTACCTGAAGGTGTGACAAGCGCCCCGCGGGCGGTCCGGTCAACCCGCCGTACCGCCACGGGGCTTGTCCTAGACTCGGCGCCATGCCGGGTCTGCCCGCCTTCTGTCCCCGGCCCCGCGACCTGCGTCGCGGGGCCGTCTTGACGTTGGTCTTCCTCGTGTCCGTCGCCACCGCCGGGGGCACCGGCTGCTGGGACCGCGAGGAGGCCGCAGCCGCCGCCGCCCCGACCGCCGCCGCGGGCGCCGCCACCCCGGGGCCCGCCGCCGCGGCCGCCCCGGCCGGCCCCGCACCCGGGCCGTCCCGCCCGGCGGGCACCGCCGACCGGGAGGCCGTCGCCCGCGCCGCCGCCGAGGCCGTCGCCGAGGGGAAGTCCGGCAAGAAGGCCGCCGAGGAGGTCGTCAGCCGCAGCGGGGACCGCTGGGGCATGGTCTACGACCAGGGCGAGTACGCCGCCTTCGCCGAAGACCTCGACGGCTACTGGACCGGGGTCGGCATCTGGGCCGGACGCGCTCCCGACGGCCGGATCGCCGTCGAGAAGGTCCAGGCCGGCAGCCCCGCCGACCGGGCCGGCGTGCGCACCGGGGACCGGCTGCTGAGCGTCGACGGCCAGGCCGTCACCGGACTCGCCGTGGACGACGTCGTCGCCCTGCTGCGCGGCCGGGCCGGCACCCCCGTCGTCCTGCACCTGGACCGGGGCGGCGCCGCCCTCACCGAGACCGTCCGCCGCGAGCAGCTGCGCACCGAGCCCGTGACCGTACGGCGCCTGCCCGGCGGGATCACCGTCATCAAGGTGGCGTCCTTCAGCCGCGGTTCGGGCGAGCGCGTCCAAGCCGCCGTCCGCGCCGCCCCGCCCGGCACCGGCGTCATGCTCGACCTGCGGGGGAACAAGGGCGGACTGGTCACCGAGGCGGTGGCCGCCGCCTCCGCCTTCCTCGACGGCGGGCTCGTGGCGACGTACGACGTACGGGGCTCCCAGCGCGCCCTGTACGCCGCGCCGGGCGGGGACACCGCCCGCCCGCTCGTGGCCCTGGTCGACGGCGGCACGATGAGCGCCGCGGAACTGGTCACGGGCGCCCTCCAGGACCGCGGCCGGGCCGTGGCGGTGGGCACGCGCACCTTCGGCAAGGGCTCGGTCCAGATGCCCACCGAACTCCCGGACGGCTCGGTGGCCGAGCTGACGGTGGGCACGTACCGCACGCCGGGGGGCCGCAGCCTCGACGGCGGGGGCATCGTCCCGGACCTGGCGGCGGGCGACGGGGTCGAGGAACGGGCCGCCACGGTATTGGGTGGCCTCGGGGTGGGTCCGTAGTGCGAAAATGACCGCACTATGGCTAAGGAAAAAGGGCGCAAGCTGATCGCCCAGAACAAGAAGGCGCGGCACGACTACACGATCCTCGACACCTACGAGTGCGGTCTCGTGCTCACCGGTACCGAGGTCAAGTCCCTGCGCCAGGGCCGGGCCTCGCTCGTCGACGGCTTCGTGTCCGTGGAGAGCGACGAGGCGTGGCTGTACAACGTCCACGTGCCGGAGTACAGCCAGGGCACCTGGACCAACCACAGCGCCCGGCGCAAGCGCAAGCTGCTCATGCACCGGGAGGAGATCGACAAGCTGGACCGCAAGGCGCAGGAGTCGGGCCACACGATCGTGCCCCTGTCCCTGTACTTCAAGGACGGCCGGGCGAAGGTCGAGATCGCGCTGGCGAAGGGCAAGAAGGAGTACGACAAGCGCCAGACGATGCGCGAGAAGCAGGACACCCGCGAGACGAACCGCACGATCTCGGCGATCCGCCGCAAGCAGCGGGGTACGGTTTAATCTCCTGGCACGCAGTGGTCCACTTCGCGTACCATGGCGGCAGCGCCACCCCCTCGGGGGAGGAGCGGCCTGTGCAAGACCGGCAGGAACAACTGAACAGCGTGAAACATGGGGATGATCGGTTTCGACAGCGGATGTCGATGCAGGGGAAGCGAGCCGAGGAAGCGGCAATGATCTCGCTAACCACATGTCGCAAACAATAATCGCCAACTCCAAGAGCGATAACTCCCGCTTCACCCTCGCTGCCTAATAACAGTGAGCTGAAGCCTCTGTGAGGAGCGTCAGCCCGGAAGTGGTCCCGGTCCGGATCCTGGCGTCAACAAGGGATCTAAACCTCTAGCCCCGGTCACGGGGGTTGGAGGGAAATCAAACAGTGACTGAGCCCGTCGGAGACTTGTCCGTGTGATCTCCGGGGCTGAGAAAAGCGCAGCGGACTGCGCTCGGAGAAGCCCTGCCTCTGCACCGTTGGACGCGGGTTCGATTCCCGCCATCTCCACCACCCCATGTGGGCGAAGGCCCCGCGGCCGTTGAGGCTGCGGGGCCTTCGTCATGTCCGGGATCAGTAGTGGTAGCGGGCTTTGAGGATTTTGACCTCTTTGTCGTCGGCCCGGTACACGAGACGGTGCTCGTCGTCGATGCGGCGGGACCAGTAGCCCGACAGTTCCCCCTTCAGGGGTTCGGGCTTGCCGATGCCGCTGAACGGGTCGCGCTGGACCTCGCCGATCAGGCGGGTGATCCTTCGGGCGGTCTTCCGGTCCGAGGCGAGCCAGAACAGGAAGTCCTCCCAGGCGTCCGCGTCGAAGTGGACGCTCCTCACGCCTCGCCCCCGGCCAACTCCCTCAGCTCTTCCATCGTCTTGGCGACCGAAGGAGCGCTTTCGCGGTCACGTGCCACCGCTTCCATGAGTCGCCGGGCATTCGCAGGGGAGCGGAGCAGGTAGACGGTCTCCTGCCACGCGTCGTAGTCGTCCGCGGACATGAGGACGGCATCGCCGTTCTTCGAGGTGATGCGCACCGGGGCGTGGTCGGTGTTGACCCGCTCGATCAGCGGGAAGAGCGTGGCCCGGGCTTCGCTGGCGCTGATGGACATGGCATCCGCCTTCTCTCGGTGGTACGAGTTTATCGTACGGCACAGGTACCGGAAACTCGTACGACCGCGACCCTCGGGTGCGCGGGGAAAGGCCCCGCGGCCGTTGAGGCTGCGGGGCCTTCGTCATGTCCGGCGGGTGCCCGTGGCCGCTGCTAGCAGAACGGCACCTTGTTGAGGTTCAGGGCGTAGCGGGCGGAGATCCAGCCGCGGCCGTCGGCGAGCTTGTACCAGATCGCATTCCCGTCGACTTCCTGGCCGTTGACCTTGCACTGGAGGGCGACCACCGAGTCCGTCGGGGCCTTGCCCGTCTTGGCGTAGCCGGTGCCCGGGCCGGAGCGGATGCCGAGGCCCTTGCCGGGGGCGACGATGCGGGCCTTCGGGGTCTCGTGGTGGCCGTCGCCGCCGCCGCACTTGCAGGAGCCGGGCTTGCCGGTCTCGCCCTTCGGGCCCTTCGGGCCGGCGGGGCCGCGGTCGCCCTTCGGGCCCTTGGCGCCCTGCGGGCCGGTGTGGCCGCGGTCGCCCTTCGGGCCCTTGGCGCCCAGCGGGCCCCGGGGGCCGGGTGTTCCGGCGGGGCCGCGGTCGCCCTTGGCGCCCTTCGCGCCCAGCGGGCCGCGGGGGCCGGCGGGGCCGCGGTCGCCCTTGTCGCCCTTCGCGCCCTTGTCGCCCTTGGGGCCGGGGAGGCCGCCGGACGGCCCGCGGGGGCCCTGCGGTCCGGGTGCGCCGTTCTCGCCGCGGTCTCCCTTGTCCCCCTTGTCCCCCTTGTCCCCCTTGTCCCCCTTCTCGCCCTTCTCGCCCTGCGGGCCGGGGCGGCCTGGCCGGCCGTGGTGGCCGTTCTCGCCGTGGTGGCCGTTCTCGCCCTTGTCACCCTTGTCGCCCTTGTCCCCCTTGGGGCCCGTCACCGGAGTGGCGACGGCGAACAGGGCGGGGGCCTCGTGGCCGGTGCCCCATTCGCCCCCGTGCAGGGTGGCCCCCTCCGGGGCGTCCGCGTCCACGTGGACGGAGACCCCCAGCCGCGTCTGCTCGCCGGCGGGGAAGGCGAAGCCGGCGCGCGTGCCGGCCTCGCAGGTGAGCAGCCGGGCGTCCGAGGACCGGGTGCAGGGGGCGGAGGTGCGCCGGCCGTTCCAGTAGAAGCGGGCCTCCGGGAAGGTGGTCCGCTCCGGGGCGACGATCCGGAAGGTGCTGCTGACGGCCGGATCCGCCCCGGTGGTGGCCGCGATGACGATGCGGCCCGTGGTGCCGGGGGCGATTGAGGGGACGTACGGCTGCGAGAACCGGAGGTTCGACGCGTCGGCCAGGGCCGGTGCGGCCGGCACCAGGCCGGTCGCGGTGACGGCCGCGACGATCAGGGCGGCGGGCACGACGGAACGGGAAGCAGGCACGGGTGGTTCCTCCGCAAAGGAGAAGGGCGCTGGGGGGAAGACACCCCAGTTATTGCGGATCACGGGCCGCAGCCGTGCGTACCACGCGGGAGTGATCACCCGCCCGCCGGAGCGATCGCCCCGCTGCCGTGACCAGCAGGGCGAGCAGACCGGCCGCCGCGGGGAGGGCGTAGGCCGCCGTGGTGCCGAGGTGGTCGACGGCCAGGCCCGCGGCTGCCGAACCGGCCGCGACGCCGCCGAGGATGGCGGTGACCGCGAGGGTCATGCCCTCGTTGAGGCGGCCCGGCGGGGTGAGGGCGTGGACCCGGGCCATGGCGGTGACCATCGTCGGGGCCGTGGCCATGCCGGCCAGCAGCAGGGCTGCGGCCAGGGCGGCCGGCGAGCCGGTGCCCGCGGCGGCCCAGGGCAGGGCCATGAGGACGGACAGCGCGCCGACGCAGCGGCGCAGCGAGCGGGGGCGCCGGGTGCCGTAGACCAGGCCGGCCGCGCAGGACCCGGCCGCCTGCAGGGCCAGTACCGGGCCGGACCAGCCGCCCAGTCCCAGGCCGGCGAGGTGTGCGATCGAGGCGACCTCCAGGGAGCCGAAGACCAGCCCCGTCGCGAGGAAAAGGACCAGCAGCGGAGCCAGCGCGCGCAGCAGCGGGGACCCGTGCCGGGGCGCGGGCGCCACCGGGGGCTCCGTGGCCCGCCGGGAGAGGAAGAGCAGCATCCCGGTCAGCAGCAGGGCCGCGCCGGTGAGGGTGCCCGCCTCGGGGAAGGCGGCGGTGCACAGGAGGGCGGCCAGCACCGGGCCGAGCATGAAGCAGAGCTCGTCCGCCGCCTGCTCGAAGGACATCGCGGTGTGGTGCGCGGCCGGGGAGCCGCGCAGCAGGTGGGTCCAGCGGGCCCGGGACATGCCGCCGATGTTGGGGGTGGTGGCGGTCGCCGCGTACGAGGCGAAGAGGGTCCAAGCGGGGGCCTGGGTGCGGACGCAGACGACCAGGGCCAGCGAGCCGAGCACCGCGAAGAGAGTGGCGGGCAGGGCGACGCGGGCCTGGCCGTGGCGGTCGACCAGCCGGGCGGTCCAGGGCGCCACGACCGCGGTGGCGGCCAGGCCGGTCGCGGTGACCGCCCCGGCGAGGGCGTACGAGCCGCGCTGCCCGGCGATCATCATCACCGCGCTGACGCCGAACATGCCGATGGGGAGCCGGGCGAGGAGGTTGCCGGCGGTGAAGCCGCGGGTTCCGGGGCGGGCGAACAACTGCCGGTACGGGCCCGGGGAGCGGCGGTCGCGGACACGGGCGCCGGCGCGGGCCGGCGGAGCCGAGGCGATGACCAGGGTGCCGCCGGTGACGGTCATGCGGGGCGGGCGGACGCCGCCGCCCCCGGCCCGCGCGGCGGACCCGGTGAGTGCGGCGGTCGCGGTGCGGGTGGCAGGGGCCGGGGCGGCGCCGGCAGGGGCTGCGGTGGCGGTGGTCGCGGGCATGGGCCAAGCCTGCGTCCCGCCCCCGGACCCGGTCCAACACCTGTTCCGGGGGCATTCACGCCACCGTGTTGTTAGTCTCCGCGGGTGACCCCCGCGATACCCCGCGACGTGGAACCCCGGCTGCTGCGCGGTTTCCTCGCCGTCGCCGAAGAGCTGCACTTCACCCGGGCCGCCACCCGCCTCTACACCGCCCAGCAGGCCCTGAGCCGGGACATCCGCCGGCTCGAACACGTCCTGGGCGCGCCCCTGTTCACCCGGACCACCCGGCAGGTGGAGCTCACCGCCGAGGGGCACCGGCTGCTGCCGCTGGCCCGGCGGGTGCTGCGGGCCCACGAGGACCTGGCCGCCGCCTTCGGCCCGGGGTCCGGGCCGCGGCCGCTGCTCGTCGACCTGAACACCGACGGCCCCGGCACCGGCCGCACCGTCCTGGAGCGGGCCCGTGAACTCGCCCCCGACTGCGAGCTGATGGCCCGCTTCGAGAGTGGGCTCACCCACGCCGCCGCCGAGATCGCCGCCGGCCGCCTCGACGTCTCCTTCGGGTACGCCGACGGCCTGGACCCGTCGCTGCGGGCCCGGCTCGCCCGGCGGCCCGTACGGTACGAGCCGCTCGCCGTGCTGCTGCCCGAGGACCATGCGCTCGCCGCGCCCGGCCCCGTACCGCTGGACGCACTGGTGGGGGAGCAGGTGTACACCGGCGCCGGGAACCCGCGGACCCTGGAGTGGACGGGGCTGGCGCGCGAACTGTTCGCCGGGCGGGGGATCGCGGCGGCGCCGCCCGCACCCGTGGCGGTCGGGAAGGACGAGTTCCGCCGGATCATGGCCAAGACCCGCAACCCGGTGCTGGTGACCGTGGACTTCCCCGACATGCCGGGGAGCGTCAAACGGCCCCTGACCGCGCCGGTCCCGCTGTCGCCGCTGTCCATGGTGTGGCGCAGCGGGTTCAGCCACCCGGCCCTGGACGCCCTGCACGCGGCGGCCGCGGCCCTGGCCGCCGAGCGGGGCTGGCTGGCGGTGCCCGCCGGGAGCTGGCTGCCGGCCGGTCTCACACCCGCGCCCGGCGGCGGGTGAGTCCGAGGTTGCGCAGCGGTCATCCGGCGGGGACCGGGACCGAAACGCACCCTCCCTACGGTCGTCACCACGGACGCGACAGCTGTGGAGGCACGTGATGACCGGTACCGCACCGCGCACGGGGGGCCGCTGGATCGAGCGGTGGGACCCCGAGGACGAGGCCTTCTGGAAGGAGACGGGCGAGCCGATCGCCCGCCGCAACCTCCTCTACTCGGTCCTCTCCGAGCACATCGGGTTCTCCATCTGGTCGCTGTGGTCCGTGCTGGTCCTCTTCATGGGGCCGCAGTACGGCATCGACCCCGCCGGGAAGTTCTTCCTCATCGCGACCGCCACCCTGGTCGGCGCCCTCGTACGGATCCCGTACACCTTCGCCGTCGCCCGGTTCGGCGGCCGGAACTGGACGGTGGTCAGCGCCCTGCTGCTGCTCGCCCCGACCACGGCCGCCCTGGTGGTCATGGAACCCGGCACCTCCTACGGCACCTTCCTAGCCGTGGCCGCGCTGACCGGCGTGGGCGGCGGCAACTTCGCCTCGTCCATGACGAACATCAACGCCTTCTTCCCGCTCCGCAAGAAGGGCTGGGCCCTCGGCCTGAACGCGGGCGGCGGCAACATCGGCGTCCCGGTGGTGCAGCTCGCCGCCCTGCTGGTCATCGGCACCGCCGGAGCCGGACACCCGAGGCTGCTGCTCGCCGCCTACCTCCCGCTCGTCGTGGCCGCGGCCACCATGGCGGCGCTGCGCATGGACAATCTGGCACCCGTCCGCGCCGACACCGGAGCCGTGCGCGAGGCCCTGCGCGCACCGCACACCTGGATCATGTCCTTCCTCTACGTCGGCACCTTCGGCTCCTTCATCGGCTACAGCTTCGCCTTCGGACTGGTGCTCCAGACCCAGTTCGGCCGGACCCCGCTGCAGGCCGCCTCGCTGACCTTCACCGGGCCCCTCCTGGGATCCCTGGTCCGGCCGGTCGGCGGGGCGCTGGCGGACCGCTTCGGCGGGGCCCGGATCACCCTCGCCGCCTTCGTGGCGATGGCCGCCGCGACCGGGGTGGTGGTCCTCGCCTCGGTGCGGGAGTCGCTGCCCGTGTTCCTGGCCGGCTTCGTCGCCCTGTTCGTCCTGAGCGGGCTCGGCAACGGCTCGACGTACAAGATGATCCCCGGGATCTTCCAGGCCGAGGCTGTGGCCCGCGGCATGTCGGGCGAGGACGCGGCCGCCTACGGACGCCGCCTCTCCGGCGCGGCCATGGGACTGATCGGCGCGGTGGGGGGCCTCGGCGGGCTCGGCATCAACCTGGTCTTCCGCGAGGCCTTCTCCCGCTCCGGCTCCGGAACGGCCGCCTTCGTGACCTTCCTCGCCTGCTACGCGGTGTGCTGCGCCGTGACGTGGGCGGTATACCTTCGAAGGCCCGCCCCCACCGCCGTCCCGGCCACCGGGGAGGCACAGGAACCGCAGCTCACGTCGGTGTGACCGCACTTAACCGCACCGAAATGCGACGGAACCGAGCCTGACACGCCGCGTTGGCAGGCTCGGTCCGGCGAGGAGACGGCGACCCACTGGGCACGGCAGCAAGGCAGGCAGGTCACGATGGACCACGACAAGCAGACCGGTCCGCTCGCGGGCTTCACCGTCGGAGTCACCGCCGCACGCCGGGCGGACGAGCTGATCGCCCTGCTGCGCCGCCGGGGCGCCGGCGTCCTGCACGCCCCCGCCCTGCGGATCGTGCCCCTGGCCGACGACGGCGAACTGCTGGCCGCCACGAAGGAACTCATCGACTGCGCCCCCGACGCGGTCGTCGCCACCACCGCCATCGGCTTCCGCGGCTGGATCGAGGCCGCCGACGGCTGGGGGATCGGCGAGCAGCTGGTGGAGCGGCTGCGGGCCACCGAACTGCTGGCGCGCGGACCGAAGGTGAAGGGCACCATCCGGGCCGCCGGGCTTGTGGAGGCCTGGTCCCCGCAGTCCGAGTCCCTCGCCGAGGTACTGGACCGGCTGCTCGCCGCCGGGGTGGCCGGGCGGCGGATCGCCCTCCAGCTGCACGGGGAGCCGCTGCCCGGCTTCGTCGAGGCCCTGCGGGCCGGCGGGGCCGAGGTGGTGGCCGTCCCCGTGTACCGGTGGATGGCGCCGGAAGACCTCGGGCCGCTGGACCGGCTCCTGGACGCGGTGGTCGGCGGCGGGGTCGACGCCGTCAGCTTCACCTCCGCCCCGGCTGCGGCCTCCCTGCTCTCCCGGGCCGGCGAACGCGGGATGCGCGAGGAGGTGCTGGCCGCACTGCGGGGCGGGGTGCTGTCGGCGTGCGTGGGGCCGGTGACGGCCCTGCCGCTGCAGGCGCACGGCGTGGACACCGTGCAGCCGGAGCGGTTCCGGCTGGGCCCGCTCGTCCAGCTGCTCTGCCAGGAGCTGCCCGGCCGGGCCAAGGTGCTGCCGGTGGCCGGGCACCGGCTGGAGCTGCGCGGGCATGCCGTACTGGTCGACGCCGAACTGCGGCCGGTGCCGCCCGCCGGGATGGCCCTGCTGCGGGCCCTGGCCCGCCGGCCGGGCTGGGTGGTGGCGCGGGCGGACCTGCTGCGGGCCCTGCCGGGCGCGGGCCGGGACGAGCACGCGGTGGAGACGGCCATGGCCCGGCTGCGGGTGGCCCTGGGGGCTCCGAAGCTGATCCAGACGGTGGTCAAGCGGGGCTACCGGCTGTCGCTGGACGCCGGCGGCGAGGCCAAGTACGGCGGCGGCCTGCCGGACTGAACCGGCCGTCGCCGTTCCGCCCGGCGCGCGGGGTCGGCTAGCGTGCCCGGATGGTCATTGACGGGGTGGAGATGAGGGGTCTGCGGCCGGCGGACGCCGCCGGACTCGCCGAGGCGTTCACGCGGAACCGGGCGGCCATGGCGCACGTGGAGCCGGTCAGGCCCGCCGCGTTCTACACGGAGCAGGGCCAGCGCGAGCGCATCGAGGGCGCCCTCGCCGACCGGGACGCGGGCCGGCTGCGCCCGTACGTGTTCGTGGAGACGGCGACCGGCAGGCCCGTCGGGGCGATCAACCTGGGCTCCATCGTGCTGGGCCCGCTGTGCAGCGGCGGCATCGGCTACTGGGTGGACCGGGACTGGCACGGCAGGGGGCTGGCCACGGCCGCCGTGCAGGAGGTCTGCCGGATCGCCCGGGACGAGGTGGGCCTGCACCGTGTGGAGGCCGGCACCCTCGTCGACAACCTGGCCTCCCAACGGGTTCTGGCGAAGGCCGGGTTCGAGCGGTACGGCCTCGCGCCGCGCTACCTGCACATCAACGGCGCCTGGCGCGACCACCGGCTGTTCCAGCGGCTCCTGCACGACCGGCCGCCCGCACCCTAGTGCTGTGGCCGGGTGCGCCGTCCTGTCTGTCGCGGGGCCGGTCCGGGGGCTTCCCACTGCGGCGGCGGACGGGCACTCTGGCGACACACCCGCGACAGCGAGGCGGTGACGGGCATGAGGTTCGACTCCGGCCGGGTCTGCCTGGACCTGGTGGCCACCTCCACCCCCCACGAGGGGATCCGGGACGGCGATGCGCTGCGGCTGTGGCTCGCCGGGGCCGGACTGGTCCCCGACCGCACCCCGCTGGCCCGGGTGGGCCCCGACTGGGCCGCGGCCTTCCGGTCCCTGCGCGGCGACGTGGACGGCCTCGTACGGTCGGCGCCGGCCGGCGCCGAACCCGACGAGCGGGCCCTCGCCCGCGTCAACGCGCTGGCAGCCGGTCCACCCCCGGGACTGTGTGCCGTACGGGACCAGGAAGGGCACCTGGTACGGGAGTTGTGCGGGGGCGTGGAATGCGGGGCCCTCCTGGCCGCCGTCGCCCGTGACGCGGTGGAGCTGCTGACGGACCCCGGCGACCTGGCGCTGCTGCGGACCTGCGAGGGCGACGGATGCACCCGGGTCTACCTGGACACTTCCCGCGGGCACCGGCGTCGCTGGTGCGCCAGCGAACTGTGCGGCAACCGGGAGCGCGTCGCCCGGCACCGCCGCAGGGTCCTGGCGGCCGGCTCCGCCTGAGCCGCGGGCCCGCCGGTGTCCGCGGGCCGGACCGCCCCGGACCGTGCGACACCCCCCGGTTCCGGAACGGGCGTGCGGACAGGGGCCCGGTTCGCGTACGGTTGACGGTCGCCCATGCACGTCAGAAGGGGGCCTTGGTGGCCGCGCAGAATGCCGCTGTCGACAGCACGGCGGATTCCGTCCGCGATCGGGAGATCGCGGTCGAGCAGACGCATCTCGACCGGGTGTACCGACGCCTTGAGGAGAAGATCCACGAGGCCGAGTTCCTGATGAACGACGCGGCCCAGCGCGGCCAGGTGGGGACGCCCGGCGCGCTCGCCGAACGCGACGCGCAGGTCTTCCGGGCGGGCATCCACCTGAACCGGCTCAACAACGAGTTCGAGGACTTCCTCTTCGGCCGCATCGACCTGGTGCTCGGCAAGGACGGGGAGCGGGGCGCCGACGGCGCCTACACCTCCGTCGAGCCCGCCGACGACGCGATCCGCGAGGACCTCACCGCCGAGGTCGCCGAGACCCTCCACATCGGCCGCATCGGGGTGCTGGACTCCGACTACACGCCGCTGGTCATCGACTGGCGCGCGCCGGCCGCCGCGCCGTTCTACCGCTCCACCCCCAAGGACCCCGGCCGCGTGGTGCGCCGCCGCGTCATCCGCTCCAAGGGCCGCAAGGTGCTGGGCGTCGAGGACGACCTGATGCGCCCCGAGGTCACCGCGTCCCTGGACGGCCGGGAGCTGCCCGTCATCGGCGACGGCGCCCTGATGGCCGCGCTGGGGCGGGCCCGTACGCACTCGATGCGGGACATCGTCTCCTCCATCCAGGCCGAGCAGGACCTGGTCATCCGGGCGCCCGCCGCCTCCGTCGCCGAGGTCGCGGGGGGCCCCGGCACCGGCAAGACCGCCGTCGCCCTGCACCGGGCCGCCTACCTGCTCTACCAGGACCGCCGCCGCTACTCCGGCGGCATCCTGATCGTCTCCCCGACGCCGCTGCTCGTCGCGTACACCGAGGGCGTGCTGCCCTCCCTCGGCGAGGAGGGGCAGGTCGCCATCCGCGCGCTCGGCTCGCTCGTCGACGGAGCCGAGGCGACCACCTACGACGACCCGGCCGTGGCCCGGATCAAGGGCTCCTCCCGGATGCTCAAGGTCCTGCGCAAGGCCGTCCGCGGCGCCCTGGAGCTGGGAGAGGCGCCCGACCGGCTGCGGGTGGTGGCCTTCGGCCGCCGCCAGGAGCTGGAGGCCGCCGAACTCGACCGGATCCGGCAGAACGTCCTCGGCGGCACCGCCCCCGTCAACCTGCTGCGCCCGCGCGCCCGCAAGCTGCTCCTCGACGCCCTGTACGCCAAGTCCGGCAGCGCCGGCCGGCACAGCGACCCCGAGCTGGCCGCCGAGCTGCGCTCCGCCTTCGACGAGGACATCTCCACCGAGGACGCCTTCATCGACTTCCTGAACGCCTGGTGGCCGGAGCTGACCCCCCGCGCGGTGCTCGCCGCGATGGCGGACGAGCGGCGCCTGGGCCGCTGGTCCCGCCGGGACCTGAACCCGCGCGAGATCCGCCAGCTGGCCCGTTCGCTGCGCCGGGCGGGCCCGGACGGCAAGGGGCCGCTGTCCGTGCACGACGTGGCGCTGCTGGACGAGCTCCAGCAGCTCCTGGGCGCCCCGGCCCGGCCGCGGCGCAAGCGGAACCTGGACCCGCTGGAGCAGCTCAGCGGGCTGGAGGAGCTGATGCCGACCCGCGAGGAGACCCAGTGGGAGCGGGCCGAGCGGCTCGCGGCGGAGCGCACCGAGTACGCGCACGTCATCGTCGACGAGGCCCAGGACCTGACGCCCATGCAGTGGCGGATGGTGGGCCGCCGGGGTCGGCACGGCACCTGGACGGTGGTCGGCGACCCGGCGCAGTCCTCCTGGACGGACCCCCAGGAGGCGGCGGCGGCCCGCGACGAGGCGCTGGGCAGCAGGCCGCGGCGCCGGTTCACGCTCACGGTGAACTACCGCAACCCGGCCGAGGTCGCCGAGGTCGCGGCGCGGGTGCTGCGGCTGGCCATGCCCGGCATGGAGCCGCCGACCGCGGTGCGCTCCACGGGCCTGGAGCCCCGGTTCACGGCCGCCGCGGGCGACCTGGGCACGGCGGTGCGCGAGGAGACCCGCCGGCTGCTGGAGCAGGTGGACGGCACCGTCGGCGTGGTGGTGGCCATGGACCGGCGGGCCGAGGCCGCGGGCTGGCTCGCGGACCTGGGCGGACGGGCGGTGGCGCTGGGCAGCCTGGAGGCCAAGGGCCTGGAGTACGACGCCACGGTGGTGGTCTCGCCGGCGGAGATCGCCGACGAGTCCCCGGCCGGCCTGCGCGTGCTCTACGTGGCCCTGACGCGGGCGACGCAGCAGCTGACGGTCGTCTCGGCGGAGCGGGACCGGCCGGACGCGGACGGGGTGCCGGACCTCCTGCGGCCCTGAGGCGCGGGCCCCGGGGCCCGGGCCCCCGTAGGGCCCCCGAGGCGGGCCCCGCGGGGCGGCGGGAGGCGCCGTACGGCCGGATGGCCCGCGGCCAGGCGCGTGGCGGCCGCAGACGGACTGCCGGTAGGGGAGCCACTTCCGGCGATCCTTTGTTAGCCTGGGTTACGGCACCGACTCGATCCAAGCCCCCGGGCCCAACCTTCGTCGCCTAGAGCGACCACTTGCCGCGAGGCGAGCATGGCGGGTCGGTGTCGCCAGTCGTTTCACCAGGTCCGCGCCCTCCACGAGTGGAGGGCGCGGACCTGTTTTGTGTCAACCCACCATTCCGTCGCGCCGAGCTCTCTCGTATGGTGGAAGAGTTCTTCCGAAATTTGTAGCTGGTTACCTTGTACCGGCTGGTAGGTGGGACGATCGGACAACAGGCCCTGCCGCACCCGGCGTGCAGCGGGACCCTGTGTGTACAGCGAAAACCAGGGACAGAAGAGGAACACGGCCATGGCAACGGCGCCCAGCGTCTCGTATTCGATGACGGTCCGTCTGGAAGTGCCCGCGAGCGGAACCGCGGTCTCCCAGCTCACCACCGCCGTGGAGTCCTCCGGCGGCTCGGTCACCGGCCTCGACGTGACCGCCTCCGGGCACGAGAAGCTCCGGATCGACGTCACCATCGCCGCGACCTCCACCGCCCACGCGGACGAGATCGTGGAGAAGCTCCGCGGGATCGAGGGCGTCAGCCTCGGCAAGGTCTCCGACCGCACCTTCCTGATGCACCTCGGCGGCAAGATCGAGATGGCGTCCAAGCACCCCATCCGCAACCGCGACGACCTGTCCATGATCTACACCCCGGGCGTGGCCCGCGTGTGCATGGCGATCGCCGAGAATCCCGAGGACGCGCGCCGCCTCACCATCAAGCGCAACTCCGTCGCAGTCGTGACGGACGGCTCCGCCGTGCTGGGCCTCGGCAACATCGGCCCGATGGCCGCGCTGCCCGTCATGGAGGGCAAGGCGGCCCTCTTCAAGCGCTTCGCCGGCATCGACGCCTGGCCGATCTGCCTCGACACCCAGGACACCGACAAAATCGTCGAGATCGTCCGCGCCATCGCCCCCGGCTTCGCCGGCATCAACCTGGAGGACATCTCCGCGCCGCGCTGCTTCGAGATCGAGGCCCGGCTGCGCGAGGCCCTGGACATCCCCGTCTTCCACGACGACCAGCACGGCACCGCGATCGTGGTGCTCGCCGCGCTCACCAACGCACTGCGCGTCGTGGGCAAGGCAGTTGGCGACGTCAAGGTGGTCATGTCGGGTGCGGGCGCGGCCGGCACGGCCATCCTCAAGCTGCTCCTCGCGGCGGGCGTCAAGAACGCCGTCAGCGCCGACATCCACGGCGTCGTGCACGCGGGCCGGCCCGACCTGGTCGACGCCGCGGCGGACTCCCCGCTGCGCTGGATCGCCGACAACACCAACCCCGAGGGCTACACCGGCACCCTCAAGGAAGCCGTGGTGGGCGCCGACGTGTTCATCGGCGTCTCCGCACCGAACGTGCTCTCCGGCGAGGACGTGGCGGCCATGGCCGAGGGTGCGATCGTGTTCGCGCTCGCGAACCCGGACCCCGAGGTCGACCCCGCCGTCGCCCGCCAGACGGCCGCGGTCGTCGCCACCGGCCGGTCCGACTTCCCGAACCAGATCAACAACGTGCTGGTCTTCCCGGGTGTCTTCCGCGGCCTGCTGGACGCCCAGTCCCGGACCGTGAACACCGAGATGATGCTGGCCGCCGCGAGCGCGCTGGCGGACGTCGTCGGCGAGGACGAGCTGAACGCGAACTACATCATCCCGTCGGTGTTCAACGACAAGGTCGCGGGCGCGGTCGCCGGCGCGGTGCGCAAGGCTGCCTCCGGGGCCTGACGGAGGCGCGGCGGGGTCCGCGGGCGGCTGTGACGGCCCTCACGGGCCCGGCCGTCCCGGCGCGTCGCGGGATGCGGGCCCGGTGGGCCGCCTCTAGGGTTGCGTCGATGCCGCACGGTCCGCGGTCCGCATCCCGGCGCGTGCGGACGGAGCGTCACCGCCGCGTGACTGTGGCGCTTTTCGTGTGACCCCGGCGGGTGCCGGATTGGCTTTCCCGCCGCTGGTGGGGGCAGGATGCGTAACCGGGCGAGAGGGTCTGACGTTCAGACCCGGGTCCGGGGACTGTCCGAGGGCCCTGGCAGCATCGGCTTCGATCTCACGCCTCCAAGGCACGTTGAACACGGGAGTACAACATGAACCGCAGTGAGCTGGTGGCCGCTCTGTCCGAGCGCGCCGAGGTGACCCGCAAGGACGCCGACGCCGTTCTGGCCGCGCTCGCCGAGACCGTCGGCGAGATTGTCGCCAAGGGCGACGAGAAGGTCACCATCCCCGGCTTCCTGACCTTCGAGCGCACCCACCGTGCCGCTCGCACCGCGCGCAACCCGCAGACCGGCGACCCCATCCAGATCCCGGCCGGCTACAGCGTGAAGGTCTCCGCGGGCTCCAAGCTCAAGGAAGCCGCCAAGGGCAAGTAGCCCTGTTCCGGCGCCGGGGGCCGCAGGCCTCCGGGACGCCGTGCAGTGCGCTCTGACGGAACGACGGAGGGCGGCCGCCCCGGGTGGGGCGGCCGCCCTCCGTCGCGTTCCGCCCCGGACCCGCGCCCCGGACCCGCGCCCCGGTTCCGCGCCGGAGCTCCGCGCCCGTGCCCGGGCCGGGGCCCGTCCGCCCCGCCCCGGCCTCCTGGCGGCCCCTGGAGGGCCCCTGGAGCCCCCGCGGGCCGGGCGGGAGCCCCATGCGAAAGCCCCCCGGCCCGAGAGGGCCAGGGGGCTGCGCAGACGGTGCGTCAGACGAGGTCGCCGCCGGGCAGTTCGACCTTCGCGCCGAGTTCCACGAGCTTCTCCATGAAGTTCTCGTAACCGCGGTTGATGAGGTCGATGCCGTGCACCCGCGAGGTGCCTTCGGCCGCCAGCGCCGCGATCAGGTACGAGAACCCGCCGCGCAGGTCGGGGATGACCAGGTCGGCGCCCTGCAGCTTGGTCGGGCCGGAGACGACCGCCGAGTGCAGGAAGTTGCGCTGGCCGAACCGGCAGGCGCTGCCGCCCAGGCACTCCCGGTACAGCTGGATGTGGGCACCCATCTGGTTGAGGGCCGAGGTGAAGCCGAGCCGGGACTCGTAGACCGTCTCGTGGACGATCGAGAGGCCGGAGGCCTGCGTCAGGGCCACGACCAGCGGCTGCTGCCAGTCCGTCTGGAAGCCGGGGTGCACGTCCGTCTCCAGGGCGATGGCCTTGAGGGGGCCGCCCGGGTGCCAGAAGCGGATGCCGTTGTCGTCGATCTCGAACGCCCCGCCGACCCGGCGGTAGGTGTTCAGGAAGGTCATCATCGAGCGCTGCTGGGCGCCGCGCACGTAGATGTTGCCGCCGGTCGCCAGCGCGGCGGACGCCCAGGAGGCGGCCTCCAGGCGGTCCGGGAGCGCCTTGTGGTTGTAGCCGCCGAGGCGGTCCACACCGGTGATCCGGATGGTCCGGTCGGTGTCGAGGGAGATGATCGCGCCCATCTTCTGCAGGACGCAGATGAGGTCCTCGATCTCCGGCTCCACCGCGGCGTTGCTGAGCTCGGTGACGCCCTCGGCCAGGACGGCCGTCAGCAGCACCTGCTCGGTCGAGCCGACCGACGGGTAGGGGAGGCGGATCTTGCAGCCGCGCAGCCGCTGCGGGGCTTCCAGGTACTGGCCGCCCTCCCGCTTCTCGATGGTCGCGCCGAACTGGCGCAGCACGTCGAAGTGGAAGTCGATCGGCCGGCCGCCGATGTCGCAGCCGCCGAGGCCGGGGATGAAGGCGTGGCCGAGGCGGTGCAGCAGGGGGCCGCAGAACAGGATCGGGATGCGGGACGAACCCGCGTGCGCGTCGATGTCGGCGACGTTCGCGCTCTCGACGTGGGTGGGGTCGAGCACCAGCTCGCCCGGCTCCTCGCCGGGGCGGACCGTCACCCCGTGCAGCTGGAGCAGACCGCGTACGACGCGCACGTCGCGGATGTCGGGAACGTTGCGCAGCCGACTGGGTCCACTGCCGAGCAGAGCGGCGACCATGGCCTTGGGCACGAGGTTCTTCGCACCGCGGACACGGATCTCGCCCTCGAGCGGGGTGCCGCCGTGGACAAGCAGTACATCGTCACTGACTGTGCCGGTCATGAATCTCGCGTTCCGGGAGGGATGGGCGGGTGGCCAGAGAAAAGAGTAAGGGCCACCACCCCTTTGTTTGTATGGCTGACGCGGCCGGGAGACCGTCGGGAATCCGGTACGGCACCCTCTGTGCCCGCCCCATGGCGGAGCGTTGCATTCCGCCTGTCGTCGGCCGCGTGCCGCCGCCCGGCCGCCGTGCGCCCTGAGCTGCACGGGGTCCGATCTTGCCGCCGGGTCCCCCGAATCGGGGAAATGTGCGAGATCATGGCCGCATGACCGAGGTGTCCTCCCTCACAGGGAGACTGCTCGTGGCCACGCCCGCCCTCGCGGACCCGAATTTCGACCGGGCCGTGGTGCTCCTGCTCGACCACGACGAGCAGGGCTCCCTCGGCGTGGTCCTCAACCGGCCGACCCCGGTGGGCGTCCGCGACGTCCTGCTGTCCTGGGCCCCGCTGGCCGGCGACCCGGGCGTGGTCTTCCAGGGCGGCCCGGTGGGGCTCGACTCCGCCCTGGGGGTGGCGGTCATCCCCGGCGAGGAGGGCCCGCTCGGCTGGCGCCGGGTGCACGGGGCCATCGGGCTGGTCGACCTGGAGACCCCGCCGGAACTGCTCGCGGCGGCCCTGGGCGGCCTGCGGATCTTCGCCGGCTACTCCGGCTGGGGGCCGGGGCAGCTGGAGACCGAACTGGGCGAGGGTGCCTGGTACGTCGTGGACTCCGAACCCGGCGACGTGTCCTTCCCCGATCCCGAACGGCTCTGGCGGGCCGTGCTGCGCCGCCAGCGCAGCGACCTCGCGATGGTCGCCACCTATCCGGACGACCCGTCGCTCAACTGAGCCGGTCGCGGTTCAGTACCCTGGATTTCATGAGCACTCTTGAGCCCGAGCGCGGGACTGGTACGGGGACCCTCGTAGAGCCGACGCCGCAGGTGTCCCACGGCGACGGCGACCACGAGCGCTTCGCCCACTACGTCCAGAAGGACAAGATCATGGCGAGCGCGCTCGACGGGACCCCCGTCGTCGCGCTCTGCGGCAAGGTCTGGGTGCCGGGCCGGGACCCGAAGAAGTACCCGGTCTGCCCCATGTGCAAGGAGATCTACGAGTCCATGGGCCCCGGCGGGGACAAGGACAAGGACAAGGGCGGCAAGGACAAGTAGTCCGGGCCCTGCCCGCAGCAGCGAAGGCCCCCGGAGTGCGCCCGAGGCGTACCCCGGGGGCCTTCGGCGTACTAGGGTCGGCGCGACGAGCACTCTGCGGAACGGGCGTTGCGCAGAGCGCAACAGGCTGCTGCGAAGGGCTGACGCATGGACCTGATCCCCGCACCCCGGGCCGCCGTCTTCCACGAAGACGGGCTCCGCTACGCGTTCGGACCCGAGCCCCTGCTCGACGCGGCCCCGGACTGCGCGGCCGCCGCCCGCTGGCTGCGCCGCGAACTCGGCGCCGCCACCGGCTGGAACCTGCCCGCCGCCGCACCCGGGGAGAGCGCCGGCATACGGCTGCGCCTCGATGCGGGGCTCGCCGGACGCCAGGGGCCCGAGGCCTACGCCCTCACCGTCGACGCGGACGGCGCCGCCCTGGCCGGAGCGAGCGGGGCCGGACTCTTCCGGGGCCTGCAGACCCTCCGTCAGCTGCTGGGCCCCGACGCCCACCGCCGGGCCCCGCTGCCCGGACGCACCTGGAGCCTGCCGTACGTGCAGATCGCCGACCGGCCGCGGTTCGGGTGGCGCGGACTGCTCCTCGACGTCGCCCGGCACTTCCTGCCCAAGGAGGCCGTGCTCCGGTACATCGACCTGCTCGCCGCACACAAGCTCAACGTGCTCCACCTGCACCTGACGGACGACCAGGGCTGGCGGATCGAGATCAAGCGCTACCCGCGGCTCACCGGGGTCGGCGCCTGGCGGGCGCGCTCCCGGCGCGGGCACCGCGACTCCCCGCTGTGGGACGAGACCCCGCACGGCGGCTACTACACCCAGGACGACGTGCGCGAGATCGTCGCGTACGCCGCCGAACGGCACGTGCGGGTGGTCCCGGAGATCGACCTGCCCGGGCACTCGCAGGCCGCGATCGCCGCGTACCCCGGACTCGGCAACACCGACGTCGTCGACACCGCCGCGCTGGAGGTGTGGGACGACTGGGGGGTCAACGAGAACGTGCTCGCGCCGACCGAGGCCGTACTGCGCTTCTACGAAGGGGTCTTCGAGGAGGTGCTCGACCTCTTCCCCGCCGAGGTCTCGCCCTTCGTCCACGTGGGCGGCGACGAGTGCCCCAAGGGGCAGTGGCGGGACTCGCCGGCGGCCCAGGCCCGGATCCGGGAGCTGGGCGTGGACGGCGAGGACGGCCTGCAGTCCTGGTTCATCAAGCATTTCGACACCTGGCTCGCCTCCCGAGGACGGCGGTTGACCGGATGGGACGAGATCCTGGAGGGGGGCCTCGCGCCCGGGGCCGTGGTGTCCTCGTGGCGCGGCTACGCGGGCGGCGTCGCCGCGGCCGAGGCCGGCCACGACGTGGTGATGTGCCCCGCGCAGCACGTGTACCTGGACTACCGTCAGGCGGCCGGCCCCGAGGAGCCGGTGCCGATCGCGTACGTGCGCACGCTGGAGGACGTCTACCGCTTTGAGCCGGTCCCGCCGCAGCTCTCGGAGCAGGCCGCCGCCCGCATCCTGGGCGCCCAGGCCAACATGTGGACCGAGGTGACGGACAACCAGGACCGTGTCGACTACCAGGTGTTCCCCCGGCTCGCGGCATTCGCCGAGGTGGTGTGGTCCCCGCAACCCCCGCCGCAGGAACGCGACTTCGCCGGCTTCGAGGAACGGATGGCGGTCCACTACGCGCGGCTGGACGCGCTCGGCGTCGGGTACCGGCCACCGGGCGGGCCCCTGCCGTGGCAGCGCAGGCCCGGAGTGCTCGGACGTCCGCGCGAGGGAGCGCCCCCGAACGTGTGAGGAAGAGAAGGGGAACTCTTCCTAGATTTCCCCTTATACGAGGAAAAACGGGCGATCGGGGTGAGGTGGGGGAGCGCAGTGCGGATGAGCTGCGGCGGCGGCCCGGCGCCGGCACGGCGGGCGGGCGCCCCGGCACCCGGCCCACCCTCGCGCCGGGCGGCACGGAAGATGTGCCAGAGTTGCCACGTCCCGGCGGTGAGCACGTACCGTACGGCGGAACAGGCGCGAGCGCCGGAACCGGGACATCGGGAAGGGGCAGCTGGGTTGACCACGCACGCACCGCACGCACTGCACGCTCCGGACGCGCCCCAGGGCCCCCCGGGGCCGCAGGCGGCGCAATCCGTGACGCTGCCGGCCTCACTGGACGAGGCCGTGGCGGCGCTCACCGCCATGCCTGCCGCCGTGCCCGTCGCGGGCGGCACCGACCTCATGGCCGCCGTCAACGCCGGGCTGCTGCGGCCCGCCGCCCTGGTGGGCCTCGGCCGGATCAACGAGATCCGCGGCTGGCAGTACCAGGACGGGCACGCCCTGCTCGGCGCGGGACTCACGCACGCGCGGATGGGACGGCCGGATTTCGCCGCCCTGATCCCCGCACTGGCGGCCGCCGCACGCGCGGCCGGGCCCCCGCAGATCCGCAACGCCGGAACCCTCGGCGGCAACATCGCCACCGCCGCGCCCACGGGTGACGCGCTGCCCGTGCTGGCCGCGCTGGAGGCCGTCCTCGTCATCGTCGGCCCGGGAGGCCGCCGGGAGGTCCCGGTGTCGCACCTGCTGGCCGGCCGCGAGATGCTGCGCCCCGGCGAGCTGATCGGCTTCGTGCGGGTGCCGCTGCTGCACGCCCCGCAGGTGTTCCTGAAGGCTACGGGGCGCACCGGGCCGGGGCGCGCCGTCGCATCCGTGGGGCTCGTGCTGGACCCGGCGCGCAGGGGGGTGCGCTGCGCGATCGGTGCGGTCGCCCCGATGCCGCTGCGGCCGCTGGAGGCCGAGCAGTGGGTGGCCTCGCTGATCGACTGGGACGGCGGGCGGACCCTGGCCCCCGAGGCGCTGGAGGCGTTCGGCGACTACGTCGCGGCGGCCTGCGTGCCCGACCAGGGCGAACCGGTGGCCCCGGGCGTACTGCATCTGCGGCGGACGGTGGCCGTACTGGCACGGAGGGCCCTGGGGAGGGCGCTGACCTCATGAGCGGGAACGAGAACGGGTACGTGAGCGGAGCGAATGGGGACCCGGGCCACACGGGTGCGCCGGGGTCCGACTGGGGCTGGGAGCCGGTGCCGCACGGCGGCGAGTACGACTCCGACGCCACGGCCTTCGTGAAGCTGCCCCAGGAGATGCTGGACGCGCTGGACACCGGGGAGCCGCTTGCGGCCCCGGGGCACGGCTACGTGCCGCCGCCGATGATCGTGCCGTTGGGCTCCGCCAGCGCGGACCCCTCCGCCACGGGCACCTGGACGATGCCGGTGCAGTGGCCCGAGGCGGGCCGGACCGGGCCCGCGCAGACGGCGCAGGCCCCGGCAGCCGGCCACGGCCCGGCGCCGGTCGGCGGCCCCATCCCGGCGTCGGTTCCCATCCCGGCCGCGGTGGCCGCGGCCTTCGCCCGGCAGGACCCGTCCGAGACCGCCCAGGCGCAAGGTCAGGCGCAGGGTCAGGCGCAGGGGCAGACCAGCGCGGACCCGGCCGGCGGGCCGGCTGCGGGCCACGAGCCGGGGGACACCGCCGAATGGCGCTTCCCCGAGGCCGCGCACGACGGCGGAGCCCCGCACGACGGCGGAGCGGCCGCGGCCGCCGCGACCGGGCAGTGGTCCGTGCAGGAACTCCCCGCCCGGCCCGACGAGTTCCCCCCGGCCGGCTACGCGGCCGACTGGAGCCAGGCCCCGGCCACGCTGCCCGGCGGGGCGGCGGCCCCCTGGGCGAACCACCCCGGCTTCGACGACTCCCGCGGCTACCCGCCCGCGCCCTACGACACGTACGGCGGCCCCGACGCCGGCCCCGGCCCGGGCGAGCTCCCGGGCACCGACGAGGCGGCCGCGGCCTCGGCCGCCGGGGCCGCCGCCTCCGCCCCGGCCGCGGGACGCCTGCTCGGCGGCCCCGGAGTCGGCGCCGACGCGGGCGCAGTCCGCCCGCGCGGGCCCCGCGTGCTCGGCGGCCCCGGCGTGGGCACCCCCCTCCCCGAGGGCGAGCCGGCGCACCCGGCCCCGCACGACATCGACGCCGCGCACGGCCCGGCGGGCGCACCGCCCGCCGGGGAACGGCCCCACCCCGGCTCCGCCGAACCCGACCCGGCCGGGCCGGCCGCCCCCGAGGGCCTCGACCTCTTCGGAGCTCCCCGGGCCGAGGGCGTGCCCGCCCCCCGGACCACCCTGCCCGGGGACACCGACGGGCTCGGCTTCGCCGCCTTCGGCCGCGCCCCGCAGCCGGCCCAGGACGCCTTCCCCGCCCCGCAGCCGGCCCCGGGGGACGGGCACGGCTCCGCCTGCGCCGGGCCGCTGGAGGCCGCGGCGGAACAGGGCCCGGCCGGCGGGCACGGACCCGACGCCCCCCCGCCCGAGGACACCGAGGCCGCGCCCGCCCCGGACGAGGGAGCCGCCGATCTCGCCGTGCCACCCCCGGGTGCGGGGACCGGCGAAGGGACCCCGGCCGGGGAGCCGGCGTACGAAGACACCGCGGACACCGGGGCCGTCGCCCACCACGAGCACCCGTCGGCCTCCTACGTCCTGCGCGTCAACGGCGCCGACCGCCCGGTCACCGCCGCCTGGATCGGCGAGTCCCTCCTGTACGTGCTGCGCGAGCGCCTGGGCCTGGCCGGCGCCAAGGACGGCTGCTCGCAGGGCGAGTGCGGCGCCTGCGCCGTACAGGTCGACGGCCGGCTGGTCGCCTCCTGCCTGGTCCCGGCGGCGACCGCGGCGGGCAGCGAGGTCCGCACCGTCGAAGGCCTGGCGACCGGTGGGGAACTCTCGGACGTGCAGCAGGCGTTGTGCCGGTCGGGTGCGGTCCAGTGCGGGTTCTGCGTGCCCGGCATGGCCATGACCATCCATGACCTGCTGGAGGGCAACCACGCCCCCAGCGAGCTGGAGACCCGGCAGGCGCTGTGCGGCAACCTCTGCCGCTGCTCCGGCTACGCAGGAGTCGTCGACGCCGTCCGCGAGGTCGTGGCCGAGCGGGAGGCGACCGCCTCCGGCGCGGCGGCCGGCGCAGCCGGCTCCGCGGCGGCCCAGGGCCCAGCGGAACCGCGCATCCCGCACCAGGCAGCGCCCGGCGAGGGCGGCATCCACCACGGAGGCACGGCGTGAGCGGGCAGGACGCGGCGACCGCGACGACGGCGCTGAACAGCACGACGGCCCTCGCGGCGCCGGCCGACGACGCCGCGCAGGAGCAGGCCCCGCGCGGCATCGGAGCCTCCGTCCCGGCCGCCGACACCCGCGCCAAGACCGAAGGCACCTTCCCCTACGCCGCCGACCTGTGGGCCGAGGGCCTGCTGTGGGCAGCCGTCCTGCGCTCCCCGCACGCGCACGCCCGGATCCTGTCCGTCGACACCACGGCCGCCGCCCGGATGCCGGGCGTCCGCGCCGTCGTCACCCACGCCGACGTCCCCGGCGCGACCACGCACGGCCGCCGGGTCGCCGACCGGCCGGTGTTCGCCCACGACGTCGTCCGCCACCACGGCGAGCCCATCGCCGCCGTCGCCGCCGACCACCCCGACACGGCCCGGCTCGCCGCCGCCGCCATCGCCGTCGAGTACGAGCTCCTCGACCCGGTCACCGACCCCGAGCAGTCCTTCGGCGCCCCCGCCCTGCACCCCGACGGCAACCTGATCCGGCACATCCCGCTGCGCTACGGCGACCCGGAGGCCACCGGCGAGGTCGTCGTCGAGGGCCTCTACCGGATCGGCCGCCAGGACCCCGCACCGATCGGGGCCGAGGCGGGGCTGGCCGTGCCGCGGCCCGACGGGGGCGTCGAGCTCTACACCGCCTCCACCGACCCGCACGGCGACCGTGACCTGGCGGCGGCCTGCTTCGGGCTGGAACCCGACCGCGTACGGGTCGTCGTCACCGGCGTCCCCGGCGCGACGGCCGACCGCGAGGACGCCGCCTTCCAGCTGCCGCTGGGCCTGCTGGCCCTGCGCACGGGCTGCCCCGTCAAACTCGTCGCGACCCGCGAGGAGTCCTTCCTCGGCCACACCCACCGCCATCCGACCCTGCTGCGCTACCGCCACCACGCGGACGCCGAGGGCCGCCTGGTCAAGGTCGAGGCGCAGATCCTGATGGACGCGGGCGCCTACGCCGACGCCTCCGCGGAGTCCCTGGCCGCGGCCGTGGCCTTCGCCTGCGGCCCGTACGTCGTCCCGCACGCCTTCGTCGAGGGCTGGGCGGTGCGCACCAACAACCCGCCGTCGGGCCACGTCCGCGGCGAAGGCGCGATGCAGGTGTGCGCCGCGTACGAGGGCCAGATGGACAAGCTCGCGGCGGCCCTCGGCCTCGACGGGGCGGAACTGCGCATGCGCAACGTCCTCGCGACGGGCGACCTCCTGCCGACCGGCCAGACGGTGACCTGCCCGGCGCCGGTGGCGGAACTCCTGCGGGCGGTCCGCGACGTCGAACTGCCCGCGCTGCCCAAGGACGCACCCGAGGACGAGTGGCTGCTCCCGGGCGGCCCGGAGGGCGCGGGCGAACCGGGCGCGGTGCGCCGCGGCGTCGGGTACGGGGTCGGCATGGTCCACATGCTCGGCGCCGAGGGCACCGACGAGGTGTCGACGGCGACCGTCAAGGTCGTGGACGGCACGGCCACGGTCATCTGCGCGGCGGTCGACACCGGCCAGGGCTTCGCGACGCTGGCCCGCCAGATCGTCCAGGAGGTGCTCGGCGTCGACGAGGTGGCGATGGCCCCCGTCGACACCGACCAGCCGCCCGCGGGCCCCTCGGCGCACGGCCGGCACACGTGGGTGTCGGGCGGGGCGGTGGAGCGCGCGGCGAAGATGGTCCGTACGCAGCTGCTCCAGCCGGTGGCCCACAAGCTGGGCATGTCCACCGAGCTGCTGCAGATCACGGACGGCCGGATCACCTCGTACGACGGGGCGTTCTCCACGACGGTCGCAGAGGCCCTGGAGGGCAAGGAGTTGTGGGCCACGGCCCAGTGCCGCCCCCACCCGACGGAGCCCCTGGACGCGGACGGCCAGGGTGACGCGTTCGTGGGCCTGGCCTTCTGTGCGATCCGCGCCGTGGTGGACGTGGACATCGAGCTGGGCTCGGTACGGGTGGTGGAGCTGGCGGTCGCGCAGGACGTCGGGCGGATCCTCAACCCGCGGCAGCTTGCCGCCCGCATCGAGGCGGGCGTCACCCAGGGCGTGGGCGCGGCCCTCACGGAGAACCTCCGTACGGTCTCCGGCCTGGTCCGCCACCCCGACCTGACCGGGTACGCCCTGCCGACATCGCTGGACGCCCCGGCCGTGCGCATCGTCAAACTGGTCGAGGAACGCGACGTGGTGGCCCCCTTCGGGGCCAAGGCGGCGAGCGCGGTCCCGGTGGTGACGACCCCGGCGGCGGTGGCCTCGGCGGTCCGCGCGGCGACGGGCCGCCCGGTGAACAGGCTCCCGATCCGCCCGTCGGCGGCGGTGGCCGCACCCAACTCGTGACCGTGTGAGTCCCATTGCAGCTGCAACCCCGGGGTTGGGGGCGCTGGTGCCGGTCGCTAGAGTGATCGGCGGGGCCGTTCCCGCGCGCGTGCGAACGGTCGCCGACGGGGACGGGGAGCGGCGGAGACGCCGCGCCCACGGGGAGACGGGAAGTCGGGGAGGCCATCGTGGCAGCTGACAACGGGCCGGGACTGCTGGGACAGAACCTCACGCCGGGGATCGCAGACGCGGTCCTGGCGCAGGCGGCGGCCCTGCGGGTCGAGTACGACTCGCTCAAGGACTACAAGGTCCTCGTGGACGACCTCCTCGTCTCGCTGGAGAAGTCCCCGGCGGACCACGGCAAACTGGCCGACGGCACCCTGCCGCAGTCCGCGCTCGGCACCGCGGACTTCACGCAGGCGGGCACCCTGCACAAGTCGTACAACACCGTCCACTCGGAGCTGCAGAAGCTGTCGAAGGGCCTGGCGGGGCAGATCGAGGCCCTGGGCATCGCCATCATGTCGGCGGGCAAGGGCTACGACGGGGTGGACGAGGAGACGAAGCGGCGGATGCTGGCCATCGCCAAGGAGGCGCGGGAACAGTACGTGCCGGAACGCGACCCTTACGCGAAGAAGCCGGATACCACGCCCAACGCGCCGAGCGTCAATGGTACGAAGAAGGGCGGCGTGGTCTGATGGCCGGCGATTTCGAGGGCTACACGCACGCGCAGCTGCACGCGATGATCGCCTCGATCGATCCGGCAGCGGTTCGGACGAGAGGCACACAGCTCACCGACGCTGCGGACGCGATCAGAAAGATCGGCGACAAGCTCAAGAAGCACAAGGTCACGGGCTGGGAAGGCGAGGCCGCCGAGGCCTTCCAGGAGTGGGTCAACAAGATGGGCAGCGCCACGCTGGTGCTGGCCGACTACAGCGCCGCGGGCGGCAAGCAGATGACCGAGGCCGCCCAGATCATGAGCGAGGTCAAGCCGGACGCCGACGGCAAGGGCGCCATGCCCCCGTACAGCGCGTCGCGTGAAGCCGCGCTCAAGTCCAACCTGGAGACGTCCCGGGAGTACCACAACGACCCGGACGCGGTACAACTCGGCCAGGAGGCGTGGCGCAAGCTGAACGGCGACCACGCCCGGGCGGTGGACGCGATGAACAAGCTGGCAGGTCGCTACGAGACGTCGTCCTCGGAGATGGACAAGGCGACGCTTCCTACGTTTCCGACGCTTCCGAAGGCTCTGGTTCCGGTGGGTGTAGACAGCGACAATGGGGTGGCCAGGCCGGGCGGCGGGTCCAGCGGAGCAGTAGACGGGCCCGCTTCCTCGGGTGTCGCGCCCGGTGGAGCCGGTGACGGGTACCGGGAACCGGGTTCTGCTCCCGGGCGCCTCCCGCAGGCGGACACGACTCCTCCACCGGCGACGAGTCATGTGCTGCCCCCCTTGTCCGGGGTGCCGGACCGCGAGGTGAACGTCGGCCTGGACCACGTCCAGACACTTCCGAACCCGACCCTGCCCCCGACGACGGGCCTCCCGGCCGGGCCGACACCCGTCGGCCCCGGCCCCGTTGGGCCCGTCGGCCCCATGCCGGGCCTGCCGGTCGTGGGGATGGCCAGGCCCGGTGGGGGCAGTCCCTTCGGTCCGTTCCCGACCCTGACGGGCCCCGGCAGCGCAAGCGGCAAGTTGGTCGGACCCCTGGGCTTGCCTCCTCGTGAAACCGGCATCACCGGGGGCCGGCCGGTGACCTCCACCGGCCCCGCCCAGGGCCTCCCGCGCGGCACGGTCATCGGGGCGGAAGGACAGCAGGGGCTCGGTCGCGGACTGGGCGGAGGCATGGGTCACGGAGTCGGGGGCGCACACGCTGGCCAGGCTGGTTCCCCCATGGGCCGTCGGCTGGCCACGGAGTCAGGCGGGGTCGTCGGCGGCCGCCAGACCGGGGCCGCGGCGGGTGGCCGTCCGGTGGCGGGCGGCCAGCACTTCACCCAGGGCGGCTCGGGCCTCGTCCGGAACGGCAGTGGTGGCGCGGGAGCGGGTGCCATGGGCCATGCAGGTGCGGGCACGCGTACGCCCGGCCAGCGTCGCGAGGATCAGGGGGGCGGGCGCGCCGACTACCTGGCCGAGGACGAAGAGACCTGGCAGAGCAACCGTCGCGTTGTTCCGCCCGTGATCGACTGAGCGGAACGGACATTGCACGGGATGCGCATGCGTAAAGCGACCTCGACCCTGGTGGGCTTGCTCTTGGTCGGGGTCGCCGCGACTCCGGCCCACGCGGACACCATCCGCTCGCAGCAGTGGCATCTCGACGCCATGAAGGCGGACGACATCTGGAAGATCAGCACTGGCAAGGGCGTCACCATCGCGTTGATCGACAGCGGAGTTAACCGCATCCCGGAACTTGAGGGGCAGGTTGTTCCTGGCGCAGTCTTTCCTGCTGGAGATGCACCCGGTGACACGGACAACGACTATGACGGTCACGGCACGACGATGGCGGCGATCATTGCCGGTACCGGTAGGCACCCCAGTGGTGACGGCGCATACGGGTTGGCGCCGGGAGCCAAGATCCTGCCGATCCGGGTGCCCAATATGCTGGAGGGAGCGAGCACCCCGTCGTGGGTTGCGGCCATCCGGTATGCAGCTGACTCCGATGCCAAAATCATCAATATCTCCATGGCTACTCAGAGCAAGCCTGAGGAAGACCGAGGTCGGGCCGAGGCGGTGAAGTACGCCCTGTCGAAGGGCAAGCTGATCTTTGCTGGAGCCGGCAACGACGGAGAGACGGTCAACGAACTCCTTTATCCCGCGGCGACCCCGGGTGTGGTGGGGGTCGGGGCGGTGGACGCTGACGGTGAGCCTACGAAGGAGTCGCAGCACGGTCCGCAGGTCGACATGTCCGCGCCCGGCACGAACATCGTTACGGCTTGTACAGCCAAAACGGGCCTCTGTAAAAACCATGGCACGAGTGACGCCACGGCCCTGACCTCCGCTGCGGCAGCCCTCCTCTGGTCCGCGCACCCCGACTGGACCAACAACCAGGTCCTGCGCGTGCTGTTGAACACCGCCGGGAAGCCCGTGGACGGCACCGAACGCAACGACTTCGTCGGTTACGGAGTCGTACGCCCTCGAATCGCCGTCCCCACCCCCGGGGACCCCGGCCCCGCGGACGTGTTCCCGTTGCCCGACCTCGCCGCCGCCGCGGCCGGCACGTCGCCCTCCTCGACGCCGAAGGCGTCGGACGCGCCCGAGTCCGGGCCTCGGGCCGAGGCGGCGAAGGAGAAGGAAGACGGCAGCGCGCTGCCCTGGATCGCCCTCGGGCTGGGGGCCTGCCTGCTGATCGGCGGAGCGGTCACCGCAGTCGTCGTACGGCGCAGGAACAGCTGACCGGCTCCCACCCGTCCGGTTCCACCTGACACCCGCAGGAGTGCACGCGATGTCGTTCGACGAGGAATGGTTGGCGGCGCGCGCCACGGCCGCCGCCCACGTGTCCATGAGGCTCAACCAGGTGACCGTCGAGCCCGGAAGCGGCGACAGCGGCGACCTCGACCTGAACCAGGACCACATCGGCGCGATCGGGACCGCGGCGCACACGCTGCACTCCCGGCTGCTGGCGGACGGCAAGCACGCTGCCACCACGACCTCCGAAGCCGCCGGGGCCCTCACCAAGGAGGGCTTCGCGACCGGCGCGGCCCTGCTGAAGGCACACACCGTTTGGGAGAGCCAGGTGAAGACCCTCGTGGCCGCCTGCGCGAACGTCTCCAACGGCCTGAACTACTCGCTCCGCTCGCACGCCAAGGATGAGCATCACCTCCAGGTGGATTTCGCCAGCGCGGCGATTGACCAGTACCTCCAGTAGAGCGGGCGCAACGGGAAGGCTTAACCGAACGTGCTGACGTACGACAACGTGATCAACGCACCGGTCGACAAGCTCCAGGAGGCCGCCACCGACTGGAAGGAGATGGCCGAGAAGCTGGACGAGCTGGCGGAGTCGGCCCGCAACGGCATGAAGGCGAAGGCGGACAAGGCCCAGTGGGCCGGGGTCACTGCCGGGGTGGGGCGGGAGTTCGTCGCCAAGACGGCCAAGGAGTTCGACGACGCGGCCGAGGCGGCCAAGGGGGTTCACCAGGGTCTGACCGAGGGCCTCGCCGTCTTCCGGTCGTCCAAGGAGCAGCTGAAGAAGATCGCCGCTGAGGAGGCCCCTGCGGCGGGATTCCAGGTCGACGCAGTCGGCCGGGTCACTGCGGTCCCGTTGGCCACCGAGGGCGAACGCAACGCCGCCCGCCACGACCCCGACTACCAGCGCTCCCTCCGGGAGAACCGCGGACTGTGGCAGCAGAAGATCGACGCGATCGTCGACCAGTGCGACGACACGGACCAGTCGCTGGCCCGCCTTCTGGCCGCCAACCTCACGGAGGTCCACAATTTCAGCCCGCCCACGTACGGCAGCCTCGACGTCGAACAGGCCGGTCGCGCTTCCGCGCTCGCAAAGAAGGGCCGCGACCTCAGCCACGAGGAGCTGGTAGAACTGAACGAGCTTCTCGCGGACAACCAGTCCGTGCCCGAGTTCTCGACGGCCTTCTACGGGGCGCTCGGCCCCAAGGGGGCACTGCAGTTCTACGGGCAGCTCTCCATCGACACGGGGGCCCGCGGCTACGACCAGGAGCGGCTGAAGGACATTCAGGACCTGCAGACGAACCTGGGACTCAACCTGGCGACCGCCACCGACCCCGACAACCCCCGGCATCTTCCGGACCGCTTCGCCCAGGACCTGCGGCGTCTGGGAACGGAGCGGATTCCGCTGTTACCCCACGACGGGAACCATCCGTTCGGTTACCAGCTTCTCGGCGGCATCATGAGGTACGGCAACTACGACGCACGGTTCCTCGTCCCCCTCGCGGATCACGTCATCCAAGTGCAGTCCAAGGACAAGCAGTTCTTCTTCCAGAACAAGCCGGTCAACGGCTGGACTCAGACCCAGTTCAATCCGTCCGGGGGCAGTGGAGCCGGGTTCGATCCCGTGAACAGCTTCCTCGAGGCCCTGGGGCACAGCCCGGAGGCCGCGACGGAGTTCTTCACACGCAGTGGCGACGAACTGCCCGCGTACAACCAGGACGGCACGGTCACGTCCGGGGTGCCGAAACTCGGCAAGGGCGTCACGAACTACCTGGACTACTTCGCCGACGAGAAGTACGCCTCCCTGCCCGACTCGAACGACATCAACGACAAGGGCGTGGAGAAGGCCCGGCAGTACATGCCCGATGCCTTGGGGCATGCGCTGGAAGCCGCAACACTCGGGCACGCCTGGGACGACCCGGCGCCGGTACTGCGCAAGACTGCCGACACCGCGCACATCATGGAAGCGGTGGTCGATGCGTACGGGGGCGATACCGGGCTCCTCAAGCGGCACGAGTCCCTTGCCGACAGTCTCGGCCGCATGACGGCCGGGTATATCGACGATGTCAATCGGGGTCTCACGGACAATGCCAGCGGCGGCGTTTTCGAGGCCTTGGACGAAGCCTCGAATCACGCGACTCTGAGCCGTGAAGACGCACGGGACCTGTTGAGCGCTTTGGGTCAGCACCCGGATTCCTGGGCGACCGTCACCGTCGCCGAACGCATCTATGGGGCGTCGGTGCTGGAGGCGCAGGGATTTCACGACGGTCGGGTGGACGAAGGTCGGGCCCGGTCCGTCATCGCCATCACTGCGGAAGCGCAGGGCATGCTCGACGAATCCCGTGCCGGCCAGCTCGGCGCCGAAGCGGAGAAGAAGCATGAGGAGTACGAGAAGGCCGTCGAAAAACGCAGCGGGTGGATCGAGTTCGGTACGTCTGCCGTTGTCGGCGGAGCAGTGGCACTCATCCCGGGCTCGGCCGTCGGTGTCGGAGTAGCGGCGCTTGTAGTGCCGACGGCCATCGATTGGGGAAGCGGCGCAGTGGAACAAGCTGCTTCGTCGGCGATCACGGAGTGGTCGGACAAGTCGGTGGAGAAGGAAAAGGACAAGGTCGACGACGCCACGCATGCGAGCACCAGGGCGATGTTCCAGGCCGGTGAACGCAGTGTGGAGACTCCGTTGAACCAGTTCATGGAGCGCCGCAGCGTGAGTGGGACGAGCGTGCTGGGAAGGGAGTTGATCGAGTCGATGAACATCGGCTACAGGAACGGCAACTCGCTTGCCGCCCAGCAAGGGCACGCCCCGGAGACGGGAGAAAAGCCGTGAAGCGCGGGCGGGCGGCCGTCGGCGTGGCACTGCTGGCGCTGTGTGCGGCAGCGTGTGCGGCGTATCCCGGCACCTCGGAGGAAGGTCCCGGTCAGGCGTTGCCGAGGATTGTCCCGGTGGCAGAGGTTTGTGGGGGGACCCTTTTCTCTCCGGCGGCCGGGCAAGCACTGGAGCGGCTGCTGGCGTCAACCGTGTTCGAAGCCGCCCGCCCTGAGCGGGATTCCGGCGCGGTGGAAGTCGCCAAGGCCATGGAGGTGGCGTACCGGGCAGGGGGAAAGGCCAGGAACATGCCGAATGGGGAGTGTGAGGTGAAGTCGTCCCGGGAGGGGGAGGACCTGGAGGCTCACATGGTGTTCATTGCCTCCAGAAAGCACGAGAGCGTCCCCGACGACATGCAAGGCGCAGCCCTTCGCACTGGCGTTGTAGGTCAGCCCAGGACGGCTGGGTACGAGATCGAGTTCGACTGCGTGAGTCCGCGGGCAGGCTCCACGCGGGATGTGCCTCTGAGGATCACAGCCCGATTCGAGGAGGATCGAAGCCGGGAGACCGAGGACCGGCAGAGCCTGACACAGGAGTACCGCGTGATCGCGCATGCGGCAGCCCTGACCGTCGCGCGGGAGTTGCGCTGCGCGGACGGCGGCGGTCTCCCGTCCCGACCGACCGCCCTCCCGAAGTCGGCACCCCCTGCTGGCGCGCAGCCGAGCGAGAGCCCCCGTAGGTGAGGCGCGGGCGAGGTGGCCGTCGGTTTGGCTCTGACTGACGTTGGGTGCGACGGGGTGTCCGGCGTCTCCCGGCGCCTCCGGGGTCGTCGGAGTCGGAGGCGGGCACTCGTACTCCGGGGCTGCATTCCTCCGGTCAGGTCCGCGCCGGAATGTTCCCGGGGGTTCGTGGCCGGCGGCCGCACGACGCGCGGCGCACGGTGGCCACGATGCTTCTCATCCTCAGCGTCCGAGCGGACCGTGACGGGCCTCATGGGGCGGTCTATGACGGCTACGGCCGCGCGCTGTCAGCACATATTCGACGCGGCGCGGACCGACGTGGCGCAGCAGGTCGACGGTCTGAAGTGGAAGTCACACGACGAAGCAAGTCAGGTGAAATCGCCTGGCGGCAACGTGCATTGCTGCTGCCCCGGGGCTGGCCACCTGGCCACCGTGGCTGGGCGGCTGAGCCCTCGCCTCATTGGTCTCACGTCAGATTGGGGTCAGTCCCGAGGCGGCGGGTTTGAGATTCGCCACGACTCCGTTGTTCGGCGGAAGCGATTTGCTGATCCACCCTTTTTGATATGCGGCGCTTAATTCGCTCTGACACGTCCGGCATATCGTATTGCATCTTTCCCCACTCCTCGCCGATGCTCTCTAATGTATCTGGAGACGGCGGTCCTTGGGCGAGCTCTATTTCGGCTCGACGTATCAGTGGGAACAGGGAAGCGGCGGTTTGGTGGTGGAGGCTGGCTAGCTCGGGATACTTCAATAGGGCTTGAATCCCAGTCAAGACCGCAGAGAGGGCGCTCAACAGACCGGCTGTGATCTTCCAACCCATCGAAGGCAGAGACTCCAGGGTGGAGAAGATCGCTGCGCCGACAAGGGTAGACAGGATGAATGCCCCAGCGGCTAGGTAACGGCCGCGCTTGCTGAACGATGTCGCCGTGCACTCGTGAAACCAGTAACTCATGCGCATGTCATGACACCAGGCTTCGAGCCTCCGATAGGCCGAGCCATCGGGATGGGGTTTTTGTGGATCGGGCATGGGAATCACCACGGCAGGGTTGAACCACGGTTGAGTGTGCACATGCCGGGAGGATCGCGACCGCATCGACAGATGCGTCACGTCTCTCATTCTCGCCCTAATTGCGTCCCGCCGCATGGCGTGGCCGGGGCAAGAGTCGGAGAGAGGCGGTTGGCAACACCCACGCGGCGCGGGCGTTGAGTCTGGCCGTGCTTGCACCCTGGCTGAGACGGGAAGTGAGACGGATGAGGAAAGGTTGGCACCCCTCTGGGGTGCCAACCTTTCGATTCACCTGGTCTAGCCATCAGAAGCCGTGACCGGAATCGAACCGGCGTAACTCGCTTTGCAGGCGAGTCCCTCAACCACTCGGGCACACGGCTGTGTGGTGGTGACGGGTACGAACGTACGGGGCGGGCGCGGTGGGGGGAAGGGGTGCGCGGGGCGTGCAATACGACTGCCATGCCCCGTTCACACAGCGGGGACGCCGGGCCGCCCCGCAGCCTTCGGGCGGGCCGGGCCCCGGCACGGTCCGAACGAGGCGGCCTAGGTCTGCGGGCTGAGGGCGGGATCCGTCGAATGGACAGGGTCGCGGCGGGGCTACGCACCTTACGCTGGGGCGATGAGCGCCCTCGAACCCCGCGTGCCCGAGAAGACCGCACCGGCCCCGCCGACCCCGCCCCCGGGCGGCGGGGTGTTGGACCCGGCGTACCGGGCGCTCAGCGTCGGGATCATCTCCGTCGTGTTCCTGATCGCCTTCGAGGCCACCGCCGTCGGCACGGCCATGCCCGTCGCCGCCCGCGAGCTCGACGGGATCGGGCTGTACGCCTTCGCCTTCTCCGCCTATTTCACCACCAGCCTCTTCGGCATGGTCCTGTCCGGCCAGTGGGCCGACCGGCAGGGGCCGCTGCGGCCGCTGACCGTCGGCATCGGGTGTTTTGCCGCCGGGCTGGTGTTCTCGGGGACCGCCGGCTCGATGTGGGTGTTCGTGCTCGGCCGGGCCGTGCAGGGCTTCGGCGGCGGGCTCGTGATCGTCGCCCTGTACGTGGTCGTCAGCCGGGCCTACGAGGAGCGGCTGCGCCCCGCGATCATGGCGGCCTTCGCGGCGAGCTGGGTGGTGCCGTCGATCGTCGGTCCGCTGGCCGCCGGGACCGTGACCGAGCACCTCGGCTGGCGCTGGGTGTTCCTGGCGATACCGGCGCTGGTCGTCGTACCGCTCGTCGTCGCCCTGCCCGCCATACGGCGCACCGCCTCCGGCCCGGTCGGCGGCGAGCCGGCGGCCTTCGACCGGCGGCGGATCCGGCTGGCCTTCGGGATCTCGGCCGGGGCGGGGCTCCTCCAGTACGCCGCGCAGGACCTGCGGTGGCTGTCGCTGGTCCCGGCCGTGCTGGGTGCGGCGCTGCTCGTCCCGGCCGTGCTCGGGCTGCTGCCGCGCGGAACGTACCTGGCGCGGCGCGGTCTGCCATCGGTGGTGCTGCTGCGCGGGGTGGCCGCGGGGTCGTTCATCGCCGCGGAGAGCTTCGTACCGCTGATGCTGGTCACCCAGCGGGGGCTGAGCCCGACGATGGCCGGCTTCTCGCTCGCGCTGGGCGGGCTGACCTGGGCGGGCGGGTCGTGGGTGCAGTCGAAGGGGCGGATGGACCCGTACCGGGCGCGGCTGATGGTGGGCGGCATGGTGATGGTGGCCGTCGCCATCGCCGCGGCGCCGGCCGTGCTGATCGAGGCCGTCCCGGTGTGGACGCTGGCGCTGGCCTGGGCGGTGGGCTGCCTCGGGATGGGCCTGGTGATCGGTTCGACGAGCGTGCTGCTGCTGAAGCTGTCCGCGCCGAAGGAGGCCGGGGCCAACTCCGCCGCGCTGCAGATCTCGGACGCGCTGGCGAACGTGGTGCTGCTGGCGGCGGGAGGGGCCGCCTTCGCCGCGCTGGGCGGCGGCACGGTGGGCGCCGGACACGCCCCCGCCGAGGGCGGCGGCGCCTCGCACCCGGCCGCCTTCGTGGTGGTCTTCCTGCCGATGGCGGCCGTGGCACTGCTGGGCGCCTGGGTCGCGACCCGGCTGGATCCGCCGACGGACCCCTCCGCCTCCACGGACCCCGCGGATGCCGCCGCCCCCGCGGCCGGAAACCCGGTGCGGGCCGTCCCGGACACCGTTTAGCCTCCCCGCGTGAACGAGCTGGCCATCCGGATGTCCGACACCGAGCGCGAGCGCGCGGAACTCGCCGACCTCGCCGACGCCACCGGGCGGACGCCGCCCGAGGAGTGAGCGCGGGACGCCGTACGGGGCCACCTGCGGGCCGAGCGGGAACGGGTCGGGGAAGCCGCCGGCCGGCTCGCCGCGCGGCACGGTGCGCTGCCGCAGCGGCTGGGGGAGTGACCCGGACGTGGACCCGGACGTGGACACCCGCCCCGACGCCCCGCCCCCGATCCCGTCCCGACGCCCCCGCCACCGGTCCCGTCCCGACGCCTCCGCCGCCGGTCCCACCTGCGCCACCGCCCCGCCCCCGCCGGGCACCTCACGCTCGCCGAGGGCTCGATCTGGCCCGGGACGCCTGCCCGGCATGCCCGACATGCCTGCCCTGCCCGGCCCTGCCTGGCCCGGCACGCCTGCCCGGCCCGGCACGCCTGCCTGGCACGCCTGCCCGGCCCGGCACGCCTGCCTGGCCCGGCACAGCCGGGGGAGCTTCGGCATCCGGCTGCCGCAGGCGGCTGTGCACCGGCCGCGGAGCGGGATGTTCGGCACGGCCGCCTGCGGCGACCCGTACGCGCAGGCCGCTGCGCTGCTCCACGGCATCGCGGTGAACCATCCGCTCGTCGACGGCGACAAGCGCACCGCATGGCCGGCCGCCGCGACCTTCCTCGCCGTGAACGGGATCGGCCTCGCCGACGCCGATCAGGAAGCGGCGTACGCCCTGGTCATCGATGTCGCGGCCGGACGCGAGGCCGATGTGGCCGCCGTCGCCGGGCGGTTGCGCGCGATGTGACCCTCGCCGCACCCGTCCAGGTCACGGGCCTGTCCCCCGATGAGGGGCGGGCCCGTGCCGGTAAGGTGGCCCGGTTGTCCTACGTACGACCGCCACCGAGAGCCGAACCGGAGACCGTGACTACTACCGCCTCCCACCACCTCTCACCCGCCTTCCCGGGCCGTGCCCCCTGGGGTACGGCCAGCAAGCTGCGCGCCTGGCAGCAGGGAGCGCTGGACCGCTACATCGAGACCCAGCCGCGGGACTTCCTCGCGGTCGCGACGCCCGGCGCCGGCAAGACCACCTTCGCGTTGACCCTGGCCTCCTGGCTGCTGCACCACCACGTCGTGCAGCAGGTGACCGTCGTCGCCCCCACCGAGCACCTGAAGAAGCAGTGGGCGGACGCGGCGGCCCGGATAGGGATCCGCTTGGACCCCGAGTACTCGGCGGGGCCGCTCAGCAAGGACTACCACGGGGTCGCCGTCACCTACGCCGGGGTCGGGGTGCGCCCGATGCTGCACCGCAACCGCTGCGAGCAGCGCAAGACCCTTGTGATCCTCGACGAGATCCACCACGCCGGCGACTCCAAGTCCTGGGGCGAGGCCTGTCTGGAGGCCTTCGACCCGGCGACCCGGCGGCTGGCCCTGACGGGCACGCCCTTCCGGTCCGACACCAACCCCATCCCCTTCGTCGCGTACGAGGAGGGCAACGACGGGATCCGCCGGTCCTCCGCCGACTACACCTACGGCTACGGCAACGCCCTGACCGACGGCGTCGTGCGGCCGGTCATCTTCCTCTCCTACAGCGGCAACATGCGCTGGCGCACCAAGGCGGGCGACGAGATCGCGGCCCGGCTCGGCGAGCCGATGACCAAGGATGCGGTCTCGCAGGCCTGGCGCACGGCGCTGGACCCGCGGGGCGACTGGATGCCGAACGTGCTGCGCGCCGCCGACCAGCGGCTCACGGAGGTCCGGAAGGGCATTCCGGACGCCGGCGGTCTGGTGATCGCCTCCGACCAGGACTCGGCGCGCGCCTACGCCAAGCTGCTCCGGGAGATCACCGGCAGCAAGCCGACCGTCGTCCTGTCCGACGACACCGGGGCCTCGAAGCGGATCGATGACTTCAGCGCGAACGAGGACCGCTGGATGGTCGCAGTCCGGATGGTGTCCGAGGGCGTCGACGTACCGCGGCTGGCGGTCGGCGTCTACGCGACGACCATCTCCACCCCGCTGTTCTTCGCGCAGGCCGTGGGCCGTTTCGTGCGATCGCGCAGGCGCGGCGAGACCGCGTCCGTGTTCCTTCCGACCATTCCCTACCTGCTCGGCTTCGCCAACGAGATGGAGGTCGAGCGCGACCACGTCCTCGACAAGCCGAAGAAGCAGGGCGAGGAGGACCCGTACGCCGAGTCCGAGAAGGAGATGGACGAGGCGAACAAGCTGGAGGACGAGGACACCGGCGACGAGGAGCAGATGTCCTTCGAGGCGCTGGAGTCCGACGCGGTCTTCGACCGGGTCCTCTACGACGGCGCCGAGTTCGGCATGCAGGCGCATCCGGGCAGCGAGGAGGAGCAGGACTACCTCGGCATCCCGGGCCTGCTGGAACCCGATCAGGTGCAGATGCTGCTGCAGAAGCGCCAGTCCCGCCAGATCGCGCACAGCCGGCGCAAGCCGGACGCCGAGGCGGACCTGCTGGAGCTGCCCGCGGACCGGCGGCCGGTGGTCTCCCACAAGGAGCTGCTGGAGCTGCGCAAGTCGCTGAACACGATGGTGGGGGCGTACGTCCACCAGAGCGGCAAGCCGCACGGCGTGATCCACACGGAGTTGCGCCGGGTGTGCGGCGGACCGCCGAGCGCGGAGGCCACGGCGGGGCAGCTGCGCGAGCGGATCAAGAAGGTCCAGGAGTGGGCCACCCGCATGCGGTGACGGCCTCCCGGCCGAGGAAGACAGCGGCGGGGTCCGTGCGGAGGTTCGCACGGACCCCGCCGCTGTGTGTTCCTACGCGGTGTACCCGTCGGGTGGGACTGCGGGGCAGCTACAGGGCGTGGCTACGGGGTGTGGCTACGGGGTGTGGCTACGGGTCACGCGGTCGGGCGGCGGCGACGTCCGGTGCCGGCGACGAGGGCCGCGCCCATGGCCAGCGCGACACCGCCGGCGCCGAGCGCCCACGTGGTGGCGGCGTCGGAACCGGTCTCGGCGAGCTGGCCGCCGGTGTTACCGGTGCCGGTGCCGGTGCCGTTGGCCGGGGCGGTGACGTGGCCGGCCTGCTCGACGGGCTTGGAGCCGCCGTTGGGCTTGGTGGTGTTGCCGCCCTTGACGATCTTCGACTCGGTCCAGGCGGCGTCGGACCAGACGTTCTCGTCCTCGCCGCTGCCGCCGCCGACCGCGATGGCGATGTCGCCCGCGGGCGCGCCCGCAGCGAACTTGATGCGGACCGGCAGGTCGAGGACGGCGTTGTCGGGGATGGGCAGGGCGTCCGTCAGCACGGCCACAGGGGTGCCGCCGTCGTCGAAGACCTCGACATCGTGCCAGGCGCCGCCGAAGCGGACCTGGACCCGGACGTCGTGGCCCTGCAGTTCAAGGTCCTCGTTGGCGACGGCCAGCACGAGCACGTAGCGCTTCTGCGGCTTGCCGGTGCTGTTGTCGACAGAGACCTTGAACTCGGTCCAGTCGCCGCCGGCCTTGAAGCTGCCGGGGACGCCCTTGAGGACGAGCTTGGGGCCCGTGGCGATCAGGTCGGCCTCGTCCAGCTCCGCGTCTGCACCGGTGACCGGCGGGACGGCCGGAACCGGCGCCGGTGCCGGGGTTTCGGCGACGGGCGGCAGGACCGGGACGACCGGGGCCGGGGCGGCGGGGGCCGGGACGACCGGGGCCGGGGCTTCGGCGGCGGGCTTCTCCGCAGCCGGGGCCTCCTTCGCCGGGGTCTCGGCCGCCGGGGCCTCCTTCGCCGGGGTCTCGGCGGCGGCCGCGTCGTCCTTGGGGGCCGCGTCCGGGGTGGAGACGGCCGGGTTCTGGGCCTCGTCCGCCATGGCGGGCGTGGCCATCAGGACCGTGGGGCCGACGACGGCGGCGGCGGCCACAACGGCCAGGCGCTTGATGTTCATGAGTGGTGGGTTCCCTCCGTGCGGCCCCGGGCGTGCTCAGAGCACGTCCCCCCCGGACCCAGACTGATGTCGTTTTGAACATGCTCAGAGTATTGGGGTTGTAAAGAACTTGTGGTGAAGAGAGGTCACGAATTGACACCGGTGGCGATCATCAAAGGGCATAAACGGGTAGCAGGCGCCCGGATTCTGGACGAGCCCTTCCGCTGAGCGGACCTGCTCGCTACTGTCCCCGCATCGAACGCACCGTGGCAGCGCCGCCGCGGGAGCGCAGCCGGTGCCATGGCCGCTACCGGCGGCCTCTCCGTGCGCTGCCGCGGGACCGGCAGCGCGCCACCACGAGAGTCACCGCCGCTCACCGAAAGAGGGAGAGGCGTCGTGACCGCGGAAACCTCCCAGACTCTCGACAGAGGACTCAGGGTCCTCAAACTGCTCGCCGACACCGACCACGGTCTGACTGTCACCGAGCTCTCCAACCGCCTCGGTGTGAACCGCACCGTGGTCTACCGGCTCCTCGCCACCCTGGAGCAGCACGCCCTGGTCCGCCGCGACCTCGGCGGGCGCGCCCGGGTGGGGCTCGGGGTGCTCCGGCTCGGCCGGCAGGTGCACCCGCTGGTGCGCGAGGCGGCCCTGCCCGCGCTGCGGTCGCTCGCCGAGGACATCGGGGCCACCGCGCACCTGACGCTCGTCGACGGCACCGAAGCCCTCGCCGTCGCGGTCGTGGAGCCCACCTGGACCGACTACCACGTGGCCTACCGGGCCGGCTTCCGCCACCCGCTGGACCGCGGGGCCGCCGGCCGGGCCATCCTGGCCGCCCGCCAGGGCTCCCTCATCGAGCCCGGCTACACCCTGACCCACGGGGAGCTGGAAGCGGGCGCCAGTGGCGCAGCCGCGCCGCTGGTGGGCATCACCGGGCTGGAGGGCAGCGTGGGCGTCGTGATGCTCTCCGACGCCGTGCCGGAACGGGTCGGGCCGCGGGTGGTCGACGCGGCGCGCGAGGTCGCCGACGCGCTCCGCTAGGCCGCCCTTTTTCGCCCTGGTGCTGTGGGGCGCGGGCGGGAGGGACCGCTAGATTGGCGGCGTGCTCTCTCGCCTCTCACGTCTGCCGCGTCCCGCCGCCCTGGCCGTCTGCGCCGTGCCCGTGCTGGCCCTGTTCGCGGCGGCCGCCTTCGCGCCCCTGCCCTTCGTGCTGGCCCAGCCGGGGCTGACGGCCGACGTGCTCGGCGCCCGGGACGGCAAGAACGTGATCACTGTCACCGGCGCCCCCGTCCGGGAGACCCGGGGGCAGCTCCTGATGACCACCATCCAGGCCCCGGGCCCGTCCGAGAAGGTGGACCTGGGCGAGCTCGTCGACAGCTGGTTCCGGACCGACCGGGCGGTCATGCCCAAGGAGGCGATCTACCCCTCCGGCAAGACCACCGAGGAGACCGAGGAGCACAACCTGGAGGAGATGGCCAAGTCCCAGTCGACCGCCGCCGAGGCCGCCCTCGGATATCTCCACAAGAACCCCGCGGATGTGAAGGTCGACCTCAACCTGGCCGACGTCGGCGGCCCCAGCGCCGGACTCCTCTTCTCCCTCGGCATCGTCGACAAGCTCGACGGCGACGGCAGCGGCGGCGACCTCACCGGCGGCCGCACCGTCGCCGGTACGGGCACCATCGACCCGGACGGAACGGTCGGCGCGGTCGGCGGGGTGGCCCTGAAGACCCAGGCCGCCCGCCGGGACGGGGCGAGCGTGTTCCTCGTACCGAAGGCCGAGTGCTCGGACGCCGCGTCCGAACTGCCCGAGGGCCTGCAACTGGTGCCCGTCACCACGCTGTCGGGTGCCGTGGACGCGCTGCGCGCACTGAACCGGGGACAGCCGGCCCCGTCCTGCTGACCCGGCCGCGGCCCGTCCTGCCGACCCGGCCGCGGCCCCGTCCTGCCGATCCGGCCGCGCCCCGGCCTGCCGACCCGGCCCCGCCCCGTCCCGCAGCCCCGGCCGGTCCCCGCCGGGCGGCCGCGGGCTCAGCCCTCCTTGATGAACCCCTCCTTGAGCAGCCAGTCCTTCGCCACCTCGTGCGGGTCCTGCCCCTCCACGTCCACCTTGGCGTTCAGCTCCTGCGCCACCTCGGTCGTGAGCTTCTTCGTCACCGGCGCCAGCAGTCCGGCGATCGCCGGGTGGGCGGCGAGCGTCTTCGCGTTCAGCTCGGGCGCCGCGTTGTAGTTCGGGAAGAACTTCCGGTCGTCGGCGAGGGTGTCCAGGTCCATGGCCTTGATCCGGCCGTCCGTGGTGAAGGCCTCGCCCAGCAGGCAGGAATCGGACTTGGAGACCTGCGTGTAGATGATCCCGGCGTCCATCTTCCGGATGTTGCCTGCCGGGATCTTCATCCCGTACGCCTTCTCCATGCCCGGCAGCCCGTCCTCGCGCGAGGCGAACTCGTTCTCCACGCACAGCGTCACCGCCGACGGGTCCTTGCGCGCCAGCTCCGCCACGTCCGAGAGGGTCTTCAACCCGTACTTCGCGTTGTTCTTCTTGCTGATGGCGAGCGTGTACGTGTTGTTGAGCGTGGACGGCGGCAGCCACGCCACCCCGTTCTTCACGTCCCCCGCCCGCACCGCCTCCCACTGCTTGAGCGGGTCGTCGATCGGCTCCGTCCGGCCCTGGTAGGTGATCCAGGCCGTGCCCGTGTACTCGTACATGGCGTCCGCGTCGCCCTGGGCGACCGCCTCGCGGGCGCTGATCGAGCCGGGCAGGTTCGTGCGGTCCAGCACCTCGGCCCCGGCGGCCTTGAAGACCAGCCCGAGGATCTGGCCGAGCACGATGTTCTCGCTGAAGTTCTTCGACGTGACCGTGAGCGAGGCGCCCTTGAGGGGCTCGCCCTGCCCCAGCTTGCCCGGGGTGACCTCGTCCACCATGGGGGAGCCGCTCTTGAGCCCGCAGCCGGCCAGCACGGCCGCGGCGAGCACCGCCGTACCGAGGGCCCTGCCCCGTGCACCGACGCCGCAGGTACGCATCTACGCCTCCAGCCCGCGCGGGGTCAGGACCGCCTCGGCCAGGGAGGCCAGCCAGTCCACGAACAGGGCGAGCACCACGGTCAGGACGGAGCCCACGATCAGCACCGGCATCCGCTGCGTCTGGATCCCGGAGGTGATCAGGTCGCCGAGGCCGCCGCCGCCGCCGAAGGTGGCCAGGGTGGCCGTGCCGACGTTGAGCACCAGGGCCGTGCGTACGCCCGCCAGGATCAGCGGGACCGCGAGCGGCAGTTCCACCATGCCGAGGGTGCCCATCGGCGACATCCCGATCCCGCGCGAGGCCTCCACCAGCTGGGGGTCGATCGCCCGCAGCCCGGCGACGGTGTTCGACAGCACGGGCAGCACGGCGTACGCCACCATGCCGATGATCGCGGTGGACGGGCCGATCCCGAGCCAGATGACCAGCAGGGCCAGCAGGCCGATCGCCGGCGTGGCCTGGCCGATGTTGGCGACGGCGGTGACCAGCGGGGCGGCGCGCCGCAGCCGGCGGCGGGTGAGGGCGATGCCCAGCGGAATGGCGATGATCAGCACCCAGAAGGTGGAGATGGCGGTCAGCCGCACGTGCTGCCACAGCCGCAGCCGGACGTTGCCGTTGCCCAGGGAGTTCTGCTCGATGGGGTCGAGGGTCAGGGAGTCGACCCACAGGTACAGCGCGAGCAGTACCAGCGCCAGGACGGCGGGCACGACGACGAGCCGGCGCCAGGTGATCCGGCGGGCGCGCGTCGGCACGGGGGCGGGGACGCCTGTACCGGGCCGGTCCTCCGCGAGCAGGTCGCGGAAGGCATGGCCCTGCACCTCGTGCTCACCGGGCGGGCGTTCTCCGGGCGGCCGCCGGGGGGACGCGCCGGGGGGTGTGTTCGTCATGAGCCGCCCGCACCGCCCTCCAGCTCCTGTTCGGTCCGGTGATGGCGCAGCTCCTCCAGGTCGTGCCGGTGCTCGGCGGCCGTCAGCCGGTCCGCCTCCAGCATCTCCTGGACGGAGTTCATCAGGGTCTCCATGTCGACGACCCCGATGTACTCGCCGCGCCGGCCCGTGACCGCGACCCGCCCCGCACTGTCGAGGAGGACCGCCTCCAGGGCGTCGTGCAGGGTCGCGTCCCGGGTCACGGTGTCGTGCACCAGCTGGCCGGCCCGGGCGAGGGAGCCCTTGGCGCGCATCAGGTCGCCGCGGCGCAGCCACTTGTAGGGCCGGCCCCGCCGGTCGAGCATCAGCAGCTCGTTGGTGGAGCCGCCCCGCAGGGTGTTGAAGATCTGCTGGAGCGGGTCGTCGACCGACACCGTGGGGAACTCGGCGACCTCCACGTCCCGTACGCGGGTCAGGTTGAGCCGTTTCAGTGCGGCCCCGGCGCCCACGAAGCCGGAGACGAAGTCGTCGGTGGGATTGGTCAGGATGGCTTCGGGGGTGTCGAACTGGGCGATGTGCGAGCGTTCCCGCAGCACCGCGATCCGGTCGCCGAGCTTGATGGCCTCGTCGAAGTCGTGGGTGACGAAGACGATCGTCTTGTGCAGTTCGTGCTGGAGCCGGATCAGCTCGTCCTGGAGGTGGTCGCGCGTGATCGGGTCGACGGCGCCGAAGGGCTCGTCCATCAGCAGGACGGGCGGGTCCGCGGCCAGCGCCCGGGCCACGCCCACGCGCTGCTGCTGGCCGCCGGAGAGCTGGCGCGGGTAGCGGCCGTGGAACTCGCGCGGATCCAGCCCGACCAGGTCGAGCATCTCCTCGACCCGGTCCTTGACCCCGGTCTTGGACCAGCCCGTCATCTTCGGCACGAGGGCGATGTTCTCGGCGACCGTCATGTGCGGGAAGAGCCCGGAGGACTGGATCGCGTAGCCGATCTTGCGGCGCAGCTTGACCGGGTCCATGTCGGTGACGTCCTCGTCGCCGATCCGGATCCGGCCCGAGGAGGGCTCGATCAACCGGTTGATCATCTTGAGGGTGGTGGACTTCCCGCATCCTGAGGGGCCGACGAACACCACCGTCTCGCCCGCCTTGATCTCCATGGAGACGTCGTCGACGGACGGGTTCGGGTTGCCGGGATAGCGCTTGGTGAGGTTCTCCAGCTGGATGGTGGCGCCGGACGTGGAGGCCGGGGCCGGGGTCGACTCAGACACGGATTCCCCTCGGGATGGTGAGACGGCCGAGCAGGACGTAGGCGGCGTCGAAGAGCAGGGCGAGGACGACGATCCCGAGGGTTCCCGCCAGCACCTGGTTGATGGCGTTGGCGCTGCCCAGGGAGGCGATGCCGCGGAAGATCTCGTTGCCGAGGCCGGGCCCCGAGGCGTACGCGGCGATGGCGGCGATGCCCATCAGCATCTGCGTCGCCACCCGGATGCCCGTGAGGATCGGCGGCCAGGCCAGCGGGAGCTCCACCTTCAGCAGCTGCGCGGTGCGCGACATCCCGATGCCCTTGGCCGCGTCGACCAGGGCCGGGTCCACGCCGCGCAGGCCCACGATGCAGTTGCGGACCACGGGCAGCAGCCCGTACAGCGTCAGGGTGATCACCGTGGGCGCGACGCCGAGCCCGACCAGGGGGATGAGCAGGCCGATGAGGGCGAGGGAGGGGACGGTCAGCAGGGTGGCGGTGGAGGTGATGGCGAGGCTCCCGCCCCAGCTGCTGCGGTAGCTGACCAGGCCGATGCCGATGCCGATCACGGTGGCGATGACCATGCACTGGAAGACCGCGCTGGCGTGCTGGAAGGCGTCGGTGAGGAGCTGTTGGTGGCGGTGGTACAGGTAGCTCCAGAAGCTCACGCGGCGTCACCCCGTCCTGTGTCCGTCCGGCGCCGCCGGGCTCAGCGGTCGTCGTCCCCGGCCGCTTGTTCGACCAAGGGGATGATCCTCAAAGGAACGGGATTCTCCATGACAATCGCTGTCGAAGCCCGAACGATCCCATCAAATCCGACAACGCGGTCGATCACCCGCTGGAGGTCGGCATTCGAGCGGGCCACCAGCCGGCACAGCATGTCCCCGTGGCCGGTCGTGGTGTGCAGCTCCAGCACCTCCGGCACCCCGTCCAAGTGGGCCCGTACGTCCGCCCCTTGGCCCTGCTTGATCTCCAACGTGGCGAAGGCGGTCACCGGGTACCCGAGGGCCGCCGGGTCGACCTGCGGGCCGAACCCGCGGATGACTCCGTTCGACTGAAGCCGGTCCAGCCGGGCCTGCGCCGTGCCACGGGCCACGCCGAGGCGGCGGGAGGCCTCCAGCACCCCGATCCGGGGCTCGCGGGCCAGCAGGACGATCAGCCGGCCGTCGAGGTCGTCGATTCCCACGGTTGCCTCCGGGGTGCGTTCGGGGTGGTCATAGTGCACAGATGTTTCAGCCATCCTCCGACTGTCCTGGACAGTCTGTACAGGGGAAACGGAAACTATTGCGCAGCTTGTGGATCGGCGGGACTCTGCGCACATGACTGAGACCCTCGACAGCACCCCGCACACCGCGCGTGAGGCCGATCCCTTCCCGGTGAAGGGCATGGACGCGGTCGTCTTCGCCGTGGGCAACGCCAAGCAGGCCGCGCACTACTACTCGACCGCCTTCGGCATGAAGCTCGTCGCCTACTCCGGCCCGGAGAACGGCGTCCGCGAGACGGCCAGCTACGTCCTGACCAACGGCGCCGCGCGCTTCGTCCTGACCTCGGTCATCAAGGCCTCCACCGACCGCGGCCGCTTCCTCGACGAGCACGTCGCCGCGCACGGCGACGGCGTGGTCGACCTGGCCATCGAGGTCCCGGACGCGCGGGCCGCCTACGCGTACGCCGTCGAGCACGGCGCCCGCGGCCTGGACGAGCCGTACGAGGTCAAGGACGAGCACGGCACGGTCGTCCTGGCGGCCATCGCCACCTACGGCCAGACCCGCCACACCCTCGTCGAGCGCAAGGACTACACGGGCCCCTACCTGCCCGGCTACGTGGCCGCCGCCCCCATCGTCGAGCCCCCGGCCAAGCGCACCTTCCAGGCCATCGACCACTGCGTCGGCAATGTCGAGCTCGGCCGCATGAACGAGTGGGTCGCCTTCTACAACAAGGTCATGGGCTTCACGAACATGAAGGAGTTCGTGGGCGACGACATCGCGACCGAGTACTCGGCGCTGATGTCCAAGGTCGTCGCCGACGGCACCCTGAAGGTGAAGTTCCCGATCAACGAGCCGGCGATCGCGAAGAAGAAGTCGCAGATCGACGAGTACCTGGAGTTCTACGGCGGCGCCGGAGTCCAGCACATCGCGCTCGCCACCAACGACATCGTCGCGACGGTACGGGCCATGCGGGCGGCCGGGGTGGCCTTCCTGGACACGCCGGACTCCTACTACGACACGCTCGGCGAGTGGGCCGGCGAGACGCGGGTGCCCGTCGAGACCCTGCGCGAGCTGAAGATCCTCGTCGACCGCGACGAGGACGGCTACCTGCTGCAGATCTTCACCAAGCCGGTGCAGGACCGGCCGACGGTCTTCTTCGAGATGATCGAACGCCACGGATCGATGGGCTTCGGCAAGGGCAACTTCAAGGCCCTGTTCGAGGCGATCGAGCGCGAGCAGGAGAAGCGCGGCAACCTCTAGCGCCGCGACCGGCCCCGGCGGTCACCCTGCCGGGGCCTGCCGGGGCCTGCCGGGGCCAGCCGGGCCCTGCCGGGGCGCCGGGGCCTGCCGGGGCCTGCCGGGGGCCTGCCGGGCCCTGCCGGGACCTGCCGGGCCCTGTGTCAGGGCCAGCCGGGCCCTGCCGGGGCGCCGGGGCCTGCCGGGGCCTGTGTCAGGGCCTGCCGGGCCCCGCCGGGGCCTGCCGGGGACGCATGCCGCCCGCCCCCGCCCCGGGCGCCCCGGGGGAGGGCCGGGCCGCGCCCCGCGCCCCTCAGCCCGACACGGCCGACGCGGACGGCTTCGGCGAAGGCGCCGAGGACGGCTTCGGGGACGGCTGCTGCGCCGGCTTCGGGGACGGCTTCGGGGAGGCCTTCGGCTTCGGCCGGACCGCCGCCGCCGGCTTCGCCGCCTTCGGCAGCTCCGGCGCCACCCACGGCGCCGTCGGCTCCACGTTCTCCGGGCCCCCCGGCGCCGGCTCCCCGATCGAGGCCAGCGCCTGCTTCGCCAGCGGCGCCCGCAACGGCGAGAACTGCGGGTTCGTCCGCATCGCCTCCTGCAGGTGCCGCCGCGCCGCCGCCTCGTCGCCCAGACCCCGCTCGATCATCGCCCGGTGGTAGGCGAACTCCGCGCTGCGCAGCCCCGGCTCCGTGGCCTTCTTCGCGTACTCCAGCGCCGACGCGTCCTCGCCCGTCCGGTGCAGCGCCCACCCCAGGGCGTCCGCGACCTGCATGCTCTTGTGCCGCGACCACTCCCGTGACAACCGCCGCACCGCCGCCGCCGGATCGCCGTGGTCCGCCTCGTACAGGCCGAGGACCACATCGTCATCGGCCCCGTTCGACCCGTCCCGCGCCGACAGCGCGCCCAGCATGTCGTACGGCTCCCGCGCCTCCTCGCCGCGGCCGGTCGCCTCCAGCAGCTCGCCGAGCTCCAGCGCCAGCCGCGGCTCCGGCGTGCGCCCCAGCGCCATCCGGTAGTCCCGCAGCGCCTCCCCGGTCCGCCCCAGCGCGGCCAGCGCCCGGGCCCGGCCGCCCAGTGCCTGCGCCTGCGCCGGGTCGGCCCGCAGGGCGCCCTCGTACTGCCGCAGCGCCTGCGCCGTGTCGCCCCGCTCCCAGGACAGCTCGCCGAGCCGGTACAGCGTGTACGCCTTCTCCGACGGGGACTTCGCGGCGCCCGCCGCGTGCTCCATCGACATCATCGCGTCCTCGCGCCAGCCTCGGTCCCGGTAGACCTGCGAGGCCCTGAGGAAACCGGCCAATCCCGTCCGCAGCTCCAGCAGCCGCTCCATCGCCTGCTGTGCCGCCTTGTAGTCGCCGAGCCCGGTGTACGCGTCCACCAGCACCGGGTACGCCGTCCAGTGCTTGGGCTGCTGCGCCCGCAGCAGCTCGCCCCACCGCTTGCCGGTGCCGAAGTCCCGGCGGGCATTGGCCAGCGCACCCATGCCCGTCATCGCGTCGAGGTTGCCCTTCTCCGCGGGCCGGACCTCCAGGGACCGCTTCAGCGCCTTCTCCGCCTTCGGGAACCAGCCCGAGTCCGCGGTCCGCCGGGCCTGTTCCAGGTACGCGGAGCCCAGCACCGCCCAGGAGGCGTCGTCCTTGGCGTGCGTCGCGAGCCACTTCTCCCGGTCCGCGACCAGGGCCGTCAGGTCCACGGCCGCCGCGGGCGCACCCATGCCGACCGCGGACGCGGCCCGCTCGGTGGGACCCGGCGGGCGGGCGTCGTCGCCGGTGCGGGCCGGCCTGATCAGCAACGCCCCGGCGATCAGGACCACCGCGACCCCGGCAGCCACGAGCGTCTTGCGGCCGGTGAAGGTCACGGGCGGCGCGGGCTGCTGCGATTCCTCGTCGATACGGTCGATACGGTGCATGGGGTCACTGTGCGTCAATATGAAGAGCTGGCCGGGGTGTCCGAAGAGGGGCGCGGGCGTGTTCACACCGATGGCCCCGGCTGCCACGCTGAGCCCATGGACGACGATCTCCCCACCCCGCCCCGTGACGTCCGCCCCGGACTCCTCGCGCGCCTGCGGGAAGGCCTCCCGGCCGAGGCCGTGCTCAGCGACCCGCAGGTGACCGCTTCCTACTCCCGCGACATGGCAGGCTTCTGCGCGGCCGGCACCCCGGCCGCCGTGGTCCTGCCCCGCACCGTCGAACAGGTCCAGCACGTCCTGCGCACCGCGACCGCCCTACGGGTCCCCGTGGTCCCGCAGGGCGCCCGCACCGGCCTGTCCGGCGCCGCCAACGCCTCCGACGGCTGCATCGTGCTCTCGCTCGTCCGGATGGACCGGATCCTGGAGATCTCCGCCGTCGACCGGATCGCGGTCGTCGAGCCGGGCGTGGTCAACGCCGTCCTCTCGCGGGCCGTCGCCGCGCAGGGCCTGTCCTACCCTCCCGACCCCTCCAGCTGGGAGCAGTGCACCATCGGCGGCAACATCGGCACCGCCTCCGGAGGCCTGTGCTGCGTCAAGTACGGGGTCACCGCCGAGTACGTCCTCAGCCTCGACGTGGTCCTGGCCGACGGGCGGCTGCTGCACACCGGCCGGCGCACCGCCAAAGGCGTCGCCGGATACGACCTCACCCGGCTCTTCGTGGGCTCCGAGGGCAGCCTCGGCGTCGTGGTCCAAGCCGTCCTCGCGCTGCGGCCCGCCCCGCCCCGCCACCTCGCCCTGGCCGCCGAGTTCCCCTCCGCCGCGGCCGCCTGCGCGGCCGTCTGCGCCGTGATGGAGGCCGGACTGACCCCCTCCCTGCTGGAACTGATGGACCGTACGACGGTCCGCGCCGTCAACGCCCTCGGCAGGATGGGCCTGCCCGACACCACCGAGGCCCTGCTGCTCGCCGCCTTCGACGGCCCGCACGCCCCGCAGGAGCTCGCCGCCGTGGAGAAGCTGTGCACCGCCGCCGGGGCCACCGCCGTCGTCCCCGCCGAGGACGAGGCCGAGTCCGAACTCCTGCTGACGGCCCGCCGGATGGCGCTGCCCGCCCTGGAGGCCCTGCGGCCCGCCACCATGATCGACGACGTGTGCGTGCCCCGCTCCCGGCTCGCCGAGATGCTGGACGGCACGGCCGCCATCGCCCGTGCGCACGACCTGCTGATCGGGGTCTGCGCGCACGCCGGCGACGGCAACACCCACCCGGTCGTCTGCTTCGACCCGGCCGACGCGGACGAGGCGGAGCGGGCCCGGGCCTCCTTCGACGCGATCATGGCGCTGGGCCTGGAACTGGGCGGGACGATCACCGGCGAGCACGGCGTCGGGGTGCTGAAGAAGGAATGGCTGGCCCGGGAACTCGGCCCGGTCGGGCTGGAGATGCAGCGCGCCGTCAAACAGGCCTTCGACCCGCTGGGGCTGCTCAACCCGGGCAAGCTCTTCTGACCGGCCGCGCCCCCGCCCGCGTGCGGGGGCGCGCAGGGACGGGCACGAGCGCCGCCCGGGGGAGCGGGGGCGGGGGTGCGCGGGCGCTGGCCGCGGGATGTCACAGGTCACCGTCCGCCGACTCGTCCGACGGCCACGGGTCGCGCAGCCACAGGTCGTCGGCCGGGGTCGGGGTGAGCAGTTCGGCCAGCGCCGCGTCCAGGCCGAGCCGGTCGGCCTCGGTGCCGGGGGCCACGGTCCGCAGGGTCCGCTCCAGCCAGGCCGACACCGCCCCGGCCGGGGCCTCCAGCAGCGCGTCCCCGTCGGGTGAGCTGAGCGCCATGCACAGCACGGACCTGTTGTCGATCTTCGTCGGCCAGATCCGGACGTCGCCGTGGCCGCAGGGCCGGAACACCCCCTCCACCAGGAGCTCGCGGGCGAAGGTCCAGTTCACCGGGGCGCTGGATCCGGTGTGGAAGGTGATGTGGACGGCGTACGGGTCCTCGGTGAGGTACAGCAGCCGGGCGGGGACGGGGACGCTGCGCTCGGGGGACAGGACCAGCTTGAGTTCCAGCTCGCGCTCGATGGCGGGGTGGTGGTGCATGGCGGCCTCACTTCGGTGTGCTGCGTGCGCTTCGCTTCGGTGCGCAGGGCCCGCTGGCGCCCCGCACCCGGAGAGAGCGCGGGGGCGCCGGACTGTGACGTGACTTCGGGCAGCGGAACGGAGATTGGCCGATTTCTGTCGACTGGCCGGAAACAGTCGTATGACCCGGGGTTCGCCCGAAGGCTTGCATTCTCCCGTTACCGGACCTGCCGGGGTGCGGTTCTTGGCTATGGTCCTCCCCTGCACACGCCTCAAGCCACGATCGGAGTTGGGGACATTGACGGCCTCCCCTGGTGACGGCGGGCAAGCTGCCCGCGAGGGCTACTACCCGGACCCGTCCATCCCCGGGTACGTCCGGTACTGGAACGGCGCGTCCTGGGTGCCGGGCACCAGCCGCCCGGCGCCGCCGGCCGCCGCACCGGCCGCCCCCGCAGAGGAGACGGGGCCGGTGTTCCTGGACGAGACCTCCGCGACCGAGAGGCTGCCCGAACCGGACGCCGGCCCCCACGCGGGGCCGGGCTCCGAGCCGGGCTCCGAGCCGGGCTCCGAGCCGGCCGGGTGGCAGGCCGATCCCCTTCACCAGGCGGGCTTCGGCGGGCCGCGCGACGAGCGGGTGTCCTGGGGCAGCCCCGCCGGGCCGGAGGAGGAGCCCGCGGCCGCCCGGCCCGCCGGCATCTCCCTCGCCCGGACGGCCGCCGCCGCGGCGGCCCCCGCGGCACGGTTCCCCGCCCCGGCCCCGGTGGGCATCCTGTCGGCGCGCTCCCCGGCAGCCGCCGCCCCGGCCGCCCCGGCGCCCGCCCCGGCGTGGCCGCAGGAGGCACCGCGGGCCCTCCCCGCCCAGCCCCACGCCCCAGCCCCCGCCCCGGAGTGGCCCGACGCCCCCGGCGGCCCCGGGGGAGCCGGCTCCGGGCTGACCTCCTCATGGCCCGAGGCCGCCCCGCGGACCACCGCCGCCCCGGCCGAGGCCCCCGCGGCGGCCGGGCCCGAGGAGGACGCCGAGGACCGGAAGCGGCGCGGTCCCGCGCCGGGCTCGCGCACCGCGGTACGGCCCCCGGAGCCCGCCGCGCCCCGGCCGGCCCCGGCTCCCGCCCCGGCCGCCGACCGCCCGGAGGTGTGGGCGCCCCGGCCCGCCGGGGTCCGGCCGGCCGTCCCCGAGGCCGTCCTCGCCGCCGAGGCCGCCCCCGCCGCCAGGCCCGCCTCCACGGCCCGCGCCGTGTTCGAGCGGATGGCGGAGCGCGCCGTACGCCCGGCGGGACTGCTGCGCCGGGGCGCCGCCCGGCTGCTGGACGTGCTGGTCCTCGGCGCGGTCGGCGCCGCGGCCGCATGGACCCGGCTGCCCGCCGTCACCGCCCACGTCGAGGCCAAGGTGGACGCCGCCCGGGGCGCCGGCCGCGCCACCACCGTCTGGCTGTTCGACACCACCGTGGCCGGACACCTCGGCCTGGTCCTCGGCGCCGTCCTGCTCTTCGGGGTCTTCTACGAGGTCCTGCCCACGGCCCGTTGGGGCCGCACTCCCGGCAAGAAGCTCCTCGGCGTCCGCGTCCTGGCCACCGCCACCCTGCGCCCGCCCACCGTCGGGGCGGCCCTGCGCCGCTGGCTGGTGTACGCCGTACTGGGCGTGCCGGGCAGCCTCTGGTGCCTGGTGGACCGCCCGCGCCGCCAGGCCTGGCACGACAAGGCGGCGAAGACGTACGTGGCCCGCTGAGCGGGCCGGCCGGGCGGGGGGCCCCGCCCGCCCCCCGAACGGACGCGTTCCCGTTGCGGGGGTACCGGAGCCGGGTTCGACTCGGGCCATGAGCACCGACCAGCCGCCGCCGGGCCAGCCGCCCGAGGACGACCCGTTCCTCAAGAAGCCCCAGGAGCCGACTCCGCCGTCGGGCGGATCGCCGTACGGCTCACCGCCCCCCGCCGGAGGGGGCTACCCGCCTCCGCCGGGCGGCCCGGGCGCCGGCGGGGGAGGCGGGGGATACCCGCCCCCACCGCCGCCCTACGGCGGCTCCGGGGACCCGTACGGCGGCAGCGGCGACCCGTACGGCGGCGGGCACGGCATGCCGGATCCGCTGGCCGGGATGCCCCCGCTCGCCGACTTCGGCAAGCGCCTCGCCGCCCGCATCATCGACGTGCTGATCATCGCCGTGCCGCTGTTCCTCATCCAGCTGGCCTTCGGCACGAAGCGGTACACGGTCGAGACGAACCGGGGCGAGGACATCAGCGAGGTCGTCACCCGCTCCTACAGCGGCAGCGGTCTGATCATGACGCTGATCTCGATCGCCGCGTACGTGGGCTACGACTGGTGGTTCACGAAGAAGAACGGCCAGACGGTCGGCAAGAAGGCGATGGGCCTGCGCACCGCGATGCTCAACGACGGCAGCGTCCCGCCGTCCAACGCCGCGCTGGGCCGCGCCGCCACGCTCTGGCTGCCGACGCTGATCTGCTGCTTCTGCCTGTGGCCGATCGCGCTGGTCATCTCGATCCTCGTCGACAAGCCGTACAAGCAGGGTCTGCACGACAAGGTGGGCAAGACGGTCGTGGTCCAGTCCCGCTGACGGCCCGGCGACCGGCTCCTGCAGCACGGCTCGAACGGCTCGAACGGCTCATGCGCGCACAGCGGTGCGGGGGGAGCGGGGTGAACGCTCAGTGGTGCACGGGGTGTTCGGCCTCGGCCGTCCGGGGGCCGGGCACCCGGGCGCCCGGGGAAGCCGCCGCGGAGCCCGTCCGGGCCGCGTGGCGGCCGCGCCGCCGGGGCGCCGGCACGGTGAGGGCGACGAGCAGTCCGAGGGCCAGGGCGGCCGCGGAGATGACCGCGACGCCTGCCCCGGTGCTCGTCCGCGAGAGCAGCAGCATGGCGATCGTCGAGACCACGACGGTGGCGGACCCGTAGGCGAGCTGTGCGGCAGTCGGACGCGGCATGGCGGTATCCGTCCTCAAGGCGGGAGGGGGAGTCGGCTCAACCTGGTCGCGCGTCAAGGGACTCTACGACCAGGGATGCCCGAGGGGAACCACCGGTAAGCGTCCCCTCACCCGCGGTACCGGAGCACGGGGGGCGCACGGGGTCATTCTCGAGTGCCGCGCGAGGGGCGGGAAGGGCCCTTCGCCCGGTATGGCCGGAGAATGTCCGGATAGCGGAACTCGGCGCCCGCATAGTGCAGTTGTCGGTGACAAGTCAAGGTCTGTCTTTTCTCGCGTCTCTCCGGTCAAATGTCGTCACTTGAGACGCGCGCCGCGCGGAACCCCCCGCTCCTATGGAGACGTTCCGACCTACGTTGCGGCCGCGGGAGGGGAACGACATCAAGTGACCAGCAACTCCGCCAGAAGGCGCACCCTGCGCGTCGCGGCCATCGGGGTCACCCTGGCCGCAACCGCGGCTTCCGGGGCCTTCTTCACCGCCGCCCAGGCAGACGACCAGTGGACCGCTCCCGCCGCCGACCGGCAGGACCCCACGGCTCCGTCGAAGGAGCACGTCAAGCACGACCTCGAAGGCCCGTTCAGCAAGCAGCAGGCGCAGCAGCGCGAGGCGGCCCTGGACCAGGTCCTGACGGGCAAGAAGGACGTCGAGCAGCGCGGCGCCTCCAAGGTCGTCAAGCTCGACGAGAACAAGTACGTCGAGCTCGGCCGCGAGAAGACCGACAAGATCTTCACGATCCTCGTCGAGTTCGGCGACCAGGTCGACAACACGACCATGTTCGACCCGGACGGTCCGGAGGGCCCGCAGCCCGCGGTCCCGAAGTACGGCGGCACCCCCGGTCCGCTGCACAACACGATCGCCCAGCCGGACCGCGCCAAGGACAACAGCACCGCCTGGCGCAAGGACTTCAGCCGCGACTACTTCCAGGACCTGTACTTCGGTACCGGCCAGGGCAAGGACTCGCTGAAGACCTACTACGAGAAGACCTCCTCGGGCCGGTACTCGGTCGAGGGCGAGGTCGCCGACTGGGTCAAGGTCCCGTACAACGAGGGCCGCTACGGCTCGAACTACTGCGGCCAGACCAACTGCTCCAACGTGTGGGACACCGTCAAGGACGGCGTCCTCGCGTGGACGCAGGCCCAGAAGAAGGCCGGCAAGACCGACGCGCAGATCAAGGCGCAGCTGTCCCAGTACGACCAGTGGGACCGCTACGACTTCGACGGCGACGGCAACTTCAACGAGCCCGACGGCTACATCGACCACTTCCAGATCGTCCACGCGGGCGAGGACGAGTCGGCCGGCGGCGGCGTGCAGGGCACCACCGCGCTGTGGGCCCACCGCTGGTACGCCTACGGCACCCAGGCGGGCAAGACCGGCCCCGAGAACAACAAGGCCGGCGGCGCCCAGATCGGCGACACGGGCATCTGGGTCGGCGACTACACGATGCAGCCCGAGAACGGCGGCCTCGGCGTCTTCGCGCACGAGTACGGCCACGACCTCGGCCTGCCGGACCTCTACGACACCTCCGGTGGCGGCGAGAACAGCGTCGGCTTCTGGTCCCTGATGTCGGCCGGCTCCTGGCTCGGCAAGGGCCAGGACTCCATAGGCGACCTCCCGGGCGACATGACGGCCTGGGACAAGCTGCAGCTGGGCTGGCTGAACTACGACCAGGCCAAGGCCGCGACGAAGTCCACCCACAAGCTGGGCGTCGCGGAGTACAACACCAAGGACAAGCAGGCCCTGGTCGTCGACCTGCCGAAGAAGCAGGTCAAGACCGAGATCGTCGCTCCCGCCGAGGGCTCCTCGCAGTGGTGGAGCAACATGGGTGACGACCTCAAGAACACCCTGACCCGGTCGGTCGACCTCACCGGCAAGACCTCGGCGGCGCTGTCGCTCAAGGGCTGGTGGGACATCGAGGCCGAGTACGACTACCTCTACACCGAGGCCTCCACCGACGGCGGCGCCACCTGGACGCCCCTCGCCGGCACCGCCGACGGCGCGGCCCTCCCGGTCGACGCCTCCGGCAGCCCCTCGCTGACCGGTGTCTCGGGCGCCTGGAAGTCGCTGAACTTCCCGCTCGACGCCTACGCCGGCAAGAAGGTCGACATCCGCTTCCGCTACCAGACGGACGGCGGCGCGGGCGGCAAGGGCTTCACCGCCGATGCCGTCAACATCACCGCGGACGGCGCCACGCTGTTCACCGACGGCGCCGAGAACGGCGACAACGGCTGGACCGGCAAGGGCTTCTCGCGGGTCGGCGCCGGCTTCACCAAGGAGTACGCGCAGTACTACATCGCGGAGAACCGCCGCTACGTGTCGTACGACTCCACCCTCAAGGTGGGCCCGTACAACTTCGGCTTCGGCAACACCAAGCCGGACTGGGTCGAGCACTACCCGTACCAGGACGGTCTGCTCATCTGGCAGTGGGACACCTCCCAGAAGGACAACAACACCAGCCAGCACCCGGGCCAGGGCCTGATCCTGCCGATCGACGCCAACGCCAAGCCCATGAAGTGGGCGGACGGCACGCTGCTGCGCAACAAGATCCAGCCGTACGACGCGACCTTCAGCGCCTACTCGACGGATGCGTTCACGCTGCACAAGAACGGCGAGTCGCTCTTCATCAAGCCGAAGCCCACGAACCTGGTCTTCGACGACCACAAGGGCAAGTACTACTACGACGAGAACCCGACCGGTTCGGTGAAGGTCACTGACACCAACACCAAGATCAAGATCGCCAAGGAGACCTACGACGGTCTCGTCATGACGATCGAGGTCGGCCCCTCCGCGAAGTAATTCGGTAAACCCGCAGGTCACAGCATGATCGGCCGTCGCCCTCTAGCGGGCGGCGGCCGTTCGCGTTTAGATGCGTGGTGCGAGTTTCTTATTGACGGGGGAGATGACAGGCATGCCAGGTGGAGGTTTCGTCAGATTGCCGGGCGGCAGCGTGGTGGTCGCGCTCACGCTGCCGAGGCCGCCCGGCGAGGGGGGCGACGAAGGCCACGTCCGCGTGCTGGTGCACGCCGCGAACCGGGCGCGCGCCCTGACCAGGCTGCGCAACCTCGGCATGCGGGCGGTCTACCTGCGGGGCAACGCGCACCCGCCGACCCCCGACGAGGTCACGGCCGTCCTGCACCACCCCGACGGCCTCCTGTGGCGCTGCGCCCCGGACCGGGCCCAGGAGCTCTGGCACCCGATCAGGGCCCTCCTGGGCACCTAGCGCTGTGCGGGGGCGTCCTGGCCCTGGTCGCCCACCAGGGCGACGCCCGCCGCCCGCAGCTCGTCCAGGGCGCGGGCGGTGGTGTGCGGGGCGACCGCGGCCGTGAGCCCGAGCAGGACCCGGGTGGTGAAGCCCGCCCGGGCGGAGTCCAGCGCGGTGGCCCGGACACAGTGGTCGGTGGCGATGCCGACCACGTCCACCTCGGTGACGTCCCGGTCGCGCAGCCACCGGTCCAGCGTCACGCCGTTCTCGTCGGCGCCTTCGAAACCGCTGTACGCAGCCTCGTACGCCCCCTTGTCGAAGACGGCGGCCACGGCCCCCGAGGCCACGGCGGGGGCGAAGTTCGGGTGGAAGCCCACGCCCTCCGTCCCGGCGACGCAGTGCACGGGCCAGGAGGTCTCGTAGTCCGGTTCGGCCGGGGGCCGGGCGAAGTGCGCGCCGGGGTCGATGTGGTGGTCGCGGGTGGCGACCACGTGCCGGTAGCCGGCCGTGGCCTGGCCGATGAGCTCCGTGATGGCGGCGGCGGCGTCGGCTCCGCCGGTGACCGCGAGGCTGCCGCCCTCGCAGAAGTCGTTCTGGACGTCGACGACGATCAGTGCGCGGTGCATGACGTGTCCTTCGGCTCGTTGGATCCGTGCGGCGGGGCCCCGCGGGGGCTCTTCCCCCGCCCCGCCCCTTCCCGAAACTGGGCGCTCCGCCCCGGACCCGTACGGCGTTCCGGCAGCGGGCCCGCGGCTACACGTACTCCGTGGGGAGCACGGCCTCGCCGCGCGAGAGCTGCGTGGCGGACAGCGGCAGCCCGGCAAGGGCCGTGCGGTGGCGCTCGCGGGCCGCCTCCAGCGGCTCCCGGGCGACGACCTCGCCGCCCTTGACCAGCTCGACCAGCAGCTGGGCATCCGCCAGCGCCGCCGGGACCGGCCCGGTGCCGATGACCTCGGCCTCCGCCGTGCCGTCGGCGTCCCGTCGGCGGGCCGCCCACTTGCGGCCGCCGACGGAGGTCTTGCCGCCGGAGGACTTCTTCGCCACCGGGGCCAGCGCCGCCTTGGGGTCCGCGGAGGTCGCGCGGGCCACCAGCTTGTAGACCATCGAGCACGTCGGGTGCCCGCTGCCGGTCACCAGCTGGGTGCCGACCCCGTACGCGTCCACGGGCGCCGCGGCCAGCGAGGCGATGGCGTACTCGTCGAGGTCCGAGGTGACCACGATCCGCGTCGAGGTCGCGCCGAGCTCGTCGAGCTGCTGGCGCACCCGGTGGGCGACCAGCAGCAGGTCCCCGGAGTCGATGCGGACCGCGCCGAGCCCGGTCCCGGCGACCTCCACGGCCGTGCGGACGGCCTCGGCGACGTCGTAGGTGTCGACCAGCAGGGTGGTGGAGCTGCCCAGGGAGGCGACCTGCGCGGTGAAGGCGTCCCGCTCGTCGTCGTGCACGAGGGTGAAGGCGTGGGCGCTGGTGCCGACGGTGGGGATCCCGTACCGGAAGCCGGCCGCCAGGTCCGAGGTCGAGGTGAAGCCGGCGACGTACGCGGCGCGGGCGGAGGCCACCGCCGCGAGTTCGTGGGTGCGGCGGGCGCCCATCTCGATCAGCGGCCGGCCGCCGGCGGCGCACGACATCCGGGAGGCGGCCGCCGCGATGGCCGAGTCGTGGTTGAGGATGGACAGGATCACGGTCTCCAGCAGCACGCACTCGGCGAAGCTGCCCTCGACGCGCAGGATCGGCGAGCCCGGGAAGTAGACCTCGCCCTCCGGGTAGCCCCAGATGTCGCCGGAGAAGCGGTACGAGGCCAGCCAGTCCAGGGTGCGCATGTCGACGACGGCGTTCTCGCGCAGGAACTCCAGGACCGCTCCGTCGAAGCGGAAGTTCTCCACCGCGTCGAGCACCCGGCCGGTTCCCGCCACCACGCCGTAGCGCCGGCCCTCGGGCAGCCGCCGGGTGAACACCTCGAAGACCGAGCGGCGGTCGGCGGTGCGGTTGGCCAGGGCGGCCTGCAGCATGGTGAGCTCGTAATGGTCCGTGAAGAGCGCTGTCGACGGCACGTCCACCGGCAGGCCCAGGTCCGCAGGGTTCATGGCACGGATGCTAGCGCACATTTCGTCAGAGTGACGAGATCTAGGGCCCGTTTGTGCGACAGGCCCCTCCCGGTGGCAGCATGGGACGAGTGAGTGTTGCTCCCATTGAGATCGAACGCACCGAATCGGCCGAAGAGACCTTCGCGGTCCCCGAACCCGACGTCCCCTGGGTGACCCTGGTGCACAACGACCCGGTCAACCTCATGAGCTACGTGGCCTACGTGTTCCAGGCGTACTTCGGCTACCCCAAGGACAAGGCGCACCGGCTGATGCTCGACGTCCACCACAAGGGGCGGGCGGTCGTCTCCAGCGGCACCCGCGAGGAAATGGAGCGCGACGTGCAGGCCATGCACGGCTACGGCCTGTGGGCGACCCTCACCCAGGACCGCACCTGATGGGCGGCACGTTCCAGGCCCTGAAGGGCGGCGGGGCCGCCATCGCGCTGGACGCGATCGAGATCTCCATCCTCAGGTCGCTGGCCGTGCAGCTGCTGGAGCTGATCGGCCCGGGCGCCCCCGAGCCGGCCGAGGACGCGGACCCGCTCGCCGCGCTGTTCGCCGAGGGCCCCTCCGAGCCCCCCGCCGACCCGGCCCTGGCCCGGCTGTTCCCCGACGCCTACGGCGCCCCGGACGGCGCCGCCGAGGCCGGTGTGGACCCGGCGGAGCTGACGGCCCGGTCGGCGGAGTTCCGCCGGTTCACCGAGAACGACCTGCGCGACCGCAAGCGCGGGGACGCCCTGGCCGTCGTACACACCCTGGACGGGCTCACCCCGGCCGGGGACGGGGCCGCGGTGCTGGAGCTGACCGGGGAGCAGCCGCTGCGCTGGCTCGGCGCCCTCAACGACCTGCGGCTGACCATCGCGGCCCGGCTGGAGATCACCGAGGACGACGAGAGCGCTGTGCTGTTCCGGCTGCCGGACGACGACCCGCGCAAGCCGATGGTGATGGCGTACCTGTGGCTCGGCGGCCTCCAGGAGACGTTGATCGAGACCCTTCTCTGACCGCCGGGGCGCACCCCTCCCGGTGACCCCGAGCAGCCCCCGGAGGCCGGGCGCCGTTCGCTCAGCGGACGCTCAAATCCGGATAACGATCAGATCACCGCGATGCGGTGATCTGACGTGTTTCAGGACCCATGTCCTGAATTTCCTGTGGGCTGCCTCACATTTCCTCTGCTCGGCCACCCGTAAGCACGTGATAAATCTTCACGACCGCCGACGGGACGCCACCCATGTCCCCCGGCCGCTCGAACCGGCGGACCGCCGGCGTGCAACTCCATCCGTATCCGGGGGGATCGAGGACCGGGCCACCGCCGCATCGAGGCCGGCCCGGCGTGGAGAAAGGCTCACGAGACATGACCTCAGTGCAGGTCGAGCAGCACGACAGGAAGCCCGCCGAGGGCGGCCAGGGCGAAGGCGAGGGCTACCACCGCGCCCTCGGCGCCCGCCAGATCCAGATGATCGCGATCGGCGGAGCCATCGGCACCGGCCTCTTCCTCGGCGCGGGCAAGGCGATCTCCAAGGCCGGCCCGAGCCTGATCCTGGCCTACGCCATCGCCGGCCTGGTCATCTTCTTCATCATGCGGGCGCTGGGCGAGCTGCTCATGTACCGCCCCGTGTCCGGCTCCTTCTCGGACTACGCCCGCGAGTTCCTCGGCCCGTTCTGGGGTTACGTGACCGGCTGGACGTACTGGCTGTTCTGGGTGGTCACCGGCATCACCGAGGTCACCGCGGCCGCGCAGTACATGGCGTACTGGACCCATGACAGCTTCCCCCAGTGGGCGTACGCGCTGATCTTCACGGTCGTCCTCTACGCCGCCAACCTGATCTCCGTGAAGCTCTTCGGCGAGCTGGAGTTCTGGTTCTCCATGGTCAAGGTCACCGCCATCGTCGGCATGATCCTGATCTGCGCCGGCATCCTCACCCTCGGCTTCTCCGATGCGGGCGACACCGCCACCGTCACCAACCTGTGGAACGACGGCGGCTTCTTCCCCAAGGGCATCGGCGGCACGCTGATGACCCTGCAGATCGTCATGTTCGCCTTCCTCGCGGTCGAGCTGGTCGGCGTCACCGCCGGCGAGTCCAAGGACCCCGAGAAGACCCTGCCCAAGGCCATCAACACCGTGCCGTGGCGCATCGCCGTCTTCTACGTCGGCGCACTGATCATGATCCTCTCGGTCGTCCCCTGGACCCACTTCCAGCCCGGCGTCTCGCCCTTCGTGGCCGCCTTCGAGCGCATGGGCCTCGGCGTCGGCGCCGCGATCGTCAACTTCGTCGTGCTGACCGCCGCCCTGTCCTCCTGCAACTCGGGCATGTACTCCACCGGCCGCATGCTGCGCGACCTCGCGCTCAACGGCCAGGGCCCGCAGTTCTTCACCCGGCTCACCAAGAGCGGCACCCCGCTGATCGGCACCACCTTCTCCGCCGCGCTGATGCTGGTGGGCGTCTGGATCAACTACGTCGCCCCGGGCAAGGCCTTCGACTACGTCGTCTCCTTCGCCACCATCTCCGGCATGTGGGCCTGGATCATGATCCTGGTCTGCCAGCTCCGCTACCGCGCCAAGGCCGACCGCGGCGAGCTCCCGCAGTCGTCCTTCCGCGCCCCGGGCGCCCCGTGGACCAGCTGGTTCGCCCTGCTGTTCATCGGCATGGTCATCGTGATGATGGGCATCGACAAGGACGCCCGCGTCTCGCTGTACTGCGCCCCGCTGTGGGGCCTGGTCCTCGGCCTGTCCTACCTGGGCCTGAAGTCCCGCAACCCGCGCGCCGCCGCCTTCAACAAGGCCGGCTGAGCCCGCTCCCGTCCAGCATCCGGGCCCCCGCGTACCACTCCTCGGTACGCGGGGGCCCGTCTGTTTATCCTGTCGCTCATGCTGACCCTCACCCAGGCCCTGTACGACCGGATCGTCGAGCACGCCCGCCAGGACCACCCCGACGAGGCGTGCGGCGTCGTGGCCGGCCCGGCGGGCACCGACCGCCCCGAGCGGTTCGTCCCCATGCTCAACGCGGCCCGCTCGCCCACGTTCTACGAGTTCGACTCCAAGGACCTGCTCGCGCTCTACCGCGAACTGGACGACCGCGACGAGGAACCGGTGATCGTCTACCACTCCCACACCGCCACCGAGGCCTACCCCTCGCGCACGGACGTCACCTACGCGAACGAGCCCGGAGCCCACTACGTCCTGGTCTCCACCGCGGACCAGGACGGCCTCGGGGAGTTCCAGTTCCGCTCCTACCGGATCGTCGACGGTGTGATCACGGAGGAAGAAGTGCAGGTCGTAGCAGCCTACTGACCAGTATGTGAGCGGATGGAGCCCACGATGCGGGATCACACTCCAAACGGGGGACCGGGAATCGTTAACATGACCGCATGGTTCCCCACGACGTGAGCATCGAGACGCCCGGCAGGCTGCTGCTCGTGGCGCGGCTGCACGTCGACCTGTGCCGCCTCGCCAGCGCCATCTGTCCTGCTGCCTGAGCCCCACAGCACACCACAGCGCACCACAGCCCCTCTCGCGCGGGGGCGCACCAGAACCGCGCGGTTTCCGCACGCACGCCCCTTCACGACACTGGAGCCAGCCATGGCCATCGAGGTCCGCATCCCCACCATCCTCCGCACCTACACCGGCGGCGAGAAGGCCGTGTCGGGCGAGGGCGCCACCCTCGACGCGCTCTTCGCCGACCTGGAGACCCGCCACAAGGGCATCCGCGAGCGCATCGTCGACGAGGCCAAGGGCGGCGAGCTGCGCCGCTTCGTCAACGTCTACCTCAACGACGAGGACGTCCGCTTCCTGGAGGGCATCTCCACCGGCCTCAAGGACGGCGACAGCGTCACCATCCTCCCCGCCGTGGCCGGCGGCGCTGTCTGATGCGTTACGACTCCCCCCTGGCCGCGGTCGGCAACACGCCGCTGGTCCGGCTGCCCCGGCTGTCGCCCTCGGACGACGTCCGCATCTGGGCGAAGCTGGAGGACCGCAACCCCACCGGCTCGATCAAGGACCGCCCCGCGCTCCACATGGTCGAGCAGGCGGAGAAGGACGGCCGGCTGACCCCGGGCTGCACCATCCTGGAGCCCACCTCGGGCAACACCGGCATCTCCCTGGCGATGGCGGCCAAGCTCAAGGGCTACCGCATCGTGTGCGTGATGCCGGAGAACACCAGCCAGGAACGGCGCGACCTGCTGGCCATGTGGGGAGCCGAGATCATCCCGTCGCCGGCCGCCGGCGGCTCGAACACCGCCGTCCGCGTGGCCAAGGAGCTGGCGGCGCAGCACCCGGACTGGGTGATGCTCTACCAGTACGGCAACCCGGACAACGCGGGCGCCCACTACGCCACCACGGGCCCGGAGATCCTCGCGGACCTGCCCTCCATCACCCACTTCGTGGCGGGCCTGGGCACCACCGGCACCCTCATGGGCGTCGGCCGCTACCTGCGCGAGAACGTCGCGAACATCAAGATCGTCGCAGCCGAGCCGCGCTACGACGACCTCGTCTACGGCCTGCGCAACCTGGACGAGGGTTTCGTCCCGGAGCTCTACGACGCCTCCGTGCTCACCACCCGCTTCTCGGTGGGCTCGGCGGACGCCGTCACCCGCACGCGCGAGCTCCTGCGGGAGGAAGGCATCTTCGCGGGCGTCTCCACCGGCGCCGCGCTGCACGCCGCGATCGGCGTGGGCCGCAAGGCGGTCGCGGCGGGCGAGAGCGCGGACATCGTCTTCGTCGTCGCCGACGGCGGCTGGAAGTACCTCTCGACGGGCGTCTACACGGCCGCCACGACCGAGGAAGCCATCGAGGTCCTCCAGGGCCAGCTCTGGGCATGACCCGGCACCACGGCGTACGGGCGGGGGAGCGGCCCCGTGCCGCGGCCGCCCCGAACGGGGGCGGCCGCCACAAAACCCCCTGACCCCGCCGCCCGGCCCGGTCCCGGCGCCCGGCTCCGCCCCGGCGGCCGACCCGGTCCCGGCGGCCGGCCCGCCCCGGCGCCTCCATCCCGGCGTCCGGCCCGGTCCCGGCGGCCGGCCCGGTTCCGGCGGGCGGGACCGGGGCTCAGCCGTCGTGTCGCGGCGGCACGTCGCGGCCGGCCAGCAGTTCCGCGAGCACCGCCGCATGGCCGGACTCCGGATTCCTGGCCGCGGTCAGCAGCGTGAGCGGCCCCCGCGCCGCCAGGCCGCGCAGCCGCTCCAGCTCCGCCACCGCCTCCGGCGCACCCAGCTCCGCCTCGTACCGCCGCCGGAACTCCCCGGCGGAGCCGCCCGCGTGGAACCACCGGCGAAGCCCGGCCGACGGCGTCAGCGCCCGCGGCCAGTCGTCGACGGCCGCAGCCTCCTTCGACAGGCCGCGCGGCCACAGCCGGTCCACGAGCACCCGTACCCCGTCCGCACCGGGCTCCGCCGGGTCGTACACGCGCCGCACCCGCACCACCGCACTCACCGGCCACCGCCTCCCAGACCCTTGACCTCGTCCCACACGGTGGGGTCCAGCACGCCCAGCCGCCGCCCGAAGTCCCCCAGCGGCACCCGCGCCGGCCGGTCCGCCTCCAGGAACGCCGCCCGGCCCTGCGCCCCCACCGTCCCCGGCGGCAGCGGGATCACCCCGGCCCGCCGGTCGTCGTACTTGCCCGTGATCCACGCGACCCGCGCCCGGTGCTCCCGTACCGGACCCACCGTCAGCACCAGGCACACCCGCCCGTCCTGCAGCCGCCACAGCTCGCCCGGCCCCGGCCGGGGCGCGGGACCGCCCCCGCGCGGCGCCCGCCGGCGCCGGGGGAGCCCCGGCGCCCGCCCCGCGACCAGCATCACCAGCGCCACGGCCACGACCGCAGCCCCCGCGGGCCACCAGGACGTGTCCATGCTTCGACCGTAGTCGCGCCGCACGCCCCCGGCACGGCAGCACCCGCAGCCCCGCTCCCGCCCGGCGCCCCCGCACGGCAACGTCTGTACCAGCTGTCGCCCCCCCGGGTGACAGCGCAGGTGATTCCCCCCACAACGGCCCGCCGTGGAGGAGCGACACGAGGTTTCGCGCCTTACGCTCGACCCACGCACGGCCCGCATTCCGTCCACGGACCGTCCACGGAGGTTCACGCTCCATGAAGCTCACCGTCGTCGGCTGCTCCGGGTCGTTCCCGTCCGCGGAATCGGCCTGTTCGAGCTACCTCGTCGAGGCCGACGGCTTCCGGCTGCTCCTCGACATGGGCAACGGCGCCCTCGGCGACCTCCAGCGGTACTGCGGCCTCTACGACCTGGACGCGATCTTCCTGAGCCACCTGCACGCCGACCACTGCATCGACATGTGCGGGTACTTCGTCGCCCGCTTCTACCGGCACGAGGGCGGCCGCTGCGAGGCCCTGCCCGTCTACGGACCCGAAGGCACCGAGAAGCGCCTGAACGCGGCCTACGACGACGTCCCGAACGAGCACTCCATGAGCGAGGTCTTCGACTTCCGCACCCTGAAGCCGGGCAGCTTCGAGATCGGCCCCTTCCGGATCCGCACCGAACGGGTCAGCCACCCGGTCGAGGCCTACGGCATCCGCATCGAGCACGGCGGCCGCTCGCTCGTGTACTCCGGCGACACCGGCGCCTGCCCCGAACTGGGGCTGCTCGCCGAGGGCGCCGACCTCTTCCTGTGCGAGGCCTCCTTCACGCACGGCAAGGAAAGCATCCCCGACCTCCACCTCAACGGCCGCGAGGCCGGGGAGTACGCCCACGGCGGCGGGGTCGGCCGCCTGGTCCTCACCCACATCCCGCCGTGGACGGACGCCGCCCAGAACCTCGCGGACGCCCGGGAGGTATACGACGGCCCGGTGGAACTGGCGCACGCCGGGGCGGTCTACGAGATCTGACCGGCCCCCGGGAGCCGTGCGGGGCCGCTCCGGAAGGCGGCAGGCGGCAGGCGGCAGGCGGCAGGCGCGGAAGGCGGCAGGCGCCCGGCTACGCCGCGCGGGCCCGGCGGCCGCCGAGCGCCATCCGGTTCCAGGTGTGCCGCCGGCCCCGGATCGCCACCGAGTACGCGTACATCACCTCCGGGTCGCACATCCCCGGAACGTAGGAGTCCCCGAAGTGGTGCGCGTCGAAGCCCGCCTCCTTCGCGTTCAGGGCGAGCTGCGGCACCACGTTCGCGTGACTGCCCTCCTGGCTGGTGCCGATGGCGCCCATCACGATCGCACCCGCGTCCTGCACCGCGGCCACCGCCTCGGCCGCCAGCTCCCGGGTCACCCCCGGCAGGGTGCCGGGCAGCGGCATCACCACCCCGTCCGCACCCGCGTCCACCAGCGCGGTCAGCCGCGCCGTGGTGACCCGCTCCGGATGCCCGGCGTGGTGCATCTTGCCCGACCACAGGGCCGCATCGGCCCCCAGGCCCCGGCGCAGCTCCTCGGTGACCCGCGCCATCGCCCCGTACGAGCCGCCCGTGCCCGGGTTCGCCGTGATGCACAGCATCGCCGCGCCCATCCCCAGGAGCCGCTTGGCGTACTCGGGCTTCGCGCGGCGGATCTCCGGCACGTCACCGGGCTCCAGGTTCACGCCGACCGGCCGCCCGATCACCTGGGCCAGCTCCGTGAACGAGGTGAACTCGCCCAGGCCCGGCAACCGCAGCCGCTCACCGTCCCAGGCCCGCTCGATGAGGTTCAGGACGACGATGTCCGCACCGAACGCGGCGACCAGCTCGGCGTTGTGCACCCCGCGCCCGTCCGGGTGCGGGGACAACGCGGCCCGTTCGGCGAAGACCTCGGCCACCATGGTCCGCCCCTCGGCGGCGGCGACGGCCCGGCTCAGGGCGCGTCCCCGCAGGGCGGCGAGCCGGTCACGGTCGAGGTCGAGAATGCGCTGTTCCGTCATCGTTCCACCGTAGGGAACCCGCACAGGCCGAAGCCCCCGCCTTTCGTAGGGAAAGACGGGGACTTCGGTCCTGAGAGCGGCGGGCGCGCGGAGCCTACTTGGCCTCGGCCTTCGCCAGCTCGGCGAGCTCCTCGTCGGACTCGCGGCCCGGCGTGGGGAGGTTCCACTTGATGATCGCGAAGCGGAAGATCGCGTAGTAGAGCGCGGCGAAGCACAGGCCCACCAAGGCCAGCATCCACGGCTTGGTCGCGATACCGAGGTTCAGGAAGAAGTCGATCGCACCGGCGGAGAAACCGAAGCCGTCCTTCATCCCCAGCGACCAGGTCAGCGCCATGGAGACACCGGTCAGCACCGCGTGCACGGCGTAGAGCACCGGGGCGATGAACATGAAGGTGAACTCGATGGGCTCGGTGACACCGGTGACGAACGCGGTGAGGGCCAGCGAGAACATCATGCCGCCGACGACCTTGCGGCGCTCGGGGCGGGCGCAGTGGACGATCGCGAGGCAGGCCGCGGGAAGGGCGAACATCATGATCGGGAAGAACCCGGTCATGAACTGTCCGGCGCTCGGGTCGCCGGCGAGGAAGCGGGCGATGTCGCCGCTCTTGCCGTTGTACTCGCCCGCCTGGAACCACGGGAAGGAGTTCAGCAGGTGGTGCATGCCGACGGGGATGAGCGCACGGTTGGCGACGCCGAAGATGCCCGCGCCGACGGCGCCGGAACCGACGAGCCACTCGCCGAAGTTGTGCAGACCCGTGCCGAGGACCGGCCAGATGAGACCGAAGAGGATGCCGATGGCCAGACCCGCGAAGGCGGAGAGGATCGGGACGAGGCGGCGGCCGCCGAAGAAGCCCGCCCAGTCCGGCAGCTTGGTCCGGTAGAACTTCTGGTAGAGCAGCGCGACGACGATGCCCATGACGACACCGCCGAGCACCTTCGCGTCGACGGGCGCGTCCACGAGGACGACCTTGTGGTCGACGACCTTCTCGATCTGCGGCAGGCTGGAGTCGGTGAAGGTCCCGAGGACCTTCGCGAAGACCAGGTAGCCGGTGACCGCGGCGAGCGCGGTCGAACCGTCCGACTTCTTGGCGAAGCCGATCGCGATGCCCACGGCGAACAGCAGCGCCATGTTGCCGATGATCGCGTCACCGCCGGCCGCCATGTACGTGGCGATCTTGTTGACGAAGTCGGGAAGCGAGGCCTTCCCGAGCATGTCGTCCTGGCCGAGGCGGATGAGCAGGGCGCCGGCCGGCAGCACCGCGACGGGGAGCATGAGGCTCCGCCCGATGCGCTGCATGACGGCCATCACGCCAGCGCCCTTCTTCTTCTCGGCTGCCGGGGCAGCGCTAGCCGTCGTCACAACTTCCTCCAGTGGGCAAGGCGCCGCCAGGGCGAGCCGGGGGACGGCGGCGTCTCGAAAAAGGGGGGTACGCGAGCGCAGACAGGCCCACGTGGTCTACACCAATTCTGGTGTAGACCAGTTGTAACACGGTGAGGGTTAGATAAGGAACCTTCGATTTCCTGTGGCCTGCACCACACCCCGCCCGCGAACCCCGGCCGCCCCGCCCGCGGGACCCCCGGACAGGACCGAAGCCCCCGGATCCGCGGATCCGAGGGCCTGGCGCAGGGGCCGGAAGTCCGTCCGGCGGCGCACACCGCTACTTGACGTTCTCCTTCTGCATCTCCTCGATCTCCTCGTCCGACTCCCGGCCCGGCGTCGGGATGTCGAACTTCGTGATGGCGAAGCGGAACACCGCGTAGTAGACGACGGCGAAGGCCAGGCCGATCACGATGATCATCCACGGCTTCGTCGCCAGGCTCCAGTTGATGACGTAGTCGATCAGACCCGCCGAGAAGCTGAAGCCGTCGTGCACCCCCAGCGCCCAGGTCACCGCCATCGAGACACCCGTCAGCACCGCGTGGATCGCATACAGCGCCGGGGCCACGAAGAGGAACGAGTACTCCAGGGGCTCCGTGATCCCCGTGACGAACGAGGTCAGGCCCACCGACAGCATCAGCCCCCCGACCTCCTTGCGCCGCAGCGGCTTCGCGCAGTGCGTGATCGCCAGCGCCGCCGCCGGGAGGGCGAACATCATGATGGGGAAGAACCCCGACAGGAACTGCCCGGCCTGCGGGTCGCCCGCCAGGAACATCGGGATGTCACCGTGCACCACCGTCCCGTCCGGCTTGGTGAAGGAACCGAACTGGAACCACACCGGCACGTTCAGGAACTGGTGCAGGCCGACCACCAGCAGGGCGCGGTTCGCGACCCCGAAGATGCCGGCGCCCCACGAGCCCAGACCCACCAGCCAGTCGGAGAAGCTCTCCAGCGCGGCACCGATCGGCGGCCAGACCCACAGGCACAGCACGGCGAACGCGATCGCCACGAAGGTCATGATGATCGGGACCAGCCGTCGGCCGTTGAAGAAACCGAGCCAGTCCACCAGCTTCACCCGGTGGTACCGCTGCCAGAACCACGCCGCCAGCAGGCCCATCACGATGCCGCCGAACACCCCCGGATTCTGGAAGGTGTACTCCGCGAAGGTGTTGTCCGGCCCCAGGCAGCCGCCCTTGATGTCGGTGGTGTCCGCCGGGCACCCCTTGGGGAAGGCCCGCAGCACGCTCCGGTAGACGAGGAAGCCGACCACCGCCGCCAACGCCGTCGAACCGTCCGCCTTCTTCGCCATGCCGATCGCCACACCGATGCAGAACAGCAGCGGCAGACCCAGGTCCGCATTGAGCAGCGACCCGCCCGCCGCCGCCATCACCCGGGCGACGTCCGTCCAGCCGAGACCGTCCTTGCCGAACACGTCGTCTTGGCCCAGCCGGTTCAGGATGCCCGCGGCGGGCAGGACGGCAATGGGCAGCTGCAGGCTCCGCCCCATCTTCTGCAAGCCCTGGAACAAGCCGTTCCACCACTTCGGCTGCGGCGCCGCCGCAGCGCTGCTCGCGCTCATCGCGTCCTCCCTGACCGGCCCGTTTTTGGCAGTTGCAAGACGTGCGGCACACTGGTGTAGACCAGTTGTGGGCAGGTTGCTGCTGATCGTCATCATTCGGTAGACCACGGTCACGCGCTCGCGTAGCTGGGCCAACCGTGCGTTACCGTGACAACGCGGAACGCGTACGAGAACACCCGCACGCACCGGCCGCCGAGACTCGTTCTTCGTAACACCCAGGGAGAAACACATGGCCACCAAGGCTGAGAAGATCGTCGCCGGGCTCGGCGGTATCGAGAACATCGAAGAAGTCGAAGGCTGCATCACCCGCCTGCGCACCGAAGTCGTCAACCCCGACCTCGTCGACGAAGCCGCCCTCAAGGCCGCCGGCGCCCACGGCGTCGTCAAGATGGGCACCGCGATCCAGGTCGTCATCGGCACCGACGCCGACCCCATCGCCGCCGACATCGAAGACATGATGTGACCCGGTCGTCCACCTGACCGGACACACCGCACCACCCCACCACCAGCACCACCCGCACCACCACCGCAGACCCCGTCCCAGCCCCCGCCGGACGGGGTCTGCCCGCACCCCGGCAGGGACTAGGCTCACCCCATGTCTCGCATCGACGGCCGCACCCCCGAACAGCTCCGCCCCGTCACCATCGAACGCGGCTGGAGCAAGCACGCAGAGGGCTCCGTCCTCGTCTCCTTCGGAGACACCAAGGTCTTCTGCACCGCCTCCTTCACCGAAGGCGTCCCCCGCTGGCGCAAAGGCAGCGGCGAAGGCTGGGTCACCTCCGAATACTCGATGCTGCCCCGCTCCACCAACACCCGCGGCGACCGCGAATCCGTCCGCGGCAAAATCGGCGGCCGCACCCACGAGATCTCCCGCCTCATCGGCCGCTCACTACGCGCCGTCATCGACTACAAGGCGCTCGGCGAGAACACCGTCGTCCTCGACTGCGACGTCCTCCAAGCCGACGGCGGCACCCGCACCGCCGCCATCACCGGCGCCTACGTCGCCCTCGCCGACGCCATCACCTGGGGCCAGCAGAAGAAGCTCATCAAGGCCGGCCGCAAACCCCTCACCGGCACCGTCGCCGCCGTCAGCGTCGGCATCGTCGACGGCCTCCCCCTCCTCGACCTCTGCTACGAGGAAGACGTGCGCGCCGAAACCGACATGAACGTCGTCTGCACCGGCGACGGCCGCTTCGTCGAGGTCCAGGGCACCGCCGAAGGCGAACCCTTCGACCGCAAGGAACTCAACGCCCTCCTCGACCTCGCCGCCGGAGGCTGCGCAGACCTCGAAGCCATCCAGCGCAGCGCACTCGAACTGTAGGACGCGGCAACCGCCGGGCCCGCCCCGGCGTCTCTGCACACACGGGCGCACGGTGTCACAGCCGTGCGCCCGTCCACGTACCCGACCACCCGCGCCCGTACCTGGGGGACCCCGAAGTGAAGCCGATCAAGCCCACGCACCGCATCGCCGCCGCGGCCCTCGCCGCGGCCCTCGCCATACCCGCCCTGACCGCATGCGACGCCATCTCCACCGCCATGGACTGCGCCAACACCGCCGTGGCCATCACCGACGGCGCCAACGACCTCCAGCAAGCGGTCTCCCAGGCCGGCAACAGCCCCCAGGACGCCCAGAACGCCCTCGACCAGATCGAGACCAACCTCAAGAAGATCGGCGACCAGACCGACAACGCCGACCTCGGCAAGGCCATCAACTCCATGGAAACGGCCGTCAAGAACGTCCGCACCTCCATCGACAACGGCGACGCCACCCCCGACATCCAGCCCGTCGCCGACGCCGCCGGCGAACTGTCCAAGGTCTGCACCCCCGGCTGACCCGGCCACCGCCCCGCCACCGGGCGGAAATAATGGCGGCATGACCTCCACGCCCAGCCGCCTGATCCTGGCCACCCGCAACGCGGGCAAGGTCGCCGAACTCCACGCCATCCTGTCCGACGCCGGCCTCCCCTACGAGCTGGTCGGCGCGGACGCGTACCCCGAGATCCCCGACGTCAAGGAAACCGGCGTCACCTTCGCCGAGAACGCCCTCCTCAAAGCCCACGCCCTGGCCCAGGCCACCGGGCTTCCGGCCATCGCCGACGACTCCGGCCTCTGCGTCGACGTCCTGGGCGGCGCCCCCGGCATCTTCTCCGCCCGCTGGGCCGGCGCCCACGGCGACGACAAGGCCAACCTGGACCTCCTGCTGGCCCAACTCGGGGACATCGCCCCCGAGCACCGCGGCGCCCACTTCTTCTGCGCGGCCGCCCTCGCCCTCCCCGACGGCACCGAACGCGTCGTCGAAGGCCGCCTCCTCGGCACCCTGCGCACGGCCCCCGCCGGCGCCGGCGGCTTCGGCTACGACCCGATCCTGGAACCGACGGGCGAGACCCGCACCTGCGCGGAACTCACCGCGGCCGAGAAGAACGCCATCTCCCACCGCGGCCAGGCCTTCCGCGCCCTGGTCCCGGTGGTGCGGGAACTGCTGGGCTGACGGGTGGCATGACGAACGGCCTGCGGATCATCCTTCGATTCGCAGGCCGTATCTGTGCGGCGGAAGGGATTCGAACCCTCAAGCCGTTTCACGGGCCACAGATCCTAAGTCTGCTGCGTCGCCACTGCGCCACCGCCGCCAGCCGCCTGCCATGATAGCGGCAGGCGGCTGTGCGGGGCATACAAGATCAACCAGTCGGCTTGCGGCGCCCCCCTCGACACCAGGTGCTCGTCAGCGCATGACAGTTGGGGCACAGGAGCCGCAGGTTCTCGCGGCGGTCGTCGCTCCAGTCGCCGTTGACGTGGTCCACCTCAAGAGCCATCGGGCGCCCGCACCACTCGGGCGGTGTCCCGCAGCGGTCACATACGTCGTGGACGCCGCTCTCACGGAGCGCGCGGCGCAGCAGTGCGGTCTTCGTGCGGCGCTGCCCGCCGTGGCGGACGAGGATCTCCGCGGCCGGCCGGGCGGCAACAGGCCCGGGTCTGCCGCGCTGGTGTGCCTGGCCCAGGAAGTGCGAGGTGTCCAGTCCCGACTCGCGGACCCACGACATGAGAGAGGTCCTCCACGCGCGGGTGTCCGGTCGGTCGATGCGCCGCAGGGCCTCCGCCCACGACACCGACGCGGCGACCGCGTCGCGCAACGAGGTCTCGTCCGGTCTCTGGTGCCGCTTGCCCGGCTGCCGCTGGAAGTGGGATACGTCGATGCCGTAGGCGCGGAAGCGCCGCATGAGGTAATGCCCCAGCCTCCGGGGGTGCGGCTCCACGCCGTAGCGGGCGATGACGTCCTCGACGTCCCTGCACTGCGCCGCCGCCTCGGCCAGCACCTCTCGCGTGTAGCGGGCCGGCTTCCTCATCCTCGCCCCCTGCCGCGCCCACGGTAGGTGTCCGTCGTGGAATGGCAGTTGGGACACAGGAACCGGAGGTTGTCGGCCTGGTTGTTGCGCCAGTTGCCGTCGATGTGGTCGATCTCCAGGCGCAGCGGTTCCCCGAGCCATGTGCCGTCCATGCCGCACAGGGCGCAGCACTCCGTGCGTCCGGTCTCCAGGAGCGCCCGGCGCAGCCTGGTGTTGTGCACCCTGGTGGCGGCCGGGGACCGGTCCTCGCGGAGGATCTCCTCGGCGGAGCGCCGCCGGCGGTTCTCCCGCGTGTGCGTCGTCCGCGACGGCTGCGCGAAGTGCGAGGTGTCTATGCCGAAGGCCTTCACCTTGCGGCTGATGTGCGTGTGGTGGCCGCCCACGATGTCCAGGCCGAGCCGCCTGAGCACTTCGCACAGGGTCGTCGAAGCGGCGACGACCTCCGCCAGGACGTCCTTGGTCCACTTCACCCCGTCGCGTTCGAAGTGGGAGACGTCCACGCCGAGTCGCTTCATGCGCCCGCGGATGTACTCCCGTGAGCCGCCTGCCGGGTCCACCCCCAGCCTTTCCAGCGCCTCCGACAGTGTCCTGGCCCCCTTCGCCGCCTGCGTCAGGCGCTCCTTCGTGTAAGGGCTGGTCGGCATGCTCGTCCCCTCCGTTGCCGTCCGGCCGCCTGTGCGGCCCTCGTACGGAGTAACGGGGGCGGTGCAGGGGTGGTAACGGGGGATTTCGTGGGATAAGCGGAGCGGCCCGCACCGGATCGGTGCGGGCCGCTGCCGGGCCGGGCGGGAGGGGGTCAGACGCCCAGGTCCTTGATGATCTTGGCTACGTGGCCGGTGGCCTTGACGTTGTAGAAGGCGTGCTCGACCTTGCCCTCCTCGTCCACGACCACGGTGGAGCGGATGACCCCGGTCACCGTCTTGCCGTAGAGCTTCTTCTCGCCGTACGCGCCGTAGGCCGTCAGCGTCTCCTTCTCCGGGTCGCCGACCAGGGTGACCTTCAGCTGCTCCTTCTCGCGGAACTTCGCGAGCTTCTCCGGCTTGTCCGGGGAGACGCCGATGACGTCGTAGCCGGCCGTGGCCAGGAGGTCCAGGTTGTCCGTGAAGTCGCAGGCCTGCTTGGTGCAGCCCGGGGTCAGCGCCGCGGGGTAGAAGTACACGATCACCTTGCGGCCCTTGTGGTCCGCCAGCGAGACCTCGTTGCCGTCCGCGTCGGGCAGGGTGAAGGCGGGGGCGGGGTCGCCCGGCTGAAGTCGCTCGCTCATCTCAACAGTCTCCTCGGGAGGGCATCGGTACGCCACGAGACTAAGCTGACAGCCTGTTCACGGGGCACTACGCCCCACAGACCACGACGACGGAGGCAGCGCGGTGCCGGAAGCCAGGACCCCCGCACAGATCGAGGCGGACATCGTCCGCCGCCGAGAGCAGCTCGCCGAGACGCTCGACGAGATCGGTGTGCGCATGCACCCGAAGACGATCATCGGGGACGCGAAGGCCAGGGCTGCCTCGACGGTCGATCAGACCGCCGGACGCGCCTTCGTCGCGGTGAACCGTCTCGTGACGGATGTGAAGGACGGCCTGCGGCACGAGGACGGGGCCCCGCGGGTGGAGCGGATCGTTCCCGTGGCGCTGCTCGCGGCCGGTGTGGTCGGGCTGCTGGTGCTGTCGGCGCGCCGCCGGCGGTGACGACCCTGGGGCGTACGGGGCGGGCGGGGGCGGGTAGGTTCGAGGCGTGAGCGAGAACACCACCCACGACAAGCTGCCCATCCGCATGCTGCACGACCGCGTGCTCGTGAAGTCCGACGTGCCCGAGGGGGAGCGGCGTTCGGGCGGGGGCATCCTGATCCCTGCGACGGCTGCGGTGGGCAAGCGGCTGGCCTGGGCGGAGGTCGTCGCGGTCGGTCAGAACGTCCGGTCGGTCGAGCCCGGTGACCGGGTGCTGTACGACCCGGAGGACCGGGCGGAGGTCGAGGTGCGCGGCGCGACGTATGTGCTGATGCGCGAGCGGGACCTGCATGCGGTGGCCGCGGAGCGGCTGGAGGGGTCGAAGGACTCGACGGGGCTGTACCTCTGACCGCTTTCCGTGACGCAGGGTCCGGGTCCGGGTCCGGTCCGGTCCCGGTCCGGTCCCGGTCCGGTCCCGGTCCGGTTCCGGGGGTGCGGTGGAGGGGGTGAAGGGCTGGTGGCCGAGGTCACCGGCCCTTTTCCGTGCCCTTTGCTACGGTGGAGGGGAACCCCCGACGAGACGCGCCGTACCGGGTTGACGACAAGACGACGCACCCCGTTCCGCTCTCGTTCCGGAGGTGCCTGTCATGGCCTGGGTTCTGCTGCTCGTCGCCGGTCTGCTCGAAGTGGGCTGGTCGATCGGGATGAAGTTCACCGAGGGTTTCACCCGGCTGTGGCCGAGCGTGTTCACCGGCGCCGGGATCGTGGCCAGCATGGTGCTGCTGTCGTTCGCCGCGAAGACCCTGCCGATCGGTACGGCGTACGGCGTGTGGGTCGGCATCGGTGCCGCGGGTGCGGCGGTGCTCGGGATGGCGGTGCTGGGTGAACCCGTCACCGCCGCCCGGATCTTCTTCATCTGTCTGCTGCTGGTCGCCGTCGTCGGCTTGAAGGCGACTTCCGGCCACTGACCGCCTGTCGGCGGCGGACGCCGTTGCTATTCGAGGAAGGCGGACGGGGGCCGCAGCCCTTCGGTGGCGCCGCCGTCGGTACCGGGGGTGCCGGTGGTCCCGCCCTGGTCGCCCTGGCCGGTGCCTCCGTTGTCCTGGCCGCCGTTGTCCTGGCCTGCGTTGTCCTGGCCGCCTTGGGTCTGGCCCCCGTTGTTCTGACCGCCGTTGTCCTGGCCCCCGTTGTTCTGGCCGCCTTGGGTCCGGCCCCCGTTGTCCTGGCCGCCCTGGGTCTGCCCCGTGGTGGGCCGGTTGGGGCGGGTGGGCGGGGTGGGGCGTCCGGACGGGGACGGGCTGTTCTCGTCAGGGGTTTCCTGCGGGGCGTCGGACTGGCTGGGCGGCGGGGGCGGGAGCTGGGCGGCGCCGGGCTGGAGTTCCAGGTCGAAGTCGACGGGGTCGGTGCCTTCGAGGGCGGTCTTGGTGTAGGCGGCCCAGATGCGGGCCGGGTAGCCGCCGCCGCCGATGCGGGGTTCGCCCAGGGCTCCGTAGAGGGACTGGAGGGTTCCGGTGTCCGGGTCCTGGCCCATCATGGCGACGACGGTGACCAGGTCGGGCGTGTACGCGGCGAACCAGGCCGAGCGGTCGAGTTCGGCGGTGCCGGTCTTGCCTGCGGCGGGGTGGCCGGCGGCGAGGGCGGCGGTCCCGGTGCCGTTGTCGACGACGCTGACCAGCATGGAGGTGGTGGTGTCGGCGGCTTCGCGGCTGATGGCCTGGGTGGCTTCGCGGGCGGGTAGGCCGATGGTCTCGCCGCCCTTGGTGATCTTTTCCAGCAGGGTGTACGGGGTGCGTCGGCCGTGGTCGGCGAGGGTCGCGTAGGCCTGGGTCATGTCGAGGACGCTGGCCTGCATGGTGCCGAGGGCCATGGCGGGGCCGGCGTCGAAGTTGGGGGTGTCCTCGGGGATGCCGAGGGCGAGGGCGGTGTCCTTGACCTTGGTGGTGCCGACGTCCACGGCCATCTGGGCGTAGACGGTGTTGACGGAGAGGTCGGTGGCGGTGTTGACGGTGATGTTGCCGTAGGAGACCTGGCCCTCGTTCTCGGGGGCGTAGCGGATGCGGCCGCCGGCGACGGGGCGTCTGTTGTCGCCGTTGTAGACGGTGTGGGGGGTGATGCGGCGGCCGTCCTGGGTGCGGGAGCCGTTCTCGACGGCTGCGGCGAAGACGAAGGGTTTGAAGGTGGAGGCGACCTGGTAGTCGTGGCGGGTCGCGTTGTTCACGTACTGCCGGGTGTAGTCGATGCCGCCGTACATGGCGACGACCTTGCCGGTGGCGGGGTCGATGGAGGCCCCGCCGGCGCGGACGAGCCGGTCGGCCTTGCGCTTCTCCGGGTCGAGTCTGCTGAGGAGTTGGCCGTCGACGGCTTCGGTGAAGGCGTTCTGGCGGCGCCGGTCGATGGTGGTGGTGATCTGGTAGCCGCCTTCGGCGAGGGTCTTCTCGTCGAGGATTCCGTGGCCGGTGATGTAGTCCTTGACGGCTTCGACGAGGTAGCCGCGCTGTCCGGAGAGTCCGGCGGCGGGGCGGACCTTGGCCGGTTCGGGGAAGCGGGTGGCGGCGCGTTCGGCGGCCGTCAGCCAGCCCTTCTTGACCATGCCGTCGAGTACGTAGTTCCAGCGGGCGAGGGCGCGCGGGCGGCCCTGGGGGTGGGAGACGACGTCGAAGGCGCTGGGGGAGTTGAGGAGGGTGGCGAGGTAGGCGCCCTCGGCGGTGGTGAGCCGGTCGGCGTCCTTGCCGTAGTAGGCCTGCGCGGCGGCCTGGATGCCGTAGGCGTTGCGGCCGAAGTAGCTGGTGTTCAGGTAGCCCTCAAGGATGTAGTCCTTCGACTTCTCGCGGCCGAGTTTGATCGCGATGAAGAACTCCTTGGCCTTGCGTTTGATGGTCTGTTCCTGGCCCAGGTAGTAGTTCTTGACGTACTGCTGGGTGATGGTCGAGCCGGACTGGGTGCCCTTGCCGGTCGCGGTGTTCCAGGCGGCGCGGAGCATGGCCTTGGGGTCCACGGCGCGTTCGGAGTGGAAGTCGCGGTCCTCCGCGGCCAGGACGGCCTCCTGGACGGTCCGGGGGACTCGGGAGAGCGGCACGTTGACGCGGTTGACCTCGCCGTCGCGGGCGATGAGGGATCCGTCGGAGTAGAGGTAGACGTTGGACTGGGCGGTGGCGGCGGCGTTGGCCGGGGGGATGTCGACGAGCAGGTAGCCGGCGACCAGGCCGCCGCCGATCAGGACGGCGAGGAGCAGGAGGGCGGCGAGGACCATCCGCCAGGTGGGGAGGGCGCGGCGCCAGCCGGTGCGCCGGCGGCCTTTCCTGCCGGGCGGCCGGGCCGGCTGCGGACCGGCCGCCTCGCCTGCCTCGTGTGCACCGCCTGCCTCATGTGTACCGGCTGCCCCGGGTGTACCGGCTGTTCCGCCCTGCTCGTGCGCCCCGGGTCCGTCCGGGTCTCGAGGGGTCCAGCCCGGTGGGGGTGACGGGTCGCTCATCTCCAGGGCTCCTCGGCGCTGTGCGAAATATCCACTTCTGTACCTCATGTTGTCTACCCGATGCCCGGAGATTCCGCGTCGGACGGGCGTAAAGCGGTCGCGTGGATCGCCCCTCCGCACTAAGCTCCCGCGCTTTGGCCGACGTACGGCCGACGTACGGCCGACGTACGGCCGACGTGCGGCCGGTGTGCGGCCGGCGTGCGGCTGGTCTGGGAACGACCTGGGGAACGGAGGGGTGCGGTGGACGGGGCAGAGGGGGGTACGGCGGCCCGCAACGCCGCCGAGGGGCTGCGCCTCTACCTGGCGGTCGCAGCGGGCGGGTTCAGGCGCTACGCCACCTACGGAACGGCCACGCTGGCCGGGGTGTTCACCAACACCGTCTTCGGGTTCATCGTGGCGTACACCTACGTCGCGCTGTGGGACCAGCGGCCGGGCCTCGGCGGCTACGACCAGGCCCAGGCGTTGACCTTCGTCTGGGTGAGCCAGTCGCTGCTGGCCGCCGGGGCGTTCCTCGGGGGCGGTTTCCAGGAGGAGATGCAGGAGCGGATCCGGACGGGCGACATCGCGGTGGACCTGTACCGGCCCGCGGATCTCCAGATGTGGTGGCTCGCCGCCGATCTGGGCCGTGCCGCACTCCAGTTGATCGGGCGCGGCGCCGTCCCGCTGCTGGTGGGGGCGCTGGCCTTCCCGCTGGCGCTGCCCGCCGACCCGGTGCGCTGGGTGCTGTTCCTGGTGTCCGTACTGTTCGGGCTGGTCATCAGCTTCGCCGTGCGCTACCTGCTGGGCCTGGCCGCGTTCTGGCTGTTGGACGGGGCGGGGATCAACCTGATGGCCACCGTCGCCGGGATCTTCTTCTCCGGGGTGCTGCTGCCGCTGACCGTGTTCCCGGGCGGCTTCGGCGAGTTCGTCCGGCTGCTGCCGTGGGCAGCGATGCTGCAAGTGCCGGTGGACGTGCTGCTGGGCACGCACGCCGGGCCGGCCGGGGTCGCGCGGGCGCTGGCGTTCCAGGCGGGATGGGCGCTCGTCCTGCTGGGTGCGGGCCGGGCGGTGCAGTCGGCGGCGACGCGGAAGGTCGTGGTCCAGGGTGGCTGAGGCGGTACTGGAGCGGGAGCCCGCCCTCCCGCGGGCGCCGGGGACGGTGCGGCGCAACCGGGCCTGGGAGGGGCTGCGCGGGTACGGGCTGATCGCGGCGATGTGGATCCGCTCGACCATGACCTACCGGACGTCGTTCTTCCTGTCGACGTTCGGGAACGCGGCGATCACCCTCCTCGACTTCGTGGCGATCTTCATCATGTTCTCGCACGTGGAGGTCCTCGGCGGATTCACGCTGCCCGAGGTCGCCCTGCTGTACGGGTCCGCCTCGGCCTCGCTGGGCTTCGCGGACCTGCTGATGGGCAATACCGACCGGATCGGGCAGCGGATCCGGGACGGCTCCCTCGACACGATGCTGGTGCGCCCGGTCCCGGTGCTCGCCCAGGTCGCGGCGGACCGCTTCGCGCTGCGCCGCCTGGGGCGGACCGGTCAGGGCCTGGGGGTGCTGTGCTGGGCGGTGGCGGTGCTGGACGTGGACTGGACGCCGGGACGGGTCCTGCTGGTGCCCGTGATGGTGGTGAGCGGTGCGGCGATCTTCGGGGCACTGCTGGTGGCGGGAGCGGCCTTCCAGTTCGCGGCGAAGGACGCCGCCGAGGTCCAGAACGCCTTCACCTACGGCGGCTGCACGATGCTCCAGTACCCCCCGGCGGTGTTCGGGACGGACCTGCTGCGCGGGGTGACCTTCGTGGTGCCGCTGGCCTTCGTCAACTGGCTGCCGGCGCTGTACGTCCTGGGGCGGCCCGATCCGCTGGGACTGCCCGACGCGGTGGCGTTCGCGAGTCCGCTGGTCGCCTTCCTGGTCTTCCTGCCCGCGTCGCTGGCCTGGCGTGCGGGAGTCCGTTCGTACCGAAGCACGGGGAGCTGAACGCTGATGGCGGATGCACTGATCGCGGTGGACGGGGTGGAGAAGGTCTTTGACGTACGGCGCCGGGTGGGCCTGATGCGCCGGGAGAAACGCCAGGTGAGGGCGGTGGACGGGATCAGCTTCACGGTGGCGCGGGGGGAGGTGGTCGGCTACATCGGGCCCAACGGTGCGGGGAAGTCCACCACGATCAAGATGCTGACGGGCATCCTCACCCCGAGCGGCGGCCGGCTGCGGGTGGCGGGCGTCGACCCGTCCCGTGAGCGGATGCGCCTCGCGCACCGGATCGGGGTGGTGTTCGGGCAGCGCACGACGCTGTGGTGGGACCTGCCGCTGAAGGACTCGTACGGGCTGATGCGGCGGATGTACCGGATCCCGCCGGAGCGGTTCGCGCGGAACATGGAGCGCTGCGTGGAGCAGTTGGACCTGGCGGAGCTGCTCGACGTGCCGGTGCGGCAGCTGTCGCTGGGCCAGCGGATGCGCGGGGACATCGCCGCGGCGCTGCTGCACGATCCGGACGTGCTGTACCTGGACGAGCCGACGATCGGGCTGGACGTGGTGAGCAAGGCGAAGGTACGGGGCTTCCTGCGGCAGTTGAACGCGGAACTGGGCACGACCGTGCTGCTGACCACGCACGACCTCCAGGACATCGAGCAGCTCTGCGAGCGGGTGATGGTGATCGACCACGGGCGGTTGGTGTACGACGGTCCGCTGGGCGGTCTGCACGCGGCGGGTTCGGCGGGGGAGAGCGAACGGACGCTGGTGGTGGACCTGGAGCGGGAGCTTCCGCCGCTGGAGGTGACGGGGGCACGGGTGGTGAGGGTGGAGGGGGCGCGGCAGTGGCTGGCGTTCCCGGCAGGGGCGTCGGCCGCCCCGCTGGTGGCGGCGGTGGCGGCGGGCTACCCGCTGGTGGACCTGTCGGTGCGGGAGCCGGACATCGAGGACGTGATCGCGCGGATGTACGCGGGGCGGGGCTGAGGGCGGGGCTGCGGGCCGGGGTGAGGGCCGGGCTGAGGGGGCGGACCGGCCAGGCCTGATCTCAGGGGTAAGCCGGGGTGGGTGTCAGGGGCCGGTCAGGGGCAAGTCGTACAACTCCCGCGGCTGACTGCATAGTCTGGTCCGCATGAGTGACGAGCGGCCGGAGAAGCCGTTGCCGGAGCTGAGGGCGTCGGACGCCGACCGGGACCGGGTGGTGGAGCGTCTGCGGGACGCCGTCGCCGAGGGCCGGCTCGACATGGACGAGTTCGAGGAGCGGCTGGAGGCGGCGTACACCTCGCGTACGTACGCGGAACTGGAACCGCTGACCCGGGACCTGCCGGCGGCGCCGGACCCGTACCCTGCGGGCCGGGCGGCCGGTCCCGGAGCGGGTACGGGTACGGGTACGGCCTGGCCGGCGCGGATCGGCGGCGCGGGATCCTCCTCGACGGCGGTGGCCGTCATGTCGGGGTTCCAGCGCAAGGGCCGCTGGACGGTCCCGGCGCGGTTCAACGCGGTGGCGTTCTGGGGCGGCGGGGAGATCGACCTGCGCGAGGCGAACTTCGCGGAGCGCGAGGTGGTCATCACCTGCGTGGCCGTCATGGGCGGCATCCAGATCACCGTCCCGCCGGGTGTGGAGGTGGACGTGCGGGGCGTCGGCGTGATGGGCGCCTTCGACCACCGGCCGTCCTCGGCCGCACCGGAACCGGGCGCTCCGCGCGTGGTGGTGACGGGCCTCGCGTTCTGGGGCGGAGTGGAGATCAAGGTCAAAGCCCCGAAGCCGCTGCCCGGCGGGGGCTTCCGCAAGGAGCTGTAGCAGCGAAGCCACCCCCCGGCTCCGCCACCACCAGCCGTACCCCCGACCCGTGGCTCCGCCGAGGCTGGCTGTGCGGGGCGGGGCGGGGCGGGGCCCTGCCCGTGGGGCCCTGGCTGCGCCCGGGCTCTTCGCCTCAAGCGCCGGCGGGGCTGATGTTGCTGGGCGGGGCCCTGCCGGCGGGGCCGTGGCTGCGCCCGGGCTCTTCGCCTCAAGCGCCGGCTGGGCTGGTTGTGCTGGGCGGGGCCCTGGCTGTGGAGCCGTGGCTGCGCCTGGACCTCCGCCTCAAGCGCCGGCGGGGCTGATGTTGCTGGGCGGGGCCCTGCCGCGGGGCCCTGGCTGCGCCCGGGCTCTTCGCCTCAAGCGCCGGCGGGGCTGGTTTTGCTGGGCGGGGCCCTGCCGCGGGGCCGTGGCTGCGCCCGGGCTCTTCGCCTCAAGCGCCGGCTGGGCTGGTTGTGCTGGGCGGGGCTTCGACCGTTGGGCTTGGTCGAGCCGATTCAGCCCCGCCGGCGTTTGAGGCGAAAGGCTGGGCGGAGCCCCGGGTCGCGGGCAGGGCCTCGCCCGGCACAAACAGCCCCGCCGGCGTTTGAGGCGACGGGTCGGGCGGAGCCCCGGGTCGCGGGCAGGGCCTGGCCCAGCAACATCAGCCCCGCCGGCGATTGAGGCGAGAGCACCCGAGCCGCCGCGCAGGGGTTGGCGGGCTCCCGCCGGGCAGACGCCCCGTACACCCTCGCGGGAGCGACATGGCGTGGCGGGAACTCTCCGCGCCTCCCGGGAGTCGGATGCTATGCAGACAAACCGGCGCCCCCGGGGAAGGCAGGACCACGTGGACCACCGCACCACCGCCGAAGGCACCGGCACCGGCACCGGCACCGGCACCGGCACCCCCGCCCCCGCCCGCGGAGCCTTCGTGTTCAGCGCCGCCGACGAGGAGCGCCGGCACGGCGTCCGCCGGATGAAGGCCATCGCGACCGGCCTGCTGCTGCTGGTCGCCCTGGTGTACGTGTGCGCCACCTGGGCGGAGCACACCGGCGCCGGACCCTGGTCCGGCTACGTCGCGGCCGCCGCCGAAGCCGGCATGGTCGGTGCGCTCGCCGACTGGTTCGCCGTCACCGCCCTCTTCCGGCATCCGCTCGGCCTGCCCATCCCGCACACCGCGATCATCCCGAAGAAGAAGGACCAGCTGGGGGTGACCCTCGGCGAGTTCGTCGGCGAGAACTTCCTCTCCCCGGACGTGGTCAAGGCCCGCCTCCAGGCCCTCGGCATCGGCGGCCGCCTCGGCGCCTGGCTCGCCGAGCCCGCGCATGCCGACCGGGTCACCGCGGAGCTGGCCACCGCCCTGCGCGGGGCCCTGACCGTCCTGCGCGACTCCGACGTGCAGGAGATCGTCGGCGAGGCCGTCACCCGGCGGGCCGAGACCGCGGAGATCGCGCCCGCCATGGGCAAGACCCTGCAGCGGGTCGTCGCCGACGGCGGGCACCGCCGGGCCGTGGACCTGGTGTGCACCAAGGCGCACGACTGGCTGGTCACGCACGGGGAGTCGGTGATGGACGCGGTCCAGGGCGGGGCGCCCGGCTGGACCCCGCGGTTCGTGGACCGCAAGATCGGCGACCGCGTGTACAAGGAGCTGCTGCGCTTCGTCACGGAGATGCGGGACATGCCGGGGCACCCGGCGCGCGGTGCGGTGGACCGCTTCCTCGCGGACTTCGCCATCGACCTGCAGTCGGACACCCAGACCCGGGCCCGTGTCGAACGGCTCAAGTCGGAGCTGCTGGCGCGCGGCGAGGTGCAGGACGTGATCGCGTCCGCCTGGACCGCCGTCCGCTCGATGATCATGTCGGCGGCGGAGGACGAGCAGAGCGAGCTGCGCCTGCGGGTGCGGTCCTCGCTGATCTCGCTGGGGTCCCGGCTGGCCACCGACGCCCGTCTGCAGGGCAAGGTCGAGGGCTGGATCGAGGGTGCGCTGGTGTACGTCGTCACCACCTACCGGACCGAGATCACCTCGCTGATCACGGACACGGTGGCGGGCTGGGACGCCGGGCACACCTCGCGGAAGATCGAGGCGCACATCGGCCGGGACCTGCAGTTCATCCGGATCAACGGCACGGTGGTCGGCGCACTCGCCGGCCTGTTGATCTACTCGGTGTCCCAGGCGTTCGGCGCATAGCCGCGCCCACCGGCAGGCAGCGGCCGGCCGCGTCCACGGCGGGCCCCGCCGGCGGCTCCGTACGCCGATCCGCCGCCCGTCAGCCGCCGTGAGGCGCCGTGGGGCGCGGTCAGCTGCCGTGAGCCGCCGGTCAACCGCGTTCGGCCACGGCCCAGGACGTGGCGGCGACGACACCCGCGGCCCCGCACACGGCCGGCCACGCGCCGATCTTCCTGGCCAGCGGATGGGCGCCGGCGAAGCCTGCCAGGTACAGGGCCCCGAGTCCGGCCGCGGCGGGCAGCCCGCTCCGCCGGTGCCACTCGCGTCCCGCGGCGATCCCTGCCGCGCCGAGGACGGCGCCGCCCAGGGGCCGCTTCCCGGTCCACCGGGCGACGGCGTATCCGCCGAGCAGTCCGGCTGTCGCCAGCACGGAGCCGGGTACTCGCGCCATGTCTGATCTCCCTGATCGGTCGTGTCCTGTCAGCGGTCTCCGCGGAGTTGCGGCCCCCATGAGGCTAACGCGGGCGTCGCGCCGTCCCGCGGGTGCCCGGGAATCCCAGGACGAGCACCGCCCCGCCGACCACGGCGTCCGGGACCGCGTCCTGCAGGGTCCGCGGCAGCAGGGCCACGATGCCGAGGACGAGCAGGAAGGCGAGCGCGTACCGGCCGGCCGCGCGGAGCAGTCTGTCCACGGCTGCCCAACGCGGTCGCCGGGTTTCCCGACACGGAGGGCGGGGAGGGGATTTGTCGCACACTCTCCGGATCCGTACGGTGTCCGCCCGTGGAACCCGGGGGGCATAAATTCAATCTCCCCACCCAAAGGGAACATCCCCACCCGACCTCAGGAGCCAGGACATCGTGATCTGCTACGGACAGGCCGTCCTCGACCTCGCGGACGAACTGGTCGACGCCTACGCCGACGTCTTCTCCGGCCCACCGTGGAACGAAGGCGAAGAAACCATTCGCCAGTTTGCGAGCCGCCTGCAGAGCGATGCCCGGCGCCGTGGGTTCCGTACCGCCCTGGCCCAGTCGGCGACCGGTATCGACGGCTTCGCCACGGGCTGGATCACCCCCGCGTCCTTCCCCAAGGACCGCGCGTACGCGCAGGTGGCCGCACAACTCGGCCCGGCCCGCGTGCGGGAGCTCCTGACCGGCGCCCTGGAGATAGACGAACTCGCCGTACGCCCCTACGCGCGCGGCCACGGCACCGGCCGGGCGCTGCTGACGGAGATCACCGCCGACGCCCCGGACCGCCGCGCCTGGCTGCTGACCTCGCGTCTGGCCACCGACACCGTGGCCACCTACCGCCGGCTGGGCTGGCACGAGGTCCCGGCCCGCCCCGGCACCGAGACCGGCGTGATCGTCTTCCTCTCCCCGGACCACCCGAACCGCTGACCCCAGAGCCCGGCCAGGCCCGGCCAGGCCTGACCCGGCCGGCCGGCCGGCCCGATCCGGCTCGGCCTGGGCCCGGTCCGGCCCGGTCCCGCCCGGTGCGGTCAGTTCCGGTCCGCGGGAGGTGCCGTCCGGGCGGCGCTCCCGTCATCCGGGGTAGGCCCGCGGCGCGTCCGGGCATACCCGCGGCATGATCACCACGCAGCGGCAGCCGCACCGACCGGACCAGCCGCACCGACCGGACCAGCCCGAGCAACCGGACCGAACGCACCGACCGGACCACCCCCACCGACCGGACCAGCCCGAGCAACCGGACCAGCCGCACCGACCGGACCAGCCCGAGCAGCCGGACCGACCGCCGGGGTCGGACCAGTCGCAGGGTGGGCAAGGGCGGCTACGCCGGCAAGCGCGGCGGCGGGACGGGGCGGCGCCCCGCCGGCAGTTCGACCTGGCCACCCGCCACCAGCTCGTCGCCTCCGGCGTCCCCGCCGCCACGATCACCTCCCGCACCCGCCCCGGCGGGCCCTGGCAGCGCCTGCTCCCCCGGGTGTACCTCCTGCAGACCGGGCCGCCGGACCACCGGCAACGCGCCCTCGGCGCCGTCCTGTACGCCGCCGACCCCGCTTCCGATCCGCTCTCCGGTGACACGGCCGCCCTCACCGGCGGCGCCGCGCTGGCCCTCCTGGGGGTCCGCGAAGCCCCGTACGCCCCGGCCGACGTCCTGATCCGCGCCCCGCGCCGGCTCTCGGGTGCCGCCGGGGTCCGCCCGCTGGCGACCTCCCGCTGGCCGCGGACCATCACGGTGTCCGGCGTCCCGTGCGCCCGCCCGGTGCGCGCCGCGGCCGACTTCGCGGCCCGCGCCGCGCACCCCGACCGGATCCGCTCGGTCCTCGCCCACGTCGTCCAGGCCGGCTGGTGCCACCCGCACGACCTGCACGCCGAACTCCGCGACTCCCGGCTCCTGTCCCGCCCCGCGGTACGCGCCGCAGCGGCGGAGCTGGTCGCCGGCACCCGGTCCCTGGCCGAGGCCCGCGCCCGCGAGGCCCTGGCCGCCACCGACCTGCCGACCCCGCTGTGGAACGCCCGCCTCTCCACCCCGGACGGCGCCTTCCTGGCCAGCCCGGACGCCTACTGGCCCGACGAGGGCGTGGCCCTGGAGATCGATTCGGCGGAGTACCACTACACCCGCGACTCCTGGCACGCCACGCTCCGCCGCAGGCTGCGCCTGGAGGCCCACGGCGTCCTGGTGGTCAGCGCCACCCCGTCGATGATCCGCGACACCCCCGAGGAGGTCCTCGGGGCCGTCCGCGCCCTCCTCGCCCTGTCCCGCACCCGCCCCGCCCCGCCCGAAGCCCGGGCCCGCGGCCACGTGCAGTTGGAGCTGCCGGCGCCGGCGCCGTGACAATGAGGTGTGGAAGCCTTGGAGAGCACCCCGGACGTACGTGCTCGGATGAGTCGCCAGAAGAGCAGGGACACCGAGATCGAGGTGGCCCTGCGGCGCACACTGCACGCGGCGGGGCTGCGCTACCGCGTCCACCGGCGCCCGATCAAGGGTGTGCGCCGCGAGGCCGACATCGTCTTCGGGCCGGCGCGCGTGGCCGTGTTCGTCGACGGCTGCTTCTGGCACGGATGCCCTGCGCATGCGACGTGGCCGCGCCGCAACGCCGCGTTCTGGCGCGGCAAGATCGAGGGCAACAGGGCGCGTGACCAGGACACCGACGCCCGTCTGGCGGCCGCCGGCTGGCTGTCCGTCCGGGTCTGGGAGCACGAGGAGGTGGGGGACGCGGCCGCACGCATCGCCGGGTTGGTGGCCGAGCGCCGGCCGGCGCGGACGCCTGCTTCCGGTGCCGCCGGGCAGCGCACCGGAAGCTGACCCGCATCCGGGACGGGGGCGTCAGCCGATGTCGGCGCCGTGGCACTCGTCGTACGGTTTGCCCGAGGTGCACCAGCAGGGGTGGGTGGGGGCGGGGGGCCACGGGGTGGCCTTGCCGCGGGCGGCCAGGGTGGTGGCGTACTCGGCCAGCAGGGACGGGGAGGCCGGGGAGGTCCTCTCCGAGGCGGCGAAGGCCTCGTAGGAGGGGACGCTGGCCGTGACGATGCCCAGGTTGGTGGTGCCCGAGGCGGCCAGGGCGCGGAGCGAGGACTCCACGGCCAGCAGGTGGGCCTCGTGCGAGGGGTAGTCGGCGCCGAGGGTCGGGTAGCTGGTGAGGAGCTCCGCCAGCTCGCGCGCGGGCCAGTGCAGGATCGCCACCGGGAACGGGCGGGAGAGCGCCGCGCGGCGGTCGCCCAGCTCGGCGCGCAGGCGGGCGATCTCGGCGCGCAGTTCCGCCGGGTCGTCCGAGCCGAGGGCCCAGATGCGCTTCGGGTCGTGGAGTTCGTCGAGGGGGATCGGGCCGATGTGGCGGGTGTCGGCGACCATGTCCCAGTCGTCGTGCGGCAGGCCCAGCAGGCGGCGGACCCGGTGGCGGCCGGTCAGCAGGGCGGTGGTGGCCCGGGTGAGGGGGGCCTCCTCCGCGATGAGGAGGGTGGCCGCCTCGGTGAAGCAGTCGTGCGAGGCCTGCAGCTCGTCGTGCGTCTCCAGGGCCTCCGCGATGACCTCCCAGGGCGCCGGGTCCTTCGGGGCCGCCGCGCGGATGCCGGAGATCAGTGCGCGGGCCTCGGCCTCGTGGCCGTACTCCCAGAGGTTCGCCGCCTGAAGGGCCTTGACCAGGTGCGGGTTGGCCGGTGAGGAGGAGAGGAGTTCGTCGTACAGGCTGCTCGCCCGATCGCGTGCATCGGCCAACTCGAGGTGGGCCGCGGCCTGGAGGAGCAAGGGCTCCTGGTCCTCGGGGTAGCGGGTCGCCGTGCGGATGAGGCGCTCGGCTTCGGCGATGTGCTCGGCAGGCGTGTCGGGGCGCATGGTTCACACCGTACTGCCGCTGGTCAGTTGGCGGGGGAGGACTTAGGGTGCGGGCCGTGCGAGATCGCGTACCCGTGGTGGTGCAGGGGGGCGGCCGGCGGACGCGTCCGGGCGGCCTCGCCGCTCTGCTGTGGGTCTGCGCCGAGGTGACGACCACGCTGGGCGTGCTGGTGGCGCTGCTGGTCGTGCACCAGGTGTGGTGGACCAACCGACAGGCCGCCGCCGCGGCGCAGGAGCAGGTCCGGACTCTGGAGGAGCAGTGGGACCGGACCGGGGCCGGGCCCGCGGCCGCGCCCCCGGCCCCGGACCCGGCCGCCGCGGCCCCGTCCGCCGGCGCCTCGGCCCCCGATGCCTCCGCCGGCCCCGCGGATGCCGCAGGCCGGGCTTCCGCACCCGCGCCCGGCCGGAGCGCGAGCCCGCGGCCCGCCGCCCCGCCCGCCGCCCCGGACCGGGCGTACGCCGTGCTGCGCATTCCCCGGCTGGGGCTCGCCGTGCCCGTGGCGCAAGGGGTCGACAAGCGGGCCGTGCTCGACAAGGGCTACGCCGGCCAGTACCCGGGGACGGCGCAGCCGGGGGCGGCGGGGAACTTCGCGCTCGCCGGGCACCGCAACACCCACGGCGAGCCGTTCCGGTACATCAACCGCCTGCGGGCCGGGGACGAGCTGATCGTCGACGTGCGGGGGCGCCGGTACGTGTACGTGGTCGGGAAGATCCTCGACACGACGGCGGCCCGGGACACCGGGGTGATCGCCCCGGTGCCGCGGAGCCTGGTCAGACCGGACCAGGGGTACGGCGAGCCCGGCTCCTACATCACCCTCACCACCTGTACTCCGGAGTACAGCTCCGCCTACCGGCTGGTCGTCTGGGGGACCTTGAGGTCCGCAGGCCCCTGAAGTCCCGGGCGGCGACCGGCTACCATCGGGCAGCAGGAACGGCGGCGGACCCGTACGGAGGTCCGTGCGCGGTACGTCGGCCGGTGACGAGACGGAGGAGGTCCGCATGGCTCGGCAGCACGACGGCGGGCGCCTGCCGTCCGCCCGCACCGCACGGCTGACGGCCGTCCTGACGCCGATGGCCCTGGTGCTCCTCGGCGGTGTGCTCGCCCTGTTCGCCGGTGACGCCGGAACCGGGCTCGGGGCCTTCGTGGTCGCCCTCGCGGCCACCGTCGCCGTGGGCGCCGAGGCCCTGGCCGCGGCCGCACGCCTCGTACGGCCCGTGCCGCCGCACCGCATCCGCACCGCGATCCGTGACCGCGAGCAGCGCACGGCGTTCCTGCCGCAGCGCGATCCCGACGCCTCGGGCCGGTCACGGCCCCGAGCACCCGGCCGCCGCGTCCTGACGGCCGCGTAGGGGCGCGCAGCACTCCGTGCCGGAGTGCTTACTCCGGAGTCCACTACCGGAGTCCACTGCCGGGGTTCCTCCCGGAGATCCTCCTCAAGGTCCTCCTCGGAGCCTTGCGGAGTCCTTCTCCGCCGTGTCCCCTCCTGCCGGCCGGTCCCCGATGGCGACCGGCCTGCCCCACTGCCGCGCCCCTCGCGGGTCGTCACGCCGACATCGCATGTCCCCGTTCCGATGTTCGACGCGACCCTTCGGAGGGCCCACGTGTCCGTTTTCACCCGTCTTGTTGTTGAGTTGGGCCGGCTCCTGGAGCCGGTGCTCGCCCAGTCCGCGACCGCTGCCGCGATCGTGCTGTTCACCGTCCTGGTCCGGCTCGCCCTGCACCCGCTGAGCCGTGCCGCCTTCCGCGGGGCGACCCCGGCAGCCGGGTGCCTGCCGATGCTGCTGCAACTGCCGGTGTTCTTCGTGATGTACCAGGCGTTCTCCTCGGCGAAGATCGGCGGGGAGGCCAACGAGCTGCTCGGGCACCGCCTGTTCGCGGCGCCGCTGGGGTCCCGCTGGACCGAGGCGCTCGGGGACGGCGGCTTCCTCGGGCCGCAGGGGCTGGTCTTCCTCGGCCTGTTCGCGGTTATCGCGGCGGTCGCCGCCTGGAGTGCGGTACGCGGCCGCCGGGCCGCCGCGGCCGCGGCGCAGGCCACCGAAGCCGCAGCCACCGACCCGAAGGCCAAGGCCAAGGCCCAGGCCAAGGCCAAGGCCCAGGGCAAGGCCAAGGCCCAGGCCCAGGGCAAGGCCACGGCCAAGACCCGGGCCAAGGCCGCGGCGCAGACCGGGACGCGGGCCGGGGCGGCCGCCGGGGTGCCCGAGCTGAGCGCCGAGCAGCAGGCGGTCATGCGCAAGCTGGGCGGGGTACTGCCGCTGCTGTCCTTCGGGACGCTGGTCACGGCCGCCGTGGTGCCACTGGCCGCCGGGCTCTACCTGGCCACCACCACCGCGTGGTCGGTCGCCGAACGTGTCTGGCTCCAGCACCGCAAGGAGCAGGCGGAGCGCGCCGGGCAGGACGCGCAGCGCGGCGACGGGGTGGGAGCGGTGCGTTCCAGTACGTGAACAGGGTCTTGCGGATTGATACGACATCTTGGAGGATCAGCCAATCCTCCGATGGCCGCAACCCATCGGCCGGCCGCGGGGCACGCCCGGCGGCCGACCACCCACGACCACGGGAGAATGCCCATGAAGCTGCTGCGTGTCGGACCCGTCGGGTCGGAGCGCCCCGCGCTGCTCGACCAGGACGGGACCCTGCGGGACCTGTCCGCCCTGATCACGGATGTGGACGGCGGCCTGCTGGCCGACGACTCCGTACTGTCCCGGGTACGGGAGGCGGCAGCCGCGGGCGGACTTCCCGTCCTGGACGCGGAAGGGCTGCGCATCGGCGCGCCGGTCGGCCGGATCGGCAAGGTCGTGGGCATCGGGCTGAACTACTTCGGGCACGCCGCGGAGGTCGGGGCGGAGCCGCCGGCCGAGCCGATCCTGTTCCTGAAGGCCGCGGACACCGTGGTCGGCCCCGACGACACGGTGCTGATCCCGCGCGGCAGCGTGAAGACCGACTGGGAGGCCGAGCTGGGCGTCGTCATCGGCGCCACCGCCCGCTACCTGGCCTCCGCCGAGGAGGGCCTCGCGCACGTCGGCGGGTACGTGCTCGTCAACGACGTCTCGGAGCGCGCCTTCCAGATCGAGCGCGGCGGCACCTGGGACAAGGGCAAGAACTGCGAGACCTTCACCCCCGTCGGCCCGTGGCTGCTGACCGCCGACGAGGTGGCGGACCCGCAGGCCCTCGACGTCCGGCTGTGGGTCAACGGCGAACTCAGGCAGGACGGCAACACCGCGGACCAGATCTTCCCGGTCGGCGAGGTCGTGCGGTACCTGAGCCAGTTCATGACCCTGTACCCGGGCGACCTCATCGTCACCGGCACCCCGGCGGGCGTGGCCATGGGCCAGCCGGAGCCGAAGCCGTACCTGCGGGCCGGGGACGTCGTGGAGCTGGAGATCGACGGCCTCGGCCGTCAGCGCCAGGAGTTCAAGGGCGCGTAGGGCCCACGGGCACGGCCCGGCGCGCCGGGCTGCGGGAGGGGGCGGGGCTGCCGGGGCGGCCCCGCCCCCTCCCGCGTACGGCTGCGCCCCTCCCGCGTACGGCTGCGCCCCTCCCGCGTACGGCTGCGCCCCTCCCGCGTACGGCTGCGCCCCTCCCGCGTACGGCTGCGCCCCTCCCGCGTACGGCTTCGTGCCTGGCCGCATACGGCTGGACCGGCCGCGGCCGGTCCGGGCGGGGGGTCGGCGGTGCCTCAGGCGTTCCCGCCGATCTGCACGGCCACTCCGTCGCGCGAGGAGATGCGGGCCGCCTCCAGGACGTCGAGGCAGTGCGCGGCCTCCAGGGCGGTGACGGGGGCGGGCCCGCCCTCCCGCAGGGCCGCGGCCACGGCCGCGTAGTACGCCGGGTAGTCGCCCTGCTCGGTCGGCACCGGGGCGCCGCCGCCGGTCAGCGGGGACTCACCGGAGCCCAGCCGACCCCACTGGTGCGGGGGCTCCTCGCCCCAGGGCAGGTCCCCGTCCGGCCGCAGCCCCTCGCGCAGGGCGGCCTCCTGCGGGTCCAGCCCGTACTTCACGTATCCGGCCCGGGAGCCCAGGACGCGCATCCGCGGACCGAGCTGGGCGGTGGTGGCGCTGACGTACAGGTGGGAGCGGACCCCGTTCGCGTGGGTGACGGCGATGAAGGTGTCGTCGTCGGTCTCGGCGCCGGTGCGGCGGGTGTCGGCCTCCGCGTAGACCCGTACGGCCGGGCCGAAGAGCACGAGTGCCTGGTCCACGACGTGGCTGCCCAGGTCGTAGAGCAGGCCGCCGATCTCCTCCGGGGCGCCGGACTCGCGCCAGCCGCCCTTGAGCTGCGGGCGCCACCGCTCGAAGCGGGACTCGAAGCGCTGCACCTCGCCGAGTTCGCCGTCCGCCAGCAGGCGGCGCACGGTGAGGAAGTCGTTGTCCCAGCGGCGGTTCTGGAAGACGGACAGGAAGGTGCCCGTCCGCTCGGCCAGGGCGGCGAGTTCTCGGGCCTCGGCGGCGGTGGCGGCCAGCGGCTTGTCCACGACCACGGCGATGCCGGCGCGGAGCGCCTCGGTGGCGAGCGCGACGTGGGTCTTGTTGGGCGAGGCGATCACGACGAGGTCGAGGGCCGGCGCGGAGCCGGCGCCCTCACCACCGCCCTCCCCGCCCCCGCCGGACTCGTCGCCCCGGTCGCCCCGGTCCTTCGTGCCGCTCCCGTTGCGGGCCCACAGCTCGGCTGCGGACGCGGCGATGCGGACGCCGGGGTATGCGGCGCGCACCTGGGCCTGGCGGTCCGGGTCGGAGGTGACGACCGTGTCGAGGAGCAGCCCGTCGGTGGCGGCCACCAGGGGGGCGTGGAAGACGGAACCGGCCAGTCCGTAGCCGATGAGGCCGACGCGGAGCGGGGTGGCGGAGTCGGTGGCATTCATGAGCCCACTTTGGCAACAGTGTTGTCAAAGTGCAAGGAAGGTGGACAATGACCAGGTGAACAGGGGTAGCGGGGAGACGCGTGGGGGAGTGAACCTGCCCGCGTTGCGCGGGTACAACGAGGCGCTCGTGCTGGACCTGCTGCGTGCCGCGGGCCCGGCGGGACGGGGCCGCGCCGAACTGGCCGCCCGTACGGGTCTCACCCCGCAGGCCGTCAGCAAGATCATGGTGCGGCTCGCGGCCGAGGGTCTGGTCGCCGAGGCGGGCCGGGCCGCGTCCACCGGTGGCAAGCCGCGCACCCTGCTGCGGCTCGAAGCCGGGGCCCGGCACGCGGTGGGCGTGCACCTGGACCGCGACGAGCTGCGGGCGGTACGGGTGGACCTCGCGGGCGGGGTCCTCGCCGAGTGCGCGGGCCCGCTGGACTTCGGCGCGGGGCCGGACGCCGTGGTGGCGGCGGTCGTACGGGCGGTCGGGCGGGTCTGCGACCCGGCCGGCCCGCCGCTGCTGGGGGTGGGCGCGGCCGCGCCGGGTCCGCTGGACCACCGGGCCGGGGTGATGGGCCGGGTGACGGGGTTCCCGAGCTGGGAGGGGTTCCCGCTGCGCGAGGTGCTGGAGGGGTGGCTGGGGCTGCCCGTCCTGCTCGACAAGGACACCAATGCGGGCGCCGCCGGAGCCGGCCCGGCACCCCGGTCGTGGCCGGCGGCCGGAGGCGCGGCCGAGGCCGGTGCGTCCGTCTACCTGCACGTCGCCAGCGGCCTCGGTGCGGGGCTGCGCCTGGACGGCGAGGTCTATCGGGGTGCCCGCTCGGCGGCGGGCGAGTTCGGCCACCAGGTGCTCCAACTGGACGGCCCGCGGTGCCGCTGCGGGGCGCGGGGCTGCGCGGAGGTGCTGTGCCTGGCGGCGGTGGCCCGCGCGGACCTGCCGGAGGCCGCGCGGATCGTGGGGGAGGGCGCGGCGAACCTGGTCGCGCTGCTGGACGTGGAACGCGTGGTCCTGGGCGGCCGTGTGGTGGCGGCGGCCCCGGAGGTCTTCGTGTCCGGGGTGCGGGCGGTCCTGGCGGCGCGCGCCCTGACCCAGCCGCCGCCCGAGGTCGCCGTGGCCGCCACCGGCGTGGCCGAGGGCGCGGCACAGCTCCTCCTGGCCCCGTTCTTCGGCCGCACCTGACGGGACCGGCCCAGCGATGAACCGCAGGCCGCACCCGACGGCCCCGCCCCCGCGCCGACCCGTCCCGCCGCGCACCCGAAGGCCTCGCCCCCGCGGCGACCCGTCCCGCCGCGCACCTGACGGGATCGCCCCCGCGGCGACCCGTCCCGCCGCGCACCTGACGGGATCGCCCCCGCGGCGACTCGCCGCGCAGCTGACGGTCCCGCCCGGCGATGAACCGCAGGCCGCACCCGACGGTCCCGCCCCCGCGGTGAGCCCTCCCGGCCGTGGCAACCGCCCGTCGCCGCCGCCCCCTTGACCTCGCCGCCATACGGGCGTAAACCGGTACGACCCAGGCGCGGCGTGCGACCCGGGTTCGCGCGTGCGTGGGAGGGTGCGGGCAGGGCCGGGGTGATGGTCACCTCGTCCGATCATCGTCCCGTCCGGCGAGCAGCGAAGGTCTTCCATGCGACTGCGCAAAGCCCTTGCCCTCTCCGCCGTACTCTCCGCCGCCGTCCTCGCCGGCGCCGGGTCCACCGCTCCGGCCGCCGCGGCTGCCAGGGCCGACGTCGGTACTGGCGGCGGCGCGCGTCCCGCCCCCGCCCTGCCGTCCCGGGCGGAGGCCACCTGCGGGGACGGGAAGAGCACCGCGTTCCCGATCGGTGCGCGGATCCGCGGCGGCCCGGCCGTCTACCGCACCGGCAGTGAACCGCAGACCTGGTACCTGGACCTGACCAACTCCACGGACTCCGAGTGCCGGGCCATCCACCCCGTCGTGGTCCTCACCGACAAGGCCCGCCTGCTGCGCCCCGCCCACCTGCGGATGGAGTTCGGCGCCCCGGGCGGCGTGCTGCCCGTCAGCCTGGAGGGGACCGACCGCGACGAGGTCATCGCCGTCTTCGACGGCGGCGAGGCCTTCCCCGGCTTCACCGTGGCCCCGGGCGGCTCGCTGACCGTGAAGGTCGGCCTCTCCTTCGCCCCCGACGCCCCGACCGGCGAGGTCGTCGCCGACGCCGCCCTCGTGCAGCGCAAGGGCGACGACGGCGACTGGGTCGGCGACTCCGGCGGCTACCGGTTCTCCGTCGAGGGCCCCGAGGATTCGGCCGAGGCGGGATCGCTGGCGCACACCGGGCCCCGCGAGTGGGCGTACGGGGCGGGCGCGGTCGCCGCGCTGACCACCGGCGGCGGTCTGCTGCTGGGGGCCCGGCGCCTGCGCCGCACGGCTCGCTGACCCTCCGCCCCGGTCCCGTACGCCGGCCCCCGGACCTGGCCCGCCGACGCCCTCGCCCGGGCCGAGCCGGTCCCGCTCCGGATTCCGGCCGGCACCACCGAAGTCCGGTTCCGCTTCCGCTGCACCGGCACGAACAACCGGTACCGGACCGTCGCCGACGTCCGGCTCGGCTGACCCCGCCGCTGCCCTCCGACCGCCCCGAACGCCGCCCCGGACGCCGCCCCGGACGCCGCTGCGGGGCGGGCGCGGTCCGGGGCGTGGACGCCGACGGCGTCCGAGGTCGGGCCCCGATAGGGTGGTACAGACCAGCGGCCGCAGCCGAGGCCGCGGGTCACGGGTCACGGCCACCGAGAGCGGAGAACAGTCCAGTGGCAGAGCGCAAGCCGATCGAATCCTGGCTCACCGACATGGACGGGGTCCTCATCCACGAGGGCACCCCGATCCCGGGGGCCGATGCCTTCATCAAGCGGCTGCGCGATTCCGGCAAGCCCTTCCTGGTGCTGACCAACAACTCGATCTACACCCCGCGCGACCTCCAGGCCCGACTCAGCCGCATGGGCCTGGCCGTCCCCGTCGAGAACATCTGGACCTCCGCGCTGGCCACCGCGAAGTTCCTCGACGACCAGCGCCCCGGCGGCACGGCGTACGTCATCGGCGAAGCCGGCCTGACCACCGCCCTGCACGACATCGGCTACGTCCTCACCGACCACGAGCCCGACTACGTGGTCCTGGGCGAGACCCGGACGTACAGCTTCGAGGCGATGACCAAGGCCGTCCGCCTGATCAACGCCGGCGCCCGCTTCATCTGCACCAACCCCGACGAGACCGGCCCCTCCACCGAGGGTCCGCTGCCGGCCACCGGAGCCGTCGCCGCGCTGATCACCAAGGCCACCGGCAAGCAGCCCTACTTCGCGGGCAAGCCCAACCCGCTGATGATGCGGACCGGCCTGAACGCCATCGGCGCGCACTCCGAGACCAGCGCGATGATCGGCGACCGGATGGACACGGACGTGCTCGCCGGGCTGGAGGCGGGGATGCAGACCTTCCTCGTCCTGACCGGCCTGACCTCCCGGGCCGACACCGAGCGGTTCCCCTACCGCCCGACCAAGACCGTGGACTCCATCGCCGACCTGGTCGACCTGGTCTGACGGTCCGACGCCCGCCCGGCCGACACGTACGACTGACGCGTACGGCCGACACGTACGACTGACGCGTACGACTGACGCGTACGGCCGGCGCGTACGGCCGGCGCGTGCGACTGACCCGTACGGCGCTGCTGGGGATGCGGAGCGGCGCGGTGCGCGTGAATCTCCTTGGTGAGGAGGTTCACCATGCGCAGTGTTCCGATCGCCGTCCGTGCCGCCGGGGTGGCCGTCGCCCTGACGGCCCTGTCCGTCGCGACCGCGCCCCTCGCCCTCGCGGGCGAGGAGGACCGCGACCGCGGGGGCGGCGGCAGCATCTCGGCGGATCCGAACCCGGCCGAGCCCGGGGCGCAGGTCAAGCTGCGCGTCCACGGCTGCAACGGCACCACGGGCGCCGCCAAGTCCGCCGTCTTCGTGGGCGAGGCCGACCTGCACGGCCGCAACGGGGGCGGCAGCCCGCTCTTCGGCGACGCCATGATCAGTTCGCACGCCTCGCCGGGCTGGCACTCCGTCCGGGTGACCTGCGACGGCCACGACGGCAAGGTCCACGGCTCCATCGAGGTCGTGCACCGGCGTGAGCACCGCCCCGACCCGCACCGCTCGCCGGTGTGGCCGGTCCACGCGGGCGGCGGCGGCATGTCCGCCGAGGTCGCCGAGACGACCCGGCTGGCGGCGACGGCCAAGAAGAGCCACGAGCAGGACGGCCCGGGGCTGCCGCACACCCTGATCGGCGCCGTCCTCGCGGCCGCCGCGACACTGGCCGTGGCGGGCCGGGCGCTGACTCTGCGCCGTCGCCGCAGCGGCGGATGAGCGAGGGCAGGGCCCCGGCGGGCGGGCGGCTGCTGACGTTCGCCGCCTGGTCGGTCCTGGTGCTGGGCTTGTGGCTGTGGGGCCGCCAGCTGACCGGGGTCCCCGCGACGACGGCCGGGCAGGCCGGCGGGGCGGTGGGTCCGGGACTCCCGGCCGCGCACGCCCCGCTGGGCGCTGCGCTGCCGCAGCGGGTCGACGTGCCGTCCATAGGCATCCAGGCGCCGGTGGTGGCCCGCAGCCTGGACGGCGACGGCGCCATCGAGCCGCCGCCGGACGACCGGCCGGGCACGGTGGGCTGGTGGGGTGCCGGCACCCAGCCGGGCGCGGCGGGGGCCGCGCTGATGGTGGGGCACGTGGACACGCAGTCGAAGCCGGCGGTGTTCTACGGCCTGAGTTCGGCGCAGCCGGGCGAGAAGGTGCGGGTGGTGCGGGCGGACGGCTCGGTCGCCGAGTTCACCATCGAGGACGTACGGGTCTACGAGCGCAAGGGCTTCGACCCGCACAAGGCGTACGGCCAGCGGGTGAAGGGGCGGGCGGAACTGCGCCTGGTGACCTGCGGCGGGCGCTACGACAAGGCGGCCAAGGAGTACACGGCCAATGTGGTGGTCTCGGCTTACCTGACCGGCTCGGGAGCCGGCGCCGGCGGCACGGCCGCATAGCCCCGCAGGGGCGGCCGGGCGGGCCGCGCGAGCGGATCCGGGAACGAAGAAGCCCCGCAGCTTTCGCTGCGGGGCTTTTCCCGTCTGTGCGCCGCCAGGGACTCGAACCCCGGACCCGCTGATTAAGAGTCAGCTGCTCTAACCAACTGAGCTAGCGGCGCTTGGTGACAGGGAAAACTCTACCCCACCTCCAGTGGTGCTCATGACCAGCCACGCCCGCATTGTCCGATTAACCCATGTTTGGGCACTCCATCGTGCACGATATGTCTGCCGTACCGCATCTGATGACCCGCCAGATGTGGTTCCGGCCGACCAGTGGACGAGTAGGGGAGTGGACGGAACCGCATGACGATGCAGCCGCCGACGCGAGTGCAGATGCCGATGCCCGCATTCGAGGAGTACGAGCCCGCGGCCGACTGCGCGTGCCAGGGGTGCGCCCTGCGCCGCCGGTCCCTCGCCCGCGCGCGGGCCATACCGCTCCGGGACGGGGGGCATCCGGCCGCCCGCGGCGCCCGCCGCGCGCTGGTCCTGGCCACCGCCGCGGGCATGGTCCTGGGCGGTGGGGCCGCCGCCGCCGCGGCGCCGGCCGCTCCGACGCCGGGGGCCGCGGCCCAGGACGACCCCGGCACACCGCAGGGCGGCCGCGCCCCGCTGCACGGCCCCAAGGCGACGGTCGGCAAGCCGGGAGCCCCCGCCGCGCCGGGGGCGGTCAGGCGGATCGACCGCGCGACGATCATCAACCGGGCGAAGCTGTGGCTGGACGCGAAGGTCCCGTACAGCATGTCCGAGTACTGGACGGACGGGTACCGGCAGGACTGCTCGGGCTATGTCTCCATGGCCTGGAACCTCGGCTCGAACGAGTGGACCGGCAGCCTCGACCGCTTCGCGACCCGGATCACCAAGGAGGAGCTCCTGCCGGGGGACATGCTCCTCTTCCACAACCCGGCGGACCCGAGCAACGGCTCGCACGTCGTCCTCTTCGGCGGCTGGGTGGACGGGACCCGCACGCACTACGTCGCCTACGAGCAGACCCGGCCGACGACACGCAGGCTGGCGACGCCCTACGGGTACTGGAGCAACTCGACGAAGTACCTCCCGTACCGGTTCAACGGGGTCCCGCCGGCCGGCGAGACGGGAGGCGTCAAGCCGGGGGACGCGACGCCGTTCCCGGGCGCGGCGAAGTTCCGGCCCGGCGCGGTCAACGACCACGTCGCGCAGCTGGGCCGGATGCTCATCGACCGCGGTGCGTACCGCTTCTACCCCAAGGGGGTGGCCGACCGGACGTGGAGCGAGCACGACCGGCTGGCGACCCAGGCCTTCCAGCAGGCCCAGGGCTGGACGGGCGCGGAAGCCGACGGCATCCCGGGCGAGCACACCTGGCGGCTGCTGGTCCAGCGCCAGGGCAAGGACGTCCGGCCGCTGGTCGACGGAGCGCCGGGCCCGGGCGGAGTACGGGCCTACCCGGGGCTCGCCGCCTTCCGCCCGGGCAGCACCCACGAGGCGGTCGCCGCCCTCGGCCGCCAGCTCGTGAAGAAGGGCTTCGGCCGGTTCTACGCGTCGGGCCCGGGCCCGCGCTGGAGCGAGGCCGACCGCCGTGCCGTCGAGGCCTTCCAGCGCGCCCAGGGCTGGCGCGGGGCCTCGGCCGACGGTTACCCGGGCCCGGAAACCTGGCGCCGGCTGTTCGCATGACGGAGGTAACGATGTACCCCACGCGCACCACCTCGACCACGGGCACCCTCCGCATCCTCCCGACGCGACCCGCCGCCCGCCCGGCGGCCCCGGCCCCCGCGTACGAGGCCCCGGCGGCCCCGGCCCCCGCGTACGAGGCCCCGGCGGCCCCGGCCCCCGCGTACGAGGCCCCGGCGGCCCCGGCCCCCGCGTACGAGGCCCCGACCGCCCCGACCGCCCCGACCGCCCCGACCGCCCCGACCGCCCCGACCGCCGGGACCGTCGCCGCCGGGCCCGTGGCGCCCGGCGGCGACGGCCACCACGCCGTCCCGGCGGGCCGGTCCGCCCCCGGGGGCCACCCGGCGCCGGGCCACCCGGCAGGGGCCGGCGCACCGGACGGGAGCCGGCCCCGGCCCGTCCCGGCCGCCGCCGAGGCCCCGGCCTTCGCCACGGCGGGGCCGGCGACGGGCTCCGCGACCGCCGCCCTCGGCCTTCCGCAGGCATGGGGCGGGGACGGCGCCACCGGGAGCCTCCCGCCGGGGGCAGCCCTGGCGACCCCCGCGACCGCAGGGCCCGAGCCCGAGCCCCAGCCCGAGGCCCCCGAGCCCCAGCCGAACGCCCCGGTCCAGGCGCAGACCCCGGCCCCGACCCCGACCCAGGCACAGCCGTCCGGTGACCGCGGGGGCGTGGCCCTGGCCGAGGCCGACGGGCCCGGGCACGGGTACGAAGTCCCCGCGGCGCGCGCGGAGCCCGACCCCGGCCCAGGCCCCGAGCCGGAGCCGGAGCCGCAGCCCGAGCCCCGGACCGTTCCCGAGCCCGAGCCCGCGTACCGCGGCGTCCCCGGTCCCGGGGTCGTCGAGATCGTGGCCCAGGCCGTGGCGCGCGGGCTCGCCCCCGCCGAGGACGACACCCAGGACCTGCCCGTCCTCGCCGCACCCCACCGGGGTTCCGCCGTCACCGAGGTGCCGGTCCACCTCCCGTTCCGCGCGGCTCCGCAGCCGCAGCCGCAGCCGCATCGGGTGCAGGGTGGCCGGCCCGGCCCGGCCGCCCCCCGCCCCGCAGCGGCCCCGCGGCCCGTCCCCGTACGCCGTGCGCCCCGCGGCGACGACCGGCTGCGCGAGCACCGCGGCCCCGTCCTGCCCGGCTGGATCGGCGTCGGGGTGGGCTGCCTGGCCCTGGCCGGCTGCATGGCCGTGCTCTGGCGGGCCGGGGTGGTCCCCGCGCCGCTGGTCGCGGCCTTCGGCGGGGCCCCCCGCGCCTACCAGGGCCTGCGCGCCACCCACTGGCCCCCGCTCGCCTTCCTCGGGATCGTCGCCCTCCTCTCCCTCGGCGGGCTCGGCCGGGCCCGCGCCGGCCACGCCTGGGTGCTCACCCTCTTCGGGGCCTACCGCGGCACGGTCCGCCGCACCGGCCTGACCTGGATCAGTCCCCTGCTGCTGCGCCGCCGGGTCGACGTGCGCCTGCGGCACTGGCGCAGCGAGCCGATGCCCGCCGTCGATGCGGGCGGGCTCGCGCTGCAGGTCGTCGTCCAGGTCGTCTGGCAGGTCCGGGACACGGCCCGGGCCACCCTCGGAGTCGAGGACCACGTCGACTACCTCGCCGAGCAGGTGGAATCGGCCATGGCCCGGGTGCTCTCACAGCTCCCCGCCGACGCCTTCCACGAGGACGCGCCGACCCTGCGGGACGCCGAGGCCGTCGGCGAGGCGCTGACGCGCATGCTGGCGGCGGAGACCGAGGCGGTGGGGATCGAGGTGTTCTCGGCCCAGCCGACCCGGATCGAGTACGCCCCCGAGGTGGCCGAGGCCATGCGCCGCCGCCGGGTCGCCGCGATCGACGCCAAGCACCGGGACAGCGTGCTGACCTCGGTGGTGGACGCCGTCGACGACACCGTGCACCGGCTGACCTCGCGCGGGCTCGTCGAGCTCGACGACTACGAGCGCAAGGCCCTGGTGAAGGACCTCACGGTGGCCTTCTACACGGGCCGCAACGAGTAGCCGGGGCGGCCGGGGGCGGCAGATGCGGACGGGTGGCCGGAACCTACCGGACCACCCGTTCCGGCATTGGTATGGACATGGCCAACTCTCGTCAATAATCTGGGACTTGGTCTAGACCTGAAGAATCTCCACCGAGGCACTTCATCCCCACGCGTGCGCACGCTCTTGCCGAACTCCCCCCACGTTCAAGGAGCATCATGCGTCACTTCCGCATGCCCGGACGGGCCGGCGCCGCCGCGCTCGGCCTCGGCCTCGTCGCCGGGATCACCCTGCTCGGCGCCCCCAGCGCGAGCAGCCACGGCTACACGGACACCCCCATCAGCCGCCAGAAGCTCTGCGCCAACAAGACGGTCGCCAACTGCGGCGCCATCCAGTGGGAGCCGCAGAGCGTCGAGGGCTTCAAGGGCTTCCCGGCCGCCGGCCCCGCCGACGGCAAGATCTGTTCCGCGGGCCTGCCGCAGTTCGCCGAACTCGACGACCAGCGCGGCGGCACCTGGCCCACCACCAAGGTCACCAGCGGCCAGAGCTACGCCTTCCGGTGGCAGTTCACCGCCAACCACTCCACCACCGACTTCAAGTACTACGTCACCAGGAACGGCTGGGACCCCACCAAGCCCCTGACCCGCGCCTCCCTCGACTCCCAGCCCTTCCTCACGGTCGCCTACAACGGCGCCCGGCCCCCGATGACCACCGTCCACCAGGGTGCGATGCCCGGTGGCAAGACCGGCCGGCACATGATCCTCGCCGTCTGGACCGTGAACGACACCGCCATGGCCTTCTACTCCTGCTCCGACGTTCAATTCTGACGCAGCGTCAGCTAACCTCCGGCGGCATGCGGACGACGACTGCACCCGAGACCGTCGCGGAGCTCATCGCGCGCCAGTGGGGCGACCACCGGCCCGGCCTGATGTACGAGGACCCCGACAGCGCCGAGCGCGCCGTCCTCACCCGTCACCAGGCCGCCCGGGAAGCCGCCGCGCGCGCCGCGCTCCTCGTCGACCTCATGCCGCCCGGGGCCGAACCGCACCTGGGAATCCTGCTCGACAACGTCCCCGAGTTCCCCCACTGGCTCGGCGCGGCGGCCCTCGCGGGGGCCGCCGTCGCAGGCATCAACCCCACCCGCCGCGGCCCGGAGCTCGCCCGCGACATCCTCCACACGCAATGCCGGATCCTGGTCACCGAGCGGGCCCACCTGCCCCTGCTGCGCGGCCTGGACCTGCCCGGCGTCCGCCTCCTGGTCACCGGCACCGAGGAGTACGAGGCCCTTCTCGCCCCCTGTGCATCCGCCAAGCCCGGCGAGGACGTACTGCGCCCGCCCGGGCCCGCCGACCGGCTGCTCCTCTACTTCACCTCGGGCTCCACCGGGGCCCCCAAGGCGGCCGTCTGCACCCAGGGCCGCCTGGCCGCCGCCGGCCACTCCCTGGCCCGGCAGTTCTCGGTCGCCCCCGACGACGTCCACTATGTCTGCATGCCGCTCTTCCACGGCAACGCGGTGATCGCCGACTGGCTGCCGGCGCTCGCGGGCGGCGCCGCGGTCGCCCTGCGCCGCCGGTTCTCCGCCTCCGCGTTCCTGGACGACGCACGGGCCTACCGGGCGACCTACTTCACCTACGTCGGCCGCGCGATCCAGTACCTGCTGGCCACCGAGCCCCGCCCCGAGGACCGCGACCACCGCCTGCGGCTCGGCTTCGGCACCGAGGCCGGGGCAGTGGACGCGGCGCGCTTCGCCGAGCGGTTCGGGGTCCGGCTGGTGGAGGGGTACGGGGCCACCGAGGGCGGCGCCTCCGTCCAGAGGACCCCGGACACCCCCGCGGGAGCCCTGGGCCGGGCGGGCGAAGGGGACGACCTGGCGGTGATCGACCCGGACACGGGCCGGGAGTGCCCGGCCGCCCGCCTGGACGGCGAGGGACGCCTGCTCAACGGGGGTGAGGCCATCGGCGAGCTGGTCAACCGGGGTCGCAGCCTCTTCGAGGGCTACTGGCGCAACCCCGCGGCGGAGGCCGCCCGCACCCGCGGCGGCTGGTACTGGACCGGCGACCTCTTCTTCCGGGACGCGGCGGGCTTCCTCTACTTCGCGGGCCGCACCGACGACCGGCTGCGCGTCGACAGCGAGAACCTCGCCGCGGCGGTGATCGAGAACATCCTGGCCCGCTGGTCCCGGGCGGCGGCGGTCGCCGTGTACGCCGTCCCGGACGAAGTCGCCGGCGACCAGGTCATGGCGGCCCTGGCCCTGCGCGAGGGAGAGGTCTTCGACCCGGCGGCCTTCGAGGCCTTCCTGGCCGCCCAGCCCGACCTCGGCACGAAGATGGCCCCGCGCTACGTCCGGGTGCTGGCGGCCATGCCGGTCACGGCCACGAACAAGGTCCACCGGGTGGCCCTGCGCCGCGCGGGCTTCCTCCCCCGGTCGGGGGAGGGGAAGGGGGGCCCGGACCCGGTGTGGTGGCGCCCGGACCGGTCCCCGGCGTACCGCCGCCTCGACGAAGGCGACCTGAGCGCGCTGCTCGCCGCCTACGAGGCGCAGGGCCGGGCCGCCCTGCTGCATCCGCACCGGAGTGCGGGAGGGCGCCCCGGCGGCGCGCAGGGGGCTGCGGGCCATGGTTTTGAGCACCCCTGAGGACCGGGTAGTATTTTCTCTGTCAGCAGGCGCCGCTAGCTCAGTTGGTTAGAGCAGCTGACTCTTAATCAGCGGGTCCGGGGTTCGAGTCCCTGGCGGCGCACCTGTCCTTCGGGCGGTTTCCGGTTACCGGGAACCGCCCGAAGTGTTTTCCGGGCGATCCGGCCCCGGGGCCCGGGCCTCAGAGCGTGAGCGACAGCAGCAGCGGCGCGGCCTTGCGGTTCAGTGCGTCCGCCGCGGCCCGCAGCCGGTGCGCGTGCTCGACCGGCATCGACAGGGCCAGGCAGCCCACCGCCGCCCCGGCCGTGATCGGGACGGCCGCGCAGACCGTGCCCACGGCGTACTCCTGGAGGTCCAGCATGGGCACGGTGGCCGGCTGGGCGTCCAGCTTCGAGAAGAGGATCCGTTCGTTCACGATCGTCTTGGAGGTGAGCCGGGCGATCTTGTGCCGGGAGAGGTGGTCGCGCCGCCCGTTCAGGTCGAGCTGGGTGAGCAGGCACTTGCCGACCGCGCTGGCGTGCGCCGCGGAGCGGAAGTCGACCCACTCGTGGACCTTCGGGGTGCGCGGGCTGTCCGCGAACTGCGTGATCCTGACCTCGCCGTCCACGTACCGGCTGATGTAGACGGCCGCGCCGACCGAGTCGCGCAGCCGGTCCAGGGTCTCCTGGAGCTTGTCCGTCAGGGCCTGCTGCCGGTCGGTGCCGGAGCCGAGCAGGACGAGGGAGTCCCCGATGGCGTAGGCGCCGTCGGACACCTGCAGGACGTACCCCTCCCGGCGCAGCATGAGCAGCATCGGGGCGAGGTGGACCGCGGGCAGGCCGGTCTCACGCGCGATCTGCGCGTCGGTCACACCGCCGGTGTGCCGGGCGATCGTTTCGAGTACGCGCAGTGCGTACTGCACCGAGTGGAACGGCGCGGTCGGCTCGGGCTTCAGCGCCACGGTTTCCCCCTAGCAGGTTGTTACCGCTTGCCCTACCACGATAGCCATCAAGAGGCCCATGTGGAGCGCCTGTTGAGGAGATTGGTGGCCAGATCACGTCGCTCCGCCTGGATCTACTCCCCTGGCATATGCCAAGGTCACGCGCACTGTCCCGGTGTGCCGGGAATGCCCGGCGTCCGCGCACGGTTCGAATTCTTCGTACGGACGTCACTCCGACTCCGTACGACGGCGGAAACGTGACGGGAGCGACGATGAGTGACACCGGGGACGCGGACGTGCAGCGACCGGAGGGCCGGAGCGGTCGCGGCGGCGGGGACGCCGGGGGCGGTCGGGGCAGCCGGGACGGCATCCGCGGTACGGCCCGGGGCCGGGCGCCCGTGCCGCTCTCGGTCCTGGACCTGGTGACCGTCGGAGCGGGCAGCACGGCGCACGAGTCGCTGCGGACCAGCGTGGCGATCGCCCGGCTCGCGGAGTCCCGCGGCTACCACCGGCACTGGGTGGCCGAACACCACTCCATGCCGGGGGTCGCCAGCTCCTCGCCCGCCGTGATCCTCGCCCACCTGGCCGCGCACACCTCGCGGATCCGGCTCGGCTCGGGCGGGGTCATGCTGCCCAACCACGCCGCGCTGGCCGTCGCCGAGCAGTTCGGCACCCTGGAGGCCCTCGCCCCCGGGCGGATCGACCTCGGGCTCGGCCGGGCCCCGGGCACCGACGGCCGCACCGCCGCCGCCCTGCGCGGGCCCGGGCGCCTGGACGAGGCCGCCGACGGCTTCCCCCGGCAGCTCGCCGAGCTCACCCGCTTCCTGGACGACGACTTCCCCGACGGCCACCCGTACGCCCGGGTCCACGCCGTGCCCGGCCCGGTCCAGGGCCCGGTCGGGCGCCCGCCCCTGTGGCTGCTCGGCTCGTCCGGTTTCAGCGCCCGCCTCGCCGGAGAGCTCGGCCTGCCCTTCGCGTACGCCCACCACTTCTCGGCCGCCGGCACCCTGCCGGCACTCGACCTGTACCGGCAGAGCTTCCGGCCCTCGGCCGTGCTGGACGCCCCCTACGCCGTGATCGGGGTCGCCGCGCTGGCCGCCGACACCGAGGCCGAGGCCCGCGCCCAGGTGCTCACCGGAGCCCTGTCGATGCTGCGGCTGCGCAGCGGGCGGCCCGGGCTGGTGCCCTCGCCGCAGGAGGCGGCGGCGTACCCCTTCTCGGCGCCGGAGCGGGAGTTCGTGGACGGCTGGCTCTCCACCATCGTCCACGGCACCCCCGACGCGGTCCGCGCCGGCCTCGACGGGCTGGCGCAGCGGACGGGCGCCGACGAGCTGATGCTGACCGCCAACGCCCATGGCGGCGCGGCCCGGTTGCGTTCGTATGCGCTCGTCGCAGATGCGTACGGGATGCCGCAGGAGGGGGCGGACCAACTCTGAGAAGGCATGAACGGGGTTCGGCTGGTTTGTTGCCGAAACCTTGCCGGAGGGTGTCCTAAGGCACCCTTAAACCGCTCGTCACCCGGGGTGGCGGGCGGTTTCTGATGTGCGCTCACGTCTCTGACGAGGGGATTTGCCGGAGCAGTGGTCTAGTCCTTCTTTGGTCCAAACCATTGACTCGGGGGAGCGGTGATCGCTATCACTTCTCCCACCTGAACTTCTTGTTTCTCCCTCCCACCCCCCGGAGGCAGTTCATGCACATCCGTAAACCCCTCATCGCAGCCGCCGCCACGGCCGCGCTGGCAGCCGGAGCACTGGCCTCCTTCGCGGGGCTCGGCACCGCCCAGGCGGCCGCCGCCGGAACGACCGCCGCGGCCGGCGGCGTCCGGATCGCCTACTACGACCAGTGGAGCGTGTACGGGAACGCCTTTTATCCCAAGCACCTCGACACCCGCGGCATAGCGGGCAAGCTGGACGTCATCAATTACTCGTTCGGCAACATCCACCCCACGGACCTCACCTGTTTCGAGGCCAACAAGGCGGCGGGCGACGACAACAACCCGAACGCCGGCGACGGCGCGGGCGACTCCTACGCCGACTACCAGAAGTCCTTCGCCGCGGCGGACAGCGTCGACGGCGTCGCCGACAAGTGGGACCAGCCGATCGTGGGCGTCTTCAACCAGTTCAAGGAACTGAAGGCGAAGTACCCCCACCTGAAGATCAACATCTCGCTGGGCGGCTGGACGTACTCGAAGTTCTTCAGCGACGCGGCCAAGACCGACGCCTCCCGCAAGAAGCTCGTCACCTCCTGCATCAAGCAGTACATCAAGGGCGACCTCCCGGTGGAGGGCGGCTACGGCGGCGTCGGCGCCGCGGCCGGCATCTTCGACGGCATCGACATCGACTGGGAGTACCCCGGCTCCTCCGGCGGCCACCTGGGCAACCACTACGCCCCCGAGGACAAGCAGAACTTCACGCTCCTGCTCCAGGAGTTCCGCAAGCAGCTCGACGCCGAGGGCGCGGCCAACGGCGGCAAGAAGTACCTCCTGACCGCGGCCCTCCCGGCCGGCCAGGACAAGATCAAGTACATCGAGACGGACAAGATCGGCGCGTACCTCGACTACGCGAACATCATGACGTACGACATGCACGGCGCCTGGGACAGCGACGGCCCGACCTACCACCAGTCGCCGCTCTACTCCCCGGCCGGCGACCCGACCGACCCCATCGCGCCGGGCACCGAGAAGTACAGCATCGACAACGCCATCGACTCCTGGATCGACGGCAAGCCCGCCTACGGCATCGCCGGCGGCTTCCCCGCCAACAAGCTGACGCTGGGCTACGAGTTCTACTACCGCGGCTGGAAGGGCGTCCCGGCCGGCGCCAACAGCGGCCTCGCCCAGTCGGCCACCGGCGCCTCCAACGTCCGCCCGGTCAGCCAGCAGGCGGGCATCGCCCACTACAAGGAGCTCGGCGGGATCGTCGACAACGCGTCGACCACCCACTGGGACGACGCCGCCAAGGCCGCGTACTTCTACAAGGACGGCGAGTTCTTCACCGGCCTGAACCAGAAGGCCATCCAGGCCCGGGTCGACTACGGCAAGCAGCGCGGCCTGGCCGGCGCGATGATGTACTCCCTGCTCGGCCTGGACAACAACACCACGCTGCTGAACCAGATCTCGGACGCCCTCGGCGGGACCACCGTGCCGCCGACCACCCCGCCCACCACGCCTCCGACCACTCCGCCCACGACCCCGCCGACCACGCCTCCGACCACCCCGCCGACCACCGGCTGCGGTGCGACCCCGGCGTACGCGGCCGGGACGGTCTACACCGGAGGCAGCGAGGTCGCCCACAACGGCCGCAAGTACAAGGCCCAGTGGTGGACGCAGAACGAGACGCCGGGCACCACGGGTGAATGGGGCGTCTGGAAGGACCTCGGCGCCTGCTGATCTCCCCCCACCCTGCGCCGAGCGCCGCCTCCGCCCCGCCCCCTGTCCGGGGGCGGGGCGGAGGTGTGTCACATGGCTAACGGATTCCCGGCCCCGCCGGGCATCGGCCTCGCCACGCCCGGCCACCGCTTGAGCGGCCGCCCCGCGGGGCGGCCGCTCAAGCGGTGGCCGCTCAGCGCGGGTCGTCCGCGCCCGGGCGGGAGCCGATCATCTCCGCGATGCGTTCCGGGGCCACCGCACGGGAGTACAGCCAGCCCTGGCCCGTGTCGCAGCCGACGCGCCGCAGCCGGGCCGCCTGGCCCGCGGTCTCCACGCACTCCGCGGTCACCGTCAGGCCCAGCCGGTGCGCCAGCTGGACCAGGGCCTCCACGATGGTCTCGTCGGCCGGGTTCGGGTGGGCGCCCTCCTCGTAGCGGAAGCCCCGTACGAAGGAGCCGTCGAGCTTCAGGACCGAGACCGGCAGCCGGCTGAGGTAGGCCAGGTTCGAGTAGCCGGTGCCGAAGTCGTCGATGGCGATCCGGACGCCCATGTCGCTCAGCGCCTGCAGGGCCTGGAGCGGGCGGCCCGCCGAGCCCATCACGGCCGACTCGGTGAGTTCCAGCTGGAGCAGCTGCGGGGCCAGGCCCGTCTCGGCGAGGATCTCCGCGACGTCGCCCACCAGGTCCGAGTCCCACACCTGCCGCACCGCGACGTTCACGGAGACGAAGACCGGGCAGTCACTGGGCTGCTCGATCTGCCACCGGCGCGCCTGCCGGCACGCGGTGCGCAGCACCCACTGCCCCAACTGGACGATGGAACCGTCCTCTTCGGCGATCCCGATGAACCGATTCGGCGTCAGGGTGCCGAACTGCGGATGGTTCCAGCGGACCAGGGCCTCCACCCCGCGCACCACGCCGCTCTCCAGGTCGACCAGCGGTTGGTACTCCAGCTCGAACTCGCCCTGGTCCACGGCCGGCCGCAGGGTGGAGGAGAGGGCCTGGCGCGTCATGCGGTGCGCGTTTCGCTCCGGGTCGAAGAGGGTCCAGCGGGCCTTCCCGTCGGCTTTGGCCCAGTAGAGGGTGGTGTCGGCGGCCTGCATCAGACCCGTCGCCGAGGTGCCGGCCGCGGCCCGCTCCACCACCCCGATCGACGCGGACACCGACAGGCGCTGCCCGGCCAGGTCGAAGGGCTCCTGCACCGCCGCCAGGACGCTGCGCGCCAGCTCCGCGAGCTGCTCGGTCCCGGTGGAGTCCTCCACGAGGAGGGCGAACTCGTCACCGCCCAGGCGCGCCACCAGGTGGCCGCCCGTACGCCCGTACCCGGACTGGTCGGCGCACAGGGTCAGCCGCCCCGCGACGGCGGCCAGCAGGCGGTCGCCGACCCGGTGGCCGAGGGTGTCGTTGACCGCCTTGAACCCGTCGAGGTCCAGGTAGCAGAGACCGATCCGGCCGGTGCCGCCGCCGTGCTCGTACGAGGAGGCCTCCAGGGCCGCGGAGAGCCGCTCGAAGAACAGGGCCCGGTTCGGCAGCCGGGTCACCGGGTCGTGCATCTGCAGGTGCCGCAGCCGGGCCTGGAGGTCGCGGCGGTCGCTGATGTCGGCGACGGACAGCAGGACGTTCTCCGTCCCGGGGACCGGGGCGAGGGTGACCTCGGTCCACAGCGAATGCCCGTCGGGATGCTTGAGGCGGCGCGTGCAGCGCAACCGGGCCTGCCGGCCCCGCAGCACCTCCTGGTAGGCCCCCCAGGTGCGCGCCTCCGAGGCCAGGTCGACCAGGTCGGCGGCGCACTGGTGGGTGAGCGCGTGGGGTTCGGTGCCGAGCAGCCCGGCGAGGGCCGTGTTGGCGGTGACGACCAGGCCGTCGCGGTCGACGACGGCCATCGCGAGGTGGGCCGCGTTGAAGGCGGCCCGGTAGTCGCTGCGCCCGGCGTCGATCCGGGAGGGCGACGCCGGGGGGGCCGGCGGACCCGACGGCGCTGCCGGCACTGTGGCGTGACGCTGCGTAATGGCCGATCGGATGCTGTCGGCCGCCGAACCGGTTCCTTCTGAGGTTCCGCTCACCGTTGGCTCCCGCAGTGTTCGTGAGTGTCCGTGCAGGAAAGTGTGCCGATCATAGAGGCAGCCGGGAGGCCCTATCCAGCGGCGTCGCCGGTCGGAGCGCGGTCCTTTGACGAGTTGGCGCCAGGGTGACGACTGATGACGGATCGTCGGCCCGAGGCCGGGCGATCGTTTCTGCGCAGCTCTGAGCATCAGGGCACTGCTGCTGATCTCGCGTGATCGTTCGTGACGGTCCGTAGGCACGTGCGTGAAGTCCGGGGGTCACCGGCTTGCCGCATTGCTCACTCGTGTGGGGCAGCGGAACAGGGCACTTGTAAGACAATCGCCTCAAGGTGGACGAGAGGGTACGAATCCACCACCGGAGGTCGATGTGCCGCGACAGGAGACACCCGGGGGAGTGGAATGCTCCCGCCTGCGAAGTACGGCCGCAGCACTCACCTCCCTGACGGCGCTCGCCGCCATGTCGCTCGTCGCAGGTCCCGCGGTCGCCGACCCCGGAGCCGGCCCCTGCGCGCTGACCCGTACATCGGCGCACCACTCCCTGGGACTGGACACCTGGAACGGCGCCTACCCCCGCCCCCAGCGCACCCTCGACGCGGTGATGGTCTTCCTCTCCTTCCCCGACCACCGGCCGGCCCTGACCCCGCAGGAGCTGACCTCCGACTACTTCCCCGCCACCAGCGACTACTTCGAGCGGGCCTCCTACGGCCGGTTCCGCCTGGCCCCGCACCCCCAGAAGCAGTGGGTCCAGATGCCCAAGCCCTCCGCCGCGTACGGGATACAGCGCGACTGGGCCCCTGAGGACCGCGCCGCCTACGTGCGCGACGCGGTCGCCACCGCCGACCCCGGGGTGGACTTCGGCGCGTACGACGTCGTGTACTTCGTCGCCGACCCGGAAGCGCCCGGGGTGGACTCCGACGCCACGAAGGTCGTGAACTTCGACCGCCCGATCCGGGCGGACGGCGCGGACCTGCGGCGCATCGTCACCGTCTTCGAGCAGCACCCGCCGGACCGCAACGTACTGGCCCACGAGACCGGGCACGTCTTCGACCTGCCGGACCTCTACCACCGGCCCACGGACGGCAAGGGCGACTGGGACACCCACGTCGGCGACTGGGACGTCATGGGCAGCCAGTTCGGCATGGCCCCCGACCTCTTCGCCTGGCACAAGTGGAAGCTGGGCTGGCTGGACTCCTCCCAGGTGGACTGCGTGCAGTCGGGCTCCTCGCTGCACACCCTCCAGCCGCTCGCCGAGGCGCCGCCGCAGGGCGGCACCGGCGGCACCCGGCTCGCGGTGGTCCGTACCGGACCCGGCAGCGCGATCGCCGTCGAGGCGCGGGGCTCGGCGGGCAACGACGGGGACACCTGCACCGAAGGGGTCCTGGTCTACCGGGTCCGCAACGAGGCGGCGTCGGGCGGCGGACCCATCGAGGTGCTGGACGGGCACCCGCGGACGGAAGCCTGCTGGGACCGCTCGGTGTACCCGCCGCTGGCGGACGCGCCGCTCGAAGTCGGGGAGGCCTTCACCGTGCCGGGCGAGCGGATCCGCATCGAGGTCGCGGACCGGACCCAGTCCGGCGCCTACACCGTGAAGATCACCACATAGGCCGCGGTCCGGGCACACGAAGAAGGCCCCCACTCGCGTGGGGGCCTTCCTCCGTCTGTGCGCCGCCAGGGACTCGAACCCCGGACCCGCTGATTAAGAGTCAGCTGCTCTAACCAACTGAGCTAGCGGCGCCTGCCTGACGTCGTAGACATTAGCAGGCAGAACCGCGGAACGAAAAATCGATATCCGCAGGTCCGGTGGGCGCGGCCGTACGGGCGGCCCGGACGAAGGCCCACAGCAGCGCCTCGGGCCCGGGAAGCCACGGCAGACGCGCACCGGGGGCCACCAGCCAGCGCGAGGTGTCGCCCGGGGAACCGGCCAGCGGCGGCACGGTGACGGCGTCCCCGGCGCCGTGGCACAGCGGTGCCGGAGCCGTGTGCGAGCCGCCCCACTCCTCCCACCGCAGGAGGGCGGGAAGCCGGTGGGCGGTGCCCGGAGCGGCGAACAGCAGCATCCGGGCGCGGTGCACGGCGACCGGACCCGAGCCGGGCCCCTCCGTCCACAGCAGGTCCAGGACGCGGCGGCCGAGGACGAGCGGGACGTTGACGACGTCGAAGACGGTCCCGCAGGGCAGCACGGCCGGGGAGGCGGGCCGGCCCTCCCAGATCGCGAGGGTGCTCCCCGGCCGGGCGGACGCGGAGGAGAGCCAGGCGGCGCCCTGCCGGGTGACGTGGGTGACGTGGGTGGCGGGCGCGGTGCGCGTGTCGAGAGCGGGGCAACCGGGGGCCGTCGTCAGCGTCGTCATGCATCCAGGTCTACCGGGTGTGACGCAACCGCTCCGGGGAGTTGCCGAAAGCGAGGACGGCGCGGGCCGTGCGGGTGTATGTTGCGCCCCGCATATGCCAGGACGCAGTGCCGTGAGGGGCGGTGCAGAGCGCCGTCGGGGCCGGGGCGGCCCGCCCGCCCCGGCTCCGGGCGGGCCGCCCGCCGCTCACGCCGGCTCCGGGCCCGCCTCGCGCTGGAGGGTCGCACCGAATTCGATCATCTTCACCGCGTAGTCCTCGGTCCACTCCGCACGGGCGGCAATCGCCGCCGGGGAGAGGCGGTCGAAGCGCCGGGGGTCCGCGAGCTGGGCCGCCGCCAGGGCCTGGAACTCCACCGCCCGGTCCTGCGCCGCCCGGAAGGCGAGCGTCAGCTCGGTGGCGCGGGCCAGCAGTTCGCGCGGGTCGTCGAGGGACTCCAGGTCGAAGAAGTGCTCCGGGTCCGTGACGGCCTCCGAGGGCTCGAAGAGCAGCGGCGCGGGCCGCAGCCTCCGCTCGGTCCGCTCGGGTTCTGCCATGCCTGTCCTCCTGCTGCGCGTGCGAAATGCTTCCGGGCCACCGTCCATTGTCCAACGCCCCGCAAGAGCGCACACGGCCGCACCGGCGCGCGCGGGAACGTCCGTACGAGCCCGGCAACGCAGGAGACGGCCGACGCGTCCTGTGACGGGGGAGTCGAGCGACTGACCGACCGCGGCCGGAGCGCCACCCCGGCCCGGCGGCCGCCCGGCGAGGCCCCGCACGGCTCCTACGGCCGCCAGGCCACGCGGTGCTCCGCGAGGTGGGCCAAGACTGAAGGGTTCGCTTCCCAGCAGTCAGGAAACAGGGTCACCATGTAACTTCCCGGGAAGTGGATGGGGACTACGTAGGGGGTAACGACGTGGCGTATCGGCCGTCACCGGGCACTCGCGTCCTGAAGATGCGGCGGATCAGCAGAGACTCCGAGGACAGTTCTGCGCTGGCACGTCAGGCTGCGGCTTTGGACAATGCGGTCGCCGAGAGCCGGTTCGACGAGGTGGGGGATGTAGAGGACTCGTTCATCTCGGGTGCGGTACGGCCTGAGGAACGGCCCGGCCTCGGCAGGTGGATGCGTGAGCCGCTCTGGTGCGAGTGGGACGCGATCATGGTCACTTCTCTGGACCGCATCACTCGCAATCAGACGCATTGGGAGATGTTCGCCGACAAATGCCATGAGAGCGGGAAAGACGTCATCTGCCTGGACGACCCCGCACTGGACATCACCCCCGGCAATGGCCGGATGATCGCTTACATCAAAGCGACCCAGGCGCAGGAGTACCGGGAAGCCATCGTGCAGAAGCGCCGGAACCAGACTCAGTACTACCGTGATGAGTCTCTGTGGGGCGGCGGTACCTGGCCCTTCGGCTACCGACCGGTGCTCATGGAATACCAGGGCAGGCAGCGCTACAAGCTGGTTGTCGATCCCGTGACGGGTCCCCTGATCCGTGAGGCATACGAGCGGATCGGCGTTCAAGGGTGGAGCATGAGTCGCCTCTGTGACGACTGGAACAAGCGGGGTGTCCTCACGTCGCAGGATTACCAGCGGAGCGTGAACGCGGGCGAGAAGAAGGCCGGCGCCAAGACGGGTATCAAGGGAACTCGGTGGACAACTGCCACCTTGGGGAAGATTCTGAAGAAGCCGATCCTTCAAGGAATCGCCATGCACAAAGGAGAGCCGCTTCTTCGTGACGGCATTGCTGTGCGGTGGGCGGACCCCATCCTGAGCGATGAGGAATTTGCCGCGTTGCAGGCGGCCGTTGCCGCACTCGGCCGGCATCGTGCGGGCATCAAGTCCAACGCATCTCCCATGACGGGTGTCCTGCACTGTCCATGTGGAAGGAAGATGTACGAGAACAGCTCGGTCGGAAAGCTGAACACGGGAGAGATTCGGCCCCACAAGTACTTCCGCTGCTCCTCCTGGTCCAACGGCCGCGCATGCGAGTTCTCCGTCTCGTGGCCTCAGGAACAGCTCTACGCCATGGCGGAGCAGGCATTCCTTGCCGCATTGGGTGACAAGGAAATCATGGAACGCCGGTATGTTCCGGGCAGGGACAACAGGAAGCAGATCAAGGAGCTGGAGCGGGCCATCGACAACTTGTCGCAGTCGATCGCCCTGGCCGCCTCTCCCATCGTGCTTTCCTCCCTGACCGGGACGATGGAGCGGCATGCGGCGCACCTCGACGAGCTGATGGCTCAACCCTTCGTGCCGGGCCGGTGGGAGATCACCGGAACCGGCCGGACGTACGCGCAGAAGTGGTCCGCCATGGCGGGCTGGAAGGAGCAGGGGCCGTTCCTTCGTGAAGCTGGCTTTCGGCTCTTCGTATGGGGGCGCCCCAAGGCGAAGGGGCGAGGCGCGACTGTCTACGTCATCGCTCCGAACGAGGTCGCCGAGAGGGCGAGTGGTGCTCTGACCGGATCCGTTGACCCGGGTGACGAAGAAGCATGGAATCTTGAAGCGACGAAAATCTTCAGGGAAATGCTGGAAGCGGAAATGACCAGTTGAGGTCAGTGTTCCTTCGCTGAGGCCTCGGTGACGTATGTAGCCAAGAGCTCAGGAACCCGGGACCGAGGCCGCAGGCGCATCCGGCGACGACGCAGCGCAACTACGGCCGCCATGAGACGCGGTGGTTGGACCAGAAATCCCAGGTCGACATCATCGCCTCCCAGCCGTCCGGGAACTTCACCGTCACGCCCAGCTGGACCGGTTCCGTCGAGGGGTGGTCGTCCAGCAGTTCCGCTATGCCCGCCCGGGCCACCACCACGCAGGCGTGCCGGTGCCGGGAGGCCAGCACGCACAGGCGGCCCGTCTCCAGGTGGAAGGCCGTCGCGTCGGGGCGGCCCGACAGGGGGTGGAGCACGACCGTCAGGTCGTACTCGCGGCCCTGCAGCCGGTTCGCGGTGTCCACGGTGACCCCCGCGACCCCGAGCGCCGCCAGGGCCGCGCGGACGGCGGCCGCCTGGTCGCGGTGGGCGGTGCCCACCGCGATCCGGTCCGCGGTGAGCGGGGCCGGGGCCGGCGTCCGCTCGTCCGAGACCACCGCCCCCCGGTCCAGCGCGCGGCGCACCACCAGGGCCACCGCCCGCACCGCCTCCGGGTCGGTCCGCGGAGTGTGCCGCGCCGGCAGCTCCAGCAGGCCCCAGCCCGCCTCGGCGGCCTCGTCCAGCACCCGGTCGGGGCCCGACCCGTCCGCGGGCACCCCGTACGACAGCCGCCGCTCGCCCGGACCCGTACCGCTGCGGAACTGCGTGTACGGGTAGAAGGCGCGCGAGACCAGCGGCGCGGCCGTGGCGGGGAGCCGCCAGGACACCGGCAGCCGGTGCTGCGGCAGGTGCGGGTTGTGTGCCAGCAGGGTGCTCACCGCCGAGGCGGAGGGGTCGTAGGACAGCCCCGCCCACTGCTCGGCGCCGACCACGCTGAACGGGTCCAGCTGTCCCGGGTCGCCTACGAACAGGGCCCGTTCGAACAGCCCGGCGACGGCCAGCAGCGCATCGGAGCGCATCTGGTACGCCTCGTCGACGATGGCGTGCTCCCACGGCTCGACGTCCTTGACGAACGCCCACTTCGCCGAGGTCGAGAGGGTGATCGGCAGACCGGCGAGCTCCCCCGGCTTGGCGGAGAGCGTCACCGACGGCAGCTCCCGCAGAGCCGGGTCGAAGGCCTCGCCGTCACTGCTGTGCAGCCGGCCCACCTTCAGGCCGGGATCCTTCTCCGCCAGCCGTAGCACCAGGTCGTCGACCTGCGCATTGGTCTGCGCGACCACCATCAGCCGGTGCCCGGCCGCGGCCAGCTCGCGGGCGGCCCGCACCACGAGCGTGGACTTGCCGGCTCCGGGAGGGGAGTCGACCACCACGCCCCGCTCGGTGCCGTGCAGCGTGTCGCGGAGGATGGCATCGGTGGCGGCCGCGGCGGCCGCCGCCGGGTCGAAGGGGGCGTTCGGGCTCACAGCAGGTCCTCGTCGGTCACGGTGTCGGGCCGCGGCGCGGCAGCGGTCGCGGATCCCGGCGGGCCGCCGTGCGTCCACGGGGTCCGCTCCGGATCCGGCAGCTTCGGGCCGCCGCGCGCATCGTGCTCGAACAGCGTCCAGCACACCCGGTCGCCCTTCTGCGGCACCGAACCGGGCTCCGGGTCCCGGCCGCGTCCCATCTTGTCCAGCAGCCGCAGCACGATCCCGCCGCCCTCCTCGAAGCGGACGAACCGCGCGGACTGGGGGCGGCCGTCCAGGGACCGGAACACCTTGGCCGCACCGTCCTCGGCGAGTTGCGGCCGGTCCTCCGTCGCGACCGTCACCAGCGGGCGGGGGCTGGGCCGCTTGGAGTCGGTCCACTCCATGACGACCTCGGTCACCTCGCCGGCGAAGGCCTCGCCGGCGAGTCGCCAGCCCGCCATGACCAGCGGGTCGTCCAGCGCCTCCTGGGCGTCGAGGCGCACCTGTTCGGTCTCGCGGGTGGCGAGCTTCTGGGCCGCCGTCACGGCGTCGTCGTGGCGGGGCTGCGGGGGCTCGCCGGCGCGCACGCGGTCCCGGTGGCCGGTGTACGACCAGCGGTCGCGGGTCCAGCGCTCCTCGGCGCGCTCCCCGGCCGGCAGCGTGCGCAGCAGTTCCACGGCGCGCCACACCGCGTCCCAGGTGGGACGCATCTGCGCGGCGACGAGGGCCCGTACCTCGGCTTCGGCCCGGGCGCAGGCCCGCTCGTCGCGGGGCTGCGCCGAGCGGGCCGCGTCGTAGCGGGCCATGGCGGGGGCCAGCAGCTTGTTGTCGAAGGCGGGGTCGGTCGCGGGGCCGGCCGGGGGGCACAGCAGCTGCCCGGCCGCGTCCCGGGCCAGTTCGGCGCGGAGCGCCGCCTCGGCCCCGGACTCCCCGTCCGGCGGATCCACCCAGGCGAGCAGGGCGCCCAGGTGCTGGTCCTCCAGCTGGGACTGCCCGGTGGCCCAGTGCCGCGACAGCAGGTCCGTGGCCGACAGCAGCATGGCGGAGCCCGGCACCCGGGACCGTTCGGCGAGGTGGGTGAACCAGCGGCCCAGCAGCGGAACCCGCGCGGGCGCCGGGTACGGGTTCTCCGGGTCCTCCTCGGCGGTGCGCCGGAACCGCATGGAGCGGCCCAGCAGGCGCAGGTACTCCACGCCCGCCCGGCTCGGCACGATCAGCTGCGGCGCTTCCACGCACAGCTCCGCCTCGGCCTTGGTCTTGCGGCCCGTCTCCGGATCGGTCTCGGTGCGTTCGACGAGCTCGACCTCGTCCCCGTACGCGTCCACGTACGGCAGGACCTCGGCGGCGAGGGCCGCCAGGAACGCCCAGCGCAGGTCGCGGTCGCGCGGCTGCGCCACGACCAGCAGCCGCGGCTCGCCCGGATCGGTCCCCACCAGCACCCCCAGCGGAGCCCCGGCCTCACCCGCCGTGGTCAGGGGTACGAGGACCAGCGGGCGTCCGCTCAGGTGGCGGTGGCGCACGGTCGCCAGCGCCTGGGCGCGGCCCTCCCGTACGGCTTCCAGGCGGGCCAGGGTGTTCAACAGCGGCACGAGGCGGCCTCCGCGGCGGTGTGCAGTGCTTCGGTGCGCAGCCGGGCCGCGTGCCGCAGGGCTTCGGCGGTGGGGTCGGGGCCGGGGCCGGGTCCGGAGGCGGCGGCCAGTGCCTGTCCGACGGTGGCCAGCGCGCCCAGTTCGCCCCGTACGGAACGGCCCAGGGTGGTCACTTGGCCGGCGGCGCGGGCCGAGGCCCGGCAGTGGAAGGCGAGCTCGCAGGCGGCGAGGCATTCGGGTGCGTAGGCGGCGTCCACCGTGGCGACGGCCTCGGTCAGCTCCTCGGCGGGCAGGGCGGGATCGAAGCTGATCCCCTCGGGCAGCGCCGCGGCGAGGTCCTCGACGCGGGTCAGCCGCTCCAGCTGGCGCCGGGTCACGGCGCGCTCCCGGCGGATGTCGACGGGCGCGGCGGCGGGCAGGTTCGAGAAGTCCTTGGGGCAGACCAGCAGCACCCGGTGTCCGACCTCGGCGCCCTCCAGCTTCTGGGCGGTGTTCTCCAGGGCCAGGACGTAGACGGCGGACTGGCGGGCTGCGGCGCCCACCTTCGCGGGGTCGGCGGCGCCGTCGAGCAGGGGGAAGGACTTGATCTCCACCACGGTCCAGCGGCCGTCGGGGTGCACCACGACGGCGTCCGGCTCCAGGTAGACGGGGGAGCCGGCCACCTCCAGGGCCAGCATCGGGTGGTCGAGGAGCGTCCAGGCTTCCTCCGCGCGGGCGGCGGCGGTGGCCTCCCGCAGGGCCAGCGCGGTGCGGGCGGCCCGGCCCTCGGGTCCGGCGGCGGTCAGGTCGGGGACCCGGGCTCGGGGGCCGGGCGGCTGCGCGGCGGAACCGAGGTGCTCGTGCACCAGGCGCAGCAGTTCGGCTCCGCCGTCGCCCTTGACCTTGGCCTCGAAGGAGTTGCCGCGGACGATCGCGAACTGCGACTGCCCGAACGGGGCGGGTGCGCCGAGGGCCGCGGCCAGGGCGGTCTTGTCCACACCGGCGCCGTCCAGGAGGGCGCGGCGGCCGCAGCCCGGGTTGGCGGCGAGGGCAGCCAGCGCCCGGGCGTCGAGCGGGCGGGGTGGTACGGCGGGTCCCCGCAGTCCGGCGAGCCGCCGGCGCAGCGTCGTCTGCTGCGGGATCTGCGCGGTTCGCCGGGGAGGGCCGGCGGGCGGGTAGGAGCTCACCCGCGGAAGTGTCCCATCCGCCACTGACAATCGTGGACTTACTGCGAAAACCCGCTGTTGGCGGGAGGAGTGCGGGCCGGGCACGGGGAGCGTGGCCCGGTGTTCGCGTGAGGGATGATGGACGGACGACGGAACCGCCTCAAAGCGTGCAGAACCGTATGTATCGGAATGGACCGGGAGAAAATTTATGGCCCCCCGCATCCTGCTGGCCCGCCACGGCCAGACGGCGTGGTCCCAGCTGGGCAAGCACACCGGGCGCACGGACGTGCCCCTGCTGGAGGAGGGCAAGCGGGGCGCGAAACTGCTCGGCGAGCGGCTGGCCCGCGACCCGTGGAAGGGCCTGCCCGGCGTGGAGGTCCGCACCAGCCCGCTGGTGCGCGCGAGCGAGAGCTGCGACCTGGCCGGCTTCGGCGTCCCGGCGCAGCCCTGGGACGCGCTGATGGAGTGGGACTACGGGGACTACGAGGGCATGACCCCCGCGCAGATCCAGGCGGTCCGCCCGGGCTGGCTGATCTGGCGCGACGGGGTCCCGGGCGGCGAGTCCGTCGCCGACGTCGCGGCGCGCGCCGACGAGGTGGTGGCCTGGGCCCGGTCCGCCGAGCGTGACGTGCTGGTCTTCGCCCACGGGCACATCCTGCGCACGCTGGCCGCGCGCTGGCTCGGCTTCGACGCCTCCTTCGGGGCGCGCATCCGCCTGGAGCCGACCTCCCTGTCGGTCCTCGGCTGGGCCTACGGCGCCCCCGCGCTGGAGCGCTGGAACGACACCGGGCACCTCGACCTGGACGCCTAGTGCTGTGACCGGAAAGGTTCACCGGGTCGCGGCGCCCGGCACGGCGCCTCGCGGCGTTGTCGGACCACGCAAGTACGTCCAGTACGAGACGTGGCCCTCCGCCTTGCGATGCACCGCACCGGACACCGCGACCCGGCAAACCTTTCCGGTCACAGCACTAGCCGGCTCGTGCGGAGGGTGCCCGGCCCCGGTCACCGGGTCCGCCGGCGCCCCCTCAGGCGTGCGCGTGGCGGACCAGGAACCCGTTCACGCGCGGGGAGCGCCGGTGGGGGACCAGGACGCGGGCGGTGTCCGAGAGCATCGTCCGGATCCGGGTGGACTGGACCTCGGCGAGCAGGTCGAGCACCCGGCCGCCGGCCCAGGCGGACTCGTCGGGGGCGCCCGCACGGGCCAGGTCGCCGGCCAGCTCGGCGGTGTACAGGGCCACGTTCCGCGCGAAGTGCGGGTCCTGCAGGTCCGCGGCCCGGCGGGCGTGCCGGGCCGCGCGGGCGTGCTCCCCGAGCGCGGACCAGCACCGCGCCTCCAGGGACTCCAGCTCGGCCTCGCCGAAGAAGGACATCCACTCGGGGTCCCCGCCGGCTCCGCCCCGGGAGAAGTCCGTGTGGGCGCGGGCCAGCGACTCCTCGCAGGCCTTGCGGTCGTCCAGCCCCGCCCAGCCCCCCGCCTCGCGCAGCGCGAGCAGCGACAGCAGCCGCGGGGAGCCGAGGGAGCGGGCGGCGCGGCGGCCCGCCTGCGCCGCCCGTACCGCCTCCCGGGGGCGCCCGCAGTCCCGGGCCAGGAAGGACATGTTGCTGAAGGCGTGGGCCTCCAGGCCCGCGTCCCCCGACACCCGGGCGGTGGCCAGCGCCTCCGCGTAGTGCGAGCGGGCGTCCTCCCACCGGCCCGAGTCGTGGGCCAGCCAGCCGACGGAGACGGCGAGTTCGCCCGCACCCGCGTGCAGCCGGTCCTCGGTGGACTGCCGCCGCGCCCCCGCGTCGAGCAGCGCGTACGCCGCGCGCAGCGGTTCGGCCGCCTTCCGGTAGAGGGCGTCGGCCCCGTGCCGGTCGTCCAGCAGCCGGATCTGGCGTACGGCGTCCTCCACGGCCGCGGCCTCGGACTCGCCGGCGCGGGCGGGGGGCCGGCGGGAGTCGCCGGGCAGGGTGAGGCTGAGCGTCGCGGCCGCAACGGTCGCGGAGCCGCCTGCCATGAACGCGCGACGCAGCACGTCGCTCTCCTTGGTGCTGGTGCCGGTACCGGTGCCGGTACCCGAACGGTGGGTGGGGGCGGAGAAGGGCGTGCGGTGGGCCGAGCGTCCGCGGACCGTCTCGCGCGGGCAGAAGCCGAGGCCGGCGAGGGTGCGGCCGGGGAACATGTGGAGGAAGACGCGCTCGTACGCGTAGTTGGGGCAGCGGATCTCGCCGGACTCGACCCGGCCGATGTACCGGGCGTCGCAGGAAACCGTTTCGCCGATCTCCTTGGCCGCCCTGCGCACCAGGGCCGCGAACTCGGCCGGGGAGTGCTGACCGCGCATCCGCCGGAACGTGGAGTTGGGTGAGTGGGGGGACGCCGCCATGGACGTGACCTCTCTGGCAAGGAACACACCGCCGGTGCCGCGACCCGGTCGAGCCGGGGCCCGGCGCGCATGAACGTACCGCCAGTGACAGGGTGTTCACGCGGTGTTTGGCTACAAAACGGATATCTCACCCGCCATCCGCCATGAACTGCCATCCTTTGCAGCGTCTTGCCGCCGCACCTGTTGACGCCTCCGCGCGTTGAACCGGAGCGGAGCGGGAGGCTGCTGATCCCGTCCGGCTCGTACGCGGATCGAGGAGGGGTTCCCTTGGTGGAGGCCGGCATGGAGAGCACTGGAACGAACACCGCGCCGTACCAGCCCGGTGCGATCCCCGTCGAAGCCCCGGACCTGGTGACCGTCCCGACCCGCCAGGGGCTGGAGGCCGTCGACATCATCCGCCGGTCCGCCCGGCAGGCCGGCGGGGTCGGGCCCGTCCTGCACGACGGCTCCGGCGACACCCTCGGATTCCTCGTCCCGCCCGGCACCGCCGACGACTGGGACCTGCCGGGCAGCGCGTGCACCCAGACCGACGGGCGGGGGATGCGCTTCGACGAGGTGGCCGCCCCCACCCCGGGCGGCTCCGGCTGGTTGCTCCCCCCGGAGGCCGTGGAACCGCTCACCGACCCCGAGGTCCTGCGCGCCGCCCTCGGCGAGGCGGCCCGACTGATCGAGGCCGCGGACAACTGCCGCTGACCGGCGACAATGGACTCGTGGCGAGCAAGGGCAAGAGCAAGGGCAAGGGCGGCGACCGGGTCGCGGGCACGCAGCGCGGCCGGGGCGGCGCGGAGGCGGTCACCGGGCAGGTGGGCGGCGGCCTGGCCGAACTGACGCCCGACCGCGAGCGCGCCGGCGCCTGGACCCTGCTCATCGACGGGGCCCCGCAGTCCCACGTGGACCTGGCCGACCCGGGGTACCTGGACTTCTCCTACCAGCGCCGGATCGGCCACCTGATCGACCTCGCCGCGCCCGCCCGCCGGCCGCTGAACGTGCTGCACCTGGGCGGCGGGGCCTTCACCCTCGCCCGGTACACGGCCGCCTCCCGGCCCCGGTCCACCCAGCAGGTCGTGGAGATCGACGCCGCCCTGGTGTCCTTCGTCCGCGAGCACCTGCCGCTGGACCCGCAGGCGCGGGTCCGGGTCCGTGCGGTGGACGCCCGGGCGGGCCTGGCCAAGGTGGCGGACGGCTGGGCCGACCTGGTCATCGCGGACGTGTTCAGCGGGGCGCGCACCCCGGCCCACCTCACGAGCACCGAGTTCCTGGACGAGGTGCGCCGGGCCCTGGCGCCGACCGGCTGGTACGTGGCCAACCTGGCGGACGGCCCGCCGCTCGCCCACCTGCGCGGGCAGATCGCGACGGCCGCGTCCCGGTTCGCGGAACTGGCGCTGGCCGCGGATCCGGTGGTCTGGCGGGGCAAGCGTTTCGGCAACGCCGTCCTGGTGGCCGCCGACCGGGAGCTGCCCGTCGCGGAGTTCACCCGGCGGGTCGCGGGCGACCCGCACCCCGGCCGGGTCGAACACGGCCGGGCGCTGGCGGACTTCGCGGGCGGCGCGGCGCCCGTCGCCGACGCCTCCGCCGTGGCCTCGCCGCAGCCGCCGCCCTCCGTCTTCCGCTGAGCACCCGCCTCAACGGGCGGGCACGGCGCGGGTGTTCGGCGGGGCACGGCTTGTAGGGTCGGCCCCATGACCACCTCCTCATGGGACCTGCTCGATGCGGCGCACGCCGCACTGCGCGCCACCGTCGCAGGCCTGGGCGCCGACGCCCTGCACCGTCCGACGCCCTGCGAGCACTGGGACGTGGCCCGGGTGGTCCAGCACGCGGCCGGCGACCAGCTGGCCTACGCCGCCCGCCTCACCGGCGGCCCGGGCCCGGCCGAAGACCCCTTCGCCCCCACCGGCACCCTGGCCGGCACCCCCGGGGAGCTGCTGGAACCTGCCCTGCGGGCCGCAGTCGAGGCCTTCGCCGCCGTGGCGCCCGGAACAGCCGGGGTGGCCGTGCCGCTGCCCCCGTTCACCGTCACCGCCGAGACCGCCGTCGGCGCGGCCGCGCTCGACGCGGCCGTCCACGCCTGGGACCTCGCCGTCGCCACCGGCCGGCCCTCCCCGCTGACCCCGGAGCTGGCCGCGGCCCTGCGGCCCACCGCCGAGGAGCTCGCCGGACCCCTGCGCGGCTTCGCCTACGCCGACGCCCTTCCGGCCGGGCCGGACGCCGACCCCGCCGCCTCGCTGCTCGCCTTCCTGGGACGCCGCCCGGACTGGGCCCCGCCCGCCGCCGGGTGACGGGGCACGGGGCGGTCACGTCCGCCGTCCGGTCGGCGAGGGGCCGGACGTCCCGGCTCGCGGCCAACTGCGGTGTTGTTACGATCAGTTGAGGCTCGAAGGTCCGGGCTCGATGGGCCCGATGGGCCCGCTGGGGTGGCCGGGGAGGGGCGGGGCGCGTGGATGAGCGGGTGTGGCGCGAGGCGGCGGAGCGGTTCGGGACGCCGTTGTACGTGTACGGGCTCGAAGCCGTACGGGAGCGGGCCGCAGAGCTGCGTGCGGCCCTGCCCGCGTCCGCGGGTCTGCTGTACTCGCTGAAGGCCAACCCCCTGCCCGCCGTCGCCGCCGAGGTGCGGGCCGCCGGGTGCCGGGCCGAGGTGTCCTCGGCCGGGGAGCTGCGGGCGGCCCTGGAGGCGGGGTTCGCGGCGGACGGAATCCTCTACACGGGGCCGGGCAAGTCCGCGGCCGAGATCGCCGGGGCGCTGGAGTGCGGCGTCGCCCTCTTCTCCTGCGAGTCGGCCACCGAGCTGCGGCGGCTGGGCCGGGTCGCCGGCGCGGCCGGGCGGCGGGCCGGGGCGCTGCTGCGGCTCCAGCCCGTCGGGGGCCCCGCCGCCGGGCTGTCCATGGCGGACGGCCGGCAGTTCGGCTTCGACCCCGCCGACGCGGTCCGCGCCTGCGCCGCCGTGCCCGACGCGGTGTCCGTACGGGGCTGCCACGTGTACCTCGGCTCGCAGATCAGCGGCGTGGAGGCGCTGCTGGAGGGCTTCGCGAGCGCCAAGCGCACCGTCGAGCACGTGTGCCGGGAAGCGGGCCTCGTGCCCGAGATCGTGGACCTCGGCGGCGGCTTCCCCTGGCCGTACGCGACCCCGGGGACGGGCGGCGGGTTCCAGGGGCTCGCGGAGGGCCTCGGTGAGCTGCTCGGCCACTGGGAGTTCGAAGGCCCGGCGCCCGAGGTGTGGTTCGAGTCGGGGCGGCGGCCGATCGCGGAGGCGGGCTCGCTGCTGACCACGGTCGTGGACGTCAAGGTGCGCCCGGACGGGGCCACGACCGTCGTCGTGGACGCCGGGGTCAACGTGCTCGGCGGCATGACCGGCCTCGGCCGCGTGCTCCGGCCGAGCACCGGCTTCGAGAACCTCAGCGCGGGAACGTCCCGCCACGACCCCGACGGTCCGGGCGGCCCGGAGGCAGCCGGGACCGGCGGCCGGGGCGGCCCGGTCCTGACCGCTGCCGTCGTGGGGCCCCTGTGCACGCCCCTGGACCGGCTCGCCGTGCGCGCGGAGATCGCCGACCCCCGGGTGGGCGACCTGCTGCGGGTCCCGAACGTCGGCGCCTACGGGCCCACCGCGAGCCTGTCGGCCTTCCTCAGCCGGCCCCCGGCCGTGGAGGCGGTCTACGACGGGGACCGCCTCGTCGGAGCGTGGCAGCTGGCCGCCGGGCACGTCGCCGCCGGCTGAACGCGGTGCGGACGGGCCCCGTGCAGGCCGGCGCGTACCGGAGACACTCCGCAAGAAGCTCTGCGGAAAGCCTCTGCGGAAAGTCTCGTACCGCGTCAACCGGGCTTTGTAGCATGCCGGAATGACGACACCGCACCTCTTCACGGCGGCCTCGCTCCTCGACGCCGCCGTAGCACGCTTCGGGTCCAGGACCGCCGTGCAGGACGGCGAAGTGAGCTTTTCCTTCGCGGAGTTGAGGGACGCCGCCGCCCGTACGGCAACGGCCCTGCGGGAGGCCGGGGTGGGGCGCCGGGACCGCGTCGGGATCTGCATGGCGAAGAGCGCCGACCAGGCCGTGGCCATCCTCGGGGTGCTGCTGGCCGACGCCGTGGTCGTCCCCGTCCTGCCCAAGCTGAAGAGCGAGGGCATCCGGCACATCGTGCGCGACGCCGGCCTGCGGGTCATGGTCACCGACGCCGTCCGGGCCGCGGAGATCACCGCCTCGGGCGCGGACGTACCGCTGCTGTACGGGCAGGACCGCGCCGACGCCGACCCCGCGCTGGTGCTGCCCGCCCTGCGGCGCCGGGCGGAGCCGGCCGGGGCGGGCCGCGCCATCGGCTCCGACGTCGCGGCGATCATCTACTCCTCCGGCTCCACCGGGCGCCCCAAGGGGATCATGGTGTCCCACCGCAACATCTGGGACGGCGCCCGCATCACCGCCGGGTACCTCGGCACCCGCTCCGACGACCGCATCGGCAGCCTGCTCTCCCTCAACTTCGACTACGGGCTCAACCAGCTCTGGCAGGCCCTGGCCACCGGCGCCTCCCTGCACCTGCACGAACTCGTCTTCCCCGCCGACGCCTTCCGCTTCCTGCACGAGCAGCGCATCACGGTGCTCCCCGTCATGCCGGTGATCATCACCCGGCTGTTCGACCCCCGCCTGCTGCGCCGGCGCCCCACGGCGGACCTGTCCTCGGTGCGGTACGTGTCCTCCTCGGGCGGTGCCCTGTCCCGGCGGATGACGGACGACCTCGCGGCGGCCTTCCCGGCCGCCGGGGTCTTCCAGATGTACGGACTCACCGAGGCCTTCCGCTCCACCTACCTGGAGCCGGAGCAGCTTGCGGTGCGCCCGGGCTCCATCGGCCGGGCCATCCCGGACGTCGAGATCCTGGTCCTGGACGAGGAGCTGCGCGAGGTGGGTCCGGGGGAGCGGGGCGAACTGGTGCACCGGGGCGGCTGCGTGAGCCTCGGGTACTGGAACGCGCCGGAGGCGACGGCCGCGCGGTTCCGGACGCTGCCGGAGTTCCCGGGCGAACGGGTCGTCTTCAGCGGGGACATCGTGACCCGGGACGAGGAGGGCTACCTGTACTTCGTCGGGCGCCGCGACGCCATGATCAAGACCTCCGGGTTCCGGGTCAGCCCCACCGAGGTCGAGGAGATCGCCGCCCGCTTCCCGAACGTCGAGGCCTGCGCGGCCGTCGGCGTACCGAACATCGCGATCGGCGCCGACATCGCCCTGGTGTACTCGGTCGTGGGCCCCGTCGACGAGGGGGAGTTCCAGCGGTTCCTCAAGGAGAACCTGCCGTCCCACATGGTGCCGCGCCACCTCTGGGAGGAGCCCGCGCTGCCCTCGACGGGCAACGACGGCAAGATCGACCGCCAGGCGCTCGCCGTCTCCGTGGCGGACCGGGTGGCGGCCGCCGCACAGGACTGACTCAGCCGGCGGGCACGGCGGGCACGGCCGGCACGGCGGGAGCCGCCGCCGGGGCCGCGAGGCCGCGGGCCCACAGGTCGTGGGCCTCGTCCAGGACGAGCGTCCACGGGCCGTCCGACCGCCCGCGCGCCGCGTCGACGGTCCGGCGCACCGCCGCGGGACCGGCCGTGCGGCAGGCGCCGCCCGTCAGGGTGAGGGACGCGAGCCGGCCGGCGGCCGCGGGGCCCGCCCCCGGCTCCCGCAGGGCCGTGAACAGGCAGGCGAGGAAGGCCCGCCGGACCGGCAGCGCGCCCTCCTCGCCGTCGCGCAGCCGCTGGTACACGGCGCGGCGGTCGTCCGGGGCGACGGCGTCGACCAGCTCGTCGAGGTACGGGGCGTGCGCGAGGCGGGCGAGGAGCGGGCGCCGGTCGCCCGCGACACCGAGCCCGGCGAACACCTCGTACGGGGCGCCGCCCGCCGGACCGCAGCCGTCCGCGACGCAGTTGTCCGTACCGCCCGGCCACCGGTGCACCTCGGTGCTCCCGCCGCCCACGTCCACCGCGAGCCGGACCTCCCCGGCCGGAGCCGTCCCGGCGCGGGCCCCCGCCGACCGCCACCAGCCCGACCGGGCCACCGCCGCGGGCGTGGGCAGCACCGGGACCTCGGCCAGGGACGCCACGGCCCGCAGCGCCGCCGGGTCGGCGAGGTGCGCCAGGTCGGCCAGGTGCAGCCGGCGCAAGGTCTCGGCCAGTGGTCCGCAGCGGGGTCTGAGCGCAGGGTCCAGGACGTTGCCCGTGCGCTGCCAGGCGGCCGGCGGCCCCGGCAGGTCCGGCTCCGCCGCCATCTCCGCCGCCCCCGCCCACACCAGGCTCCGGTGCGGGTACGCGTCCAGGCGCAGCCCTTCCAGGGCCGCGCGCAGGTGGCGCGGGTCGCCGCCGTCCACGCCCCCGACGGCCACCAGGACGTCGACCTCCGCGCAGGGCCGCCCCGGCGGATCGGCCAAGCGGCGGGCGTAGCCCACCGAGGCGCCGGCCAGGGTCGCCGCCCGGGCCGCCGCGGCCAGGCTGAAACGGCCGGTCAGCCCGAGCAGCCCGACCCGCAGCCCGCCCCGGGCGGAGCTGCACACCCGCAGCCGGTCCGCCGACGGGTCGAAGCCGTGGCGTTCCAGCAGACCGCGGAGCTGCTCGCCGGGGGTGAGGTCGGCCCGCCGCGCCGCGCGCACCACGGCGCCGGGACGGCCGTCCGGCGCGGTGCGGCACAGTTTGACCTCGGCGCTGCCCGCGTCGGCGAGCCACATCCCGGCGCCGGCCGCCGTCACGCCAGGATCCGGATGTCGCGCAGCAGCCGCTCCCACAGCGGGCCCTCGTCCGCGGTACGGGGTCCGAGCAGCCGGTGCTCCCAGCGGAGCTGTTCACCGGTCAGGGGCACGCGCCCGGCCTCCCGGATCCGGATGCGCCGGCCCTCGCCGCGGTCGGTGACCAGCAGGCCGAGGTTCTGTTCGTGCGGGGCGAACGGCACGTCGACGGCCCCCGAGAGGACGGCGCGGTACACCGACTGCCGGAAGGTGGGGGCCGTGTCGCCCAGGATGTGGTCGAGGACGGTGGTGACCTCGCTCTCGACAAGGGCCGCCTCCTCGTCGACGGCGTCGTTGGCGAGGGTCCGCCCGTACGGCACCATGTCGAGCACGTACCGCACGGCACGCACGGCCGCCGCGTTGCTCTCCACCGAGGGGATGCCGAGCGCTTCGTCGGGCGTCTTGACCACGACCTTGTCGGCTCCGACGAGCGCCGCGGCCTGCGAGCACACCGCGATCAGCTGCCAGGCGAGGGAGGCCTCGGCGGGGAACGCGCCCATCCACTGGTGGTAGACGAGGCTGACGCGGACGTCCTCGAAGCCGAAGCGGGCCAGCAGTTCCGCGGCCTTCGCCCTTAGCACCCGGGCGGTCGCGAGGTCCTGCTCCAGGCTGCCGGTATGGCCGAAGCCGACGGCGAAGGACTCCACGCCCTGCTCCGCGGCGAGCAGCAGTTCACACAGCTGTACGACGATCGTGATCACCGGCGGAACGAGGGTGGCCGTGAGCGGACCGAAGGACTCCCGGTGCACGGGCAGTCCGGGCGGGCCGGTGACCGCGCACAGCCGGTCGACGTACTGCCAGTGGGCGAGGGCCCGGTCGAGCGGGTAGTCCCGCGCGTAGGGGAGGGTGTAGCAGAGCCCGCCGCCCTCGATCTCGGTGATGCCCGCGGCCAGGGCGGTCTCCACGAGGAGCCGGGCGTCGGGGGTGCCGTGCCGCAGGCTGACGGGCCGGTCGACGCCCTCGTACAGCTCGCGGGTGCGCAGGTGGCCGTGGCTGATCAGCGGGTAGCCGTTGAGCAGGTCCCGGCCTTCGGCGAGACCGGCCTTCAGGAGGGCCGCGGCCCTCTCGTGGTCGTTGTGCCGGGTCTGGCTGTCGATGGTCAGCGGGATGAAATCGGCCCCCGCCTCGTCGAAGGCGCGAGTGAGGGCCCGCTGTTCGGTGAAACCGGGGAAGCCGCCGCGCGGCTGGGTGTACGGGCGGGTGCGCGGCGACCGGTAGGCGTACGAGGCGAACCGGCCGGGCGCCAGCGTGGCGAGGTGGGCCCGGGCCGTGCCGGGGCCGAGTCCGGCAGCGCCGCCGTCGGCGAGGACGGCGGCGCGTTCGGAACCGAGGTCCCCCAGGGACTCGGATCTACGGGGCGTGGCCATCGGACAGGTCCTGTCGCAGGGCTCGGAAGACGTCGTGGAATCCCGTCGGCCGGTGGAACACCCGGTGGAAGCCGTAGGAGGTGAAGACCCGCTCGACCTCCTGTGCCGGGCGGTCCCCGACGACGAGGTTGCCGCCGATGTACAGCAGTACGTGGCCCAGTCCGCGCTCGGCGAAGAGCGGACCGGTGTGCTCGCAGGCCTTCTCGCCCTCGCCGTTGAGGGAGGACATCAGCACGGCGCGGGCGCCGGTCTCCTCCACGGCGTCCGCGAAGTCGCCGGGCTCCCGGTTCGTCCCGAGGTTGAACGGGCGGAAGCCGTTCTCGGCGAGGCCGATGGCCAGGATGCGGTTCGCGACCACGTGGATGTCGTGCCCGACGACGCCGAGCACGACACCGGGTCCTGGCGCGTCACGGCTCACCGGGCCGCGCCCCCTCGGACTGCGCTCACGCCTTCGGCGGGACCATCAGCTGGGGCATGGGCAGCAGGGTGACCGAGGCTTTGCCGGGCTTGGGGCCCTGGGCGTCCAGGTGGCGGAAGCAGGAGAAGGTCTCGTCCTCGTGCTTGCTCTGCACGAACTCCTTCAGCTTCGGGCTCTCCTCGTACATGGTGAGCAGCGGCATCTCGAAGATGTTGCCGATCACCTCGGGCGCCCCGAGTTCGCAGATCATCACGTCGCCGTTGGAGTGCAGGTGCAGCTGCGCCTTGCCCTCGATGCAGCTGGCGTAGATCACCCCGGGGTCGCGCAGCAGGGGCTGGAGGCGCTTCCACGGCTCGCTGCCGGGCTTGAAGTACGCCGACAGGCAGCTGAAGAAGATGGTGGTGCGCGGGTCGCGGGAGGAGACGAGGTCGATGATGGCGTCGGCGACGGCCTCGGTGGCGAGGGTGTTCTCGTAGCCCTGGTGGACCCCCGGGATCTCCATCTGGATCTCGTGCTTGCGCACGCCCAGGTCGGCCGCGAACCGGTGCACCTGCGCCATGCTCGCCCGGGTCTCGTCGAAGAGGATCGTCTCGACGACGGTGTCGATCACCGGGGAGGCGACGGACCGGGTGATCGCTTTGACGATCTTCGGGAACATCTTCTCGGTGACCTTGTAGAAGGCGGAGTGGCTCGCCGCGTCCACATGGTTCAGGGAGAAGTGCAGGACGCCCAGTCCGGCCGCTTCGAGGCGGTCGAACTTCTCGTCGGTGAGGACCGTTCCATTGGAATTGATCTGGGTGTGGATACCCTTTTCGGTGCAGTAGGCGACGATGCTCTCGCAGAGGTCGAACTCAAGCAGCACCTCACCGCCGGAGAGCTTGACCCGCTCCAGGTCCGGGAGGGAGTCGATGGTCGACTTCACCTCGTCGAGGGACAGGATCCTGCGTTCGAGGAGATCGTAGGCGCCGCAGTAGGAACAGCGGAAGTTGCACTTGGACGTCACGCCGATCTCGATGGCGCGCAATCGACCGACACCGGTCTTGCTCATTTCCAGCGACTTGAAAGACAAGACGCACCCCCTCGTTGGATCAACCGCAGGATTGGGATCTGGCACGAGTCAATCGAGCTTATGGGCGGCCGTCGAACCCGCGCAAGGCTCGTTCCACGGGCCGGACGCAGGGGCCGGCCGTCGTCCCCCGCAGCCTGCACGACGCATGACTTCCCGTCAATTGACTTATGGAACAGGGTAGTTGGAGGACTCGCGTCAACTTCCTTCGCTGGTACGGCCCTTGCCGGGCGGGAGCGGCCGGTGTTCAATCGCGTCGTGACCGAAGACGCCGTGCTCCCCTTCGTGCTGGGCGTGGTCCTCACCGCCCTCCGGCGCCTCCTGCCGCCCGGCGCGGCCGTCGGGCCCGCCACCGACCTGCTGACCCTCCCCGCCGGCAGCGCACCGGCCCTCGACCAGCTGGTCGCCGCCGTCGAGGAGGCCCTCGACGTCGAACTGGCACCCGACCTCGACGTCCCGTCGACCTTCGCCAGCCCCACGTCGCTCGCCGTCGGCCTGATCCGCAGCGTCGGTCCGGGCCGGCGCGTCAGGTCCTCCTGAGCACCTGCGCGGCCCACCGGTACTCGTCCGGATCGGGGACCAGGTCCACGATCAGGTCGCTCACCCCGAGGCCGCGGCAGGAGCGCAGCCACCGCGCCACCTGCGCCACCGAGCCGACCAGCTTCGGCGCGTCGATCCCGCGCATCGGGGCCCCGTACCAGAGCAGCTCGTCGTGGACCTCCCGCTCCTGGGCCAGCGCGTAGCTGGCGTGGTGCTCGCTGGAGACCACCTGGGACATGAACATCCGCCCCGCGACCTCCTGGCGCCGGTCGGGCGCGTACAGCGCGGCGGCCGCCGCCCAGGCCTCCTCCTCGGTGTCCCGCACGACCAGGCCCACCAGCATCGTGATCCGCTCGACCTGCTGCTCGGCCCGCACCCGCGCGATGTCCCCGGCCAGTGCCGGCCGCGGCCGGGCCATCATCAGCACGCCGTCCGCGGGCACCCGGCCGGGCGTCCCCGACGACGGCGTCACCACGAGCGGGCGACCCTCGTCGGGCCGGATCCGCCGGTCCAGCTCGGCCCGCACCCCGGCCGCGAAAGCAGCCAGCTCCTGCCGGGCGGCGCTCTTGTCGAGGAGGTCGCCGGCCGAGCGGGCGGGCCGCGTCGCCCCGGCCACGACATTGACGTGCGTGGGCCGGCCGAACCGGTAGTGCAGGTCCGCGGCCCGCCGCGCCACCGACTCGGGGCTCTCCTGGTGCGGCCGGACCGCGACGACGGGCTCCAGCACCGTGGAGTGCGCAAGGACGTCGAAGGCGGCCAGCCACGGGTCCATCGCGACGGGGAAGTCATAGACGAACGCGCCCGTGACGCCCGCCTGTTCGGCGGCGGCGAGATAGGACTCCAGGCGCTCCAGATAGGACTTGGCGGCCATCCGGCCGCCGAGGCCGAAGCTCTCGGAGTGCGGCGGGACGATGAAGCTCAACGACTGCGGCCAGGCTGCGTCTGCCACCGGGACACGTACTCCTTGGGTTCCAGGCCGCGGCCGGGGCCGCGGCGTTCGTCGGACCGGCGGGTTCAGCCGGCGGGGGGCCGTACGGCACGCACCGAGACGGGGACGCCGCCCTTGGGCCACATCGTGGCGATGCCGGTCGGCCGCACCGGGCCCCCGACGAGGGCGAGGTCGGTGCGGCGCGCCAGTTCCGCGATCAGGGCGCGCAGCTCCAGCTCCGCGAAGGCGTAGCCGATGCAGCGCCGGTAGCCGCCGCCGAACGGCACGAAGCTGTAGGGGACCGGTTCGCGGTAGCCGGGGGCCGAGGCGTCCCAGCGCTCCGGGCGGAAGGCCAGTGGCTCGTCCCACAGTTCGGGCATGCGGTGGGTGACGTACTGGGAGTAGAGCACCTTCGCCCCGGCCGGGACGGTGTGCCCGGCGAACGCGAAGTCCTCCACCGAGGTCCGGCCGGTCAGCACCCCGGGGGTGAACAGGCGCAGGATCTCGGAGACCGTCCACCCCACGTACGTCATCGCCCCCAGGTGCTGCGCGGTCAGCGGCTGGTCGCCGGCGACCTCCTCGACCTCCCGGCGGACCCGGTCGAAGACGTCCGGGTTGCCGAGGAGCGCGTACAGCGCCCAGCCGGCCGCGGAGCTGCTGGAGTCGTACCCGGAGGCGATCAGGCTGATGACCTGGTCGCGCACCTCCAGGTCGGCGAGCTGGTCGCCGTCCCCCTCGTGGTCGTACGAGGCGAGCAGCGCGTCCAGTACGTCGCCGCGGTCCTCGGGCTCGGCGCGGCGCTTGTCGATCTCGGCGCGCACATGCCGGTCCACCCGTGCGCGGGCCGCCATCGCGCGGCGGAAGGCGGTGCCCGGCAGGTCGTGGTCGAAGCGCAGGAACGGCGAGCGGTTGATGTAGCGCAGGGCCGTCTCCAGCTCCCGTCCGATCTCGTCGGTGTGCGCCTCCAGCCGGTCCCCGAAGAGGGAGCGGATGGCGATCCGGCGGATGCACGAGCGCATGTCGGTGAAACCGTCGGCGACGCCGCCCGGGGTCCAGCCGTCGATCATGCGGTGGATCTCCTCCACCATGACCGGCACGTAGCCCTCGATGCGCTTGCGGACGAAGGCGGGCCGCACCAGCGAGCGCCGGCGCCGGTGGTCCTCGCCGTCGCTGACCACCATCGCCCGGCTGCCCACCACGGGGATCAGCAGGGTCAGGACGTCCCGGGAGAGGAACCGGGGACGGGCGGGCGGGTCGGTGAGCAGCAGCTGGTTGGCCTCGGCCCCGAACAGGAGCACGTACTGCTGGCTGCCGAAGCCGAACCGGCAGACCGGCCCGTAGCGGCGCTGCATGTCGAGCAGTGCCTCGTAAGGCCGGCCCAGGAACCCCTTGAGGTAGCGGGCCTGGCCGAGCCCCGAGGGGCCCGGCAGGCGGCTGATCGCGGGGCCGGGCCGGACGGCCGTCATGCCGGGCCCCGGCCGTCGTCGTCCGGGCCGAGGTCCGGGCCGGGGCCGCCCGGCAGGCGGGCGGCGCGGCCGACCGGCAGGCGTGGCAGGCCCAGGTCGTCGTAGAGGGCGCGGACCAGCGCGTAGCGGCGGGCGAAGGTCTTGACGTCGTCGAGGCGGCCGTTCCAGTAGACGGCGACCACCAGGTCGAACAGCGGGTCCACGAGCAGGGTGGAGGTGTTCCCGCCGGCGTGCCCGAAGGTCCGGGCCGAGCAGCGCCGCCCGAAGACGGACGGCAGGGTCATGACGCCGAGGCCGTAGGGGAAGTCGGTGTCGCAGATCGACCGGTAGGGCGAACCGGGCCAGTGGGTGGCGGTCAGCGCCTCGGTGCTCGCCTGCCCGATCAGCGGGACGCCCTGGTGCATCCCGCCCGCCAGCAGCACGTCCCCGACGACCCGCAGGTCCCGTACGGGCCCCCACACGCCCGCTCCGGGCAGGGGCAGTGCGCTCGCCAGCCGCATGGCCTCCAGGCCCGCGTCCCCGTCCTCGGTGGTGCCCGCTGCCGCCAGCCGGTCGGCGGGCAGGGACGGGGCGCCGAGGACGGCGCCGATGCCGAGGAGGGAGAACAGCTCGCGGTGGCTGTCGCCGGACGCCGTGCCGTGCACGGCGGCCAGCAGCCGGTCCAGCACGAACCAGTTGGTGATCGGGTTGTAGGACATCGCCGCGCCGGGCAGGGTCTCGGTGGGCGTGGCGCAGATGACCGCCCAGACGAGGGCGTCGATGTCCGCCCAGGAGGCGGTGTCGGCGCCCCCGGCGTCGACGGACAGCATCGGGTCGGGCATGCCCGTGGTGTGGGTGAGCAGATCGCGGACCCGCACCCCCTCCTTGCCGCCGCCTGTGAACTCCGGCAGCACCTTGCAGACCGGGGTGTCGAGTTCGACCGCGCCGCTCTCCCAGGCACGGGCGAAGGCGATCGCGCCGAGCGGCTTGGAGGAGCAGGTCCAGGGCACGTACGTGTCGAGGGCCATCGGCGCACCGCTGCCGTTGTCGCCGACGGCGAGGTCCACGACCTCGCCGCGGTAGGACACGGAGAGCTGCACACCGCTCTCCAGGCCGCGCTCGATCTCCGCGTCGAAGAGCCGCCGTACGGAGTTCAGGGCGGGGTTCGCGGGGACGGTCACCGTCATGAGGGCTGCACTCCAGGGGTCTCGGCATCGGCGTGCACCAGGGCGTAGACGTCGCGCGGCGACGCGGTGTCCCACTGGGCGACCAGTTCCGCCTCCACGTGCGCGGGGCAGCGCGACTGGACGTCGTCGAGCCAGGCCAGGACGGCGTAGTCACCGGCCTTGAGGCGGCCCAGCGGGGTGGTGGCGAGGAGGGGGTCGACGGTGTCCCCGAGCAGGGGCCGGACAAAATCTTCGAAGGACGGGACGTCCGCACTCATGGCGCTGCCATCTCTGATCGGTCGGCAGCCGGCGCCGATGGGCCGCCGGCGGTCTGGGTCACGACGGGCGGTCGGGCGGAGCGGGGTCAGTCCGGGCGGACCATCCCGCGTACGGCGCCCTCCAGGGACGCGAAGGTCGCGAAGGTCTCGCGGACCAGGAGCTCGTCGCGGAACTGCACGCCGAAGGCGTCCTCGATGGTGATGACGAGCTCGATCGCGGACATCGAGTCGAGACCCAGGTCGGCGAGCGGGACGGTGTCCCAGTCCACGTCCGCGGGGACGCCGTTCAGATGGGTCGTCAGTACGTCCACGAGCCGCTCGGACACGGCTGAATCCGTTGTTTCGGCGCTGCTCATCCCGCATACCCCCGCCATGTCGCGAATCGGTCCTGCGGCCCCCGGCCACCGGGTCGGGAACCGCGCCCCTCGGCCCGGCCAGTATCCCAGCGGACCAGGGGGGCCACAATGATTTCCGGTGCGCCGCAGCACACAAATCCCTTGCGCGCAGGGACAGTTCAGGTCGATTCGGCCAGAACGCGGAATCCGATGTACGGCACCGTGCTCCACTCGTCGGCCGTGAAGGAGGTGGCGTTCTCGAAGCTCTCCGGATTGCGCACCGTGTACGCGCCCCCCTTGAGCACGCGCGAGCCGAGCGCCACCGGGGCGCCGCCGTCCGGGGCCTGCAGGGAGTCGGCGCACCACTCGAAGACGTTCCCGGTCATGTCCCGCAGCCCGAACGCGTTCGGCGGGGTGCAGCCGACCGGGCGCGGACCGCTCGCCTCCGGGGCGTACACGGCGCGGTCGAACGCGTCGCCGAGGGACCAGCGCAGCCCCTCGGGCCCGCCGGCCGCGTACTGCCACTCGACGGCCGAGGGCAGCCGGACCCGAGCCCCCGCCCACCCGGTCAGCCACGCGCAGTAGGCGACCGCGCCGTGCCAGGTCACCCCGGTGGCCGGCAGCCCGGCCAGCGGCTCGTCGAGGGCCACACCACCCGTGGCGGTGGTGCGCAGTCCTGTGCCGGCGCCGGTCGGGAAGCCGTGCAGGTGCGGGGCGGGACCCTCGTGCAGGCCCCGGTCGAGGAGGTAGCGCCAGTACTGGCCGGCCGTCGTCGGCAGCACGGCCAGCCGGAAGCCGCCGGTCCGCGCGGGCCCGTCCGGGAAGGCGGCGGCGGGCAGGGCGCCCGGGGGGACCGGGGCCAGCTCGGGCAGCCCGTCCGAGGGGGAGGTCATCGCGGCCGCACCACCCGGAAGCCGTAGACCTCGCACTTGGTGTCCTCGTACGCCGCCATCCGGCTGTCGGGCCCGAGGGAGGCGGCGGGATCGGCGAAGGAGCCGCCGCGCACCACGCGGAACGAACCCCGCTGCGCCCCGCGGGGGTTGCGGGCCGGCTGCGCCCCGTACGGGCCGAACCGGTCGTGGCACCACTCGCGGACGTTGCCCAGCATCTCGTGGAGGCCTGCGGCGTCCGCGGGCAGGCTGCCCACCGGTACCGGGCCGGGCTGCCCCGGAAGGAAGTTCCCCGCCAGCGCCTCCCCGGCCCGCAGGGCCCGGCAGGCCGGGCCCGCGTCGGCGGAATTGCAGGCGTCGGGTCCGGGCGCCGCTCCCGACGGGTGGCCGATGCGGCACGCGGCCTCCCACTCGGCCTCGGTGGGCAGCCGGTACCCGTCGGCATCGGGGTCGGCCCCGCGGGAGCCGAGGAGGTACACCGGGGCCAGGCCCTCGCTCCGGGACAGCCAGTTGCAGTAGGCCGCGGCCCCCCAGAAGCTGATCTGGATCATCGGGAAGTCCGCGGTGCCGGGCCGCAGTGCGAAACCGCCGGCCCTGCTGGTGACGAAGCACGGGTCGATGCAGTCGATCAGGGTGTGGTCCACGTCGCCCGGTGCGTCGAGCAGGAAGGCATGGAAGTCCCCGGCGCTGACGCAGCGGTCGCCGAGCCGGTAGGCGTCGAGCTCCACCTCGTGCGGCGGCCGTTCCTTGGAGGTCCGGTCCGGGGAGCCGACCACGACCCGGCCGCCCGCGAAGTCCACCATCGAGAAGTTCCGCTGCTGCACGCTACTTTTCAACCAACACCCCCGTGTGGCACGGCACTTGCGTTCTACGCCGGATGCCGCCCAACCTAGCTCCGGGCGGTGCGGGCGACAAGGCCGGTCAGGCGGTGACCCGCCGCACCGCGGGCAGCAGGAGCAGCGCCGCGGAGCTCGCCACCTGCCAGAGCACTGCGGCCCACAGCACCGCCCCGGTGCCCGTCGCCTGGGCCACGGCGGCCGCCGCCACCAGCCCCAGCGGGGAGAGGGAGTACGAGCACACCGCGTCGAAGGAGGACACCCGGGCGATCAGCTCGCTCTGCACCCGGGTCTGCAGCAGGGTGGTCCACAGGGCGTTGAAGACCGCGAGGGCCGCCCCGCCGGCGAATGCGGCCGCCGCGGTGAACGGCAGCGGAGCCGACACCGCCAGGCACAGCACCGGCGCCGCCCAGGCCGCCTGGGCCAGGACGATCACCACCAGCGGACGCCCGGGCGACCAGCGCAGCAGGACGGGGGCGAAGAGGATCGAGCCGGCCCCCAGCGCCGCGAGGATCAGGCCCCAGGCGCTCCCGCCGCCGAGCCGCTCCTCCGAGACCACCGGGCCCAGCACCAGGAAGGGCGCGTAGAGCAGTGCGTTGAACAGGGCGAAGGTGATGCTGGTGAGCCAGATCCAGGTCTGCCCGCGCCAGGCCGCGTACCCGTCCTTCAGGTCGCCCAGCGGGGAGCGGGCGGTCCGCTTGACGTAGGGCGGGACCTTCACGAGGGCGACCGCGACCACGCTGGCCAGGTAGGTGCCCGCGTCGAGGGCGAGCACCAGGCCGGGGCTGGTCGTCACCACCAGGAGGCCGGCCAGGGCCGGCCCCAGGACCACGCCGACGTCCTTGGCGACGCCGATCAGCACATTGGCCCGCTGGAGGTCCTGTGCCGGGACGATGTCGGGGGTGAGCCCGGCCATCGCGGGGGTGAAGAAGCCGGTGCCCGCGTTCTGCACGGCGACCAGCGCCAGCATCGTCCACACCGAGGGGTGGCCGAACAGCACCAGGGCGGCGAAGGTGCCCTCCGCCAGGAACCGCACGGTGTCGCTGACCAGCATGACCGTGCGGCGGCCGAAGCGGTCGGCGACGACCCCGCCCGCGAGCAGGCACAGCACGTTGACGGTGACCCCGGCGGCGATCACCAGGCCCAGGTCGGAGGTGGACCCGCCGGCGGCGAGCACGGCGAAGGCGACGGCCACCCGTTCCATGCCGGTGCCGAACAGGGAGAGGCTGTGACCGATGTAGAAGCGCCGGAAGTTGCGGTGGGTGAGCGGACCGAACCATCGCTTCTCGGGCAGCACCGTCGTCATACGATCATGCTAGCCCTCCGGCGTACTCGCGGGTCCCTCAATTCCCTTAAATGGCATGTGAGTTGAGGGCAGGTGCGGATCGGCGGCCCCGGCCCGCGCGGGCTCAGCAGAAGGCCTTCCACTCCTCGGTTCCCACGGCCCGCGCCACCGCCGGCGAGGAGGCGGCCAGTCCGTCGCGGAACGCCGCGTTGTGCGCCCGCACCTGCTCGTCGCAGCCCTCCAGCGGACTGCCGGGAGTCAGGTCGACCAGCCACAGCGGCCGCAGTTCCGCGCCGCGCATCGCCTTCCCGTCGGGCGTGGCGATCCCGGCGTGCAGCCACCGCACTCCGGGCATCCGGGCGGGCAGGTAGTAGGCCAGGTTGAAGTATTCGGCCGCACCCCGCAGCCGCTCGTAGTCGAAGCCGACCGCCCGCAGGTACACCGTGTCCCCGTCGCGCACGTAGAGGCAGCAGCCCACCGCGGGCTCGTCGCCGACCGAGCACAGCAGCACCTCGGCCCGGTCACCGGCCAGTTCGGCGTGCTTGCGGAAGGCCTCGACGTAGGCCTCGGCGCTGCCGTCGATGCCGTACCGCTGCTCGGTCCGCGCGGCCAGCCGGCCCACGTCCTCGTAGGCGTCCCGCAGGATCCGGTGCTCGACCCGGTAGCCGGCCTCCTCGAACGCACGCACCTCCCGGCGCACCCGCTGGCGCCGGTGCTGGGAGCCCAGCGACTCCAGCCAGTCCTCCCAGCCGCCCGGCGGGATCTCCAGCCAGGCGTCCGCGGTCAGCGCCACCGGCAGGGTCTTCGCCCCGGCCTCGCGCAGGGCCAGCGCGTCGGGGGTGGTCAGGTACATCGCGACGCGGGCCGGGCCGGTCGGCGCGCCGGACGGGCCGAGGGGGTCGGGCAGCGCGCGGACGGCGTCGAGCAGGGCGCCGGCCGCGGCGGCCCGGTCCGCGCCCGGGGTGGCCAGCAGGTGCGCCAGGTAGCCGCGGCGCTGCCCCACGAGCACGCCTGCGGCCGGCGGGCTCGGCAGGCCCCGCCCGGTGAGCTGCTCGTGCCAGCGCAGGTGCGGATTGGAACCGCCGTCCGTGGCCGCCACCGGCACGGCGGCCCGGCCGCCGCCGGGCAGGTCCACGTGGACGGCGCCGGACACCATGCCCGGTTCCAGGGCCACCAGGCGCAGCCAGAACGCGGAGGAGTAGAACCGCCCGCCGGCGAGCTCCCCCCACTGCGCATCGGTGAGCCCACCCAGCGGATCGGTGAAATGACGGGTGGCCCCCATGGCGCGCAGCTCCCCTACGAGTTCGTCCAACTGGCCGTCTACAAAGGCGTGTCGTGCTGTCCTAGGCTACGTTCCATGAGATCACCGGTTACGGAGAATCGCCAGTACCTGCTCGTCTTCGGGGCGACCATGGCCCTGCGTGAACGGGCGGTCGTCGCCGCCCTGCGGGTCTTCGACGGACCCCTCGTCACCATCGCCAGGTCGGTGGACGCCCGCGCGGCCAAATTCTTCGACCACGTCCTCACCGGTGATTTCAGCGACCCGGACACGGCGCTGCGGCTGGTCCTCGACTTCGAGAAGGAGACGGGGATGCGGCCCGCGGGCGTCGTCCCCTTCATCGACCCCGGGCTGGTGCCCGGCCGGCTGATCGCCGACCACTACGGCCTCCCCTTCCTCTCCCGCCAGGCCATCGAGGACTCCGGGATCAACAAGAACCGGATGAAGGACCGCCTCCTGGCGGCGGGCGTGGCCACCCCGCGCTACGTGCAGGCCGACGACCTCGACGCCGCGTACGCGGCCGTCGCCGAGGTCGGCCTGCCCTGCGTGGTCAAGCCCTCGGCGTTCGGCGGCAGTCTCGGCGTGCGCCTGGTCCGTACGCAGGAGGAGATCGCCGAGGCCCACGCCTCGGTGCGCCGCACCATCGACGCCACGGCGACGTTCACGGTGAAGAACCGCGGCATCCAGGTCGAGGAGTTCTGCCCGCTCGTCGACGAGGTCTCTGTGGAGGTGCTCACCCACCGGGGCGTGACGACGGTGCTGGCCGTGACCGACAAGTCCCACGGTCCGCAGCCCTACTTCGCGGAGGTCGGGCACCGGGTCCCCAGCACCTACGCGGACCGCTCCGACGTCCGGGACCTCGCCGTCCGCGCCTGCGAGGCGATCGGCCTGGACCGCGGGGTGGCCCACGTGGAGATCCGGCTGGAGGAGGGCCGGGAGCCGCAGCTCATGGAGGTCGGCGCACGGACCGCCGGCGACGGGATCATCGACCTGGTCGAGCGGGCGCTCGGGATCTCCCCCTACGAGCTGCACGTCCTGTCCTATCTGGACCGGCTCCAGGACATCCCCCGGCCGCAGCCCGCCGGCCTCGCCGCCATCGCCGTCCTCAAGGCCCCGCCCGGCACGGTCGCCGCGGTCCGCCCGGTCGCCCGGGTCGACGCGGCGGTCACCTCGTACGAGGTGTACGCGGCCCCCGGCACCGTCTCCCGGGCCGAGCAGGCCAACTACCTCGACCGCGAGGGATACGTCGAGTGCTACTGGCCGGGCGCCGAGCCGGCCTCCGTCCCCAAGGACGCCCACCTGGACATCGCGGCCCGGCTGGCTGCCGAGATCTTCGTGATGGAGGGGGCCGAGGGGGAGGCCGCGGCGCCGTAGGCCGACGGGGCGCTCACAGCCCCCGGACCGAGGCCACCGTGAAGCCGGTCGGGGTGCCGGTGCCGGGGGACAGGGGGCCGCCCTTGTCGAACTGGGAGCGGACCACCAGCGTCCGGCCCGGCAGGTGGCTGAGGGTGGTCGGGATCTGCAGCGACGGGTCCACGACCCGGCGGACCAGCCGGGCGCGCATGCCGTCCGCGCCGACCTGCCAGCGGGTCAGGGTGTTGCTGACGTTGTGTGCGACCCGAAGGGTGCCGTCGGGGGAGAGGTCGAGGCCGTCGGCGGCCAGCAGGTCTCCGCCGGCCAGCTCCACGCGCCGGACCGCCCCGCTGCGCAGGTCGACGCGGTACAGGTCGCCGGCCGTCATGTCGACGGTCAGCAGGTAGCGGCCCGCCCGGTCCGAGGTGATCCCGTTGAGGCTGAAGGCGCCCGCGGGCCGGGGGCGCAGCTGCGGGGACAGGTCGTACGCCTCGGTCAGCACGCCCCCGCCGGCGGCCAGCTGGGCCGGGGTCACGCGGTAGAGCACCCCGCGGACGCTGTCGGTCAGGTAGGCGGTGCCGTCCGGGGTGACCGTCAGGTCGTTGACGAAGCGGGGGGCGTCGCCGGCCACCGCGAAGCAGGCCGACCGCGCCCCGGTGGCCGCGTCGTAGACGCAGACCCCGGCCGTGGAGTCGGTCACCCACAGGCGTCCCCGGGCATCGACCCGCAGGCCGTTCGCCGTGCGGCGGCCGTCGGTCCCGGCGGGCAGGAACACCTCGGCCGTGCGCCGGCCGGGCCGCGCCCGGTAGACGGTCCCGTCCGCGTACGAGCCGACGTACGCCGTCGCGGTCCGCGGGTCGGTGGCGATGCCCTCCGGGTAGACCCGGGCGCCGGGCAGGGAGAAGGCCGTGGATATCCGGGCGTCCGCGGGCTGCGCCGGGGCCGCCGCCACCGTGAGGACGGCGGCCAGGCCCAGGAGCGCGGCGGGGGCCGGCCACCGCCGCCGGACGCGCCGGCCCGCCGGACCTCCGGTGCTCTGGGTGGCGTTCCGGTTCTCGTGCAGATTCGCTTCCGTCATGGTGTGCGTCTTCCGCCCCTCGGGTGTGCTCTACCGATCATGTGAACTCGAATGTAGGTGAGAGCTCTCATGTCTGCAAGAGCCGTAGGATGCGGCCATGACCTCCATGGCCCCCGAAGAGCGCATCGGCTCGCACCTCAAGCGCGCCGAGCAGGCGCTCCTCGCGGCGAAGAACGCCGCGTGCAAGCCGGCGGCAGTAACGGTTCCTCAGTACGCCGCGCTGCTCTGGCTGGCGCAGAAGCCGGGGATCTCCGCCGCCGCCCTCGCGCGGCTGTGCGGGGTGACCCCGCCGACCATGAACACCGTGCTGAAGAACCTCCAGGAGCGGGGCCTCATCGAGCGGACCCCCCACGAGCTGCACCGCAATGTGCTGGAGACCCGGCTCACCGAGGAGGGCCGCTCGGTGATGGAACTGGCGGACGCCGGCGCCGTGCGCGTGGAGCGGGCGCTCGCCGCGGCCTTCACCGCGCAGGAGCGCGCGGAGCTGGTCCGGCTGCTGGGACGGTGTGCGGAGGTGCTCGACACGCAGCGCTGAGCCCGCTGCCGAGCCGCCGGCCGCTGGGGCCGCTGCCGCCGAGCCGCCGGCCTCTGGGGCCGCCCGTCGCGCGCGCCCGCCCGTCGCGCGCGCCCGCCCGTCCGTTCCGCCGCCGGTGACACTTCCCCCCCCAGGCCCGGTCCCGGTCCCGGAACGGCGCGGGCCATCGGAGCGTCAGGACCAGGGGAGCCCATCTGTCCTGCCCCCGGGCAGGCGCGACCGTTCGGAGCGAAGTTCGTGCACGAGTACCTGCAGCGCCCGGAGCCCACGGGCCGGCCGCCGGCCGAGGCACCCCGCCGCCGCGCCCGGCGCCGGATGTGGATCGGCGCGGCCATCGCCCTCGCCCTGCTGCTCGGCGGCGGCGGCCTCGCCGTCCGGAAGCTCGACCGGTCCTCCGGCAACGGCGGGGCGGTGAGCTCCGGCAAGGCCCCGGAAAGCCCGGCCCCGCCATCGCCGGCCCCGGCGCAGAGCGGACCCCCGGGCGCCTCCCCGGCCCCCGGACCCTCCCCCTCCGGCGACCCGGACGTGCTGATGCCGACGGGTCCGAAGGCGGGCCTGCGGCAGACGGCCAGACTCGACGACGGCACGGTCATCGCCAAGACCCGCCTCGCCGGTGCGAAGTCCGGGTTCGAGGGGGACGTGTGGGTGTGGACGCCCAAGGAGTACGACGACCCCCGGTACGCCCGGAGCGGCTTCCCGGTGCTCATCGCCCTGCCCGGCGGCAACGGCTTCCCGGCGAACTACTGGTCCGACCGCAGCCTCGGCCTCCAGAAGGCGATCAGCGAAGGGGTCCAGGCCGGCACCAGCCTGCCGTTCCTCGTGGTCATGCCGGTGCTCAACCCCGACGACAAGAACTACCACGACGGCTCCGACATCCCCGGCCGGCCCCGGATGGGCACCTGGATCGCCGAGGACGTCCCGGACTTCACCCGGGCCAACTTCCGCACGTACGCGTCCCGGGACGGCTGGGCCTTCATGGGGGCCTCCTCCGGCGCCTTCGTCGGGATGAAGACGGTCCTGCAGCATCCGGACAAGTTCAAGGCGGTGATCGCCAGCGGCGGCGAGATCGTCCCCGACTCGCCGCTCTGGCAGGGGCACCAGGCGGAGATGGACGCGAACAACCCCGAGAAGCTCGCCCGGAAGCTGATCGACTCCAACGGCCCGGAGGTCTACATCAACTTCCAGATCGGCACCAGGGAGACCGGTCGGGAGCGGATGGCGGCATTCGTACAGCAGTACGGCAAGGGCCCCGTCAGGACGACCGTGCGCGACATACAGAACGGCGAGCACAACGGCTGGCACTACGTCCGGGGCATGCGGGAGGGCTCCCTGGAGTGGATCAGCAAGGTGCTCAAGGGCCCGCAGCCCGCAGCGGGCTGACCGCAGCGGGCCGACCGCAGCGGGCCGACCGCAGCGGGCCGACCGCGGCAGGGCCCGCTGCACGGCCGCCGCAGGGCCCCGGCCGGCCCGCCGCCCGTGGCGCTCGCGACCCCGTACCCGTCCCAGGCAACCCGCCGGGTCGTTCACACCTCTGTAGGGGGTGTAAGGGGGACCGATCGGTCCGGCCCGCGCTCCGAGGTGAGCGCCGGAGAAGGAACGGGACAATTCCGTGCAGCAAGACCAGCAAGGCGACGGCGGCTCCTCGACCAAGGGCGGCCGTCGCCCCGGGCGCCTGCGCCTCATTCTGATCAGCGGTGGGCTCGCGCTCACCCTCGCCGCCGGCGGCGCCGCCGCCTACAAGTACGAGATCTTCTCGGACACGGGGGAACCGGTGTCCTTCGGGAAGGTCGAGCAGAAGACCGCAGCGGCCTCCGACGTCCCGCCGGACGTGCGGATGCCCACCGGGCCGCCCGCCGCCTTCGTCCGCACCCACCGGCTGCCGGACGGCACGCAGATCGGCAAGGCCACGCTGACCGGCGCGAAGTCGGGCTTCACCGGTGACGTGTGGGTGTGGGTGCCCCAGGAGTACCACGAGCCGCGGTACGCCAGGAGCGCCTTCCCCGTCCTGATCTCCCTGCCAGGGGGCCGGGGCTACCCCACGAACTACTGGGGGACGGGCCCGGGCCTGGGCCTGCAGAAGGCCGTCAGCGACGGGGCGAAGGCCGGTACGAGCCTGCCCTTCATCCTGGTCATGCCGGTGACCAACGCCGACACCAAGCACCACTTCGACGGCTCGGACATCCCCGGGCAGCCCAAGATGGGCACCTGGATGGCCGAGGACGTCCCGGATTTCGCGAAGGCCAATTTCCGGACCTTCACCTCCCGCGACGGCTGGGCCTTCATGGGCTCCTCGGCGGGCGGGTTCAACGGCTTCAAGCAGCTGCTGAAGTACCCCGACCGGTTCAAGGCCGTCATCGCGAGCGGCACCGACATCGTCCCCGACTCCCCGCTGTGGAACGGGAACACGAAGGCGATGGACGAGAACAACCCGGAGAAGCTCGCCGCGAAGCTGATCGCCGACGGCGGCCCGGACGTCTACGTCAACTTCCAGATCGGCACCGCGGAGACCGGCCGGGAGAAGGCCGAGAAGTTCATGAAGGAGTACGGCAGGGGTCCCGTGCACACCGCGCTCCAGGTGATCCAGGATGGTGAGCACAACGGAAAGTCGTATGTGCGCGGCATGAGGGAGGGCTCCCTGGCGTGGATCAGCAAGGTGATGTCCGGACCGACCCCCGACCCCGGCGGGCCGTGACCCCGGTGGTGAAGAGGGCGGCGGCCGCTGCCGCCGCGGGGGTCGCGGTGTTCTGCGCCGTCGCGTTCCTCAAGGCGCCCGGCGACCGGCCGGTGCACCCCTTCCCCACCGTCGGCGTCCTCATGGCCAACGGGGAGCACTGGTGCACGGCGAGCGTCGTCGACAGCCCGCGGGGCAATGTCGTCGCCACCGCCGCGCACTGCGTGGCCCCGGCCGGCGAGGACGGGGAGCCCGGGGAGCTCGCCCACGACGGCCTGGCCATCGGCGAGCTCTCCTTCGCCCCCGCCTTCTCCGGCGAGGGTTCCGGCAGCCGGCCGCTCGGGGTGTGGAAGGTCCGCTCGGTCCACGTGGACGACCGCTGGAGCAAGTGGGGCGAGGACACCGCCGACTACGCCTTCCTCACCATCGAGCCGGACGGCGACGGGCGCAGCGTCCAGGAGGCCGTCGGCGGCGCCGCCGAGGCGCCCCGGCCCGAATGGACCTCCGGCTACGAACGGGACGTGACGGTCGTCGGCTACCCGGAGTCCGACCACAACCCGCAGAACAAGCCGGTCTCCTGCACCACGCAGACCCGCCACGACGAGGACGACCCCGACATGCTGTACATCAGCTGCGCCGGGTTCTGGACGGGGACCAGCGGCAGCCCGTGGATCGCCGACCGCGGCGGCCCGGGCCGGCCGGGCCGGCTGATCGGGGTGCTGAGCGGCGGGGACACGGACGTGGACTCCACGGCCGCCCTTTTCGACGAGCACGCCAGGGCCCTGTACGAGCGGGCGGCCCGCGGCTGACGGCCGCCGTGCCGCCGCTGCGCCCTGCGGGGACCGGCGATCATGCCCACGGCGCCCACGGCGCCCACGGCCGCCGGGGCCTCCTCACCGAGCCGCCGGGCCGGGCCGCCGAGCCGGGGCCGCTCGGGGCGGGCCGGTCACTTGGCCCCGCACAGCGGCAGGACCGCGGTGCGTCCCTGCAGGGGGTCGCCGGGCGCCGCGGGCCCCACCGCCGCCCAGCAGGCGGCGGCCGTCGGCTCCACGAAGAGGCCGCGCCGGGCCAGGTCCTGCTGCGCCTCGTGCAGGCGGTCCTCGGTGACGGTGAGGAAGGTGCCCCCCGAGGCGCGGACCGCGGCCAGGACCTGCCGGGCGCGCGGGGGCGCCGGGATGGCGATCCCCTCGGCCAGGGTGGGCCGCTGCCCCACCGGGGCCGCGTCCTCGGCCCCCGCGGCGAAGGCCTCGGCCAGCGGGGCCACCGCCTCGGCCTGCACCGCGATCAGGGCCGGCGGCCTGACCCCGCGCCGGGCCAGCTCCGCCACGGCCAGCGCGGCGCCCAGCAGCAGGGTGCCGTTGCCCACCGGGACGACCAGGGCTTGGGGAAGCCGGCCGCCCAGCTCCTCCCACACCTCGTACACGTAGGTCTTCGTGCCGTGCAGGAAGTAGGGGTTGAACACGTGGCTCGCGTAGAAGACCCCCGGGGCCTCGGCGGCCGCCCGGGCCGCCTGCGCCGCGGCCTCCCGGCCGCCGGGGACCACCGTCACGGCCGCCCCGGCCGCCCGCATCCGCTCCGTCTTGCGCTCCGAGGTGCCCTCGGGCACGAAAACTTCACAACTGAGCCCGGCCCGCGCGCAGTAGGCCGCCACGGCCGTTCCCGCGTTGCCGCTGCTGTCCGCCACGACCCGCTGCGGGGCCAGCCGCCTGGCCAGCTCCGCGAGCATCACCGCGCCCCGGTCCTTGAAGGACAGGGTGGGCATCATGAAGTCGAGTTTGGCGTGAACCCGTTCCCCCAGCGGCACCAGCGGAGTGTGCCCCTCCGCCAGTGACACGGCGAACGCTCCCGGCAGGGGGAGTGCGGGGGCGTAGCGCCACAGGGAGTTCGGCCCGGCCGCCGGATCCAGCGCGTCGGCCGGATCCGGTACGAAGTCCAGGTCCCAGGGTCCGCCGCAGACGGGGCAGCACCAGGGGGCCGTCCGGACGTCGGCGCACGTCCCGTCCTCGGGGCAGACGTAGCCGGGGAGTGCGTGCGTCATGTGCGGAGCCTTTGCTCAATCATGGCCGTTGTATGGCATGGATGTTACGGGTGCGCGGTCCTCTTGTGGGTTGCGGCGAGGCTGGGTCAACCTTTCGGAGGTGACGGTCCGTCGGGGCACTCGTCTTGTCATGGTCATGTCCAAAACCATGTCCGGTGGTGCCCCCGGGGACCGTTCCCCACCCCCCGCAGCGCAGTACCTACAGGAGGACACCTCACATGTCCGTGATGCGTCACACCCGCCGGAAGACCGCCGGCATCAGCGCGATCGCCGTCGCGGCCCTCGCGCTCGGCGCGGCCGCCGCCTTACCCGCCTCCGCGGCCGACCGCGGCGCGCAGGGCGTCATCGAGAACGCCGGCGCGCCCGGATCGGTATCCGGCAGCTACATCGTGACCCTGAACGACTCCGCGCGTTCCACCGCGGACAGCGGAAAGGCCGTCGCCCGGCGCTACGGTGCGAAGATCGACAAGACCTACAGTGCGGCTCTCAACGGCTACTCCGTCGAGGTCTCCGAGGCGCAGGCGAGAAAGCTGGCCGCCGACCCCGCGGTCGCCTCGGTCGTGCAGAACCGGACGTTCACCGTCGACGCCACCCAGCCCAACCCGCCCTCCTGGGGCCTGGACCGCATCGACCAGCGCGCACTGCCACTGAACCAGAGCTACACCTACCCGGACACGGCCGGCGAAGGCGTCACCGCCTACATCATCGACACCGGTGTCCGCATCACCCACCAGGACTTCGGCGGCCGCGCCTCCTACGGCTACGACGCCATCGACAACGACAACACCGCCCAGGACGGCCACGGCCACGGCACCCACGTCGCCGGAACCGTCGGCGGCGGCGCGTACGGCGTGGCCAAGAAGGCCAAGATCGTCGGCGTCCGGGTGCTCAACAACCAGGGCTCGGGCACCACCGCCCAGGTGGTCGCGGGCATCGACTGGGTGACGCGCAACGCCGTCAAGCCCGCCGTGGCCAACATGTCGCTCGGCGGCGGAGCGGACTCCGCGCTCGACACCGCCGTGCGCAACTCCATAGCCTCCGGCATCACCTACGCCGTGGCTGCGGGCAACGAGAGCGCCGACGCCTCCACCAAGTCCCCGGCGCGGGTCGCCGAGGCCATCACCGTCGGCGCCACCACCAACACCGACGCCAAGGCGAGCTACTCCAACTACGGATCGATCCTGGACCTCTTCGCGCCGGGCTCCAACATCACCTCCTCGTGGGGCACCGGGGACACCGCCACCAACACGATCTCGGGCACCTCGATGGCCTCGCCGCACGTGGCAGGCGCGGCCGCCGTCTACCTCGCCCAGAACCCGGGCAGCACCCCGGCCCAGATCTCGGCCGGCCTGGTCGCCGCCGCGACCCCGAACGTGGTGACCGGCCCCGGCACCGGCTCCCCGAACCGCCTCCTCTACATCGGCGCCGGCACCACCCCGCCGGGACCCGGCACCCGCTTCGAGAACCTGAACGACTACGCGATCAACGACAACTCCACCGTCGAGTCGCCGATCACCGTCAGCGGGATCTCCGGCAACGCCCCGGCGGCGCTGAGCGTCCCCGTCGACATCAAGCACACCTACGTGGGTGACCTGAAGGTCGACCTGGTCGCCCCCGACGGCAGCGTCTACACCCTGCGCAACCGCACCGGCGGCAGCGCGGACAACATCGTCCAGACCTTCACGGTGAACGCCTCCTCCGAGGTCGCCAACGGGGTCTGGAAGCTGCGGGTCGCGGACCTCGCGGGCGCGGACGTCGGCAGGATCGACTCCTGGGCCCTGCAGTTCTGAGGACCTGACCGGGGGCGCTGAACCACGGCGCCGCACCGGGTGGGAGCGTACGGCCGGGCGCCCGGGACGGCGCACGGCGGCACTGCGTACGCCGCGATGAACAGGCGGGGGCGACCGGCAGGGCGGTCGCCCCCGCTGCGTACTATTCGCGCATTCGTTCGCGATCACCCGTATGGAGTTCCGCGCCCCGTGAGCATGCCGCCGAGCCCGCCCCCCGGCCCGGGCCACCACTGGCCCCCTCCCGCCCCCCGGTCCGTGTGGGGTCCGCCCCCCGGCCCGGGCCGCCCGCCCGTCCGGCCCGCGCTCAACGGCTTCGCCCTGGCCTCCCTGCTCGTCGGACTGCTGTGCCTGCCTCCCCTGGGGATCGTCTTCGCCGTCGTGGCCCTCGTACAGATCGCCGGCAGGGGGCAGCGCGGCAAGGCCCTCGCGGTCACCGGCCTGGTGCTGTCCGTGGTGATGACGGGCGTGGTGGCGCTGACCGCCTCCCGGGTCGCCGGAGCCGTCGGCGAGCGGCTCGACCGGGCGGGCGCCGCCGCCGGGTCGGCCGAGGGGGTGCGCACGGACATCGAGGACCTGCGGACCGGCGACTGCTTCAACGTCCCCGGCGGCGACCTGGCCAGCCGGCGGCCCCGGATGTACACGGTGGACTGCGCACAGGCGCACCACGCCGAGGTCACCTCCTCGGGCCACTTCGACCCGGGCGCCGCCCCGGGCTCGCAGGAGGCCATGGACGAGGCGGAGACCGAGTGCTGGAAGGCACAGGACGCCTACGCGATGGACACCTGGGCCCTGCCGCCGGAAGCCGAGATGTTCTACTACGCCCCCTCGCGCGCGACCTGGCGCCAGGGGGACCGGCAGCTGCTCTGCGTGCTCGGCACGACGGAGCCCGGCCGGCCCGGCAGTCTGCGCCGCGACGGCGGCGTGCTGACGCCGACGCAGATCTCCTTCCTGAAGGTGGCGAACGCGGCCGACATGGTGCTCAGCCGGCCCCCGATGACCGGGGGCGCCAGGGAGCTCGCCGACCACCAGGCCTGGGCCCGCACGGCGTACGCGGCGCTCGGCGACGAGCTGAAGCTGCTGGAGAAGGACCGGTCGCTGCCCGGGATGGAGCAGGCGGTCGACGCCCGGCTCCGGGAGGTGGCCGCGGCGCGGACGGCATGGATGCGCGCCTCGCAGTCGCCGGCGCAGGCCGACTTCGACAGGCAGCGGGAGCGGGCCGAGGGCGCCCTGACGGTGGCGACGGAGCGCGCCCTGCGCGGTGCCTACGGGCTGTCGACCACCGTGCCCTGGTGGCTGGAGGGGTCCGAGCAGGGCGCTGACGGCGGTCCCGGCCGCGGCCCCGCCTTCGAGCAGGCGTGACGTCGTTCCCGTAACGCGCGGTAACGGGTTTGAGTGACCAGGCTTCATCACTTCGGGTGAAACTCTGGCCCTTGCTTGCGGTCTTCAACCGTCGGTTGCCAGGGTGTAGCTGTCTGTCAACCTGATGGGAGTGGCCCGTGACTTTCGGTGAGCAGCCGGCCTACCTGCGCGTGGCCGGGGACCTGCGGCGCAAGATCGTCGACGGATCCCTGCCCCCGCACGCCCGGCTCCCCTCGCAGGCCCGCATCCGCGAGGAGTACGGGGTCTCGGACACCGTGGCGCTGGAGGCGCGCAAAGTCCTCATGGCGGAGGGGCTCGTCGAGGGCCGGTCCGGCTCGGGGACGTACGTCCGGGAGCAGCCCGTGCCCCGCCGGGTGGCGCGCGCCGGGTTCCGCACGGGCGGCACCTCGACGCCGTTCCGGCAGGAGCAGGGGGACGCGGGGGCCCGCGGCACCTGGGAGTCGAGCAGCGAACAGCAGGGCGCGCCGGCGGACATCGCCGGGCGGCTCGGCATCGAACCCGGCGAGCGCGTGATGCGCACGCGGTACGTCTTCCGGGACGCGGGGGAGGCGATGATGCTCTCGACCTCGTGGGAGCCCCTGGCCGTGACCGGGCGCACGCCCGTGATGCTGCCCGAGGAAGGCCCGCTGGGAGGCTCCGGAGTCGTCGACCGGATGGCCGCGATCGACGTGGTCGTGGACAACGTGGTGGAGGAGGTCGGCGCCCGTCCCGGGCTGGCGGAGGAGAACATGCTGCTGGGCGGGGTCCCGGGGCACGTGGTGCTGGTGATCGGCCGCACCTACTTCGCATCCGGACGCGCCGTGGAGACGGCCGACGTGGTGGTCCCGGCGGACCGGTACCGCCTCGCCTACCACCTCCCGGTCCACTGAGAGGTCCCGCGGGCCCCCGCTGCTGACCCGGGGGCCGCAACCGCAGGGCCCCGCCCCGGGATGACGGGCCGTCACCCGGCGGCCCCGCGCACGCCGGGGCCCACCCGGCGGGTTTCGGCGCGATGCTGATCGCCGCCGCCGCCCGGGCCCCCGCGGGCCCTGCGGCAGGCGGACCGAGGCCCGTCCCGCCCCCCGCCCGGCGGACCCGCCCTGCCGTCCCGCCCGTTCAGCACGCCCTGACCGGCGTGAAGGCCCGCCCGCCCGCGCCCGGCGAAGCCCACGGCCCCGCGGCCGGCCCCGGGGGCGGCGGCCGCCGCACACCCGTGCGCCGTCCGGGGGCCGGTGTGCGAACGCCCCGGCGCAGCGGGCCGCGCACCGCCGGCCGTCCGGACCGCCCGCCTCCGCGGCTGCCGGGACACGACCTGCGGGGACGCCTGCCGCCCGGTGGGACCGCCGGCCCGGGGTCCTGCCCCCGCCCCGAGCGCGCCCCCGTTCGAACCGGCGCGCACGGCCCACTCGTACGCATGGCCGGATGCGTACGCCTGTGAGGTACCTCTTCGTGAAAAACCGTATCCGCTGCGTGAAGGTCGGGCGTACGCTCGGGCATATGCACCATGCGGTTTCCCGGGCAGGTACGTCGGCGGAGGGTGAAAACGCGATGAACGACAGCGGTGCCCTGCTCCCGTGGCTGGTCATACGTCAGGACGACAACGGCAACCGCTACCGGGTGGGCCGGTACCCCACCCGGGCCGAGGCCCAGAAGGTCGTCGACAGCCTCGACGACCGCGGACACAAGCAGCTCTACTGGGTCGAGCGGATCGGCCAGACCGCCACGATGAACTGAGCATCCGGCCTTGGCATAGGCTCCGCCCATGACGGTACGCGTGGTCGTGGGCGGAGCCCTTTGTCATGAGGGGCGCCTGCTGGCCGCCCGCCGCAGCGCACCCCCGGAGCTGGCGGGCCGCTGGGAACTGCCGGGCGGAAAGGCCGAGCCCGGGGAGTCCGTCCCCGACGCCCTGGTGCGCGAACTGCGTGAGGAGCTGGGCGTCGAGGCCGAGGCGCTGGAGCGGATCCCGGGGGAGTGGCCTCTGAAGCCGGGGCTGGTCCTGCACGTCTGGACCGCCCGCTTGGTGTCGGGGGAGCCCGCGCCCCTGGAGGACCACGACGCACTGCGCTGGCTGGGGCCGGACGAGCTGGACACGGTGGACTGGCTCGACCAGGACCGGCCCGCCGTCGCCGAGGCCGGCCGCCGGCTGCGCGGCCGGGCCGTCGCACGGCGGGAGCGCGGGGGCGCATGAGGCTCGGACTCTAGGCCGTCTGCGCCACAGTGCGCCGGTGGGTGGCAGGGCGAGTGGTACGGCGCCTCGAATATCGGGTATGTCGCTATTAATCCCTTTCTCGCCCCCCCCTTTCGCCCCCCGACGGACCGGACTGGGGCCCCTGCTGGCCCGGGAAGTGATCGGCGTGATCGACACAGACGGTGCATGCGCCGAGTGGGCCTTCCCCGCCGAGCCGGGCGCCGTCCGCACCGCCCGCCACGCCGTCCGCGGCGCCCTGCACGACTGGGGCCTGGAGTCCGTCGGCGATGTCACCGTCCTGCTGGTCAGCGAGCTGGTGACCAATTCCCTGCGGTACGCCTCCGGGCCCATCGGGGTCCGCCTGGAGTGGCGAAATCCGGCCGCCCGCGGGTACGAGGGACCCGCCGCACTCCTGGTGGAGGTCTCCGATCCGCTTCCGGATCCGCCCCGCGAGAAGGTGGCCGCACCGGACGACGAGGGCGGCCGCGGACTGCACCTCGTGGCGGTGTCCGCGCAGCGTTGGGGTACACGCCACAAGAAGTCGGGCAAGACAGTGTGGTTCGAGTTGGCCCTTCCTGGTGAGTAACAAGGGGAAGGGTGGCCTGGGGGCGCCCCCGGCGGAAGTCCGGGGAACGTCATACGACGTGGCTCGAAACTAACGAGACCTTGCTGTGATCGTGAACGCCGTGCCGTCCGGGGCCGTGGTGCTGAATACTTCGGTCATGGCCGGTCCGGTTGCGGTGAGCTGGAGGGGACGGTCGCGTGAGCGAGATACCTGCGCAGGCACATCAGGCCCGTGTGCCGGGGGAGACATGGCACGACTCCCTGTGGCACAGCAGCCCGCCTGGCTCGATATATGACTACATAAAGGTCGCATCCTTCTCGATCGGGCCCGACGGCCTCGTCGACCAGTGGAGCCTGCGCGCCGAGGAGCTGTTCGGCCTGACGGCCGCGCAGGCGGTCGGCCGCGACCCGGTCGAGGCCTTCATGCCCCCCGAGCTGCGGGCCGGCGGGCACCGCAAGGTCGGGGAGATCCTCGACGGCAAGGAGTGGACGGGCCTGATCCCCTTCCGCATCCCGGGTGGGGACGGCGCGCACGGCGTGGCCGAGATCTATGTGATGCCCACGCAGACCGAGACGGCCGAGCGGGCCGCCCTGTGCGTCGTCGTCGACGTGCGCGCCCTGCGCCGGATCGAGTCCGATCTGGCGGCTTCACAGGCGATATTCGGCCAATCCCCCTTCGGGTTCCTGCTCTTCGGCACGGACCTCACCGTCCAGCGCGCCAACCGCCGGTTCGCGACCGTCTTCGGCGGAGCCGCCGAGGAGCACCGCGGCCGGACCGTGCACGACTACCTGCCCGCGCACGAGGCCGACCGGATGGCCGACGCCCTGCGGCGGGTCCTGGAGACCGGGGAGTCGGTCACCGACCTGCGGATCACCGGAGCCGCCCCCGGCAGCCGCGAGAACCGCCACTGGTCGATCAACCTCTACCGGGTGCACGGCGGCACCGGCCGCCCCGTCGGCGTCGCCGGCATCGGCACCGACGTCACCCGCCGCCACCTCGCCGCCCGCGAGGCCGCCGGGGTGCGCCGCAACCTCGCCCTGCTCAACGAGGCCGGACACCGCATCGGCAACTCCCTCGACCTGGAGACCACCGCCCGCGAACTCCTCGACGTCACCGTCCCGGGCTTCTGCGACCTGGCCGCCGTCGACCTCTACCAGGGGCTGCTGCTCGGCGACGACGACCGCCCCGCCCGCCCGCAGGGCCCGGGCGTCCCCAGCCTGCCCGGCCAGGGCCCCGCCCGGACGCCCTCCGCCGCACTGCGCCGGGTGGCCTTCGCCTCCGCCGTCTCCGACGCGCCGCTGTCGGGTCCGGGCGTACCGGTCTCCGTCGGCGACGTCCACCGGTACCCGGCCGCGTCCCCGGGGGCCCTCGCCCTGCGCACGGCGCGAACGAGGCTCATCGAGGGCGGCGGACCCGAGGACCTGGTCCAGTCCACCCTCGTCGTCCCGCTCGTCGCCCACGACACCGTGGTGGGCCTCGCCCAGTTCTCCCGCACCAAGGGCAGCGAGCCCTTCGGCGAACGGGACCGGGCGGTGGCCGTCGAACTCGCCGCCCGCGCCGCCGTCTGCATCGACAACGCCCGCCTCTACCGCCGCGAGCACGAGCGGGCGCTGATCCTCCAGCGCAGCCTGCTGCCCCCCGGCGACCCCGAGGCGGCCGGCCTGGACATCGCCTGCCGGTACCTGCCCGGCAACGCGGCCACCGAGGTCGGCGGGGACTGGTTCGACGTCATCGAACTGCCCGGCCACCGCACCGCCCTGGTCGTCGGCGACGTCATGGGCCGCGGCCTGCGCGCCGCCGTCGCCATGGGCGAGCTGCGCACCGCCGTACGCACCCTCGCGCTGCTGGACCTGGAACCGGCGGAGGTGCTGACCGCCCTGGACGAGATCGCCCGCGGCCTCGGCGCACCCGGGGGCTCCCAGCAGGCCTCCCGGGCCGCCCTGCACTCGCGGGACGCGGACCGCTCCGAGGTGTACCTGGCCACCTGCGTCTACGCCGTGTACGACCCGGTGACCCGGCGCTGCACCATCGCCAACGCCGGCCACATGCCGCCCGTGCTGGTCGAACCTCCCGAGGAGGGCGGTGCGCCGAGGCCCGCCCTGCTGCTCGAAGTACCGCCCGGGATGCCCCTCGGAGTGGGCGGCGAGCCCTTCGAGGAGGTCGAGGTGGAACTCCCGGAGGGGGCGCTGCTCGCCCTCTACACGGACGGGCTCGTCGAGTCCCGCGACCACCCGCTGGAGGAGGGGCTGCGCGGGCTGCGCGAGGCGCTGGCCGATCCGGTCCGGCCGCTGGAGGACGTCTGCGACCACGTGCTGAACACCCTGGACACCCGGCACGGGGAGGACGACATCGCCCTGCTCATGGCCCGGGTCCAGGGCCTGCCGGTGGACGCGGTCGGGGACTGGAAGCTGCCCCGCGAGGCCCGTTCGGTGGGCCGGGCCCGGGAACTGGCCCGGGCGAAGCTCCCGGCCTGGGGCCTTGAAGGGCTGCTCGACACCACCGAACTGCTGGTCAGCGAGCTGGTCACCAATGCCCTGCGGTACGGGGAGGGCGAGATCCGGCTGCGGCTGCTGCTGGACCGCACCCTGGTGTGCGAGGTCTGGGACGCCAACCTGGCGCAGCCCCGGCGCCGCCGGGCCCGCGACACCGACGAGGGCGGACGGGGCCTGCAGCTGGTGGGACTGCTCTCGGCCGGCTGGGGCACCCGGCGCACGCACCGCGGCAAGACGGTCTGGTTCGAACTTCCCCTGCCGGGGGGCGCCGCCGAGGCGGTGGCGGAACTCTCCGCGGAGCAGCTGCTGAGCATGTACGGCTGAGCACTTACGGCTGAGCCGCCGCCGCCGCGCTGAGCCGCCGAAGCCGGGCCGCCGCCGCGCTGAGCCGCCGAGGCGACGGGGCGCCCGGCGCCCGGCCCGGCTCCGGGGCAGGCGCGGCCGGACGCCCCGCCTCCGACGCCGTTGCGACGGCCCCGGCGGTGCGCCTCAGGCCGCCCGACCCGCCTTCCCCGCCTTCAGCGCGGCCAGCCGGGCCTCGATCTCCGAGGTCTTGCCCAGGTCCTCCAGCGACTCGAACTGCGCGTCCAGGGAGGAGGCGGCCAGCTCCTGCTTGCCCAGCGCCATGGCCTCCTCGCGCCGGACCTTCTCCTCGAAGCGGTTCAGGTCGCTCGTCGGATCCATGACGTCGATGCTCTTCACCGCGTCCATCATCGTGTTCTGCGCCTGCGCCGTCCGGGCCCGGACCACGAGCTCGTCGCGCTTCGCCTGGAGCTCCGTCAGCTTGCCGTGCATCGCGTCCAGGCCCGACTTGAGCCGGTCCACGACCTCCGTCTGGGCGGCGATCGTCGGCTCCGCCGTCCGCGCCTCCTTCTCCGACTGCATCTGCCGGCCCAGCGCCACCTTCGCCAGATTGTCGAACTTGTCGGCGTCCGGGACCGAGCCCGCCGCCCGCAGCTCGTCCGCCTTCCGGCTCGCGGCGAGGGCCTTGCCGCCCCACTCGGACGCCGCCGCCACGTCCTGCGCGTGGTCGGCCTCCAGCATCCTGAGGTTGCCGATGGTGGTCGCGACGGCCTGCTCCGCCTCGGAGATGTTGTTCGTGTAGTCGCGAATCAGCTGGTCCAGCATCTTCTGCGGGTCCTCCGCCTGGTCCAGCAGCGCATTGATGTTCGCCTTGGCGAGCTGGGTGACGCGGCCGAGGATCGTCTGCTTGCTCATGGTGGGTCTCCTCCTGCTCGGGGCTGGTGCGTGCAGTTCAGAAGCGGCCGCCGCCGCCCATCCGGCCGCGGGTACCGCCGCCGCCGAAGGAGCCGGGACCGCTGCCCCCGCCCCCGCCGAAACCACCCCCGAAGCCGCCTCCCCCGCGGCCGCCGAACCCCCCTCCGCCGAAGCCTCCGCCGCCGCGCAGGATCTCGCCGAGGATGATCCCGCCCAGCACCGCCCCGCCCCGGCCGCCGCCCGAGCGGGCGCCCCCGTACGGGTCCTGGTAGCCCCGTACGTCCTGCTCCGCCAACTGCTGCGCCTGCCGGGCGAGGGAGTCCGCCTGCTGCGCCTCCGCCAGCGCGCCCGACGGGTCCGCGCCCGCCAGGGACACCGCCCGCTCCAGGTGCCGGCCGGCCTCCGCCAGCCGGGTGCGGGCCTGGCTGGCGACCGCGCCCCGGCTGGTGGTGACGTAGTCCGTGGCCGCGCCGATCGCGCTGCGCGCCGACAGCAGGGCCTGGTCCAGCAGGGCGGCAGCCCGCTGCCGGCCCGACTCCCGCTCGCGCGCCCCCGCCAGCGCCTCGTCGAGGGCCGCATCGGCCTCCTCGATCCGGCGCAGGGCGTCGATCGGGTCGTACAACCCGGCCGCCTGCTCCTGCCGTACGCCGGCCGCCACGGCCCGCGCCCGGCTGATCCGGCCGCGCAGGTCCGCCGTGGAGGAGCCGGCCGCGGTGCCGGTCAGCAGGCCCTCGGCGTCCGCGAGGTCGGTATCCGTCTCGGTCAGGGCGCCCGGCAGCCTCCCGGCGGCCTCGGCCAGTTCGCCGGCCCGCCGCTCCACCGCGTCGACCAGGGTGGCGGCCTGCCCCACCGCGCCCTCGGCGGCCCGCACGTGCACCGCCGCCCGGCCGTTGTCCCCGGCGTCGAGGGCGGCGCGGGCCTCGCCCAGGTGGGTCGTGGCGAACAGCAGCCGGTCCTTCGCCTGTTCGGGGTTGGCGGCCACCGGCGCGGCCGCGGAGGCCGCGTACCGCCCGGCCAGTGCGGCCAGCGTGGCGACGGCCGTCGTCGTGCGGCCGGTCAGCGCCCGGAAGTGCGTCTCCACCGCCGCCAGCGCCTGCGGGGCGTTCCTCTCCAGGTCCCGCAGCCGGTCGAAGTCCGCGGTCTCGGCGTCGAGCCGGCGGTTCGCGTCCGCACACCGGGTGACGATCTCGTCCAGCATGCGGCGCCGGGTGGCATCGTCCTCGGGGTAGGCGTCGTCCAGCTGCTGGCGCAGCCGGAACGCGTGCGTCAGCTGCTCCTTGGCGTACTCCACCGCCTGGGTGAACGGGCCGGCGGCCTCCTCGCCGAACTGGGCCGTTGCAAAGCCGAGCTCCTCGGTGCTGGTGCGCACCGCGTCGTCGGTCTCCACCAGCGCCGCCCGGGCCGCGGCGTCCAGCTCCGGCAGCTCCGGCCGGGCCGCCCCCTGCGGGCCCCGGCCCGGACCGGTCGCCGTACCGCGTCCGGGGCCGCCGCCCGCCCGGCGCCGGCGGCGGGTGTACGCGTACGCGCCGAGCGCACCGGCCGCGCCGAGGGCGACCACCGGGAGGACGAAGTCCCCGGCCCCGCTCTCACCGCCCGGTGCCCCGCCCGGGTCGGCCGGGCCCGGGGTGACGGCGGGCACCGGTACGGGGAGCCCGCCGAGGACGGCGGCGTACCCGTCGGCCGCGCCGATCGCGGCACCCGCCCAGTCGTTCTGCTTCAGGGCCGGCTCGATGGCGGTCCGCGCGACGGCGGCGAGCTGCTCCTCGGTGAGACCCGAGTCGACATCGGCTGAGTAGGCGTACTGCCGCGCCCCGGTCGCCACGGCCAGCAGGACGTCGTCCTGGCCGAGGCCGTTCTTCTCCGCGGTGGCGTCGGCCCAGCTCTGCGCGGACCGCCCGGAGAAGTCGCGGACGTACGTCACGAACAGCTGGATCCGGCGTTCGGCGTACAGCGCGTCGAGTGCGGCGGCGACGGCGGGCGCCCGGTCCCCCAGCGCCCCGACGCGGTCGGTGACCTGCCCCTGCCGCGACAGGGTGACGGGGTCCTCGGCCCGCGCGGGCGGCGCCCCGGCCAGGCCCGCGCCGCCGAGCGCGAGGAGCGCGGCGGCCAGGGCGAGCCCGGCCCGTACGGGTATCGCGGCGGTGGCGCGGCTCTTCGTCCTGCTCGGCGCAATCACACGTCGGACATTAGGGGCGGTCCACGGCCCCCGCACCCGGAGCGGCCACCGCACACGGGGGCGCCCGTCACCGCACTAGGGGGCGGGCGCCGCCGGATCCGGCTGCCCAGCCACACGAGGGGGTCGTACGAACGGTCCACCACCCGCTCCTTCAGCGGGATCAGGGCGTTGTCGGTGATCTTGATGCCCTCGGGGCAGACCTCCGTACAGCACTTGGTGATGTTGCAGTAGCCCAGGCCGTGCTCCTCCTGCGCGGCGCGCTTGCGGTCCAGGCCCGACTGCGCCGCCGCGTCCAGCGGGTGCATGTCCAGCTCCGCCGTGCGCATCAGGAACCGGGGCCCGGCGAAGGCCTCCTTGTTCTCCTCGTGGTCGCGCACCACGTGGCAGGTGTCCTGGCACAGGAAGCACTCGATGCACTTGCGGAACTCCTGCGAGCGCTCCACGTCGATCTGCTGCATCCGGTACGCGCCCGGGGCCACTCCCGGCGGCGGGACGAAGGCCGGGACCTCCCGCGCCTTGGCGTAGTTGAAGGAGACGTCCGTGACCAGGTCGCGGACGACCGGGAAGGCGCGCAGCGGGGTGACGGTGAGGGTCTCGGTCCGCTCGAAGGTCGACATCCGCGTCATGCACATCAGGCGGGGCCGCCCGTTGACCTCCGCACTGCACGAACCGCACTTGCCGGCCTTGCAGTTCCACCGCACGGCGAGGTCGGGGGCCTGGGTCGCCTGGAGGCGGTGCACGATGTCCAGGACCACCTCGCCGTCGTTCACCTCGACGGTGAAGTCCCGCAGTTCCCCGCCGTCCGCGTCGCCCCGCCAGATCCGGAAGCGTGCGTCGTAGGTCGTCACTGATGGAGCTCCTCTTCGGCGAGGTACTTGACCAGCTCTTCCTTCTCGAACAGAGCGAGCAGGTCGGGTCGGATGGGGTCGGTACGGGTCCGGACCAGGGCGATCCGGCCGGCCGCCGGGTCCGCCGGTGCGGGGTCCACCGGCCGGCACAGCAGATTCACCGGCCGCCAGTCGCGCTCCATGGCCGGGCGGTCCTCGCGGGTGTGCCCGCCCCGGCTCTCGGTGCGCTCCAGCGCCGCCCGGGCCACGCACTCGCTGACCAGCAGCATGTTCCGCAGGTCCAGCGCCAGGTGCCAGCCCGGGTTGAACTGCCGGTGGCCCTCGACCCCGGCCCGGGCGGCCCGCACCCGCAGCGCCGCCAGCCTCTCAAGGGCCTCGGCCATCTCCGCCTCGCGGCGGATGATCCCGACCAGGTCGTTCATGGTCGTCTGGAGCTCCTGGTGCAGCGTGTACGGGTTCTCCGCGCCCTCGGCGGCGTGGAACGGGGCCAGCGCCTCCTCGGCCGCCGCGTCGACCTGCTCCTGGGACACCGCGGGGCGCCCGGTGGCGGAGCCGGCGGCGGCGGCGTGCTCCGCCGCGTACAGGCCCGCCCGGCGGCCGAAGACCAGGAGGTCGGACAGGGAGTTGCCGCCGAGCCGGTTCGAGCCGTGCATGCCGCCGGCGACCTCACCCGCCGCGAACAGGCCCGGCACCCCGACCGTGGCCGCGGTCTCGGAGTCCACCGCGATCCCGCCCATCACGTAGTGGCAGGTCGGGCCGACCTCCATCGGCTCGGCGGTGATGTCCACGTCCGCCAGTTCCTTGAACTGGTGGTACATCGACGGGAGCCGACGCCTGATCCGCTCCGCGGGCATCCGGGTCGACACGTCCAGGAACACCCCGCCGTGCGGGGAGCCGCGGCCCGCCTTCACCTCGGAGTTGATGGCCCGGGCCACCTCGTCGCGGGGCAGCAGCTCGGGCGGCCGGCGGTTGTGGTCCGGGTCCTCATACCAGCGGTCGCCCTCCTCCTCCGACTCCGCGTACTTCTCCTTGAAGACGTCCGGGACGTAGTCGAACATGAACCGCCGGCCCTCGCTGTTGCGCAGGACCCCGCCGTCGCCGCGGACCGATTCGGTGACGAGGATCCCCTTCACCGAGGGCGGCCAGACCATGCCGGTCGGATGGAACTGCACGAACTCCATGTTCAGCAGCGGGGCGCCGGCGAGCAGCGCCAGGGCGTGGCCGTCGCCCGTGTACTCCCAGGAGTTGGAGGTGGTCTTGAAGGACTTGCCGATGCCTCCGGTGGCGAGGACGACCGCGGGGGCCTCCAGCACGAAGAAGCGGCCCGACTCCCGCGCGTAGCAGAAGGTGCCGGAGACCCGGTCCCCGTCCTTCAGGACGCGGGTGACCGTGCACTCCTGGAAGACCTTCAGGTGCGACTCGTGGTCACCGGTCTCCTTGAAGTCCTGCTGCTGGAGCTGGACGATCTTCTGCTGGAGGGTGCGGATCAGCTCCAGGCCGGTGCGGTCGCCGACGTGGGCGAGCCGGGGGTACTCGTGGCCGCCGAAGTTGCGCTGGGAGATCCGGCCGTCCGGGGTGCGGTCGAAGAGGGCGCCCCAGGTCTCCAGCTCCCAGACCCGGTCGGGGGCCTCCTTGGCGTGCAGCTCGGCCATCCGCCACTGGTTGAGGAACTTCCCGCCGCGCATGGTGTCGCGGAAGTGCACCTGCCAGTTGTCGCCCTCGTTGACATTGCCCATGGATGCGGCGATGCCGCCCTCGGCCATCACCGTGTGGGCCTTGCCGAAGAGCGATTTGCAGATCACCGCGGTGCGGGCGCCGCGCTCGCGGGCCTCGATCGCGGCCCGGAGGCCCGCGCCGCCCGCGCCGACCACGACCACGTCCCACTGCTGCCGGTCGACTTGAGCCATGTCAGAAGATCCTCGGGTCGGTGAAGGCGCCGCTGGCCAGCAGGTACACGTACACGTCGCAGGCCGCCACGGACAGCAGGGAGGCCCAGGCGAGCTGCATGTGGCGGGAGTTGAGCTTCCCCACCCAGCCCCACAGCCGGTAGCGGACCGGATGCCGGGAGAAGTGCCGCAGCCGGCCGCCGATGATGTGCCGGCAGGAGTGGCAGGACAGGGTGTAGGCCCAGATCAGTCCGATGTTGACGAGGAAAATCAGGGTGCCGAGGCCCATGTGGCCCCACTCGTACTGTGAGTTGCGGAACGTCAGCGCCGTGTCGTAGGTGAGGATGCCGGCGACCGGTAGGGCGGCGTAGAAGAAGTACCGGTGCATGTTCTGGAGGACCAGCGGGAATTTGGTCTCCCCGGTGTACCTGGTGTGCGGCTCGGCGACCGCGCAGGCCGGTGGCGAGGCCCAGAAGCCCCGGTAATAGGCCTTGCGGTAGTAGTAGCAGGTCAGCCGGAAGCCGAGCGGGAAGATCAGGACCAGCAGCGCGGGGGAGAGGCCCCACCAGCCGCCGAGGACCTCCCAGTTGGGGCCGCCCTTCATGGGGACGCAGTTCTCCGCCAGGCAGGGCGAGTAGAACGGTGAGACGTAGGGCGCCGCGTAGTAGTCGGCGTTCGCGAAGGCCCGCCAGGTGGAGTAGACGACGAAGGCGAGCAGTCCGGCCGCGGTGGCGGCGGGCGCGAGCCACCACCGGTCGGTCCGCAGGTGCCGGGCGGCTATCGCGGCCCGGGAGGCGCCGTGGACGCCGTCGGGCCGCTGCCGGGGTGGTTGAGTGCCTGTGGCCAAAGGGGACTCCGGGTGGAGTGATGAGGGGCGGCCCAGGAGGCCCGGCCGCGGACGGCCGGACCCGGTGGGTGTGCGGGAGGTCCGGGACCCGCGGACCGGGGCCGGGACGGGGGAGGGCGGAGCCGGGCCGCGCCGTCAGGGTGCGCGACGGTCGCGGGCGCCGAGGCCCTCGTCGTCGGTGTCGGTCCACAGCGTGCTGTCGTACGGGGTGTCCGGGACGGTGACCATCCGGGACGGGTCCGGCGGCGCAGCCGGCCGGGCCCCGGCCGGCTGCTGCCGTCCGGCCTGCCGCTCCAGCGTCTCGACCTTGCGCGTCAGCTCGTCCAGATGGCGACGGACAGCGCTGAGATCGTCCTGCAGGGACATGGTCTGCCTCACTTCCGCGGGTGCGGTGGCAACGCTCATGTGCGCCTGCGAGTGTCGCGCCTCCCGTCCCCGGTGTGAAGGCACGTGCAGGGATTGCGGGCGTGCGGGCGTGAACCGTGCGCCCCTTTCCGGCCCGCGCCGGCCGAACGGCCCGCCGCCCCGGGTCCGCGCCCGCCGCCCCGGGTCCGCCCCCGCCGCGCGGTCCGCCGCCCGGGTCCGCGCGCGGGTCCGCCGCGTTGGTCCGCACGGGTGGGCTTCGCGGCGTGGCGGCGGGCGGCTGCGGGGGCTCCGGCGGGCCGTCGCCTTCAGTGGGTCCCGGCAACCGATGTGATCAGCTCCATATACCGCCAAACGTGATCAAGCATCCCTCACGCCCTGCCCCGGAGGTACCACCCATGTCCCAGAGAAGGCGCAGGTCCTTGGCGCTCCTGACCTCGGGAGTCCTCGCACTGCCGCTGCTCACGGGCTGCGGCGCGGGCGACGACGAGGGCGGTCCGGCCGCCGCGGGTCCGGACATCGCCGCGACCACCCGCGACAAGGTGGCCGACGGGGGAGTGCTGCGCTGGGCTGTGGAGTCCCTGCCGAACACGTTGAACGCCTTCCAGGCGGACGCCGACGCCACCACGGCCCGGGTCGCCGCCGCCGTGCTGCCGCAGCTGTTCGTCCTGGACGCCAAGGGACGGCCGGCGGCCAACCCCGACTACCTGGAGAAGGCCGAGGTCGTCGAGCGGGAGCCCAAGCAGGTCGTCCTGTACAAGCTGAACCAGCAGGCGGTGTGGAGCGACGGCCGCGAGATCGGGGCCGCCGACTTCGTGGCGCAGTGGCGCGCCCTGAACGGCAAGGACTCGGCGTACTGGACGGCCCGCAACGCCGGCTACGAGCGGATCGAGAAGATCGAGCGCGGCAAGACGGACCTGGAGGTCCGGGTCACCTTCGCCAAGCCCTACGCGGACTGGCGCTCGCTGTTCACCCCGCTCTACCCCAAGCAGGTCACCGGCACCCCGGATGCCTTCAACGAGGGGGCCCGGGGCGCCCTGAAGGTCACCGCAGGCCCCTTCGGGCTGGGCTCCGTCGACAAGAAGACGGGCACCGCCGCGCTGACCCGCAACCCGCGCTGGTGGGGGCAGCCCGCCAAGCTGGACTCCCTGGTCCTGACGGCCGTGCCGCGGGCCGAGCGCCCGGCCGCGCTGGCCGCCGGGACGGTGGACCTGGCGGAGGTCGACCGGGTGGCCGCCGACCGCATCGCCCTGGCCCGCCGGGAGGCCGCCGGGCAGGGCGGCGCGGGCGCCGGCGGGGCCCCCGCGCACGGCCCGGGCGCCTCGGTGACGGCGGCGCAGGCCACGATGAGCTGGGCGCTGGCCTTCGGCGCGGACGAGGAGAAGGCCGAGGCCGAGAAGGCGAGCCGGCAGAAGAAGGCCGATGCGCAGAAACGGTACGCCGACGAGCAGAAGGCCCTGCGCACCTTCACCGTCCGCAAATCGCTGGAGCCCGCCTACACCCAGCTCGCGATGAACGGCGCCTCCGGACCGCTGGCGGACGAGCGGGTCCGGCGCGCGGTGGCGCGCGCCTTGGACCGCAAGGCCCTCGCCGAGATCGTGCTCAAGCCCCTCGGCCTCCCCGCGAAGCCCGTCGGCAGCCACCTGGCGCTCGCCGGGCAGCGCACGTACGCCGACAACAGCGACGCCCTCGGTGGCCAGGACACCCAGGCCGCCCAAGCCCTCCTCGCGGACGCGGGCTGGCGCCGCGGCGGCAAGATCACCCAGCCGGCGGGCGCCAAGGCCGGCCCGGAGAGCGCGCCGCAGGACGACTCGAAGACCCCCGCGGGCCCCGGCACCGGCACCGACGGGCTCTACATCGTCGGGCAGGACGACGGCCGCAACGGCGGCCCGCGGCCGGCGGCCGCGGACCCGGGCCTGGCGCACCCCGCCGACCACGACGGCGCCCAGGCCCCCGACGGGGAGATCGTGGACGCCGACGCCTTCACCGAGGGCGCGGCCTCCCCGGTCCTGGCCCCGGCCCCCTTCGCGGAGCAGCAGGAGATCGCGCTGCGCGCGCAGGCCGCCGCGCTCGCGGCCGCCGCCGACCCGGCCGACGACGGCAAGGCCGTCCCGGCCCGCGAGGGCGAGGCGGCCGACCCCGGCAAGGCCTCGGCGCCCCCGGCCGAGCAGGCCGCCCGCACCTCGGGGAACATCCTCGCCAAGGACGGCAAGGCGCTCGCGCTGCGCTTCGTCCTCCCGTCGGGCCCCGGCTCGGAGGGGCTGCGGGCGGTGGGCGAGCGGATCGCCCAGATGCTCCAGAAGATCGGTGTGCAGACCGAGATCACCAAGGTGGCCGACGAGAGCTTCTTCAAGGACCACGTCGCCTCCGGCCAGTACGACCTGGCGCTGTACTCCTGGCCCGCGACCGCCTACCCGGCCACCGACGCGCGGCCCATCTTCGCCAAGCCGGAGCCGGCCGCCGACGGCTCGCTGCTCGTCGAACAGAACTACACCCGGGTCGGCACGGACCACATCGACCAGCTGTTCGACCAGGCGGTCGGCGAGCTGGACGAAGAGGAGTCCCGCGAGCTGATGCGCAAGGCCGACGCCCGGATCTGGGCCGCCGCCGGCTCCATCCCGCTCTACCAGCGTCCCGAGCTGGTCGCGGTCAAGCCGGGACTGGCCAACGCGGGCGCCTTCGGTCTCGGCGCCCCCCGCTTCCAGGACATCGGCTGGAAGAAGGCGCCCGGCGCCAAGGACAAGAAGAACTGAGGCGCCGAGACCGAGAAGAAGTGGTGACAAAGGGGTGCCGAGCAGGTATACCCGCGGGTTCCAAGCTCAGATGTGACTCAAGTCCCTTGCCCGCCGGAAGTCCGGCGGGCAAGGTCGTGCATACCCGTTGACCCGCATGAATACTGGGCGGACCGGCGCCCGAGTCCCCCCACCCCGCACTCGGCCGCCGTCATTCCACCAGCCCCTTGACAGCCCCCCCGGCAGGCGGTTCCCGCTGCGCGACGTACCATGGGGTAAGGCCGTGGCAGGTTTTCGCCCGGTCGAGGCGCGCGTGCCAGGCCGTACGCGACGCCATCCACGATCCCGGGAGAAGCGCCGAAGTGCCCACGCGCCACGACATCCGTAACGTCGCCATCGTCGCCCACGTCGACCATGGCAAGACGACCATCGTCGATGCCATGCTCAAGCAGGCCGGTGCCTTCGCCGCCCACCAGCACCTCGACGACCGCATGATGGACTCGAACGACCTGGAGCGTGAGAAGGGCATCACGATCCTCGCCAAGAACACGGCGGTGAAGTACCACCCCAAGGACGGCGGGGCGCCCATCACGATCAACATCATCGACACCCCCGGCCACGCCGACTTCGGTGGTGAGGTCGAGCGCGGTCTGTCGATGGTGGACGCGGTCGTCCTGCTGGTGGACGCCTCCGAGGGCCCGCTGCCCCAGACCCGCTTCGTCCTGCGCAAGGCTCTGCAGGCGAAGATGCCGGTCATCCTGTGCATCAACAAGACCGACCGCCCGGACTCCCGGATCGACGAGGTCGTCAACGAGACGTACGACCTGTTCCTGGACCTGGACGCGGACGAGGACCAGATCGAGTTCCCGATCGTCTACGCCTGCGGCCGTGACGGCGTGGCCTCGCTGACCAAGCCGGAGGACGGCACCGTCCCGGCGGACAGCGACAGCCTGGAGCCGTTCTTCTCCACCATCCTGGAGCACGTCCCCGCCCCGGTGTACGACGACGAGGCGCCCCTCCAGGCCCACGTCACCAACCTGGACGCCGACAACTTCCTCGGCCGCATCGCGCTCGTCCGCGTCGAGCAGGGCGAGCTCCGCAAGGGCCAGACCGTGGCGTGGATCAAGCGCGACGGCACCATCTCGAACGTCCGCATCACCGAGCTGATGATGACCGAGGCGCTCACCCGCAAGCCCGCCGAGGTGGCGGGCCCGGGTGACATCTGCGCGGTCGCCGGTTTCCCCGACATCATGATCGGCGAGACCCTGGCCGACCCGGAGAACCCGATCGCGCTCCCGCTGATCTCGGTGGACGAGCCGGCGATCTCCATGACCATCGGTACGAACACCTCGCCGCTGGTCGGCCGCGGTGGCACGGGCAAGGGCGCGGACGCCAAGTCCGCGGTCAAGGACCGCAAGGTCACCGCCCGCCAGGTCAAGGACCGTCTCGACCGCGAGCTCATCGGCAACGTCTCCCTCCGCGTGCTCGACACCGAGCGCCCGGACGCCTGGGAGGTCCAGGGCCGCGGTGAGCTCGCGCTCGCCATCCTCGTCGAGCAGATGCGCCGCGAGGGCTTCGAGCTGACCATCGGCAAGCCGCAGGTGGTCACGCAGGAGATCGACGGCAAGGTGCACGAGCCGGTCGAGCGCATGACGATCGACGTCCCCGAGGAGCACATGGGCGCGGTCACGCAGCTCATGGGCGTCCGCAAGGGCCGCATGGACAACATGTCGAACCACGGCTCCGGCTGGGTCCGCATGGAGTTCGTCGTCCCGTCCCGCGGCCTGATCGGCTTCCGTACGGAGTTCCTGACCGGTACGCGCGGCACCGGTATCGCCCACTCGATCCACGAGGGCTACGAGCCGTGGTTCGGCCCGCTGGTGACCCGCAACAACGGTTCGCTGGTCGCGGACCGCGCGGGTTCGGTCACGCCGTTCGCGATGATCAACCTGCAGGAGCGCGGCGTCCTGTTCACCGACCCCGGTACCGAGGTGTACGAGGGCATGATCGTCGGCGAGAACTCGCGCTCCGACGACATGGACGTGAACATCACCAAGGAGAAGAAGCTCACCAACATGCGTGCGGCTTCGGCGGACAACACCGAGAACGTGGTGCCGCCCCGCAAGCTCTCCCTGGAGCAGTCCCTGGAGTTCTGCCGCGACGACGAGTGCGTCGAGGTGACCCCGGAGGCCGTCCGCATCCGCAAGGTCGTCCTGGACCAGAAGGAGCGCTCGCGCACCGCGTCGCGCGCCAAGTCCGCGAAGTAAGGCCCCGGGCCCGCCACCCGGCCCCGCACGGAACTCCCGTGCGGGGCCGGGGTTTTGGCGTGTCCGCTCGGTTTCCGGGCGTGGGTCGCGGGTCCCGTCGCGGCCGGGCGGCCGGTGGTGGGTGACGGAACCGTGTGCAGTTCCCGTTTGTCAAGCGGATTTTCTCGTTCAGGTGTCCGCATACCGACCGTGACACTCCGGAAGGTGAGCCAACCGTCCGTTTCGCACGTGTCTGTCTCCTATCCGTTTGTCCGGATTTCGGGTTTTGGGCATGGGGTGATGTTGTGAAAACGAGACCACTTAAGTGTGGTTTACGGCCTAGGTGTCCCCGAGGATGGCTCCATTGAGCTCGGGTCAATGGGTCACGCGCTGTGGGGAGCGCCGACTCACGAGCACACACGATGGGGCCGGTTTCCGCTGTCAGGGGTGTCAGCGCCGCCGGGCCCTTCACATATCGACAGTGACTCCTGAGGAGGCAATTACCCATGCGCGGAGCAACGAGCGCCAAGTGGGTCGCGGGTGCCGTCATCGTGGCGATGGCCGCCACGGCTTGCGGTACCAGCAAGGACGACGCCGGCAGCAAGGCCGGTGGCAACATCACCGTGGTCCTCGGCGAGCCGCAGCACGGTCTGGTGGGCCAGAACACCGCTGAATCCGAAGGCGCCGAGGTTCTCAACGCGCTCTTCAGCGGCCTGGTCGAGTACGACAACAAGACCAACGAGCCGAAGCTCGCGGTCGCGGAGTCCATCGAGACCACGGACTCCAAGGTCTGGACGATCAAGCTGAAGGACGGCCACACCTTCCACAACGGCGAGAAGGTCGACGCGCAGTCGTTCGTCCGCGCGTGGAACTGGGGTGCCAACCAGGACAACGCGGCCGAGGGCCTGCCGTTCTACGACAAGATCGAGGGCTCCGAGGAGCTGGCGCCGGGCAAGGACAAGAAGCCCACCGCCACCGAGCTCAAGGGCCTCAAGGTCGTCGACGAGAAGACCTTCACCGTCACGCTGAAGGCTCCCTTCTCCCAGTTCAAGACGATGCTGGGCTACAACGCCTTCTACCCGCTGCCCAAGGCCTTCGAAGCCGACCCGCAGAAGTTCGGCGAGGCCCCGATCGGCAACGGTGCCTTCCAGATAGACGGCGCCTGGGAGCACAACAAGCAGATCAAGATCAAGCGCTACGACAAGTACGCCGGCGAGAAGGCGAAGCTCGAGGGCGTCACCTTCAAGATCTACGACAACCTGGACACGGCGTACAACGACCTGCGCGCCGACAACATCCAGATCGTCGACAAGCTCCCGATCTCGGCGATGTCGTCCGTCTCCCAGGAGTTCGGCGACCGCTACCTCTACAAGCCGGAGTCGGGTGTCGGCTACATCGGCCTCCCGCTGAAGACCAACGCCGAGGCGTTCGGCAAGGTCGAGATCCGCAAGGCCATCTCGATGGCCATCGACCGGGACGCCATCACGAAGACCATCTTCAACGGCACCCGCAAGCCGGCGGACGACTTCATCAGCCCCATCGTCCCGGGTTACCGCAAGGGCGCCCTGGGCGAGGTCGGCACGTACAACCCGACCAAGGCCAAGGAGCTCTACACGCAGGCCGGCGGCCTCCCCGGCAACAAGCTGGAGCTCGGCTACAACGCCGACGGCGGCCACAAGGAGTGGATCGAGGCCGTCGCCAACCAGCTGAAGGCGAACCTCGGCATCGAGGTCACCGCCAAGCCGTTCACCAAGTTCGGCGACATGCTGACCGAGCTGGGCGACCAGAAGTACAAGGGCGCCTTCCGCATGGCGTGGTCCATGGACTACCCGGCGGCGGAGAACTACCTCCGTCCGATCTTCTCCAAGATCGCGATCGAGCACGGCTCCAACTACGGCGCCTACGAGAACGCCGAGTTCGAGGCGCTGATGGACCAGGCCGACAAGACCGCCGACGAGGGTGCGGCCCTCAAGCTGTACCAGCAGGCCGATGACGTGATCATCAAGGACCTGCCGTACATCCCGGTCTTCACGTACATGTCTTCCTCGGCCTACTCCAAGTCCGTGAAGAACGTTGAGATCGACGCCCAGGGCCGCATGGACCTGGCCAAGGTCGAGCTCAACTAACACCCCTCTTCACACCAAGGGACACCGGGGGCGGGCAGGCGGAATCAGGTTTCCGCCAGCCTGCCCCTTCCCCCTGCTCTCTGCTGGAGGTCTGATGGGCCGCTACCTCATCCGCCGACTCATACAGGCGATCCCTGTTCTGCTCGGTGCCACGTTCCTGATCTACCTGCTGACCTTCGCCATGCCGGGTGCTGACCCGATCCAGCTTCTGGCAGGTGAGAAGAAGGCAGACCCGCTCGTCGCGGCGATGCTGCGCGAGAAGTACCACCTCGACGACCCGTTCCTGCTGCAGTACTGGAACTACATCACCGGTGTGTTCCAGGGCGACCTCGGCGAGTCCCTGAACGGCCGCAAGGTCCTCGACCAGTTCGCCGAGGCCTTCCCCTACACGGTGAACCTGGCCCTCATGGCTTTCGCCATCGAGGCCGTCGTCGGCGTGCTCGCCGGCGTCATGGCCGCCCTGCGCCGCGGCAAGTTCCTCGACCAGCTGGTCCTGATCTCCACGCTGATGGTCATCTCGATCCCCGTCTTCGTCACCGGCTTCGTGCTGCAGCTGACGCTGGGCGTGCACCTCAAGAACGAGTGGGGCATCGAGATCTTCACGCCCTCGTTCAACGAGCACGACGGCATGGTCGGCTACCTCCTCCCGGCGTTCGTCCTCGCGTCGACCTCCCTGGCGTACGTGGCCCGACTGACCCGTACCAGCCTGATGGAGACGATGCGCGCGGACTACGTGCGCACGGCGACCGCGAAGGGTCTCCCGCGCCGCAAGGTCGTGGTGAACCACGCCCTGCGCAACGCACTCATCCCGATCATCACGTTCCTGGGCGCCGACCTCGGCGCGCTCATGGGCGGTGCGGTCATCACCGAGCGGATCTTCAACATCCACGGCGTCGGCGGCCTGCTCGCCAAGTCCGTGTACCTCAAGGACGGCGCGGTGGTGGTGGGCGGTGTGACCATCCTGGTCCTCGTGTACCTCATCGCGAACCTGCTTGTGGACCTGCTCTACGCCGTGCTCGACCCGAGGATCCGCTATGCGTGACACGACTACGGTGGGGGACTCGATGACCGACACCCAGATAGCCGGAGCCCCCTCCGCCGGCGCCCCGGTCGACCGGCCGGACCCCATGGAGAAGAAGAGCCGCGAGGCCAGCCTCTGGTCCGACGCCCTCAGCGATCTGCGGCGCAACCCGGTCTTCCTGATCGGTGCCTTCCTCGTCCTGTGCATGCTCGTCATCTCGGCGTTCCCGCAGTGGTTCACCAGCGGCAGCCCCTTCGACGCCACGGCCTGCAAGCTGGAGAACTCGCTCAAGACGCCGAGCGGCGACCACTGGTTCGGCTTCGACATCCAGGGCTGCGACGTCTACACCCGTACGGTGTGGGCCGCCCGCAACTCCGTGATCGTCGGCATCGTCACCACCGCGCTGGTGATCGTCGTCGGTGGTTCCCTCGGTCTGCTGGCCGGCTGGGTCGGCGGCATCACGGACAGCATCCTGTCCCGCTTCACCGAGATCTTCTTCGCGATCCCGCTGCTGCTCGGCGGCATGCTGATCATGTCCGCCCTGCCGGGCAACGCCTGGACGGTCTCGCTGGTGCTGGCCATCCTCGGCTGGCCGCAGATCTTCCGCATCATGCGGTCCTCGGTGCTGCAGAACAAGAACAACGACTACGTGATGGCGGCCCGAGCGCTCGGCGCCGGAACCCTGCGCATCACGATGCGGCACATCCTCCCGAACGCCGTCGCCCCCGTCATCGTGGTCGGCGCGATCAGCCTGGGTGTGTACATCTCCGCCGAGGCCGCCCTGTCGTACCTGGGCATCGGCGTCCAGCCCCCGGAGATCTCCTGGGGCCTCATGGTCAGCGACGCGTCCGTCCGCTGGCTCCAGGCCCCGCACGTACTGCTGTTCCCGTCGGCCGCGCTGAGCATCACCGTGCTCGCGTTCATCATGGTCGGCGACGCGGTACGCGACGCCCTCGACCCGAAGCTGCGCTGAGGAAGGGCGTACGTTGACCATCATCGACAAGACCTCGAACGTCCCCGCGCCCCGTTCGGCGCCGGAGGGGACCCCCCTGCTCGACGTGCGCGACCTGCACGTGGAGTTCCACACCCGCGACGGTGTCGCCAAGGCCGTCAACGGCGTCTCGTACTCCGTGAACGCCGGCGAGACCCTCGCCGTCCTCGGCGAGTCCGGCTCCGGCAAGTCCGTGACGGCGCAGGCCATCATGGGCATCCTCGACATGCCCCCCGGCAAGATCCCGTCCGGCGAGATCCTGTTCCAGGGCACCGACCTGCTGAAGCTCCCGGCCGAGGAGTACCGCAAGGTCCGCGGTTCGAAGATCGCCATGATCTTCCAGGACGCGCTGTCCTCGCTGAACCCGGTGCACACCGTCGGCGCCCAGCTCGGTGAGATGTTCCGCGTCCACCGCGGCATGTCCAAGAAGGACGCCACGGCCAAGGCCGTCGAGCTTATGGACCGGGTGAAGATCCCCGCCGCCAAGGCGCGCGTGGGCGACTACCCGCACCAGTTCTCCGGCGGTATGCGCCAGCGCATCATGATCGCCATGGCCATGGCCCTGGAGCCCGACCTGATCATCGCCGACGAGCCCACCACGGCTCTCGACGTGACGGTCCAGGCCCAGGTGATGGACCTGCTCGCGGAGCTCCAGCGCGAGATGAACATGGGCCTCATCCTGATCACCCACGACCTCGGTGTCGTCGCCGACGTCGCGGACAAGATCGCCGTCATGTACGGCGGCCGGATCGTCGAGAACGCCCCGGTCCACGAGATCTACAAGAACCCGGCGCACCCGTACACGCGCGGCCTGCTGGACTCGATCCCGCGCCTGGACCAGAAGGGCCAGGAGCTCTACGCGATCAAGGGCCTGCCGCCGAACCTGCTCAACATCCCCTCGGGCTGCGCCTTCAACCCGCGCTGCCCCAAGGCGCGGGACATCTGCCGCACCGACGTGCCGGTCCTGCACCAGGTGACCGCGCAGGACGGCACCGAGCTGTCCGGCCGCACCAGCGCGTGCCACTTCTGGAAGGAGCAGATCCATGGCTGAGCTCACCGAAAGCGTCACCGAGCGCGAGCCGATCCTCCAGGTCCGCAACCTGGTCAAGCACTTCCCGCTGACCCAGGGCATCCTGTTCAAGAGGCAGGTCGGCGCGGTCAAGGCGGTCGACGGAATCTCCTTCGACCTCTACCGGGGCGAGACTCTCGGCATCGTGGGCGAGTCCGGCTGCGGCAAGTCCACCGTCGCCAAGCTCCTGATGAGCCTGGAAACCGCCACGGCCGGCGAGGTCTTCTACAAGGGCCAGGACATCACCAAGCTGTCCGGCAGGGCGCTCAAGGCCGTCCGCCGCAACATCCAGATGGTGTTCCAGGACCCCTACACCTCGCTGAACCCGCGCATGACGGTAGGCGACATCATCGGGGAGCCCTACGACATCCACCCCGAGGTGGCCCCCAAGGGCGACCGGCGCCGCAAGGTCCAGGACCTCCTGGACGTCGTGGGCCTGAACCCCGAGTACATCAACCGGTACCCGCACCAGTTCTCCGGCGGCCAGCGCCAGCGCATCGGCATCGCCCGCGGCCTCGCGCTCAACCCTGAGATCATCATCTGCGACGAGCCGGTCTCCGCGCTCGACGTGTCGGTGCAGGCGCAGGTCATCAACCTGATGGAGAAGCTCCAGGACGAGTTCGACCTGTCCTACGTCTTCATCGCGCACGACCTGTCGATCGTCCGGCACATCTCGGACCGCGTGGGCGTCATGTACCTCGGCAAGATGGCCGAGATTGGCACCGACGCGCAGATCTACGAACACCCGACGCACCCCTACACGCAGGCGCTGCTGTCGGCCGTCCCGGTCCCCGACCCGGAGGCCCGCGAGGGCCGCGAGCGGATCATCCTCACCGGTGACGTCCCCTCCCCGGCCAACCCGCCGTCGGGCTGCCGCTTCCGCACCCGCTGCTGGAAGGTCCAGGACAAGTGCTCCGTCGAGGAGCCGCTGCTGGCGATCCCGGAGCGCTTCAAGGGGCAGGACACCTTCGCCGCGCACGAGTCGGCGTGCCACTTCGCCGAGGAGAAGGCCGTCCTGGCCGTCTGACCTCCTTCGCGTACGGCGTCCAGGGCGCCCGGGACCGGATCCGTCCGGTCCCGGGCGCCCTGCCGTGCGTCCGGCGACGGCCGGGCCCGGTTGCACCGGCGAGCCGCCGGGCCCGACAGTGGGCCGATGACCGCCATGCTGACCGTCCGGCCCGCCGGGCCCGGGGACGCGTCCGACATCTGCGCCCTGCTCAATGCCGTCGACCGGATCGAGATCGGCCGCCCGGAGACGGGCCTCGGCACGGTCGAGGCCGACCTCAACCACCCGGACGTCGACCTCGCCACCGACTCCTGGCTGGCCTTCCACGGCGGACGGCTCGTCGCCTACGCCCTGGTCTGGGCCGACTCCGGCCCCGGCCGCGTCGACGGCGACCACTACGTGCTGCCGGGCCACCCCGGGGCCGCCGCCGTGCTGCTGGCGCGCATGGAGGCACGGGCCGGCCGGATGGCCGCCGCCCTCGGCCCCGGCCCGGCCACACTGCGGCTGCCGCTCAACACGGCGCCCACCCTCGACCTCGCCCTGCTGCGCGGCCGCGGCTACCGGCCCGTGCACCGCCACCAGGTGATGACCCGGGCCCTGTCCGCTGCGGCCCACCCGCCGCCCGCCCCGCCCGCCGGACTGGACCTGCGCCACTGCGCCGGTGACGAAGCCGACCGGCGCCGGGCCCACGCCCTGGTGGAGAGGGCCTTCGTGGACCACTTCGGCCATGTGGAGCGCCCGTACGGGGCCTGGCTGGACCATCTGGACGCCCGGAACCTGGACTGGTCCCTGGTGTGGATCGCGAGCCTGCCGGGCCGGGGCGACGCGGCCGTCCTGCTCACCCGGGACGACCGCACGAGCATGGGCTGGTTCAGCCACCTCGGCGTACGGGAGGACCTGCGCGGCCGCGGCATCGGCGGCTTCCTGCTGCGCCACGGCTTCGCCGTCTACGCGGCCCGCGGCCGGGACACCGTCGGCCTCGGCGTGGACACCGACAACAAGAGCGGCGCCCTCGCGCTCTACGAGGCGCACGGCATGGGTCTGCACTACGCCGTGGACACCTGGGAGCTGCCTTTGCACTCGCAGGGGTGACAGGCGCGGGACGCACGGGTGCAATCGGTCCAACGGAGAGTGTGGGCGGCTGTACATGGGGTGACATAGGGCCCTACGTGAGTCTTGGGATCCATAGGAGGCACTCCATGCGCGGAGCAACCCACCTCAAGTGGGCCGCATGCGCGGCGGCCGTCGCCCTCGCGGCAACGGCCTGCGGCGGCGGAAGCGACAGCGGCGGAGGCGGTGGCGGCGAGGGAATCGTCTCCTCCTCCTGGGGTGACCCGCAGAACCCGCTGGAGCCCGCCAACACCAACGAGGTGCAGGGCGGCAAGGTCCTCGACATGCTCTTCCGGGGCCTGAAGCGCTACGACCCCAAGACCGGCGCGGCGAACAACATGCTGGCCGAGAAGATCGAGACCACGGACAGCCAGAACTTCACGATCACCCTGAAGGACGGCTGGAAGTTCAGCAACGACGAGCCCGTCACCGCCCAGTCCTTCGTGGACGCCTGGAACTACGGGGCGGACGTCCGCAACAAGCAGAACAACTCGCCGTTCTTCTCGGACATCGTCGGCTACGACGACCTGCACCCGAAGAGCGGCGAACCCAAGACGAAGACGATGAGCGGCCTGGTCGTCAAGGACCCCAAGACCTTCACCGTCGCCCTCAAGGAGAAGTTCTCCACCTGGCCCGAGACCCTCGGCTACCAGGCCTTCTCCCCGCTGCCCAAGGCCTTCTTCACCGACCACTCCGGCTGGCTCGACAAGCCCGTCGGCAACGGCCCGTACACGGTGGACTCCTACACCAAGGGCAGCGGGATGAAGCTGCGCGCCTGGGAGGGGTACCCGGGCGCGGACAAGGCGCAGAACGGCGGCGTGGACCTCAAGGTCTACACGGACAACAACACCGCCTACACCGACCTGATCTCGGGCAACCTCGACCTCGTCGACGACGTCCCGGCGCAGCAGCTGAAGAACGTCAAGAACGACCTCGGCGACCGGTACATCAACCAGCCGGCCCTGATCATCCAGACGCTCACCTTCCCCCTCTACGACCCCCAGTGGGGCAAGGAGGGCATGGACAAGGTCCGCCGGGGCATCTCCCGCGCCGTCAACCGCGACGAGATCACCAAGCAGATCTTCCACGAGACCCGCACGCCCGCGAAGGACTGGACCTCGCCGGCCCTCGGCGACAAGGGCGGCTTCTCCGCGACCGCCTGCGGCGAGGCCTGCGTCTTCGACCCCGCCGCGGCCAAGCAGCTCATCCAGGAGGGCGGCGGGCTGCCGGGCGGGAAGATGACCCTCACCTCGAACGTGGACACCGGCTCGCACCGCGAGTGGATGGACGCCGTCTGCAACAGCATCAACAACGCCCTGGGCGAGGGACCGGTCTGCACGGTCAACCCCGTCGGCACCTTCGCGGACTTCCGCAACCAGCAGAGCTCCTACAAGCTCACCGGACCCTTCCGGTCCGGCTGGCAGGCCGACTACCCCCTGATCCAGAACTTCCTGGAGCCGCTCTACTACACGGGCGCCTCCTCCAACTACGGCAAGTTCAGCAACCCCGACTTCGACAAGCTCATCGACGACGCCAACAAGGAGAGCGACGCCGCCAAGGCGACCGGGATCTTCCAGGACGCCGAGAAGATCCTCGCCGAGCAGATGCCCTCCATCCCGCTCTGGTACCAGAACGGCAGCGCCGGCTACTCCGAGCGGCTCTCGGACGTGGCCCTCAACCAGTTCAGCGTCCCGGTCTACGACCAGATCAAGGTCAGCTGACCCCCCGACGGATCGATCCTGGAGCAGTCCATGGGACGTTATGTGATCCGGCGGCTGCTCCAGATGATCCCGGTGTTCATCGGCAGCACGTTCCTGATCTTCTTCATGGTGTACGCGCTCGGCGACCCGGTCGCGGCCCTGTTCGGCGACAAGGCCCCCGACCCCGCCACCGCCGCCCGCATCCGCAAGGACCTCTATCTCGACCAGCCGCTGTGGAAGCAGTACCTGCACTACATGGGCCAGATCTTCCAGGGCGACTTCGGCACCGCCTTCAACGGGCAGAGCGTGACCTCGCTGATGGCCGCGGCCTTCCCCGTCACCCTGCGCCTGACCGTCGTCGCGATCGTCATCGAGGTCGTCGTGGGGATCACCCTGGGGGTGGTCAGCGGGCTGCGCCGCGGCAAGGCCGTGGACAGCGGCGTCCTCGTGGCCACCCTCGTCGTCATCTCGGTGCCCACCTTCGTCACCGGCTACCTGCTCCAGTACCTCTTCGGCGTCCAATGGGGCTGGGTGCGGCCCACCGTCTCACCGGACGCGCCCTTCAGCGAGCTGATCCTGCCCGGCATCGTCCTGGCCCTGGTCTCCCTCGCGTACGTCACCCGCCTCTCGCGCACCTCCATCGCCGAGAACGTCAAGGCCGACTACGTGCGCACCGCCGTGGCCAAGGGGCTGCCGCGCCGCCGGGTCATCACCCGCCACCTGCTGCGCAACTCCCTGATCCCGGTGGTCACCTTCATCGGCACCGACATCGGCGCCCTCATGGGCGGGGCCATCGTCACCGAGCGGATCTTCAACATCCACGGCGTCGGCTACCAGCTCTACCAGGGCATCCTGCGCAACAACGCCCCCACGGTGGTCGGGTTCGTGACCATCCTCGTCATCGTCTTCCTCCTGGCGAACCTGCTCGTCGACCTGCTCTACGCGGTCCTGGACCCGAGGATCCGTTATGCCTGAGCCCGAGAGCCCCCAGGGCGCCGGCGGCTACGACCCCGTGGGCCCCCGCCCGCGCGAGGCCATCTCCCCCACCGGACAGGGCGGCGCCATGGATCTCGCCCTGGAGGAGGCCGAGAGCCTGGAGGAGGCCCCCGTACCCGGCGGCCCCCGCGAGAAGGCCCGCTCCCTGTGGTCCGACGCCTGGCACCAGCTGCGCCGCAACCCCGTCTTCGTCCTCAGCTCCCTGCTGATCCTCTTCCTCGTCGTCATCTCCCTCTGGCCGCAGCTCATCGCCAGTGGGGACCCGCTCCGGTGCGACCTGTCCCAATCGCAGCAGGGCGCCGCCCCCGGCCACCCCTTCGGCTACGACACCCAGGGCTGCGACGTGTACACCCGTACCGTCTACGGGGCCCGCGCCTCCATCACCGTGGGCGTCTGCGCCACCCTCGGCGCGGCCCTGCTCGGCTCCGCCCTCGGCGGCCTCGCCGGGTTCTTCGGCAGCTGGAGCGACGCCCTGCTCTCCCGGGTCGCCGACATCTTCTTCGGCATCCCGGTGATCCTCGGCGGCCTCGTCTTCCTGTCCGTGGTCACCAGCACCACCGTCTGGCCGGTGGTCGGCTTCATCATCCTGCTCGGCTGGCCGCAGATCGCCCGCATCGCCCGCGGCTCCGTGATCACCGCCAAGCACAACGACTACGTCCAGGCGGCGCGGGCCCTCGGGGCGGGCAACGCACGGATGCTGCTGCGGCACGTCGCGCCCAACGCCGTCGCCCCCGTCATCGTCGTCGCCACCATCGCCCTGGGCACCTACATCGCCCTGGAGGCCACCCTGTCCTTCCTCGGAGTCGGCCTGCGCCCGCCCACCGTCTCCTGGGGCATCGACATCTCCAACGCCGCCCCGCAGATCCGCAACGCCCCGCACATGCTGCTGTACCCCGCGGGCGCGCTCAGCCTGACCGTGCTCGCCTTCATCATGCTCGGCGACGCGGTGCGCGACGCCCTCGACCCCAAGCTGCGCTGAGGAGCCCGTACATGCTGCTCGAAGTCCGGGACCTGCACGTGGAGTTCACCACGCGCGACGGAGTCGCCAAGGCGGTCAACGGCGTCAACTACTCGGTGGACGAGGGCGAGACCCTCGCCGTGCTCGGCGAGTCCGGCTCCGGCAAATCGGTCACCGCCCAGGCCGTGATGGGCATCCTGGACATGCCGCCGGGCCGGATCGCGGGCGGCGAGATCCTCTTCCAGGGCAAGGACCTCCTGCGGATGAAGGAGGAGGAGCGGCGCACGGTCCGCGGCGCCAGGATGGCCATGATCTTCCAGGACGCCCTGTCCTCCCTGAATCCCGTCCTGAGCGTGGGCGCGCAGCTCGGCGAGATGTACGAGGTGCACCGCGGGATGTCCCGCAGGGACGCCAAGGCGAAGGCCGTCGACCTGATGGACCGGGTCAAGATCCCCGCCGCGAAGCAGCGGGTGGGGGACTACCCGCACCAGTTCTCCGGCGGCATGCGCCAGCGCATCATGATCGCCATGGCGCTGGCCCTGGAACCCTCGCTGATCATCGCCGACGAGCCGACCACGGCTCTCGACGTGACCGTCCAGGCCCAGGTCATGGACCTGCTGGCCGAGCTCCAGCGCGAGCTGAACATGGGTCTGATCCTGATCACCCACGACCTCGGCGTCGTCGCCGACGTCGCGGACAAGATCGCGGTCATGTACGCCGGCCGGATCGTCGAGGCGGCCCCGGTCCACGAGATCTACCGGGCGCCCGCCCACCCGTACACCCGCGGCCTGCTGGACTCCATCCCCCGCCTGGACCAGAAGGGCCAGGAGCTCTACGCGATCAAGGGACTGCCGCCCAACCTGCTGGCCATCCCGCCGGGGTGCGCCTTCAACCCGCGCTGCCCGATGGCGCAGCCGGTATGCCGCACGGACGTCCCGCCGCTGTACGAGATCACCGGCTCCCCCGTGCCGCGCAGCAGCGCCTGCCACTTCTGGAAGGAGTGCCTCCATGCCTGAGCCCCTTCTGGAAGTGAAGGACCTCGTCAAGCACTACCCGCTGACCCGGGGCATCGTCATCCGCAAACAGGTCGGCGCCGTCAAGGCCGTCGACGGGGTCTCCTTCGCCCTGCGCCCCGGCGAGACCCTGGGCATCGTCGGCGAGTCCGGCTGCGGGAAGTCCACCGTGGCCAAGATGCTGGTCAACCTGGAGCGGCCGACCGCAGGCGCGATCTCGTACAAGGGCGAGGACATCACCCGGCTGTCCGGCCGGGCGCTGAAGGCCGTGCGCCGCAACATCCAGATGGTGTTCCAGGACCCGTACACCTCGCTGAACCCGCGGATGACCGTCGGCGACATCATCGGCGAGCCGTACGAGATCCACCCCGAGGCGGCCCCCAAGGGCGACCGCAGGCGCAAGGTCCAGGAGCTCCTGGACGTGGTCGGCCTGAATCCGGAGTACATCAACCGCTACCCGCACCAGTTCTCCGGCGGCCAGCGCCAGCGCATCGGCATCGCCCGCGGCCTCGCCCTGCGCCCCGAGGTCATCGTCGCCGACGAGCCGGTCTCCGCATTGGACGTCTCCGTCCAGGCCCAGGTCATCAACCTCCTGGAGCGCCTCCAGGACGACTTCGGCCTGTCCTACGTGTTCATCGCGCACGACCTGTCGATCGTGCGGCACATCTCCGACCGCGTCGGTGTCATGTACCTGGGGCGGATCGTGGAGATCGGCACCGACACCCAGATCTACGACCACCCCACCCACCCGTACACCCAGGCCCTGCTCTCGGCCGTGCCCGTGCCCGACCCGCTGGCCCGCGCGCACCGCGAGCGGATCATCCTCTCCGGGGACGTGCCCTCGCCCGCCGACCCGCCGTCCGGCTGCCGCTTCCGCACCCGCTGCTGGAAGGCCGAGGCGCGCTGTGCGCAGGAGGTTCCGCTGCTCGCGGTCCCGGCCGCCTTCCCTGCGGGGCCGGCCGCGCATCCGTCGGCCTGTCACTTCGCGGCGGAGAAGCAGGTCGTCCCGCATACGGCTCCGCCGCCCGCCCCGCCCCTGGCTGCCCCGGGCGTGCCCGGCGCGCCCGGCGCGCCGGGTCGGTCCGGTCCGTCGGCGGAGTAGCCCCCGGGCGGTGGCCGCGCCCCACGCGTCCGTTGTGCCTCAGCTGTCCCATCCGTCCGACCGGTCATTTCTCGCCACCCGGGCACACGTCGTCCCGTGACCCGGCTCACCGCCCCAACGCCGTCCACGCCCGGGCAACTTGCCCGCATCTGCCCCGAGATGAGGGCCGTGCAGCCTGGACGGTGTACGGCCGTGCGGGTGCCGACGGCCGGTCGGAGCGGCGCTCGGCCTGTCCGGCCGGCCACCCCCGTGCCCCTCGCCATGCGCGGCGTGCGCCCCTCGTGCTGCCGGATTTCGATCGATGCGCTGGCACGGATAGTTATGATCCGTAGCACGCGGTGGGTATGCATCCTGCCGAGCACGAATATGCGCACCGATGTCCGCTCGACGTGGAGGTGAAACGCCGTGGCACTCTCGATCTCCGCCGTGGTGCTGCTGGCGATCATCGTCTTCCTGCTGGTCCGCAAATCGGGCCTGAAGGCAGGACACGCGGTGGTCTGCGTACTTCTCGGCTTCTACCTGGCCAGTTCCACCGTGGCCCCGACCCTCAGTCAGCTCACGTCCAACGTGGCCAGCATGATCAGCGGCCTCAAGTTCTAGTGCTGTGGCCGGAGAGGTGCCGTGCCGGGCGCCGCGACCCGGTGAACCTTTCCGGTCAGAGCACCAGGGGAGCCACCCTCTAGGCTTGGGCCATGAACGGTCTTCCCGCCCGTCGTCTGCTGCTCGTGCACGCACATCCGGACGACGAGTCGATCAACAACGGCGTCACCATGGCCAAGTACGCCGCCGAGGGCGTCCACGTCACCCTGGTGACGTGCACCCTCGGCGAGGAAGGCGAGGTCATCCCGCCCGCCCTCGCCCACCTCGCGGCGGACCGGGACGACACCCTGGGGGCCCACCGCACCGCCGAGCTCGCCGACGCCATGGCCGAACTCGGCGTCACCGACCACCGGTTCCTCGGCGGCCCCGGCCGCTTCCGGGACTCCGGGATGATGGGCGCGCCGCAGAACGACCGCCCGGAGGCCTTCTGGTCAGCCGACGTGGACGAGGCGGCCGCCTACCTGGTCGAGGTGGTCCGCGAGGTGCGCCCGCAGGTGCTCGTCACCTACGACCCCGACGGCGGGTACGGACACCCGGACCACATCCAGGCCCACCGCGTCGCCATGCGCGCCGCGGAACTCGCCGCGGAGGGCGCCTACCGGCGGGACCTCGGGGACCCGCACACCATCGAGAAGATCTACTGGAACCGGGTGCCCCGCTCGGTGGTCGAGGAGGGGTTCGCCGCACTGCGGGCCCCCGGAGCCGCCGCGGCCTTCCCGGCTCTGGCCACCCCCGCCGACGTGCCCGGGGTCGTCGAGGACGGGCGGATCACCACCGAGATCGCCGGCGAGGACCGCCATGCCGCAGCCAAGGCGGCCGCCATGCGGGCGCACGCCACCCAGGTGGCCGTGGCCGGGAGCGTCTTCGCCCTCTCCAACGACCTGGCGCAGCCGCTGCTCACCCGCGAGTTCTACGAACGGGTGGCGGGCCCCCCGGGCGCCCCGGCGGGCGGGCGCGAGCACGACCTCTTCGCGGGGGTGGGGGTGTGAGCGGGACGCTGACGCCGGGACGGATCGCCGCCTGCCTGGGCCTGTTGGCCGCGGGCGCACTGACCGGAGCGGCCGGCTGGCTGGTGGTGGACCTGTGGTTCCCCGCCGGCCTGCTGCTCGGACTCCTCGCCCTCTTCGGGCTGTTCCTCGGGGGCCGCATCCTCCTCGGGACCGGGCTCGGCGTCGGCGGGGCCGCCGCCGGCTGGTTCCTCGCGTACGTGGTCCTCAGCCTCCCCCGGCCGGAGGGCGACTTCCTGCTTGGTTCGTCCGGTATCGGTATGTACGCGTATCTTTTGGGTGGAACGGTGCTCGCTGTGATGTGTGCCACGATGCGCGATCCGCGGCATCGTCCGATTCCGGCCGCCCCGCCTGCCAAGTGACGTGGTGTCGGACCCTCCGCGGGAGGTGCCCGGGGCGGTCCGGGGGCCGCTTGAGAGGGGTTTGACCGGGGTCATGGGGAACCTTGGATTCCCCGTGGTCAGTTGCGCCCGGGCGGCGGCCAGTATGGTGGACGGGCCGCCGAGCTGCCCGCGCACGGTATGACGGGCGGCGGAGCCAACCGGGAGAACCTGCCTTGAGTCGTGAAACTGACAGTTCGTCCTCCGGGCCCCAGGGGCGCGGCGGAGCCGCTTACCCCTCGGGTACGCCGCCGTATGGAACCGGCCAGTATCCGTCCACGGACGCTGCGGCGACCGCCCCGGAGGAGAACCCTGTGACGTCGAAGCCGTCCACGCCCGAGTCCGACGGGCCCAAGACCGAGACCACACTGACGACGCGGATCCGGATCAACATCCCCGGTTCGCGTCCGATCCCGCCCGTGGTCGTCCGCAAGGCCATGGGGGCCAACCCCGTCGACGGAGCGCCCGCCGCACCGCAGGAGCAGCCGGCCGCCGAGCCCCGGCTGGAGGTGCGTCCCAAGCCCCGGCCGACCCGGATCGAGGCCGCGCCGGAGCCGGGACCCGGCGTACCGGGCTCCGCCCCCGCCCCCGCGCAGGGGCCCGGAGCGGGCGAGGGAGAGGCGCCCAGCAACTGGTTCGCCCCCCGCAAGACCGCCCCGGTCGGCCAGCCGGGTCCGCAGGGTCAGCCGGGTCCGCAGGGCCGGCCCGGTCCGCAGGGCCGGCCGGCGGCCGCGCAGCCGCCCGCGCCCGGCCTGCAGTCCGCCGCCCCGGCCCCCGCGGCCCCGCAGCCGCCCGCGCCCCACGCCGGCTACGCCCCGCCCCGCACCACCGCGCCCCCGCCGGTCCCCGGCGCCGGGTACGCCCCGCCGCGCACCACCGCGCCGCCGCCGGTCCCCGGCACGGGCGGCGGCTACGGCGCGGGCCCGCAGCCCGGCGGCCCCGGCGCGGGCGCCACCCAGGGCTTCCCGGCGTACGGCGGCGGCCAGGACGACAGCGGCCCCGTCACCGAGGCCTTCCCCGTCTACGACAGCCAGGGCGGGGTCCCGGCCGGCCCCACCGGCGGACCCGGCTACGGCAGCGCCCCCGTCGACGGGCCGCGCCCCGGCGAGGCGCCCCGCTGGCCCGGGCCCGAGCTCGACACCCCGGGCCAGAGCCCGCTGCCGGCCCCGGCCCCGGCGCCGGCCCCCGTGCCCGCCCCGGGACCGGCGGCCGCCCGCCCGGCGGACCCGAAGCCGAGCAGCTCCGCCAAGCCCGCCAGGAAGGGCCGTTCCAAGCTGGTCCTCCTCGGCGGCGGCCTGGTGGCCCTCGTCGGCCTCGCCTACGGCGCCGGGCTGCTCCTGAACCATTCCGACGTACCCAAGGGCACCACCGTCCTCGGCGTCGACATCAGCGGCAGCCGGGACGAGGCCGTGGCCAAGCTCCAGCAGGCCTTCGGCACCCGGGCGGCCGCCCCGCTCCAGCTGAGCGTCGGCGGCAAGGCCGTCGAGCTCAAGCCGGAGAAGGCCGGCCTGACCCTGGACAGCCAGACCACCGTCCGCAATGCGGCGGGCAGCGACTACAACCCCGTCACCGTGATCGGCTCGCTCCTCGGCCAGGAGCGCACGGCCACCGCCGTGATGCCGGTCGACGAGGAGAAGCTCCAGGTCGCGCTCCAGGAGCTGGCGAGCACCGCGGGCACCGCCACCGAGGGCACGATCACCTTCGACACGGGCAAGCCCGTCGCCGTCCCCGGCACGGCCGGCTCCACCCTCGACGTGGACGCCTCCGCGGAGCAGGTCACCCAGGCCTTCCGGGACATGGTGGCCGACGGCAAGGCGGGCCCCGTCGAACTGCCCGTCACCACCAAGTCGCCGGTCATCGACCAGGCCGAACTCGACCGCGCGATGAAGAGCTTCGCCGAGCCGGCGATGTCGGCCAACGCCGTGGTCTCGGCGGGCGGCAAGAAGATCGCCTTCGGCAGCAAGTCCCTGCCCCGCATCCTCAGCATGCAGGCCGTGGACGGGCACCTCGTCGAGAAGTTCGACCTCGACGCCCTGAAGGCGACCTACGGGAACACCTTCGACGGGGTCCTGATCACCCGGGGCACCGGCGCCAAGACGCCCGTCACCCCGCAGGACGTCGCCGGAGCCCTCGGCACCGCCCTGCGCGGCAAGACCACGGCCGAGCGGACCGCGGTCATCGACACCAACGCCGGATAGGCCCCGCCGCCGGCCCGCGGCCCCCGTCCCGGAACCCGGGCCGGGGGCCGCGCCGTCCCCGGGTCCCCGGCCCCCCGGGGCGCCGCCCGGCCCGGTGCTGCCGGGCTCAGTTCAGCAGGGCGCGGGCGGAGCCCGCCTCCGAGCGGATGCGGGCCGCGGCGTCCGTGTCCACCGCGGCGACCACCTCCGCGTACGCGTCCAGCTCCGCCGCCCCCTCCCGGAACGCCCCCCGCTCCACCAGCAGCCGCGCCCGCTCGTACCGCAGGGAGGCGGGGTGCGAGGGCAGCAGCAGCGACAGCTCCAGGGCCCACAGGGCCACCGCCGACTCCTCCGGGCGCGAGGAGGCCCAGGCGCGGATGTTGTTCAGGATGCGCAGCACGATGTCCAGCGTCCGGGCAGGGGTCCGCGGCCCCGAGGCCGTCTCCGCCGGCCCGGTGCCGAGCGAGGCGCCGCCCGCGAAGGGGTCCACCACCACGCCGTCCGCCGGATCGCCGAAGCCGACGGCGAAGTGCCCCGGCAGGCCCAGTCCGTACACCGGGGCGCCCGCCCGCCGGGCGACCTCCAGCCAGACCACGGACAGCAGGATCGGCAGCCCGCGCCGGCGCCGCAGCACCTCGTGCAGCAGCGAGGACGACAGCCGGTCGTAGTCCGCCGGAGTGCCGTGGAAACCGAGCTGCCCGCCCAGCAGGGCGGTGACCGCGGAAGCCCACTGGCGGCCGTCCCGCAGTCCGTACGGCAGCATCCCGGCCAGCCGGTCCAGCTCGATCTGAGCCCAGTCCGCGGCCCGTTCGTCCAGCTCCGGGTCGGCCTCCGCGGCCAGCAGCAGGCACAGCACCGCCAGGTCGGGCCGCTCCGAGCGGGCCTCGGCCGCGAACTGCTCGCGGCGCTCCGCCCGGCTCACGCCCCCGCCCGGTAGTGGTGGTACGTGTGGTGCGTGGCGAAGCCCAGGCCGTCGTAGAGCGCCCGCGCCGCCGCGTTGTCCGTCTCCACCTGGAGCCACGCCGCCGAGGCGCCCTCCTCCAGGGCCTTGCCGGCCAGCGCCGCCATCACCGCCGTCGCCAGCCCCTCCCGCCGGTGCACGGGGTCGACCGTCACCGCGGAGAACCCGGCCCAGCGCCCGTCCACCACGCACCGCCCCACGGCCCGGCCGCCGGGCAGCGCCGCGAACCACACCGACGGCCCCTCCACCAGCATCCGCCGGGCCAGGTCCGGATCGGTGACCTTCCCGTACCGACCGAGCCACTCCTCGTCCGGGATGCGGGCCAGGGCCACGGCCCCGGCCGCCGGCGCGTCCACGTCGGCCACCGGGGCCAGCGCCCCGATCCGCACCTCGGCCGACACCTCCGGGGTCCAGCCCCGCCGGTCCAGCTCCGCGCACAGCAGCTCCTGGGTGCCGGCGGCTCCCGTCGCGGCCTGCACGTACGCCGGAAGGCCCCGCTGCGCATACCAGGAGGTCACTCGCGCGAGTGCATCGTCGAGCGGCACGCCCGGGTCGCCGAGCGGCAGCACGGAGTTGGCGCGCCGGGTGAATCCGGCGGCCGCCCGCAGCGTCCACTCGCCGAGCGGCTCGCTCTCCAGCGGCTGCCAGGACCGCGCGGCGACCCGGGTCAGCTCCTCGAAGGAGGCCGCCGGGCCCCGCCGGCGGGCCGGCGCGGCAGGCACGACCTTGCCCGCGACCAGCGCTGATTCCGCAATGCGGACGGACTCGCCGCCCTTGCGTGTGATCAGCAGCACACCCTGGGTCCAGGATGTGAGAACCCCGACCGTGTCCGTGAACTCGGGGGATCCGCTCAGCCCGGTCTCCACTCGTCGTACAGACACTCGTTTACCCACGTCAGCCGGGGTGATACGGACTTCCAGCAGTCCACCCGCAGTGATTTCCACAGCTCTGTCCGCCCCTCCTGTTCGGATCGTGCCCGGGAACGGAGATACTAGGTGCGGGCATCGACGACGCCGCGCTCCCGCGCGATATGGAAAGCCCTACCGAGGAGGAACGAGAGCGTGACCTACGTCATCGCGGAGCCTTGTGTCGACGTCAAGGACAAGGCATGCATCGAAGAGTGCCCCGTCGACTGCATCTACGAGGGCCAGCGGTCCTTGTACATCCACCCGGACGAATGCGTCGACTGTGGTGCGTGTGAGCCGGTCTGCCCGGTCGAGGCCATCTTCTACGAGGACGACACCCCGGAGGAGTGGAAGGACTACTACAAGGCGAACGTCGAGTTCTTCGACGAGCTCGGTTCGCCCGGTGGCGCCTCCAAGCTCGGCCTGATCGAGCGCGACCACCCCTTCGTCGCGGCGCTCCCCGCCGGCATCAACGGCGAGCACTGACCTTTCAGGCAGAAGCGCCCCTCGGTCCCGTCCGGCCTGCCCGCCGCACGGGACCGAGATGTTTCCCGCCCGGGACGCCTCCCGGCCGCCCCGGGCGTCCCGTACCCGGCACCCAGAGAGAGCAGAGACCCCCGTGGCCGCAGTATCCGACCGTCTTCCCGCCTTCCCCTGGGACAAGCTGGAGCCGTACAAGGCCACGGCGGCGGCCCACGCGGACGGCATCGTCGACCTGTCGGTCGGCACCCCCGTCGACCCGGTCCCCGAGCTGATCCGGCGCGCCCTCATCGGCGCCGCGGACTCCCCGGGCTACCCGACGGTGTGGGGCACGCCCGCACTGCGTGACGCGATCACCGGCTGGGTCCGCGGCCGCCTCGGCGCGAGTGCGGCCGGACACCGCAACGTCCTGCCGGTGGTCGGCTCCAAGGAGCTGGTGGCCTGGCTGCCGACGCAGCTCGGCCTCGGCGCGGGCGACAAGGTGGCCTACCCGCGGCTGGCCTACCCGACGTACGAGGTCGGCGCGCGGCTGTGCGGCGCCGAACCGGTGGTCTACGACGACCCGACCCGGCTCGACCCGGCCGGCGTGAAGCTCCTGTGGCTCAACTCGCCCTCCAACCCCACCGGGCAGGTCCTCTCCCGGGAGGAGCTGACCCGGACCGTGGCCTGGGCGCGTGAGCACGGCATCCTGCTCTTCAGCGACGAGTGCTACCTGGAGCTGGGCTGGGAGGCCGAGCCGGTCTCGGTGCTGCACGACGAGGTGTGCGGCGGCTCGTACGAGGGCATCGTCGCCGTCCACTCCCTCTCCAAGCGGTCCAACCTGGCCGGCTACCGGGCCGCCTTCATCGCGGGCGACGCCGAGGTCCTGGGCGAACTGCTGCAGATCCGCAAGCACGGCGGCATGATGACCGCCGCCCCCGTGCAGGCCGCCACCGTCGCCGCCCTCGGCGACGACCGGCACGTCGAGGAGCAGCGCGCCCGCTACGCCGCCCGCCGCACGGCGCTGCGCACGGCCCTGGAGGCGCACGGCTTCCGCGTCGAGCACAGCGAGGCCAGCCTCTACCTGTGGGTGACCCGGGACGAGCCCTGCTGGGACACCGTCGGCCACCTGGCGGAGCTCGGCATCCTGGTCGCGCCGGGCGACTTCTACGGTGAGGCGGGCGCCCGCTTCGTCCGCGTCGCCTTCACCGCCACCGACGAGCGGGTCGAGGCGGCCGTCAAGCGCCTCGGCTGACCGTACGGGGCCCGCCGGGCCGCCGCGTACGGCCCCAGACAGCCCGAAGGGGCCGGGAGTTCGTGCTCCCGGCCCCTTCGGATGACCCCCGGCGTCAGCCGGCCAGACCGCCCGGCAGACCACCGGCCAGCGGCAGCGCACCGGTCGGCAGGCCCTGGGTGGCGGCGGGGAGCTCCTGCGCGGCGGGCAGCCCGCCGAGCAGGCCGCCCGCGCTCTGCGCCAGCCCGGCGGCCGGGGCCACGGCCGGAACGGCCTGGGCGGCGCTGCCCGCGGCGTCCGTGGCCACGCCGGTCGCGGCCGTGGCGTCGGCGGCGTCCGGGGCGGTGAGTGCGCCCAGCTGGGGCACGGACTCCAGGCCGGCGGCACTGGCCGCGCCGGCCGCACCGACCACGGGCGCTGCCCCGGCTGCGAGGAGCAGCGCGGCACGGGCGATCCGAGAGGTCAGGGGGAGGGACATGATGCTCCTAAGCGGTAGCGGCTGAGTACGCCCTGTACAACCGCTCGCGGGGCGGGTGGAGTTGCGGAGTCGTCAGGTAAAGGATCGGCAACGCATCGTTTAATCGGCTTCCGCGACAAACCCATCGGATCCGCGCCCACCAGCGGTTCCTTGCCCGTCAGGCCCCCGCGCGCCGGCCATGCGGTCACCCCCGCACGAGTGACCCCTCGCACGCGCGGCCGGGCACCGTGCGCCCGGCGTGTCGCCGCCTCAGCGGGCGACGACGATCCGCACCTCGTCCGCGGATGCGGCCTGCGGGTCCCCGCCGCCCGAGGCCGCGGCCCCACCGGTCCGCTGCCACCGGCCACGGCCCTTCCCGCCGGTCCAGCCGCCGTCCCCGTACGCCACCGAGGCGATGCCCAGCTCGTGCGACCGGGCCACCGCCCAGTGCGCCATCGCGCGGCCGCGGCGGGCCTCCGCGGGGCCGCCGTCCGGGGCGAGCCGCAGGCTGATCCCGGGCTCACCGCCCGGGTCCGTCCGCCCGCCCGCCCCGCCGGACGCGCCCGCCCCGCCGGACGCGCCGCCGAGGGCCTGCGGGCCGAAGGCCCGGACCAGCTCGGCCTTCACCTTCTCCGGGTCGCCGGGCAGCGGGGCGGGCCCCGAGCAGAACAGCACCCCGCCCGCCCCGAAGGCCGCCGTCAGGGCCGCGGCGTCCGGCTCGTGCTTGGCGTACGCCTCCGGGAAGCCGCTGCGCTGCACCTTCTGTGCGGCCACCGTCAGCGGCAGCCCGGCGTACCCGGGCACGTCCACGAGGTGGTCGTAGAAGATCCCCGCCGAGTAGACCGGGTCCTGGATCTGGTCCGGGGTGCCCCAGCCCTGTGAGGGCCGCTGCTGGAACAGGCCCAGTGAATCCCGGTCGCCGTGGTCGAGGTTGCGCAGCGCCGACTCCTGCATCGCCGTGGCCAGCGCGATGGTCACCGCCCGGTCCGGGAGCCCCTTGGAGATGCCGACGGCGGCTATCGTCGCCGCGTTCCCCGCCTGCTCGGGCGTCATCTCGTACTCCCGGCCCTCCTCGCCGGCCGCACTCGCCGAGCAGTACGGGGCCCCCGCACCGCCGTTGGAGTCCCGTTGCACGGCGAAGTAGCCGAGCACGGCGATCAGCACGAGGAAACCGAGGGCCGCACGCAGCGGCCTGCGGCGGCGGGGGCGGGAGCGAGGGGTCTCGGACACGCGGCCCACCGTACTTGAGGCAGGTGACGGGTCCGCCGGCCGGACGACGAGGGTGCGTTCGGCCCCGGGGGGTTAGGGTCGGTGCCATGCCCGAATCCGAGCTGGACCTCACCCTGGACGCCGCCGAGCTGACCGCCCGGCTCGTCGACATTCCTTCCGTGAGCGGCGACGAGAAGGTACTCGCCGACCTCGTGGAACACGCGCTGCGCACCCTGCCGCACCTCACCGTGGACCGCATCGGCAACAACGTCGTCGCCCGTACGCAGCTCGGCCGCGCGGAGCGCGTCGTGCTCGCCGGCCACCTCGACACCGTGCCGATCGCCGACAACGTGCCCTCCCGCCTCGACGAGAACGGCGTCCTGTGGGGCTGCGGCACCACCGACATGAAGTCGGGCGTCGCCGTGCAGCTGCGCATCGCTGCGACCGTGCCCGAACCCAACCGCGACCTCACCTTCGTCTTCTACGACCAGGAGGAGGTCGCCGCACACCTCAACGGCCTCGGCAAGATCGCCGAAGCCCGCCCCGACTGGCTCACCGGCGACTTCGCGGTGCTCCTGGAGCCCTCGAACGCCGAGGTCGAAGGCGGCTGCCAGGGCACCCTGCGGGTCCTGCTGCGCACAGCCGGGGAACGCGCGCACTCGGCCCGCAGCTGGATGGGCTCCAACGCCATCCACACGGCCGGACCGATCCTGGCCAGGCTGGCGGCGTACGAGCCGCGCAAGCCGGTCATCGACGGCCTGGAGTACCACGAGGGGCTCAACGCCGTGCGGATCGAGGGCGGCGTCGCCAACAACGTGATCCCGGACGCCTGCACGGTCACGGTCAACTTCCGCTATGCCCCGGACCGCAGCGAGGCCGAGGCGCTGGCCCACGTACGGGAGGTCTTCGCGGACTGCGACATCGCCGAGTTCGTCGTGGACGACTCCTCCGGCGGCGCCCTCCCCGGCCTCTCGCACCCCGCGGCCGCGGCCTTCATGGAGGCGGTCGGCGGGCGCGCCATGCCCAAGTTCGGCTGGACCGACGTCTCCCGCTTCAGCGCGCTGGGCGTCCCGGCGGTCAACTACGGCCCGGGCGACGCCCTGCTGGCCCACAAGGTCGACGAGCGCGTCGGGACGAAGGCGATCCTGCACTGCGAGGAGCGACTCCGCGCCTGGCTGACCTCCTGAATTCCGCCGCTCGTCACCTTTGTGCGCCTACCCTGATCCAACGATCAGCAGGAGGGAGCACGTCATGGGCAACCCCGAAGGTTCGTCTCGCCGTCGGCCCGAGGAGCAGCAGCTCGGACCGGTGCTGAGGAGGCGGAGCCAGGTGCAGGCGGGCAGCACGACCGACCAGCGGCTGCTGGACTCGGACGGCCCCTCCGAGTGGGTGCACACCGATCCCTGGCGGGTCCTGCGCATCCAGTCGGAGTTCATCGAGGGCTTCGGCACGCTCGCCGAGCTGCCGCCCGCGATCAGCGTGTTCGGTTCGGCCCGCACCCCCGCGGGCACGCCGGAGTACGAGGCGGGCGTACGGATCGGCAGCGCACTCGTCGACGCCGGCTTCGCGGTGATCACCGGCGGCGGACCGGGCGCGATGGAGGCGGCGAACAAGGGCGCGCGCGAGGCCGGCGGCATCTCGGTGGGCCTGGGCATCGAACTGCCCTTCGAGCAGGGGCTCAACCAGCACGTCGACCTCGGGCTGAACTTCCGGTACTTCTTCGTCCGCAAGACGATGTTCGTGAAGTACAGCCAGGGCTTCGTGGTCCTGCCGGGCGGACTCGGCACGCTGGACGAGATGTTCGAGGCGCTGACCCTCGTCCAGACCCAGAAGATCACCCGCTTCCCGATCGTGCTGTTCGGCACGGAGTACTGGGGCGGCCTGATCGACTGGCTGCGCAACACGGTGATCGCCCAGGGCAAGGCCTCGGAGAAGGACCTCTACCTGTTCCACGTCACCGACGACGTGGACGAGGCCATCGCGCTGGTGACGAAGGAAGTCGGCAAGTAGCCCCCCGGCCCGGGCCCCGGGGCCCGGGCTCTGCCCGTCGGCCCGCCTGCCGGCCCGCGCTCAGGCCAGGCCGCGGCGGGCGACCGCCGGGGGCCTGTGGCCCTGGATCGCCGCCACCATCTCCAGGACCTGCCGGGTCTCGGCGACCTCGTGGACCCGGTAGACCTGCGCGCCCAGCCAGGCCGAGACGGCCGTGGTGGCCAGGGTCCCCAACAGGCGCTCCTTGACCGGCTTGTCGAGGGACTCGCCGACGAAGTCCTTGTTGGACAGGGAGACCAGCACCGGCCAGCCCGTGTCCGCCATCTCCGCCAGCCGGCGGGTGGCCTCCAGGGAGTGCCGGGTGTTCTTCCCGAAGTCGTGCCCGGGGTCGATCATGATCGACTCGCGGGGGACGCCGAGGGCCGCGGCGCGCTCGGCCAGGCCGACCGTGACCCGCAGGATGTCCGCCATCACGTCCTCGTACGCGATCCGGTGCGGCCGGGTCCGCGGCTCCACCCCGCCCGCATGGGTGCAGACCAGCCCGGCGCCGTAACGGGCGGCGACCTCCGCCAGCTTCGGGTCCACCCCGCCCCACGCGTCGTTCAGCACATCGGCCCCCGCCTCGCAGACGGCCTCGCCGACCTCGTGCCGCCAGGTGTCGACACTGATCACCACGTCGGGGTGGCGGCGCCGGACCTCGGCGACGAAGCCGACCGTGCGCCGTGCCTCCTCGGCCGCGTCCACGTGCGCGCCCGGTCCCGCCTTGACCCCGCCGATGTCGATGATCGCGGCGCCCTCGGCGACCGCCTGCCCGACGCGGTCCAGGGCCGGCTGGTCGAGGAACGTCGCGCCCTGGTCGTAGAAGGAGTCCGGAGTCCGGTTCACGATGGCCATGATCACCGGCTCGTGGGTGTCGAACTCGCGCCTGCCCAGTCGCAGCATCCTGCTCTTTCCTCCTTCGGCGGCCTCCCCGCCTCGTCTGCGACCTTAACCTGGTGGCCGGAGTCTCTCAGGGGAGTTGATCGTGTTCTTCTTCTTGATGATCGCGCTGGTCGTGGTCGTGGCGGCGGTCACCCTGGCCGTGATCGGAGGGGGCTCGCAGGCCGTCCTGCCGGAAGCGGAACCGGACCGGGTCGCCGACGGGCTGCCGCAGAGCCGCCCCGTCGTCCGGGCCGACATCGACGCGCTGCGGCTGCCGGTCGCCCCCCGCGGCTACCGGATGGCCGAGGTGGACGACGTCCTGGAGCGGCTGGCGGCCGAGCTGGCCGAGCGCGACGCGCGGATCGCGCAGCTGACGGCCGGGGCGGCCGGCCCCGCGGACCGGGCCGCCGCCCGGGACGGGGAGGCGGACCGGGTGGACCTGACCAAGCCCGGTGAGCGGTGACCGCCGCCGCGGCCGGCCCGGACGGGCTGCTGCGCTGCCCTTGGGGCCTGTCCACGCAGGACTACCTCGCCTACCACGACACCGAGTGGGGACGCCCGGTGCACGGGGACGACGCCCTGTACGAGCGGCTGTGCCTGGAGGCCTTCCAGTCCGGGCTGTCGTGGATCACCATCCTGCGGCGGCGCGAGGGGTTCCGTAAGGCCTTCGCCGAGTTCGCGATCGCCGCGGTCGCCGGTTTCGGCCCGGCCGACGCGGAGCGGCTCATGGCCGACGAGGGGATCATCCGCAACCGGGCCAAGATCGAGGCGACCCTCGCCAACGCGAAGGTGCTGGCCGGCTGGGAGCCGGGCGCCCTGGACGAGCTGGTCTGGTCGTACGCCCCCGACAAGCCCGGCCCGGCGCCCCGGGCGCTGACCCAGGTCCCGGCGACCACCCCGGAGTCCACTGCGCTCTCCAAGGCCCTGAAGAAGGCCGGCATCCGCTTCGTCGGGCCCACCACGGCCTACGCCCTGATGCAGGCCTGCGGTCTGGTCAACGACCACCTGGCCGACTGCGCCTTCCGCGATCCGCGCCCCGCCTGAACCGCGCCTACGCTGGGAGGAACGGCGCCACTCACCCCCAGGAGGCCGCCATGACCAGGAAAGTCGCCGACTGCCGCAGGTTCCCGAGCGAGACGCACTGCACGCTCACCATCTCGGGCGAGGAGAACGAGGTCGTCCGGGCCGCCACCCAGCACGCGGTCGCCGTCCACGGCCACGAGGACGGTCCGGAACTGCGCGAGCAGGTCCGCTCGATGCTTGAGGAGGAGCAGGCCGGCGCGCCCGCCTGAACCACGCCGGCCCGCTCCCCGCCCCGGGTGTCAGCGGCCGAGGTACTGCGGGGGCTGCTTCGCAAGGAAGGCCTGGACGGCGATGGAGTGGTCCTCGGAGGCCCCTGCGCGGGTCTGGAGGACGTCCTCGCGCTCCAGCGCCTCGGACAGGGAGTGGGAGGCCCCGTACGCCAGGGACTCCTTCAGCGCGGCGTAGGCAACCGTCGGACCCGACGCCAGCGCGCGGGCCGTCTTCTCGGCCTCCGCGCGCAGCTCGTCCGCGGGCACGAGGCGGTTCGCGATGCCGAGCTCCCACGCCTCCTGCGCCTTCACCGAGCGGGGGAAGAGCAGCAGGTCGGACGCCCGGGAGGCGCCGATCAGGCGGGGCAGGGTCCAGGACACCCCGGAGTCGGCGGTCAGCGCCACCCCTGCGAAGGAGGTGTTGAAGGACGCGGTGTCGGCGACCACGCGGAAGTCCGCCGCCAGCGCGAAGCCGAAGCCCGCCCCCGCCGCGACCCCGTTGACCGCCGCCACCACCGGCTTCGGCATCTCGGTGAGCGCCCGCACGATCGGGTTGTAGTGCTCCGCCACCGTGCTCATCGTCAGGGTGGAGCCGCTCTCGCGGTCCGCCGCCAGATTGCCGATGTGCTCCTTGAGGTCCTGGCCGACGCAGAACGCCCGGCTGCCCGCCGCGGTCAGCAGCACCGCCCGCACCGCGGTGTCCTGCGCCGCCGCCCGGACGGCCTCGCGCAGTGCGACCTTCGCCTCCGTGTTCATGGCGTTCATCGCGTCGGGACGGTTGATCGTCACGGTCGCGAGTCCGTCGGTCACTTCGTAGAGCACGCTGTCGGCCATGGCGGGGGGTCCCCCTTCGTCGCAGGCTTGGCTACCGGCCGGTACTGGCCGGTGCAAGGGCCAGCATGGCGGACCGGAGGGGGGCGGCACATGTGATGTGCGTCAAACAAAGCGGATGCACTTCCGGGCGGGCAGCGGCGAAGTATCGCAGGCGGGTCCCCGAAATGAGTGGTTTTGGCCGAGCGCGTTGCGCAAGCGTTCCCGAGCGATGTTGGTCATCGGGTCCTGACATGCGGGATAATGGCTGGGAAGCAATGTGTTCGATGCCGGGTATTAGGCGCCTGAATGGGGCCGTCGGCTGACGATGAGCTGGTTTCAGGAAGGGGAACGAGCATGGCGGCCATGAAGCCGCGGACGGGCGACGGCCCGCTCGAGGTCACCAAGGAGGGGCGGGGCATCGTCATGCGCGTACCGCTCGAGGGCGGCGGTCGGCTCGTCGTCGAGCTGACCCCGGACGAGGCGGACGCCCTGGGTGACGCCCTGAAGAAGGTCGTCGGCTAACCCGCTGACCGTACCTTCACCTGATTTCTGCGCTGCCCCGACCGCGATGTGCGGCCGGGGCAGCGTTGTGTCCGCAGACTGCCCCGGTCCCGCCCGGCGGTCCGGTCCCGCAGCGCTCGGTCCGGGTGGCCCCTGCCGACCGCCTCCGGCTCCGGCTCCCCGGCCCGGCCGTCCCGCGGTACGGGCGTCAGCGCCGCACGGCGCACAGCAGGCCGTCGCCCACCGGGAGCAGCGCGGCCTCCAGCGCCGGACTCTCCCGGACGCTGCGCAGCAGTTCGCGGACCCGCAGCACCTCCACGGCCTGGGCCGCGGAGTCGACCGTACGGCCGTCGGAGAAGACCCCCTCGAAGCAGACCAGTCCGCCGGGCCGCAGCAGCCGCAGTGCTTCGGCGAGGTAGTCCAGGGACTCGGTCGGGTCGCCGTCGCAGAAGACGAGGTCGTACCCGCCGTCGGCGAGCCGCGGCAGGACGTCCAGGGCGCGGCCCGGGATGAAGCGGGCGCGGTTGCCGGCGAAGCCGGCGGCGCGGAAGGCCTGGCGGGCGAAGGCCTGCCGGTCGCCCTCGGGATCCACGGTGGTCAGGACCCCGTCAGGGCGCATCCCGTGCAGCAGGTGGATGCCGGAGACCCCGGTCCCGGTGCCGATCTCCGCGACCGCCTTGGCGTCCGCGGTGGCGGCGAGCAGGCGCAGCGCGGCCCCGGTGCCGGGGGAGACGGAGCGCAGGCCCGCTTCCCTGGACCGGTCGCGGGCCCACCGCAGAGCGTCGTCCTCGGCGACAAACGCGTCGGCGAACGCCCAGCTCGTCTGCCGGTTGCCGGTAATGACCCTCTCCTGTCCCCATAGTTGGCGCAACGGTGACTGTATCCGTTGACGTCGGGAACCCGCAGATGGGACCGGGCGTTGTGAAAGGTGGACGCGGGATAAGAAGGGACGCTGCCGGGCAGAAGGGCGCTCCCGGGCCCGCCGCCCGGGCAAAGTTAAAGCAAAAACGCTTATCTCAAGCTGACGGAGGGGGTGGCTATGGTAGGGGCTCCACTGGACACCACCAGAGCCGACAGGGGAGGTGCGGCTGCGCCTGTGGATCGCGGGGGCGTCCTGAGGCGCCTCCTCCGGTCGGCGGGTGAGCCGAAATCCGTGACCGACATTGCTGACCGCTTCCACACCGCAGACACCGCAACCACCGCGACCTTCGCCGCCGATGCGGGCTCCCAGGCGTGGACCCCTCCCTCGTGGGAGGAGATCGTCAGCACGCACAGTGCGCGGGTCTACCGCCTCGCCTACCGTCTGACGGGCAACCAGCACGACGCCGAGGACCTCACCCAGGAGGTCTTCGTCCGCGTCTTCCGCTCGCTGTCCACCTACACGCCGGGCACGTTCGAGGGCTGGCTGCACCGCATCACCACGAACCTGTTCCTGGACATGGTCCGCCGCAAGCAGCGCATCCGCTTCGACGCACTCGCCGACGACGCCGCCGAGCGGCTGCCGAGCCGGGAGCCCTCCCCGCAGCAGGTCCTGCACGACACCCACTTCGACGCGGACGTCCAGCAGGCGCTCGACACCCTCGCGCCCGAATTCCGCGCGGCCGTGGTGCTGTGCGACATCGAAGGCCTGTCGTACGAGGAGATCGCGGCCACGCTGGGCGTGAAGCTCGGCACCGTGCGCAGCCGCATCCACCGCGGGCGCTCGCACCTGCGCAAGGCGCTCAAGCACCGCTCGCCCGCCGCCCGCGCGGAGCAGCGCGCGCTGGCCGGAGCGGCCGTGGGCGTCCCGGGCGCCGGGGGAGAGGGCGGAGCCGAGTGAGCGGAGTCAATCCTTCCCCTGCCGAACAGCACCTGGGCGACCGGCTGGCCGCCCTGGTGGACGGAGAACTCAAGCACGACGCCCGCGAGCGGGTCCTGGCCCACCTGGCCACCTGTACCCGGTGCAAGGCGGAGGCCGACGCGCAGCGCCGTCTGAAGACCATGTTCGTGGAGAGCGCCCCGCCACCCCTCTCCGCCGGCCTGCTGGCGCGCCTCCAGGGGCTGCCCGCCGCCGGTCCCGACAGCCTGTCCGGCCCGCCGGGACGGTCCGGTGCGCCGGATGCCGCGGGCGGCGGCCCCCTCTCCTCCTTCGCGTACGCCCTGCCCGCCGCCGACCGGCCGCGGCCGGAGGGCTTCCCCATCCACGAGGTGGGCCGACCGCGGCGCCGCCTCGCCTTCGTCGCGGCCGGGGCCGTCTCGCTCGCCGCGCTCGCGCTCGGCGGTTCGCTGCCGCTGGAGGGTGTCGATCCGAATGCGCGGGGCGACGCCCCCGCGCCCGCCTCCCGGCCCGGCCCGGCCGTTTCGGTGGCCGACGCCGCCGTCCGGGACCGGCTGCCCGCGCCCGGAGCCGTCCCCACGCTCCTCCCGGCGCCCCTGCCGCCGCTGCACCCCTCCCCGCCGCCCTCGGCCCGCAAGGTCTCGCTCCTGCGGTAGGCCGCCCCCGCCGGATCGTGCCGGCTCCCGGGGCGCCCCGGTCCGCCCGGGCGGTCCGGCCCGGCCGACCCGGGCCCCCGCGGCTGCCGGACCTGGTTGAATCTGCGGCAGATGCGCATGAGTACGCGGGGAGCGCCCATGGCCGACAGGCAGCAGACCGATCCGGCACCGTCCTGGTGGAGCCGGCCCAAGGAGCCGGCGGAGCCCCGCCCCGACGGGGCCCCGGCCCTGCGCCCCGAGGACGGTGCGGAGGCGGGCAGGGACGCGGGCCGTGAGGCGGGCCGGGGCCCTGCCCGCGACCCCGGCCTGGACGCGTCGGACCCGGCACCGGACCCCGGCCCCCGCCAGGACCCGTACGGGGCCGTCCCGGCGCCCCGCGAGCCGCGCTACGACCCCTGGGCCGAGCAGCCGCTGCACACGGTGGACCGGGGCAGCAGGCCGCGCCGGGCCCGCGCCTGGCAGCTCCTGTGCGCCGGCCTCGCGGTGGCTCTGCTCGCCGGCGGCATCGGCGGCTACGTCGGAGTCCTCGCAGAGCGGCGCAGCAGCACCCGCCTGGAACTGCCCCAGAGCGCCGCCGCCGACCGCGGCCGGGCCCCCGAGAGCGTCGCCGGGATCGCGTCCGCCGCGCTGCCCGGGGTGGTGACCCTGCACGTACGGACCGCCGCGGGCGGCGGCACGGGCACCGGGTTCGTGCTCGACGGGCAGGGCCACATCCTGACCAACAGCCACGTCGTCGGCGACGCCCGGGAGATGGCGGTCACCTTCAGCACCGGCGAGAGCGTCGCCGCCGAGCTGGTCGGCCGGGACTCCGGCTACGACCTGGCCGTGGTGAAGGTCAGCGGAGTGCGCGGACTCCAGCCGCTGAACCTGGGGAACTCCGAGAACGTGAAGGTCGGCGACCCGGTGGTGGCCATCGGCGCGCCCTTCGACCTCTCCAACACCGTCACCGCGGGCATCATCAGCGCCACCGGCCGCCCCGTCACCGCCGGCGGCGACAAGGGCGACGGCAGCGACATCAGCTACGTCGACGCCCTGCAGACCGACGCCCCCATCAACCCGGGCAACTCCGGCGGCCCGCTGCTCGACTCCGCCGCCCGCGTGGTCGGCATCAACAGTGCGATCCGCGGCGCCGACAAGGACGACCCGACCCGGCAGGGCGGCAGCATCGGGCTGGGCTTCGCCATCCCCGTCAACCAGGGCAAACGCGTAGCCGAGGAACTCATCCGCACCGGCCGGGCCACCCACCCCGTCATCGGTGTGACCCTGGACATGGAGTACACCGGCGACGGAGCCCGCGTCGACGCGAAGGGCGAGGACGGCAAGCCTTCCGTGGTCGCGGACGGCCCCGGCGCCCGCGCGGGCATCAAACCCGGCGACGTGATCACCAAGGTCGACGGCCGGCGGGTGCGCGGCGGGGACGAGCTGATCATCAGGATCAGGGCCCACCGGCCCGGCGACCGGCTGACCCTGGCCGTCCTGCGCGAGGGACGGGAGCGCACCCTGGAAGTGGTCCTCGGATCGGCGAACGGCTCATGAGCACCGCATGACGAGCGGGTGAAACCGATTCCGGGGCGGCACGCAGGTAGGGCCCCGCGGGCCGGGCCGGGTACCGTGTGTCGGGGCCGAAGTGGAGAGAGCCGAGGAGCGGCAAGGTGTTCAACGACATAGGCGCACTCGAACTGGTCACGATCGTGGTGCTCGCCATTCTCATCTTCGGTCCGGAAAAGCTGCCCAAGGTCATCCAGGACGTCACCGGGGTGATCCGGAAGATCCGTGCCTTCTCGGACAGCGCCAAGCAGGACATCCGGTCGGAACTCGGCCCGGAATTCAAGGACTTCGAGTTCGAGGACCTGAATCCGAAGACCTTCATCCGCAAGCAGCTGACCGAGAACGAAGACCTCAAGGAGATCCGCACCAGCTTCGACCTCCGCAAGGAGCTCCACGACGTCACCGACGCCGTGAACAGCAGGGAGGGCGATTCCGCCGCGGTCCCCGCCGCCGGTGCGGCCGGCCCCGCCACGCCCGGCGCCGGACCGGATCTGGTGAAGAAGCCCGCGGCCCCGGCCGCCGACCGGCGCACGCGCTTCGACGCCGACGCCACCTGAGGCACGTCCCCGCCTGCCCGGCGATCCGGGACGGGGTGGCTATCCTCCATGAGTCCTTATGTCAGGACGCCCGAGGACGTGGGTCCCCCCGGCGCAGTACGGGGGAGGCCGCTTCGGACCCCACGGAACGAGAGGCCGCCCAGATGGAGACGACGAGCAGCAGCCGCGTGGCGACGCAGCCCGCCGAAGCATCCGCACCCGCCCCCGCACAGGACCCGCAGGGCGACGCGCGACCCCAGGAGGCCACCGCCCCCGTCCCGGCGGCCCGCCGGACGGCCGAGGGGTACCTGAGGGCCGATTTCCCCTGGTACGGGCTGGACGGCGCCTTCACCGGCCCCCGCTGGCTCATGCAGGTCGGCGTCGCCGCCGACGGCACCGTGGAGCACGGCTCCACCGGGCACGGCGACGAGCCCTCCGCCCGCGGTGAGATCGCCACCGGCGAGAAGGAGCGCTTCGCCGTCGTCGTGACGGTGGCGAGCAAGGCGCTGCGGCGCAGCGGGGACGGCACCGGCGTCCTGGAGGCCACCTCGGTCTCCTCGGCGGCCTGGCTGGCCGGCTCCGGGCTGCTGGCCTACAGCTGGCCCGCCCAGATGGACCACTCCCTGCGCAGCGACTGGCTGGACCAGCAGACCGAGGCCGCCTGGGAACTCGCCGACGACCTCGACGGCGAGGACTGGTCCACGCTGTCGCTGCCGGTCGACGGGGAGCCGACGACCTTCCACTACCGCGAGTCGGAGTTCGGCTGGGTGCTCGCCGGCTCCACCGGTACCGGGGTCCACCTGGGGGCGTACGGGCGCGGCATGAGCGCCTACGGCCTCGGCTTCTCCGTCATCGGGGACCTGGCCGCCTACGAGTAGGCCGCGCAGGGCCGCCACCGCGGCCGCCGGAACACGCGGAGGGCGCCGCTCCACGAGCGGCGCCCTCCGCGTGCCCCCACCGCACCGGGGGGCCAGCAGGTCAGAACTTGTTGCGCGGGGTGATGCCCAGGGACATGCCCGACAGGCCGCGCGCGCGGCCGCCCAGCTTGCCCGCGATGGCCCGCAGGGCCGCGCCCGCGGGGGAGTCCGGGTCGGACAGGACGACGGGCTTGCCGTCGTCACCGCCCTCGCGCAGCCGGACGTCGATCGGGATCGAACCCAGGACCGGCACGCTCGCGCCGACCGTCTTGGTCAGCCCGTCGGCGACCTTCTGGCCGCCGCCCGAGCCGAAGACGTCCACCATCTCGTCGCAGTGCGGGCACGGCAGCCCGGACATGTTCTCGACGACGCCGACGATCTTCTGGTGGGTCTGCACGGCGATCGAGCCGGCCCGCTCCGCGACCTCGGCCGCGGCCTGCTGCGGAGTGGTCACGACCAGGATCTCCGCGTTCGGCACCAGCTGGGCCACCGAGATCGCGATGTCGCCGGTGCCCGGCGGCAGGTCCAGCAGCAGCACGTCCAGGTCGCCCCAGTACACGTCGGCCAGGAACTGCTGCAGCGCGCGGTGCAGCATCGGGCCGCGCCACACCACCGGCGCGTTGCCCGGGGTGAACATGCCGATCGAGATGACCTTCACGCCGTGCGAGGACGGCGGCATGATCATGTTCTCGACCTGGGTGGGGCGGCCCTCGACGCCCAGCATGCGCGGCACGCTGTGCCCGTAGATGTCGGCGTCGACCACACCGACCTTCAGACCGTCCGCCGCCATGGCCGCGGCCAGGTTGACCGTGACGGAGGACTTGCCGACGCCGCCCTTGCCGGAGGCCACCGCGTACACACGGGTCAGCGAGCCCGGCTGGGCGAAGGGGACCTCGCGCTCGGCGGTGCCGCCGCGCAGCGTGGCAGCCAGGTCCTTGCGCTGCTCGTCGCTCATCACGTCCAGGGAGACGGCGACCGAGGTGACGCCCGGGACCCGCTCCACGGCCTCGGTGACGTTCTTGGTGATCGTCTCGCGCATGGGACAGCCCGACACGGTGAGGTAGACCGTGACGGCGACCGCGCCGCCGTCGGCGATCTCCACCGATTTGACCATGCCGAGCTCGGTGATGGGCCGGTGGATCTCGGGGTCGTTCACCGTCGCCAGCGCGTCGAGGATCGCGTCCTGCTCGGGCACGGCGGCGTCGGCGGAGGATGTGTCGGTAGCCATGACCCGATGGTACGGCTCGGTGGCAGGCCGCGGGACAGCCCGCTAGCGGTCGCCTTCGTCACTCTCGAGCGGGAATAGACGACGCTCGTCCATCTCCTTGATCAGATCCTGGAACTCGGACCTGATCCAGTCGCGGGTGGCGACCTCGCCCAGGCCCATCCGCAGCGCCGCGATCTCCCGCGTCAGGTACTCGGTGTCCGCGATGGACCGCTCGTTCTGCTTGCGGTCCTGCTCCAGGTTGACCCGGTCCCGGTCGTCCTGCCGGTTCTGCGCGAGCAGGATCAGCGGAGCGGCGTACGAGGCCTGCAGCGACAGCATCAGCGTCAGGAAGATGAACGGGTACTGGTCGAACCGCAGATCGTCCGGCGCGAAGATGTTCCACAGCACCCAGACGATGATGACCAGGGTCATCCAGACGATGAACCGGCCCGTGCCGAGGAACCGCGCCACCCGCTCCGAGAGGCGCCCGAAGGCCTCCGGGTCGTACTCCGGCAGCAGTGAGCGGCGCGGCGCGCGCGGCAGGTCCAGGCGGACCCGCGAACGCGTCAGCGCACTCGCCCCGGCGCCCTGCCCGGACTTCCCGGAGCGCTCGCCGGCCCGGTCCGCCGCATCGGTCGCCAGCCCCTGCTCACGCGCCTGGAGCCGTGCCTGCTCGCGCCGCTCCCGGATCTGCTCCCGGCGCCGCTCGCGTGCCTGCTCGCCGCGCCCCCGGTCGAAGCGCCCTCGATCAGTGCCCACGTACGGCCTCCTCGGAATGGAATTCCGTCTCCCGCCAGTCGTCCGGCAGCAGGTGGTCCAGCACGTCGTCGACCGTGACCGCCCCCAGCAGCGAGCCGCTCTCGTCGACCACCGGCACCGCAACCATGTTGTAGGCGGCCAGGTGCGTGGTCACCGCGGGCAGCGAGGCGTCCGGCCGCAGCGGCGGCAGGTCGGTGTCCACGATCGAGCTGACCAGCGTGAACGGCGGGTCCCGCAGCAGCCGCTGGAAGTGCACCGTGCCCAGGTACTTGCCCGTCGGCGTCTCGTCCGGCGGCCGGCACACGTACACCTGCGCGGCCAGTGCGGGCGACAGGTCCGCCTGCCGTACGCGCGCCAGCGCGTCCGCGACGGTCGCGTCGGGCCGCAGCACGATCGGCTCGGTGGTCATCAGGCCGCCCGCGGTGTTCTCCTCGTACGACAGCAGGCGCCGCACGTCGGCCGCGTCGTCCGGCTGCATCAGCGTGAGCAGCCGCTCCTGGTCGTCCTCCGGCAGCTCCGAGAGCAGGTCGGCCGCGTCGTCAGGGTCCATCGCCTCCAGGACGTCGGCGGCGCGTTCCTCCTTCAGCTTGCCGAGGATCTCCACCTGCTCGTCCTCCGGCAGCTCCTCCATGACGTCCGCGAGCCGGTCGTCGTCGAGGGCGCTGGCCACCTCGGCGCGCCGCTTGGGCGTCAGGTGGTGCAGGACGTTCGCCACGTCGGCCGGGCGCATCTGCTCGAAGGTGGCCACCAGGTTCTCGGCGCCCTGGCCGTGCTCCTCCAGCGAGAAGCCGGTCACCGCCGACCACTCGACGGTCAGCGTCTCGCCGCGCCGGCGCAGCGCGCCCGCCTTGCCCTTCCGTACGAAGATCCGGTCGATCTCCCAGTCCCGGCGGGCCGGGAGCTGCTGGATGGCGACGTCCAGGACGGTGACGACCTCGCCGTCCGCCACCAGCTTGACCCGCCGGTCCAGCAGTTCGCCGAGGACCAGCCGTTCGGTGGGGCGCTGTTCGAAGCGGCGCATGTTCACGACGCCGGTCGTGATCACCTGCCCGGACTCCACACCGGTGACCCGGGTCATCGGCAGGAAGATCCGTCGCCGGCTGACCACCTCGACCACCAGGCCCAGCAGCCGCGGCGGGCGCCCGCCCACGCGCAGCATGGCCACGAGGTCGCGGACCCGGCCGACCTGGTCGCCGTTGGGATCGAAGACGGGCACACCCGACAGATGCGAGACGAAGATCCGCGGGGCGCCTGCAGCCATCCGAGCGCCTCCTAGAGCGTCATTCGACAGTCCTGCCAGCCCTCAGGCTAGCCCGTGCCCCGTGAAGGCGTCCTGGTGGGGCGGTCCGCCCGGGGCAGGAGGGGCCGCCGGGGAGCGGTCGCGGACGGCGGGCTACGGGCGGGTACGCTGCCTGCTGCCGCAGCCCGACGACGAGAGGCACTCGCACGTGACCGCCATCTTCCCCGCCCTGCGGATGCGCCGGGCCGCCTTCATCGGCGCGTTGTGCGCGGGCCTGGCCGTCACCGGTACCGCCTGCGGGGGCGGGAAGGACCCCGACGCGGGCACGAACGGGATCGGCAAGCTGTCCGCCGAAAAGATCGAGGAGAAGGCGAGGACGGCCGCCACCGAAGCCGACTCGGTCCACCTCTCCGGCACGCTCGTCAGCGGCGGCAAGACCTTCACCCTGGACATGCGCCTGAAGTCCGACGGCGGCTCCGGCGAGGTGAAGTCCCAGGACGACACCTTCCAGCTGCTGCGGGTGGGGGAGCAGCTGTACCTGAAGGCGAGCGCCGCCTTCTGGGGGCAGTCCGACTCGGCCGGGAAGCTCGGCGACAAGTACGTCAAGGTCCCCGAGGCCGACCCCTCGTACAAGCAGTTCCGCGGCTTCACCGACATGGACGTCCTGCTGGACGGGCTGCTCGGCCTCGACGGAAAGCTCGCCAAGGGCGCCTACACCCAGGTCGGGCACACGCGCGCGGTCCAGGTCACGGCGGACGCGGGCAAGGGCGGCCAGCTCTCGGTGTCGCTGGAGGGGACCCCGTACCCGCTGCTGATGGAGCGGGCCGGCGGCGCCGGGCGGGTGGAGCTCGCGGAGTGGGGACAGGCCTTCCCGCTGGCGCCGCCCGCGCAGGACCAGACGGTGGACTACGGCTCCCAGCTGCCGACGACCAAGGGCCAGAAGGACCAGGGGACCGGCGGCTCCGCGTCCGCGTCCCCGTCCAAAGGCTCGGGCCAGGGCTCGGGCCAGGGTTCGGGCCAGGGCTCGAACCCCACCAGCCCCTGACCCCTCGCGCCGGTCAGGACGGCCGCGGCCGCCGGCCGGCGGCCTTCCGCTTCAGCAGCAGCTTCGGCAGCCCCGCCGGGACGGGCTCGCGGGTCGTCGCCGGGGACGGCAGGGGTACGGCGGCCAGCGAACCGGCGGGCAGTTCCGGGCGGAGCGCCTGCGGCTCCAGCCGCAGCAGCCGGCACTCCCGCGCCCACCGCTCGGTCATCCGCTCCGAGTCGGGCGCGTTCAGCCGCTTGCCCTTCAGCTCGGCGACCGCGGCCTCCCACGGTGCGCTGCCGGGTGCGAGCTCCTGCACCGTCGCCGTCCAGGCCACCAGCCGGCCGCCCTTGTCCTTGCTGCGCACGGTCACCTCGGCGGCCGCGCCGTCGGACAGCCCCGGGAACGGCTGCTCGCCGGGCCCGTCGCCCAGTACGTGCGCCGCTCCGTCCACCCAGGCGTGCCACAGGGCCCGGTCCGCCCCGTCGCCGCGGACCCAGATCAGGCCGGACTTCTTGGTGGCCTCCTCGACGAGGGCCAGGTCGAGCGTGCTGAGAGTCATGCGGACAGAGTAGGGGGTGCCCCGGACGGCCCGGCGGCGCGCAGGCCCGGCGGCGAGCAGGCCGGTGCGGCATGGCCCCGCGGGTCCGGCCCCGCGGTCCGGCCGCGCGCCGGACGGCTCAGAGCCAGCCGTGGCGGCGCAGCGCCCGGTGGATGGTGAAGCAGGTGCCGACGATCGTGGCCATCACCATCGGATAGCCGTACTCCCACTGGAGCTCGGGCATGTGCGCGAAGTTCATCCCGTACACCCCGCAGATCATCGTGGGCACCGCGATGATCGCCGCCCACGAGGTGATCTTGCGCATGTCCTCGTTCTGGGCGACCGTCGCCTGCGCGAGGTTCGCCTGGAGGATCGAGTTGAGCAGCTCGTCGAAGCCGACGACCTGCTCGTGCACCCGCGCCAGGTGGTCGGCCACGTCGCGGAAGTACTTCTGGATGTCCGGGTCCACCAGCCGCATCGGGCGCTCGCTCAGCAGCTCCATCGGCCGCAGCAGCGGGGAGACCGCCCGCTTGAACTCCAGCACCTCCCGCTTGAGCTGGTAGATGCGGCCCGTCTCGCCGCCGCGGGTGCTGCCCTTGGCGGGGGCGGTGAAGACCTGGCTCTCCACCTCGTCGATGTCGTCCTGCACGGCCGCCGCCACCGCGATGTACCCGTCGACCACGTGGTCGGCGATGGAGTGCAGGACGGAGGACGGCCCCTTGGCCAGCAGCTCGGGATCGCCCTGGAGCCGGTGGCGCAGCCCCTTGAGGGAGCCCTGGCCGCCGTGCCGGACGGTGATGACGAAGTCGAGGCCCGTGAAGCACATCACCTCGCCGGTCTCCACCACTTCGCTCGTGGCGGTCAGTTCGGCGTGCTCCACGTAGTGGATGGTCTTGAAGACGGTGAACAGGGTGTCGTCGTAGCGTTCCAGCTTCGGCCGCTGGTGCGCGTGCACGGCGTCCTCGACGGCCAGCGGGTGCAGGCCGAAGACGGCCGCGATCCCCGCGAACTCGGCCTCCGTCGGTTCGTGCAGGCCGATCCAGGCGAAACCGCCGTCCTCGCGGACCCGGCGGATCGCCTCACGCGGCGTCAGCCGGGCCGAGTCCAGGTCCCCGGCGTCGCGCCGGCCGCCCCGGTACACGGCGCAGTCGACCACCGCGCTGCTCGCCGAGGGGTCTCGGGTGGTGTCGTAGCCGGGCTGGGCCGGGGTGGACTTGCGCAGCGACGGGCGGACGGCCGCACGCAGGTAGGGCAGCATCGACATGGCAGGCTCCTTCGCACGCACGGCTGCAGACCGTACGGGTGGGAGGTCCCTCCGTGGCGCGGCCGCCGTGCGGGCAGGCCGGGGCAGGGGAGGGAAAGGGACGGGAGGACACGTGTTCTGCCGTCGCTCTTCTACTGATCAGAAGATCAAAGGGGGCGGGGGGAAGCGCCCGTCACAGAAGCGGAAGAGCGATTGGTACTGCACGATCGACTTCGATCCACCGCAGCCCCACCTCCTCCGGCCGGTCCCCCGTGGGGGACGTCCCATCGCGGGACCGCCGCTGCGTGCGTGCGACCCCGACCAGCTGTCCACACTAACAGCCGACGGATGGTCAAGACCCGCCCTTTACCCGCCTGATACGAGTTCTATGCTCGCTCCATGGCAGAAATTCTGGCTCTCGTCGAGGCCCGGCTGCGCACCGCGTTCGGAGAACCCGACGCCCGCGCCGCCGTCACCTTCCTGGGCACCGACCGCATCGAGGTACTCCGCTTCGCCGAGGGCGACCTCGTGCGGTACGCGACCCTCGGGATGTCCGCGCACCCGATGACCGATCCGACCGCCGTCGTCGCCGACCCCCTGCGGGGGCCGCGCGCCGAACTGGTGCTGACCGTGCGGGCGGGGCTCGCCCCCACCGACAAGCTGCTCCGGCCGCTCGCGGTGCTGGCCGCGTCCCCCCAGGTCGAGGGGCTGGTCGTGGCCCCCGGCGCCTCACTGGACACCGGCGAACCGCTGTGGGACGGGGCCCCCTTCAGCTCGGTGCTGGTGGCCGAGCCGGGCGGGCTCGTGGAAGACCTGGAACTGGACGCGCCCATGGACCCGGTGCACTTCCTGCCGCTGCTGCCCATGACGGCCAACGAGGCCGCCTGGAAGCGGGTGCACGGCGCGGCCGCGCTCCAGGAACGCTGGCTCGCGCGCGGAACCGACCTGCGGGACCCCCTGCGGACGGCGGTCGCCCTGGACTGAGAGCGGGCGACCCGCCCCCGGACGGGTGATCGCGTCTTGACGGGGCGCCGCGCGGGGAGGAGCGTGGCTTCCCATGAGGGGCGAACCGAGTTGCCCGAAGTGCGGTGGACGGGTCAGGGCGCCCGGACTCTTCTCCGACTCCTGGCAGTGCACCATGCACGGCGCCGTCCATCCCCTGCAGCCCGTGATCCCGCCCAGCGTCGAGGGCCTGAGCGTGGTGGTGAACCGGGCCCGGGTCCCCGTGTGGATGCCGTGGCCGCTGCCGGTGGGATGGCTGTTCACCGGGGTCGCCTCGGCCGGCGACGACCGCAGCGGGGGCCGGGCGACCGCCGTGGCCTGCTCGGGACCCGGACCGCTGGGCGGCATCGGTGAGCTGCTGCTGGTCGCGGAGGAACTGGGGGTCGGCCTCGGCTCGCGGTACGCGGGCATCGACGGCCCCGACCCCGGCCCGTACCTGGACGTCTCGGCGCCGCCCCACGCCAAGGTCGTCGCCGCCGGGCGGCCCACCCCGCTGTGGCACGTCAAGGGCGCCCCGCCCGACCGGGCCGTCTTCGCCGGCGAGGCGCGCGGCCTGTGGCTGTGGGCGGTGGTCTGGCCCGAGCAGTCCGGCCTGCTGATGTACGACGAACTGGTCCTGACCGACCTGCGGGATGCGGGAGCCGAGGTCGAACTGCTGCCCTGCGGCGCCCTCAGCCCGCGCGTCCTCGGCCCCGGCTGAGCCGCCGACCAGGGCAGACCTCCGCCCCGGTTATCCTGGAGCGTCCCCCGTACGTGCGAACCCTGGAGCCCGGCTGTGCGCATCGACCTGCACGCCCACTCCACGGCCTCCGACGGTACGGACACCCCCGCAGAGCTGGTCCGGGGCGCCGCCGCTGCCGGGCTCGACGTGGTGGCGCTGACCGACCACGACACGGTGGGCGGGTACGCCGAGGCCGTCGCGGCCCTGCCGGCCGGACTGACGCTGGTGACCGGAGCCGAACTGTCCTGCCGGCTCGACGGGGTCGGGATGCACCTGCTCGCCTACCTCTTCGACCCGGAGGAGCCCGAGCTCGCCCGGGAGCGCGAACTCGTCCGGGACGACCGCACGCCCCGCGCCCAGGCCATGGTCGGCAAGCTCCGGGGCCTCGGCGTTGACATCACCTGGGAGCAGGTGGCCCGGATCGCGGGCGAGGGTTCCGTGGGACGGCCGCACCTCGCGACCGCCCTCGTCGACCTCGGTGTCGTCCGCACCGTCTCCGACGCCTTCACCCCGGACTGGCTCGCCGACGGCGGCCGCGCCCACGCCGAGAAGCACGAGCTCGACCCCTTCGACGCCATCCGCCTGGTGAAGGCGGCCGGAGGCGTCACCGTCTTCGCCCACCCCGCGGCCGTCAAGCGCGGGCAGTGCGTTCCCGAGTCGGTCATCGCGGAGCTCGCGGCGGCGGGCCTGGACGGCGTCGAGGTGGACCACATGGACCACGACGACGCCGCACGCGCGCGGCTGCGCGCCCTGGCGGGCGACCTGGGGCTGCTGACCACCGGGTCCAGCGACTACCACGGCAGCCGCAAGACCTGCCGGCTCGGCGAGTACACCACCGACCCCGAGATCTACGGCGAGATCACCCGCCGGGCGACCGGCGCCTTCCCCGTGCCCGGCGCCGGCGGACGCGAGCGCTAGGCCGGTCCTTCCCGGGCCGGGCCCGCTCCGCCCTCCCCGCTTCCCTTCGCTCCACCCCTCTCTCCTGCAAGGCATCACTGTGTTCGACTTCGCCGTCTTCGGATCCCTTTTTCTCACGCTTTTTGTGATTATGGACCCCCCGGGGATCACGCCGATCTTCCTCGCCCTCACCTCGGGCCGTCCCGCCAAGGTGCAGCGCCGCATGGCCTGGCAGGCCGTCTGCGTCGCCTTCGGGGTTATCGCCGTCTTCGGCCTGTGCGGCCAGCAGATCCTGGACTACCTGCACGTCTCCGTCCCGGCGCTGATGATCGCCGGCGGGCTGCTGCTCCTGCTCATCGCCCTCGACCTGCTCACGGGCAAGACCGACGAGCCGAAGCAGACCAAGGACGTCAACGTCGCCCTGGTCCCGCTCGGCATGCCGCTGCTCGCCGGTCCCGGCGCCATCGTCTCCGTCATCCTGGCCGTGCAGAAGGCCGACGGGGTCAGCGGCCAGCTGTCCGTCTGGTCCGCGATCATCGCCATGCACGTCGTGCTGTGGGTCACCATGCGCTACTCGCTCGTGATCATCCGCGTCATCAAGGACGGCGGCGTGGTGCTGGTGACGCGCCTCGCGGGCATGATGCTCTCGGCCATCGCCGTCCAGCAGATCATCAACGGCGTGCTCCAGGTCGTCCGCGGCGCCTGACCGCACCCGACGGCCTGCCCGGCCGGCTCTGCACGCGCGAACGCCCCCGTACCGGAACGCATCTCGGTACGGGGGCGCAGACGTCTGTGCGGGTGTTCTCGGGCGTCAGCAGGACGCCGTCTCGGCCGGTCGGATCAGAATGCGCTGGCCGACGTACGCGGCCTGCTGCACGATCCGGTTGACGGAGGCCGCGTCCACGACGGTGCTGTCCACGGCGGTTCCGTCGACGTCGTCCAGGCGCAGAATCTCGAAGCGCACGGGGCTTCTCCCTTCGTCGGTATTTCTCCTTGCACAGGGTTAACGAAGCGTAAGGGGCAAACATTCCCTACGCTAAGGAAATTTTTTCACTGGCTAACTACTGCCCGGGGAGGGAGTTCCAAAACGCGCTGAGTGCACCGGCCGTGACCTGCGGGTTCTCTGCGTTGGGCGAGTGCTCCGCGTCCGGCACCACGACCCGCTGCGCACCGAGGCGGCGGGCCATGTCGTCCATCAGCGGGACCGGCCAGGCATAGTCCACCGTTCCGGACAGCACCAGCTTCGGCAGCTCCACCGCCGCCAGCTCGTCCACCCGGTCCGGCTCCGAGATCAGGGCCCGGCTGGTGGCCATCAGCTGCTCGGGAACGGTCGCCAGCCACCGCTCGCGCAGGAACCGCGCCAGCTCCGGGGAGTCGCCGGCCGCCTCCGGCGGGTCCTGCGCGCGCATCGCCGCCCACAGCGCCGGCATGTCGTCGCCCAGCGCCTCCAGCGCGGCGACGAGCAGTTTCGTCCGGGCCTGCTGGGCCTCCTCGATCGCGGCGGGCCCGCTGCTCAGCAGGGTCAGCGAGGCGAAGGGGGCGGGATCGCGCAGCACCGCGGCGCGCGAGACCAGTCCGCCCAGCGAGTGGCCGACCAGGTGGACCGGGCCCCCGCCCAGCGCCGCGGCCTGCGCGAGCAGGTCCCGGGCCAGCTCCTCCAGGGCGTACGCGGCCTCCTCGCGCGGGCCGGGGCTCTCGTACTGCCCGCGCCCGTCGACGGCGACCACCCGGTAGCCCGCCGCGGCCAGCGGCTCCAGGAGGGCGATGAAGTCCTCCTTGCTGCCGGTGAAGCCGGGCACCAGCAGGGCGGTGCCGCGCTCCGGGGTCCCCGCCTCGTGCACGGCGAAGACGCCCCGCGCGGTGACGAGCCGGTGAGCGCGGGCGGCGGGCGGCAGCGTGAGGAAGGTCGGCTTGCTCATGGCCCGAGGTTACCGGCCCGTACGGGGCGGGGGCCGGGGATACGCCGACGGCCCGGCCCCCTCCGGAGAGGGGGCCGGGCCGTCGGGTCGGGCTCAGGCTTCCGGCGCCGCCTTCTTGCGGGTCCGGGTGCGCTTCGGCGCGGCCTCCTCGGCCGCGGGGGCCGGGGCGGCGGCCGGCGCGGCCTTGCGGGGCCGGGTGGTGCGGCGGGCCTTGACGGGCTCCACCGGCGGGGCCATCTGGAAGTCCGGCTCGGGGGCCTCGACCACGCCGCCGACGACCTTGCGGGTCCGGGTGCGGCGCGGGGCCGGCGGGGCCTCCTCGGCCGCGGCCTCGGCGGGCGCCTCGGCGACGGCCGGGGCGGCCTGCACGGCCTTGCGGGTCCGCGTCCGCTTCGGCTGGACCGGAGCCTCCTCGGCGACCGGGGCCTCGGCCGCGGGGGCCTCGACCACGGCGGACTCGGCGACCGCGGCGACCGCCTTGCGGGTCCGGGTGCGCTTCGGCTTGGCCGGGGCCTCCTCGGCGACCGGGGTCACCGGGGCGGGTGCCTCGGCCACCGCGGCCGGCTCGGCCGCCACGACCGGAGCGGCCTCCGCCACGGGGGCGGCGTCCGCGGACTGCGCCGGAACCGCGCCCACACGGGTACGGCGGCGGCGCGGCCTGCGCGACTCCTCGGCTGCCGGAGCCTGCGGGGACCGGTCCTCCGGCGCCGCCACGGCCTCGGCCGTCTCGGCGCCCAGGTCCGAACCGCCGCGGGTGCGGCGGCGCTGGCGCGGCGTACGGGTGCGCGCGGGGCGCTCCTCCGTCACGACGGCGGCGGCAGCGGCCGGACCGCGCCCGCCGCGGCCACCACGGCCGCCGGTCTCGCCCAGGTCCTCGAGGTCCTCGGCCTTCAGGCCGGCCCGGGTGCGCTCGGCACGCGGCAGGACGCCCTTGGTGCCCGCCGGGATGTTCATCTCCTCGAACAGGTGCGCCGACGTGGAATACGTCTCGACCGGGTCGTGGAAGTCCAGCTCCAGCGCCTTGTTGATCAGCTGCCAGCGCGGGATGTCGTCCCAGTCCACCAGGGTGACGGCGATGCCCTTGTTGCCCGCACGGCCGGTCCGGCCCACGCGGTGCAGGAAGGTCTTCTCGTCTTCCGGCGTCTGGTAGTTGATGACGTGGGTCACACCCTCGACGTCGATACCGCGCGCGGCGACGTCGGTGCACACCAGCACGTCGACCTTGCCGTTGCGGAACGCGCGCAGCGCCTGCTCGCGGGCGCCCTGCCCCAGGTCGCCGTGGACGGCGCCGGAGGCGAAGCCGCGCTTCTCCAGCTGCTCGGCGATGTCGGCAGCCGTGCGCTTGGTGCGGCAGAAGATCATGGCCAGTCCGCGGCCCTCGGCCTGCAGGATGCGGGAGACCAGCTCCGGCTTGTCCATGTTGTGCGCGCGGAAGACGTGCTGCTTGATGTTGGCGACGGTCACGCCCTCGCCCTCGGGGGACGTGGCGCGGATGTGCGTCGGCTGCGTCATGTACCGGCGGGCCAGTCCGATGACCGCGCCCGGCATGGTCGCCGAGAACAGCATGGTCTGGCGCTTCGGCGGCAGGTAGTTGATGATCTTCTCGACGTCGGGCAGGAAGCCCAGGTCGAGCATCTCGTCGGCCTCGTCCAGGACCAGGGCCCGGATGTGCGAGAGGTCGAGCTTCTTCTGGCCGGCCAGGTCGAGCAGGCGGCCCGGGGTGCCGACGATGATGTCGACGCCCTTCTTGAGCGCCTCGACCTGGGGCTCGTACGCGCGGCCGCCGTATATGGCGAGGACGCGCACGTTGCGCACCTTGCCCGCGGTCAGCAGGTCGTTGGTCACCTGCGTGCACAGCTCGCGGGTCGGGACCACGACGAGCGCCTGCGGGGCGTCGGTGAGCTGGTCGGGGCGGGCGCGGCCGGCCTCGACGTCGGCGGGGACGGTGACCCGCTCCAGCAGGGGCAGGCCGAAACCGAGCGTCTTGCCGGTGCCGGTCTTGGCCTGGCCGATGACGTCCGTGCCGGAGAGGGCGACGGGGAGGGTCATCTCCTGGATGGGGAAGGGGGACACGATGCCGACGGCTTCAAGGGCTTCGGCGGTCTCGGGGAGGATCCCGAGGTCTCGGAACGTAGTCAGGGTGCTGCCTCTTCTGTGAGACGCGGCGCGAGGCGGCGAGGGGGGTCGTACCGTGCCGGGCTTGCAGTACTGCTACGTACGTACGAAGCTGCGCGGGACCACTAAGCCTTCGCTCAAGCGCTTGTGCCGCTGAGGGGGCCCCTCATGGGCGGCGGTGCACACGAGCGCACGCACCACGCCGAGGGCGGGTCGGTTGGAGCCGATCGGGCCACCGACCGGGCATCCTCATTCGGATGGCCCGCCGAGTTTCCGGCAGGCGCATTACCACTGTACCCCGGAATCGCGCAGCCGTGTCGGGCGAATTCACCGGGCAGGCGTGTTTACGCTGGCTGACGGTGTCCAGGTGTGATGCCTTGGCCCCTCATGCGGCGGGCTATTGTGCGGAGCATGTCGACCGTTGAAAACGCCTCGCCCGCCGACGACAGCGCCTCCGGGGAATCCGCGGGCATCGCCGCCCAGGACTGGGCGACCGCCTCCGCCTCGCCCCAGTACCGGGCCGCCGTCGTGGACCTGCTCGGCGCGCTCGCCTACGGGGAACTCGCGGCCTTCGAGCGCCTCGCCGAGGACGCGAAGCTCGCGCCCACCCTCGACGACAAGGCGGAACTGGCCGCCATGGCGTCGGCCGAGTTCCACCACTTCGAGCGGCTGCGCAACCGGCTCGCCGCCATCGACGTGGAGCCCACCTCGGCCATGGAGCCCTTCGCCAAGGGCGTCGACGACTTCCACCGCCAGACCGCACCGTCGGACTGGCTGGAGGGCCTGGTCAAGGCGTACGTCGGCGATTCGATCGCCAGCGACTTCTACCGCGAGGTCGCCACCCACCTGGACACCGACACCCGCGCCCTGGTCGTCGGCGTACTCGACGACACCGGCCACGGAGGCTTCGCCGTCGAGAAGGTGCGCGCCGCCATCGAGGCCGACCCGCGCTGCGGCGGCCGGCTCGCGCTGTGGGCCCGCCGCCTGATGGGCGAGGCACTGTCGCAGGCCCAGCGGGTCGTCGCCGAGCGCGACGCGCTCTCCACCATGCTGGTCGGCGGAGTCGACGGTATGGCGGCCGGCTTCGACCTGGCAGCCGTCGGCGAGATGTTCACCCGCATCACCAAGGCGCACACCCGGCGGATGGCGGCCCTCGGCCTCGCGGCCTGACCCGCCGCCGCCCACCCGGCGGACGCGCAGCGGCCCCGGAGCGCACCAGGCGCTCCGGGGCCGTCCTGTGTCAGGGGTCAGCCCCGCGACGGGAGCGAAAACGGAGGCCTGCGCGAGGGCCGGCGGGGCCCGCTGCCGGTGCGCAGCAGCAGCGACAGCACCACGGCCGACACCAGCAGGCCGCCGAGGAACGTCGCCGTCAGGGTGTTGTGGCCGGGGCCCAGCGCGAAGTGCGTCAGATACGCCCCGAACATGGCCCCGAGCACCCCGCTGACCAGCACCACCCGCACGGAGGGCAGCCGGCGCGCGAGCACCCGCGCAGCCGTCGCGGACAGGGCGAGGCCCAGCAGAGCAGAGCCGAGCGCTTCCCACAGGAGCATGAGGTCCCTCCCACACGTCCGGTCACATCAGGTCACTGCGCTACTACCCGAAGCGGAAGAACGGGAAACGGCCCGGCGGAATCAACCGCCGGACCGTTTCGGAGAGTTCTCGGCACGTCAGGTGCCGTTGCGTCAGAGCGCGCCGAACCCGACCTTGCGCGCGCTCGGCTCGCCCAGGTCGACGTACGACAGGCGGTCGGACGGCACCAGGACCTTGCGGCCCTTGACGTCGGTGAGGCTGAGCAGCGGCGCCGTGCCGGACAGCGCGGCGGCGACGATGCCCTCCAGCTCCTCGGCGCTCAGGTCGCTCTCCAGCACGATCTCCCGGGGTGCGTGCTGCACGCCGATCTTGACCTCCACGGCTATGTCCCTCCGACGATCCGGTTCGCGCGATCAGTCGCGCCGTACCCGGACCACATTAGCCCGGTGAGGGGACGCGGAACGCGCGCGGCGGACACGCTGGCAGCGAACACCGGCCCGGACCGGACCGGCCGCTCAGACCTCGGTGCCGTGCAGGGGGAACCCGGCGATGCCGCGCCAGGCGAGCGAGGTCAGCAGGCCCACGGCGGTGTCCCGGGCGACCGGGCTCTCGCTGGAGAGCCAGTACCGGGCCACGACCTGCGAGACCCCGCCCAGGCCCACGGCCAGCAGCATCGACTCGTCCTTGGACAGGCCGGTGTCCTCGGCGATGACGTCGGAGATGGCCTCGGCGCACTGGAGCGAGACCCGGTCCACGCGCTCGCGCACCGCCGGCTCGTTCGTCAGGTCCGACTCGAAGACCAGGCGGAAGGCGCCGCCCTCGTCCTCCACATAGGCGAAGTAGGCGTCCATGGTGGCCGCCACGCGCAGCTTGTTGTCGGTCGTCGACGCCAGGGCGGTACGCACGGCCAGCAGCAGCGCCTCGCAGTGCTGGTCCAGCAGTGCCAGGTACAGGTCGAGCTTCCCCGGGAAGTGCTGGTAGAGGACCGGCTTGCTGACCCCGGCCCGCTCGGCGATGTCGTCCATCGCGGCCGCGTGGTAGCCCTGCGCGACAAAGACCTCCTGGGCCGCGCCCAGCAGCTGGTTCCGTCGGGCTCGGCGCGGCAGTCGCGTGCCCCGCGGACGCGCTGCTTCGGTCTGCTCGATGGCTGTCACGCCGCCTCCCACTTTCTCCTAGAACGCAGTGCGCTCTGCGCCGCGCCGCCATCGTACTTTTCGGTAACCGAATCTGGTGGGTTCAAGCCGAGTTTTCTCGCGGTACGGACCATCGCAGGCGCTGGTCAGCGGTAGTCGTCCTCGTCCAGCGGGACGACCCGGGCCTGCTCGGCGGCGTCCCCGTCGGCGGCCTCGCCCCGGTCGGGGCCGGTGACCGGCTCGTCCTCGTCCGGCTGCAGTCCGATGAGCTGCTCCGCCACGTCGGCCTCGGGCGCCTCGGGGTCGAGGGCCTCGGGGAGTCCGTCCCGGAAGGTGTCCGGCTCCGCAGGGTCGACTGTCATGGCGTATCCCCTCGCTTTCTCTGGTCGCTCACTACGAGCCTAGGAGCCCCGCCTGTACCCCGCGAGGCGGATCGGCATGCGCCTGTGACCGCGAACACAGGAAGTGGAGCGTGATCCTCTCGTAACATTGCCCCCATGTCTTCGACCGAGCTGCCGGGTGTACGGTCCACCGCCGAGCCCTCGCCCCCGGCGGGCGCCGTCCGGGTGGCCGAAGGGGAGCGGCTGCGCACCCTCGTACTGCCCGGGCTGGAACTGGCCGTCCGGCAGCGGCCCCCGGTGCGCGCCGGTCTCCCGCCCGCCCTGTTCGTGCACGGCCTGGGCGGATCCTCGCAGAACTGGTCGGCGCTCATGGCCGAACTGGAGGACACCGTCGACGGCGAGGCGGTCGACCTGCCCGGCTTCGGCTGGTCACCGCCGCCCGCCGACCGGGACTACTCCGTCACCGGGCTCGCCCGCGCGGTCATCCGCCACCTCGACGCCGCCGGCCGCGGGCCGGTCCACCTGATCGGCAACTCCCTCGGCGGCGCCGTCTCCACCCGGGTCGCCGCCGTCCGGCCCGACCTGGTGCGCACCCTGACCCTCGTCTCCCCGGCCCTGCCCGAGCTGCGCGTCCAGCGGTCGGCCGTGCCCACCGCCCTGCTCGCCGTGCCCGGCGTGGCGGCGCTCTTCAGCCGCCTCACCCGCGACCTGACGGCCGAGCAGCGCACCCGCGGGGTGATGGGGCTCTGCTACGGCGACCCCTCCCGGGTGCCTCAGGAGGGCTTCGCGCACGCCGTGGAGGAGATGGAGCGGCGGATGGCCCTGCCGTACTTCTGGGAGGCGATGACCCGCACCTCCCGCGGCATCGTCGACGCCTACACCCTCGGCGGCCAGCACGGACTGTGGCGCCAGGCCCAGCGGGTCCTGGCACCCGCCCTGCTGGTCTACGGTGGGAGGGACCAACTGGTCTCGTACCGCATGGCCCACAAGGCCGCCGCGGCCTACCGGGGTTCGCGCCTGCTGTGCCTGCCCGAGGCCGGGCACGTGGCGATGATGGAGTACCCCGAGGTGGTCGCGGCCGCCGTCCGGGACCTGCTGCGGGACACCCGAGACGGCAGAGGCTGAGGACCGTGGGACGACACAGCCGCAGGGCGCCCTCCGCTTCCCCCGCGGAGCCTCCCGCCGCCCTGCCCGACCCGTACGGGGAGCCGCCCGACCCGTACGGGGAGCCGCGCAGCCTGTTCGAGCCGGCCGCCCCGCACGGGGACCCGTACGGACGCCCGTACGCCGAACCCACCGTGCGCCACCGGGGCTACGCGCCCACGGGAGGCCCCTGGCCCGAGTGGCCCGGGGAGCGGCCCGGCGGGCACCCCGAGCAGCGGGAGCCCGGCGGCGCCTGGGGCGCGGGGCCCGACACGGTCCACGGCGACCGGCAGGGCGCGCCGCGGACCGCGGCCGCCACGGCCCCGGCCCCCGCGGTCCGGGCCGCCCCCGCCGCGGCGGCCTCCGCCCTCACCTCCACCGGCTCGCACCGCCGGATCCCGGGACCGCGGGGGCCCGTCGGACCCGGACCCGGACCCGCCGCGCCGGCCGCGCCCGCCCCCGAGGCGCCCGACGGCGAGGCCGACGCCTGCGGCCGGGAGCGCCCCGGCTCGGGCCGCAGCCGGGTCCGCACGTACGGCGGGGTGGCGGCCGCGGCCGTGGCCACGCTGCTCGCGGTGGTCGTGGCCGTTCAGGTCGCCGCCGAGAACGACGTCGGCAGGTCCGGCGCGGTCGCCGCCCCCGACGACGGCCCGAGCCGCGCCGCCGCCGACGCGGCCTCCCGCTCCGACGGCCGCCCGACCCCCCACACGCCCGCCGGGGCCTCCGCCGCCCCGCCCGCACCGGAGCTGACGTACGAGCAGAAGATGGCCCAGCTGCTGCCCGTCGACGCCCGGCTCACCGGACCCGGCACCTTCGACACGGTGCCCGGCGTGGCCCAGGCGCCCGGCAAGGGCAAGGTCGTCCGCTACCGGGTCGACGTAGAGCAGGGCCTGGGGCTGGACCCGCAGCTGTTCGCCGAGGCCGTCCACCGCACCCTCAACGACCCGCGCAGCTGGGGCCGCGGCGGCACCCGGACCTTCGAGCGGGTGCCCGGCGGCGAGGCCGACTTCGTCATCACCCTCGCCAGCCCCGGGACCACCGGCGTGTGGTGCGCCAAGTCCGGTCTGGACACCACCGTGGACAACGTCTCCTGCGACTCCGCCTCCACCGACCGCGTCATGATCAACGCCTACCGCTGGGGGCAGGGCTCGCCGACGTACGGCCCGGAGCAGATGTTCGCCTACCGGCAGATGCTCATCAACCACGAGACCGGGCACCGGCTCGGGCACGGGCACGTGAACTGCCGCACCCCGGGCGCGCTCGCGCCGATCATGCAGCAGCAGACGAAGTCCCTGAACATCGACGGCGTCGCGTGCAAGCCCAACCCGTGGGTCTTCCCGGGCAGTTGACCGGCGGTCCGGCGCCCGGGCGGGAAGTCCGCGCCGCGTGGGGCTCCGGCGGCGACGGCCGCCCCTTTCCCCGTTACTAGCGTGCTCGAACGCGAACCGTAGGGGAAAGTTACGACTCTTCACCCCTTCCGGTGGCGCGACGGACAACCGTCCGCCGCGTCACCGGCACATCCGCTTGAGTTCTTCCGCGGCGGGCCACCGGACCGACGGAGGCCGCCTGGACGGGAGATCGGGGGTGCACTCGTGCGGATCGGACTGCTCACGGAAGGTGGTTATCCGTATGCCTCGGGCGAGGCCAGGCTGTGGTGCGACCGGCTCGTGCGCGGGCTCCCGCAGCACGAGTTCGAGCTGTACGCGCTGAGCCGCAGCGCCGAGCAGGAACGCACCCGGGTCCCGCTGCCCGAGCACGTCACCCGGGTCCGCACGGCCCCCCTGTGGGCGCCGGCCGACGACGGCCGCACGTACTCCCGGCGCGAACGGCGCCGCTTCGCCGGCTGCTTCAAGGAACTGGTCCGCGGTGTCTGCGCCGGCGAGGCCGAGCCCTTCGCCGCCGGCCTGTACGGCCTCGCCGCCCTCGCTTGGGAGCAGGGCGGGCTGTACGCGGCGCTGCGCTCCGAGTCCGCGGTGCGGGCGGTGGAGTCCGCCTGCCGGGCGCCGGGTGCGAGCCGCACCGTGCAGGGTGTACGGGTGCCCGACCTGCTGGAGTTCGTCGACGAACTGGAGCGCATGCTGCGGCCGCTGTCCCTCGACTGGTACGAGGAACTCGGCGAGGTCGACATCTGCCACGCGGCCGCCGGCGGGGTGGCCGCGCTCCCCGGCCTGCTGGCCAAACGCTTCTTCGGGGTGCCCCTCCTGGTCACCGAGTACGGGGTCCAGCTGCGGGCGCACTACCTCGGGCGGCCCGACGAGGAGCACGGACCGGACGCCCGCCCCGCACTGCGGGCCCTGCTGGCCGCCTTCCACGGCCGGCTCGCCGGGGAGATCTACGCCCAGGCCGACCTGCTGACCCCCGGCAACGCGCACGCCCGGCGCTGGCAGGAGCGGTGCGGGGCCCCGCGGGAGCGGGTGCGGACGGTCCACCCGGGCATCGAGGCGGACCGGTTCGCCGCCGTCGGGGAGGCCGAGGACGCCGGGGACCCCGACACCCTCGTCTGGGTCGGCCGGGTGGAGCCCGCCAAGGACCTGATCGGCCTGCTGCACGCCTTCGCCGAGGTCCGCCGGGCCGCACCGGCCACCCGGCTGCGGATCTTCGCCCGGTCCGCCGAGCCGGGCTACCTCGCGGACTGCCGGTCGCTCGCCGCGCAGCTCTTCCCGGACGAGGCCGCCGACGCCGTCAGCGCCGGGGAGAACCCCGTCACCTTCGAGGGGATCGGCGGCCCCGAGGCCCCCACCCCCGCCGAGGCCCACGCGGCCGGACGGGTGGTCGTGCTGTCCTCGGTGATCGAGGGCTTCCCGCTCAGCCTGGTCGAGGCCATGCTCTGCGGCCGCGCCACCGCCTCCACCGATGCCGGAGCCGTACGCGAGGTCATCGGCGGCACCGGCCTGGTCGTGCCCCCGCGCAATCCGCGGGCCCTCGCCGAGGCCTGCCTCTCGCTGCTACAGGACCCGCAGCGGGCCCGGCGGCTCGGTGCGGCGGCCCGGGCGCGGGCCCTGGAACTGTTCACCGTCGAGCAGAACGTGGCCGCCTTCCAGGACATCTACCTGCGCCTGCTCGCCACCGGATCCGCCCGGCCCGACGGGGAGGTCCCCTTCGCCCGGCCGCCCGAGGCCCGGGTCCCGGGCCACTGGACCACCCCCACCTGGGCCCCGGTCCCCACCTCGGAGGCATCGGCATGACCGTCGAAGAAGCCGTCCCCACCGCCGTCCCGACCGTCGGCGCCACTGCCGTCCCGACCGTCGGCGCCGTCGCCGCCGTCCCCGCCGCCCTCGCCCCGGCCGCCGCTCCCGTCCGCCGGCGCAGCGCCGGGGACCCGGTCAAGGCCCTGCTCCACCGCCACCGCGACCTGTGCGAACGGGCCGTGGACCCGCTGGAGATCGCCGCCGGACTGGAGGCCCACGGCATCACCGACCGCACCGCCGCGCGCTTCCGCCACCGCGACGTCTTCTCACTTGCCGAAGAGCTCTACGCCCGCACCGCGCACACCGAGCCCCCGGCCGGCCCCGCGGGCCCGCTCCCCCCACCGTCCCGGGGACCGGGCGCGCTGCGGGGCTTCGGCTACGCGCTGCTGCCCGGCGCCCTCGCGCTGGGCGCGGCAGCCGCCGGGACGCCGGCCGCGGGCGTCCTCGCCGCGCTCGCCGCCGTCGCCGCCCTGGTGTGGCCCGGGCGGGCCGCCGGGGGACGGTTCCCCTGGCTTGTGCACCTGCTCGCCGCAGCCGCCGTCGGCGGGGCCGCACACCGCCACGGCGCCGCCCTCGCCGTCTCCCTCGCGCTGGCCGCCGCCCCCGGGCACCTGGTCGCCGCCGCCTTCGCCGCCCGGGCCCGCCGGCGGCTCGCCGTGAGCCGGGCCCTGGAGGACTTCGCGGACGGGGCCCGGCCGCTGCTGGCCGCAGCCGTCCTGGTGTTCACCGCCGCCGCCGCGGGAGCGGCCGCCCTCGCCGGAGCCCCCCTGCGGGCGGCCCTGCCGCTCGCCCTGCTGCTCTTCCTCACCCGGCTGCTGCTGCGGCACGGCGCCCACCGCGGGCCCGTCGCCGCAGCCCTGCTGACCGCCCTCGTCCCGGTCCCGGCCGTGGCGCTCGCCGCCGCGGCGGGACTGCTCGTACAGACGGTGCTCGCACTGTCCCGCGCCTCCGCGCACGCCCGCCCCTGAGACCCCCACACCCCCACGACCACCGCACGCCTTCGGAGCCGACGCCGGAGCGCCGTACCGCCACCCCGCACCGTCCACCCACCCGCAAGGAGAACCAGGAACATGACCGGCCAGCCAACCGAACAAGGGGTCACGCGATGAGGGTGCTGCTGATCGGAGCCAACGGATACCTCGGCCGCTACGTCGCGGACCGGCTGCTCGCCGACCCCGCCGTCCAGCTCACCGCGCTCGGCCGCGGCGACGACGCCGACGTCCGCTTCGACCTCGCCACCGGCAGCCCCGGCGCGCTCACCCGGTTCCTCGACGCCGTGCACCCGGGCGTCGTCGTCAACTGCGCCGGGGCCACCCGCGGCGGCGCCCGGGAACTCACCCGGCACAACACCGTCGCCGTGGCCACCATCTGCGAATCGCTGCGCCGCAGCGGCTGCGGGGCCCGCCTGGTCCAGCTCGGCTGCGCCGCCGAGTACGGCCCCAGCCAGCCCGGCTCGTCGACGGCCGAGGACGCCGTGCCGAGACCCGGCGGACCGTACGGCGTCAGCAAGCTCGCCGCCACCGAGCTGGTACTGGGCTCCGGGCTCGACGCCGTGGTGCTGCGGATCTTCTCACCCGTCGGCCCCGGCACCCCCGCCGGATCCCCGCTCGGCCGCCTCGCCGAGGCGATGCGCCGCGCCATGCAGTCCGGCGACGGGGAGCTCAAGCTCAGCGGACTGGGGGTGCAGCGCGACTTCGTGGACGTACGGGACGTGGCCCGCGCCGTGCACGCCGCCTCGCTCTCCGCGGCCCAGGGCGTCGTCAACATCGGCACCGGCCGGGCGGTGCGGCTGCGCGACGCCGCCGCTGTCCTCGCCCGCGTCGCCGGGTACGGGGGCGCGCTGCACGAGCTGGACCTGCCGCACGGCGGCGTCCCGCAGCCGCACCCCGGCCGCCCGGCCGGACTCGCCGCCATCGGCTCCCCCCGGTCCGAGGCGACGTCCGAGCAGCTCGCCGCCGCGGCGCCGCAGCCCTACCCCTACCCCGACGGCTGCGGGGCCTGGCAGCAGGCCGACGTCCGCACCGCCCGGGACCGGCTCGGCTGGCGGCCCCGGATCGGCCTGGAGGAATCCCTCGCGGACATCTGGATGGAGGCGGCGTGCCGCATCTGACCACGCCACCGGGGGCCACGGCGGCGGCGTCCACCGGCGCCGGCCGCCTGGGCCTGGGCGTCCCCGGGTACGCGCACCCCCTGCTGGCCCCCGTCGAATGGGCCGAACTGACCCGCCCCGGCACCCCGCTGCACTGGGCCGTGCTCAACGTTGCGCAGGGCCCGGGCGGGCGCCCCGACCCGCACTGCTCGCAGGCCGCGGCCCGGCTCCGCACCGCCGGCGGGGACAGCCGGCTGCTCGGCCATCTCGCCATGCGGGACGGGACGCGGTCCTTCGGAGAGCTGGTCTCCGACGCGCACCGCTTCCGCGACTGGTACGGGGTGGGCGGCTTCTACCTGGCCGACGCCCCGGCCGGGAAGGCGGAGCTCGACGCGGTGCGCCGGGTCACCGAGACCCTGCGCAGCCTCGGCGACGGGATGCGCATCGTGCTCGGCTGCGGCACCCACCCCCACGAGGGCTACGCCGAGACCGCCGACCAACTGGTCACCTTCTCCGGGGCCTGGGCCGACTACCGCTGGTCCCAGGTGGCGGAGTGGACGGCCGACCACCCCGCGGAGCTCTTCTGCCACCTGGTCCACGGGGTGCCGCGCACCCACCTGGAGGAGGCCGTGCGGATCGCCCGCTGGCAGGGCGCGGGGACCCTCTGGTTCACCGACCGGCGGGGCGCGGGGGACCGGGATCCGTGGGCCTCGATGCCCGGCTACTGGGACGAAATCGTCTCGCGGATCGGGACGGGTGTCTTGGAATGAAGTGGGCCGTGGCAGTGTTACGGGACAGAACAACCCTTTGAATGCTCCCCGCTTCCGCGGGGATGACCCGCTGGAGTCCCCGTGTCGCTGCCACCCTTGGTTGAGCCAGCCGCAGAGCTCACCGTTGACGAGGTCCGCCGGTACTCGCGGCACCTGATCATCCCGGACGTCGGGATGGACGGACAGAAGCGCCTGAAGAACGCCAAGGTGCTGGCCGTCGGTGCCGGTGGCCTCGGCTCGCCCGCGCTCATGTACCTGGCCGCGGCGGGCGTCGGCACGCTGGGCATCGTCGAGTTCGACGAGGTCGACGAGTCGAACCTGCAGCGCCAGATCATCCACAGCCAGGCGGACATCGGCCGTTCCAAGGCCGCGTCGGCCCGCGACAGCGTGCTGGGCATCAACCCGTACGTGAACGTGGTCCTGCACGAAGAGCGGCTCGAAGCCGAGAACGTGATGGAGATCTTCAGCCAGTACGACCTCATCGTCGACGGCACGGACAACTTCGCCACGCGCTACCTGGTCAACGACGCCTGCGTGCTGCTGAACAAGCCGTACGTCTGGGGTTCCATCTACCGCTTCGACGGCCAGGCCTCGGTCTTCTGGTCCGAGCACGGCCCGTGCTACCGCTGCCTGTACCCGGAGCCCCCGCCGCCGGGCATGGTCCCGAGCTGCGCCGAGGGCGGCGTACTGGGCGTGCTCTGCGCGTCCATCGGGTCCATCCAGGTCACCGAGGCCATCAAGGTGCTCACGGGCGTCGGCGAGCCGCTGGTCGGCCGCCTGATGATCTACGACGCCCTGGAGATGCAGTACCGCCAGGTGAAGGTCCGCAAGGACCCCGACTGCGCGGTCTGCGGCCCGAATGCGACCGTCACCGAGCTCATCGACTACGAGGCCTTCTGCGGCGTCGTGTCGGAGGAGGCCCAGGAAGCGGCCGCCGGTTCGACGATCACTCCCAAGCAGCTCAAGGAGTGGATCGACGACGGCGAGAACATCGAGATCATCGACGTCCGCGAGGTCAACGAGTACGAGATCGTCTCGATCCCCGGCGCGAAGCTGATCCCCAAGGGCGAGTTCCTGATGGGCGCCGCCCTCCAGGACCTGCCCCAGGACAAGCGGATCGTCCTGCACTGCAAGACGGGTGTCCGCAGTGCGGAAGTCCTCGCGGTCCTGAAGAACGCGGGCTTCGCCGACGCCGTGCACGTCGGCGGCGGCGTGATCGGCTGGGTCCACCAGATCGAGCCCGGCAAGCCGGTGTACTAGAGCCGGCGCTCTCCGAACGCCCCGCAGGGGCCGTACCGCACGCGCGGTACGGCCCCTGCGGTCGTTCCGCGGACCGGGGCTCAGGTGGTCTGCGGCGGCTGCGGCGCGACGGGCGTCCCGGTGGGGTCCGGGACGGCGGTGCAGACGGAGTTCGCGGCCGGCGCCTTCCCGTCCAGCAGGTAGCCGTTCACGGCCTTCTGCACGCACGGGTCACCGCTGTTGTACGCCCCGTGCCCCTCGCCCTTGTACGTGAGCTCCACGCCGACGCCCGGGCCGAGCCGCTCCACCATCTTGCGGGCGCCCTCGTACGGGGTGGCCGGGTCGCCGGTGTTGCCGATCACCAGGATCGGGGCCGAGCCCGGGGCGGACACGTCGGGCGTGGTCCAGGCGCCCGGCACGGGCCAGCCGGTGCAGCTCATCATCGCCCAGCCCAGGAAGTCCCCGAACACGGGCGAGGCCGCACGGAACTCGGGCAGTTTGGCCTTGGTCTGCTCCAGGGTGTAGCGCTCCTTGGAGTCGGCGCAGTTCACGGCCGTGTTGGCCGCGCCGATATTGCTGTAGTGGCCCTGCTGGTCGCGGCCGTTGAGGGCGTCGGAGAGGGCCATCAGCAGCTGGCCCTGCCCGCCCTCCGCCTCGTCCAGCCCCTGCTCCAGCAGCGGCCACAGCTCCTTGGAGTACAGGGCCTGGGCGATGCCGTTGGTGGCGGCGCTCTCGGTGAGCTGCCGGTCCCCGATGCCGGGGATGGGCTGTGCCGCGAGCGCCTTCTGGAGCTTGATGACGTTCGCCTCGATCTCCTTGGCGGTGGCGCCCTGGAGCCGGCAGGCGTCGCCGCGGTCCACGCAGTCCTGCGCGAAGTTGCCGAGCGCCAGCTGGAAGCCCTTCGCCTGGCCGAGGGCGCCCTGTTCGGAGTCGGCGGTGGGGTCCACGACGGCGTCGAAGACGGCGCGGCCGACGTTCTTCGGGAAGAGGTGGGCGTAGACCCCGCCGAGTTCGGTGCCGTAGGAGATCCCGAAGTAGTTGAGCTTGTCGTCCCCGAGGGCCTGGCGGATGCGGTCCATGTCGCGGGCTGCGTTCTCGGTGCCCACGTACGGGAGGATCCGGGCGGAGTTCTTCTCGCACGCCTGCTGGTAGCGGCGGATGGCGTCGAGGTAGGCCTTCTCCTCCTCCGGGGTCTGCGGGGAGGAGTCCTGCGCGTAGTACGCGTCCAGCTGCCGGTCGTCCTCGCAGCGGACCGGCGCGCTGCGGCCCACTCCGCGGGGGTCGAAGCCCACCAGGTCGTACCGGGCCCGGAGGGCCTCGTACTCCTTGGCGGCGCCGGGCAGGGTCGTGATCCCGGAGCCGCCGGGCCCGCCGAAGTTGAAGAGCAGGGAGCCCAGGCGCTGGTCCTTGTGGCGGGCCTTGGCGCGGATCAGGGCGATCGGGACGGTGTCGCCTTCGGGCTTCGCGTAGTCGAGGGGGACCTGCAGGGTGGCGCACTGCCAGTCCTTGCCGGGGGCGGGTCCGCCGCCCTCGGCGGTGCTGGGAGCCGGACACTCGCCCCAGGCGAGGGGCTTGCTGCCGCCGGTGCCGCCGGTCCTGGTTCTCTTCTCGCCGCCGCCGTCCGAACAGGCGCTGGTGGTGAGCAGCGCAGCGGCGAGGGCGGCGGCGACGGTGACCCGCTGGGCGTGTGTCGGCATGCCCCCATCCTGTGGGCAGCCGCTCCGCGCCGCTTCCGCGCTGACCCGAACGGGGCACCGGTGCGGGCACCCTCCGGGGGTCCCCCGGGCGCGGGCGCGCCCGGACCCGCCGTTCAGGCGCCGGCCAGCACCTGCCGGCCCGCGGCGCGGCCGGTGGCCACGCACGCGGCGACGCCCACGCCCTCGTACGCCGCCCCGCACAGGGCCAGGCCCGGGAGCTTCCCGGCGGCCTCGCGGATCCGGGCGACGCGGTCGCGGTGGCCGACCTCGTACTGGGGCAGGCCGCGGTCCCAGCGGGTGACGCGGGCGGCGAGGGGCTCGCCCATCGGGCCCACCGCGCGGTGCAGTTCGGAGACGGCCGCGCGGACCAGGTGCCGGTCGGGCCGGGCGAGGAGGTCGTCCTCGCCGATCCGTCCGACGGAGGCGCGCAGTACGAAGGTCTCCGGGGCGGCGGCCTGCAGCCACGGCCACTTGTTGGACAGGAAGGAGGCGGCCTTCAGGGTGTGCCCGTCCACGGCCGGCACCAGGAATCCGTTGCCCTCGGGCAGGAAGTGGGCCCGGGTCCGGGAGAAGGCCATGGTGATCACGGCCGTCGAGGCGTGCGGTACCGCCGCCAGTTCGGCCTCGGCGAGCGGGGAGTGCGGGCGCAGCAGTTCCGCCGCGGCGAAGGCCGGCAGGGCGAGGACCACCGCGTCGGCCTCCATGGTCAGGGCGCCGTCGCCCGTCATGGCCTGGACCCGCCACCGGTCGCCGGGGATCCGGCTGAGGGTGCGGGCGGTGGTGCCGGTGAGGATGCGGGCCCCGCAGGCCTCGGCGACCGCCTGCGGGAAGCGTCCCGTGCCGCCGGCGACGCCCTGCACGGCCGCCGCCGGGCGCGGTGCGCCCGCCGCCCGCAGCCGGCGCAGCGCGGGCGTCAGGGGGGCGCCCTGCTCGGCCAGGGCGGCGATGCGGGGCATGGCCGCCCGCAGCGAGAGCCGGTCGGCGCGGCCGGCGTAGACCCCGCCGAGCAGCGGTTCGACGAGCCGGTCGACGGTCTCCTGGCCGAAGCGGGCCGCGAGGTACCGGCCGACCGGGCAGTCCTCGGTCAGCGGGGCGGCCGCCAGGGTCTCCTCGGCGGCCGCCCGGGCCACGCCCTCCGGGGAGAGCAGCCCCGTGCCGGCCAGGGCGGAGGGGTCGGTGGGGACGCCCATCACGTGCCCGGCCGGCAGGGCGCGCAGCGCGCCGTGGGTCCAGACGGTGACCGGGGACGTCGCCGGGTCGCACAGGGCCTCGCCCAGGCCGACCGCGGTGGCCAGTTCCACCGCTTCCGGCCGCAGGGCCATCAGGGACTCCGCCCCCTCGTCCACGGTGACCCCGGCGATGGTGCCGGTCCGGAGCTTGCCGCCGACCCTGGTGTGGCTCTCCAGGACGGTGACGTCGGCCATGCCGCGCATCTGCCATGCAGCGGCCAGTCCGCTGATGCCGCCACCGATGACGATCACTGAACGCATTGTCTCTCCCGGGGCCGATATGTTCCCACATGCAACATATGGGAGTCCTGCGTCCTAGCGCGTCATGCTTTCGGTCAGAGCCCTCAGCTCCTGCTGGTACGGGAAGCTGCCCGGCTCGTACGCGCAGTACGGGTCCGCCTCCAGCACGTCCCCGGTGAACCCGTACGCCCGCGACCGGGAGCCGCCGCACACCGCCTTGAACTCGCAGGCCCCGCACCTCCCGCGCAGCAGCGAGGGGTCGCGCAGCTTCGTGAAGAGCGCCGAGCCCCGGTAGATGTCGGACAGCGGATGGTTCTTCACGTTGCCCGCCGACACCGGCAGGAAGCCGCTGGGGTGGACCTCGCCGGTGTGCGAGACGAAGACGAACCCGCGTCCCGAGGAGACGTCCATCGGGGGCCGGCGGGCCGTCCGCCGCTCCCCGTCGAAGAAGCCCAGCGCGGCGGCCCGCTCGTGCAGCCGTGTGTACAGCGGACCCAGCCGGGGCTGCTCCGCGTGCGCGTCGAGGATCCGGCGCTGCAGGGCGACCCGCCGGAAGTGGTGCCCCTCGGTGGTCTTGGTGGCCAGCACGGTCCCGCAGTCGTGGAGGAAGTGCAGGACGTCCTCGGTCTCCGCGGCGGTCAGGCTGGCCAGCTGTTCGCCGCGGCCCACCGGGACCAGCACGAAACCCGACCACAGCAGGGCGCCCTCCCGCCGCACGAGCTCCGCGATGTCGGCCAGGTCCTCCAGGCTGTCCCGGGTCACGGTGGTGTTGACCTGCACCTTCAGCCCCAGCTCGCGGGCTGCCCGCCACCCGTCCAGGGTCCGGTCGAACACGCCCGGCACCCCGCGGAAGGCGTCGTGCCGTTCGGCCGTCGAACCGTCCAGGGACAGCGAGAGCGCGACGGCCCCCGCCTCGCGGACCGCGGCGAGGTTCTCCCGGGTCAGTGTCGGCGTGCCCGACGGGGACACCGCGACCCGCAGGCCGAGCCCGGTCCCGTACGCGACGAGGTCGGTGAGGTCGGCGCGCTGGAAGGGGTCCCCGCCGGTGATGACGAACAGCGGGGCGGGCGTCCCGAAGGCGGCGACCTGGTCCATCACCCGCCGGGCGTCCGCCCCGTCGAGCTCCTCGGGGTGGCGGGCGGTCTGCGCTGCGGCCCGGCAGTGCAGGCAGGCCAGCGGGCAGGCCCGGGTCGCCTCCCAGATGACCAGGAAGGGCCGCTCGGAGACGGAGTGCCGGGGCCTGCGGACGACGGCGCTGCGGCCGGGCGCGTGGGAATCGGGGCGCCGGGTCACGACACGCGCTCCCAGCCGCGCCGGGTCCTGCGGTGGGCGAGCAGTTCGGGATCGCGCCTCCGGTAGACCACGTACGGCCGGAACAGGTACGTCAGCGGCACCGAGAACATGTGCACCAGGCGTGAGTACGGGATCAGCGCGAACAGGGTGAAGCCGAAGAGGATGTGGAGCTTGAAGGCGAGCGGGGCGCCCGCCATCAGGTGGTAGTCCGGGGTGAGGGTGAACAGGCTGCGGAACCACGGCGAGATGCCGTCGCGGTAGTCGTGGCCGTCCGTCATCCCGGCCGAGTTGAGGACCGTGGCCGTCAGACCGAGCAGCATCGCCCCCAGCAGGCACGCGTACATCACGTGGTCGCTGCGCAGCGTCGCCCGTTTCACGGCCGGCACCGTGAAGCGCCGGTAGACCAGGATGGCGATGCCGGCGGCCGCCGCGATCCCCGCGACCGTGCCGGTGGCGAGCGCGACCAGGTGGTACGCGTGGTCGCTGACGCCCACCGCATCGGTCCAGCTCTTCGGGACGAGCAGGCCCACGACGTGGCCCAGGATGACGAAGAGCATGCCGAAGTGGAAGAGCGGCGAGCCGATCCGCAGCAGCCGCGACTCGTGCAGCTGCGAGGAGTGCGTGGTCCAGCCGAACCTGTCGAACCGGCCCCGCCAGAGCGTGCCCGCGATCAGCAGGGTGATCGAGACGTAGGGGAGAACGCCCCACAGGAGGAGGTCCATCAGGCGGGCATCCTTTCGGGTGTGGTGGGCCACGGCAGGTCGGCCGGGGCCGCGCGGGGGAGGTCGGCCGGCGGGTCGAGGCCCGGCCCGAAGGGTTCGAGCGCCGAACCGGCACCCACCAGCTCCTGCGGCGGCCCGTTCTTCGCCAGCGCCTTGGCCTCGGCCCTGGTCTCGGGCGAGGGCCCGGGCAGCGTCGCGCAGACGGCCTGCAGGACCCGGGCGTACGGGGACCCGGACTCGGTGAGCGCCAGGCGCAGCAGCTCCAGCCCGGCCCGGTGCTCCTGGAGCAGCTCGGTGCCCGCCTCCTCTTGGCGGGCGGCGAACTCCAGGGCCACCGGCAGGAAGTCCGGCAGCTCCTCGCCCGCGAACTCCAGCCCGAAGTCCCGGTAGATCCGCTTCAGCCGGACCAGGGACAGCCCGCGCCGGCGGGTGTCGCCGTCCACCCACCAGGTGAGGTGGAGGCAGCGCCGGTTGCGGGTGTCGAAGGTCGAGGTGTACTGGCCGCACAGCCCGATCGGACTCTGCCGTTCGGCCTCGTCGAGGAACGCGCCGAGCAGTTCGGCCGGTTCGGCGGGCGCCCCGGCGAGGGCCGCACGGAGCCGCGGGAGTTCGTCGTGGAATTGGTCGCCGGGGTACTGCAGGACACAGCCCGCCACCAGCCGCACCAGGGCATCGCCGCTCAGCTCGTCTCTGCTCACGCGCTCCTCCTCGTCGCGCCGAGGTTGAGCATCACCCGGGGCTCGGGCAGCGCCCCCACCGGGCATCCCCGGTCGGCGGAGTCCAGCGGGTGCGAGCCGGCGAGCGCTTCGGCCTCGGCCCGGGCGGCACTGGGGACCACGAAGCGGTCCTCGATCTTGGCGATGGCCAGGAGGCGGAACATGTCCTCCATCTCCCGGCCGGTCAGTCCGACGGCCCGGGCGAGCGACTCGTCCTTCTCCTCGCCCAGGTTGACGCGGCGCATGTAGGCGCGCATCGCGGCCATCCGGTGCAGCACCGCCTCCACCGGCACGGTGTCCCCGGCGGTGAGGACCGCGGCGAGGTACTCGACGGGGATGCGCAGGGCGTCGATGGCCCCGAACAGGTTCCCGGCGTCCTCGCCGTCGCTGCCGGTGGCGGCGACGGCCTCGACGACGGGGGAGAGCGGAGGGACGTACCAGACCATCGGCATCGTCCGGTACTCCGGGTGGAGCGGCAGGGCGACCTGGTAGGTGGCGATCAGGTCGTAGACCGGGGACCTGCGGGCCGCGTCGAGCCACTCGTCGGTGATGCCGGCCGCGCGGGCCGCGGTGACCACGGCCGGGTCCGCGGGGTCGAGGAAGCACTCCAGCTGGGCGGGGTACAGGTCGTGCTCGTCCTCGACCGCGGCGGCCTCGGCGACCTTGTCGGCGTCGTAGAGCATCACGCCGAGGTAGCGCATCCGGCCCACGCACGTCTCGGAGCACACCGTCGGCATGCCCACCTCGATGCGCGGGAAGCAGAACGTGCACTTCTCGGCCTTGCCGGTGTGGTGGTTGAAGTACACCTTCTTGTACGGGCACCCGGTCACGCACATCCGCCAGCCCCGGCAGCCGTCCTGGTCGACCAGGACGATGCCGTCCTCCTCGCGCTTGTACATCGCGCCCGAAGGGCAGGAGGAGACGCACGCGGGGTTGAGGCAGTGCTCGCAGACGCGCGGCAGGTAGAACATGAAGCTCTGCTCGAACTCGAAGCGGATCTTCTCGCCGACCTCCTCGCGGAGCTTCTCGACGATCGGGTCCCTCGGGGCGTGCGCGGGGGCGCCGCCGAGGTTGTCGTCCCAGTTCGGGCCCCACTCGATCGTGTCCATCGGCTCGCCGGTGACCTGGGACACGGGCCGGGCGGTGGGCAGGTCGTCGCCCGCCGGGGCCTCGGTGAGGTTCTTGTACTCGTAGGTCCAGGGCTGGTAGTAGTCGTCGATCTGCGGGAGGTCCGGGTTCGCGAAGATCCTGCCCAGCTTGGCGAGCCGGCCGCCTGCCTTGAGGCGGAGCCTTCCGGAGCGGGTGCGCTCCCAGCCGCCCTTCCACTTCTCCTGGTCCTCCCAGCGGCGCGGGTAGCCCTGGCCGGGGAGGGTCTCGACGTTGTTGAACCAGACGTACTCGGTGCCCTGCCGGTTGGTCCACGCCTGCTTGCAGGTGACCGAGCAGGTGTGGCAGCCGATGCACTTGTCCAGGTTCATGACCATCGCGACCTGTGCCATGACCTTCATGTCCTAGAACTCCACCTTCTGGTCGCGGCGGCGGATGACCGTCACCTCGTCGCGCTGGTTGCCGGTCGGGCCGAGGTAGTTGAAGGCCCAGGTCAGCTGGGCGTAACCACCGATGAGATGGGTGGGTTTGAGCATCACCCGGGTCAGCGAGTTGTGGATGCCGCCGCGGCGGCCGGTCTTCTCCGTCCTCGGGACGCCGACCGTGCGCTCCTGCGCGTGGTTCATGTAGACCGTGCCGGGCGGCATCTTGTGGGAGACGATCGCGCGGGCGGTGATCACGCCGTTGCGGTTGACGGCCTCGATCCAGTCGTTGTCCGCGACCCCGATCGCCTCCGCGTCCTGCGGGGACATCCACACCGTCTGACCGCCGCGGCCCAGGGTCATCATGTGGAGGTTGTCCTGGTACTGGCTGTGGATCGCCCACTTGTTGTGCGGGGTCAGGTACCGGACGGCGACCGATTTCGCCGTCTCGTCGACGGTGCCGAGCTCCGGCTCCCCGTACAGGGTGTGCATGTTCAGCGGCGGCTTGTACACGGGCAGGGACTCGCCGACCTCGTGCAGCCAGTCGTGGTCGAGGAAGAAGTGCTGGCGCCCGGTGAGGGTGTGCCAGGGCTTGAGGTGCTCGGTGTTGACCGTGAAGGCCGTGTACCGGCGCCCGCCGGACTCGGAGCCCGACCACTCGGGCGAGGTGATCACCGGGACCGGCCGGGCCTGGGTGTCGGCGAAGGTGATCCGCTTGCCCTCGGCCTCGGCGGCCAGGTGGGCCATCGGGGTGCCGACCTTCTTCTCCAGCGTCTTGAACCCCTGGGTGGCCAGGCGGCCGTTGGAGGTCCCGGACAGCGAGAGGATCGCCTCGCAGGCCTGCCGGGCGGTCTCCAGACGCGGGCGGCCGTCGGCGACTCCGCCGCGGACCGTGCCGTTCCTCGCGCCGAGGCCGGCGACCTCCTCGGCCACGTCGAAGGTGATCGCCTTCGTGGTCACGCCCAGCTCGTCGACGAGCGGTCCGAGCGCGGCGAACTTCTCGCCGACCGCCCCGTAGTCGCGTTCGACGACCGTCAGGTGGTACATCGTCCGGCCGGGTACGGGCTCGCACTCGCCCTTCGACCAGTCCAGCGCGACCCCGCCGGGCTGGGCCATCTCGCCGCCCGGGGTGTCGTGCTGCAGGGCGGTGGCGACCAGGTCCCGGCGCACGCCCAGGTGGGTCGCGGCGAGCTCGCCGAAGCGCTCGGCCAGGCCTTTGAAGGCGTCGTAGTCCGAGCGGGCCTGCCACGGCGGGTCCACGGCCGGGGTGAAGGCGTGCAGGAAGGGGTGCATGTCCGTGGAGGACAGGTCGTCCTTCTCGTACCAGGTGGCGGCCGGGAGCACGACGTCCGACAGCAGCGTGGTGGACGTCATCCGGAAGTCCATGGACATGAGCAGGTCGAGCTTGCCCTCCACGTCCTCCTCCCGGTACGCCACGTCCTTCGGCGTGCAGCGCGGCCCGTCGTCGGGGAGGTTGGAGTGGGTGCCCAGGAGGTGCTTGAGGAAGTACTCGTTCCCCTTGGAGCTGGAGCCGAGGAGGTTGGCCCGCCACACGTTGAGCACGCGCGGCCAGTTCTGCGGGGCGTCCGGGTCCTCGCCGGCGAAGCCGAGCGTGCCGTCCCGGAGTTGCTGAATCGTTTCTGCGACCGGGTCCGCGGCCTCGCCCAGCTCCAGCGGGTTGCGGTCGAAGGTCGGGTAGGAGGGCATCCAGCCCATCCGGGTGCTCGCCGCCAGGCAGTCCGCGCCCGTCATCCCCGTGAAGGCGCCGCTGCCGAGCGGGGAGGCGAGCGCCTCGGCGGGCAGGGTGTCGTAGCGCCACTGGTCGGTGTGCAGGTAGAACCAGGCCGCGCCGATCATCTGGCGCGGCGGACGCGACCAGTCGGAGGCCGCGGCCAGCGTCGCCCAGCCGGTGACCGGCCGGCACTTCTCCTGCCCCACGTAGTGTCCCCAGCCGCCGCCGTTGCGGCCCTGGCAGCCGGTGAGGGTGAGCAGTGCGAGGAAGGAGCGGTAGATGGTCTCCGAGTGGAACCAGTGGTTGGTGCCCGCGCCCATCAGGATCATGCAGCGGCCCTCGGACTGCTCGGCGGTCTGCGCGAACTCCCGGGCCACGCGCGCCGCCTGGGCCGCCGGAACCGAGGTCAGGGACTCCTGCCAGCCGGGCGTGCCCGGGGCGCTCGCGTCCTCGTAGCCGGTGGGCCACTCGCCGGGCAGCCCGTCGCGGGCCACCCCGTACTGCGCCAGCATCAGGTCGAAGACGGTCGTCACGAGCCGGCCGCCGAGGCGGCGTACGGGCACGCCGCGGCGGATCGTGCCGCGCGGCCTGCCGTCCTGGTCCACGCCCCGCTCGTCGTCCTCGAAACGGGGCAGGATGATCTCCACGCTCGCGTCGGCGGTGCCGTGCAGGGTCAGCCGCGGGACGGTGGTGCCCAGGTCGAGGTTCCACTCGGGCTTCTCGTTCGTCCCCCAGCGGTGCCCGAGGCTCCCGTTCGGGACGACCGGCTCGCCCGTGGCGTCGTCGACGAGGACGGTCTTCCACTGCGCGTTCTCGGTGTCCTGGCCCAGATCGGCGGCCGTCACGAACTTCCCCGGCACCAGGCCCCGTTCCGTCTCCGTCAGCGAGACCAGGAAGGGCAGGTCGGTGTACCTGCGGACGTAGTCCGTGAAGAAGGGGGTCTGCCGGTCGACGAAGAACTCCTTCAGGATGACGTGGCCCATCGCCAGGGCCAGCGCACCGTCCGTGCCGGGGTGCGGGTGCATCCACTCGTCGGCGAACTTCGTGTTGTCCGCGAAGTCGGGGGAGACGGTGACGACCTTCTGCCCGCGGTAGCGGGCCTCGGCCATCCAGTGCGCGTCCGGGGTGCGGGTGACCGGCACGTTGGAGCCCCACATCATCAGGTACGCGGCGTCCCACCAGTCGCCCGACTCGGGCACGTCGGTCTGGTCGCCGAACACCTGCGGGGAGGCCACCGGGAGGTCGGCGTACCAGTCGTAGAAGGACAGCATCGGCGCACCGATGAGGGAGTGGAAGCGGGCGCCCGCGGCGTGCGAGGCCATCGACATCGCGGGGATCGGGGAGAAGCCGGCGACCCGGTCCGGCCCGTGCTCCTTGACGGTGTGCACGTGCGCGGCGGCGACGATCTCCGTCGCCTCCTCCCACGAGGCCCGCACCAGCCCGCCCTTGCCGCGGGCCTGCTGGTACGCACGCCGGCGGACCGGGTCGGCCTGGATGTCGGCCCAGGCCTCGACCGGGTCGCCCAGGCGCTTTTTGGCCTCGCGGTACATCTCCAGCAGGGCGCCGCGCACGTACGGGTAGCGGACCCGGGTGGGGGAGTAGGAGTACCAGGAGAAGGAGGCGCCGCGCGGGCAGCCCCGGGGCTCGTACTCGGGCCGGTCCGGGCCCACCGAGGGGTAGTCGGTGGCCTGGGTCTCCCAGGTGATGATCCCGTCCTTGACGTAGACCTTCCAGCGGCACGACCCGGTGCAGTTCACGCCGTGGGTGGAGTGCACGACCTTGTCATGGCTCCAGCGGTCCCGGTAGAAGGCCTCGGCGGCCCGCCCGCCCGTGCGGTGGACGGTGCGCAGGTCCTGCGACACCTCGTCCCGGGTGAAGAAGCCGCCTGCACGGACGAGCGCGTCGATCGCCTCGCGCCGGCCCCCGGGCACCGCCGGCCCCTGCTGTCCTCGACGTCCCTGACGCTCCTGACGCTCCTGCAAAACGACCCTCCAGGCCGAAACAATGGTGCGTTTCGACGCTACGCCCGAGGAAGGCGCCGACCCGGTGACAAAGGTCCCGTGGGGCGGTGACCTCCTTCCGGTCTTTTCCGGGCCCGGCGCCTGTCAGGCTGGACGGACGCCGACTCCTGCGCATGCGGGGGGAGATCGGGCACGGGAACGGCCGACAGCGGAAGGGACGGCGCGGCGGTGGCGAGGACGCGGAGCAAGCCGGCGTACGTCTGGATCCCGGACCAGCACGGAGCCTGGGCGATGCTGGCGGTGCCCTTCCTCGCCGGCACCTTCCTCGCCCCCCGGCCCGGCTGGGCGCACGTCCTGCTCTTCGCCGCCTGGGTCCTCGGGTACGCCGCCGCCTTCCACGCCCAGCAGTGGCTGCGGCTGCACACCCGCGGGCTGCGCTCCGCCCGGCGCCACGGACGGCCCGCGCTGGTCGCCGCCGCCGCCTGCGCGGCGGCCGGGGCGGTGCCTGCGGTGCTGCACCCCTGGCTGTGGGCGGCCTGCGCGGCCGCGGCCCCGTTCGTCCTGGTGAACACCTGGTACGCCTGGCGCGGCCGGGAACGGGCCCTGCTCAACGGGCTGGCGGCGGTGGTCCCGGCCTGCGGGATGCTGCTCGTGGCGGTGCGGCTGGGCGGCGGCGACCCGGCCGACGCCTGGGCCCCGGCGCTGGCCTGCCTGCTCTACTTCGGGGGGACGGTTCCGTACGTGAAGACGATGATCCGGGAGCGGAACTCGCGTGCCCACTACCGTGGTTCGGTGTCCTTCCACGCGGCGGCCCTGGCCGTGGCCGCCTGCCTCTCGCCCTGGCTGGCGCTGCCCTTCACCGCCTACCTGGCCCGCGCGGCCGCCCTCCCGGGCCGCGGCCTGCGCGTGGGGGTGGTCGGCGCCACCGAACTCGCCGCCTCCCTGCTCCTGTTGGTGACCCTGCTCCTGGTGTCCTGAGTTCGGGCGGCGGCGGCCCGGCCGGCGTCAGATGGCTTCCTTGCGGGTCAGGAAGTTGAACGAGATCCAGCCCGGCAGCACCGGGAGCCAGAACGTCATCAGGCGGAACAGGAGCACCGCCGAGATGGCGACCTCCTTCTCCAGCCCCGCCGCGACCAGGCCCAGCGTCAGCGTGGCCTCCACCGCACCCATGCCGCCCGGCGTCGGCGCGGCCGAACCCAGCGCATTGCCCGCCAGGAACACCACGGCGATGCTCGCGTAGCTGATGGCCTCGCCGCCTCCGAACGCCCGGATCGACGCGTCGAGGCACATCACGAAGCAGCCGGTCAGCAGCAGCATCCCCCCGATGCCGGTCACCAGCTTCTGCGGCCGCTGCAGCACGTCCAGCATGCGCGGCACCACGCCGGCGAACAGAGCCCGGACCCGGGTCACCACGAACTTCCGCATGAACGGCACCGCCGTCACCACCAGCACCAGGACCGCCACCGTCAGCAGACCCGCGATGACCGTCCGGGAGGGGGTCATCTCCGGGGTCTTCTCGGTCCCGGTCAGATAGCCGAAGGCGAGCAGCAGCAGGATGTGACTGGCCAGCCCGAAGAGCTGGGAGGCGCCCACGCTCGCCACGGCGAGCCCCGGCCGGATCCCCGCCCGCTGCAGGAAACGGGTGTTCAGCGCCACCCCGCCGACCGCGGCCGGCGCGACCAGCTTCACGAAGGACCCGGCCACCTGGGCGACCACGGTCCGCAGGAACGACACCCGCTCGGGCACGAACCCCAGAAGGCTCATGGCCGCCGCCACGTAACTCAGCGCCGAGAAGGCGAGGGCCGCGCCCACCCAGCCCCACTGCGCTGCCCCGACGGTCTCCGCGAGGGGGACGTGCGCCAGCTGCGTGAGGAGGAAGTACGCGCCGAACGCACCCGCGATGAAGGAGACCAGCGTGCGCGGCCGGATCCGCTCCAGCCGGGCCGGCTCCACCGGCGCCTGCGGGCGGATCAGCAGCACCTGCTGGCGGATCTGGCTCAGCAGGTCCTCCTCGCGAGCCCCGTCGAGCGCGTCGTCCAGCGCCTTCTTCTCCGCCTTGCGGTCGGCGGCGGAACCCGCGGTGCTCGTCGCCGCAGCCGAGGCGTCCGCCTCCCGCGCGGCCTTCGCCGTCCGCGAGGACTCCAGCACGGCCTCGCGCTGCCGGTCCGCCCGCTCCCGCGCCAGCCGGCGCAGCGTGGCCCGGGTGGAGCGGCTCAGGGCGATCGGCTGGAGCAGCGGCAGGCAGTCCGCCACCGCGTCCGGGCCGAGCACCGACACCGCCGAGGCCACCGACCGCTCGGCGCCGACCCGCAGCCCGAGGGTGGTCAGCAGCTGCGCGATGTCCATCCGCAGCACCAGGTCGCCCGCGGCGATCTCACCGCCCCGCAGGTCGGTGAGGGTGACGCTGCCGGAACGATCCACCACCAGGGCGTCCCCGGTCAGCCGGCGGTGCGCGATCCGCCGCGACTGCAGTGCCCGGACCTGCTCCCAGGCGTTGCGGCTCAGCTCGTCGGTGATCTCCTCGTCGGCGAGGGAGTCCAGGGTCCGCCCGCCGAGGTGCTCGTACACGAGCATCACGGCGTCCGGACCCAGCTCGGAGGTCGCGATCAGCTTCGGGGCGTTGGCGCCGGCGGCGATGGCCGCGTACGCCAGCAGCGCCTCCTGCTCCAGCGCCTGCCGCAGGGACTGCAGGCTGCGCCGGGTGGTGATGCCGCGCAGGGTGAGCCGGCGCCAGACCCGGTAGAAGAAGCCCTGGGCCTGCTGCTCGCGGTCGACGACGGTGACGTCGAGCGGCGGGCCGTCCTCCAGGGTGACGTGGTAGCGCCGGCCCCGGTCGCTGACCTCGCCGGCCTCGGGCCCGTCGGGTGCCTCGGCCCGCATCGCGCTCACGGGCCGGAAGCCGACCCGGCGCAGCCCCGCCAGCAGGGTGTGCCCGGTGGGGCGCACATTGGGCGAGCCGACCGCGTACAGGGTGCCGTAGGCGACGCTCCAGCCGATCAGCACCGTCAGGATGATCGAGAACGGTGTGGTGTAGCCGCTGACCAGCATGGTGAACGCGTCGAGCAGCAGCACCACCCACAGGGCGACCCGCCATCGCGGCCGGCGGGTCATCCCGACGGCGGTCATGTACGCGATCACGGGCGCGAGGTAGCCGTGCACGGGATCGGTGAGCGCCCCCCCGGAGCCGGTCTGCCGGGTGAGGGCGTCCTGGATGGTGGCGGAGGCGGCCTGGGACACCCACAGGTCGGTGGCGAGGGTGACACCGTGTGCGAGGACGGCGGCGAGCACGCCGTCCGCGATGCGCAGGCCGTCGCGTTTGATCAGGCGCTCGATGGCGAAGGCGACGGGCAGCAGCAGCACCGCGATGCTCGACACCAGCGCGGCGACCTTGATCAGCAGGTCGGGGGCCTGACCGGTGCCCTTGTTGATGTCCTCTTCGAGGCCGACGGTGGTGCCGTGGGCGAAGGCGGCGATGGCGAGGACGACGGCGATGCCGAGGATGCCGACGAGCAGGCGTACGAGGTCGGACGGGCGGTGCACGCGGGCGGCGAGCAGCGGCTCGTCGACCTCGACCTGGTCGGCGGCCGTGGGCGCGTGGCCGTGCGGGCCCTCGTGGCCGTGCGGGACCTCGTGGTCCCGGGAGCCCCGGCCGCCCCCCTGCCCGTCGCCGGACGGGCCAGGGCCCTGGTCCGGGTCCGGGTCCTGGACCGGGTCCGCGGGAGGGTGCGCGCCTTCGGGGACGTCCCGGCCGGGGCCGTCGTCAGGGCGCGCGCCGTCGTCCCGCGCTGCGCCGTCCGGAGGGCTCACACCCTGCTCCTTCGTCGTCACTTCCGTCTCTTCTTGATCACGTATCACCAGTCACCGCCCGGAAGATGGTGGCACGGACGGGCGGGGCATCGGGGCAGCAGGGTGCGAGCCGGTACGGAACCGAAGCTTCCGAGGGACCGGGGCCGACGTGCTGCACCATGGGCCGAATGAGCGAGGAACTGCCCGCGTACGCGGAACAGGTACTGGAGCTGGCCGAGCGGATTCCGCCCGGCCGGGTGATGACGTACGGAGACGTGGCCGAGTGGCTCGGCGAGGGCGGGCCGCGCCAAGTCGGGCGCGTGATGGCCCTGTACGGCGCGGCCGTGCCCTGGTGGCGCGTGGTGCGGGCGGACGGCGTCCCGCTGCCGGGCGCCGAGCGGCGGGCCCTCGGGCACTACCGGGCGGAGGCCACCCCGCTGCGCCTGACCGCCGCGGGCGGGCCGCGGCTGGACATGCGCCGGGCGCGCTGGGAGGGGCCTGGACCGGAGGACGGGCGCGACGAGGCTCACACCTGACAGCTTCGGCCATGGGGCGCCCGGGCGGGCGGTCGAGCGCTCGTGCGAAGGACCGTACGGGGGACACGGGAGGACTGCGCGGGCCCGGCCGGGTGCCGTAGCGTTGCCTCTTCGGCCCCGGCCGCGGCGTGCGCCGCGGCCGCCGCACGGACACCCGCAGACCCCGCAGAACCCGCAGACCCACCAGGACCGGCACCCCACGTGATCACCTCTCCTTCCGACCGCTCCGCGCGGCGTACGCGGACCCCCGACGCGTACCGCCTCGTGCGCACCGGGCCGGAACGGGTGGATCCCCCTGTCCTGGACGCAGCACAGCGCGCGGTGGTTGATCACACCACCGGACCGCTGCTCGTCCTGGCCGGACCTGGCACCGGGAAGACCACCACGCTGGTCGAAGCGGTCGCCGCCCGGGTGGAGTCGGGCACGGACCCCGCCCGGATCCTCGTCCTGACCTTCAGCCGCAAGGCCGCGGTGGAACTGCGCGACCGGGCCGCCCTGCGCCTCGGGGGCGCGCGGGCGCCGCAGGCCACCACCTTCCACTCGTTCTGCTACGGCCTGGTCCGCGCCCACCAGGACACCGACCTGTTCGCGGACCCGCTGCGGCTGCTGTCCGGACCCGAGCAGGACGTGATGGTCCGCACCCTGCTGGAGGGCCAGCGCCGGCTCCGCTCCATCCGCTGGCCGGACGACCTGCGGGCCGCCCTGACCACCCGCGGCTTCGCCGACGAGGTGAGGGCGGTGCTCGCGCGCGCCCGAGAACTGGGCCTGGGGCCGACGGCGCTGGACACCTTCGCGACCCGGACCGGCCGGCCCGACTGGAAGGCGGCGGCGGCCTTCCTCTCCGAGTACCTGGACGTCCTGGACCTGCAGGGCACCCTGGACTACGCCGAACTGGTCCACCGCGCCGTCCTGCTGGCGGAGCGCACCCCCGGACTGTCCGCCGCCTACGACGCCGTCTTCGTGGACGAGTACCAGGACACCGACGCCGCCCAGCTGCGGCTGCTGCGCGCCCTGGCCGGCCCGGCCGGCACCCTCGTCGCCTTCGGCGACCCCGACCAGTCGATCTACGCCTTCCGCGGCGCCGACATCAACAACGTCCTGGACTTCGAGGGCTCCTTCCCCGGGGCCCGGGTCCGCGCGCTGACCGTGGGCCGGCGCTCCGGCGCCGCCCTGCTGGCCGCCACCCGCCTGCTCACGGCCCGGATGCCGCTCCCGCGGCTGCCCGCCGCGGCCGTCCGGGCCCACCGGGCGCTCCAGCCCGTGCGGGAGGGCGGCCGGGTCGAGGTGTACACCTACCCCACCGCCGGGGCCGAGCTCGACAACATCGCCGACGTGCTGCGGCGCGCGCACCTGGAAGACGGCGTGCCCTGGCGGGAGATGGCCGTCCTGGTCCGCTCCGGCGGCCGCACCATCCCGGCCATGCGCCGCGCCCTCATCGCGGCGGGCGTCCCCGCCGAGACCGACGGCACGGACACCCCGCTGCGCCACGAGCCCGCCGTGGCCCCCCTGCTGACGGCCCTGCGCGCCGCGGCAGCCGCCGCCCTCCCCCTCCTCCCGGGCCCCCGCCCCGCCCCGCCCGAGACCGCGGAGCCCGCCGGTGCCGCAGAGCCCGACGGGACCGGCGACGGGGAAGGCGCCGGGGCCGGCCCGGACCGGGCGCCGGAGCCCGACGCCGGGTGGATCGGGGTCGAGGCCGCGCTGGAGCTCCTCGCCTCGCCGCTCGGCGGGATGGACGCCGCCGACCTGCGCCGGCTCGGCCGGGCGCTGCGCGACGAGGAGCGCGCCGCGGGCGTCACCATCCCCGCGCCCTCGGACGTCCTGCTCGCCCGGGCCCTCGCCGAACCGGAACGGCTCGTCGCGCACGACCCCGCCCACGCCCGCGGCGCCCAGCGCCTCGGCCTGCTGCTGCGCAAGGCCCGCGAACTCCTGGAGGGCGGCGGCACCGCCGAGGAAGCCCTGTGGACCCTGTGGGACGGCACCCCCTGGCCGCAGCGGTTGGAGCGGGGCGCCCGGCGCGGCGGAGCGGCCGGCCGCAACGCCGACCGCGACCTCGACGCCGTCTGCGCCCTCTTCGACACCGCCGCCCGCGCCGAGGACCGCACCGGCGGCCGCGGCGCCCTCAACTTCCTCGAACAGCTCGAAGCCGAGGACATCGCCGCCGACACCCTCACCACCCGTGCCGTGCGCTCCGACGCCGTCCGGCTCATGACCGCCCACCGCTCCAAGGGCCTGGAATGGTCCCTCGTGGTCGTCGCCGGGGTCCAGGAAGGGCTCTGGCCCGACCTGCGCCGCCGCGGCTCCCTCCTGGAGGCCGACCGCATCGGCCGCGACGGCCTCGCCGAACCCCTCACCCCCGGCGCGCTGCTCGCCGAGGAGCGCCGGCTGTTCTACGTCGCCGCCACCCGGGCCCGCGACCGCCTCGTCGTCACGGCCGTCAAAGCCCCCGCCGACGACGGCGACCAGCCCTCCCGCTTCCTCACCGAACTCGGCGTGCCGCCCCGCGACGTCACCGGCCGGCCCCGCCGTCCCCTCGCCGTCCCCGCCCTCGTCGCGGAACTGCGCGCCACCACCGTCGACCCGGGGGCCTCGCCCGCCCTGCGCGACGCCGCCGCCCGGCGCCTCGCCCGCCTCGCCGCGCTCACCGACGACGAGGACCGGCCGATGGTCCCCGCCGCGCACCCGCAGCGCTGGTGGGGCCTGTACGAGCCCACCCGCAGCGCCGTCCCGCTCCGCGACCGGGACCGGCCCGTGGCCCTCTCCGGCAGCGCCCTGGACCAGCTGGCCAACACCTGCTCCCTCCAGTGGTTCCTCGGCCGCGAGGTGAAGGCCGACGCCCCCGCCACCGCCGCGCAGGGCTTCGGCAACGTCGTCCACGTCCTCGCCGACGAGGTCGCCTCCGGCCGCACCCCGGCCGACCTGGCCGTCCTCATGGAACGCCTCGACTCGGTATGGGACGCCCTCGCCTTCGACGCGCCGTGGAAGTCCGCGCAGGAGAAGGAGAACGCCCGGGCCGCCCTGGAGCGCTTCCTGCGCTGGCACACCACCGACCGCGGGGGCCGCGCCGCCGTCGCCACGGAGCACGAGTTCGACGTCACCCTGGAGGCGGGCGAGGTCGCGGTGCGCATCCGGGGCTCCATGGACCGGGTCGAAGCGGACCCGCAGGGACGGGCGTACGTCGTCGACTTCAAGACCGGCAAGGGCGCCCCCACCAAGGACGAGGTCGCCCGCCACCCCCAGCTCGCCGTCTACCAGCTCGCCGTCCGCGAAGGCGCCGTCGACGAGGTCTTCGACGGCCTGCGCCCGGCCCCCGGCGGCGCCGAACTCGTCCAGCTCCGCCAGGGCGCGGCGGTCCGCGACGGCGGCGACGCCGTCCCCAGGATCCAGGCCCAGCAGCCCCTCGACGGCGCATGGGTCGGCGACCTGCTCGCCACCGCCGCCGGCCGCGTCCTCGACGAGCGCTTCGCGCCCGCCACGGGCAAGCACTGCGACCACTGCTCCTTCCGCAGCTCGTGCAGCGCCCGCCCCGAGGGCCGCCAGACCGTGGAATGAGTGCGATGGGACACCGGCCCGGACTGTCGGCGGGTGGGGCTAGCCTCGTGGACGTGTCCGCGCGCCCACCCGTCCTCACCGATCCCGAGCAGCTCAAGGAGCTCCTCGGGATCCCCTTCACACCCGAGCAGACGGCCTGCATCACCGCCCCGCCCGCCCCCCAGGTGGTCGTCGCCGGCGCCGGGTCCGGCAAGACCACCGTCATGGCGGCGCGCGTGGTCTGGCTGGTGGGCACCGGCGTGGTCGCCCCCGAACAGGTCCTCGGCCTGACCTTCACCAACAAGGCCGCCGGGGAACTCGCCGAGCGCGTGCGCAAGGCCCTCGCCCGGGCCGGCATCACCGACCCCGACCCCTCCCCGGCCGAGGCCGGGGAGGCCGGCGGCGAACCGCGGATCTCCACCTACCACGCCTTCGCCGGCCAGCTGCTGAAGGACCACGGCCTGCGCATCGGCCTGGAACCCAGCGCCCGCCTGCTCGCCGACGCCACCCGCTTCCAGCTCGCCGCGAAGGTGCTCCGCGAGGCCCCCGGCCCCTACCCCTCGCTGACCAAGTCCGTCCCCGACCTGGTCAGCGACCTGCTGGCGCTCGACGCGGAACTCTCCGAGCACCTCGTCGAGCCCGCCCGGCTGCGCGCCTACGACACCGCGCTGCTGGACACCCTCGCCGGCGCCCGCCTCACCAACGAGGACCTGCGCAAGGTCCCCGAAGCGGTCCGCGGCCGCCTGGAGCTGCTGGAGCTCGTCAGCCGCTACCGCGCCGCCAAACGCTCCCGCGACCTCCTCGACTTCAGCGACCAGATAGCGCTCTCCGCGCAGCTCGCCACCACCCGGCCCGAGGTGGGGGCACTGCTGCGCGAGGAGTTCCGGGTGGTCCTGCTCGACGAGTACCAGGACACCTCCGTCGCCCAGCGGCTGCTGCTGTCCGGCCTCTTCGGCGCGGGCAGCGGGCACCCCGTCACCGCCGTCGGCGACCCCTGCCAGGCCATCTACGGCTGGCGCGGCGCCTCCGTGGCCAACCTCGACGACTTCCCCGAGCACTTCCCGCACGCCGACGGCACCCCGGCCGCCCGCCTGTCCCTCAGCGAGAACCGGCGCAGCGGCGGCCGCCTGCTCGACCTCGCCAACGGCCTCGCCGCCCCGCTGCGCGCCCTGCACGAAGGAGTCGAAGCCCTCCGCCCGGCCCCCGGCGCCGAACGGGCCGGCTCGGTCCGCTGCGCGCTGCTGGAGACGCACGCCGAGGAACTGCAGTGGCTCGCCGACTCCGTCGCCCACCTGGTCCGCACCGGGACGGAGCCGGGGGAGATCGCCGTGCTGTGCCGGTCCGCCGGGGACTTCGCGCGGATCCAGGCGGTGCTGGTGGACCGGGACGTGCCGGTGGAGGTCGTGGGCCTGTCCGGGCTGCTGCACCTGCCCGAGGTCGCCGACCTGGTCGCCGTCTGCGAGGTCCTCCAGGACCCGGGTGCCAATGCCGCCCTCGTCCGCCTCCTCGTCGGCCCGCGCTGGCGGATCGGCGCCCGCGACCTGGCGCTGCTCGGCCGCCGTGCCCGGCTGCTCGTCGGCCGGGCCCCGGCCGGGGCGGAGGCCGACGCGGACGAGCGGCTCGCGGCGGCCGTCGAGGGCGTGGACCCGGTGGAGGTCGTCTCGCTGGCCGACGCCCTGGAGACCTTCCTGGACGGGGCCGGACAGGCCCAGGACGACCTGCCGTTCTCGGCGCAGGCCCGGGTCCGCTTCGCCCACCTCGCCCAGGAACTGCGCGACCTGCGCCGTGCCCTCGCCGACCCGCTGATGGACGTCCTGCACCGGGTGCTGGCCGCCACCGGCCTGGAAGTGGAACTGTCCGCCTCCCCGCACGCGCTGGCCGCCCGCCGCCGCGAGACCCTGTCGAACTTCCTGGACGTGGCGGCCGGCTTCGCCGCCCTGGACGGCGAGGCCACGCTGCCCGCCTTCCTGGCCTTCCTGCGCACGGCCGCCCAGTACGAGAAGGGCCTGGACCACGCCCTGCCCGGCGGGGAGAACACGGTCAAGGTCCTGACGGCCCACAAGTCCAAGGGCCTGGAATGGGACGTGGTCGTCGTCCCCGACCTGTGTGCGGGGTCCTTCCCCAAGGAGAAGGCGCCGGAGGCCTGGACCTCGTACGCCAAGGTGCTCCCATACGCGCTGCGCGGCGACGCCCCGACCCTGCCCGCCGACCCGGACTGGACCTCGGCCGGGCTGAAGTCCTTCAAGGCCGCCCTGAAGGAGCACAAGGCGACGGAGGAGCTCCGCCTGGGCTACGTGACCTTCACCCGGCCGCGGTCCCTTCTGCTGGCCTCGGGCCACTGGTGGGGCCCGACCCAGAAGAAGCGCCGCGGCCCGTCCGCCTTCCTGACCGCCCTGTACGAGCACTGCGCGGCCGGGTACGGGGAGATCGAGGCCTGGGCCGGGGAGCCGGAGCCGGACGCGGAGAACCCGGCCCTGTCCGAGGAGGGCCGCGCCGACCACTCCTGGCCACTGCCCCTGGACCCGGCCTCCCTGGTCCTGCGCCGCGCCGCGGCCTCCCTGGTCGAGGCGTACCTGGCGGACCCGCCGCCGCCCGCGCCCGCGGAACCTGACGAGGAGGCCTACCTGTGGCCCCCGGACTGTGAGGACCCCGCCCACGGGGACGAGCCCTGGCCGGACGAGCACGACGACCCGGAGCCCGACCCCGGCCCCGACCCCGGCCCCCACCCCGGCCCCGAGCCCGACCCGGCCCCGGTGCGGCCCGCCGGCCTGCCGGCACCCGCCGCGGACGGCCCGGCCGACGACCCTTGGGCGTGCGACCCCTGGGCGGGCGAGGACTGGGCGAGCGGGGACCGGGCGGGCGAGGACCGGGCGGGCTCGGACCGGGCCGCGCCGCGGGCCCCGGCCGCCCGGCCTGCCGCGGACGGCGTTCCGGCCGCCGCCGGACCCGGCCCGCTCACCCCCGAGGAAGCCCGGGCGGTCGCGTCCTGGGACCGGGACCTGGAAGCCCTCGAAGGGGAGCTGCGCCGGTCCCGGGCCGCCGTGCGCGACGTCGAGCTGCCCGCCGCGCTCTCCGCCAGCCAGCTGCTCCGCCTCGCCGCCGACGAGCAGGGCTTCGCCCGGGACCTCGCCCGCCCGCTGCCCCGGCCGCCGCAGCCCGCGGCCCGCCAGGGCACCCGCTTCCACGCCTGGGTCGAGTCCCGCTTCGAAGAGCTGCCCCTGCCGCTGCTCGACGTGCTGGACCCGGCCACCGAGCTGCCCGGCTCCGACCAGGAGGTGGCCGACGAGGCCGACCTGGACTCGCTCAAGGCCGCCTTCGAACGCAGCCCGTACGCCGAGCGGACCCCGTACCGCATGGAGGCCCCCGTCCAGCTGACCCTCGCGGGGCGCGTCGTGCGCGGCCGGATCGACGCGGTGTACCGCGACCCGGACGGCTCGTACGAGATCGTCGACTGGAAGACCGGCCGCAGCACCGAGGCCGACCCCCTCCAGCTGGCCGTCTACCGGCTGGCCTGGTCGGAGGCGACCGGCACCCCGCTGGACCGGGTCTCCGCCGCCTTCCTGCACGTCCGCAGCGGCCGCGTCATCCGCCCCCGCGACCTGCCCGACCGGGCCCGTCTTGAGCGGATCCTCCAAGGCGCAACGGGCACCGGCGATGCCCCCCGCACGGACGGTTAGGCTCGTGGCCATGAGCGACACCACGCCGGACAGCGCCGTCCGCACGTACATCGACACCCACCGCGCGGCCTTCCTGGAGGACCTCGCCGAGTGGCTCCGCATCCCCTCCGTCTCGGCCCAGCCCGAGCACGCGGGCGACGTACGCCGCAGCGCCGAATGGCTTGCCGCGAAGCTCAAGGAGACCGGCTTCCCGGTCGCCGAGGTCTGGGAGACCCCCGGCGCCCCGGCCGTCTTCGCCCACTGGCCGAGCGAGGACCCGGACGCCCCCACCGTCCTCGTGTACGGGCACCACGACGTACAGCCGGCCGCCCTCGCCGACGGCTGGCACACCGACCCGTTCGAACCGGTCGTCAAGGACGGCCGGATGTACGCGCGGGGCGCCGCCGACGACAAGGGCCAGGTCTTCTTCCACACCCTCGGCGTGCGCGCCCACCTCGCGGCGACCGGCGCCCAGGCCCCGGCGGTCCACCTGAAGCTCCTCATCGAGGGCGAGGAGGAGTCCGGGTCGCCGCACTTCCGCGCGCTCGTCGAGGCCCGCGCCCGCGAACTCGCCGCCGACGTCGTGATCGTCTCCGACACCGGCATGTGGTCCGAGACCACCCCGACCGTCTGCACGGGCATGCGCGGTGTCGCCGACTGCGAGATCGACTTCCACGGCCCGGACCAGGACATCCACTCCGGCGCCTTCGGCGGGGCCGTGCCCAATCCGGCCACCGTCGCCGCCCGCCTGGTCGCCGCCCTGCACGACGAGGACGGCCGGGTCACCCTCCCCGGCTTCTACGACAACATCGCCGAACTCAGCGACGCGGAGCGGGCCCTGATCGCCGAACTCCCCTTCGACGAGTCCGAGTGGCTGCGCACGGCCAAGTCCCACGCCGCCTCCGGCGAGGCCGGCTACTCCACCCTGGAGCGCGTCTGGGCCCGCCCGACGGCCGAGGTCAACGGCATCGGGGGCGGCTACCAGGGCCCCGGCGGCAAGACCATCGTGCCCGCCTCCGCCCACCTGAAGCTGTCCTTCCGGCTGGTGTCCGGGCAGGACCCGTACGAGGTCGAGGCGGTCGTCAGGGACTGGGTCGCCGCCCGCGTCCCCGCGGGCATCCGGCACGCAATCACCTTCGGCGCGCCCACCCGCCCCTGCCTGACCCCGCTGGACCACCCGGCGCTGCAGTCCGTCGTCCGGGCCATGGGCCGCGCCTTCGGGGAGAAGGTCCGGTTCACCCGGGAAGGCGGCTCCGGCCCGGCGGCGGACCTCCAGGACGTCCTGGACGCCCCCGTCCTCTTCCTCGGCATCTCCGTCCCCTCGGACGGCTGGCACGCGCCGAACGAGAAGGTCGAACTGGACCTCCTCCTCAAGGGCGTCGAGACGGCCGCCTACCTCTGGGGAGACCTGGCCGCCGCCCCCCGCTGACCCGCCGGCGCCGCCACCCGCACCCGCACCCGCCCTGCCTGCCCGTCCCACCACCGGGGGAGTTGGAAGTACCCGTGAGCACCGAAACCGAGCGCCCGCTCTCGCTGGCCGCGCCCAGCGGCATCGACCGCGCCGCACACCACCGCCTTGACGAGGCGTGGCTCGCCGCGGCCTGGAGCCACCCGACGACCCGGGTCTTCGTGGTCTCCGGCGGCCAGGTCCTGATCGACGACACCCCCGACGGGGGCACCGCCATCGTGATGACCCCCGCCTTCGAGGCACCGGTCACCGAGACGCACCGCTACTTCCTCGGCACCGACGAGGACGGCGTGCGGTACTTCGCGCTCCAGAAGGACTCGCTGCCGGGCCGCATGGACCAGTCGGCCCGCGCGGCCGGCCTGCGCGAGGCCGGGATGCTGCTGTCCCCGCGCGACGCCGGGCTGATGGTGCACGCCGTGGCACTGGAGAACTGGCAGCGGATGCACCGCTTCTGCTCCCGCTGCGGCGAGCGCACGGTGGTCGCGGCCGCCGGGCACATCCGCCGCTGCCCCGGCTGCGGCGCCGAGCACTACCCGCGCACCGACCCGGCCGTGATCATGCTGGTGACGGACGAGCAGGACCGGGCGCTGCTGGGGCGCCAGGTGCACTGGCCGGAGGGCCGCTTCTCGACGCTGGCCGGCTTCGTGGAGCCGGGCGAGTCGATCGAGCAGTCCGTCATCCGCGAGGTCTGGGAGGAGGCGGGCGTCAAGGTCGGCGAGGTCGCGTACGTGGCCAGCCAGCCGTGGCCGTTCCCGTACAGCCTGATGCTGGGCTTCACCGCCCGCGCCACCACCTCGGAGATCACCGTGGACGGCGAGGAGATCCAGGAGGCGCGCTGGTTCTCCCGCGATGACCTGCGCACGGCCATCGAGACGGGCGAGGTGCTGCCGCCCGCGGGCATCTCCATCGCGGCCCGCCTCGTGGAGCTCTGGTACGGCAAGCCGCTGCCGCGGCCCCTGGCATAGCCCCCGGCCCCGCACCCCCGGCCGCTGGTGTCGTCCTCGTCACACGGAGAAGGCCCCCGCCGCGGCGGGGGCCTTCTCCAACGCACGTGGGGCCTGCGGCCCGCGGGCGGACTCAGACGGCGAGGGCCTGCTTGACCTGGGCCAGGCTCGGGTTCGTCATGACCGACTCGCCGCCCGCGGGGGAGACCACGAGGACGGTCGGGACGGTCTGGTTGCCGCCGTTGGCCTTCTCGACGAACGCCGCGGACTCCGGGTCGAGCTCGATGTTGATCTCCGTGTAGGCGATGCCCTCGCGGTCCATCTGCGACTTCAGCCGACGGCAGTAGCCGCACCAGGTCGTGCTGTACATCGTCACGGAACCCGTGTCCTGCATGCTGCGCTCCTCTGTGGGGTCTCGGTGGTCCGAGTAGTCGAACGTACGGGACCGCGCCGCCATTCCCCCGGGCGGGGCAACGGCTCGTCCTGCGCACCCGGTGTGACAAGTACGACGGACAAGGGCGGCCTGTGGACAAGTTTCCCGCCCGGCACTCGAGACCTGGCAGCATGGCGGGGTGACAGCAGCAACGCACTCCCCATCCTTCCCGGCCGGCACCGACCTCGCCGACTCGGCCGACGCGGTGCTCCTGGGCCTGGACCCGGAGCAGCGCGAGGTCGCGACGACCCTGCGCGGCCCGGTCTGCGTCCTGGCCGGTGCCGGGACGGGGAAGACCCGCGCCATCACCCACCGCATCGCCTACGGGGTCCGGTCCGGCCAGCTGATGCCCGCGAGCGTGCTCGCCGTCACCTTCACCAACCGGGCCGCCGGGGAGATGCGCGGCCGCCTGCGCACCCTCGGAGCGGGCGGCGTCCAGGCCCGGACCTTCCACTCCGCCGCCCTGCGCCAGCTCCAGTACTTCTGGCCGAAAGCCGTCGGCGGGGAGGTGCCCCGGCTGCTGGAGCGCAAGATCCAGTTCGTCGCCGAGGCGGGCGCACGCTGCCGCATCCGCCTCGACCGGGGCGAGCTGCGCGACGTCACCGGCGAGATCGAGTGGGCCAAGGTCACCCAGACCGTGCCCGCCGACTATCCGGCGGCCGCCCTGAAGGCGGGCCGCGAGGCCCCCCGGGACATGGCCGAAATCGCCCAGATCTACGGGACGTACGAGCAACTCAAGCGCGACCGCGGCATGATCGACTTCGAGGACGTGCTGCTCCTCACCGTCGGCATCCTGCAAGACCGCCACGACATCGCGGAGCAGATCCGCACCCAGTACCAGCACTTCGTGGTCGACGAGTACCAGGACGTCAGCCCGCTCCAGCAGCGGCTGCTGGACCTGTGGCTCGGCGAGCGCGACAGCCTGTGCGTCGTCGGCGACGCCAGCCAGACGATCTACTCCTTCACCGGCGCCACCCCCGACCACCTGCTGAACTTCCGCAACCGTCACCCGCAGGCCACCGTGGTCAAGCTGGTCCGCGACTACCGGTCCACCCCGCAGGTGGTCCACCTGGCCAACGGGCTGCTGAACCAGGCCCGGGGCCGGGCCGCGGAACACCGGCTGGAACTGGTCTCCCAGCGCGAGACCGGCCCCGACCCCGTCTATGCCGAGTACCCCGACGAGCCCGCCGAGGCCGAGGGCGTCGCCGGCCGGATCCGCGACCTGATCGCGGCCGGCGTCCCGGCCGGCGAGATCGCCGTCCTCTACCGCATCAACGCCCAGTCCGAGGTGTACGAACAGGCCCTCGCCGACGCCGGCGTGCCCTACCAGCTGCGCGGGGCCGAGCGGTTCTTCGAGCGCCCCGAGGTCCAGAAGGCGCTGCTCGCCCTGCGCGGGGCCGCCCGCTCCGGAGGGAACGACCCGCTGCTGGAGGACCTCGTCGACCTGGGCTCCCAGGTGCGGGCCGTGCTCAGCTCCACCGGCTGGCCGGGCGAAGCGCCCGCCGGCTCCGGAGCCGTGCGCGACCAATGGGAGTCGCTGGCCGCGTTGGTCCGGCTCGCCGAGGACTTCGCCCGCTCCCGGCCCGGCGCCACCCTGGCCGACCTGACGGTGGAGCTGGAGGAGCGCAAGGCCGCCCAGCACGCCCCGACGGTCCAGGGCGTCACGCTGGCCTCGCTGCATGCGGCGAAGGGCCTGGAATGGGACGCGGTGTTCCTCGCCGGACTCACCGACGGCATGCTGCCGATCACGTACGCCAAGACCGACGAGCAGGTGGAGGAGGAGCGCCGGCTGCTCTATGTCGGCGTCACCCGGGCGCGGCTGCACCTGACGCTCTCCTGGGCCCTCTCCCGCGCTCCCGGCGGTCGGGCCTCCCGGCGCCCCAGCCGCTTCCTGAACGGCCTGCGGCCGGGCTCCGCGGCCCCGGGCAGCGGTCCGGCGGCCCCGCCCGGGCCCCGCAAGCGCGGCCGCCGCGGCCCGGCGCTGTGCCGGGTCTGCGGCAAGACCCTGACCGAGGCGGGCGAGATGAAGCTGCTGCGCTGCGAGGACTGCCCGTCCGACATGGACGAGGGCCTGTACGAGCGGTTGCGGGACTGGCGCGCGGTCCAGTCGAAGGAGCTGGGGCTGCCCGCGTACTGCGTGTTCACGGACAAGACGCTCATGGCGATCGCGGAGGCCTCGCCGACGGAGCCCGGGGAGCTCTCGATGATCTCTGGAGTCGGCAGCCGGAAGCTGGACCGGTACGGAGCCGAGGTCCTGGCCATCTGCGCAGGTCAGGAGCTCGACGGCGGGGATGGCGACGACGCGTAGAAACTCGTCGGAAAAATAGTTTGCACATGCCCGGCGAATCCCCATAGGTTCTTAGCAACGGAAACGGTGGCTTCTCCGAAGCCCCCGATCCGTGCTGTACTTATCCGAATACGCATGGGACAGGCCCTCGGGCCGGGTCCCCGAGACGCCGAGAGGAGGCGAGACCAGTGGCCAGCTTCATCACCTTCACCAAAACGACCGATCGCTCGGTCGCCGCTTCCTGCCTGCTCGGTTCCGTCTCCCTCCGGGGCACCGGTGCGTCCGCGATTTCTGCCGGCCGCCCTGCCCTGCTGGCGACCCTTCCGGTCAGCGAGCGCAATGAGCGACCGACCCTGGCACCGGTGGCAGTACTGGCAGCAGAAGCGAAGGCGCATGGCGCCTACGTCTTCGCCGCCGCAGCCGGTGCCGGAGCCGACACGAAGCAGACCAAGCAGCAGCACCACCTGATGTGGGCCTACCGCGGGCTCGAACCCTGGAGTGATCCAGCCTGATCGCATGATCAGGCCGGCGCCTTCAGGGCCGCGGAACCCCACCCGGGATCCGCGGCCCTTCTGTTTGTCCCCGACCGGGGGCGACGGAGCGAAGGGGCCTCGGGACTGGCAGTGCCAGTCGGTGAGATTGCAGCCCAGCCGCACCCGGCCGACCGGCCGGAACGACTAGCCGAACAAGACGAGGAAGAAACCACCGTGCAACTCGAAGCGCACGCCCCGTCCGTACCGCAGAACCGTACGATCTCCCCGCCCGCAGTCCCGGAGGACCACGCCTTGACCCCGCTCACCGCGCTCACCGCGCTCGACGACGCCATCGAGAACCTGGGCGTCCCCGTCCCCTGCCGCACCTTCGACCCCGAGGTCTTCTTCGCCGAGTCCCCGGCGGACGTCGAGTACGCCAAGTCGCTCTGCCGTACCTGCCCCCTGGTCGAGGCCTGCCTCGCCGGGGCGATCGAGCGCCGCGAGCCCTGGGGTGTCTGGGGTGGCGAGCTCTTCGTCCAGGGCGTGGTCGTGGCCCGCAAGCGCCCGCGTGGCCGCCCGCGCAAGAACCCGGTCGCGGCATGAACGCCGCGGGAACCATCGACCGCCCCCTGACGCACGACCCCCTGAAGCAGGCCCTCATGACCACCGACACCACGAGCGCGCAGCCGCACGGCGCCGCCCACGCAGACTTCATCACCGCCGGCGCGAACACCTCGCGTCAGAACAGGACCCGTGAAATGCAACTCATCCCAGAAGCCCTGGCCCGTGCCCATATGGACGACCGCATGCGCGAGGTGGACGCCGAGCGTCACGCCATGCGCCTGGTCGCCGCGCGCCGCATGCAGCGGCGTGCCGAGCGCGTCTCGCTGCGCGCCCGGCGCGCGCTGGCCATGGCCGTCATGCACTGACAGCCGAGAACAGCTCACCGGGGGGACCGGTCCGAACGGACCGGTCCCCCCGGTGCGTTGCGGACGGCTGCCACCCCCGACGGGGATATCGTCTGGAGGTGGACCAGCCGACTCCCCACCCCGCTCAGCCGGGAACCGAGGCCCAGCCCGCCGTCTGCGCGCGCTGCGGAACCAGAGCTCCCGACGGCGCCCCGCCCACCTGGACCTGCTCGGTGGAGAACGGGAGCAGACAGTTCTTCTGCGTCGTCTGCGCGCGCGAAAACCTCCGGGCGATCGAAAGCCGTCTCGACTCCTCCTGGTGGTGAGGCCGGCCCCGACCTGACCGGGCCGTCACTCGTCGGGCAGGAACCCCGGAAGCCAGGACTCCAGTTCCTGCCGCAGCCGCACCGTCGCGCCCAGCTGGCACAGGACCCCGATGGTGCTCAGCGTCACCCGGTGGATCAGTACGTACGAGGGCGGCAGGTTGATCTGCCGGCCCAACTGGTGCGCGGGGGAGCGGGGGTCGGCGATCCGCGCCGCCTGGCCGCGCAGCCACGGCCGGGTGAAGGTGAACTCCTCCGCCTCGGCCGGCTCGATGATCGGCTTGAGGTAGTCCAGGACCGCATCCGGGTCCAGCTCGATGGACTTCTTCACGAAGCCCTCGGCGCACAGGTGCCCGTAGACCCCCTCGGCGTCACCGTCCAGCGTCATCCGCAGCGAACGGCCGATGGGCTTGGGCCAGCCGCCGGGCAGCCGGTCGACCGTCCCGAAGTCCAGCACGCCCAGCCGGGTCCGGCCGTCCGCGCCGCTGACCAGGCGGAAGTTGCCGGGATGCGGATCTGCATGCAGCAGCCCGGTGCGCGCCGGGCCGGAGAAGAGGAACCGGGCCAGCAGCTGCCCGGCGCGGTCGCGCTCCTCCTGGGTGCCGTCGGCTATCACCTCCGACAGCGGGGTCCCCTCCAGCCACTCCGTGACCAGCACCTGGTCCCCCTGGTACACGACGTCCGGGACGACCACGTCCTTGTCCCCGTCGAAGGCGTCCGCGTGCGACCGCTGGGCCTCGGCCTCCAGCTCGTAGTCCAGTTCCTCGGTGACGCGCTCCCGCAGCTCTGTGATCACCGGCTTGATCTCCATGCCGGGCATCAGGGGGCCCAGCAGCCCCGCGAACCTGCTGAGCTGCTTGAGGTCCGACAGCAGGGCCTCGCCCGCCCCCGGGTACTGGACCTTGACGGCGACCTCCCGGCCGTCGTGCCAGACCGCGCGGTGCACCTGCCCGATCGAGGCCGCCGCGGCGGGCTTGTCCTCGAACTCCTCGAAGAGGTCGCGCCAGTCCTCGCCCAGCCGCTCCGCCAGCACCTTGTGCACCGTCGCCGCGGGCAGCGGCGGGGCCGCCTCCTGCAGTTTGGTCAGCGCCGCCCGGTAGGGTCCGGCCATCTCCTCGGGCAGCGCGGACTCGAAGACCGACAGGGCCTGGCCGAACTTCATGGCCCCGCCCTTCAACTCACCCAGCGTGCGGAAGAGCTGGTCGGCCGTGCGCTGCTGGAGCTCGCGCGCCACGATCTCCGCGGACTTGCCGCCGAGCCGCTTGCCGAGCCCCCACGTGGCCCGGCCCGCCATGCCGAGCGGCAGCGCGGCGAGCTTGACGGTACGCGTGACCGCCTTCCGGGGAAGATCAGACATTCGCCCCTCCGTTTCCCAGACAGCTGCGCCGCAAGCGGCGGCTCGGGTGGCCCCTCGGACACAGGCATCCTGTCATGGCCCTCCCCGGCCACCCGCGCCCGTGCCTCGCCCTGCCGGCTCCCGCCTCCGCGCCCGCTCCCGAACCCGCACCGGCTCCCGCTCGCGAACCCGCACCGGCTCCCGCTCGCGAACCCGCATCGGCTCCCGCTCGCGAACCTGCACCGGGTCGCTCCCCGGTTCGCCGCCGCCGGCTGCCGCACCGCAGGGGCACTCGGGCCGGGGCGCGACGGCGCTGCGCTCCCAGTGCAGGCCCGGCAGGGCGGCCTCCCAGCGGGCCGCGGTGGAGGCGGGCAGCTCCCCGTCCAGGAAGGACAAGGCGTGGGCGGCGGCCAGCCCGGCCACCGCGGTGGAAAGCCCCAGGTCGCAGGCGCCCGCGGCGCGGCGGCGGTGCGCCGAGCGCCACTGCACCAGCATCCTCGGCCAGGCCGGGTCCCGCTCCACCCGGTCCCGCTCCATGCACCCCGCGCAGGCCGTGGCGCCCGGCAGCACCAGCGGCCCCACCAGCCCGGTCCCCTCAAGCACCCCCGCGTACAGGTGCGGGGTGCCCGCGGCGATCCAGTCGGTCGCGGCGGCCGGATCGGGCGCCCAGGCCTGCAGCCCGTCGCGCGGCGCGACCACCACGAGGGCCAGCGCGGGCTCCGGGCCCTCCCGCTCCGCCGACCGCGGAGCGCGGCCGGGGGCGCACTCCCGCACCAGCCGCTCGGCGGCCCCGGCCCGCAGCCGCCCCACGCTGCCCGGCCCCAGCCCGCCCGGAGCCACATCGGCCGCTTCCACCCGTCCGCCGTCGAGCACCTCGACCCGGCCCACCCCGGCTCCCGCCAGGACCGCGGCGATCACGGCGCCGACCCGGCCGCAGCCCCGCACCTGGACCCGGGCCGCCCGCCGGGCGGCGACGGCGCGCAGATCCCCGCCGGGTTCCCGTCTGACCAGGGAGAGCGAGCCCAGATCCGGGCCCAGCCGCTCCAAGGCCTCCGGCCGGCTGCGCAGGGCCTGGGCCCGGGGCCCGCCGGCGCCGGCGTCGTCGATCAGGCCGGCCTGCGCCAGCCGTCTGACGAGCGCGTCGGCCCGGCCCTCCGGCAGCCCCATCCCCACGGCCTCGGCCCTGAGGAGCTCCATCCCCCGCGTCCCGTCGATCCGGTCGAGGAAGGAGCCGGTCGCCGTGTCCACCGGGCCCAGCACCACCGCGTGGGCGGGCGTCACCCCGAACTGCACCGTCTCGCGGTCGCGCCAGGCCCGTGCCAGGGCCCCCTTCACCTTCGGATGCATCGCCGTCCCCCCGATTCCCGTGCCGCGGCACGTCCGGTCCGTCTTGGTTCTTCCTGCTGCGGCAACCCTGCCCGTCCGCCGAATCCGGTGCGGCGGGTTGTCCACAGGCGGGGGGTATCTGTCGTATCGGATGAAAAGGGAAGGGTGATCAGTACCGGCTGCGAACCGATCACGTTCTCACCACGGAGGGGCGCGACTTCGACCGTGCCTTGCGGGTACCGTCGTGGCGTGTCCGCCGACCCCCAGCAGCGCGCCGTCGAAGTCCGCCGGAGCGCGCGCCGCCGCAGGACCGTATCCGCCTACCGCGAGGGTGACCGTACGGTCGTCCTGATCCCTGCCCGGATGTCCGAGGCGGAGGAGCAGCGCTGGGTGGGTGTGATGCTGGACAAGCTCGCCGCCCAGGAGAGCAGGCGCACCCTCGGGGACGCGGAGCTCACCGCCCGCGCCGAGCGCCTGTCCGAGCAGTTCTTCGGCGGCCGGGCCCGCCCCCGCTCCGTCCGCTGGGTGACCAACCAGAACACCCGCTGGGGCTCCTGCACCCCGGCCGAGGGCAGCATCCGGCTCTCGCACCGCCTCCAGGGCATGCCCGAGTACGTCGTCGACTACGTGCTCCTGCACGAACTCGCCCACCTCCTCGTGCCCGGCCACGGCCCCCGCTTCTGGGAGCTGCTGGAGTCCTATCCGCGGACCGAGCGGGCCCGCGGCTACCTGGAGGGAGTGGTCGCGGCCGAGCGGCTCCCCCCGGCGCCGGCCTCCCCGGACGCCTGACCTCCCCGGACGCCTGACCGCCCCGGACGCCTGACCGCGCCGGGCCCCGGGCGCCGGGGCGCGGTGCGCCGCGTTGTGTACCGGGTCGGTACCGACTTGGCCGGATGTCGGCAGATGCCGTTAGCCTGAGCGGCACGCATTCACAGTCGGGATGGGGGACGGTCGTTACGTATGGCCAGGGAATTCCAACGCGGCCACAAGGCCAAGATCAGTGATCTGACGGCAGGTACCGATCTGTACGTGGGTGTGCAGATCGCCGGGCCCGGACTCGCCTTCGACATCAGCTGCTTCGGCCTCGACGCGAACGAGCAGCTCTCCGACGACCGCTACTTCGTCTTCTTCAACCAGCCGAAATCGCCCGAGGAGTCCATCCAGCTGCTCGGTCAGCAGGCCGGCGACACCGAGTCCTTCCGGGTGACCCTGGACCGCATCCCGCCGTCCATCCACAAGCTGTCCTTCACCGCCACGGTGGACGGAGCGGGACAGATGTCGCAGATCGGACCGGGCTACATCCGGATCGTCGCCGGCGGCGAGGAGGTCGTGCGCTACGCCTTCACCGGCTCGGAGTTCACCACCGAGCGCGCCGTGATGCTCGGCGACTTCTACCTCAAGGACGTGTGGCGCTTCGCCGCCGTCGGCCAGGGCTTCGACGGCGGCCTCGACGCGCTGCTGCGCAACTTCGGCGGCGAGGTCGCCGAGGAGGCGCAGCCCGGGCAGCAGGTCCCGGCCCAGTCCGGCGCGGCGCCCGGTTTCGCCCCGCCGCCCCAGGCCGCCGCCCCCGCACCCTCCTTCGGCGCCCCGGCCCCGCAGCCCCACGTGCCGCAGGCCCATGCCCCGCAGCCCCCCGCCCCTGCGCCGTCCTTCGGCGGCCCCGCCCCGCAGCCGCACCAGCAACCGCAGCCGCACCAGCAGCCCTACCAGCCGCCGGCCGCGCCCGTGCACGCCGCGCCCACCATGGCCGCGCCGCTCGCCCCGCCGCCCCCGGCCCCGTACGGCCAGCCGCCGCAGCAGCCCTCGTACGGCCAGCTCCCCGGGGCGTACCCGGCCCAGGTCCCCCCGCCGGCCCCGGCCCCTGCGCCCTACGGGCAGCAGCCCGGCCACGGACAGGTCCCCGCCCAGCCGCCCGCCTACGGCCAGCAGCCCGGCACCGCGTCGCAGGCCGCCGCCGGAGCCGGGCTCGCCGCCGCGCTCCAGCCGTACAAGGAAGCTCCCACCGGAGCCCGCTGGACCCCGCAGAACCAGCAGCTCATGCGGGTCGACCTCGCGATGGGCGGCCAGGCCGTCCTGGCCCGCCAGGGCAGCATGGTCCTGTACCAGGGCAAGGTCGACTTCAGCTACAAGGGTGCGGGCTTCGCCGGCCGCATCGTCGGCAACGCCACCGGCCAGGAGATGCAGCTCATGCGCTGCACCGGCCGCGGCCAGGTCTTCCTCGCGGAGAACGGCGCCCACCTGCACGCCGTCGAGCTCCAGGGCGACGCCCTGTGCGTCTCCGCCGAGAACGTCCTCGCCTTCGACGAGTCCCTCCAGCACGAGGTCCGCCGGATCGAGGGCCACGGCATCCCCGGCGGCGCCCTGTTCACCATGCAGTTCCAGGGCACCGGCACGGTGATCGTCAAGACCCGCGGCGTCCCCGTCGTCCTGCCCGTCACCCCGACCACCTTTGCGGACAGCAACGCCATCGTGGCGTGGTCGGCCGCCTCCCAGGTGATCCTGTCCAGCCAGGTCCGGCTGCGGCGCAACGCCTACCCCGGCCACAGCGGGGAGACCGTGAACCTCCAGTTCCGCGGCGCTCCCGGCAATTTCATCGTCGTCCAGCCGTACGAGGTCTGAGGGAGCCCGACATGAACGCAATGAACCAGCAGTTGGCGGGCTACGCCCCGACCCCCGTCCGGGCCCGCATGGAGAACCACGGCCGGGCCATGCTCAAGGTCGCCATGCAGAGCGGCCAGGACCTCTTCGCCCGTACCGGCTCGATGGTGGCCTACGAGGGCTTCGTCCAGTACGAGCCCAACCCGCCGGCCGTCCGCCAGATGGCCTCGCAGTGGCTCACCGGCGAGAGCGCCCCCCTGATGAAGTGCACCGGCGACGGGCTCCTCTACCTCGCCGACTACGGCGCCGACGTCGTCGTCATCAACCTCGACAACGATGCGCTGTCCGTCAACGGCACCAACCTGCTCGCCTTCGACGCCCACCTCCAGTGGGGCGTCGAGCGGGTCAAGGGCATGGCGAAGTTCGCCGGCCAGGGCCTGTTCAACGTCCAGGTCTCCGGCACCGGATGGGTCGCGATCACCTCCCGCGGCACGCCCATCGTGGTCGACTGCGGCCGGGGCGAGGACGAGACGTACGTCGACCCCGACGCGCTCGTCGCCTGGTCCCCGAACCTCAAGGTCAAGGGGAAGCGCAGCTTCAAGGCCTCGTCGATGATCGGCCGGGGCAGCGGGGAGGCCTACCAGATGGCCTTCTCCGGCCAGGGCATCGTCGTCGTACAGCCGAGCGAGGACAGCACCGACCGGCTCCGGGCCCGGGGCTGAGGGGGAGCGGACACATCATGCAGAGTGCACTTTTCGCCCACGCAGAGGCGCAGTCCCAGGAACGGTACGCCGTGCAGAACCCGCAGCTGCTGCGGGTCTCACTGACCGGCTCCGACGACGTCCTCGCCCGCAAGGGCGCCATGGTCGCCTACCAGGGGATCATCGACTTCGACGGCGAGTACCAGAGCGCGAACCAGCGCGGCGCCCGCCGCCGCACCGGCGAGGGCCTCGACCTCATGCGGTGTTCGGGGCAGGGCACGGTCTACCTGGCCAACCTGGCCCAGTACGTCCACGTCGTGGACGTGGACCACGACGCGCTCACCGTCGACAGCAGCTACGTGCTGGCCCTGGACTCCACCCTGCACATCGAGGTCATCGCGGTGGACAGCCAGTACGGGATCTCCGGCTCCGGCAAGTACCAGCTCAACATCAGCGGCCGCGGCAAGGTCGCGCTGATGACCTCCGGACAGCCGCTGATGATGCAGGTCACCCCGGACAAGTACGTCAACGCCGACGCGGACGCCATCGTCGCCTGGTCCACCTCGCTGCGCGTGCAGATGCAGGCCCAGACGCACTCCGCCGGGGTGTGGCGGCGCCGCGGCAACACCGGCGAGGGCTGGGAGCTGAGCTTCCTCGGCACCGGCTTCGCGCTGGTGCAGCCCAGCGAGGTGCTGCCGCCGCAGAACGCCCAGCTCGGCCAGGGCGCCGCGGCGCAGTTCGGCATGGGCCAGCACGGAGCCCACGCGCAGAACCAGAACAACGCCTGGAACTAGCGTCCCGGGCACGGCCACGGCTCAGGGGCGGGGTCCCGACGGGGACCGCCCCTGAGCCGTGCCGCCCGCGGCCCCCGGCTCCGCTCAGGCGCCGAGCCGCACCAGGGTCGCCTCCAGTAGCCGGACCACCGAGGCATCGGCCACCTCGGGCACCTGCGCGTACGGATACCAGCGCAGGTCGAGCGACTCCTCGCTGATCTCCGCCACCGCCCCGGCCGGGGCGAGCACCGCGTACTGCACGTCCAGGTGCCAGTTGCAGGGCTCCGGGATCGGATGCCGGTCCAGCCGGACCGGGCCGCCGGGGACCAGGCTCAGCCCGGCGGCGATGCCCGACTCCTCGGCGGCCTCCCGCAGGGCCGCGTCGGCGAGCGTGGCGTCGCCCGGCTCGCAGTGGCCGCCCATCTGCAGCCACATGCCGAGCTTCCTGTGCAGGGTGAGCAGAACGCGCCCGCGGTCCGGGTCGACCACCAGCGCGCTGCCGGTGACGTGCCCGGCCCGGCAGGGCTTGTAGACCCCGTCCGGATGGGCCGCCAGGTGCTCCAGGTAGAGGTCGCGCAGCTCGGGCTGGTCCTCGTACTGCTTCAGTACGAGGACCGCGTCGTCGTACAGGCTCACTTCTGACCTTCACCGTCCTGGTCGCCCGCGTCGTCCACGGCACCGTTGCCGCCGGCGTCGTCCTGCCTGCGGGCGGCTTCGCCGAGCATCTTGTCGATCTCGGAGAAGTCCAGCTGCTCGCGGTGCACGAAGCCGTCCGGGTCGTCCAGGTCGGAGGCCGTCGGCAGCATGTCCGGGTGCTCCCACAGCCCGTCCCGGCCGTCCACACCGCGCGCGTCGGTCAGCGAAGCCCACAGCCGCGAAGCGTCGCGCAGCCGGCGCGGGCGCAGCTCCAGGCCGATCAGGGTCGCGAAGGTCTGCTCGGCCGGACCGCCCGAGGCGCGCCGCCGGCGCATCGTCTCGCGCATGGCGTCGGCCGAGGTCAGCCGGGGCTTCGCCGCCGCGTGCACCACCGCGTCGACCCAGCCCTCGACCAGCGCGAGGGCCGTCTCCAGACGGGCCAGGGCGGCCTTCTGCTCGGGCGTGTCCTGCGGCTGGAACATGCCGCCCGCCAGCGCCTCCTGCAGCTGCTCCGGGTTGGACGGGTCGAGCTGGCCGACCACGTCCTCCAGCTTGGAGGTGTCGACCTTGATGCCGCGGGCGTACCCCTCGACCGCGCCGAACAGGTGCGAGCGCAGCCACGGCACGTGGGCGAAGAGCCGGGCGTGGGCCGCCTCGCGCAGGGCCAGGTACAGGCGCACCTCGTCCGGGGGGACGCCCAGGTCCTTGCCGAAGGCCGCGACGTTCAGGGGCAGCAGCGCGGCCTTCCCGGCGGGGCCCAGCGGAAGCCCGATGTCCGTCGAGCCGACGACCTCACCCGCGAGGGTGCCCACGGCCTGGCCGATCTGCTGGCCGAACATGGCCCCGCCCATGGAGCGCATCATGCCGAGCAGCGGGCCCGCCATGGCCTGCATCTCCTCGGGCAGGACCCCGCCCATGGCCGCGCCGACGCGCTCGGCGACCGGGTCCACGAGCTCCTTCCACACCGGAAGGGTCGCCTCGACCCATTCGGCGCGGCTCCAGGCGACGGCGGTGGCGGCGCCGGACGGAAGGGAGGTCGCATCGTCCAGCCACAGGTCGGCGAGGCGCAGGGCCTCCTGGACCGCCGACTTCTCGGCGACGCCGACGCTGGAGTCCTTCACGCCGTCCGCAGTGCCCTGCGCCACGGTCTGCCGGGCGATGTCCTTGGCCATGTCCCAGTTCACGGGACCGCCCTCGTAGCTGAGCATCTGGCCCAGCTGCTGGAAGGCGGCGCCCAGGTCGCCGGGGTTCATCGCGCCGAACATGGCGGCGAACGGGTTGTCCGCGCCGCCCGGGCCTCCGGCGCCGCCCGGCAGGCCCATGCCCGAGAACCCGAACGGATTCGCGGGGCCGCCCTGACCGCCCTGACCGCCCTTCTTCCTGCCCTCGTCGCCGTTCTCCGGCTCCTCCGGCGGAAGGCCGAATCCGAATGGGGTGTCGCTCACGGGTTTCCTCGGCTCGTAGGGCCGCCGGCGGGTGCCGACGGGCAATGGTCCGACAACACCACCCAGCGTAGACACCCCACCCGCTTCCGGGCTCGGTGCTCCGCCGACTCCTGGGCTGCGGCAGGATGGACATCACCTGGTGGGTACGCGTCACGGCGCGCCCCTACTGAAGACAACCGCTGGAGACGCCTGGTGAGTTCCCCGGATCCGCAGTTTTCGGATAAGCACAGCCCCGCGACCCACGACGCCGAAAACCGCCCCGACGACGGTGACAGCGCCGCCGGCGTTCGCCAGCCGCGTAACCCGGACGGCTCCCGGCGGCACGCCCCGGTGGTCGCCGTCACCGGTGCGGCCTCCGGGGTCGGCGCGGCCCTGGTGGAGCGCCTGGCCTCCTCCGACGAGGTCAAGCAGGTGCTGGCCATCGACGAGCGGCGCGGGGAGTGCGCGGCCGCCCAGTGGCACGTCCTGGACGTACGGGACCCTGCGATCGCCGAGAAGCTGCGCGGCGCGGACGTGGTGGTGCACCTGGCGCTGGACCTCGACCTCGAATCGGACCCCGCGGCCCGCACCGCGTACAACGTGCGCGGCACCCAGACCGTCCTGACGGCAGCCGCCGCGGCCGGGGTGCACCGCGTGGTGCTGTGCACCTCGGCGATGGTCTACGGGGCGCTGCCGGACAACGACATCCCGCTGTCGGAGGACTCCGAGCTGCGGGCCACCGCCGAGGCCACGGGCGTCGGAGACCTGCTGGAGATCGAGCGGCTGGGGCGGCGGGCCCCCCGCGCGCACCCCGGGCTCAACGTCACCGTGGTCCGTCCGGCGGTCCTCGTCGGCGGCACCGACACCGCTCTGACCCGCTACTTCGAGTCCCCGCGCCTGCTGGTGGTGGCCGGCTCCCGCCCCACGTGGCAGTTCTGCCACGTGGAGGACCTGGTCAGCGCCCTGGAATACGCCGCCCTGGAGAAGGTCGAGGGTGAGCTGGCCGTCGGCTGCGAGGGCTGGCTGGAACAGGAGGAGGTCGAGGAGCTCAGCGGCATCCGCCGCATGGAGCTGCCCTCGGCGGTCGCGCTCGGCGCGGCGGCCCGGCTCCACCGGATCGGCCTGACCCCGTCCCCGGCCGGGGACCTCGCGTACACGATGCACCCGTGGGTGGTCAGCGTCAGCGGACTGCACGCGGCGGGCTGGCGCCCCCGCTGGACCAATGAGGAGGTGCTCGCCGAGCTGCTCCAGGAGGTCGCCGGTCGGCACACCGTCGCGGGCCGCAGGCTGGGCCGCAAGGACGCCGCGACGGCCGCCGGCGCCGCCGGCGCGACGGTCGCCCTGCTGGGCGCCGCCGCCGCGGTCCGCCGTGCCCGCAAGCGCCGCGGCATCTGAGGCGCCGGGCGGACCCTCAAGGCCCCCTCGGGGCGTGCTCGCGGCCCGGCCGGACCCGGCTCGCCGCCCGCGCCGGGCCCGGGCGGGACCGGAGGGCTCCGGCTCCGGGCGGCCGGGCCGCTGGCCGGAAACCGGCCACCACCAGCGGTTTCCTGTAGGAGGCTCCCAATCGGGACGGCGTGCGCCGGGTGATCCGGCTATTTCGCCGCGGCGGCGGCTAGGGCACGATGGACGGTATGGCACCGCACTTCGACCACCCCGGCGAGCAGGCCGCTCCGGACCCGATCCGGCTGCTCCAGATCCGTGACACCCCGCTCTCGATCGACGAGGTCTTCCAGGCCGTCGGGGACGAGGCGGCAGGAGGGACGACGCTCTTCGTCGGCACGGTGCGCGACCACGACGGCGGGGCGGACGTGGAGGCGCTCGGCTACTCCTGCCACCCGACGGCGGAGGCGGAGATGCGCCGCGTCGCCGAGCGCGTCGTGGCGAAGTTCCCGGTCCGCGCCCTGGCCGCCGTGCACCGGGTGGGCGACCTGGCCGTCGGCGACCTGGCGGTCGTGGTGGCCGTCTCCTGCCCGCACCGCGGCGAGGCCTTCGAGGCCTGCCGGATGCTGATCGACGACCTCAAGCACGAGGTCCCCATCTGGAAGCACCAGACCTTCGCCGACGGCACCGAGGAATGGGTCGGGGCCTGCTGACGGCACAACCGGCCGCCGGCCGAACCCCCGCGCGCGCAACACCCCCCGGAGGGGGGTAGCCTCGCACCCGTTCGGCCGCGCAACACGCCCTCGATTTGCGTAACCCCTGTCCGGGCACCAGCGTTGAAGCCACCAACGACACGTACTTCTCGGGGTAGGGAGGCTCGCCCATGGCGTCACTGGCGTGGTTGCTGATTCCGCTGCTGGCCGCGGTCGGCGCAGCGATATGGGGCAGCTGGGCGGCCCGGGACCGTACCCAGGGCGACATATCCGAGCTCGCGGGCTACGCGCGCTTCCGCGAGGCCATGGACCGGTCCGACCGGCCCCGGGCGAAGGCGGAGGCGCACTCCGGTTCCGACGCCGTCTGAGGCGTCCCGTGAGAATCCGCTGAGAGTTCCGCGGACCGCCCCCGTACGGCCCGGCCCCAGGGGCCGCCCGCCAGGGCCGTCCCGTACTGTCGGATCCATGCCACGCCGCACTGCGACGATGCTCGCCTCCACCCTGATGCTGTTCGCGCTGCTCTGCGCAGGGGTGTTCATCAAGGTCCCCTACTCCGAGATGAGCCCCGGCCCCACCGTGAACACGCTCGGCGATTCGCACGGCGAGCCCGTCCTCAACATCGCGGGGCGCAAGACGTACCCGACCAGCGGCCACCTGAACATGACGACGGTCCGCGTCACGGGCGCGGACTACGACATGAACCTGCTGGAAGCGGTGTACGGCTGGCTGGCGGGCGACAACATCGTCGTCCCGCACGAGAACCTCTACCCGGACGGCAAGACGGAGCAGCAGTCCTCGCAGGAGAACGCCGAGGAGTTCAGCCAGTCCCAGCAGAGCGCCAAGGTGGCGGCCCTGCGCCAGCTGGGCATCCCGGTCACCGCGCGGGTGATCGTCTCCACCGTGGTGAAGGACAGCCCCGCCGAGGGCAAGCTGCACGCCGGCGACGTGGTCCAGGCCGTCGACGGCCGGCCCGTGACCGGCCCCGAGGACGTCGCCACCTACGTGACCCGGCACAAGGCCGGCGAGCCGGTGGAGTTCACCGTGCTGCCCGCCACGGAGGTGGCCGAGGCGGCAAAGGCCCACCGCGAGCCCACCGGCTCCGCCAGGGTCTCCATCACCACGGGCAAGGCGGAGGGCGACGGCCACGCCGTCGTCGGGATCCGCGCCGGGAGCGACCACACCTTCCCGTTCACGATCGACATCAAGCTGGCCGACGTCGGCGGCCCCAGCGCCGGCCTGATGTTCGCCCTCGGCATCGTCGACAAGCTCACCCCGGAGGACCTGACCGGCGGGAAGTTCGTCGCGGGCACCGGCACCATCGACGACAAGGGCAAGGTCGGCCCGATCGGCGGGATCCAGATGAAGACCATCGGCGCCCGCCAGGCCGGCGCCGAGTTCTTCCTGACGCCCGCCGAGAACTGCGCGGCCGCAGCCGCCGACGTCCCCGGCGGACTGACCCTGGTGAAGGTCTCCACCATCGACGACGCCACGAAGGCCCTGGAGAAGATCCGCACCGGGGACAAGGCCGGGCTGCCGCAGTGCAGCAGCACCTCCTGAGCGTCCGGCCCGGCCCCGCCCGCCCCGTGCGGGACTAGGAGAACGTCGCCGCGAGGGCCTCGGCCAGCCCCGGGACCAGGTTGCCGCCGGTGAGCACCTCGGTCGAGGAGTCCTTCTCCCGCAGCCGTACGGCCGACTCACGCGAGCCGTCGCGCAGCACGGCCACCGTGAGGCGGACCTCCTGCCGCTCCGGGTGGCCGGCGACCCACTTCGCCAGCTGCTTGTCGCCGAGGCCCTCCGGTACGGAGGCCTCCGCCGACGGCGGCAGCATCAGCCGCTCCACCGTCAGGGCGCAGCCGACGACCGCGTCGGGCCAGGCGAGGGTCCCCAGGAACGTGTCGAGGGGAGTGCCGGCCGGGACCTCCTCCTGCTCGATCGGGGTGAGGGAAGACTTGCCCGCGTCGTCCTGGTCGAGGCCGAGCTGGCTCGCCAGCCGCGGCTCCTGCTTCTTGAGCCGGGCGGTGTCGACGAGGGCGAACAGCCGGGCGGGCTTGTCCCAGCCGAGTCCGGCCGCGTACTCGTCGATCTCGAGACAGGCACGGGTCAGCGGGCTGGCCGCCATCGGCGTGCCGGGGGAAGGCGAAAGGTTGGACATGGACAACATCCTGCCTCCTTTCCACCGGATACCGGGAACTGACCAAAGCCTCAGTAAGTTGCATGAGTGGGCTCTACGATCGAGGGCCCCCTTCACACCGGATACAGCGACTTTCAGAGGTGCGCACCTTGGCTTTCCAGATGCCGGACCGCGGCGGAGGCCCCTCGGGGCCACGGATGAGAGTCGGCCGACCGTCCCGGCGGGCCCGCACTCTCCTCATGACCCTGGGCGTGCTGGCCGTCCTGGCCATGCTCTTCATCATGTTCGCGGGATTCTGGACGGACTGGCTCTGGTTCCGTTCCGTGAAGTACTCCTCGGTCTTCACCACCACCCTGTGGACCAAGATCGGGCTGTTCTCGGTCTTCGGTCTGCTGATGACCGGCGCGGTGGGGCTGAACATCTGGCTGGCGTACCGGCTGCGGCCCCCGCTCAGCGCCATGTCGATGGAGCAGCAGAGCCTCGACCGGTACCGGATGAGCATCGCCCCGTACAAGAAGTGGCTGCTCCTGGGCATCGCGGTGCTCGTGGGCCTGATCGCGGGCGCCTCGGCGGCCGGCCAGTGGAAGACCTGGCTGATGTACGTGAACGGGGTGTCCTTCGGGCAGAAGGACCCCGAGTTCCACCTGGACGTGTCCTTCTACACCTTCGACCTGCCCTGGTACCGCTTCCTGCTCGGCTTCGGCTTCGCCGCGGTCGTGCTGTCGGTGATCGCCGCGGCCGTCGTGCACTACCTGTACGGCGGACTGCGCGTGACCAGCCCGGGCGCCCGGGCCACCGCCGCGGCGACCGGGCACCTGTCGGTGCTGCTCGGCCTCTTCGTGACCCTCAAGGCGATCGCGTACTGGCTCGACCGGTACGGCCTCGCCGTGAAGTCCAGCGATTTCAAGGCCGCGGACAACTGGACCGGCCTGCGCTACGTCGACGCCAATGCGTACCTCCCGGCCAAGACGATCCTGGTGGCGATCGCCGCGATCTGCGCCGCGCTGTTCTTCGCGACGCTGTGGCGCCGCACCTGGCAGCTGCCCGTCATCGGCTTCGGCCTGATGGTGCTCTCGGCGATCCTGATCGGCGGCCTGTACCCGGCGATCGTGCAGAAGTTCCAGGTCCAGCCGAACGAGCAGGCCAAGGAGTCCCCGTACGTCGAGAAGAACATCAAGGCGACGCGTGACGCCTACGGGATCGCCGAGACCAAGGTCGACGAGTACGCGGGAGCCGCTCCGGCGAACGCGGACAAGAACAAGCTGCGGGCCGACGCCAACACCACGGCGAGCATCCGCCTCCTCGACCCGAACATCGTCTCCCCGGCCTTCCAGCAGCTCCAGCAGAACAAGGGCTACTACGGCTTCCCGCCCACCCTGGCGGTCGACCGGTACAACGGCCAGGACACCGTCATCGGGCTGCGCGAGCTGAACCTCGCGGGCATCCCGAAGAACAACTGGATCAACGACCACTTCCGTTACACGCACGGCTACGGCGTGGTCGCGGCCAAGGGCACCGAGGTCACCAAGACCGGCGACCCGGTCTTCATCGAGTCCGACCTGCCGTCCAAGGGCGAACTCGGCACCTTCGAGCAGCAGATCTACTACGGCGAGCAGACCAAGCAGTACTCGATCGTCGGCGGTCCGCAGAAGGAGCTCGACTACTCGGACGACAAGGGTGAGAAGGAGACGAGCTACCAGGGCGGCTCCGGCGTCAGCCTCGACAACCCGGTCAACCGGGCGGCGTACGCGCTCACCTTCAGCGAGCCGCAGATCCTCTACTCCGGTGCCATCGGCGAGGGCTCGCGGATCCTGTACAACCGCACGCCCAAGGAGCGCGTCGAGGCCGTCGCCCCCTGGCTGACCATCGACGGCGCCCCCTACCCGGCGGTCGTGGACGGCCGGATCCAGTGGATCGTCGACGCGTACACGACGACGAACGGCTACCCGTACGCCTCCCGCACCACCCTCGGCGACACCACCGCCGACTCGCTGACCAACAGCCAGCGCGCGGTCGTGGCGCAGGAGAACCAGGTCAACTACATCCGCAACTCGGTGAAGGCCACCGTCGACGCCTACGACGGCACGGTCAAGCTGTACCAGTGGGACACCGAGGACCCGGTCCTGAAGACCTGGATGAAGGCGTTCCCGGGCACGGTGAAGCCCAAGAGCGAGATCTCCAAGCCGCTCATGGACCACCTGCGCTACCCGCAGGACCTCTTCAAGGTCCAGCGCGAGCTGCTCACCCGGTACCACGTCACCGATGCGCAGACCTTCCTCAGCGGCAGCGAGGCGTGGTCGGTGCCGGACGACCCGACGACCAAGGCGGGCAACGCGGTTCCGCCGTACTACCTGTCGATGAAGATGCCGGACCAGAAGGAGAAGGAGCAGGTCTTCTCCCTCACCACCACCTTCACGCCGAATGGCCGCGACAACCTGAGCGCCTTCATGGCGATCAACGCGGACCCGAAGACCCCGGACTACGGGAAGATCCGGGTCCTGAAGCTGCCGACGAGCAACCCGGTCGACGGCCCCAAGCTCGTGCAGAGCAAGTTCAACTCCAAGCCGGAGATCGCCCAGGAGATCAACATCCTGAGCCGGGGCGACTCGCAGGTCGAGTACGGCAACCTGCTGACGATCCCGCTGGACGGCGGGATGCTCAACGTCGAGCCGGTGTACGTGCGCGGCGGCGGCGTGAAGTACCCGATCCTGCGCAAGGTGCTGGTGACCTACGGCGGCCAGGTGGCCTTCGAGGACACCCTGGAGAAGGCGTTGAACGTGGTCTTCGGTGCCGAGGCCCCGAGCACCCCGCCGACGACGACCCCGCCGGACGGGACCACCAACCCGCCGCCGCCCGCCACCGACCCGACGGTCAAGGCGGCGCTCGCCGACGTGCAGAAGGCCGTGGAGGATGCCGACAAGGCCCGCCAGGCCGGCGACTGGGCTGCCTTCGGCAAGGCGCAGGACGAGATCAAGGCCGCACTGAAGCGGGCGGTCGACGCGGAGGCCAAGCTGACGCCGTCCCCCGCCCCGGGCGGCTAGCGGCCGCCGGGCCCTTGCCGGCCGCGCCTGCGGTCGGTAAGGGCCCCGTCCCGCGTCGTGATACTGTGGTTTCACCGACGCGGGGTGGAGCAGCTCGGTAGCTCGCTGGGCTCATAACCCAGAGGTCGCAGGTTCAAATCCTGTCCCCGCTACTGAAGATGAAGGCCCGGATCCATGGGATCCGGGCCTTCGTCATGTCCGGAGTGGACACGCGGTAGCTAGGGAGAGTGAGTTGGGGTAGGAGCGTGTTTGACTTGTCTCTCTGTGGGCATGTCGACAAAACGCTGTAGTGACCTCACTGACTGCGACATACCAGGTGTACGCGGGTAGCAGGTGATGCGACGATGGGATTTATGGGGGACAGGTCAACTCTGCTGGAGACAGGGCGGTTTGTGAGGGCGGAGGCGGAGCCGGGTACGGGCGCCGAGGAGACGGCTCCCGCTGTCAACGCGCAGACCGTGCTGACCGATGCGGATTTCGCGCAGGAGATGTTCGCCGAGACCGACACGGCGAGCGACGCCGAGCTGGAAGCCCGCCACCGGGTGGCCGCCGACCAGGGCGACCCCGGTGCCATGAGCGTGCTCGGCGCGCTGCTGCTGCGCCGCGGCGACCTGGCCGGAGCCGAGCCGTACCTGCGCGGGGCCACCGCCGAGGGGGACCGGGCCGCCGCGAACAACCTCGGCGTTCTCCTGCACCAGCGGGGCTACCCCGAAGAGGCCGCGGGCTGGTGGCGCGTCGCCGCCGTCGCCGGGTCGGCGCCGGCGGCCCACGCCCTGGGCCGCCACTTCCGCGAGCGCGGGGACGAGCCCGCCGCCGAGTACTGGCTGCGCCAGGCGGCCGAGTCCGGCCATGCCCTCGGCGCGTACGGCCTGGCCGACCTGCTGGAGCACCGGGGGGACAAGGGAGTCGAGCGCTGGTTCCGGGCCGCCGCGGAACAGGGGCACCGCGAAGCCGCTTACCGGCTCGCCCGCCACCTGCGCAAGGGCGACCCCGTCGAGGCCGAGCAGTGGTACCGCCAGGCCGCCGCGCGCGGGCACCGAAGGGCCGCGCTGCACCTGGGCGCCCTGCTGGAGGCGCGCGGCGAGCTGAAGGAGGCCGGGCGCTGGTACCTGACCTCCGCCAAGCAGGGCGAGGCCCGCGCGGCCTGCGCGCTGGGCTTCCTGCTGCGCGACGCCGGGGACGAGGAGAACGCGGCGGTGTGGTGGCACCGCGCCGCCCAGGACGGCGACGCGAACGCGGCCAACGCGCTGGGCGCGCTGCACGCCGCCCGCGGGGAGACGCAGACCGCGGAGCGCTGGTACCGGGCGGCCATGGACGCGGGCGACCAGAACGGGGCGTACAACCTCGCCCTGCTGTGCGTCGCGCAGGACCGCACCGCGCAGGCCGAGCAGTGGTACCGGCGCGCGGCCTACGCGGGACACCGCGAAGCGGCCAACGCGCTCGCCATCCTGCTGCTCCAGGGCGGCGACGCGGAGGGCGCGGAGCCGTGGTTCTCGAAGGCGGCGGAGGCGGGCAGCGTGGACGCCGCCTTCAACCTGGGCATCCTCTTCGCCAGCCGCGACGAGGACCGGACGGCTCTGAAGTGGTACGAGCGGGCGGCCTCGGCGGGCCACACCGACGCGGCGCTCCAGGTCGGCATCGCCCTGGTGCGGGACGGCGAGGAGCGGGCCGCCGAGCGGCACCTGCGCTGCGCGGCCGGCGGCGGGAGCGCGGAGGCGGCCTTCCGGCTGGCCTCGCTGCTGGAGTCGCTGGCCCCGCCCGCGGAGCCGGTGGCGCTGGGCGAGCCGCTGTCCGGCGTCCCGCGGACCGAGAGCGAGGAGTGGTACGAGCGGGCCGCCGAGCTGGGGCACCGGCGGGCGCAGGTCCGCGTCGGCATGCTGGCGGCGGCCCGGGGCGACCTGGCGGTGGCGGCCCGCTGGTACCGGGAGGCGGCCGAGGCCGGGTCCCGCAACGGAGCCTTCAACCTCGGGCTGCTGCTGGCCCGCGAGGGCAACGAGCCCGAGGCGGCCCTGTGGTGGACCCGCGCGGCGGTGGCCGGCCACGGTCGGGCGGCCCTGCGTCTGGGCCTGCTCGCGGCGCGCCACGGCGACCTCGCCGAGGGGCAGAAGTGGTGCGTGCGGGCCATGGAGCTCGGCCCCGCCGAGGTCTCGGAACGGGCGGCCCGGCTGCGCGAGGCCCTGGCCGAGGAGCTGTCGGCCTGACCCCGGCCCCGCCGGCCGGCCCCGGAAGGGATTTGCATCTGCCGCGCCGGCTCACGTACAGTCGGGTTTACCGACGCGGGGTGGAGCAGCTCGGTAGCTCGCTGGGCTCATAACCCAGAGGTCGCAGGTTCAAATCCTGTCCCCGCTACTGAAGGCCCGAAGCCCGGATCCCATGGATCCGGGCCTCGAGTCGTTTGCGGTCCGACAACGGCAAAGGGCCGGGAGCTCCGGCTCCCGGCCCTTCCGTGTCCCACGGCCCTGGTGGGCTAGGCGGCGGCGCAGTTCGGGCACACCCCGCGGTACGTCACCTCGACCGCCGAGACCACGAAGCCGAAGCGCTCGGTGTCGGGCAGGTCGGCCAGTGGGTTGCCCGCCGGGTGGACGTCGCGGATCGCACCGCACTGGGCGCACACCAGGTGCTGGTGCGGCCGGTGGGCGTTCGGGTCGTAGCGCTTGGCGCGGCGGTCCGTGGAGACCTCCAGCACCTCGCCCAGGGTCACGAGCTCGCCCAGGGTGTTGTAGACGGTCGCGCGGGAGATCTCCGGCAGCCGGGCCGCCGCCCGGGCGTGCACCTCGTCGGCCGTGAGGTGGACGTGGTCACCGTCGAGCACCTCGGCCACGACGCGCCGCTGTGCGGTCATGCGCCATCCGCGTCCGCGAAGTCGATCCAGCAGGTCACTCATGTACGCCAGCCTAACAGTGTGGGGACTGGGTGTAACTCCTGAACCCGTATGTTTTTGGAACCTTGCTTGACTTAGACAAAGTCTATCGTAGGATCGAGTACGGCACCGGCCGAGCAGGCCGAGGACAGGACATGCAGGAATGACGCAGGAGGCGCACGTGACGCAGGGACCGCTCACCACGGAGGCCGGAGCCCCGGTCGCCGACAACCAGAACAGCGAGACCGCCGGCATCGGCGGCCCCGTCCTGGTTCAGGACCAGCTCCTCCTCGAGAAGCTCGCCCACTTCAACCGCGAGCGCATCCCGGAGCGCGTGGTGCACGCCCGCGGCGCCGGCGCCTACGGCACCTTCACGCTGACCCGCGACGTCTCGCAGTGGACCCGCGCCGCGTTCCTCTCCGAGGTCGGCAAGGAGACCGAGACCTTCCTGCGCTTCTCCACCGTCGCCGGCAACCTGGGCAGCGCCGACGCCGTGCGCGACCCCCGCGGCTGGGCGCTGAAGTTCTACACCGAAGAGGGCAACTACGACCTCGTCGGCAACAACACCCCGGTGTTCTTCATCAAGGACGCCATCAAGTTCCCGGACTTCATCCACACCCAGAAGCGCGACCCGTACACGGGCTCGCAGGAAGCCGACAACGTGTGGGACTTCTGGGGCCTGAGCCCGGAGTCGACCCACCAGGTGACCTGGCTCTTCGGTGACCGCGGCATCCCGGCGTCCTACCGCCACATGGACGGCTTCGGCTCGCACACGTTCCAGTGGAACAACGAGGCCGGCGAGGTCTTCTGGGTCAAGTACCACTTCAAGACCGACCAGGGGATCAAGAACTTCACCCAGGCCGAGGCCAACCGGCTCGCCGGCGAGGACCCCGACTCTCACCAACGCGACCTGCGCGAGGCCATCGAGCGCGGCGACTTCCCGAGCTGGACCGTGCAGGTCCAGATCATGCCGGCGGCCGAGGCGGCCGAGTACCGCTTCAACCCGTTCGACCTCACCAAGGTGTGGCCGCACGCGGACTACCCGCCGATCGAGATCGGCAAGCTGGAGCTCAACCGCAACCCGGAGAACGTCTTCGCCGAGGTCGAGCAGAGCATCTTCAGCCCCGCGCACTTCGTCCCCGGCATCGGTCCCTCCCCGGACAAGATGCTCCAGGGCCGCCTCTTCGGCTACGGCGACGCCCACCGCTACCGCGTCGGCATCAACGCCGACCACCTGCCGGTGAACCGCCCGCACGCCACCGAGGCGCGCACCCACTCCCGTGACGGCGCCCTGTACGACGGCCGCCACAAGGGCGCGAAGAACTACGAGCCCAACAGCTTCGGCGGACCGCACCAGACGGACCGTCCGCTGTGGATCTCCACCCCGGTCACCGGCGGCACGGGCAACCACGCCGCCCCGGTGCACCGCGAGGACAACGACTTCGTCCAGGCGGGCAACCTCTACCGCCTGTTCTCCGAGGACGAGAAGGCCCGTCTGATCGAGAACCTGTCCGGCTTCATCGCCAAGGTCTCCCGTGACGACATCGTCGAGCGCGCCATCAACAACTTCCGCCAGGCGGACGGCGACTTCGGCAAGCGGCTGGAAGCCGCGGTCCAGGCCCTCCGCGGCTGACCGACTGCTTGCCGTGGCAAGGGCGACGGGCCGGAACCCTCTCGGGGGTCCCGGCCCGTCGTCGTTCCCGGCCGCGGCGGTGCGCCGCCGCTACGCCGGGACCGTGCGCCGCTCCGGGGCCCAGCAGCGGATGATGTCGCGTACGGAGACGATGCCCACCGGGCCGCCGTGCTCCAGGACGATCAGGTGCCGGAAGCCGCCGTGGGCCATCGCCTCGGCGGCGTCCTGGATGGTGGCGTCCGGGGTGCAGAACACCACGTTGTTGGTGGTGTGGGCGCCCACCGACTCCCGGTCGGGGTCGTGGCCGGCGCCGATCGAGTTGAGGATGTCGCGCTCGGTCAGGATGCCGATCCCGCTGTGGTCGGGGTCGAGGACGACGGCGGCGCCGACGCGCCGGCCGGACATCAGGCAGGCCGCCTGGCGGAGGGTGTGTGCGGGGCCGAGGGTGAGGATCACGGTGCTCATGGCGTCACGGACGAGCATGAAGAGAGCCACCTCCTGGGGTGAGTCCCGCCGCTCGATGGGTGCACTTGAGAAGGCCTTCACAAGCGCACAAGCAGGCGGATCCTCAGATTCCCACGGACGCGGGGGGCCGACAAGAAGGCGCGTGGGCACGCATGTGCGGGCCCGGCGGTGCGCCCGCGCCCGCCGGCCGTTCCCGGCCACGCCTCACCCGCGCGGGCGCAGCAGCTCCAGCATCGGTGCGTGCAGCAGCCCGTTGGAGGCCGCGGCGTTCCCGCCGTGCACCCCGTCCACCCCGTCCAGGCTGGTGAAACGCCCGCCGGCCTCCTCGACGACCACCGCGACGGCTGCCATGTCCCACAGGTTCAGCTCGGGCTCCGCGCACAGGTCCAGCGAGCCCTCCGCGACCATCATGTACGGCCAGAAATCGCCGTACCCGCGCGTGCGCCAGCAGGACCGGGCCAGGTCCAGGAATCCGGGGAGGCGGCCCTGCTCCTCCCAGCCGCTCAGCGAGGAGTACGCGAAGGAGGCGTCGCCCAGTCCCGCCACCTTGGACACGCCGATCGCCGTGGTCGCACCGAGCGCCCCGCCCGCGAACGCGCCGCCGCCGCGGGTCGCCCACCAGCGGCGGCCCAGCGCGGGCGCCGACACCACGCCGACGACGGGTGCGAAGACCCCGTCCGGGCCCTCGGCCATCAGGGAGATCAGCGTCGCCCACACGGGGACCCCGCGCACGTAGTTCTTCGTGCCGTCGATCGGGTCCACCACCCAGCGCCGCGGGCCGCTGCCCACCAGGCCGTACTCCTCGCCCAGGATCGCGTCGTCGGGACGCGCCGCCGCGATCCCCGCCCGTACGGCCTCCTCCGCCGCCTTGTCCGCCTCGCTCACCGGCGTCATGTCCGGCTTCGTCTCGACCACCAGGTCGAGGGCGCGGAACCGGTCCATCGTGACGGCGTCCGCCGCATCGGCGAGTTCGAGGGCAAGGCGCAGGTCATCGTCATACTCGGGCATGGCCGAACAGTATCGGGACTCCCGGACCCCCACCAACGAGGTCCACCCTGCGGCCGGGAGGCGCTCTTGACAGGACCTGTCGCCCCGTCAACTCTGGCGGGGAGGCCCAGCCGCCAGGCCAGTGGGGAGACGACGATGCCGGCAGCCCGGGAGTCCTTGCTGGATGCGGCCGCGGCAGCGCTCGCCGCGCGCCCCTGGCCTGCCGTGCGGATGGTCGACGTGGCGGCCGCCGCCGGGGTGTCCCGGCAGACCCTCTACAACGAGTTCGGCGGCAAGGCCGGCCTGGGCCGCGCCCTGGTCCGGCAGGAGGCCGAACGGTACCTCGACGGGGTGGACCGGGCCCTCGGCACGCCCGCCACGACCGCCGAGCGGCTCCTCGCCGTTGCCGAGTGGACCGTGCGCGCGGCCCGCGCGCAGCCCGTCGTACGGGCCCTGCTCACCGGGGCCTGGAACGCCGCGCTGCCCGCCCCCGGACTGCCGCCGCGGCCGGACGCCGGGCCGCCCGGCCCCGGCCAGCTGGCCCGCGAGGTACGGGACCGGGCCGCCGCGGCCCTCACCCCGGGGGAGGGGGCGCAGCGCTGCGAACTCGCCGTCCGGCTCGCGCTCTCCTGTGTGATCGCCCCGCCGGAGGGCCCGGCCGGCCCGGCGCTCGCCGAACTGCTGCGACCCTGCGCCGGATAGCCCCGCGGGCCGGGGCGCGGGCCGGCGCCGGGATCAGTGCGCGGAACCGGACAGCTGCAGCCCGATGACCCCGAGGATCACCAGCGAGATCGACACCAGCTTGAGGGTGGAGACCAGGTCCCCGAGGAAGACCATGCCGTAGATGGCCGTCCCGGCGGCCCCGATGCCCGTCCACACCGCGTACGCCGGACCGACGTCCAGCTTCTTCAGCGCCAGCGTCAGCAGGCCGAAGCTGCCGAGGGCGAAGCACGCGAAAGCGATGGTCGGCCACAACCGGGTGAAACCGTGCGACAGCTTCAGGCAGACCGCGAAACCGGTCTCCAGGAACCCCGCGACCACGACGAGCAGCCACGCCATGTCGAATGCCTCCCCGCGTCACGTGACCCGGTCCGGGGCCGGCGTCCCGGCCAGAACCCGTGCGCCACTTGGTGGGCCTATCCATTCACCGGACACGGCCCCCCGCAAACCCCGCCCCGCGGCGCCGGCCCGGGTCGCCTCTGCCTAGTCGCCCTCCCGGCGCTCCCGCGTCTGCAGCAGTCTGCGCAGCGAGTACAGCCGCGCCGGGTCCGCGTGTCCGGCCTCCACCCAGGCGTCGAGTGCGCAGTCCGCCTCGTCGTGGCTGCACGCACGCGGGCAGCCCTCGGTGCCCGGGACCAGTTCGGGGAAGGCCAGGATCACCCGGGACGGGTCCACGTGGTGCAGGCCGAAGGAGCGCACGCCCGGGGTGTCGATCACCCAGCCGTCCCCGCCCGGCAGCGGCAGGGCCAGCGCCGAGGTGGTGGTGTGCCGGCCGCGGCCGGTGACGGCGTTGACGTGCCCGGTGGCCCGCCGGCGGTCCTCGGCGACCAGCGAGTTCACCAGGGTGGTCTTGCCCACGCCCGAGTGGCCCACGAAGGCCGTGATCCGGCCGTGGAGCCGGTCGCGGACCCGGTCGGCGGCGTCGCCCGTCGCGAGTTCCTCGCGGTTGGTGACCACGTAGTTCAGGCCGAAGGTGGAGTAGATCTCCAGGATCTTGTCGGCGGAGGTCAGGTCCGACTTGGTGAGCACCAGCAGCGGTTCCAGCCCGGCGTCGTACGCGGCCACCAGGCAGCGGTCGATCATCCGGGGGCGGGGTTCCGGATCGGCCAGGGCCGTCACGATGGCCAGCTGGTCGGCGTTGGCGACGACGACGCGCTCGTAGGGGTCGTCGTCGTCCGCGGTGCGCCGCAGGACGGACTTGCGCTCCTCGATCCGTACGATCCGGGCCAGGGTGTCCTTCTTGCCGGACAGGTCCCCCACGATCCAGACCTGGTCGCCCACCACGGCCGCCTTGCGGCCCAGCTCCCTGGACTTCATGGCGTGCACCGTGCGGTCCCCGACCAGGCAGGTCAGCCGGCCCCGGTCGACGGTCAGGACGAAGCCCTCGGAGGCGTCCTCGTGCTTGGGCCGGATGTTGGTCCGGGGCCGGTTGCCCTTGGGGTTGGGCCGCTGGCGGATGTCGTCCTCGTCGGTGTGCTTGCCGTACCTGCGCATGACGGGCCCTACGCTCCCGCACCCGCGCGCTGCGCGGCCGGGTCCGCCCCGTCCCCCGCGAGCATGTCCGTCCACATCGCGGGGAAGTCCGGCAGCGTCTTCGCGGTGGTCGCCACGTTCTCGATCAGCACGCCCGGCACGGCCAGGCCGATCACCGCACCCGCCGTGGCCATCCGGTGGTCGTCGTAGGTGTGGAAGGTGCCCCCGTGCAGCGGGCGCGGCCGGATGTGCAGGCCGTCGGCGGTCTCGGTGACGTCCCCGCCGAGCGCGTTGATCTCGCGGGTGAGCGCCGCCAGCCGGTCCGTCTCGTGCAGGCGCAGGTGCGCGACCCCGCGCAACACCGACTCCGAGTCGGCGAGCGCCGCCACGGCGGCGATGCCCGGGGTGAGCTCGCCGACCTCGCCGAGGTCCACGTCGATGCCGTGGACCTTGCCGGTCCCGGTGAAGACCAGCCCCGCGTCGGTCAGCTCGCAGGAGCCGCCCATCTCGGTGAAGATCCGGCGCAGCGCGTCACCGGGCTGCGTGGTGCGGCGCGGCCAGTCCGGGACGGTGACCGTACCGCCGGTGATCAGCGCGGCCGCCATGAAGGGCTGCGCGTTGGAGAGGTCCGGCTCGACCACCATGTCGCGGCCCAGCAGCGCGCCGGGCGCGACCCGCCACACGTCCTTCTCGCCGCCGGCCTCGGGGGTGTCGACCTGCGCGCCCGCCGCGCGCAGCATCTCCACCGTCATCCGGATGTGCGGCATCGAGGGCAGGTTCGCCCCCACGTGCCGGACCTCGACGCCCTGGTTGAAGCGCGGGGCGGAGAGCAGCAGCGCGGAGACGAACTGCGAGGAGTTGCTGGCGTCGATCTGGACCGTGCCGCCCTCCAGGGCCCCGCCGCCCTGGACGGTCAGCGGCAGCGCGCCGCGTCCGTCGTCGTCGATGCGGGCGCCGAGGGTGCGCAGCGCGGTGATGACCTGGCCGAGCGGGCGCTCGTAGGAGCGCGGGTCGCCGTCGAAGCGGATGTCGCCGTCGGCGAGGGTGGCCACGGGCGGCAGGAAGCGCATGACCGTGCCCGCGTTGCCCACGTCCACGGTCGTCGGACCGTGCAGGCCCGCCGGGATGACCCGCCAGGCCTCCCCGGTCTCCCCCCCGCCCGCCGAGCTGGACGAGACGGTCTCCTCGATGCCCACCCCCATCGCGCGCAGGGCGTCCGACATCAGCCGGGAGTCGCGCGAGCGCAGCGGACGGCGCACCCAGCCCGGCTCGGAAGCCAGCGCGGCCAGCACGAGCGCGCGGTTGGTGACCGACTTGGAACCCGGCACGGTGACGGTGGCGTGGACGGCGGCATCGGCGGTCGGGGCGGGCCAGAGGGCGGGGGACGAGGGGGTCTCGGTCATGGCCCCCACTTTAGTGGCTTCCCACGGCCCCGGATCTTGATCGCTGCGCCGTCTCAGAGACCGAGAAGCCAGCGCCCGCCGCCGGTCAGCGAGCAGAGCGCGACGATGTGGAAGAGCACCAGCCACACCACCGGGTGCACACCGGTGAGCCGTCCGAGCTGGTCCGCGTCGGAGTCCGGCGCTCCGCCGCGGCGCCGCTTGGCCTGGAGCTCGAAGACCGGGCGTACGCCGCCCAGGAGCAGGAACCACACCACCCCGTACGCGAACACGGCCTGCACCTCTGCCGGGGCCAGCCAGCCCACCACCACGAAGGTGCCGCCCGTGACCAGGACGGTCAGGGCCCCGTAAGCGTTGCGGATCATCACCAGCATCGCCACCAGCAGGGCGGTGGCGGCCCACAGCAGGAGGGTGATCCGGTGCGCCGACAGCAGGGCCGCCCCGCCCAGGCCCAGCAGCGAGGGCGCCGTGTACCCGGCGGCCGCGGTGAGGATCATGCCGAGTCCGGTGGGCCGGCCGCGGCTGACGGTGACCCCGCTGGTGTCGGAGTGCAGCCGTATCCCGTCCAGGCGCCGGCCGGTCAGCAGCGCCAGCAGGCCGTGTCCGCCCTCGTGCGCGATGGTGATCGCGTTGCGCGACAGCCGCCACAGCGGGCGGGGCCCCACGGCGGCCAGGGCGACGAGTCCCGTCGCGATCACCAGCCACTGCTCGGGGGCGGTCTGTATGCCCGTGAGCCGGTCCCACAGGCCGGCTGTCGTGCTGCTGTCCATGGAGGGGCGGGCTCCTTGCGGTGGTGGGCGGATGCCATGGCAGTGTGGCAGCCATGTGCGGAAGGTATGCGGCGAGCCGGAAACCCGAGGACCTGGCGGAGGTCTTCGGCATCGAGCGGTGGGAGCCGGAGCAGTCACCGGCCCCCGACTGGAACGTGGCGCCGACGAAGGAGGTCCACGTCGTCCTCGACCGTCCCCTGAAGGACGCCGCGGACCCGCGTCCGGTTCGCCAGCTGCGCGTCCTGCGGTGGGGACTGGTCCCCTCCTGGGCCAAGAACGCCGAGGGCGCCGCCCGGATGATCAACGCCCGGTCCGAGACCCTCGCGGAGAAGCCCTCCTTCCGCCGGCCCTTCGCCCAGCGCCGCTGCATCGTCCCCGCCGACGGCTACTACGAGTGGGTCACCGCCCCCGACGAACGGCAGCTGGAGGTCGAGGGCAGGAGGAAGCGGGCCCGCAAGCAGCCGTACTTCGTGCTGCCCTGCGACGGCTCGGTCTTCGCGATGGCCGGGATATACGAGTTCTGGCGGGACCCGGCCCTGCCCGACGCGCACCCGCTCGCCTGGCGGGTCACCTGCTCGGTGATCACCACCGAGGCCGAGACCGCGCCGCTGGGCACGGCACCCGCCGACGGGCCGCGCTCGCTCGCCGAGATCCACCCCCGGATGCCGCTCATGCTGACCCCCGACCGCTGGGACGCCTGGCTGGACCCGGCGGACACCGACACCGAGGGTTCGCTGCGGCAGCTGCTGGCGCCGCCGCCGGGCGGGCTGATGCGGGCCTACCCGGTGTCCACGGCGGTGAGCAACGTGCGCAACAACGGTCCGGAGCTCCTCACGGAGCTCGCCGCGCCGGAGGAGGGCACCCTCTTCTGACCGGACGGGGCGGGACGCAACGATGGGGGCATGAGCACCCGTACCGAGAGCGTCGCCACCCCGGCGGGCGAGGCCCGCATCACCTGGCACGCCGCCCGCCGGCCGCAGCTGGTCCTCGCGCTGGGCCACGGCGCGGGCGGCGGCATCGAGGCCCGGGACCTGGCCGCCCTGGCCGCGGCGCTGCCGGCCCGGGGCGTCACCGTGGCCCTGGTCGAGCAGCCCTGGCGGGTGGCCGGCAAGAAGGTCGCGGCCGCGCCCAAGGTGCTGGACGAGGGCTGGCGCGCGCTGTGGCCGGCCCTTGCCGAGTCCGGGCTGCCGGTGGTCGCAGGCGGCCGCAGCGCCGGGGCCCGGGTGGCCTGCCGCACCGCCGCCGAGCTGGACGCGGCCGGGGTGCTGGCGCTGGCCTTCCCGCTGCACCCGCCGGGCCGACCGGAGAAGTCCCGGGCCGCCGAGCTCACCGGCGCGGGCCGGCCCACGCTCGTGGTCCAGGGCGCCAGGGACCCCTTCGGGCGCCCGGAGGAGTTCCCGGCCGGCGGGCACACGCTGGTGGAGGTCCCGTACGCGGACCACGGGTTCGCCGTGCCCAAGCGGGCGGCGCCTCCCCAGGAGGAGGTCCTCGCGCGGATCACCGAGGCGGCCGCGGCCTGGCTGGCCGGACTCGCCGCCCCCGCGAGCCCCGCGGACCGCGGGAGCCCCGCGGGCTGAGGCCCGGACGAGGGCGGCCGGAGGGCCGCACGAGCGCTGCCCGAGGGGGGCGGCAGGACGCGGACCGGCCCCGCCCCCGGTCGGGGGCGGCCGCCGGGGGCAGGCCCCGGCCCCCGGGCACGCCGATCGGCCCCGGGGCCCGGCCGGCGGCGGGGCGCAGAACCCGTCCCCTGCACGGGAATGCCCCGCCCGGCCCTTCTGTTGTCCCGGATGTCGGTACGTACGGGAAGTTGTCGGAGGAGAGGGAGCGCATGACCCAGGTCATCAGCCACAACCGTCGTCAGGGCGCTGACCTGGACTGGACGGTACTGCCCGCCCCGAAGCGCAGCCCGCTTCAAGCGGCGGAGGTCCGGGAAGGTCGACTATTCTCCGATTCGAGCGGGTCCGCTTTCGGAGCCGCCACGCAGTCGGAGGAGGTGGGTCCTGTCGCTGGGACCGACGAAGGCCACGCGGAGGAGACGACCCCGGAGCGCAACGCGCGCTTCGAGAGGGATGCCCTCGGCTACCTCGACCAGATGTACTCGGCCGCCCTGCGCATGACGCGCAACCCGGCCGACGCCGAGGACCTGGTCCAGGAGACGTACGCGAAGGCATACGCGTCCTTCCACCAGTTCCGCGAGGGCACCAACCTGAAGGCCTGGCTGTACCGCATCCTGACCAACACCTTCATCAACTCCTACCGCAAGAAGCAGCGGGAGCCCCAGCGCAGTGCCGCGGAGGAGATCGAGGACTGGCAGCTGGCGCGCGCCGAGTCGCACATGTCGACCGGTCTGCGGTCGGCCGAGTCGCAGGCGCTGGACCACCTGCCCGACTCGGACGTGAAGGAAGCCCTCCAGGCCATCCCCGAGGAGTTCCGCATCGCGGTCTATCTTGCCGACGTGGAAGGCTTTGCGTACAAGGAGATCGCGGACATCATGGGTACACCCATCGGTACGGTCATGTCGCGACTGCACCGTGGCCGACGCCAACTCCGCGGAATGCTGGAGGACTACGCCCGTGAACGCGGGCTCGTCCCCGCGGGTGCCGGAGAGTCGAACGACCGGAAAGGCTCGGGCTCATGAGTTGCGGAGAGCCGCACGAGACGGAGTGCTCTGAGGTCCTGGACCACCTGTACGAGTTCCTCGACCACGAGATGCCGGACAGCGACTGCACGAAGTTCGAGACCCATTTCGACGAGTGCAATCCCTGCCTGGAGAAGTACGGCCTGGAGCAGGCCGTCAAGAAGCTGGTCAAGCGGTGCTGCGGGTCGGACGACGTACCCGCCGACCTGCGGTCGAAGGTGATGGGCCGGATCGAGCTGATCAGGTCCGGGCAGGCGGTGCCGGACCACGACGTCACGGCCGACGCCCCCGTCACCGCCGACCGCCCGGCAACGGGCTGACCGCGGCAGGAGCCGTTCCGCCCGTCGTGTGAACCGCCGCCCCCGGACAGGTACTTCGTTCACTCGAAGGTGCTAATCCGGGGGCTTGCGCGTGCCGCAATGTGAAATTGTGGTCCGCTTCCCGCGGGGCCCCACCTATTCTCCCCAATCGGTGCCGGTCCGATTCGGCGCCCGGTGTGCACGGTCGTGCGGCCCAGGGGAGGAGAGCGCCATGCGGGGACTTCCACCGGGCGCGCGCGGCTACATCCTGTGCGCCGTCCTCGTCGCCTGCGCCTGCTGCGCCCCGGCCCTGGCGGATTCCGCCACGCCCTGGACGTCCGTGGGCCTGCTCGCCGCGCTGTACCTCGGCTGCGAACGCCTCAAGGCCCGCCCGCTGCCGGGCAGCCGGGTGCCCGAGGGCATCGGCTCCTTCTTCCCCGTCCTGCTGGCCGCCGTGTTCCTGCTGCCGCCCGCGGCCGCCGCCCTCGTGGCCCTGCCCGGCGGCCTCGCCCAGACCGTGGCCGAGCAGCCCGCCCGGGTGCGCCGCGTGTGGCACGCCGCCCAGCAGGCGACGGCGGCCTGGGCGGCCGGGCAGGCCTTCGTCCTGCTGCACGGGCCGGCGGCCCTCGGCGGCTCCGCCTCCGGCGCCGCGGCAGCGCCCGCCCGGATCGCCGACTTCCCGTACGCGATGCTCCCCGCGGCCGCCGCCGCGGCCGTCTTCTGCCTGGTCCTCACCGCCCTCGACGGCGGCATCCTGGCCACCGCCGAACACCGGCCCGCCCGCACCGCGTGGCAGGGCCTGCTCACCCGCTCCCTCGCCCCGCACTGCCTGCACGGGCTGGCCGGGCTGATGATGGCCGTCATGTGGCGCAGCCCCTACGGACCTCCGGCCGCCCTGCTGGTCCTCCTGCCGATGTACATCTCCTGCTGGGTCTTCGCCCAGTACCACCGCGAGCGCGCCGCCCACCGGGCCACCATCCGCGCCCTCGTCCAGGCCGTCGACATCAAGGACCGCTACACGCGGGGCCACAGCGAACGGGTCGGCCAGGCCTCCGCGATGATCGCCCGCGAACTGGGCATGGCCGAGGACCGCCTCGAAACGGTCCGCATCGCCGGCATCCTGCACGACGTCGGCAAGCTCGGCGTCCCGACCCGGCTGCTGCGCAAGGACGGGCCGCTCACCCCGGAGGAGCGCAGGATCATCGAACTGCACCCCGAGTACGGGCACGAGATGGTGCGCGGCATCGGCTTCCTCGGCGAGGCCCGGTCCGCGATCCTGCACCACCACGAGCGGGTCGACGGCTCCGGCTACCCGTACGGGCTGACCGGCGAGCAGATCCCCGTCCTCGCCCGGGTGGTGGCGGTGGCCGACGCCTTCGACGCGATGACCTCGACGCGCTCGTACAGCCGGGCCCGGCCGGTGCCGACCGCGCTGGCCGAACTGGAGCGCTGCGCGGGGGCGCAGTTCGACGCCGTGATGGTGCACGCCCTGACGGGTGCCATCGGACGGCACGGCTGGCATCCCGTGGTCACCTCCGACGACGACCTCCAGGTGATCGCCGCCGGACCGCCCGCTCCCGCACCCCCCGCACCCGCACCCGCACCCGACGGTCCCCCGGCGGCCCCCGCCCCCGGGGACCCGCTGGCCGTCCTGCGGGGCGGACCCGGTACCCGGCCGGGCCCCGGCGGCGGGCGGGCGGAGCCGGGCGGCAGCAGCGCCCGGCCACGCCGCCGGACCGGGGACGGGCCGTGAGGCCGTCCGCCGCCTGGCTCGTGCGCGGCGCGGCCGGCCTGCTGACCGCTGCGGCGCTCGGCCACACCCTCTGGTACGGCCTGGCGGAACCCGGGGTGGCCCTGGCCTTCGGGGCCCTGGTGGCCGTCGGGGAGCTGGCCCGGCGCGACGGGCGGGACGCCGCCGGCCACCTCCCGGCCGAGGACCGCACGCCCGCGCCGCTCGGCTCCGCCGGAGCCCTCGCCTACGCGCTGCTGGGCCAGAACGCGGGACAGCCCAGCCAGCACGGGGTGCTCCAGACGGTCGCGGTCGTCGTCACCGCGGCCCTCGCCGGGGTCGTCCCGCACATCGCGCGCGGCCGCGGCCCGGGCCTCGACCACGTCTCCCGCCGGGTCCTCGCCGTCGCCTTCGCCGCGGTCTGCTTCCAGCCGCTGTTCCACTCCGGACGGCTGGAGGGCCGGCTGGGGCAGGGCCCGGCGCTCGTGGTCTTCCTGCTGCTCCTGCTCGGCCTCACCGCCCTGTGCGACGCCGTCCTCGCCGCCGCCCTGGCCCGCTCCCGCACCGGCTGGCCCTACGGCCCCCTGCTGCGCGACGAGCTCCGCGCCCAGCTCGGCATCGGCTCGGCGATCTGCGCCACGGGCGTGGTGATGGCCCTGGGCGTGGCCGTCGCCGGGCTGTGGGCCCTGCCGGTGTTCAGCGTGCCCCTGCTGCTGACCCAGATGTCCTTCCACCGGATCACCGCCCTGCGCACCACCTACCGCCAGACCATCACCTCCCTGGCCCGGGCCACCGAGATCGCCGGGTACACCCCGCCGGGACACTCCCGCCGGGTCGCCGCCCTGAGCTGCGCGGTCGGGCGGGAGCTGGGCCTGTCGGAGCGGGAGCTCACGGTCCTGGAGTACGCCGCCCTGATGCACGACATCGGGCAGCTCTCCCTCGTGGACCCCGTCCCGGACGGGGCGACCGCGGGGCTGCCCGCCGCCGAGGCCCGCCGGATCGCCGGGCTCGGCGGGGAGGTGGCCCGCCAGACCGGGGTGCCCGCCGAGGTCGCCGTGGTGGTCGAGCGGCAGGCGGACCCGTACCGGGAGCAGCCCGTCGCCGCGCGGATCGTGCGGGCCGTGAACGCGTACGAGGACCTCAGCGGGCACGGCGGCGGGGGCCGTCACCCGGGCGGCTCACTGGCCGCCCTGGAGCGGTTGCGCCTCGGTACCGGGCACGACTACCAGCCGGAGGTCGTCGAGTGCCTGGCGAGGGTTCTGGCCAGGGGCGGGCGTGACAGAGTTGTTCCCGTCCCGCCTGGGTAACCCATGGGTAATGAGCGGCCGTCCGAGTGGGCATGGTTGGATGCCAGTAAGAGTGTCCGCAAGGCTGCACCACAGTCCCCCAGCCACCGCTGGGAGGTGCCCCCAGGCAGGCGGGAATCGTGAGGATCTTCGGGAAGGTACGGCATCGGCCCTCGGCCTCGTGGCGGCAGGCCACCGACCGCGCGTTCACGCTGATCGGCGACGGTCGGTACGAGGACGCGGGGGCGCTCCTGACCAGAGCCGCGGACCTGGAGCCCTGGCTGTCGGAGTCCTGGTTCAACCTGGCGCTGCTCCACAAGTTCCGGCACGACTGGGAGCAGGCCCGGTCCGCCGGGCTGCGCGCGGTGGCCCTGCTGGACCGCGAGACGGGCGCCCCGGACTGGTGGAACGTGGGGATCGCCGCGACCGCCCTCCAGGACTGGCCGCTGGCCCGCCGGGCCTGGCAGGCGTACGGGCTGAAGGTGCCCGGCGACCCGCACGGCGCGGGCGCCGGCAGCGGCAGGCACGGCGGCGAACCGGTCGGCATGGAACTCGGCAGCGCCGCGGTGCGGCTGTCGCCCGAGGGCGAGGCCGAGGTGGTCTGGGGCCGCAGGCTGGACCCGGCCCGCATGGAGGTCCTGTCGATCCCGCTGCCCTCCTCGGGGCGGCGCTGGGGAGAGGTGGTCCTGCACGACGGGGTCCCGCACGGCGAGCGGGTCACCGCGGCCGGCCCCTCGTACCCGGTGTTCGACGAGATCGAGCTGTGGGCCCCGTCCCCGGTGCCGACCTGGGTGGTGCTGCTGGAGGCGGCCGGGGAGGCCGACCGCGACGCCCTGGAGCAGCTGGCCGCGGACGCGGGCTTCGCCGCGGAGGACTGGTCCTCCTCGGTGCGGCTGCTGTGCCGGACCTGCTCGGAGAGCGAGATGGCCAGCGACGAGGGCGACGGGGAGCACCTGGACCCGCACGACCACAGCGAACCGGGGCATCCGGGCCCGCTCGGGCACCGTACGGCCGGGTCCGGTTCCCTGTGGGTCCCGGAGCGGGAATGCGGTATCGCGGCGCCGCCCGGCCTGGTGCGCGGGCTGCTCGACGGCTGGGTCGCGGACAGTCCGGACAGCCGTGAGTGGCGGGATCTCGAAGAAGTCTGCTGAACCGGGGCCTTAGGCTGTACGGGCACATCGGTGGCCACCGGCGACACGGTGACTTGGTGACTTACGGAAGGCGTACGGCGGACATGGCGCAGCAGGAGAACGAGGTTGTCGGGGCCGAGGTGAACGACGGGTACGTCGTCGACACCGAGGACTGTGCAGAGCGTGAGCTCGCCCACCGGGAGCGCGGCACCGCCCGCCCCATCACGGTGGTCGGCAACCCCGTCCTGCACCGGGAGTGCAAGGACGTCACCGAGTTCGGCGACGAGCTGGCGCAGCTGATCGACGACATGTTCGCCAGCCAGAAGGCCGCCGAGGGCGTGGGCCTGGCCGCGAACCAGATCGGCGTCGACGCCAAGGTGTTCGTCTACGACTGCCCGGACGACGAAGGCAACCGGCACACCGGGGTCGTGGTCAATCCGAAGCTCGTGGAGCTGCCGGCGGGCGCGCGGGTCCTGGACGACTCCAACGAGGGCTGCCTGTCCGTCCCGACGGCGTACGCCTCGCTGGCCCGCCCGGACTACGCCGAGGTCGAGGGCCAGGACGCCCAGGGCAACCCGATCAAGGTGCGGGGCACCGGCTACTTCGCGCGCTGCCTCCAGCACGAGACGGACCACCTGTACGGGTACCTGTACATCGACCGGCTGTCCAAGCGGGACCGCAAGGACGCCCTGCGGCAGATGGCCGAGGGCACCGCGCGCTACGAGACCGTCCCCAACAACTGACGGCCACCGGCCGACCCCGCCACGTGCGAAGGCCCCCTCCCGGGCGACCGGAAGGGGGCCTTCGCACGGTTCGAGCCGGGCCGGACGGGGCCGCGGCGCGCGACGGGACTCAGCGCGGGACGCAGGTCCAGCCGCTGTCCCCGGAGTCGGCGACGGTGCGGACGGTGCGAGACATGAAGGCCCCCAAGCAGTGTGCGAGATCGGTTCGGAACCGGAACGCGGTGCGGGCGTGGTCCGGACATCCGTGTTCACGGTACGTCAGCGTCCGGCTACGGATGGGGCGGGTTTGGGTCAAGTGACCTGTGGTTCTCGGCCAATGAGGGCGTGCCTTCATGCCACGGCGGCGCCGGGCCCGCGGAACGTGCGCCGGAACGCGTTCGGCGTCGTGCCGAGGGTCCGCAGGAAGTGGTGGCGCAGGGCTGCCGCGTTCCCGAACCCGCAGCGGCCCGCGACGGCGTCGACCGTCTCGTCCGTGGTCTCCAGCAGCTCCTGCGCCAACAGCACCCGCTGCCGCAGCACCCACTGGTAGGGGGTCGTGCCGGTCTCCTGGAGGAAGCGGCGGGCGAAGGTCCGCGGGGACATGTGCGCCCGCTCCGCGAGCTGTTCGACGGTGATCTCCTCGTCCAGGTGCCGGGCCATCCACCCGAGCACCCCGCCGACCGTGTCGCAGGACGTGCGGGGCAGCGGGCGCCGGACGTACTGCGCCTGCCCGCCGTCGCGGTGCGGCGGCACGACCATCCGGCGGGCGATGGTGTTGGCCACCTCGGCGCCCTGCTCCTGGCGGACCAGGTGCAGGCAGGCGTCGATCCCCGAGGCGGTGCCGGCCGAGGTGATCACCGGGCCCTCGTCCACGTACAGCACGTCGGGGTCGACCAGGGCGCGCGGGAAGCGGGAGCGCAGGGCGGGGGCGTGCATCCAGTGCGTGGTGCAGCGGCGGCCGTCGAGCAGCCCCGCCGCGCCCAGCATGAAGGCCCCGCTGCACACGCTCAGCACCCGCGCCCCCCGGTCCACGGCCCGGTTCAGGGCCGCCAGGAGGGGTTCGGGGTACGTGCGGACGGGGGCCTGGCGGTCGGCGGGGAGGCAGATCAGATCGGCCTCCTCCAGCCGCTCCGGGCCGTACGGGAGCGTGAGGCCGAAGTGGCCGTCCCCGGTGGGCAGCGGGTTGTCCTCCACCGCGCACACGGCGAACTCGTAGCGCGGCAGGCCCGCTGCGGACCGGTCGGTCCCGAACACCTCGCAGAAGATCCCCAGTTCGAAGGGGGCGACCCCGTTGACCACGGCCACGGCCACATTCGTCAGCATGGCCACAGTGTGGCAGTAATTCGCTCGTTCATGACAGTCCTGCCACTGTCCGCTCAGGGCCGGCCCGGCGAGAGTGGAGGCATGAACACGCTCTGGAACGCCCTCACGGTCCTCGCCGTCGCCGCCCTGCTCGCCGGCCCCGCCCTGCACGGCCTGCTGGCCGAGCACCGCACCGACCGGCAACTGCGCGCCGCCCGGCAGCAGTCCCGCCGCCCCGCACAGGAGCGCCCCCGCCCCGGGATCCGGTCACCCGGATCCCGTTCCCCGTGGGCGGGGGCGCTCGCACCGCGCCGTACGGAACGGACCTAGAAGTCCTCGTCCAGGTCGACCGTGCCCTCGACCGCGACCTGGTAGGCCGACGGGCGGCGCTCGAAGAAGTTCGTCAGCTCCTGGACGCCCTGGAGCTCCATGAACGAGAACGGGTTCTGCGAGCCGTACACCGCCGGGAAGCCCAGCCGGACCAGGCGCTGGTCGGCGACGCACTCCAGGTACTCGCGCATCGAGTCGGTGTTCATGCCCGGCAGGCCGTCGCCGCACAGGTCGCGGCCGAACTGCAGCTCCGCCTCGACGGCCTCCTGGAGCATGTCGGTGACCTGCTGGCGCAGGGCGTCGTCGAAGAGCTCCGGCTCCTCCTTGCGGACCGTGTCCACGACCTCGAAGGCGAAGTTCATGTGCATGGTCTCGTCGCGGAACACCCAGTTGGTGCCCGTCGCCAGGCCGTGCAGCAGGCCGCGCGAGCGGAACCAGTACACGTAGGCGAAGGCGCCGTAGAAGAACAGTCCCTCGATGCACGCCGCGAAGCAGATCAGGTTCAGCAGGAAGCGGCGGCGGTCGGCCTGCGTCTCCAGCCGGTCGATCTTCTCGACCGAGTCCATCCACCGGAAGCAGAACTGCGCCTTCTCGCGGATCGAGGGAATCTCCTCGACCGCGTCGAACGCGGCGGCGCGGTCGTCCGGGTCGGGCAGGTAGGTGTCGAGCAGCGTCAGGTAGAACTGGACGTGCACGGCCTCCTCGAACAGCTGGCGCGACAGGTACAGCCGCGCCTCCGGGGAGTTGATGTGCTTGTACAGCGTCAGCACCAGGTTGTTGGAGACGATCGAGTCGCCCGTCGCGAAGAACGCGACCAACCGGCCGATCATGTGCTGCTCGCCGGGCGTCAGCTTCGCGAGGTCCGCGACGTCCGAGTGGAGGTCGACCTCCTCGACGGTCCAGGTGTTCTTGATCGCGTCGCGGTAGCGCTCGTAGAAGTCCGGGTAGCGCATGGGGCGCAGGGTCAGTTCGAAGCCCGGGTCGAGCAGGTTCTTGGTGTCGGGGGACGTCATCACTGGCAGGCCTCGCAGGACTCGGGGTTTTCCAGGGAGCAGGCCAGCGCATCGGCGTCGACGGCCTGCGGGAGGGGGGCGGCGGGAGCGGCCGCGGGAGCGGCGGCGGCGCCGGACGCGGCGCGGGCGATCCTCGTCGCCGGGCGCGAACGCAGGTAGTAGGTGGTCTTCAGGCCCTGCTTCCAGGCGTACGCGTACATCGAGCTGAGCTTGCCGATGGTGGGCGTCTCCAGGAACAGGTTCAGCGACTGCGACTGGTCGAGGAACGGGGTGCGGGCCGCCGCCATGTCGATCAGGCCGCGCTGCGGGATCTCCCACGCCGTGCGGTACAGCTCGCGCACCTCGGCCGGGATCCAGCCGAAGCCCTGCACCGAGCCGCTGGACTCGCGCAGCGCCTCGCGGGTCTGCGCGTCCCACACGCCGAGCTTCTTCAGCTCCTCCACCAGGTAGCCGTTCACCTGGAGGAACTCACCGCTGAGCGTCTCGCGCTTGAAGAGGTTGGAGACCTGCGGCTCGATGCACTCGTACACGCCCGCGATCGAGGCGATCGTCGCCGTCGGGGCGATGGCCAGCAGCAGCGAGTTGCGCATGCCGGTCTCCGCGACGCGGGCACGCAGCGCCTCCCAGCGCTCCGGCCAGTTCAGCTCCACGTCGTAGTGGTCCGGGTGCAGGACGCCGCGGGCGGTACGGGTCTGCTCCCAGGCGGGCAGGGGGCCGCTGCGCTCGGCGAGGTCGCAGGAGGCCTCGTAGGCGGCGAGCATGATCCGCTCGGAGAGCTTCGTGGACAGGGCCTTCGCCTCGGGGGAGTCGAAGGGCAGCTTCAGCTTGAAGAAGACGTCCTGGAGGCCCATGGCGCCCAGACCCACCGGACGCCAGCGGGCGTTGGAGCGGCCCGCCTGCTCGGTCGGGTAGAAGTTGATGTCCACCACGCGGTCGAGGAAGGTCACGGCCGTGCGGACGGTCTCGTCCAGGCGCTCCCAGTCGATCCCCCCGGTCTCCGCCAGGACGAAGGCGCCGAGGTTGACCGAGCCGAGGTTGCAGACGGCCGTCTCGCCGTCGTTGGTGACCTCGATGATCTCGGTGCACAGGTTCGAGGAGTGCACGACGGTGCCCGGCTCGGCGGTCTGGTTCGCCGTGCGGTTGGAGGCGTCCTTGAAGGTCATCCAGCCCTGGCCGGTCTGCGCGAGGGTGCGCATCATCCGGCCGTACAGGTCGCGGGCGGGCATGGTCTTGCGGGCCAGGCCGGCCGCCTCGGCCTTGCGGTACGCGGCGTCGAACTCGTCGCCCCACAGGTCCACCAGCTCGGGGACATCGGCCGGGGAGAACAGCGACCAGTCGGCGTCGGCGTTGACGCGGCGCATGAACTCGTCCGGCACCCAGTGCGCCAGGTTCAGGTTGTGCGTGCGGCGCTGGTCCTCACCGGTGTTGTCGCGCAGCTCCAGGAACTCCTCGATGTCCGCGTGCCAGGTCTCCAGGTAGACGGCGGCGGCGCCCTTGCGGCGGCCGCCCTGGTTCACGGCGGCGACGGAGGCGTCGAGGGTCTTCAGGAACGGCACGATGCCGTTGGAGTGGCCGTTGGTGCCGCGGATCAGCGAACCGCGGGCGCGGATGCGGGAGTACGACAGGCCGATGCCGCCGGCGTGCTTGGACAGGCGGGCGACCTGGTGGTAGCGGTCGTAGATCGAGTCCAGCTCGTCCAGCGGGGAGTCCAGCAGGTAGCAGGAGGACATCTGCGGGTGCCGGGTGCCGGAGTTGAAGAGGGTGGGGGAGGACGGCAGGTAGTCGAGGCGGCTCATCAGCCGGTACAGCGAGGCGACTTCCTCGACGGCCTGGACGCTGTGGTCCTCGGCCAGGCCGCAGGCCACCCGCAGCATGAAGAACTGCGGGGTCTCGATCACCTGGCGGGTCAGGGGGTGGCGCAGCAGGTAGCGGCTGTGCAGGGTGCGCAGGCCGAAGAAGCCGAAGCGGTCGTCGGCGCCCTCGGCGAGGGTGTGCTCGACCAGCGCGTCCAGCCGGGCCGCGTGGGTCCGTACGAACTCGGCGGTGCGGTCGGCGATGAGCCCCTCGCGGTGGCCGACCGCGACGGAGGCCGAGAAGGAGGTCGAGCCCTGGCCCGCGGCCTCGTCGCGGACGGCCGTCGTCAGCAGCCGGGCGGCGAGCCGGGAGTAGGCCGGGTCCTCGGAGATGAGGCCGGCGGCGGCCTCGGTGGCGAGGGCGCGCAGTTCGGCCTCGTCGGCGGCGGAGCTGCGGCCGCGCAGGGCGGCGGCGGCGACCCGTCCGGGGTCGGTGTCCGGGAGGTCGGCCGTCAGTGCGGTGAGGGTACGCAGCAGCGTGGCCCCCGGGCCCTCGGTGGTGTCGCCGGAAATGGACGCGGCGCGCGGTGCGGAAGGCGCGATGGTCACGGCGGGAGCTCTCCCTCGCTCGGCCGGCCGTCGGCGGGGCAGCAGGGGGCGCATGCGGGCGTGGCAGGAACGCGTACACCGCATGGCGTCCACCGGCCCAACCGCGAGGCCCGGACGTGTCGGCACCCGGTTCGGTCGAGCCGGGTGCGCTGTCGGCAGGTCCTCGGACTTGCGGGTCCACCCGTGGGTGTACGTCATACCGTTGCGGGACAGTTCCGGATTCGCACCGGATTCCCCTGCGGCGACAGCAGGCATGAGCATACATGTGGGGGCGACCGGTTGCGGTAACCCCCACATGTTGTGTCGGCGTGGCTACAGTTGGAGGAGGTACGTGAGGAGGGTCAGGCCCGGGACGGGCGCCCAGTCCCGCTCGGGAGTCCGCACGAAGCCCAGTCGTCCGTAGAGCCGCCGGGCCCCCGTCATGCCGCTCTGCGTGGACAGGACCAGGCGCGTGACGCCCTCCAGCTCCCGGGCGCGGGCCGTGCAGGCGCGGACCAGTGCCTCGCCCACGCCGCGCCCGCGGGCGGCGCGGGAGACCGCGAGCATCCGGAACTCCGCCTCGCCGGGTCCGGCGATGTCGCACAGCGGGCTGCCCGGTGGGGCGAAGGTCACACCGCCGAGCAGGACGCCGTCGTCGACCGCGACGAGCACCTCCCCGTCGGCGGCCCGGGCCGCGACGTCGCGCAGCACCTCCGCGTAGAAGGCCTCGCCGGGGCCGAGCAGTCCGTCGCCCAGGTAGGCCTGCGCGGTGATCTCGCCCAAGGGTCCGTACTCGGCGGGCAGCGCCGCCCTGATCACGATGTCCATGGCGTCGAGTGTGCAGGACGGCCCCGCGGCCGCCGGGGCGCGGGGGCGCCGGGCACGGCGAAGGGCCCCGCCGGACGGGCGGGGCCCTTCGCTCCCTGCTCAGCAGCAGCGGAAGCCCTCGCGGGGATCGGCCTCGCGGGAGTCCGTACGGGCCCGTTCGAAAGCGCGCCGGGTCAGGACCGGGGCGGCCGGGTCGTGGGAGCGGGCGTGGGCGACGTACCGGTCGTATGCCGCCTCACCCGTGAACTCCTTCAGGTGGGACCAGGCCTTCGCGAGCGCCCCGCGCAGCCGGTTCACGAGGCCACCGGCTCCTTGACGGCGCCGCCGCCCGCGTCCAGCCCGGCCGCGGCGAGTTCCGCGCGCTCCTCGGCGGTCGGGATCAGGCCGGCGGGGGCGACGATCTTCGACTCGGTCCACGGGACCTCGGACAGCTTCACCGACGCCGGGTCGACGGCGGCCTTGTAGCAGGTCCGGGCGGCGTCCAGCAGCACGATGACGATCAGGACGGCGAAGAGCACCGACAGCACGCCGTCGACCGTGGCGTTGGTGACCACGGTGTGCATCTCGCCCATGGTCTTCGCGGGCGGCAGCACCTTGTCGGCGTCGATCCCGGCCTGGTACTTGTCGCGCTGGGCGAAGAAGCCGACCTTCACGTCCGCGGAGAAGATCTTCTGGTAGCTCGCGGTCAGGGTGACCGCCACGTCCCAGGCCAGCGGGACGGCCGTCACCCAGGCCCACTTGAGCCGGCCGGACTTGACCAGCAGCGTGGTGCAGACGGCCAGGGCGACCGCGGCGAGCAGCTGGTTCGCGATGCCGAACAGCGGGAAGAGCTGGTTGATGCCGCCCAGCGGGTCCTTGACGCCCACCCACAGGAAGTAGCCCCAGCCGCCGACGACGACCGCGCTCGCGAGCCACACGCCGGGCTTCCAGCTGACGTCCCGGAAGGACTTGTGCACATTGCCGAGGGTGTCCTGGAGCATGAAGCGTCCGACGCGGGTGCCGGCGTCGACCGTGGTCAGGATGAACAACGCCTCGAACATGATGGCGAAGTGGTACCAGAAGGCCTTCATCCCGGCGCCGCCGATGACGGCCGAGAAGATCTCCGACATCCCGAGGGCGAAGGTGGGGGCGCCGCCGGTACGGGAGAGCAGGCTGGCCTCCTCGACGTCCTTCGCCGCCTGCGCGAGGGCGTCCGGGGAGATGGCGAACCCGAGGTTGGTCACGGCGGCCGAGGCGGTCTCGACCGTGGTGCCGATGACGCCGCCGGGGGAGTTCACGGCGAAGAACAGGCCCGGGTCGATGATGGAGGCCGCGATCATCGCCATGATGGCGACGAAGGACTCGGTGAGCATGGCGCCGTAGCCGATGACCCGTACCTGGGTCTCCTTCTGGATCATCTTCGGGGTGGTGCCCGAGGAGACCAGGGCGTGGAAGCCGGACAGCGCTCCGCAGGCAATGGTGATGAACACGAAGGGGAACATCGATCCGGCGAAGACCGGGCCGTCGCCGCGGGAGGCGAACTCGGTGACGGCGGGCATCTTCAGGGTGGGCATCGCGATGACCACGCCCACCGCGAGCAGGGCGATGGTGCCGACCTTCATGAAGGTGGAGAGGTAGTCGCGCGGGGCGAGCAGCATCCACACCGGCAGGACCGAGGCGATGAAGCCGTACCCGACCATCCAGACGACCAGCGTCTCCTTCTCCAGGGTGAAGGTGTCGGCGAGCGAGGACTCGGCGACCCAGCCGCCTGCGACGATCGCCAGCAGGAGCAGCGCGACGCCGATGACGGAGACCTCGGTGACCCGGCCCGGCCGCAGGACGCGGAGGTAGAAGCCCATGAAGAGGGCGATCGGGATGGTCATGCCGATGGAGAAGACGCCCCACGGAGAGTGGGCCAGCGCGTTGACGATGACCAGGGCCAGCACCGCCAGCAGGATGATCATGATGGCGAACACGGCGACCAGCGCGGCGGCTCCGCCGACGGGGCCGATCTCGTCCCGGGCCATCTGGCCGAGCGAGCGGCCGTCGCGGCGGGTGGAGAAGAACAGCGTGACCATGTCCTGGACGGCGCCGGCGAAGATGACGCCCGCGACGATCCAGATGGTCCCCGGCAGGTAGCCCATCTGAGCGGCGAGCACGGGCCCCACCAGCGGGCCGGCGCCGGCGACGGCGGCGAAGTGGTGGCCGAAGAGCACCCGCCGGTCGGTCGGATGGAAGTCGACACCGTTGTCAAGGCGTTCGGCGGGGGTGGCCCGCGTCTTGTCCACCTTCAGTACGCGGTGCGCGATGAAGCGGGCGTAGAAGCGGTAGCCGATGGCGTACGAGCCCAGCGCGGCGGCGAGCAGCCAGGCGGCCGAGATCTCCTCGCCCCGGGAGAGCGCGAGGACGCCCCAGCCGATGGCGCCGATCAGCCCGACGAGCACCCAGGCGGCGATGGACTTGGCAGAGGGCGAGCCCGGCGTGGTGCCCGGACTCGCCACGTCCCGTTCTGTCCCCGTTGTTTCCGGTTCCGGCATGAGCCTCGTCCCCTCGTCGATCATCTGCGTGAGCGCAGGAATCTACGGGGGGTAGCCCGCTGAACGTAAGACCCCGTCCGTATACCGGTATCCGGACAGGGTCAGACGGCGGGGCGCTTGAGCCGGGCGACGAACTTGTAGCGGTCTCCGCGGTATACCGAACGCACCCATTCGACCGGTTCGCCGTCGGCGTCCAGCGAGTGGCGGGAGAGCATCAGCATCGGCAGCCCCACGTCGGTGCCGAGCAGCCCGGCCTCCCGCGGGGTGGCCAGCGAGGTCTCGATCGTCTCCTCGGCCTCGGCGAGCCGCACGTCGTACACCTCGGCCAGGGCGGTGTAGAGGGAGGTGTACTTGACGAGCGAACGGCGCAGCGCGGGGAAGCGCTTGGCCGACAGGTGCGTGGTCTCGATGGCCATCGGTTCGCCGCTGGCCAGCCGCAGCCGCTCGATGCGCAGCACCCGGCCCCCGGTGGCGATCTTGAGCAGACCGGCCAGGGTGTCGTCGGCCGTCACATAGCCGATGTCCAGGAGCTGGGAGGTGGGTTCCAGTCCCTGGGCCCTCATGTCCTCGGTGTAGGAGGAGAGTTGGAGGGGCTGGGAGACCTTCGGCTTGGCGACGAAGGTGCCCTTGCCCTGGATCCGTTCCAGCCGCCCTTCGACGACGAGTTCCTGGAGCGCCTGGCGGACGGTGGTCCGCGAAGTGTCGAATTCGGCCGCGAGCGTGCGCTCCGGCGGCACGGGCGTGCCGGGGGGCAGGGTCTCGGTCATGTCGAGCAAGTGCCGCTTGAGCCGGTAGTACTTGGGTACGCGTGCCGTGCGGGTGGCTGCCCCGCTTTCCGGCTCCGTGATCGCCCCTTCGGTGGCCATCGCCGCCCGCCTTCCCGACTCCAGTTTCGCTGCCGTCACCGGCTCCTCCGATATGTGCGGTCACATCGTGACACGTGCGGGGGGACAGGCCTTCTCTCTCCCCAGGTGTCGGTCCGATAACGGACCGAGCACCCGATCATTAGACCCTTGACACCCCTAAAGGTCTAGGCCAAGCTCCGGTTACTGGTCTAAACCAATATGGATCAGATCCCGGCCCCACGTGCAGTACTTCGCGTATGTCACCGCGGCGGCCAAGGGAAGTGCAGGCAGGCATCCCTGAGGAGGGTGGCGTGAAGCGCAAGCTCATCGCGGCGGTTGGAGTCGCGGGCATGGTTATCGGCCTCGCGGCATGTGGTGATTCCGGAAGCAAGGGCGGGGACGACAAGGCTTCCGGCGCCAAGGAGCTGACCGTCTGGCTGACGGTCGACGCCCAGAACAACTGGCCGGAGCTGGTGAAGGCGGCCGACGACGCGATTGTCGCCAAGCACCCGGGCCTCACCATCAAGCACGAGTACTACGGCTGGCCGGACAAGAACGCCAAGCTGGACGCCGTGCTCGCCACGGACAAGGCCCCGGACGTTGTCGAAATGGGCAACTCCGAGATGATCGGCTACATGTCGACCGGCGCCTTCGCCGAGGTCGACCCGTCGAAGTTCGAGAACTCCGCCGCATGGCTGGACGCCCTCAAGGAGTCCGTCACCTACGACGGCAAGACCTACGGCGTCCCCTACTACGCCGGTGGCCGTGTCGGCACCTGGCGCAAGGACATCGCCACCGAGGCCGGCGTCACCGCCGCCCCGAAGACCTGGGCCGAGTACACCTCCGCTCTGGACAAGATCCAGGCCGCCAAGGGCGACAAGTTCAGCGCCCTGTACCAGCCCTCGCCGGACTGGTACGCCGCCATGTCCTACGTCTACGACGCCGGCGGCGCCATCGCCAAGAAGGACGGCGACAAGTGGAAGGGCGCCCTGTCCTCCCCCGAGTCGCTGAAGGGGCTGAAGCAGTACAAGGAGCTCCTCGACAAGTACATGCACGCCGACAAGACCAAGGACGAGTCCGACCGTCCGGTCGTCTTCGGCCAGGGCAACTCCGCCGCGATCTTCGCCGCGGCCTGGGAGGGCGCCACGGCCGGCACCCCGGAGAACGACAAGGTCGGCGGGCTGACGGACAAGCTGGAGAACTTCGTCCAGCCCGGCCCCAACGGCAAGAACCTGCCCGTCTTCCTCGGCGGTTCGGACCTGGCGATCCCGTCCAAGTCCAAGGCCAAGGACGTCGCCGCCGAGTGGATCGGCGTCTTCACCGGCGCCCAGGGCCAGAAGGGCCTCATCGGCAAGGGCAACCTGCCGAACAACAAGACGGACCTCGGCCCGCTGAAGTCCGACCCGAAGACCCAGGTCGCCGCCACCGCGGCCGAGTCCTCCTGGTTCGTGCCCACCGCCTCCGGCTGGGGACAGATCGAGAAGGCCAAGCTCCTCCAGACGATGCTCCGTGACATCGGCACCGGGAACAAGTCGGTCGAGGACGCGGCCAAGGCCGCCGACGCCGAGATCGACAAGGTCATCAACACCAAGTGACCTGTCGTCAGCAGGGCCCCGCCGGACCGGCGGGGCCCTGCTGCCCGTCAAGAGAGGGAACCTCGAGGAGCGCGCGATGAGTGCCGCACAGACAACCACCGCCGACCTGCCGCCGGCGAAGCAGAAGACTCCCCCGGGGACCGGTACGGGGAGCCCGGGCAAGCGGGGAAAGCCGGTGCGCAAGGGGCCGGGTGCCACACCCTGGCTGCTGCTCGCGCCGTGCCTGCTGGTCATCGTGCTCGTCATGGGATACCCGCTCTACAGACTGGTGTCCCTCTCCTTCCAGAGCTTCGGCAAGTCCGAGCTGTGGGGCTTCAAGGAAGCCGAGTTCGTCGGCTTCGACAACTTCACCAAGATCCTCGGTGACGGCGAGTTCTGGGCCGTCGTCCTGCGCACGGTGGTGTTCGCGGTCGGCGCGGTCGTCCTGACGATGGTCATCGGCATGCTGGTCGCACTGCTGCTGCAGAAGGTCTCCGGCTGGGTCAAGGCGCTCATCAGCATTGCCCTCGTGGCGAGCTGGGGCATGCCCATCATCGTCGCCACCGCCGTCTTCAAGTGGCTCTTCGACGCCGACTACGGCGTCCTCAACTACCTGATGAGCCGGCTCCCGGGCGTCGACATGATCGGCCACAACTGGTTCACCAGCGGACCCCAGGGCCTTGCGGTGATCATGCTCCTGGTGGTCTGGGGCGCAGTGCCCTTCGTCGTCATCACCCTCAGCGCGGGCCTCACGCAGGTCCCCAAGGAGCTGGAGGAGGCCGCCCGCCTCGACGGCGCCGGCGCCTGGGGCGTCTTCCGGCACGTCACCCTCCCCATCCTGAAGCCGATCCTCGTCATGCTGACGACCCTCTCGGTCATCTGGGACATGGGCGTCTTCCCGCAGGTCTTCGTGATGCGCAACGGCAATCCGGAGGCCGAGTTCCAGCTGCTGACCACCTACTCGTACCAGCAGGCCTTCGTGGTCAACGACTACTCGGGCGGCTCCGCCATCGCCCTGGTGACCGTGCTGCTGCTGCTCGGAGTGGTCGCCGTCTACATGCGCCAGATGCTCAAGATCGGAGAGGTGGAATGACCGCCACCACCACGGCCGCCGCGACCCCGCCCGCCGCCCGCCTGAAGCAGCGCAAGAAGTCCAGACTCGGCTGGAACCTCCTCGGCCTCCTGGTGTTCGTCACCGCGGGCTTCCCGGTCTACTGGATGCTGAACACGGCGTTCAAACCGGCCAAGGACGCGATCGACCCCAGCCCGCAGTTCTTCCCGCACACCTTCACGCTGGACAACTTCCGGCGCGCGCTGGAGATCTCGGACTTCTGGGGCCCGGTCGGCCGCAGCCTGGTCGTCTCCCTCGTCGTCGTCACGATCGGCATCGTCGTCGGCATGCTGGCCGCGCTGGCCATCTCCCGCTTCGCCTTCCGCGGCCGCAAGATCGTGATCGTCGGCATCCTCGCGGTCCAGATGATCCCGCTCGTCGCCATGATCATCCCGGTCTTCCTGCTCCTGAACGACCTGGGCCAGTACGACAAGCTCACCGGCCTGATCATCACGTACCTGACGTTCATCCTGCCGTTCACCGTGTGGACGCTGCGCGGCTTCATCGTCAACATCCCCAAGGAGCTCGAAGAGGCGGCCATGGTCGACGGCTGCACGCCGACCGGCGCCTTCCTGCGCGTGGTCTTCCCGCTCCTGGCCCCGGGCATGGTCGCCACCTCCGTCTACGGGTTCATCCAGGCGTGGAACGAGTACCTGTACGCCCTGATGCTGATGAGCCAGCAGAACCAGACGGCCACCGTCTGGCTCGGCAACTTCACCACCAAGAACGGCACGGAGTTCGCCCCCATGATGGCGGGCTCCACCATGATGGCCGTTCCCATCGTGGTCCTCTTCCTGATCGTCCAGCGCAAGATGGCCGCGGGCCTCACCGCCGGCGCCGTGAAGGGATGACGCCGTCATGACTGTCCTCGCGCACCGCACCGACACCGTGACCCGTGACGCGCTCGCCGTGCTCCAGCCCGGCTTCGAGGGCACCACCGCCCCCGCCTGGGTGCTCCGCCTGGTCGGCGAGGGCCTCACCTCCGTCGGCCTCTTCGGCCGCAACATCGCCTCGGCCGAGCAGCTCGCCGCGCTGACCGCTCAGCTGCGCGCCGAGCGGGACGACGTCCTCGTCGCCATCGACGAGGAGGGCGGCGACGTCACCCGCCTGGAGGTCCGGGACGGCTCGTCCTTCCCCGGCAACCTGGCGCTCGGCGCCGTGGACGACACCGCCCTGACCCGCGAGGTCGCCCGCGAGCTGGGCCGCCGGCTCGCCGAGTGCGGGGTCAACCTCAACTGGGCCCCTTCCGCGGACGTCAACTCCAACCCCGACAACCCGGTCATCGGCGTACGGTCCTTCGGCGCCGACACGACCCTGGCCGCCCGGCACACCGCCGCGTACGTCGAGGGCCTCCAGGCGGCCGGCGTCGCCGCGTGCACCAAGCACTTCCCGGGCCACGGCGACACCAACGTCGACTCCCACCACGCGATGCCCCGCATCGACGCGGACCTGGACGTCCTCCAGTCCCGCGAGCTGGTCCCGTTCCGGGCGGCCGTCGAGGCCGGCACCAAGGCCGTGATGAGCGCGCACATCCTGGTGCCCGCCCTCGACCCGACCCGCCCGGCCACGCTCAGCCCGCAGATCCTGACCGGTCTGCTGCGCAAGGAGCTGGGCTACGAGGGCCTGATCGTCACCGACGGCATGGAGATGAACGCCATCGCCGGGACCTACGGGATCGAGCGCGGCTCGGTGCTGGCCATCGCGGCCGGCGCGGACGCCATCTGCGTCGGCGGCGGACTCGCCGACGAAGCCACCGTCCTGAGCCTGCGCGACGCGCTGGTCGAGGCCGTCCGCGAGGGCGCCCTGCCCCAGGAGCGGCTGGCCGACGCGGCCGCCCGGGTCCGCGCCCTGGCCGACTGGACCCGCCGGGTGCGGCCGGACGCGCAGCCGGAGGGGAGCGGCGCGTCCGGCATCGGCCTGACGGCCGCCCGCCGGGCCCTCGCCGTCACCGGACGTGCGACCCCGGTCGCCGCGCCCTACGTCGCCACCCTCGCCCCCGTCGCGAACATCGCGGTGGGCGACGAAACCCCGTGGGGGGTGGCCGGCGAACTGGCCGAGCTGGTCCCCGCGACCGCCTCCGCGGTGTACGCGGAGGGGGCCACGGCCGCGGAGGTCCTGGCCGCGGCCGGCAGCCGCACCGTCGTCGCGGTCGTCCGCGACGCCCACCGCCACCCGTGGATGACGGCGGTGCTGGACGCCCTGGTCGAGGCCCGCCCCGACACGGTCGTGGTCGAGATGGGCCTGCCGCGCGCCGAGCCCCGGGGGGCCCTGCACATCGCGACGCACGGCGCGGCCCGGGTCTGCGGCCGGGCGGCGGCGGAGGTCATCGCGGGCGTCCGAGCCGTCTCTTTCGACCCGGCGTACCGGCGGTCGGTGCCTACACGCCCTGCCAGGCGGGCTTGTTGGCGTAGGCGTGGCGGAAGTAGTCCGCCAGTTTCAGCTTCGAGGCGGCCGCCTCGTCCACGACCACGGTCGCGTGCGGGTGCAGCTGGAGCGCGGAGGCCGGGACCAGGGCGGACAGCGGCCCCTCCACGGTCTGCGCGACGGCCTCGGCCTTGCCCTCACCGGTGGCCAGCAGGACCAGGTGGCGGGCGTCGAGGATGGTGCCGATGCCCTGGGTGATGACGTGGTGGGGCACCTGCTCCAGGTCGTCGTCGAAGAAGCGCGCGTTGTCCACGCGGGTCTGCTCCGTGAGCGTCTTGATGCGGGTGCGGGAGGCCAGGGAGGAGCACGGCTCGTTGAAGCCGATGTGCCCGTCCGTGCCGATCCCCAGCAGCTGGAGGTCGACCCCGCCGGCTTCCGCCAGCGCCCGGTCGTAGGCCTCGCAGGCGCCGACGAGGTCCTCGGCGGAGCCGTCGGGGCCCATGAAGGAGGCCTCCGCCAGTCCGAGGGGCTCGACGACCTCGCGGAGCACCACGGCGCGGTAGGACTCGGGGTGCCCGGCGGGCAGGCCGACGTACTCGTCGAGCTGGCAGATCCGGGCCCGGGAGACGTCGACCCGGCCGACGGCGACCTGGGCGGCGAGGGCCTCGTAGACGGGCAGGGGAGTAGAGCCGGTCGCCACGCCGAGCAGGGCGTCGGGCTTGCGGCGGACCAGGGCGGCCATGGCCTCCGCGATGAGCTCGCCGCCTGCCTTGGCGTCCGGGACGATGACAACTTCCACGCGGTGCCTGCCGATCTGGAGTGGTGGTGTGGTATAGACCAATCTAGCAGAGCCTGCCGTCTCCGGGAGGGTTCCCGGCGCCCTTCCATGGTGGTCCCGATCCGGGTGCGCGGCCTGCGGGCGGGGGGCCCGTCGGGCCCGGAGGGCGCGGGGCGCGGCCTTGTACGGGGCGGGGCGGTCCGGGGGCCCGCGGGGTGCCGGGGAGGCCGCTCCGTCCTGCCTGCCGGGCGGCTGCGGGGCCGGTGCGCGGGACGGGGCGGCGCGGGGCGGGCGGTGCGCGACAGGGGTGCACGACGGGCGGCTTGCGACGGGCGCGGCGAGAGCGACGCGGGGCCGGTGCGCGCTGCGCGGGGCCGGGAGCGGAAGGGGAGTGTGCCGCGGGCCGTGCCGGCCCGGACGGCGGGGGAGGGGTGGGGCCCGGGGTGGCGGTCCGGCCCCTGCATGCCCGCCCGCACGTTCCTCTGGGCCACGGTGCAGGACGGGACCCTCAGCCCATCCGGCACCGTAGCCCGGAGTACTTTCGGCCGTCGGGTGTGCGGTTCCCGGCGGCCGTCTGGGAGGTGCCTGCGCGATCAGGGCAGAGCGCGCGGCTTACCTCGATCCGTCCTCCTGTGCGGGGAGGGCGGAAGCTTTGCTCAATTGTGGACTAGACCAATCTGTTCTGTCCATCCAATGACGGAGCCTGCGCTCCCGTCGCTTCCTCCAACACTACGCGGCCCCTGCCCCTCCTGGATACTCCTTGGTATTCGCGTGGGGAAAGTCATGCGCCGTACCCGGGGTACGCTCGCAGCGTGCCCTCCATGAACGACCTCGTCCGCCAGCACACCGCTCTCAGTGAAACCGAACTGGAGTGGCTCCACCTGCTGGTCTCGGAGTGGCAACTGCTCTCCGACCTCTCCTTCGCCGACCTCGTGCTGTGGGTGCCCACCCTCGACGGCACCCGGTACGTCTCGGTCGCCCAGATGCGCCCCAACACCGGCCCCACCTCGTACCAGGACGACATGGTCGGACACCTGGTGCCCCGCGGCCGCCGCCCGCTGCTCGACGCCGCGCTCGACGAGGGCCGGATCGTGCGCGAGGGCGACCCGGAGTGGCGCGAGGAGGTACCGGTGCGCGTCGAGTCGATCCCGGTGCGGCGCGAGGGCCGGGTGCTCGGCGTCATCGCCCGCAACACCAACCTGCTCACTGTGCGTACACCCAGCCGCCTGGAGCTGACCTACCTCCAGTCCGCCTCCGACCTGGCCCAGATGATCGCCGCGGGCTCCTTCCCCTTCCCGGGCCAGCAGGTGGACATGGACGCCTCGCCGCGGGTGGGCGACGGCCTGATCCGCCTCGACGCCGACGGCGTGGTCACCTACGCCTCGCCGAACGCGCTGTCCGCCTACCACCGGCTCGGCCTCGCCTCCGACCTGGTGGGCCAACACCTGGGGAGCGCCACCACCGAACTCGCCCCCTCCCGGGGCCCGGTGGACGAGGCGCTGGTCAAGCTCGCCAGCGGCTGGGCCCCCCGGGAGACCGAAGTCGAGGGCAACGGCGGGGTCATCCAACTGCGCGCCATCCCGCTCAAGCCCAAGGGGGTCCGGATCGGGTCCCTGGTGCTCTGCCGCGACGTCACGGAACTGCGCCGTCGCGAACGCGAACTCATCACCAAGGACGCGACCATCCGGGAGATCCACCACCGGGTGAAGAACAACCTCCAGACGGTGGCCGCCCTCTTGCGGCTCCAGGCCCGCCGAATGGATTCGGAGACCGGCCGCGAAGCGCTCAACGAGGCCGTCCGCCGGGTGGGTTCGATCGCGATCGTGCACGAGACGCTGTCTCAGAACCTCGACGAGCGGGTCGAGTTCGACGAGATCGCCGACCGGGTGATCGCGATGGTCTCCGAGATCTCCCCCGGCAAGGTGGACTGCCGGCGCACCGGGCGCTTCGGAATCCTGGACGCGGAGGTCGCCACCCCGCTGTCGATGGTGCTGACCGAGATCCTGCAGAACGCCCTGGAGCACGCCTTCACCCAGGGGGAGGGCGGCGCCGTGGAGGTGTCCGCGACCCGTACCGGCACCGGCCGCGCGGACGCCCGACTGATGATCACGGTGCTCGACGACGGCTGCGGACTGCCCGAGGGCTTCGACCCGCAGCGGGCCGGCAACCTCGGGCTGCAGATCGTACGGACCCTGGTGGAGGGGGAGCTCGGCGGCTCCTTCGACATGGTCCGAGCCCGGCCGCGCGGGACCAAGGTGGTCCTCGACATACCGGTCAGCCCGCAGAAGTGACCCGGGGGGCCATCCCTCCGCTCACGCAGGGTGAGCGGTAGGTGCCCCGGACAGCACTGAACCCCGGACCTGAGGGCCACCCCCGGCGATTGCTGGGGAGGACCCCAATCCGGGGTTCAAGAGCACGTTGCCAAGCGCTGATATGAGGTACTACGCGCTGCGTCGAGGCTCGAAAGTCGTGGTCAGGCGCTGGCGTTGCGCGCCCGGTTGCGAGCGGCGCGGCGCTTCATCGCGCGGCGCTCGTCCTCGCTGAGACCGCCCCAGACACCGGAGTCCTGACCGGACTCGAGCGCCCACTGCAGGCACTGCTCCATGACGGGGCAGCGGCGGCAGACGGCCTTGGCTTCCTCGATCTGCAGCAGCGCAGGACCGGTGTTGCCGATGGGGAAGAAGAGTTCCGGGTCTTCCTCACGACAAACGGCGTTGTGACGCCAGTCCATGGCTGCTCCATCTCCTTGTATTGCGGGCAGGTTGCTTGTGAATGTGAACGCTTTCACGAATCCCCCCGTGAGGGAAGGGCGACCGCCCAGTTTCCTGGTGGTGGTCCGTGATTCGTGGAGGGGTTCTGGCGCTCTGTGTGGGTGCCGGGTTCTGCGGGCTGTCCCGATCGCCATGTAGAGATTCGCAAACCTCGGACGGGGATACAACCCCTTCCGGAAAGTTTTTTTTGATTCGTCGGTGTCGACTAGGTCACAGCCCTACTTCCTAGGGGTGGACCCACGTGTAAACGTTCGAGTGAAAGGACTTTGGGCCCTTCCACTCACACAATCACACGCAGTGCCCGCCGTACGCCTGTGAACCGAACGCTGGTGCGCAGTCCGAGGTGGTCGCCGTCCATCTGGAAGGGAAGCGGAACCTTCGAATGCAAGGTGAAGTCGGTCAAATCATGGAGAGACACCGCGTGCTTGCCGTGCGGGCCGCGCTCAGGAGTCGAGGTCAGCAGCTGTGTCGCGTACCGCGCGACCGCCGGAGTTGACAAACGGTTGAGGGCCAATACGTCAAGCGCAGTATCGAACGACGCCTCCGGGGAGGCGTACAGCGGACGATTGCCCAGATACGTCCACGGTGAGGTGTTGCACACTATCGACAGCGCCAGGTCCGTCACCGGATCCGCGCCGGGCCGCTCCAGGGTGACCACCCCGTGCCGGCGGTTCGGGTCGTCCCAGAACTGGCGCACGAGCTGTCGTACATACAGGGCATGCGTCGAACGCTTGCCCCTTTCGCGCTGCTGTTCGACCCGCCCCACCACGCCCGCGTCGAAGCCGAAGCCTGCGCAGAAGGTGAACCAGCGCGCCGGGACCGACTCGTCCTCCGTGCCCGGGGTGCCCGCCGCCAGACCCAGGCCCACCGTCCGCTCGCGCTGCTCGCGCAGCGCGTCCAGCAGGGCTCCGGTCGCCTCGACCGCGTCATTGGGCAGGCCCAGCGCCCGCGCGAACACATTGGTGGAACCGCCCGGCACCACGGCCAGCCGGGGCAGCCGCTCCGGATCCGGCCCGTCGTGCAGCAGTCCGTTGACCACCTCGTTGACCGTGCCGTCGCCGCCCAGGGCCACCACCAGGTCGAGTCCCTCGTGCGCGGCCCTGCGGCCCAGGTCCCGTGCGTGCCCGCGGTACTCGGTGGTCACCGCCTCCAGCTTCATCTCGCTGGCCAGGGCATGGACGAGGACGTCGCGCGTACGCGCACTGGTGGTCGTCGCTGCTGGATTGGCCACGAGAAGTGCACGCATGAGCGCCAGACTACCCACCCCTCCGCGCGCCGACCCTACTGCCCGTCCCCTCCGGGTCCCGGGCGGGCGGTTAGGCTGCCGGGGTGAGTGAGAAGCAGACCCCGAAGGCCCCCGCCCCCGAAGCAGCCCGGGCCGTGGCGCTGCCCCGCCGGCTGACCGCCGCCGCCGTGGTCACCGCCCTGCAGGGACTGGCGCTCGCCGGCCTCGGTGTCCATGTGCTGGTCGAGGGCCTCACCGGCGACCCCGACTCCGTACGCCAGGCCGAGACCGGCGGGATCACCCTGCTCGCCCTCGCCGCGCTGCCGCTGGTCGCCGCCCGCGGGCTGCGCCTGGGCCGCCGCTGGAGCCGGGGCCCGGCGCTGATCACCCAGCTGATGGCGCTGCCGGTGGCCTGGACCCTCTTCCGCTCCGGCGGGGCGATGACCGCCGCCGCCGTCGCGCTGGCCCTGTCCGCGGTGGCCGTCGGCGCACTGCTGGTGAACCCGACGGCCACCGAGGCCCTGGGCATCGGGCCGGCCGACTCCTGAGGACCGGACCGCCCGGCGCCGCCGGGCGGAGGGTCACTCCTCGACCAGGAGCTTCTCGCGGAGCTGGGCCAGGGTGCGGGCCAGCAGGCGCGAGACGTGCATCTGGGAGATGCCGACCTCCTGGGCGATCTGCGACTGGGTCATGTTGCCGAAGAAGCGGAGCAGCAGAATCCGCTTCTCTCGCGGCGGCAGCCCCTCCAGGAGCGGCTTGAGGGACTCCCGGTACTCGACGCCCTCCAGGGCCTCGTCCTCCGCGCCCAGGGTGTCCGCAACCGCCGGCGACTCGTCGTCGGTGTCCGGGACGTCCAGCGAGAGCGTGCTGTAGGCATTGGCCGATTCCAGCCCCTCCAGCACCTCCTCCTCGGAGATCCCGAGCCGCTCCGCGAGCTCGTGCACCGTGGGCGAGCGGCCGTGCTGCTGTGACAGCTCCGCCGTGGCCGTGGTCAGCGAGAGCCGCAGCTCCTGCAGCCGGCGCGGCACCCGAACCGCCCAGCCCTTGTCGCGGAAGTGCCGCTTGATCTCGCCGACGACCGTGGGAGTGGCGTAGGTGGAGAACTCCACCCCGCGGTCCGGGTCGAACCGGTCCACCGACTTGATCAGGCCGATGGTCGCGACCTGCGTCAGATCGTCCAGCGGCTCCCCGCGATTGCGGAACCGCCGGGCCAGGTGCTCGACCAGCGGCAGGTGCATCCGTACGAGGCGGTTGCGGAGCTCGGCCTTCTCCACCGAGCCGTCGGGCAGCGCCCGCAGCTCGATGAACAGGGCCCGCGCGCCGCTGCGGTCGCGCGGATCCGGCAACGGCGCGGACACCGGGAACACCGGCAGCGCGGTCGCGGCCGCACCGGCCGCCTCCTCGGCCGGTGGGGCCGGCGGCTGGGGTTGTTCGTGCTGGTTCTCGCTCACAGGGCCCGCCCGTCGCTCCGCCGAGTCCAAAAAGCCGTCTTCCGCATCCGCGTCAGCCGGGTGCGGCCGGGCGTGCTGCTGCTCCGGGATGCCGCCGTCGACCTCGTGCCGTACCCGGGGCCGATCCCCGCCCCGCACCGGGATCTCCCCGCCGCTCACGCCGGTCCTGGTCCCGCGCCGCGCTGTTTGTGGAGACTGATGCTCACCGTCCGGTCCTCCTCGACGGTCGACTCGACCTTGCCGGCCAGCGCCGACAGCACGGTCCAGGCGAACGTGTCGCGTTCCGGTGCACGGCCGTCCGTCGTGGGCGCCGAGACGGTCACCTCCAGCGAATCGTCCACCAGCCGGAAGACGCAGCTGAGGACGGAGCCCGGCACGGCCTGCTGGAGCAGGATCGCGCAGGCCTCGTCCACCGCGATGCGGAGGTCCTCGATCTCGTCGAGAGTGAAGTCCAAACGTGCCGCGAGGCCGGCCGTGGCCGTCCGCAGCACCGACAGGTAGGCACCCGCAGCGGGCAGCCGGACTTCCACGAAGTCCTGGGTCCCGGGCTCGCCTGCGATCTGGGACACCCTCACCTCCAAGGTGGTACGAGCTCTGTTCGCCGGTGACGCTATCGCGATCCGGGCGATCGTGTCGCGGCACCCCCTCATGGCGCCCGTTCGGAGCGCCTGACCGGCCGGATCCTCCCCGGTGACTGATGGTAAGCCCACGGGTGCGCACAGTGGCTAGAGGTCGGCGGGCCCAAATCAGGGGAACCGGCGGAGGGTTGACCTACCCCCGGCTCACACGATCGAACCGTCGACAAAGCACCAGCGCCAGGTCTCGCCCGGCTCGAAGCTGCGCATCACCGGATGACCGGTCTCCCGGTAGTGCGCGGTGGCGTGCTTCAGGGGAGAAGAGTCGCAGCAGGCCACGTACCCGCACCCGAGGCAGAGCCGCAACTGGACGGGATGGCTGCCCACCTCCAGACATTGCGGGCAAGTCCGATCAAGCGGGATGGGCTCGGGGCGCGGCAGTTCGGCAACGTGGGTGCACTCGCTCATGATGACGAGCGTACGACGCGGGGGCGGGCGCACGACGGAGGAGGATGGCTTCGATGGAGGTATTGACGCTGGTCGGGCTGGTGGCCGGCAGCGCGGCCGTGGCCGGCCTGGCGCGCCGCACACCGGTGCCCGCGCCGCTGCTGCTGGTCGCGGCCGGCCTGGCCGCGGCGTACGTCCCGGGCGTGCCGACGTACGTCCTCGACCCGCACATCGTGCTGCCGCTGCTGCTCCCGCCGCTGCTGCACACGGCCGCCGTGGACAGCTCGTACCTGGACCTGCGGGCGAACATGAGGGCGATCGGGCTGCTGTCGGTGGGCTACGTGCTCTTCGCGACCCTCGCCGTCGGCTACGCGGCGTACCTGCTGGTCCCCGGCCTGTCGCTGCCCGTGGCCCTGGTCCTCGGCGCCGTGATCGCGCCGCCTGACGCGGTGGCCGCCACCGCGATCGCCCGCAAGCTCGGCCTGCCGAACCGGATGACGACCATCCTCCAGGGGGAGTCCCTGGTCAACGACGCGACCGCGATCACCGCGTACAAGGTGGCGCTGGCGGCCGCCGTCGGGGTGGGGGCGGGCTGGGCGGACGGCATCGCGGAGTTCCTGCTGGCCTCGGTGGGCGGGGTCGGGGTGGGCCTGCTGCTGATGGTGCCGATCCACCACCTGCGCACGCGCCTGAAGGAGCCGCTGCTGCAGAACACCCTCTCGCTGCTGATCCCCTTCGTGGCGTACGCGGCGGCCGAGCGGGTGCACGCCTCCGGCGTCCTGGCCGTGGTCGTGGTGGCGCTCTACATCGGCCACCGGAACTGGCAGGTCGACTTCGCCACCCGGCTCCAGGAGGAGGCGGTGTGGCGGATGGTCGCCTTCATCCTGGAGTCGGTGGTCTTCGCGCTGATCGGGCTCCAACTGCCGGTCGTGCTCAAGGGCCTGGGGGAGTACGAGGGCGCGGTCGCCGCCTGGTACGCGGTCGCGGTCTTCGTCACCGTGGTCCTGGCCCGCTTCCTGTGGGTGTTCCCCGCGACCTTCGTGCCGCGCTGGCTCTCCGCACGCATCCGCAGTCGGGAACCGGAGACCGACTGGCGGGCCCCGGCGATCGTGGGCTGGGCGGGCATGCGCGGCGTGGTCTCGCTGGCCATCGCCTTCTCCGTGCCGATTTCGGTGCCGCACCGCAATCTGATCCTCTTCCTGACCTTCACCACCGTCATCGGCACCCTGGTGGTGCAGGGACTGACCCTGCCGGCGCTGATCCGGGCCCTGAAGCTGCCGCCGCGGGACGTGCACGCCGAGACCCTGGCGGAGGCGCAGGCGCAGAGCGAGGCCTCGCAGGCGGCGGAGGAGCGCCTCACCGAACTCCTGGCGGACCCGCAGAACAGCCTGCCGCCGCCGCTGACGGACCGGCTGCGCACCGTCATGGAGCGCCGCCGCAACGCGGTGTGGGAACGGCTGGGCGAGGTCAACCCAATGACCGGCGAGTCCGCCGACGACGTCTACCGGCGGCTGTCCCGCGAGATGATCGCGGCCGAACGCGAGGTCTTCGTCTCGCTGCGCGACCGGCGCCGCATCGACGACGAGATGCTGCGGGCCCTGCTGCGCAGGCTCGACCTGGAAGAGGCGGCGGCCTACCGGGAGGAGGCGGGCTAGTGCCCGGGGCTCCGTGCCGGCGGGGCTTGCGGGCGGCCCGTGACGACCGCGGCCAGGGCGGTGCCCGCAGGGAAGGCGCCCGAGCGGGCGAGGGCGGCCAGGGCCCACAGGAGCTTCGCCACGTAGATCCGCTCCACCGGGAGGCCGTGGCGCTCCTCGAAGTCCGCGGCGAAGGCCTCCAGCGGAGCGGGCACGCGGCCGTAGCCGCCGTGGTGGAAGTCCTCCGCGAGGCTCCACTCGCCGGCCGGGCCGCCGAAGGCCAAGTCCTGGAGGGAACGTATCTCCGGGCCCAGGAAGCCGCCTGCGAGGACCGGCACCCCGAGGGCACGCTGGCCGGGGGCGAGGCCGGCCGCCACGCCCGCCAGGGTGCCGCCCGTACCGCAGGCCGCCGCCACCACGTCGGCGGCCCCGCGCAGCTCGCGCCCCAGCTCCGCGCAGCCCCGTACGGCGAGGGCGTTGCTGCCGCCCTCGGGGACGAGGTACGCCTCGGGGCAGCCCGCCCCGGCCAGCAACCGGGCCAGCGTCGGCGGCTCGGCCTTGCGGCGGTAGTCGGAGCGGGACACAAAGTGCAGCCGCATCCCGTCCTCGGCGCACCGGGCGAGGGAGTCGTTCAGGGGCCGCCCGGCCAGTTCCTCGCCCCGCACGACGCCCACCGTCTGCAGCCCGAGCAGCCGGCCGGCCGCGGCGGTGGCCCGCAGGTGGTTGGAGTAGGCCCCGCCGAAGGTGACGATCCGCCCGTGCCCGGCGGCCACCGCGGCCCGAAGGTTCGGCGCGAGCTTGCGCCACTTGTTCCCCGGCAGCACCGGATGCACCAGGTCGTCCCGCTTGAGCAGCAGGCGGACGCCGTGACGCTCGAACCTGTCGTCACGGATCTCCTGCAACGGGGACGGCGGGCGCGGCTGCAAGAGCACGTCAACGTTCGCGGGGCGGTTCACTCGTCCATTGTGGAGCGCTCCTGCCCGCGCCGTCGCACGTCAGAGCCCCCGGTCCGCCGTCCCGGCGAGGGAGGCGGCGGACGGGCCGGGTGGCAGGGCGTTACTTGAGGTGGGCCGTGATGCGCTCGCGCATCGAGGCCATCGTGAAGCCCTTCGGGTCGATCTTGCCCGGCTGCCATTCCAGGTGGCCGATGACCGAGCGGGAGGTCCAGCCGTGGGCCCGGCACAGGGCCGCCGCCGCGCGGGCCATCGCGTCGAGCTGCACGGCGGGCCACGGGTCGCGGCCGTCGCCGAGGTTCTCGCACTCGAAGCCGTAGAAGTGCCGGTTGCCGTCCACCTCCGCCCGGTCGTCCGGGGGGAGCCGCTTCTCGGCGATCACCGCCCGCAGGACGTCGGCGTCGCCGGAGCCCGCGTGGTTGGCGCGGCCGTGGCCGACGAGGTGGACCCGGCCGTCCTTGGTGATCACGCCGTGGCAGAGCGGGCCGGGCAGGGCGGCGTCGCCGTCGCGGCAGAGGGCGACCGTGGATGCGGCGCCGTGCGTGACGGTGTGGTGCAGCATCACGCCGTGCACCGGGCCCCACGGGCCCTTGTGGTTGCGGTTGTGGGTGCGCCAGGCGCCGACCTCGACGACGGTGAGGCCCGCGTCCCGCAATGCCTTGATAAAGCGGTCCGCGGACAGGGGTGCGGCCATGGCCGCCTCCTTCGGTGCGGTGCGAGGAACACCCTGTGTGTTCGACTCCTTACGCTCCGGTGTAGTGGAGGGGAGCCTTCCGCCGCTAGGGCATTCGCACGCCGAGCGATCCGATCCGGACATGCGGGGGGGTGCGGCGGCCGGGAAGGGCCGGGTCAGGCCGAGGCCAGCCACAGGTCGGGGCCGAAGACCTCGTAGTGGATGTCGGCGGCCCGCACCCCCTTGGCCAGGAGCTGCGCGCGGACGGACCGCATGAAGGGCAGCGGACCGCAGAGGTAGGCCACGGTGCCCGCCGGGACCGGGACGGCCGCAAGGTCGAGCAGGCCCTCCCCGTCACCCGGCTCCGCGTCCTCCTCGTACCAGAAGCGGGCCGAGGCGTCGGCGAGCTTGTGGGTCAGGGCGCGGTGGTCGCCGCGCAGGGCGTGGTCCGCGGGGGAGCGGTCGGCGTGCAGGACCGTCACCGGGGCGCCGTGCCCGCTGTCGGCCAGGTGCGCCAGCATCGCCAGCATCGGGGTGCAGCCGATGCCGGCCGAGGCGAGCAGCACCGGTGCGGTGGTGTCCCGCAGGGTGAGGTCGCCGTACGGGGCGGAGACGCGCAGGGTGTCGCCGGCGCGGACGTGGGCGTGGAGGTGGCCGGACACCTCGCCGTCGGGGCCGCCGGCCGCCGGTCCGTGCACCCGCTTGACGGTGATCGCGCGGGTGTCGGAGCCGGGGGCGCCCACCAGGCTGTACTGCCGTATCTGGCGGGCTCCGTCGGCCAGTTCCACCTGTACGGAGACGTACTGGCCGGGCAGGTGGGCCGGCGGCGCGGCGCCGTCGGCCGGGGTGAGGTGGAAGGTGGCGCAGTCGGCGGTCTCCGCCACCCGGCCGGTGACGGTCCACTCGCGCCACACGTTCCCGGCGGCGATGCGGTGCTGCTCGTACAGGCGCTCCTCGATGGCGGTCAGGGCGTTGGCCATGAGCCAGTAGACCTCGTCCCAGGCTGCGGCGACCTCGGGGGTGACCGCCTCGCCGAGGGTCTCGGCGATGGCTGCGAAGAGGTACCGGTGGACGACCGCGTACTGCTCGCGCGTGACGCCGAGGGAGGCGTGCTTGTGGGCGATGCGGTGCAGCATCACGTCCGGGCGGGTGTCCGGGTCGGCGACGAGGTGGGTCGCGAAGGCCGCGATGGAACCGGCGAGGGCCTGCTTCTGCAGGCCCGCGTTCTGGTTGCCGCGGTTGAACAGGTCGCGGAGCAGCTCGGGGTGGGCCGCGAAGAGCTTCGCGTAGAAGAGTTCGGTGATCTCGCCGATCGCTGCTCCGACGGCGGGCAGGGTGGCTCGTACGGTGGCCGTCGACGTCTCGGAAAGCATCGGGACTCCTCGCGTGGGTGCTGACTGAACTGGTATCTGGTATCTGGAATGCGTATTCAACGGCGACGATGACGGCGAGAGGGAAGGCCCTCGGCGTACGGACATCCGTTCGGATGCCGCTCCTCGGTCGGCCGCCCGGACCGCGGTGCCGGTGGAAACCGGCCAGGGAGGTCGGTCCGTCAGGGCCCCTGGGCCCCGCGCGGCGGGCCGCCCGAGATGCCCAGCAGCAGAGGCCCGGTCGGGGCCGCCACCAGGTCGTCCACCGTCAGCGGGTCCAGCGAGGCGAAGAAGGCCTCCTGGGCCCGGCGGAGCGCGCCGCGCAGGATGCAGGCACCCCGCAGCGGGCAGGGGGCGGCCCCCTCGCACTCCACGACGTCGCCCGCGCCCTCCAGGCCGCGGACCAGCCCGCCCACCGAGGCGGCCCGGCCTGCGGCGGTGAGGGCCAGCCCCCCGCCGCGGCCGCGCCGCGCCTCGACCAGGCCGAGGTGCTGCAGCCGCGCGACCACCTTGGCCGTGTGCGTGTACGGGACCTCCAGGGTCGCCGCGACCGCACGGGTCGTGGGGAGGTCCGCCGCGCCGGCGTCCGTGACGGCCAGCCGCATCAGGACGCGCAGCGCCAGGTCCGTGAATCGGGTCAGCCGCATGGGGGGCAGCGTAGAAAACTTGCATCTGCTTGCAAGTTTCCTCCGCTTCCGTGGATGGCTGGAAATCGCGGGCTTCCGGGGGCGTGCGGCGCGAAGCAGGGCGGAGAGAGTGCCCCGCCCCCGGACGGAGTAGTCCCACTCTTTTGTGTAATGGTCCCACCACGCTGCGTGCTGGAAAGGTGCATCCCGCAGATCCATGGAGTGATCGAAAGGGAAATACATGTCGGTCCAGGCAGGTTCCGAGTCCGAGGCCCAGACTCCGCAGCGCAGTCTCGGGACCTCGGCAGCGCGGAACTTGGCAACCACGACCAAATCCGCGCCGCAGATGCAGGAGATCACCTCCCGGTGGCTCCTGAAGATGCTCCCGTGGGTCTCGGTCCAGGGCGGCACCTACCGCGTCAACCGCCGGCTGAGCTACTCGGTCGGCGACGGACGCGTGGAGTTCATCAAGACCGGGACCCAGGTCCAGGTGATCCCGGCCGAGCTCGGCGAGCTCCCGCTGCTGCGCTCGTACGAGGACCTCGAGGTGCTCGGCGAACTCGCCCAGCGGTGCCGCCAGATCGACTTCGAGGCGGGCCAGGAGCTCACCTCCTTCGGCAGCCCCTCCGACCAGGTCTTCCTGCTCGCCCACGGCCGCGTCGACCAGATCGGGCCGGGTCCCTACGGGGACGACGCCGTCCTGCAGACGGTCGCCGACGGCACCTACTTCGGCGAGGACTCCCTCGTCGACGAGGAGGCGATCTGGGAGTACACCGCCCGCGCCGCCACCTCCGGCACCGCACTCGTCCTGTCGCGCCAGGACTTCCAGCTCCTCGCCGACCGGGTCGACTCGCTCCGCGAGCACGTGGAGCAGGTGCGGTCCCAGCCCGCCCAGCGCACCAACAAGTACGGGGAGGCCGCCATCGACCTCTCCGCCGGCCACCAGGGCGAGGCCGTCCTGCCCGGCACCTTCGTGGACTACGAGGCCCACCCCCGCGAGTACGAACTCTCCATTGCGCAAACGGTCCTGCGGGTGCACACCCGCGTCGCCGACCTGTACAACCAGCCGATGAACCAGACCGAGCAGCAGTTGCGGCTCACGGTCGAGGCGCTGCGCGAGCGCCAGGAGTTCGAGATGCTGAACAACCGCGAGTTCGGCCTGCTCCACAACGCCGACTACGACCAGCGCATCCAGCCCCACGACGGCGCCCCCAGCCCCGACGACATGGACCAGCTGCTGAGCATGCGGCGCGGCTCCAAGTTCTTCCTCGCGCACCCCAAGGCGATCGCCGCCTTCGGCCGCGAGTGCAACCGGCGCGGCCTCTACCCGGAGTCGGTGGAGTTCGGCGGCAGCCGCCTGCCGTCCTGGCGCGGCGTGCCCATCTTCCCGAGCAGCAAGATCCCGATCAGCGACGCCCGCACCACGTCCATCCTCTGCATGCGCACGGGCGAGGAAGAGCAGGGCGTCATCGGCCTGCACCAGCCGGGCATCCCGGACGAGATCGAACCGAGCATGTCGGTCCGCTTCATGGGGATCAGCGAGCAGGCGATCATCTCGTACCTGGTCACCGCCTACTTCTCCGCCGCGGTGCTGGTGCCGGACGCGCTCGGCGTCCTGGAGAACGTCGAGATCGGCCGCTGGCGCTGAGGCGGCCGGCCGACGGACACGGGGGGCACGTGAGCACGATGGCGACCACCGAGGCGATCACCACCGGCGAGGGCCAGGAGGCAGCGGCCCTGCTGGAACGCACCAGGGAGGCGGTCAACCCGGAACTGCGCCGGACCGTCGAGAGCCTGCCCGGGCTCATGCGGCGCGTGGCGATGTACCACTTCGGCTGGGAGCAGGCGGACGGCAGTCCCGCGGACGGCAGCACCGGGAAGGCCGTCCGGCCCGCCCTGGTGCTCGCGGCGGCCCAGGCCCTCCAGGGGCCGGCGGGCCGTCCCGAAGAGGCCGTACGGGCGGCCGTGGCCGTGGAGCTGGCGCACAACTTCACGCTGCTGCACGACGACGTCATCGACAAGGACGTCCGCCGGCGCGGCCGGGCCACGGCCTGGACGGTGTTCGGGACACCGGACGCGATCATCACCGGCGACGCCATGATGGCACTGGCCCTGGGCGTCCTCGCTCAGGACCCGCACCCCGCCGCGGGCCCCGCCGCCGCCCGGCTCACGGCCTGCGTCATCGAGCTGTGCGCGGGGCAGCAGGCCGACTGCGCCTTCGAGCAGCGCGCCCACGTCCCCCTCGACGAATGCCTGACCATGGCCATGGCCAAGACCGGCGCCCTCCTGGGCTGCGCGTGCGCACTGGGCGCGCTCTACGCGGGGGCGGGCCCCGACGAGGTCGACGCCATGGACGCCTTCGGCCGGGAGGCCGGCCTGGCCTTCCAGCTGATCGACGACCTGATCGGCATCTGGGGGGACCCGGGGCACACCGGCAAGCCCGCCGGGGCCGATCTGATCGCCCGCAAGAAGTCCCTCCCCGTCGTGGCGGCCCTGACCTCGGGCACCGCGGCCGGGGAGGAGCTGGCCGCCCTGTACGCGGGCCCCATGACCGGGGCGGACGTGGCGGCGGCCGCCGCGGCGGTGGACCGGGCCGGCGGGCGCGACTGGGCACAGGCTCACGCCGCGGACCGGATGGGCCGGGCGGTGCAGCAGCTGTCCCGGGCCGTCCCGGACCTCGCGGCGGCGGGCGGACTGCTGGCGCTGGCCGAATTCGTCACGCGGCGCACCCGGTAGGCGGGGTGCGCGAGGCCCGTTCCGGTACCCCCATGGTGCCGGAACGGGCCTTACGCCGTCTCGGGGCCAACTCTAGGATCACTCACGGTTGTTGACACGCGAGTGAAGGGTGTGCCCAGTGGCTCTGGAGATACGTCAGGCGGACCGGTCGGACCGGGACGCGGTGGCCCGGCTGCTCGACGAGGCCTTCCGCACCGACCCGGTGAGCTGCTGGGTCTTCCCGGACCCGGAGCACCGCGCCGCCGTGCACGGCGCCTTCCTCGGCGTCTTCGTGGACGTGGCCCTCGCCGAGGGCCGCATCGACTACGCGGCCGACGGCTCGGCGGCCGCCCTGTGGCTGCGGATACCGGCCGGGGAGCCGGAGGGCGAGGACGAGGTCCCCGCGAGGATGCGGGCCGTGGCCGACCCCGACAACGAGCGCTGCGAGCTGGTCGGCCGTCTGACCGGGGCCGTGCACCCGACGGCGGAGGAGCACGAGTACCTGCTGATGATCGCGGTCGCCCCGGGCCGGCAGGGCGAGGGCCTCGGCACCGAGCTGATCCGTCCGGTGCTGGAGCGCTGCGACCGCGAGTCCGTGCCCGCGTACCTGGAGGCGAGCAGCGAGCGCAGCAGGCGGTTGTACGAGCGGCTCGGCTGGGAGTTCACGGGCGAGGCGGTGCGCCTACCGGACGGCCCGCTCATGTGGCCGATGTGGCGCAAGCCGCGGGGCTGAGCCGGGGCTGAGCCGTGGCCGAGCCGATGGCTGGGTCGGGGCTGAGCCGCGGGGCTGAGCCGGGGCCGAGGGGAGCTCCCGCCGACGTGCCCGCCCGCTCCCGACGGGGCGCGCCACCCGCCGGCGCCCGGCCCGCCGGCGGGCCCGGCGGGCTTCCCCGCCCGCGCAGCCGTCCCGTAGAGCGGCGGGCGCCGGACCGCAGACCCCGCCGGACGCGCAAAACCGGCCTACCGTGGAGGTATGGCCGGTGATGAGCAGCAGCGAGCGCACGAGAGGGCCGCTCCGCAGGCCGGGCACGGACAGCAGACGTGCCCGGCCTGCGGGGGCGCCGTCGACACGGTGGTCAGACGGCACAAGTCCCTGGGGGTCTTCGTACCGGAGTGGGTGCCGGGTCCCTGCCGGGACCGGGAATGCCTGCGGTACGCGCCCCCCGACGACCGGGGCTAGCCCTTCGAGCCCAGGCCGGAGGCGACCAGGCCGTTCGCCCACAGCTGGTTGACGCGCGACCGCTCGGCGCTGTTGGGGTTGGCGTTGGTGCACGAGGTGCCCGGTCCGCCACCCGACATCAGCTCGCTGCACGGACCCGAGTAGTGGTCCGGCAGGCCGAGCACGTGCCCCGTCTCGTGCGCGGTCACCCGGGTGGAGTTGTACTGCTGGTTCTGCCGGTAGTCGAGGAAGATGTAGCCCCGGCCGTGCCCGTCCGTGCTCGCGTACGAACCGCGCGAGTCGTTGCCCTCACGGTAGGAGAAGTTGCCGCCGGAGGAGACCTCCTGCAGTTTGACGTTGCTCACCGAGCTGTTCCAGATCTGCGTGGAGCGGGCTATCTGGGTGCGGAAGCTGGGCGCGCTGCGGGTGTTGTACGTGACCGTCACGGCCAGGACGCCCGGGTTGGCGGCGCGCTGTTCGGCGACCGAGCGCTGCACGGCGTCGAAGAAGGCGCGGTTGGCGGCCGCGTTCTCCTGCGAGCCCGCGTAGGCGGCGAAGCTCGCGGCGTTGCCGGAGACGGGGGCGGTCGCGGCGCTGGCGCTGGGGACGGCGCCGAGCGCGGCCATGCCGAGGCCGAGGGTGGCGGCCAGCACGGCCTTTCGGGAGTGGCGCATGTGGGGGGCTCCTACTCATCCGGTGCGGGGGGTGGGTCGTTCGGTACCGGAGTCTGCGGGAGCCGATGGGCCGGGCGGATGATGTCAGCCACCGATAACGCGGGGCTATCGGGAAGTTTTCGGATGGCCGACTACGAGGAGAATGGCGGGATTCGAGGGGCTATAAGTGGCTGGTGCGCTCCACCCGGCCCGCCCTACCCTCGGGACATGGAGCTCGAGGTGAGGCACCTGCGCGCGCTGTGCGCCATCGCCGACGCCGGCAGCCTGCACAAGGCGGCGCGGCAACTCGGCGTGAGCCAGCCCTCCCTGACGACCCAGCTGCGCAGGATCGAACGGGCCCTGGACGGCGAGCTGTTCCTGCGTGAGCGCACCGGCTGCCGCCCCACCCCCTTCGGCCGCACCGTCCTGGGCCGCGCCCGTCCCCTGCTCGCCGAGATGGCGGCGCTCGTGGCGGAGGCCCGGGCGCTCGCCGTGGGGCCGCGGCTGCGCATCGGCTCCACGGCCAGCCGCGCCCTGCCGGGCTGGCTGCGCCGGCTGCACCGCCGGCTTCCGGACACGGAGACCTCCCTGGTGGTCGACGTCTCGGCCAACGCCCTGCTGCGGATGGTGGATGCGGGCCAGCTGGACGTCGCCTTCGTGCACGAGGTGGAGGGCAGCCCGCTGCGGGTGCCGGCCGGGCTGCAGTTGCACGTGCTGATGGAGCGCGAGCCGCAGTTCGTCTCGATGGCCCGGGACCATCCGGCGGCCGGCCGGCCGGTGGTGGAGTTACAGGACCTGGCCGGCGACCGGTGGACCGTGGACCCCTCGGTGGACGGTGAATGGGACGGCCTGCGGCGGATCTTCGCCGGGGCCGGGCTCGCGCCGCCGGTGCTGCACGCCGACTACCACACGGCCACGTCGCTGATCGTCTCCGGCGAGGCGGTGGCGCCCTGCCAGCCCACCTCCGTGCCCCGGGAGGACATGGCCATCAGACCGCTGTCGGGCGACCCGCTGGCCGTACGGCTCCTGCTGGCGACCCGGCCGGGCGCCCACGCCGAGGTGTACGAGGACCTGCGCGCCGCTTACCTCGAAGCCGCCCTGCGCACGCCCCCGTACCGGGCCTGGCTCCACCGCCACGCGAGCCCGCTGCTTGCGGGCAACCCGCCCGGGCCGGATGCCGAGTCCGTGCCGGGCCCGCCGGGAGCGGAGGCGGCCTGAGGGGGCCGCCCGGCGCCCGCGCCCCCGCGCCGCCGCTGCCCGGGCCTCCGCCCAGGCCCCGGCGGCGCGGGTGGTCCCTGCGTCCGCGGCGCCGCCCGGGGCTCCGCCCTGGACCCCGCGCCGCCGGGGCCCGCGTTCCCGCGGCGCCCCTGCACGGGGCTCCGCCCCGGACACCCCGCGCAGGTGGTCCCTGCGTTTCTGCGGCGCTGGCTGCACAGGGCTCCGCCCTGGACCCCGCGCCGCCGGTGCCCGCGTTCGTGCGGCGCCGCTGCGCGGGGCTCCGCCCAGGCCCAGGCGCGGGTGGTCCCTGCGTCCGCGGCGCCGCCCGGGGCTCCGCCCAGGCCCCGGCACGGGCGGGCCCTGCGTTCCCGCGGCGCCGCTGCCCGGGCCGCCGCCCAGGCCCCGCGCCGGCGGCGCCTTGCGAGCCTGCGGCGCCCCTGCCCGCGGCTCCGCCCAGGCCCGGGCGCGGCCGACGCCTGCGTTCCCGCGCCCGCTCGGGCCTCCGCCCGCCCCGGCGGCGCGGGTGGTCCCTGCGTTCCTGCGGCGCCACCCGGGGCTCCGCCCGACCCCGCGCCGCCGGTGCCCGCGTTCGTGCGGCGCCGCTCCCTGGGCCTCCGCCCCGGACCCCGCGCAGGTGGTCCCTGGTCTCTGCGGCGCTCGCTGCACAGGGCTCCGCCCCGACCCGTTGCCGCCGGGGCCTGCGCTCGTGCGGCGCCGCCGCCCGGGCCTCCGCCCAGGCCCCGGCACGGGTGGACCCTGCGTTCCCGCGGCGCCGCCCGGGGCCCCGCCCCGTCCCCTCGCCTCAAGCGACGGCGGGGGCTCGGTGTGCCTGGGCGCGGGGTGGAGCGGTGCTTCTCGGGACCCTTTCGCGTCCCCGGCCCCGAGGGGGCCCGTGCTTGACTTGGTCGCGCCGCGATATATCGTGTTGTGCAGAAGACGCGATATGTTGCGTGCGTCGAGACCCGGTCCGTGAACGCACGAGGAGGATCAGCAGCCATGGCAGAGCAGACGACGTGGTCCGTCGCGGAACCCCAGAAGCTCACCTTCGAAGAACCGGTGACCGAGCTCCACGTCCGCCTGGTGAGCGGCGCCGTCAATGTCGTCGCCGCCGAGGACGGCCCGGTCCGGCTGGAAGTGACCTCGGTCGAGGGCCCGCCCCTGCAGGTGGTGCAGGAGGGCGGCTCCCTGACCGTCTCCTACCAGGACCTGCCCTGGAACGGCTCCCAGGGCCTGCGCGCCTGGTTCGAGTCCAAGCCCTGGAAGGCCTGGTCGGGGTCCTCGCCCCGCAAGGCGTGGGAGCGCAGCGCCGCCGTCACCCTCACGGTCCCCGCCGCCACCCGCGTCCAGCTGGCCGCGGTCGACGCCACGGCCTTCGTCTCGGGCATCTCCGGCGGCACCGACGTCAACGGGGTCTCCGGCGACGCCACGCTGGTCGCCCTCTCCGGCCGGGTCAAGGCGCACACCGTCTCCGGCAGCGTGGAGGCCCAGTCCGTCACCGGCGACCTCGCGTTCCACTCCGTCTCCGGCGGGCTGACGGTGGTCGACGGCGCGGGGGTGAGCGTACGGGCCGACTCGGTCAGCGGGGACATGCTCATCGACCTGGACCTCGACCCGGGCGCCTCCCGCCCCGTGGACATCGCGCTCAACTCCGTCTCCGGCCAGCTCGCCATCCGGCTGCCGCACCCCGCCGACGCCCGCGTGGAGGCCAACACGGCCACCGGCGGCGTCTCCAACGCCTTCGAGGACCTGCGGGTCTCCGGCCAGCTCGGCACCAAGCGGATCACCGGCACCCTGGGCTCCGGCACCGGCACCCTGCGGGCCACCACGGTCTCGGGAGCCATCGCGCTGCTGCGCCGCCCCGCCGCGGACACCCCCCTGACGCTCGACAAGAAGGTGATCTGACATGCCGCCCGTCTTCGCCCACGGCCGCCTGCGCCTCTACCTGCTCAAGCTGCTGGACGAGGCCCCGCGCCACGGGTACGAGGTGATCCGGCTGCTGGAGGAGCGCTTCCAGGGCCTGTACGCGCCCTCCGCCGGCACCGTCTACCCGCGGCTTTCCAAGCTGGAGGCCGAAGGCCTGGTCACCCATGCCAGCGAAGGCGGGCGCAAGGTGTACTCCATCACCGATGCCGGCCGCGCCGAGCTGGCCGACCGAGGCGGCGAACTGGCCGATCTGGAGCTGGAGATCCGCGACTCGGTCTCCGAACTGGCCGCCGAGATGCGCGACGACGTCCGCGGGGCCGCGGGCGAGCTGCGCCGCGAGATGCTGGCGGCGGCCTCCGCCTCGCAGACCCGGGTCGAGGACGAGTCCTGGAACGCCGCCAAGGAGGAACTGCGCAAGGCCAGGCAGGAGTGGAAGGACCAGGCGCGCCGGGCGAAGGACGAGAGCCGCCGGGCCCGCGAGGAGGCCCAGCAGGCCCGCCGCCAGGCCAAGGAGGCCCAGGAGCGGGCCCGTGAGGAGATCCAGCGGATCGCGGTGCAGCTCCAGGAGCAGTTCGCCGCATCCGGCGGAGTCCTCGGCAGCCTCGCCGGGGCCTGGCTCGGGGGCGGCCCCGGTACGGCTGCCTCCGCCCCGTCCGCCGGTTCCGGCGCCCCCGCCGCGGCGCCCGGCGCAGCCGCCCGCGCCGCGGGACCGGACCGGGCTGCCGCGGACCCGGACTGGGCCGGCGACCTCACACCCACCGGAGACCCCGCCCGGGACCTGGACCGGCTGCTGGACCGCTTCCGCGACGAGGTGCGGGACGCCGCACGGGACCACGGCGTCACCCCGGACCGGCTGGCCGCGGCCCGCGCCGAGCTGTCCGCGGCCGCCGCCGGACTACTCCGCACCTTCCGGTCCGCCCCCTGACCCGTACCCGCGGGGGTGTCAGGCCGCCAGGCCGGACGAGGCCGCGGCGTAGGTCACGCCGTGGTCCGTGAGGACCTCGGCGGCCGGGCCGGGCCGGGAGAGCAGGGCGAGGAGCAGGTGGCGGCTGCCGATGTGGCGGTCGCCGAGGCCGATGGCGATCCTCAGGGACTGCTCCAGGACCTTCTTCGAGCCCGGAGTGAAGGGGACGTGGCCGGCGGGCCGGTCGGCCGGTCCGCCGCGGCCCAGGGCCGAGCGGAGCGAGGCGCCCAGGCTGCGCCTGCGCGGCGCACCGGCCGCCAGGGCGCCCTCGCCGTGGGCCTCCTCGATGTGGGAGACGATTTCCGTGAGGTCGATGCCCAGACCCGCCAGGGCCTCCTCGTCGGCTCGGGACATGCCGCCCCGGCGGCGGACCGCTGCGAGGTCCGCGGCCACCGCGGCCCGGTCCACGCCCAGGGGGTCGAGGGCGCCGAGGGCGAGCAGGGCGAGGAGCAGGTGCTCCTCGGTGACCGCGGGCGCCCCGGCTCCGCGGGCCTCGGCGGCCGCGCCGGTCACCGTGGCCCGGGCGTCACGGGTGAAGCGTTCGAACATCAGAGCCTCCCGTATTTCTTGTGCACGGCCTGCCGGGTGACGCCCAGCTCGGCCGCGATCTCCTGCCAGGACCAGCCCTGCGCGCGGGCGCTGCGTACTTGTACGGCCTCCAGCTGCTCCAGCAGCCTGCGGAGGGCGGCCACGGCACGCAGGCCCACACGCGGGTCCCGGTCACCGGCCCGCTCGGCGAGATCAGTGGCTTCGGTCATGGGTGTCAATGTAGGTTGACAGGGGAGAAGTGTCAACCCACATTGACGCCCGGCCTGGCGCGCCGCTACGTCGTCAGGACCACCTTGCCGAAGAGGTCACCCGACTCGAGCTTCGCGAAGCCCTCGCGGGCCCGGTCCAGCGGCAGGACCTCGTCGATCACCGGCCGGAGCCCCGTCGTCGCGCAGAAGGACAGCAGGTCCTCCAGCTCCTCCTTCGAGCCCATCGTCGAGCCGACCACCTTGAGCTCCAGGAAGAAGATCCGGGTCAGCTCGGCGTGCGCCGGGCGGTCGCCGCTGGTCGCGCCGGAGATCACCAGGGTGCCGCCGGGGCGCAGGGCCTTCACCGAGTGGGACCAGGTGGCCGCGCCGACCGTCTCGATCACGGCGTCCACCCGCTGCGGCAGCCGGGCGCCGGGCTCGAAGGCCTCCAGCGCGCCCAGTTCCACGGCCCGCTTGCGCTTGGCCTCGTCCCGGCTGGTCGCGAAGACCCGCAGGCCCGCGGCCCGGCCGAGGGCGATCGCGGCGGTGGCGACCCCGCCGCCCGCGCCCTGCACCAGGACGGAGTCCCCGGGCCGGACCCCGGCATTGGTGAACAGCATCCGGTACGCCGTCAGCCACGCGGTCGGCAGGCAGGCGGCCTCCTCGAAGGACAGCTCGGCGGGCTTGCGCAGGACGTTCCATGCCGGGACGGTCACCTGCTCGGCGAAGGTGCCCTGGTAGCGCTCGGTCAGGATCGAGCGGGGCTCGTCGGGGCCCACCCCGTGGCCGCTCTGCCCGATCACGGAGTGCAGGACGACCTCGTTGCCGTCCTGGTCGGTCCCGGCGGCGTCGCAGCCGAGGATCATCGGGAGTTTGTCCTCGCCGAGGCCCACCCCGCGCAGCGACCACAGGTCGTGGTGGTTGAGGGAGGCGGCCTTGACGTTCACGGTCACCCAGCCGGGCCGGGCCCCGGGAGCGGGGCGGTCACCCAGCTCCAGGCCGTTCAGCGGCTGGTCACGGTCGATTCGGGCGGCGTAGGCAGCGAACATGCCGCGACGCTACCGCTCGGTAGCTTCCGGTGCCAGCCCCTGTTTCGCCACATGGCGCGGCGGACCGCCGGCCGCGGGCCCCGCCACCGGCCCGGACGCGCGAAGGGGCCCGGCCGGATCACTCCGGCCGGGCCCCTTCCCGTACCCGCACGCGCTTGCGCCCGTCAGGCGAGGCGCGCCACGCCGTCGGCCTTGGCGGCGGCCGCGACCGCCGAGGCGACGGCCTCGGCCACGCGCTCGTCGAACGGCGACGGGATCACGTAGTCGGCGGCGAGCTCGTCACCCACGACGCCGGCGATGGCGTCGGCGGCGGCGATCTTCATGCCCTCGGTGATCCGGGTGGCACGCACCTTGAGGGCGCCCGCGAAGATGCCGGGGAACGCCAGCACGTTGTTGATCTGGTTCGGGAAGTCCGACCGGCCGGTGGCCACGACCGCCGCGTACTTGTGCGCGACGTCCGGGTGGACCTCCGGGTTCGGGTTGGCCATGGCGAAGACGAAGGCGTCCTTCGCCATCGCGGCCACCGCCTCCTCGGGCACCGTGCCGCCCGAGACGCCGATGAAGACGTCCGCGCCGGCCAGGGCCTGCTCCAGGGAGCCGCTCTGCCCGGTCCGGTTGGTCAGGCCCGCGATCTCCGCCTTGACGTCCGTCAGGTCGGAGCGGTCCGCCGAGACGACGCCCTTGCGGTCGGTGACGCAGACGTCGCCGATGCCCGCGTCCACGAGGATCTTGGCGATCGCGATGCCCGCGGCACCCGCGCCCGAGATCACGGCCCGCAGGTCGCCGAGGGTGCGACCGGTGAGCTTCGCCGCGTTGCGCAGCGCGGCCAGCGTCACGATGGCCGTGCCGTGCTGGTCGTCGTGGAAGATCGGGATGTCCAGCGCCTCCTGGAGGCGCCGCTCGATCTCGAAGCAGCGGGGAGCGGAGATGTCCTCCAGGTTCACCCCGCCGAAGGACGGCGCGAGACGGATGACCGTCTCCACGATCTCGTCCGTGTCCTTGGTGGCGAGCGCGATCGGAACCGCGTCCACCCCGCCGAACTGCTTGAAGAGGATGGCCTTGCCCTCCATCACGGGGAGGGAGGCTTCGGGACCGATGTCACCGAGTCCGAGCACGGCCGTGCCGTCGGTGACGACGGCGACCACGTTGGACTTCCAGGTGTACTCGTTCACCAGCTCCGGCTGCTCGGCGATGGCGCTGCACACCTTCGCCACGCCGGGCGTGTACGCCAGGGACAGGTCGTCCTTGTCGTTGACCGGCACCGTGGCCTGGATGGCCATCTTGCCGCCCCGGTGCAGCGCGAACACCGCGTCCGGGTTGTTGTCCGTCGCACTGTCGCTGCGAGGGTTGACGATCTCCGCTGCCACTTTGTGTGACCCCTTAGGTCCTTTGATCATTGAGGGTGGCCACTCCTGGTTAAGGGGTGGGCGGGCACCGCGTCCGTACTCCGCATCGACGGTTGGCCCGTCTCCGCAGAGGGGAGGTTCGTACGCGCGGGCGCGCCGCACGCGCGCCCTGAGCCCCGGATGAGGGGTGTAAAGGTCTGTTCTACCCGAAGAACCGTCACCCAGACGAGTCGATTCCTGCTCGACCATAGGCTGCTTGTCCGGGTTTTGGCTAAAAGTCCAAACCTCCGTGTCCAGTGGGCGAGACGCACCGCAAATCATCCTCCCAAACTGGCTGGTCACGGCGTTTTGTGCGGCTCAGATGGCCCTTGTCCGCAGTCCTGTTGGGGAGTCGGGGGTGTCCGTTATCTGATTTTGACCTGCTGGGCAGCCTGAATGCGCCAGTCCGAATGGCAAGATGCCGTAATCACACAAGGTCGCGACACTCGATGGTGCGTGCACGACCGTTTTTCGGTGCTTTTCCACCAGCCGGAGGAACCCGCTCATGACCGCAAGCATCACCCGTCGTACGACCGCCGCCCGGTCCCGGATCGCCGCGGTCGGCGCGATCGCGGTCGCCGGCGCCCTGGTCCTCACCGGCTGCGGCGACCAGACCGACAGCGGTTCTGCGAGCAAGGAGAAGACCAGCGACGCCCCGCTGTTCTCCAAGCTGCCCAAGAAGATCCAGGACGCCGGGGTCGTCAAGGTCGGCACGGACGCCGCCTACGCCCCCATGGAGTTCACCGAGGGCGGCAAGATCGTCGGTGTCGACCCCGACATCGCCGAGGCCCTCGGCAAGCAGCTCGGTGTGAAGTTCCAGTTCACCTCCGGCACCTTCGACGGCCTGATCACCTCGCTGGAGACGGGCCGCCAGGACGTCGCCATGTCGTCGATCACCGACAACAAGAAGCGGCAGGAGGGCCTGGACGACAAGGGCGCCAAGATCGGCAAGGGCGTCGACTTCGTCGACTACTTCTCCTCCGGCGTCTCGCTCATCCTCAAGAAGGGCAACCCGGAGGGCGTCAAGTCGCTCGACGACCTGTGCGGCAAGACCGTCGCCGTTCAGCGCGGCACCATCTACGAGGACACCTTCAAGGCCCAGGCCGAGAAGTGCGGCGACAAGAAGCTCACCATCGAGGCCTTCGACACCGACGCCGAGGCGCAGACCCGCGTCAAGGCCGGCGGCGCCGTGGCCGACCTGAACGACTACCCGGTCGCCGCGTACATCGCGAAGACCTCGGGCGGCGGCAACGACTTCGAGGTCGGCGGCCAGCAGGCCGACGTCGGCCTCTTCGGCATCGCGGTCTCCAAGGAGAACACCCAGCTGCGCGACGCCCTCAAGGAGGCCCTGGACGCCATCATCAAGGACGGCTCCTACGGCAAGGTCCTGGAGAAGTGGGACGTCAAGGGAAGCGCAGTTCCGTCGGCCACGATCAACGCCGGTCAGTGATCGAGCGCTCCACTGAAGGGCAGTCACCGTGACTGACAAGATCGACAAGGGTCCGGCCGAAACTCCGGCCGGACCCGGCGCCCCGGGCACCCCCTACGAGGCGATCAAGGCCATCCCCGTACGGCACTACGGCCGCTGGATCAGCGCCGTCGTGGTCGCCGTGCTCCTCGCCTGGCTGATCTACGCCTTCTCCCAGGGCAAGGTCATCTGGGGGACCGTCGGCGACAAGCTGTTCGACCCCTCGGTCATCGCCGGCCTCGGCAACACCGTGGTCATCAGCATCACCTCGATGGCGCTGGGCCTCGTGCTCGGCATCCTCTTCGCCGTGATGCGGCTCTCGAACAACCCGGTCACGAGCTTCGTGTCCTGGCTGTACATCTGGTTCTTCCGCGGCACCCCGGTCTACGTGCAGCTGCTGGTGTGGTTCAGCCTCCCGCTGATCTTCCAGTACATCAACCTGGGACCGATCTACAAGAACGAGACCGTCGACGTCATGACGCCGTTCATGGTCGCCCTGCTGGGCCTCGGCCTGAACGAGGGCGCCTACATGGCGGAGATCGTCCGGGCCGGCATCCAGTCCGTCGACGAGGGCCAGAGCGAGGCCTCGCACGCGCTCGGCATGACCCGTACGCAGACCATGCGCCGGATCGTGCTGCCGCAGGCGATGCGCGTGATCATCCCGCCGACCGGCAACGAGTTCATCAACATGCTGAAGACCTCGTCCCTGGTCTCGGCGGTGCAGTACACCGAACTCCTGCGGGCCAGCTCCAACATCGGCTCCACGGCCGGTGCGGTGATCGAGATGTACTTCGTCGCGTCCATCTGGTACCTGGCTCTGACCAGCGTGTTCAGCGTCGGCCAGTACTACCTGGAGCGCCGCTACGCCCGCGGTTCGCTGCGCACCCTGCCGCCCACGCCGCTGCAGCGGCTGAAGGCCAACCTGAACATGTTCCGCCGTACGGAGGTGGCGAAGTGACCGCCCAGCCGATGGTCAAGGCCGAAGGCGTCCACAAGTCGTACGGCCCGGCCCACATCCTGCGCGGCATCGACCTCGAGGTCGCCCCGCGCGAGGTGTTCTGCCTGGTGGGCCCGTCCGGCTCCGGCAAGTCCACCTTCCTGCGCTGTATCAACCACCTGGAGCGCATCAACGCCGGCCGGCTCTCGGTCGACGGCCAGCTGGTGGGCTACCGGCAGAAGGGCGACAAGCTCTACGAGCTGAAGGACAGCGAGGTCGCGGCCCAGCGCCGGGACATCGGCATGGTCTTCCAGCGCTTCAACCTCTTCCCGCACATGACGGCCATCGAGAACGTCATGGAAGCGCCCGTCATGGTCAAGGGCGAGTCCAAGGCGGTCGCCCGGGAGCGGGCGGTCAAGCTCCTGGACCGCGTCGGCCTCGGCGACAAGGGCGGGAACTACCCCACCCAGCTCTCCGGCGGCCAGCAGCAGCGCGTGGCGATCGCCCGCGCGCTGGCCATGGAGCCGAAGCTGATGCTGTTCGACGAGCCCACTTCGGCGCTCGACCCGGAGCTGGTCGGTGACGTCCTCGACGTCATGCGCGGCCTGGCCGAGGACGGCATGACCATGATCGTGGTCACCCACGAGATGGGCTTCGCCCGCGAGGTCGGCGACAACCTCGTCTTCATGGACGGCGGCGTGGTCGTCGAGTCGGGCAACCCCCGCGACGTGCTCGGCAACCCGCAGCACGACCGGACGAAGGCGTTCCTCTCCAAGGTCCTGTAAGCAGGACCCGCGGACGGACGAGGGGCGGTACGGGAACCCGTACCGCCCCTCGCGCATGTCCGGCCGCACCCGCTCCCGCCACCGGCCCGGCTGCGTGCCCGGGGGGCGCGCCCGGCGGCGCCCGGTCCGGGTCCGCGCCCGCAGTCGTCGCATCCGGGAACCGCCCGAGGGCGCGGTCCGTGATACTTCCCGTACCGCACGCGAGGTCCGGCACCCGGGGCGCGGGGCCGGCTCCCGGCTGTCGTCACGAACCCCTCCACGCGTAATACCCTCGAACGTGTCTCAGCCGTTACCGAGACACCAAGCCGCAGCCGTAAGGACTACAAGTGGAACTGGCCCATTACTCGGACTACGCCGTGCGCCTGGTCAACACCGAGGAGCCGGCCCGCAGCAAGGACTCGCTCACCTCGGTGGACGCCGTCCGCACCCTCTTCGGCGCCAGCGAGCACATGGCCCGCCGCGTCACCGACACCGACGTGACCCGCTTCCGCAACGTCCGCGGCCGGCTGCGCGCCGTCTTCGAGGCGGCCGACGGCGGCGACCACGTCCTCGCCGTCGACCTGCTGAACTCCCTGCTCATGGAGTTCCCGGTGAGCCCCCAGGTCAGCGGCCACGACCTGCTCACCGACGGCGGCCCCCACTGGCACATCCACCTCGCCGACCACCCGTCGAACGCGTCCGCGGGCTACGCCGCCATCGCCTCCATGGGCCTGGCCTTCCACCTCACCGAGCACGGGCCCGACCGGCTCGGCCTGTGCCAGGCACTGCCCTGCCGCAACGCCTACCTCGACACCTCCACGAACCGGTCCCGCCGCTACTGCTCCGACCGCTGCGCGACCCGGGCCAACGTGGCCGCCTACCGGGCCCGCAAGCGCCGCGAGGCCGAGGGGTCCGCCCGCAGCGGCCGCAGCGCGGACACCGCCCAGGACAGCCGCGCCCTCAGCGAACGCTGATCCGCCGCGGGCGGCCGGAACCGCAGCACGGCTGTCGCCAGCACCAGTTCGTCCGGCACCGGCCCGTAGTCGGAGCTGTCGCCGGTCTCGTTGAACGGGTTGTCGCCCAGCACCCACCAGGAGCCGCCCGGCCGCCGCTCCACCGCCCGCTTGACCACCAGCAGGTCCTGCTGGAAGGGGTGCCGCAGCACCACCACGGCGCCCCGGCGGACGGCGGCCCCGTACCGGACCACCAGCCGGTCCCCGTGGAGCAGTGTCGGAACCATCGAGGGACCCGACACCTCCAGCACCTCGAACGCACACCGTCGGCGGCGGTTGTCCACCATGAGCGACCTCCTCGTCCCTCCCGCATGCTGCCGTACCGCCCCGTACGTTCGCTCACCGGACCGACCGCGGCGCTGGACTTTTGTCCCAAGCCCCAGGGGGTGACCGCGAAAACCCGTTCCCCAGCGAGTAATCTCCCCCTTGAGAAGACGATCACGAGGAGGACACACCCATGCTTTCCCGCCTCTTCGCCCCCAAGGCGAAGGTCTCCGCCCACTGCGATCTGCCGTGCGGCGTGTACGACCCTGCCCAGGCCCGCATCGAGGCCCAGTCCGTCAAGGCCGTGCAGGAGAAGTACCAGGCCAACGAAGACGCCGACTTCCGTGCGCGCGCCATCACCATCAAGGAGCAGCGCGCCGAGCTGGCCAAGCACCACGTCTCCGTGCTGTGGAGCGACTACTTCAAGCCCCCGCACTTCGAGAAGTACCCCCAGCTGCACACCCTGGTCAACGACACCCTGAAGGCCCTCTCGGCCGCCAAGGCGTCGAACGACCCGGCGACCGGCCAGAAGGCCCTCGACCTCATCGCCGAGATCGACCGCATCTTCTGGGAGACCAAGGCGGCCTGATCCGGCGCCCGGTACACCCCCGTTCGCGCCACCCCGGCCGGGCGGCGCGAAGACGGGAACGGCCCGGCCGCCTTCAGGCGGCCGGGCCGTTCCCGTATCCCGTATCCCGTGCCCCGCGCGCCGGCGCCCGCGGCGCAGCAGCCGTGCGCCCGCACGATCCCGGGGAGGGGGCCTACGCCCCGTCCTCGTCGTCCTCGTCGTCCAGCCGGGCCAGCCAGGTGGCCAGGCGTTCCACCGGGACCTCGAAGTCCGGGTTCAGGTCGACGAAGGTGCGCAGCTGCTCGGCGAGCCACTCGAAGGTGACCTCCTCCTCGCCGCGCCGCTTCTCCAGCTCCTCGATGCCGCGATCGGTGAAGTACAAGTCGGGCTCCGTGCCGTGATGGGGGTGTTTCCCGCCAGGATAATCCGCGGCGCACGGACACCTCACACCCCTGGTGACCCCGGCGCTAGCCTGGACGTCTCACGAGCGGGGGGCGCGGATGACCGACGGGCGCACGACCGGCTCAGCGCGCGCCTTCGAGCTCCTGGAGCCCCTGGTCCACGCCGCCACGGTACGCGTCCACGCCCCTCCGGGCGGGTATGACCCCCACGGCAGCCACACGTCCGCGCCCACCTGGGGAAGCGGTTTCTTCATCGCCCCCGGCTGGGTCCTGACGTGTGCCCACGTGGTCGGTGAAGGGGGGGCCGCCGTGCGGCTGACCGGACGCGAGGTCGGCATCACCTTCCAGTCGGGCCGGTACGCGGGGAACGGGCCCGCCACCGGGACCGTCACCGGCCGGGTGGAGTGCGTCCTGCCGGAGCGGCTCGACGGACGGCGGCCCGCCCCGCGCGCCCTGTGGGACCTCCCGGACCTGGCCCTCGTCCGGATCCTCGCCCCCGTCTCGCACGCCTGCGTCTGGCTCACCGACCGCTCCCGGCCCCGCTTCGACGAGGTCGCGTACTTCGGCTGCACCGAGGACCTCGGCGCCCCCGAGATCACCGGCCGCACCACCCGCCTGCGGGGCACCGCCGGCAACGGCGCGGCGATCCGCCTCGGCGACGACGACGAGATCGCCCCCGGCATGTCCGGCGGGCCCGTGGTCGACCTGGCCCGCGGCGAGGTCGTCGGCGTGGTCAAGGCCCGGCGGCCCACCGGAGGCGGCGGGCTCGCCGTCTCCGTGGTGCAGCTGCGCACGCTGCCCGCCGCCGGCCCCGGCCGGACCGGCCTCTACCGGCGGGTCATGCAGGCCCACGACCTGCACCACTACGACCACCACCTCAGCGACCTCGACACCCGCCGGACCTGGACCGACGTGCACGGGGAGCTCGCCGCCGCGGACACCGACCCGTACGGCGTCCGCGGCCGCCTCACCCCCGGCGAACGCACCACCCTGTGCGGGCTGCTCGCCGAACTGCCGCCGCCCGGCTCCTCCGAGCTCGTCCGGGCCCTGGTGGAGGCGGCCCGCGGCGAGGAGCCGGATCCGCATCCGCCGGCCCCGCTGAGCTGGCGCGACGGGCTCGGACTGCTGTACGACCCGCCCGGCGGGGAGGGGGAGGCCGCCGCCGTGCTGCGGTACGCGACCGACGTGAGCGTCGCCGACCACCGCGAGCCGCCCGTGCCCGGCGCCGACGAGGAGCTCTGGGACTGGGTACGGGTCACGGCCGAGCGGCTGTGGCGCCCGCTGCGGCGCGAACTCGGCGAACGGCACGAGCGGGGCCTCGCGGAGCGCGCCCGCCGGCGGCGGGCCTCCGCCGGCCGGCAGGGGCGCGGACCGGTGCGCGCCGCCGGGGGACCCCCGCCCGGGGCCTCGGTCCTGCTGGAGGCCTGGGCGCACGGCTGGGAGGACGTCTGCGACTGGCGGGTCTCGGTCCTCGCGGGCCCGGCGAGCCCGGGCCGGGTCACCCCGGTGGACTCGGGGGTGCGGGTCCCGCCGGCCCGCCTGCCCGAGGTGCTGCGGGACCCGCTCGCGGAGGCCTTCCGGCGCTGCGACACCCACGAGGCGGCCGCCCTGCTCGAAGTCGCCGTGGAGCCGGCGCTGTTCGGGCTTCCCGTCGACGAGTGGACCCTGGAGGGCGGGGTGCCGCTCGGCGTGCAGCGGCCCGTGGTGCTGCGCCACCCCGCCGACCGGCCCGCGGCGCCCTGCCACCCCGCCGACGCCGAGGCCCCCGACGCGGGAGCCCGCTGGGCGCGGGTGCAGGCGGGCCCCCTGCTGGACGAACGCGCGGACTGCGTACGGGGCCGCCCCCGCAGCCCCTCGGCCGCATGGCTGGCCGGGCTCCCCGACAACACCGTGCCGGTGCACTGCCGGGCTCCCGACGCCGAGCCCACGCTGGGGTCGCTGCACGCGGTCCGGGACGCCGGGTACGGGGTCGTGGTGTGCCGGCGGCCCTCCGCGGACGCGGGGGCTTCGTGCGCGCCGTTCCACCGCGGGCTGCGCGAGGAACTGGCCGGAGCGGGCCGGGCGCAGGCGCTGCCGGAGCGGCTCCGGGCGCTGCGCGGGCGGGCGTACGGCGCCGACCCCGACGCGTACTGGGCGGCGGGGACCGCACTGGTGTGGGACGACCCGGCGAGGGCCCTGCCCGAGGACGAGCCGCTCCGGGGGGACCTGTGAGCGGCGCGAGTCAGGAGCACCGATGAACGACGAGTGGCTCATCTACCGGGGCGTCGGCGAGCCCCACGACGGGATCGACGCCCTGCCCGATCCGCCGCCCTGGCGGGACTTCGACGGCGGGCCCGTGGGCGGGGCAGGCGCTCCCGCGGACGGCCCCGGGGAGCCTGCGGCCGCCGACGGGGCCATCGCCCGGCGGCTGGGGGCCCACCGGCAGGCCGCCGAACAGCACCGGCCGGAACCCGAGGAGCTCGACGCCGTCAACGCGGCCCTCTACCTGCGCAGGCCCCTGCTGGTGACGGGCTTCCCCGGCACCGGCAAGTCCACCCTCGCGCACGCCGTCGCCCACGAGCTGAAACTGGGCCGGGTGCTGCGCTGGCCCGTGGTCTCCCGGACCGTGCTGCAGGACGGGCTCTACCGCTACGACGCCCTCGCCCGCCTCCAGGACGTACAGATCGCCGCGGGCGGCGGGGCATCCGGCGGCGCACCCGCGGCATCCGGCGGCGCGCCCGGAGGGGCGCCCGGGATCGGAAAGTACATCCGCCTCGGTCCGCTCGGCACCGCCCTGCTGCCCACCGCCCGCCCGCGCGTGCTGCTGATCGACGAACTCGACAAGAGCGACGTCGACCTGCCCAACGACTTGCTGAACGTCCTGGAGGAGGGCGAGTTCGCCCTCCCGGAGCTGGAGCGCGTCGCCGACACCGAACCCGAGGTGCGGGTGCTCACCGACGACGGGACGAAGGCGGCCGTCGCGGGGGGCCGGGTCCGCTGCCGGGCCTTCCCCTTCATCATCATGACCAGCAACGGCGAACGCGACTTCCCCGCCGCCCTGTTGCGGCGCTGCATCCAGCTCAAACTCGGCCAGCCCGGCGAGAAGCGGCTCGCCACCATGGTCCGCGCCCACCTGGGGGAGGAAGCCGCCCGCCTCGGCGCGGACCTGATCCGGGAGTTCCTCAGCCGCTCGCAGTCCGAACTCGTCGCCGCCGACCAGCTGCTCAACGCCGTCTACCTGACCCACTACGCGGCCCCGCCCACCCGGGAAGACCTCGCGGACCTGCTCATCCAGCGCCTCGACCGTCCGAGGTGAACGGCCGTGCCCATCCGTGAACTGGCGGCGCTGCTGCGCGCGGCCGGGCTGGACCCGACCGCCGAGGAGCTCTGCGACGCCCTGTGGCTGGCCGCGAAGATCCGCCCGCCGGGCACGCCCGTACCAGGGGCCCCGGCCGCGGGCCGGCCGGCCGCCGCACCCGGGAAGCCCGAACCCCAGCCGGACCCGGACCCGGGTTCCGACCCCGGACCGGACCCGGCGGCCGCGCCGGACGCCGACACCGGGGACCCGGTCAGCCTCCACGCCGCCGGCGCCCGCCGCTCCCCGGCACCCCCCGGACCGGCCCTGCCCCCGGAGCCGGGCGTACCGGTCCGCGTGCCCCGGGCCGCAGCGCTGCCGCGGATCCTCGACATCCAGCGGGCCCTGCGCGCCCTCCAGCAGCACCGGCCCGCCGGGCCGCCCACCCGGAAGGTGCTCGATGAGGGCGCCACCGCCGAAGCCAGCGCCCGGGCCCTCGGCCTGATCGTCCCGGTGCTGCGGCCCGACACCCGCCGCGAGGCCACCGCCCGGCTGGTCATGGACGCCTCCCCGTCGATGGCGGTCTGGCAGGACGTGTTCGACGAACTGCGGGCCGTCTGCGAGCGCCTCGGCGCCTTCCGGGACGTACAGGTCCACTACCTGCACCGGCTCCCCGACGGCACGCCCGCCCTCGGCCGCGGCCCCCTACCCGCCACCGCCCTGCGCTCCGGGGACCAGCTGCGCGACCCCACCGGACGGGAGCTGACCATGGTCGTCTCCGACTGCACCGGCCCCCTGTGGCGGGAGGGCCGGGCACAGCGGCTGCTGTACCGGTGGGCCGAGTGCACCCCGTGCGTGGTCGTGCAGCCGCTGCCGCAGCGGCTGTGGGGGCGCAGCTGGCTGCCGACCGAGCGCGGCGCCGTCACCCGGGTCGAGGGCGGCGCAGGACGGCTGAGGTTCCGGCCGGACCGCCCGCCCCGCCCGGGCCGCCCCGCCGGCGGCCTGCCCGTACCCGTACTGCCCCCAGGCGCCATCGCCCTCGGCGCCTGGGCCCGGCTCGTCGCCGGACTCGGCACCGGCCCCGTACCGGCCGAGGTGGCCCGCGTCCTGGCCGCGCACCCGGCGGCCCCCGCGCCGCCGCCCGCGGCCGCCCGGCCGCCGCGCGAACTGGTCCGGCGGTTCCGGTCCTCGGCCTCGCCGCGCGCCGTCCAGCTGGCCCTGTACCTGGCCGCCGCGCCCCTCACCCTGCCCGTGATGCGGCTGGTGCAGCGCACGATGCTCCCGGACTCGGAACCCTCGGACCTGGCGGAAGTGCTGCTCAGCGGGCTGCTGCGGCGCAGCGGACCGGGCCCCGGCCAGTGGTACGCGTTCGTCCCCGGCGTACAGGACGTGCTGCTGGGACCGCTCGGACGGGACGAGGCCGCGCTGGTGCTCAAGCACTGCTCGGAGTACGTCCTCGCCCACTTCGGACGCGGCGTGCGCAACTTCCCCGCCCTGGCCGTCTCCCAGCTCACCGGGGCGCCGGTGCCCGGCGGCGCCGAGGGCCCCCCGGACGACGGGCGGCCGCCCGCGGAACCCCTCCCGCAGGCCTTCGCGCAGGTGTCGGCCAAGGTCGTACGGCGCTACCTGCCGGGCCTCCCGGAGAGCGGCCCCGGGGCCGAGCCCCCGCCCCCGCCCGCGGCCCCGGCGCCCGGCAGGTCCGCCGCCGTCCGCACCGCCCGGGACCGGCTCGCCGACGCCGACGCCGGCGGGGGCGTGGACGCCCGGGCCCTGCACGAGGCCGTGGCGGTGCTGCGGCGGGCGCTCGCGGCCCCGGCCGGCCCCGGGGACCCGCCCGAGGAAGCGGAGGCCGAACTGGCCCTGGCCCTGCTGCGGCTGTGGGCGGCCGAGCGGGACCCCGCCCTGCTCGCCGAGGCCGAGCAGACCGTGGCCGCACTGGCCACGGCCGCGGCGCGGCTCGCGCACGGCCGGGTGCTGTACGAACGGGCCCTGGCGGCCGAACCGGACGCGGAGCTGCTGGCCGCGGCCGACCGGGAGTTCGCAGCCGCGGGCGCCCTGCCCGGCCTGGACGCCCCGCTGCGCCGCGACTGTGCGGTGCGGCGGGCCCGGACCCTGATCAGGCTGAGCGAACTGCGGGACGAGCCGGGCGCGTTGCGGGAGGCCCGGGCGGCCCTGGAACCCCTGGCGGGCCCCCCGCCCGACCCGCCCCCCGTACCCGGCCCCCACGCGGGCCCGCCGGCCGCCGCGCCGGCGCCCGCCCCCGTCGGGCACCCCGAACTGCACCTGGCGCTGGGGAGGGTGCTGCTGGCACTGCTGCCCGTCACCCCCGACCCGGCCGACCGCGCCGACCTGGCCGCCCGGGCCGCCGCCCGGCTGGCCGTGGACCCGGCGGCCGCCCCGGCGGAGCGGGCCCGGGTCCGGGTGGAGCGGGCGGAGGCACTGCGCCACCTGCCCGACCGGCTCGAAGAGGCCGCCGCGCAGCTCGCGGCCGCCCTGGAGGAGGCCGCCGGCGAGCCCGGGCTGCGCATCGACGCCCTGGTCGGCGCCGCCCGGGTGCACCGGGCCCGGTACGGGCGGGACGCGGACCCGGCGGCCCTGGAGGACGCGGCCGAGGCGTACGGCCGGGCCCGGCGGCTGGTCCCCCGGGACAGCGAGGCCTACGGCGAGCTGCTGCCCGAGTGGGGCGAGGTCCTCCTGGAGCGGGCCCGGGCCGCCGGCGGACGGCCCTTCACCGGGGCCGCCGTACGCGTGCTGCGCGAGAGCCGGGCCGCAGTGCCGCAGTCCGATCCGCGGGCCGCGCACCGGCTGCTGAGGCTCGCGGCCGGGCTGCGGCTGCGACACGTCCACGAGGGCGACCTGGTGGACCTGCGCGAGGCGGAGTACCTGCTGGAGCTGGCCGTCCGGCAGAGCCGCAGCCCCCTGGACCAGGCCCTGGCCTGGCGGGACCACGGCGACCTCCAGCAGGAGGTCCACGGCCACACCGGGGCCGCGGACCGCCTCGACCGGGCCGCGGACTCCTACCGGCGGGCCTGGCTGGCCGCCCTGGTCGCGGACCGGGAGGAGGGCCCGGAGGCGGCGGACCGCCCCTGGCACGAGGGGCGTCCACACCCCGAGGACCGCCGGGAGCGTGAGGACCGCGAGGACCGCCGGGGGGCCGCCGTCCGGCTGGCCGCCCGGGTCCAGGAAGCCCGCGGGGAGGTACTGGAGCGGCTGGCCCGGCCCCGGGCGGCCCTCGACGCGTACCGCTCCGCACTGGAGCTGTGGACGCGGCTCGGGACGGATGCAGCCGGGGAGGCGGCTGCCACCGCAGAAGCCGACGCGGATGCGGACCCGGGCGCCGGCCGGCGCCCGGACCCGGGCGCTGCCGGAGCCGACACCGGTACCCGCGAGGGCGCCCGCGGTCGCGCCGCGGCGCTGCGGGCCCGGATACGCATCCTGGAGGCGGGCCCCTGAGCAGGTGGGCCCGGAGCCCGGGTGCCGGTTCCGGGCCCCTTCCGGGCCCCCGTTTCCCGGCCTCGGACACAGGGAAAGGGAGGTGGACCGCCCATGGCGACACGACAGGGGGACGGGGAACCCATGGTGATGCACCATCAGGAGGACTCCGCGGCCGCCCCGCGGGCGAAGTGCCCCGGCCGGCTGCCCGACCTCTCCGGACTGGACCTGGCCGCCCTGCGCGGGATCGACCACCCCGTGCTCGCCCAGGTGATCGAGGGGATGGTCGAGCGGGTGACCCACCCGGCCGAGATCCTGAACGCCTTCGACTCCGGAGTCGTCTGATCTGTCCCGGCCGCGCAGGACTTGACCACTTTCCGCCGTTAGCGGGCACCTCCGGGAGGGCAGGGATGGACCGTCCCCCGGGGGTGGCACCCCGCGTAGCCGGGGGAGGGAGGCACAGGCGATGAGGCGAGCGAGCACCAGCGGCACGGCGCAACAACCCGGCCCGCCCGGCCCGCCCCCCGCACCCGGCCCTCCCGCTGCCCCCGCGCCCGTCCCGTCCCCCGCCGCACAGCACCGTGTGCACGCCCGCCACGCCCCGTGGCCCTACGCCCGGCTCGACGTGCCCGCCCTGCGGGCATCGGGCCACCGCCCGCACCCCATCCGGCAGTTCGTCCTGAAGACACGCAGCCGCTGCAACCTCGCCTGCAGCTACTGCTACGTCTACGAGATGGCCGACCAGACCTGGCGCGGACAGCCGCGCACCATGACCCGGGCCACCGTCGCCCGCGCCGCCGAGCGGATAGCCGAGCACGCCGCCGCCCACCGCCCCGACCGCATCGACCTCGTCCTGCACGGCGGCGAACCCCTGCTCACCGCCCCCGCCGGACTCGCCGCACCCGTCGACGCCGTACGGGCCGCCGTGGCCCGCGCCGCACCCCGCACCCGGGTCACCGCCGGAGTGCAGACCAACGGCACCCTGCTCACCCGCGGCCGGCTCGCCGCCCTGCAAGCCGCCGGGATCCGGATCGGGGTCAGCCTCGACGGGGGCCTGCCCGCACACAACGTCCGGCGCCTGGACCGCACCGGGCAGCCCGGGTTCGGGGCCGCCGCCCGCGGACTGCGCCTGCTGGCCCGCCACCCGCACAGCTACGCCGGGGTGCTCTGCGTCGTCGACCTCGCCCAGGACCCCGTGGAGACCTACGAATCCCTGCTCGCCTTCGCCCCGCCCACCCTCGGCCTGCTCCTGCCGCTCGCCAACTGGAGCAGCCCGCCGCCCGGCCCCCACCCCGGCACGGCCGCCGCCACCCCGTACGCGGACTGGCTCGTCGCCGTCTTCGAACGCTGGTGGCACGACGGGGTGCGCCGCACCCGCATCAGGATCTTCGAGGAGATCATCGCCCTGCTGCTCGGCCTGCCCGCCGCCACCGAGACCCTCGGACTCGCGCCCGCCACCACCGCCGTCATCGAGACCGACGGCTCCATCGAACAGGCCGACTCGCTGAAGTCCGCCTACGAAGGCGCCGCCGCCACCGGCATGACCCTGGACACCCACAGCTTCGACGAACTGCTCGACCACCCCGGCTTCGCCGCCCGACAGTTGGGCCGCGAGGCACTCACCGCCGGCTGCCGGGCCTGCGAACTGGTCGAGGTCTGCGGCGGCGGGCACTACCCGCACCGCTACCGGGCCGGGGAGGGCTTCCGGCAGCCGTCCGTGTACTGCGCCGACCTCCAGGCCCTCATCCGGCACGTGGCCGCAGCGGTGCAGCGCGCCGCCGTCCCCCCGGCGGCCGCCTCGTGACCGCCGCGCCCGCCGCCTTCACCGTCACCCCGCCCGTCCTGCGCGCACTGGCCTGCACCGAACCCTCCGCCGAGGGCACCCGCCTGATCCGCGACGTACGCCGCTCCAAGCGGCTGGTGCTGCTCCGCGCCGTCCTCGACGCCGCACCCGGCGGGCCCGCCGCGGAGACCGCCGAGCACTGGGCCCTGCTGGAGGAGGCCGAACGCCGCGACCCGGACGCGGTCCGCGACGTCCTGCACTACCCCTCCACCGGCGTGTGGGCCGAGGAGACGCTGCGCCGCCTGCACGCCCCGTACGGCCCCGCCGCCGAACTCGCCCACCTCGGAGCCGTCGCCGCGGCCGCCGCCCTGCGCGCCCGGATCTCCTTCACCCTCGCCCTGCGCCCCCGGCACGGCCGGCTCGCCCTGCCCACCCTGGGACTGCTGCGCCCCGACCGCCCCGGCCCGCTCGTCCTCACCGAACACTCCTGGGACCCCGACGACCCCGCGACCCTGCCCCTGCACGCCCTGCCCGGCGGCGGCGCCGCCCTCGACGACCTCGACCCCTACCGCACCCCGGGCCCCCCGCACCCCGCCGTCCCGCCCGCCGGCTCCGTCCGGCCCGCCCGCCGGCTCACCCCCAAGGGCCACAAGCGCTGGGACACCCAGTGGTCCGGCGCCCTCACCCTGCTCCAGCGCTACGACACCGCCCGCGCCGGCGAGACCGTCGACCTGCTGCGCTCCGTCGTCCCCCTGGCCGGCGGCTCCCGCTCGCACGGCGCCACCCTGCCCGCGGCCGCCGGATCCGTACTGGCCCGCGCCCAGGCCCCGCCCGCACTGGCCGCGACCCTCGTCCACGAAGTCCAGCACGGCAAACTCGGCGCCCTCACCGAGGTCCTGACCCTGCACACCGCCGACCGCACGCCCCGCCACTGGGCCCCCTGGCGCACCGACCCCCGCCCCCTGGAAGGGCTCCTGCACGGCGCGTACGCCCACCTGGCGCTGGCCGGCTACTGGCAGCGCGCCGCCCTCTACGGGGCCCGCGGCGCCTGGGCGCAGCACGCCCGGATCCGCGCCCAGGTCGCCGCCGCCCTGCCCGCGCTGCTCGCCCACCCCGCACTGACCCCCGCCGGACGGGCGTTCACCGGGGCCATGGCCGAGGCCGAAGGAGCCATGGACGACCTGCCGCCACCCGGCGACCAGCACGCCGCCGCCCGCCGCAGCGTCGAGCGCGCACGCCGCGCCTGGTGCGAAGCACACCCCGAACTCGCTGCCTTCCTCGACGGCTGAGGACACGGCGAACCGCTCCGGGCAGGGCCCGGCCCGACCCGGCCGCGGTACCTTTTCCACCCCGTCCACCGCCCGCATCCCAGGGAGACGGCGCATGACCGCCAGCCGGCAGGACCCCAGCCCCGCGGCCGCCCCGCCGCCGCACCAGCCGCAGCGCTTCGTCATCAGCTTCGCCGGCTTCAACCGCCCCTGGGCCGTGTGGATCGCCCACCGGCTGGAGGAGCACGGCCACCGCGTGGCCCTGCAGCGCTGGGACCCGCAGAACAGCCCGGGCCTGGCCCTCGCCCTGGAGGACCTGGCCCGCTCCGGCAGCCGCGTCCTGCTCGTCCTCAGCGAACGCTACTTCTCCGCCGGCACCCACACCGACGAGGCCTGGAACACCGCCCTGCGCACCGTCACCGCCCGCCACCCCGGCCGCTTCGCCGCCGTCTGCCTCACGGACGACCCGCTGCCCAGCGCCGTCGCCGTCCTGGAGAAGACCGACCTGTGGGGGGTGGACGCGTACGAGGCCGAGTACCGGGTGCTGCGCCGCCTGGAACTCCCCACCGAGCGCATCGGTGCCGAGACCGGCCGCCGCGGCCCCCGCTTCCCCAACGACCCGCCCGAGATCTGGGGCCGCGTCCCGCGCCGCAACCCCCGCTTCACCGGCCGCAACGACGTCATCGCCACGCTGCGCACCGCCCTGGCCGACGCCCCGCCCGGCGCATCCGTCGTCACCCTGCTGGGGCTGTCCGGCGTCGGCAAGACCCAGGTCGCCACCGAGTACGCCTACCGCTTCGCCTCCGAGTACGACGTGGTGTGGTGGGTCCCCGCCGAGGACCGGCCCACCCTGCGCGAACGCCTCGCCGACCTCGCCCCGGCCCTCGGCCTGCCCCGCGGCGCGGGCAGCTACGGCGAACAGATCCGGGCCGTGCTCGAAGCCCTGCGCCGCGGCTCCCCCTACCACCGCTGGCTGCTCGTCTTCGACGGCTGCGACCACCCCGACGACCTGGCCGACCTGCTGCCGTCCGGCGCGGGCGACGTCATCATCACCTCCCGCAACCGCGGTTGGGCCGCCCGCCACTCCAGCCTCGTCGAAGTCCCCCTGTACGCCCGGCCCGAGTCCGTCACCTTCATCCGCCGCCGCGCCGTACGCCTCACCGACGCCGAGGCCGACCAGCTCGCCGACGCCCTGGAGGACTACCCGCTGGCCCTCGACCAGACCGCCGGCTGGCTCGCCGACTCCCCGCTCACCGTCGGCGACTACCTCGCCCTGCTCCAGCGCCGCCTCGACTCCCGGGAGGCCGTCGCCGTCTCCGACGACTACCCGCTGCCCTTCCCGACGGCCCTGGCGATACTCCTCAACAACGTCCGGGAGAACTTCCCCGACGCCCTCGCCCTGCTCCGCCTGTTCGTGTTCTTCGCCCCCGGCCCGGTACCGCTGCGGCTGCTGCGCGAGTTCCCCGCCGACGACGTGCCCGAGCACCTCGCCGGCCTCATCAACGACCAGATCCGGTGGAACGCCGCCCTCAACAAACTCGTCCAGTTCTCCGTCGTGCGCCTGGAGTACTCCGACCTGCCCGTGGAGGAGGGCGGCGGCGGCCTGGAAACCGTACAACTGCACCGCATGGTCCACGGCATCGTCCGCGACAACCTCGCCGAGGACGAGGCCGAACCCCTCGCCCGCGCCGTCCGCCAGGTCCTCGCCGCCGCCGACCCCGGCCACCCCTCCGACTCCCGGCTGTGGCCCCGCTACGCCGAACTCGTCCCCCACCTCGGCACATCCGGCGTCCTGACCAGCAGCAACCCGCGGATCCAGACCTTCCTGCTGCACTGCCTGCGCTATCTGATCCTCGCCGGGGAGTACCGCACCTGCCTGCGGCTGTGCGAAGAGACCGACCGGTCCTGGCGGGCCCTGCTCGGCGAGGACCACCCCAGGGTCCGCGAACTCAGCTACCCCTACGGCGGAGCCCTGCGCAACCTCGGCCTCTTCCGCCGCGCCGAAGCCCTCACCGAGGCCGTCGCCGACCGGCTCACCGCGGAACGCGGGGAACGGGACCTGCAGACCCTGCGCGCCCGCAGCGCCTACGGCGGCGTCCTGCTGTGCATCGCCGCCTTCGAACCGGCCCGCGCAATCTTCGAGCACTGCCTGGCCACCTACCGCGAACTCCTCGGGGAGGACGACGCCACCACCCTGGACGCCCAGAACAACCTGGCCGCCACCTACCGGCTCTTGGGCCGCTACCAGGACGCCTACGACCTCGACCTGGACACCCTGCGCCGCCGCGAACGCGTCCTGCGCCCCCAGCACATCTCCACCCTCGCCTCGGGCATCGCCTGCGCCATGGGCCTGCGCCTGACCGGCCGCTACCGCGAGGCCCAGACCCGACAGGAACAGGGCGTCAAACTCAACACGCAGGTCCTCGGCCTCGGCCACCCGCAGACCCTGCGCGCCGAACACAACCTCGGCCAGTGCCTGCGCCGCTGCGGCGACATCCCCGGCGCCGGCCTGCGGCTGCGCACCGTATGGGAACGCGCCACCCGCGTCTTCGGTGCCGACTACCCCTGGACCCTGATGGTCGCCTCCGACTACGCCACCTACCTCAGGGAGTACGGGGACATCGGCGAGGCCCGCCGCATCTCCGAGGACGTGGTCCGCGGCTACCGCTCCCAGCTCGGCCCCGCCCACCCCTACAGCGTCGGCACCCTCGGCAACCTCGGCCTGGTCCTGCGCGCCCAGGGCGAGCGCCCCCAAGCCCTCGCCCTCGCCGAACGGTCCCTCACCGGCATGCGCACGGCCCTCGGCGACCGGCACCCCTGGACCCTGGGCTGCGCCCTGAACACCACCGGCCACCGCACCGCCGCCGGCCGCCCGCAGGACGCACTGCCCCTGGCCCGGGACACCCTGCACACCGCCGGCCAGGTCCTGGGCCCCGACCACCCGATGACCTTCAGCGCCCGGATCGCCCTCGCCGCGGACCTGCGGGCCCTGCACGAGGACGCCGAGGCCGACCGGCACGAGGACGCCGCCCTCGACGGCCTGACCCGCACCCTGGGCGCCCAGCACGTCCACACGGTCTCCGCCCGCCGCCGCACCCGCCCCTACTGGGACTTCGAACCACAGCCGTGACCGGGCCCCGGACGCCGCACGGCCCGGCCCCCGTCAGGGGAGCCGGGCCGTGCGGGGACCACCGAAGGGGTCAGGCCTCGAAGACCTCGTTCAGCAGGAGCTGCTGCTCCGCCTGGTGGCGCTTGGCCGAACCCACCGCCGGGGACGAGCCGTGCGGGCGCGAGATGCGCCGCAGCCGCTCGCCCGCCGGGACGTCCGCGCCGACCGCCAGGTCGAGGTGGTCGATCAGGTTCAGTGCGATGAACGGCCACGCACCCTGGTTCGCCGGCTCCTCCTGCGCCCAGATGTACTTCGCCGCGTTCGGGAACTTGGCGATCTCCGCCTGGAGTTCCGCGCCGGCCAGCGGGTACAGCCGCTCGATGCGGATGATCGCGGTGTCGGTGATGCCGCGCTTCTCCCGCTCGGCCTCCAGGTCGTAGTAGACCTTGCCCGCGCAGAAGACGACCTTGCGGACCGCGTTCGGGTCCACCGTGCTGTCGCCGATGACCGGACGGAACGAGCCGTTCGTGAACTCCTCCGCCTTCGACGCCGCCGCCTTCAGACGCAGCATCGACTTCGGGGTGAAGACGATCAGCGGCTTGTGGTGCGGGTTGTGGACCTGCCAGCGCAGCAGGTGGAAGTAGTTCGACGGCAGGGTCGGCATCGCGACCGTCATGTTGTCCTGCGCGCACATTTGCAGGAAGCGCTCCGGGCGGGCCGACGAGTGGTCCGGGCCCTGGCCCTCGTAGCCGTGGGGCAGCAGCAGGGTGACGCCGGAGGTCTGGCCCCACTTCTGCTCGGCCGAGGAGATGAACTCGTCCACCACGGTCTGGGCACCGTTGACGAAGTCGCCGAACTGGGCCTCCCACAGCACCAGCGCGTCCGGACGGGCCAGCGAGTAGCCGTACTCGAAGCCCATCGCCGCGTACTCCGAGAGCAGCGAGTCGTAGACGTTGTAGCGGGCCTGGTCGTCCGAGAGGTACTGCAGCGGCGTGTGGTCCTCGCCGGTCTCCCGGTCGATGAGGACCGCATGGCGCTGGCCGAAGGTGCCGCGGCGGGAGTCCTGGCCGGACAGCCGCACCGGGGTGCCCTCCATCAGCAGCGACCCGAAGGCGAGGGTCTCGCCCATGCCCCAGTCGATCGTGCCCTCGTCGATCATCGCCGCACGGCGCTGCAGCTGCGGCAGCAGACGCGGGTGGACGGTGACGTGCTCGGGGATGTTGACCTGCGACTCGGCGATCCGCTTGAGGACCTCCTGGGAGATCGCGGTGTTCACCGGGACGGGGAACTCCTGCGCGGTCTGCGCGGGGGCCACCGGCGCGCCGCCGAGGGGGGCCGTCGACGCCTCGCGGACCTCCGCGAAGACCTTCTCCAGCTGCCCCTGGAAGTCCTGGAGCGCCTGCTCCGCCTCTTCCAGCGTGATGTCCCCACGACCGATGAGGGACTCGGTGTACAGCTTGCGCACCGAGCGCTTCTTGTCGATCAGGTCGTACATCAGCGGCTGCGTGAACGCCGGGTTGTCGGACTCGTTGTGGCCGCGGCGGCGGTAGCAGATGAGGTCGATGACCACGTCCTTGTTGAACGCCTGACGGAACTCGAAGGCGAGCCGCGCCACGCGGACCACGGCCTCCGGGTCGTCGCCGTTCACGTGGAAGATCGGCGCCTCGATCATGCGGGCCACGTCGGTCGCGTACATCGAGGAGCGCGAGGACTCCGGGGCGGCGGTGAAACCGACCTGGTTGTTGATGACCACGTGCACGGTGCCGCCGGTGCGGTAGCCGCGCAGCTGCGACATGTTCAGCGTCTCGGCGACCACGCCCTGGCCCGCGAAGGCCGCGTCGCCGTGCAGGGCCAGCGGCAGGACGGTGAAGTCCGTGCCGCCCTTGTTGATGACGTCCTGCTTGGCGCGGGCGACACCCTCCAGGACCGGGTCGACGGCCTCCAGGTGCGAGGGGTTCGCGACGAGCGAGACCTTGATCTGCTCGCCGTCCAGGCCCGTGAAGGTGCCCTCGGCGCCCAGGTGGTACTTGACGTCGCCGGAGCCGTGCATCGACTTCGGGTCGAGGTTGCCCTCGAACTCCCGGAAGATCTGCGCGTACGACTTGCCGACGATGTTCGCGAGCACGTTCAGCCGGCCGCGGTGGGCCATGCCGATGACGACCTCTTCGAGGCGGGCCTCGGCGGCCGAGTCGATGACGGCGTCGAGCAGCGGGATGACGGACTCGCCGCCCTCCAGCGAGAACCGCTTCTGGCCGACGTACTTGGTCTGCAGGAAGGTCTCGAAGGCCTCCGCCGCGTTCAGGCGGCGCAGGATGCGCAGCTGCTCCTCGCGCTCCGGCTTGGAGTGCGGGCGCTCGATGCGGTCCTGGATCCAGCGGCGCTGCTTCGGGTCCTGGATGTGCATGAACTCGACGCCGGTGGTGCGGCAGTACGAGTCGCGCAGCACACCGAGGATGTCGCGCAGCTTCATCATCGACTTGCCCGAGAAGCCGCCGACGGCGAACTCGCGCTCCAGGTCCCACAGGGTGAGGCCGTGCTCGGTGATGTCGAGGTCGGGGTGCTTGCGCTGCTTGTACTCCAGCGGGTCGGTGTCGGCCATGACGTGGCCGCGGACCCGGTAGGAGTGGATCAGCTCGAAGACGCGGGCGGCCTTCGTGACGTCGTCGTCGTGCGAGGCGTCGATGTCCCGGAGCCAGCGGACCGGCTCGTACGGGATGCGCAGCGCCTCGAAGACGTCGTCGTAGAAGCCGCTCTCGCCGAGCAGCAGGTTCGCGACGATGCGCAGGAACTCGCCGGAGGCCGCGCCCTGGATGACCCGGTGGTCGTAGGTCGAGGTCAGGGTCATGACCTTGGAGATGCCCAGCTTGTTCAGGGTGTCCTGCGAGGTGCCCTGGAACTCGGCGGGGTAGTCCATGGAGCCGACGCCCATGATGACCGACTGCCCGGGCATCAGGCGGGGCACGGAGTGCACGGTGCCCAGGCCGCCGGGGTTGGTCAGCGAGACGGTGACCCCGGTGAAGTCGTCCATCGTCAGCTTGCCGACGCGGGCGCGGCGGACGATGTCCTCGTAGGCCTGCCAGAACTCGAAGAAGTTGAGGGTCTCGGCCTTCTTGATGCCGGCGACGACGAGCTGGCGGTCGCCGTTGGGCTTCACCAGGTCGATGGCGAGGCCGAAGTTGATGTGCTCCGGCTTGACCAGCGTCGGCTTGCCGTCCTTCTCCGCGAAGGAGTGGTTCATGGCCGGCATGGCCTTGATCGCCTGCACCATCGCGTAGCCGATGAGGTGCGTGAAGGAGATCTTCCCGCCCCGGGCGCGCTTGAGGTGGTTGTTGATGACGATGCGGTTGTCGAACAGCAGCTTCACCGGGACGGCGCGGACGGACGTGGCCGTCGGGACGTCGAGGGAGGCGTTCATGTTCTTCGCCACGGCGGCGGCCGGGCCGCGGAGCGTCACCAGCTCGGGGCCCGCGGGGGCCTCGGTGGTGGGCGCGGCCTTCTGCGGGGCTGCGGAGGAGGCGGCCGGGGCCTGAGGGGCAGGAGCGGCCGGTGCGGCGGCCGGAGCCTGGGAGGTGACAGTCACAGCAGGGGCACCAGAGGGGGTGGCAGGAGCAGGGGCAGGAGCTGACACAGGCGTGGGCGCGGCGGCAGGAGCCGGGGCAGGCGTCGCGGTGCCCGCCGCCCCCGTGGCGGCGTCGTCGGGTGCCTGCGCGGACGCGGCGGCGGGGGCGGCCTGTGCGGAGGCGCCGTCCGTCGTCGTCGGGGACTTCTTCGGCTCTTCGGCCTTCACCGGGGCGGCTGCGCCGCCCGGCTTGTAGTCGGCGAAGAAGTCCCACCAGGCCCGGTCGACCGAGTTCGGGTCCTGGAGGTACTGCTGGTAGATCTCGTCGACGAGCCACTCATTGGCGCCGAAGCCTGAGGCGGGGTTCTTCCCGCCCTCTGCTGCTTCGGTCGTGGTGCTCGAGTTACTGGGGGACTGTGGCGACACGGCGGCAACCGCCCTCTTCCGCTTCACAAGGTATGGACAGCGGGAATAAAGGCTACGCCTCCCAGGGCACCGGATGCAGACCGGGCGGGACATCCGTCGCGCAGGTCACATCGAACGGCGGGTTTCGGCACCGGGAATGGCGGGAAACGAGCAGGGTTCGGGTAGCCGCCACCCAGGTTGCGGCCCCCTTGGCTTCGCACCCCTGACGACCCCGGGCACGTGTGGCCGAGATCATGTCCTTCCCACTCGAACCCTACGTCAACGCGGCGCCTGCGAACTGCCCGGAAGCGTGACGAGGATGCGACAGCCCCGAGACGATTCGGCCACGCCGATGTGCCCGCCGTGCAGTTCCACCGCCCACCGGGCGATCGCCAGGCCCAGCCCCGTGCCGCCGTCGCCGCCGCGCGCGCTGCCCCGGTTGAACCGCTCGAACACCCGGTGCCGCTCGGACTCCGGGATGCCAGGGCCCTCGTCCCGCACCTCCACAGCCAGGCTCCCCGGCTCCTCGCCGGCCCGCGCCCGGACCGTGACCCGGCCGTGCGCCGGGCTGTGCTTGACCGCGTTGTCGATCAGGTTGGCCACCACCTGGTGCAGCCGCTCGGCGTCCGCGTACGCCCACAGCTCGGGCGGGAACACGTCCAGGTGCAGGTGCACGTCGTTGCGCGTGTGCCCGCCGGAGCCGGAGGACAGCCCGGGCCGCCCGGCCGCCGCCAGCGCCGACTCCTTCAGCACCCCCGACAGGTACGGCCACACCTCGAACCGCCGGGCCCGCAGCGGCACCACCCCGTTGTCCACCCGGGACAGGTCCAGCAGGGTCTCCACCAGGCCGCCAAGGCGCTCGGTCTGCTTCAGCATCGTCCGCATGGTCTCCGGATCGGCCGCCGAGACCCCGTCCACCACGTTCTCCAGCACCGCCCGCAGCGCCGCGATCGGCGTCCGCAGCTCGTGCGAGACATTGGCGACCAGCTCCTTGCGGTGCCGGTCCACCGCCTCCAGGTCGTCCGCCATCAGGTTGATCGTCGAGGCCAGGTCGCCCAGCTCGTCCCGGCGGCCCGCGCCGCGCACCCGGCGGGTGTAGTCCCCGCGGGAGATGGCCCGGGCCACCGTCGTCATGTCGTCCAGCGGCGCCGTCAGGCCGTGCGCCACGAACTGGGTGATCAGCATGGAGGCGATCACCGAGAAGACCGTGATGAACCGCAGCTCGGTGTCGGTGCGCAGGGCCACCAGCAGCAGCCCCGTCGTGATGAACACCGAGACCACGACCAGCATCCCCAGCTTGGTCTTGATCGAGAACGGCGAGAAAGGGCGCAGCCCCGCGGGCCGCTGCCCGGGCCGGCCGCTCATGCCTGGGCCGGGGTCTCCAGGGCGTACCCGACGCCGTGGACCGTACGGATGCGCTCCGCGCCGATCTTGCGCCGCAGGGCCTTGATGTGGCTGTCGACCGTACGGGTCCCGGACGCGTCGGCCCAGTCCCAGACCTCCGCCAGCAGCTGCTCCCGCGACAGCACCGCCCGGGGGGTCCCGGCCAGGCACACCAGCAGGTCGAACTCGGTCGGGGTCAGGTGCACGTCCTCGGACTGCACCCGCACCCGGCGCTGGGCGTGGTCGATCTCCAGGTCGCCCAGGCGCAGGGTGGCCCCCCGCGGGGCGTGCGCGGCCAGCGTGGCCCGCTCGACCCGCCGCAGCAGGACGTGCACCCGTGCGGCCAGCTCCCGCATGGAGAACGGCTTCGTCATGTAGTCGTCCGCCCCGACCCCGAGACCGACCAGCAGGTCGGTCTCGTCGTCCCGGGCGGTGAGCATCAGCACCGGCACCGGCCGCTGCGCCTGGACCCGCCGGCAGACCTCCAGGCCGTCGAAGCCCGGCAGCATGATGTCCAGGACCAGCAGCTCCGGCAGCCAGCTCTCGGCCGCTGCCACGGCGGCCGGCCCGTCCGGGGCCGTCTGCACCTGGAAGCCCTCGGCGCGCAGCCGGGCCGCGATGGCCTCGGCGATGGTGCGGTCGTCCTCGACGACGAGCACACGCCGCTGGGCGCCGGGGGTCGCCGCAGCGCTGTTGTGGGTCGTGTGTGTCTGTTCCATGTCCGGTCCCGCCCCGTGATGATCCCGCGTGATGGGGTGCAGCGTAGAGGAGCCACCGGCCTGCGGCTATGCGGGGTTCGGACAGGGCCCGGTCCGACCGGGCCCCCGAGACGCGCGGGGCGGCCGGTGCCGCCGGGTGCTAGCCCGCGGAAAACGGAGGCAAAGCCTCCAGAACTGTGACCAGAACGGAAGGCAGGGACTCCTGCTCCCCGGCCACCTCGACACCGCCGTGCACGAACGTGAAGAAGAACCCGTCGTAGACCTTCGGACCGCCCGTCGACATCCGCGGCAGCGCCGCGAAGTCCGCCTCCCGCAAGGCCTCCCGCAACCGGCCGAGCTCCGGCGCCGACAGCCTCCCGGCGCCCAGCTGCGCGGCCTGCCGGTCCAGCACCGTCCACGCGCCGTCACCCTGCACGACCATGGTGCGCAGCTGGCCCGCGAAGCCCCCGCTGCGGGAGACCCGGACCAGGGTCCCGGCGGCCGGCGGGACCCCCGGCGCGGACGGGCCGGCCGAGCCCGACGGGGCCGAGGGCGCAGGAGCGGCCGGCGAGGACGCCGCGGAAGCCGACGGCGACGCCCCGACCGGACCCCCGGCGCCCCCGGCCCCGCCCGCGGACGACGCGGGCGCACCGTCCCCGCCGCCGTCCCCGGACGGTCCGCAGCCCGCCAGGACCACCGCACACAGCACTGCCGCCGCCACTGCCCGGAACGTGCGCACACCCACCTCCGCGGGTACAAGGACCGAACCCCGAGTATGGAGTGCCCGCGCCCCGCCGAACAGCACCCGGAGCCCGCCATCCGCCGCATCGCCCCCTGGCGCGTCCTGCCGCCGCTGCTCGCCGCCGCCCTCGGCCTGTGGGGCCTGCCCCGCGGCGGCAGCATGTGGCGCGACGAATCCGTCACCTGGCAGGCCGCCCACCGCCCGCTCGGCGGCCTCTGGGACCTCCTCGGCCAGGTCGACGCCGTCCACGGCCTCTACTACCTGCTCATGCACGGCGCCTACCTCGTCTGGGACGGCGGCCTGTGGACCCTGCGGCTGCCCTCCGTCGCCGCCACCGCACTCGCCGCCGCCGGCGTGGCCGCCGTCGCCCGGCACCTCGCCGGGGAACGCGCCGCCCTGTGCGCCGGACTCGTCTACGCCGCCCTGCCGCCCGTCCAGATGTACGCCCAGGAGGGCCGCTCCTACGCCCTCGTCGCCGCCGCCGTCGCCTGGTCCACCCACCTGATGCTGCACCGGCACTGGACGGCGTACACGGCGGTGCTGCTCCTCGGCTGCTGGCTGCACGAGTTCGCCGTACTGGCCCTGCTCGCCCATGCCTTCGCCGCCCGCCGCGAGCGGGGCTGGCGGTGGAGCGCCGCCGCCGTCGCGGCCCTGCTGCTGCCGCTCGCCCTGGTGAGCTCCCGCCAGGCCCAGCAGCAGCTCGGCTGGCTCGGCCGGCCGGGCTGGCAGGACTGGACGGCGTACGCGGTCCTCGCGGCCGCCTCCCTGCTCCTCGCCCGCGGGGCCCCCCGGGACCTCGTACGCGTCGCACTGCCGCTGGCCCTGCTGCCGCCCGGACTGCTGATGGCGCTCTCCCTGGTGCACCCCTGGTACGTCGACCGGTACGTGCTCTATGCGCTGACCGGACTCGCCCTGCTCACCGGCACCCGACTGGCCGGCGCCCGCAACCGGTGGCCCCGGCTGCTCGCCGCCGCCCTCCTGGTCCCCGTCGGCCTGTGGTCCGCGTGGCTGCGCACCCCGGACAGCCGCAAGGACGACGTGCTCGCGGTGAGCGCCGCGGTCCGCGAACGGGCCCGGCCGGGCGACGCCGTGCTCTTCATGCCCGCACGGCGCCGCGAGTGGCTGCTGTCCTCACCCGACGTCTACGAGGGCCTGCGCGACGTGGCCCTGGACCGCTCCCCGGCGGCCTCGCACACCCTCCAGGGCACGGAACGTGCCCCGCAGGACATCCGCGCCGCCCTCGCCGCCGCACCCCGGGTACTCGCCCTCCAGGACCCGGCCGGGCAGCCCCTGGACCCGTACCCCGCCGAGGAGGCCAAACGCCGCGCCCTGGCCACGGGGTTCGAGCTCTGCTCGGTCACCGCGGTGCGCGGCGCCCGCATCGCGGTGTACGCCCGCCCGGGAACCTGCGGCGCCCCCGGGTGAAGATGGGGCGACCCGCACCGCCGGCCGCCGACCCGGCCGCACCCACCGGAGGCGCCGCATGACCCCACCGACCCCTGCCCACCGGGCCGTTGCCGGCCGTCCCGGACCACTCCCACTGCCGGGCCCCCTCGTCGGGGCGGACTGGCTCGCGCCGCGGCTGGGCACGCCCGGACTGGTCCTCCTCGACGCCTCCGTCGGCGCCCACCGCGGCACGGACCGCCGCATCCCCGGCGCCCGCCCCTTCGACCTCGACGGCCCCCTGTCCGACCACGGCGCCCCCGCCCCGCACACCATGCCCGGCGCCGCCGCGTTCACCGAAGCCCTGCGGGACCTCGGCGTCCGCGACACCGACACCCTCGTCGTCTACGACGCGGCAGGCCTCTACTCCAGCGCCCGCGCCTGGTGGATGCTGCGCGCCATGGGCTTCGACCGGGCCGCCGTCCTCGACGGCGGGCTGCCCGCCTGGACGGCCGCGGACCGTCCCGTCGAGGCCGCCGCCCCCGCCTACACGGGCCCCCGCGGCTCCTTCACCGCCCACCCCCGCCCCGGCCTGTTCGGCGACGGCACCGGCGTCGCCGCCGCCCTCGCCGACCCGGCCGCCGCCGTCCTGGACGCCCGTACCCGGGAGCGCTTCGCCGGCACGGCGCCCGAGCCCCGTCCCGGACTGCGCGGCGGCCACATGCCGGGCGCCGTCAACCTGCCCTTCGGGGAGCTCCAGGGCCCCGACGGCCTGATGCGGGCCGTACCCGAACTCCGTGCGGCCTTCGCGCAGGCGGCGGGGGAGCGGCAGCGGCTCTGGTTCAGCTGCGGATCCGGGGTCACGGCCTGCGTGCTCGCTCTCGGCGCCCACCTGGCCGGCTACCGGGACCTCACCGTGTACGACGGCTCCTGGAGCGAATGGGGCCTGCCCTCGGCGCGACCGGTGGCCACCGGAGACGGGACCGGCCCTTCCGATCCGGCCGACGCCGGCCCCGGCACGGGCCCGACCGGCCCCGCCGCCGCCCGCCCGGGGACCTGACCGCCCGCCCGGGCCCCGGGCGGGCCGCCCGGACCGGCCGACCGGGCCCTGACCGGGCCCCGGACCGCCGACCGGGACGCGGACCGGCCGGTCCGGCTACGGGGCCAGGGCCCGGCCGCCGATACCGGCGGCCCCCGCCAACTGCCCCTGCCACCAGGCCGCGACCTCCTCCCGGCTCATCCGCGCCCACCCGGGCGTCCGCTCCACCTGGGCCCGGCCCAACCGGCGGGCCAGGGCGACCAGGTCCCGCCCGGCCGCACCCCGCACGTCCTGGTAGTCCGCCACCAGCCGCTCCCAGGAGTCCGCCCGGCGCCAGGCCGCCGCGAAGGCCGCGGCGTCCTGCAGGGCCTTGGCGGCGCCGCTGGTGTTGTGCGGGCGCACCACGGCGGCCGCGTCGCCGGCCAGCAGGAGCCGCCCGGCGGCGACGCGCGGGGGCTCCAGGTCGTAGATGGGCTGCACGAAGGTGTCGGCCGGATCCGTGAGCGCCAGCACGTGCCCCCAGTACGGCGGGAACTCCCGCTCCAGCAGCACCCCCAGGTGCGCCCGCAGCCCGGGGGGCAGTGCGCCCGGCGGGAAGCTCGTGGGGTCGTCCAGGCGCAGCCCGCCCGCCGCCGGGGGCGCGGCGTAAAGCACCCAGTTCACCCGGGGCCCGTCCGGGCCCGGGATCCGGTAGACCACACAGCTCCCGCCCGGGAAGCAGACGGTGGTCACGGCGTCGGGGTGCGGGTCCTCGCCGGGGCGGACCCCGTCCAGCAGGGCCGCGTCCAGGTTCCCGCGCCAGCACACGTACCCGGCGTAGTGCGCCCGCGCCTGCGGGCACAGCGCCGCGCGCACCACGGAGCGGTACCCGTCGGCGCCCACCACCAGGTCGAACCGCTCGGCGGAGCCGTCCGCGCACCGCACCTCGGCCCCGTCGGGGCCGTCGCCCACACCGGCCACGGCCACACCCGGCCGGTGGTCCACCGTCCCCGGGACCGCCGCGCGCAGCCCCCGCCACAACAGCCCCCAGTGGTACGAGTGGAAGGGGAAGGGCTGCTCCCAGATCACCCGGCCGCCCGCCGCGGCCGGATCGCGCACCACCCACCGGCGGCGCGTCAGCCGGTGCGCCGGGATCCCTGCGGGCAGCGCCCCCGCCGCAACGAGCTCGGCGGCCCGGTCGTCGTGGACACACAGCCCGAGGCCCCGGTCGGCGAGCTGCCCGCGCGTCCGTTCCAGTACGACGACCCGTTCCGCTCCGGCGCGCGCGGCGGCGGCCGCGAAGGCGCACCCCGCGATGCTCCCGCCGACCACCGCGACCGATCCGCCCCGCATACCGCCTCCAGCCGCCCGTGCTGCCCGAACCGGCCACGCTAGCGAGCCTGCGGCGGCCCCGGCCGCCCGTGCCCCCCCGAACGGCCGAATCCGGCCTCGTCCGACCGGAACCGCAGCCGCGGTCGGCCTCCGACGGCGGGCTCCGAGACACCTGTTCGCCCCGGGCGAACGACTGTCGGGGAACATTGGGGGACTCAGCTGCATTGAGTCGGCATAGCTCAACTTCACTGCCGGAGGGAAGATCATGGCTTCGACGTCCGTATCGCTCACCCTGCCCGTGCTGCCGCTCGACGACGAGGTCGTGCTGCCCGGAATGGTCGTGCCCCTGGACCTGTCCGACGCCGAGGTACGGGGGGCCGTCGAGGCCGCCCAGGCGGCGGCCGGGACCGGCAAGCCCCGGGTACTGCTCGTGCCGCGCGTCGACGGGAAGTACACCGGCACCGGTGTGCTCGGGACCGTCGAACAGGTCGGCCGGCTCTCCGACGGGGACCCCGGCGCCCTCATCCGCGGCCGCGGCCGCATCCGCATCGGCGCCGGGACCACCGGCCCCGGCGCAGCACTCTGGGTCGAGGGCGAGACCGTGGACGAGAACGTCCCCGACCCGCTGCCCGGCGCGGTCACCGAACAGGTCAAGGAGTACAAGGCCCTCGCCACCAGCTGGCTCAAGAAGCGCGGGGCCTGGCAGGTCGTGGACCGCGTCCAGCAGATCGAGGACGTCTCCGCCCTCGCCGACAACTCCGGCTACTCCCCCTTCCTGACGCTCCAACAGAAGGTGGAACTCCTGGAGACCGGCGACGCCGTGACCCGCCTCGGCCTCGCCATCACCTGGCTCCGCCACCACCTCGCCGAACAGGACGTGGCCGAGTCCATCGCCAAGGACGTCCAGGACGGCGTCGACAAGCAGCAGCGCGAGTTCCTGCTCCGCCGCCAGCTGGAAGCGGTCCGCAAGGAACTGCGCGAACTCAACGGGGAGAAGGAGGGCGAGGAGTCCGACGACTACCGCGCCCGCGTCGAGGCCGCCGACCTCCCCGAAAAGGTCCGGGAGGCCGCACTCAAGGAAGTCGAGAAGCTGGAGCGCGCCAGCGACCAGTCGCCCGAGGGCTCCTGGATCCGCACCTGGCTCGACACCGTCCTCGAACTCCCCTGGAACGAACGCACCGAGGACCGGTACGACATCCAGGGCGCCCGCGCCGTCCTCGACGCCGAACACGCGGGCCTCAGCGACGTCAAGGACCGCATCACCGAGTACCTCGCCGTCCGCAAGCGGCGCTCCGAGCGCGGCATGGGCGTCATCGGCGGCCGCCGCGGGGGAGCGGTGCTCGCCCTCGTCGGGCCCCCCGGCGTCGGCAAGACCTCCCTGGGCGAGTCCGTCGCCCACGCCATGGGCCGCACCTTCGTCCGCGTCGCCCTCGGCGGCGTACGCGACGAGGCCGAGATCCGCGGACACCGCCGGACGTACGTCGGCGCCCTGCCCGGCCGGATCGTCCGCGCCATCAAGGAAGCCGGATCGATGAACCCGGTCGTCCTCCTCGACGAGATCGACAAGGTCGGCTCCGACTTCCGCGGCGACCCCGCGGCCGCCCTCCTCGAAGTCCTCGACCCGGCCCAGAACCACACCTTCCGCGACCACTACCTGGAAGTGGAACTGGACCTCAGCGACGTGGTCTTCCTGGCCACCGCCAACGTCCTGGAAGCCATCCCCGAAGCGCTCGCCGACCGGATGGAAATCGTCCGCCTGGACGGCTACACCGAGGACGAGAAGGTCGTCATCGCACGCGACCACCTGCTGCCGCGCCAACTGGAACGCGCCGGACTCGGCGCCGACGAGGTCGCCCTGGAGGAGGACGCCCTGCGCAGGCTGGCCGGCGAGTACACCCGCGAAGCGGGCGTACGCACCCTGGAGCGCTCCCTCGCCCGACTGCTGCGCAAGGTGGCCTCCCAGCACGAGCTCGGCGAGCGGGAGCTGCCCTTCCGGATCAGCGCCGGCGACCTGCGGGCGCTCATCGGACGGCCCCACCACGTACCGGAGTCCGCCCAGGACCCGGCCGAACGGCGCACCGCCGTACCCGGCGTGGCCACCGGCCTCGCCGTCACCGGAGCCGGCGGCGACGTGCTCTTCGTAGAGGCCTCGCTGGCCGACCCCGAGACGGGCGCGGCCGGCCTGACCCTGACCGGGCAGCTCGGCGACGTCATGAAGGAGTCGGCGCAGATCGCCCTCAGCTTCCTGCGCTCGCACGGCGCCGAACTGGAACTGCCCGTCGCCGACCTGAAGGACCGCGGCGTGCACATCCACTTCCCCGCGGGAGCCGTGCCCAAGGACGGCCCCAGCGCGGGCATCACCATGACGACCGCGCTCGCCTCCCTGCTCTCCGGGCGGCAGGTGCGCACCGACGTGGCGATGACCGGCGAGGTCTCGCTGACCGGACGGGTCCTGCCGATCGGCGGCGTCAAGCAGAAGCTGCTGGCCGCCCACCGGGCCGGCCTGACCACGGTGATCATCCCGAAGCGCAACGAGGCCGACCTGGACGACGTCCCGGCCGAGGTCCTGGAGGGACTGGAGGTGCACCCGGTGACCGATGTGCGCCAGGTCCTGGAACTGGCCCTCGACCGCGACCGGGTCCCCGTCACCGCCGCGGCCTGACACCCCCGGTCCGACGGCCCGCGACCCCGCCCCGGCGGGGCCCCGGGCCGTCGGCGCACCCGCTGCGAAATACTGGCCGCTCACACCTTCGATGGGAGCGGGACGTGCACGGGAGCGAAGACCAGGAGTTCCTTGCCCTGGAGCGGGAGCTGTCCGTCTTCCTCCGGCGGGCCCGCGCCTCCTCCGGGGAGATGGCCCGGGCGCTCCACCCCGAGCTGGAACCCGCCGCGTACGGACTCCTCACCCGCCTGGAGGCCGCCGGCCGGCAGCGGGCCACCGAACTCGCCGCCTACTTCGGCGTCGGCAAGGCCACCATGAGCCGCCAACTGCGCGCCCTCGAGGTGCTCGGCCTGGTGGCCCGCGAACCGGACCCCGCCGACGGCCGGGCCTTCCTGATCGGCCTCACCGACGAGGGACGCGAACGCTTCCTGCGGGTACGGGACGCCCGGCGCGAGCAGTACATGCGCAAACTCGCCGACTGGGACCGCGGCGAAGTCGCGGAACTGGCCCGCCTGCTGAACCAGCTCAACGCCGGGGCCGAGACCGACTGACGACCACCGACCCGGCGACCAACGACCCGGCGGCAACCGGCGTACGGGGCCCACCGGGACCGGCGGGCCTGCCGTGGCATCCCGCGCTCCCGAACCCACGCACCCATGCCCCCGCACCCCCGCACCCGCGCCTGCCCCGTGCGCCTCCGGCCGGCTTCAGAGCTCCGCGTACACCGCCGAGGCGTCGTCGTGCCGCTTGTGCCGGGCCGGCGGACGCGCCGGGTCGGACTCCACCGCACGGACCCGCCCGATCAGCCCCCGCGCCCCCTCCGCCCGGAGCACCCCCAGGCATGCGGCCCAGTCGCCCTCACCGAAGGTGTCCGTCCACCGGCTCGCCCCGTCGGTGAGCGCCGCCACCGCCCGCACCTGCCCGCGCGGGGTCCGCCCGGCCACGGCCCGCGCCGCCACCGCCGGATCCGCCGCGGCGGTGAAGAAGCCGCCCTCCGCGTTGCGCAGCGCATCCGTCGCCGCCACCGAGCGCAGCACCTCCCGCGGGACCCGGTCCAAGCGGTCGTCCAGCACCGCCGTCACCGCGCCCCCGGGCTCTTCCAGGAGCAGGACCGAGTCCGAGAGCACGAGGTGCTCCACCCAGGCCTCGTCCCAGCGCACCACCACCACCGTCGCCTGAGGGGTCCGGACGTGAGAAAGGTCACAGCTGTCCCGGTGGGCTCCGGCCGTGGCGCGGACCGCCTCCGCCAGGACCGCGGTCAGCGGCATGTCCCGCCGCGACCCCGACAGTTCGGCCAGCCGGCCCCCGAGGCGGGCCGCGAACCACGGCACGCCGTGCACGCAGCCGTCACCGCCGCGCGGCGGAGTGACCCCGTCCAACACCACCAGGACACCGCCGCCGCAGGCAGGCAGAGCGGCCGACACCCAATCCTCGTTGGGGCGTTCCGGGTCACCGGGAGCGGAGGCGAGGTCGATGCGCATACCGGCATTCTGCCCCCGCGGGCCCGGCCCCGCCCGGAAAGGTCCGGACCGCGGCACACGGCCCGGAACGGACCCCGCACACCCCGCGCACGCGGCCCCCGCGGCCCCCGGAGGCCGAACGTGGCCGAGCATCCTGCCAAAGGCCGCATCGATCTTTCAACCGCCTGTCCACGGAGCCGCCCTGGCACGGGGTGTCCGAGTTGGATGCCAACTCATCCGTGATGTTCACTCGTTCGAGTGGCCGGGTGGGTGATGTGCGGCTCTGTCCCCATCACGCTGCAAAGGTCTGAGGCGGTACGAGGGGCGGGGCACGTTTACTTGTTGACCGGCCGTTACCTCGGCCACCCGAGTAGACGAGCACGAGCACACGTACAGGATTGCGAGCACCGGTGCAGAAGAAGCGGTCTCGGAAGAACGGCACCGCCACGGACGGCCCGGCCCCCGCAGGACGCCGCGTCCGCGTGCGCCGCAGGCTGGTCGTCGGCGTGGCTGTCGCCGGCCTCACCGTCCTCGCGGCCGGCGCCCCCGCCGTCGTCAGCGCCTCGACGGACCTCAACGACTCCCAACGCCTGGTCACCCTCGCGGAACAGACCCGGCAGACTCTCACCCTCGCCCACCTCCTCGGCGACGAACGCGACGCGGTCATCGAGTACGCCGCCAAGGGCCGGCCCGCCTCCGCCAAGGCCTCCGTCCAGGAACGCACCACGCGTACCGACCGGCAGCTCGAAGAGGTCCGCGCCGAAGCCGACGAGGAACTGGCCCGAGCCCTCGGCCGCGTCCAGGCCGTCCGCACCGAAGCCGTCGACGGCAAGGGCAGCGCCCTCGCCGCCCACCAGGCGTACGCCGGGGTCATCGCGGAACTCCTCGCCCCCGGCGACCGGCTCACCGAACTGACCCCGCCGCGCGCCGAAGCCGCACTCGCCACCGTCCGCCCGCTGGCCCCGCTCGGCCAGGCCGTGGAACAGGCCTCGGCCACCCGCGGACTGCTGCTGGCCGCCCTGGCCGTCCCCCGCGGCGAACAGCCGCCCAACGCGGCCGTCGTGGACGAACTCACCACCGCCGCCCAGCGCGCCCGGGTACGGGAGCAGGCCGCCCTGGAGGACTTCGCGCGGGTCGCCCGCCCCGACGTCCGCCAGACGCTGGCCGCCACCGTCACCGGACCCGAGGTCAAAGCGGCCGACGACCACCTCAAGCGGTTCACCGAGCGCCCCACCCTGTCCACGGCCGACCGCCGCACCGACGGGTCCACCCTCGCCCCCGCGCTCACCGCCCGCATAGACCGGATGCGGTCCGTGGAGTCCACCCTCGCCGGACAGCGGGCCACCGCCCTCGCCGGCCTGCGCGACGACGACGTGACCCGCCTGGAGACCCTCGTCGCCCTGCTGGGCCTGCTGTTCCTGGTCGCCGTCGGCGTGTCCACCGCCGTGGCCCGCTCGCTGACCCGCCCGCTGTCGGTCCTGCGACGCGGAGCGGAGCGGCTCGCGACGCCGGAGGGCTCCGTGGAACCGGTGCGCTTCACCGGCCGCAACGACGAGTTCGCCGAAGTCGTCCGCCACCTCAACGCGGTGCGCGACCAGACGGTGTCCCTGCACACCCGGATCGCCGGCCTCGACGCCGACCGCCGCCGCATCATCGGCCGCAGCGAGGCCCTCACCTCCAGCCGCGAGGTGCTGGAGGAAGAGCTGTCGAAGCTCCGGGCGGGTCTGGAGGAACACCGCCGGATCATGTCGACGACCTCCGTCTCGCTCTCCCTGCGGACCCTGGGCCTCGTCGAGCGCCAGCTCGCCGTCATCGAGGAACTCGAGTCCAAGGAACAGGACCCGGACCGGCTGGCGACCCTGTTCAAGCTGGACCACCTGGCCACCGTGATGCGCCGCCACAACGAGAACCTGCTGGTCCTCGCCGGGCAGGAACACGGCCACGGCCAGGGCCTCCCGGTCCCCCTGGTCGACGTCATGCGGGCCGCCGTCAGCGAGATCGAACGCTACGAGCGCGTCGACCTCGCGGCCCTGCCCTCGTACACCCAGATCGCCGGCCACGCCGCGGACGACATCTCGCACGTGCTCGCCGAACTCCTGGAGAACGCGACGACCTTCTCCCCGCCCGAGGTCAAGGTCAAGGTCTCCGGGTGGCTCCTCGACTCCGGCGACGCGGTGCTGTCCGTCGTGGACGAGGGCATCGGGATCACCGAGGACCGGCTGGCGGTGCTGAACGCCCGGCTGGCCACCCCCGAGGCCTACGACGAGGAGACCGAGGCCGAACACGGCCTGGGCCTCGGCCTGTACGTGGCCGGGCGCCTCGCGGCCCGGCACGGGGTCACCGCGGAACTGCGCACCCCGCGGCACGGCGGCACCGAGGCCCTGGTCGTCGTACCGGCGGCCCTGCTCCCCACCACCCCGCACGCGTCCCCGGTCCACGCCCTGGCCACGCCGGGCGCCTCCGCCCTGCGCCTGCCGGGCGTGATCGCCGAGGCCAACGAGAACACCCTGCCGCACCGGCAGCGCGGCCCCGGCGCGGCGGACCCGACGGAGCCGGGCCTCCCCGTACAGGAACGGCAGCCGGAGCCGGAGCCGGAGCCGGAGTCCCCGTCCGGGCCGGAGCCGGTGGCCGGGCGGGGGACCGCAGCCACGCCGGAGCCGGTGGCCGAGTCAGTGGCCGAGTCGGTGGTCGAGGCCGCGCCGGTGGTCGAGGTCGCGCCGGTGGTCGAGGTCGCGCCCGCCCCCGAGCCCGCCGCGGCCGAGGAACTGCTGGCCCGGGTCGTCCCGGACACCGCCGCCGCCTTCACCGACCCGGACGACCCGCTGCCACCCGCCGAGCAGGTCTTCACCGTCCCGGCCCCCGAGGCCCCCGCGGCTCCGGCGGCCCCCGCGGCCCCCGCGTCGCCCCGGCCCGAGACCGCCCCCGAGGCCGCGGAGCCGGACCCGCACCGCCACACCGCCGACGAGGGCAACTGGCTGCCCCGCCAAGGCAGCCACCCCGCGCACCACGCCGAAGCCGCCCCGGCCGAGGACTCCCTCACGGACAAGGGCCTGCCCAAGCGGACCCCGCGCTCCGTGGCCACCGGCCGCGACGGCGCAGCCGACGGCGACGCCCGGCCCGAACCCCCGCGCAAGGTCGACGCCGAGGAACTGCGGCGGCGCCTCGGCGGGTTCTACCAGGGCGCCCAGGACGGCCGGCGCGTGGTCGCCGCCGAACTCGCCCAGGACCAGGGCCAGGACCAGGACCACGACCAGGACCGCGACCAGGACCAGGGCCACGACCAGGACCGCGACCACGACCAGGACCGCGACCAGGACCAGGGGCACACCGACCGGGGGGACACCGCACAGGAGGCACGCACATGACCGCGCCCAGTACGTACGGACTGAGCACCCAGGCCCGCAACCTGCAGTGGCTGCTGACCGACCTGGTCGAGGAGGTGCCCGGCGTCAACTCCGTCGCCGTCGTCTCCTCGGACGGACTCCTGCTGCTCTCCTCCGCACCAGGACCCGAGACCCCGCAGGACCGTCCCAAGGGCCCGCGCGGCGCCTCCGCCGACCTCGCCACCATCGTCTCCGGCCTCGGCAGCCTCACCACCGGCGCCGCCGCACTGATGGACGGCGGATCCGTCAAACAGACCATGGTCGCGATGGAGCACGGCTCCGTCTTCGTCATGGCCATCAGCGACGGCTCGCTCCTCGGCGTACACGCCACCCCCGACTGCGACATGAGCGTCGTCGCCTACCACATGGCCCTTTTCGTCGGCCGCGCCGGCCACGTCCTGACCCCCGAAGTCCGCAGCGAGCTGCGCCAGTCGATGGAGAACACCCCGTGAGGAGTCCGGCCTCCGACCGGCTGCCGATACGCGGCGCCGACCGCCGCCCCGCCCGAGTCCGCCCCTACTCCCTCACCGGAGGCCGCACCCGCTTCACGCAGGTGCTGCTGGTCGAGACCTTCGTCGCGGCCCTGGACCCCAAGGCGTCCGAGCCGCAGAAGCCCGACCGCATGCCCGAGATGCCCGCCATCGTGGAGATCTGCCGCCGGATGCGCACGATCGCCGAGATCGCCGCGCTGCTGAAGCTGCCGCTCGGCGTGGTCCGCGTACTCGTCAGCGACCTCGCCGACCAGGGAAGGATCCGCGTCTACGGGACGGGCCACGCCACCGGCCGCCCCGAACGCGCGCTGCTCGAAAGGGTGCTCAGTGGCCTCCGCCGTCTCTGACCCGACCGCGGCGCCCGCCGCCCCCGGCCCGGACGACGAGGCCGCCCAGCCCTGGCAGTACGACCGCTCCCGCGCACCCGTGGCCGTCAAGGTCCTGGTCGCCGGCGGCTTCGGCGTGGGCAAGACCACCTTCGTCTCCTCGATATCCGAGATCACGCCGCTGCGCACCGAGGCGGTGATGACCCAGGCCAGCGCCCCCACCGACGACCTGACCGGCACCCCGGACAAGCACACCACCACCGTCGCCATGGACTTCGGCCGCATCACCCTCGACGACGACCTCGTCCTCTACGTCTACGGAACCCCCGGCCAGGAGCGCTTCTGGTTCATGTGGGACGACCTCGTCCGCGGAGCCGTCGGCGGGATCGTGCTGGCCGACACCCGCCGGCTGCGCGACTGCTTCCCGGCACTGGACTACTTCGAGAGCTGCGGGCTGCCCTACGCCGTCGCCGTCAACCACTTCGAGGGCTCGCGCTCCTACGAGCCCGAAGACGTACGCGAAGCGCTCACCGTACCGCCCGGCGTACCCGTCGTGATCATGGATGCACGGGACCGCCGCACCGTCGTGGAAAGCCTGCTCACCCTGGTGGGGCACGCCCTCGACGCCACCCCCGCATAGACCCGAATCGAGAGTGTGAGATGCGCAGGATACTCGTCGTGGGAGCCGGCCAGTCCGGCCTCCAGCTCGCCCTCGGCCTCCAGTCGAAGGGGTACGAGGTCACCCTCATGTCCAACCGGACCGCGGACGAGATCCGCACCGGGCGGGTCATGTCCACGCAAGTCATGTTCGACACCGCGCTGCAGCACGAGCGGGACCTCCGGATCAACTTCTGGGAGCAGCAGGCCCCCCGCATCGAAGGCCTCGGCGTCTCCGTCGCCGCCCCCGACGGGGGCCGCGCCATCGACTGGCTCGGCCACCTCAAGGGCTACGCGCAATCCGTCGACCAGCGGGTCAAAATGGCCGGCTGGCTCGACGCCTTCGTACAGCGCGGCGGCCAACTCGTCATCCACGGAGCCTCCGTCGCCGACCTCGACTACTTCTCCCGCACCCACGACCTGACCCTGGTCGCCGCGGGCAAGGGCGAGCTGGTGTCGATGTTCGGCCGCGACGCGGCCCGATCCCCCTACGACGCCCCGCAGCGCGCCCTCGCCGTCTCCTACGTGCACGGCCTCGGCCCGCGCCCGGAGCACCCGGACACCGAAGCCGTCCGCTGCAACCTCGTACCCGGCGTCGGCGAACTCTTCGTCATGCCCACCCTCACCACCTCCGGGCGCGCGGACATCCTGTTCTGGGAAGGCATCCCCGGCGGCCCGCTGGACGCCTTCGCCGGCGTCAAGGACCCGGGCGAGCGCCTGGCGCTCACCCTGGAGCTGATGGAGAGGTTCACGCCCTGGGAGTACGCGCGCGCCACCAAGGTCGAACTCACCGACACAGGAGCCACCCTGGCCGGCCGCTACGCCCCGGTGGTCCGCAACCCCGTCGGCCGCCTCCCGGGCGGGGGAGCCGTGCTCGGCGTCGCCGACGTGGTCGTCGCCAACGACCCCATCACCGGGCAGGGCTCGAACTCGGCTTCCAAGTGCGCGGCCTCCTACCTCTCGTCGATCCTCCTGCACGGCGACAAGCCGTTCGACGAGGCCTGGATGAAGGCGACCTTCGACAAGTTCTGGTTCACCACCGGCAAGCCCGTGACCCAGTGGACGAACGCGATGCTCGGCGTACCGCCGGAACACGTGCTCAACCTCATCGGCGCGGCCGGCCAGCTCCAGCCCGTCGCCGACCGGTTCGCCAACGGCTTCGACAACCCGGCCGACTTCGACGCCTACTTCTACGACCCCGAGGACGCGGCGGACTACCTGGCGGAAGTCGCCGCCACCGCCTCACCGTCGGCCACCCCCGCCGCCGCCCCCGCGGAAGCCCCTGCCGATGCCTCGGCCGGTCTCTCCTCCGGGGCCTCCTCCGGGGCCTCCTCGGACGAGTAGCCCGCATCGTCCCCCGCCGCCGCACCCTCGGGCAGCGGCGGGGGCGTGAAACGGTCCAGCGGAGCCCCGTCCGGATCCGGCCGCACCGCGCCCAGCAGCGGATTGGCCGCGATCGGCGACACCTTCACCCGCGCCCCCGGACGCGGCGCCTGGATCACCTTGCCGTCACCGATGTACAGGCCCACATGGGTCGCCTTCGGGAAGTAAACCACCAGGTCACCGGGGCGCAGCTGGTTCAGCGCCACCTTCGGCAACTGCGCCCACTGCTCCTGGCTCGTCCGCGGGATGACCCGGCCGGCCCGGGCCCAGGCCTGCGAGGTGAGCCCCGAGCAGTCGAAGGCCGCCGGCCCCTCCGCACCCCACAGGTACGGCTTCCCGATCTGCGCCGCCGCGTACGTCAGCGCCGTACCCCCGGCCGCCGTGGGCGTACGGACCGCCGCCGAACCGGGACTCCCCAACCGCCCCGAAGCCACCAGCGCGCGCTGGGCGACCGCGGTGTCCTCCGCCTCCCTTTCACCCAGCCGGGCCAACTCTGCGGGAGTCAGCGCCGCCAGCGTCCGCTCCACCTCCCGCAGCCGGGCCGCCACCTCCGCCTGGTGCTGCTTGCGCTGCGCCGCCAGCCTCTGCTCCGCGTCCAGGGCCTTGCGGGCCCGCTCCGCCAACGCCCCGGCCTCCCGCTCACCCCGCGCGAGCCGCCGCAGCACCCCGGCCCGCCGCGCACTCTCGCGGGCGAGCAGCCGCCGCTGGTCGAGCACCGCCTGCGGATCCCCGGCCAGCACCATCCGGGCGTACGGGGACAGGCCCCGCGAGCCCTGGTACTGCTCCCGGGCCAGCATCCCGGCAGCCGCCTTCTCCGCGCCGAGGGCAGTACGCGCCCTGCCGAGCGCAGCGGCCAGCCGCCGCTCCTCGCCCTGCCGGGCACCCAACGCGACCTCGGTGGCGTTGTACGCCTCGGTCGCCTCCTCGGCCTTCTGGTACAGCCCCTGCAACCGGCTGAGCAGCGCCCCGACCGACTCCCCGGGCCCGGCCGGCTCCGCGTGGACGACGGGTACGGGCCCGGCCGTGACGAGCGCGGGCACGAGGACAGCGGCGATGCAGACGGCACGAAGCGGCCGACGTGACATGGGGTCACCTCCGGCGCCGATGCTGCCACGCCCGGTATGACAAATCCCCCACCCGAGCCGGCCAGCCCCCACAACTCCCCTGTTTGGGGGGTGGTCAGGGGGGCTTCGGGGGGGGGGCGGGGCCGGCTTGGCCGGGCGGGGGCTTCGGGGGGCTCTGTGGCGGCGGGGCGGGATCAGGGAAGCGTGGGGGTTTCCCGTCAGTCCCAGGGTCCTTCCGGGTCGGGCCGTCCCCTCAAGGGCGCTCCTTCGTCGCGTCGCTACGCGATGGCCTGCGGCCACCCTTGACCGGCCGTCCCGCCCCGGAAAGACAAGGACTGTCGGGAACCCCCCAAAAGGACGCTCACCGGGGACCGGTCCAGGGACAGGGCGGCCAGCGATGGGCGGGAGGTCGGGGGGCCGCATCAGACCATGCCCCCTGCGGCTCGGCATAGCGTCTGCACCCCGCCTGTGGCCGTACATAGGCCGCAACAGATCGCTACACACTGCCACTCGGCTCAGCGGCTGCGAGCCGTCTGGGGCTGGGCATAGGCCGCCCACCATCCGGTGCCCAACGGCGCTCGGCTCAGCGTCCGCCGGTTGTCTGTGGCTGGGCATAGGCCGTCCACCATCCGGTGCCCTCCGGCGCCCGGTTTGGCGTCCGCCGGTTGGCTGCGGCTGGGCATAGGCCGTCCACCATCCGGTGCCCTCCGGCGCCCGGTCTAGCGTCCGCCGGTCGTCTGGGGCTGGGCATGGGCCGCAGGCTGCCCGCTGCCCTCTGCTGCTCGGCTTGGCGGCTGCCACCTGGTCTGTGGCTGGGGCACGGGCCGCCGTAGGCGGGGTGTGGGGTCCCCGCCGCGGGCGTCTGCGAGCCGTTCGGGAGTGGGCACGGGCCGACCGCGGCCCGGGGGAGCCACCTCCCGTCGGTTTGTCCCTTTTGGGCGCCGGTCTGGGCGTGGGTGACGTCTTGCCGGAGTGTGACAGCGAGGGAAGTGGCTTCTGACTCCGTCAGAGCGCCTTCCGCCCCCGATGCGGCCCTTCGGGCGCCTGGTTGCGTCCCAAGGCCTTCTCCCGTACCGGCCGATGGCCGTTCGCGGCGCCTAGGGTCGCCGGAAGGCGGCCTGTACACCTCCACATCGACCCGCTCGGCGCCCACTGCCCGCAACCACCCCCGACGGGCCCCAGAAGGACCCGGCCTATGCCCAGCCCCAGACGACCAATGGCCGCCAAACCGGGCGCCGGAGGGCAGTGGACGGTGGGCGGCCTATGCCCAGCCCCAGGCGACCGATGGCCGCCAAGCCGGGCGCCGGAGGGCACCGAACTCTGGGCGGCTTATGCCCAACCTCAGACGACCGGCAGTCGCCAAACCGAGCGCCGGAGGGCAGTGGACGGTGGGCGGCCTATGCCCAGCCCCAGGCGGGTGGCAGTCGCCGAGCCGAGTGGCAGGGGGCACCGGGGAGCTTGCGGCCTATGTACGGCCACAGACGGGCGGCGGCCGCTATGCCGAGCCGTAGGGGTCATGGTCTGATGCGTCCCCCGACCTCCCGCCCATCGCTGGCCGGCCCGAATGTTGGCCTGTCCCCGGTGAGCGTCCTTTTGGGGGGTTCCCGACAGTCCTTGTCTTTCCGGGGCGGGACGGCCGGTCAAGGGTGGCCGAAGGCCATCGCGTAGCGACGCGACGAAGGAGCGCCCTTGAGGGGACGGCCCGACCCGGAAGGACCCTGGGACTGACGGGAAACCCCCACGCTTCCCTGATCCCGCTCCACCGCCACAGAGCCCCCACCGACACCGCCCCGCCCCCCTCAACCCCCCAGCAGCCGGGCCTTGGCTCTGCTGAATTCCTCCGGGGTGAGGAAGCCTTCGCGGGTCAGGTCGGCCAGTTGGGTCAGTTGGGCCGTCAGGTGCGTTCCCCGGGCGGGGTCGGGTTCGGGCTCCCGGGGTTTACCCGCGCCGCCCGGACGGCCCTGCTCCTCCGGAACCTCCGGAACCTCCGGAACCTCCGGAACCTCCGGAACCTCCGGTCCCTCCCCGTCCTCCGGCCCCTCCCGGCCCGCTTCGCCCGGTCCGGGTGGGGCCGCTGGTGCGGTGTCCCGGGTCGCCTGCGCTGCGCCGGCTTCCGCGGCGCGTGCCAGCAGTCCGCGGAGGAGGGGGCGGCCCGGGGCGCGGTCCGCCGGGGTGACCGTCGGGGCCACCGGTCGGATGAACATCAGGCCGCCCCCGCCCGGGGGCCCGCCGCCACCCGGTCCGGCGGGATGCGGACCGACCCGACGATGCGGCCGCCGGCCGCCCGGACGGCGGTTGCCGCGTCCTGCGCCCACACGTGCTCGACCAGCAGCAGCAGCGCGCAGTTCCCGCGCTCCAGCAGGCCCGCCGCCTCCTGGACGTCCTCCGGTCCGATCAGCCGGGCCGCCTCGCGGCCCGACAGCAGGCCCCGCAGCTCCTCGTACTCGTCGAACTCCGCCGCGAGCACGTCCCCCGAGGCGGTCCTGGTGGCGACCAGGCCGTCGATCAGCCGGACCACCCCGGTCTTGCGCAGTCCCATCACGGCCTCGACCGCCGGGACCCTCAGCTGCTCTTCCGGGAAGGCGAGGACGATGAATTCCACAGGTCCCACGTGCCTCGGCTCCTCGCTCCCGGCGGCGACCGCGGTCGCTGCTCCTGACCGTTTCTGACGACTCTTCGGCACACTATGACATAAACGGACATAGCATCCCTCTGCTTGCTACGTTTCGCGTATGACCGCTCTGACGGCAAAGGTGGCGGAGCCCGCGCCCCCGCCCCCCGGCGCCCGCGCCCCCAAGCGCCGCGGGGTCGAGCTGACGCTCCTCGCCGGGGCCGTCCTGGTCTCCGTACTCGGCCACCTGTACGTCGGCCTCGCCACCACCGGCCACCTCCCGCGCCTGTCCTCCCGGTACGCGGGCGGTCTCGCCGCCGCCGCGCTGCTCGCGCACCTCGCCGTCCGCTTCAGGGCTCCGTACGCCGATCCGGTGGTGCTGCCGATCGCCGTGCTGCTCAATGGCCTCGGGCTCGTCCTCATCCAGCGCCTGGACGTGACCACCCCCGGCCACCTCACCGCCGGGGACCAACTCCGCTGGTCCGTGCTGGGGGTGGCGCTGTTCGTGCTGGTCGTCGTGCTGCTGCGCGACCACCGGGCGCTGCAGCGGTACGCCTACCTGTCGGTGGCCGCCGCCCTGGTCCTCATGCTCGTCCCGGTGTTCTTCCCGGCGGTCAACGGCGCCCACATCTGGATCCGGTTCGCCGGACTGTCGTTCCAGCCGGGTGAGTTCGCCAAGATCCTGCTGGCGGTGTTCTTCGCCTCGTACCTGGCTGCGAACCGCACCGCCCTGGCGCTGACCGGCCGGCGGCTGTTCTGGAAGCTGCGGCTGCTGCCCGGGCGCGTGCTCGGGCCGATCCTGGCGATCTGGCTGCTCAGTGTCGGGGTGCTCGTCCTGGAACGGGACCTCGGCACCTCGCTGCTGTTCTTCGGGCTCTTCGTGATCATGCTGTTCACGGCCACCGGGAGGATCGGCTGGATCGCGATCGGCCTGGTGCTGGCCGCGCTGGGCGCGTACGCCGTGGGGACCTTCGAGCCGCACGTGCACAGCCGGGTGGACGACTGGCTGAATCCTTTCGCCTCCATCGACCGCGGCGAAGGCCCCGGCCAGCTCGCCCAGTCCCTCTTCGCGTTCGGCGCCGGCGGCCTCCTCGGCGCGGGCCTGGGCCACGGGCAGTCCTTCCTGATCGGTTTCGCCGCCAAGTCGGACTTCGTCCTGGCCACCGCGGGCGAGGAGCTCGGGCTGGTCGGCCTGACCGCGATCCTGCTGCTCTACGGGCTCCTCGTGGCCCGCGGTTTCCGGGCCGGGCTCGCGCTGCGCGACCCCTTCGGCCGGCTGCTCGCCACCGGCCTCGCCTCGATCGTCGCGCTCCAGGTCTTCGTCATCGCCGGGGGCGTGACCGGCCTGATCCCGCTGACCGGCATGGCGATGCCCTTCCTGGCGCAGGGCGGCTCTTCCGTCGTCACCAACTGGATCATCGTCGCGCTGCTGGTACGGCTGAGTGACAGCGCCCGCAGGCCCGAGCCGCAGGAGGCCGCCGCGTGATCCGCTACATCCGCTGGTGCGCGTACTTCTGCGCGCTGCTGCTCGTCGCCCTGTTGGTGAACATCGCCCGGGTGCAGGTCTGGGAGTCCGCCGCCTACGGGGCCAACCCGTCCAACAAGCGGCCCGCGATCGAGCGGTACGCGGAGCCGCGCGGGGACATCCTGGTCGACGGCCGCCCCGTCACCGGCTCCCGCGACAGCGGTCAGCTGCTGCGGTACGAGCGGACGTACCGGAACGGGCCGCTCTACGCGCCGGTCACCGGCTTCGCCTCGCAGACGTACGGGACGAGCTTCGTCGAACGCGCCGAGGACGCGGTCCTGTCGGGCACGGACCCGGGGCTCTCCGCCTTCCCGCTCTGGTACGAGCTGGCGCGCGGCCGTCCCGGCGGCGGGAACGTCGCCACCACCGTCCGGGCCGCACTCCAGGAGGCCGCGTACCGGGGGCTCGCGGGCAAGCGCGGGGCGGTGGCCGCGGTCGAGCCGGCGACCGGCAGGATCCTCGCGCTGGTCAGCAGCCCCTCCTACGATCCCTCGGTGCTCTCGGGTACGGGCGCGGGCCCCAAGGGGGCGTGGGCGCGGCTGAACGCCGACCCGGCGAAGCCGATGCTGAACCGGGCGCTGCGCGAGACGTACCCGCCGGGGTCCACCTTCAAGATCGTGACGGCTGCGGCGGCCCTGGACGCGGGGGTGGTCACCGATGTGGACGCCCCGACGCAGACCCCCGATCCGTATCCGCTGCCGGGCACCAGCACACTGCTGCCGAACGCGGCCACGGGGTGTGAGGACGCCTCGATGGCGGAGGCGGTGCAGTGGTCCTGCAACACGGTGATGGCGAAGATCGGTGTGCAGGTCGGGCTGCGGGGGATGGTGGAGGCGGCGCAGCGGTTCGGGTTCAACGACGGGGGGCTGCGGGTGCCCTCGTGGGTGTCGCGGTCGAACTTCGACACGGACATGAGCCGCGACCAGCTCGCCCTCTCGGCGATCGGGCAGTTCAACACGAAGGCGACGCCGCTGCAGATGGCGATGGTGGCGGCGGCGGTGGCCGACGGCGGCGAGGTGAAGACGCCCTACCTGGTGGAGCGCACCACGCAGGACGACGGGGACCCGGTGCGCCGCGCCGACCAGCGCACCCTGGGCCGGGCCATGGACCCGGGTACGGCGCTGCGGCTGCAGGAGCTGATGGTGAAGGTGGTCGAGGACGGGACGGGCCGCAATGCCGCGATCCCCGGGGCGGTGGTGGGCGGCAAGACGGGTACCGCCCAGCACGGGGTGGGCAATGCGGGCACTCCGTACGCCTGGTTCATCTCCTGGGCGCGGGCGAAGGGGGCGGCGGTGCCCGCGGTGGCGGTCGCGGTGGTGGTGGAGGACGCCTCGGCGGTGCGGGGCGACATCAGCGGCAACGGCGCGGCGGCGCCGATCGCGCGTGCGGTGATGGAGGCGGCACTGGCGGAGCGCTGAAGGGGGCGGCGACCGCGGTGCGGGGTCGCCGGAACGGCCCGCCGGTGGCGGCCGGCAGGGCAGCGGCAGCGGTAGCGGCAGCAGGGCCGGCCCGCCGGTGGTGGCCGGTAGGGCGGCGACCGCGGTGCGGGAGCGGCTACCGGGGGTCGTCGGCGGGAGGGGCGCCGCCAGCGGGGCCGTCCGCGGCTCCTTCGCGGATCGCGGCGTCGACCTCGGCCACCCGTTCCTCCTCCTCGGCGGCGAACCGTGCGCGGTCGAGGGCCTCGGCGATCTCCTCGTCCCGGGTCATCAGCAGGTCGAGGTTGGAGTCGCCCATCTCGAAGACCCCCATGTCCAGGTAGGCCTTCTGGAGCCGTTCGCCCCACAGCCCGATGTCCTTGACGCAGGGCACGATGCGGCTGAAGAGGAGGGTGCGGAACAGGTGCAGGAATTCCGACTGCTCGCTGAACTCCTCGGCCTCCTTGCGGGGGATGCCGAAGTTCTCCAGCACCTCCACCCCGCGCAGCCGGTCCCGCATGAGGTGGCAGCCCTCGATCACGAACTCCTCGCGTTCGCGCAGTTCGGCGTCGGTCAGCTGCCGGTAGTAGTCGCGCAGCGCCATCCGTCCGAAGGCCACGTGCCGTGCCTCGTCCTGCATCACGTAGGCGAGGATCTGCCGGGGCAGCGGCTTGTCGGTCGTGTCGCGGATCATGCCGAAGGCGGCCAGGGCCAGGCCCTCGATCAGCACCTGCATGCCGAGGTAGGGCATGTCCCAGCGGGAGTCGCGCAGGGTGTCCCCGAGGAGGCCCTGGAGGCTGTCGTTGACCGGGTAGAGCATCCCGACCTTCTCGTGGAGGAAGCGGCCGAAGACCTCGGCGTGCCGGGCCTCGTCCATGGTCTGGGTGGCGGAGTAGAACTTCGCGTCCAGGTCGGGCACCGACTCGACGATGCGGGCCGCGCACACCATGGCGCCCTGTTCACCGTGCAGGAACTGGCTGAACTGCCAGGAGGCGTAGTGCCGGCGCAGTTCGCCCCGGTCCTTCGCGGTGAGCTTGGGCCAGTGCCGCGTCCCGTACAGGGTCAGTGCCTCGTCGGGGGTGCCGAGCGGGTCGTACGGGTCCACCTCGATGTCCCAGTCGATGCGCTTGGCGCCGTCCCACTGCTTGTCCTTGCCCTTCTGGTAGAGGGCGAGGAGGCGTTCGCGACCGCCGTCGTACTCCCAGCTGAAGCGGGCCGATCCGGAGGCGGGTACCTGCCAGGTGCTCTCGGCCGGGCTGTTGGTGTAGAGCTCGTGCGTCGACACTGACGCCTCCTCGTCTCACGTACTGCCGTACTGCCGTACAGGACTGGATGGTTGGCAGCGTCACACGTTGGTAGACGGTCGGTCAACAAGTCGTGCGCGGGGGATTGACGACCTTGCTGACAAGCAGTCTTATAAGAGGTGACCGCCGGTAACTGACTCACGAGGTGTCCGAAGCCATGACGACCGTGACCGATCGAACCGCGCTGAGGGACGCCCTCGGCCTGCTCAAGGACCGCGAGCAGATCGCCGAACGGCTGCTCGAGTCCTCCGCCAAGCACTCCTTCGATCCCGACAAGGAACTCGACTGGGACGCCCCGCCGATCGACGGCAAGTTCTACTGGCCGCCCGAGCTGCTCTCCCTCTACGACACCCCGCTGTGGAAGAAGCTGGGGGAGGAGCAGCGCATCGAACTCTCCCGCCACGAGGCCGCCTCGCTCGCCTCGCTCGGCATCTGGTTCGAGATCATCCTCATGCAGCTGCTGGTCCGGCACATCTACGACAAATCCCTGACCAGCAACCACGTGCGCTACGCCCTCACCGAGATAGCCGACGAGTGCCGCCACTCGATGATGTTCGCCCGCATGATCCAGACCGGTGGCGCCCCCGCCTACCCGGTCTCGCGCACCAACCACAACCTGGCGCGCGTCCTCAAAACGGTCTCCACCACCCCCGGTTCCTTCGCCTGCACCCTCCTCGGCGAGGAGATCCTCGACTGGATGCAGCGCCTGACCTTCCCGGACGAGCGCATCCAGCCGCTGGTCCGCGGAGTGACCCGCATCCACGTCATCGAAGAGGCCCGGCACGTGCGCTACGCCCGCGAGGAGCTGCGCCGCCAGATGCTCACCGCCCCGCGATGGGAGCAGGAGCTCACCCGGATCAGCTGCGGCGAAGCCGCCCGCGTCTTCTCGCTCGCCTTCGTCAACCCGCAGGTCTACGAGAACATCGGCCTGGACCGCCGCGAAGCGGTCGCGCAGGTCAAGGCGAGCGGCCACCGCCGCGAGGTCATGCAGGCCGGCGCCAAGCGGCTCACCGACTTCCTCGACGACATCGGGGTGATGCGCGGCGTCGGCCGCAGGCTGTGGAAGAGCTCGGGACTGCTGGCGTAGGCCCCTCCGGGCGGCCGCCGCGGACCCGGACAGGACCCGCGGGGTCGTCTAGTCTGCGGACATGACCGTACCGGCGTACCGCAGGCTGAGCGTCGAGGAGCGGCGGGCCCAGCTCCTGGACGCGGCCCTCTCGCTGTTCGCGCACCGGGCGCCCGAGGAGGTCTCGCTCGACGAGGTCGCCGAGGCCGCCGGGGTCTCGCGGCCGCTCGTCTACCGCTACTTCCCCGGCGGCAAGCAGCAGTTGTACGAGGCCGCCCTGCGCTCGGCGGCCGACGTCCTCGAACTCTGCTTCGCGGAACCGCAGCAGGGCCCCCTCACCCAGCGCCTGGGCCGGGCCCTGGACCGCTACCTGGCCTTCGTCGACGAGCACGACGCGGGCTTCGCCGCCCTCCTCCAGGGCGGCAGCGTCGTGGAGACCTCCCGCACGACGGCGACGGTCGACGGCATCCGGCGGGCCGCGGCGCAGCAGATCCTCGTCCACCTCGGCCGGCCCGCCCCCGGCCCCCGGCTGCGGATGATGGTCCGGACGTGGATCACCGCGGTCGAGGCCGCTTCCCTCATCTGGATCGACGAGGGCAAGCAGCCGGGCATGGACGAGCTCCGCGACTGGCTCGTGGACCAGTTCGTCGCGACCTTGACCGCCACGGCCGCCACCGACGCGGAGACGGCCGCCGCCGCCCGCGAGGCCCTGGCCCTGGAGTCGTCGGAGGGGCCGGTGGGGATCCTGGCCCGCCGGGTCATGCCGGTGGTCTCCCAGGCTGCGCACCTCCTGTGACACTGGTGGGGTGAGAAGCCAACCCACCGCCTTCGAGGGCGGCCCGATGGACGGCCGGGTCCTCCCGATCCTCCTCGGCCCGACCGGCCACCCCCCGAAGTGGTACGAGATCCCGGTCCCCTCGCCCGACGGCAGCCCCCCGACGGTGCTGCTGTACGAGCGCGTCCCGTCCGGCTACTCCCGGCGCCTGCACCTGCAGAAGGGCTGGAAGTACGTCCACAGCCCGACGGGCGTCAAGCCGAAGCCGCGCTGGCCCTGGACGAAGACCCCGCGCCCGTAGCCGGACGGGGCCAGGGAATCCGACGCCGGTTTCGGGCGGCGGGTTCGGGTGGCGGTTCGAGCGGCGGGTTTGGGTGGCGGTTTCGGGTGGCGGTTCGAGCGGCGGGTTCGGGCGGCGGTTCGGGTGGCGGTTCGGGCGGCGGGTTCGGGTGGCGGTTTCGGGCGGCGGGATCAGGCCGCCGGTCCGGGTCCGGGTCCCGGGCAGGGTCCGGGTCCGGGGCCCGGGTCCGGCAGGGTCAGCACCGCCAGGGCCCCGCCGCCCGGCGCCCGGCGGAACTCCAGCCGCGCGCCGATCACGGCCGCCTGACCGGCCGCGATGGTCAGCCCCAGCCCGTGCCCCTTCGCCCCGGCACCCGGCTCCGTACGGAACCGCTGCGGGCCGTGCGCCAGCAGGTACTCCGGGAACCCGTCCCCGTGGTCCCGGACGCTGACCACCGGCCCGTCCACGGTCAGGACCACCGGCGCCCGCCCGTGCTTGTGCGCATTGGCCACCAGGTTCCCCAGGACCCGCTCCAGCCGCCGCCGGTCCGTCTCCACGTGCGCGTCCCGGACCACCACCACCCCGGTCTCCGTCCCGGAGGCCCGCACCACCCGGCCCGCCAGCCGCCCCAGCTGGTGCAGGTCCGTCTCCACCTGCTCGCTGCGCGCATCCAGCCGGGAGATCTCCAGCAGGTCCTCCGTCAGCTGCCGCATCGTGCGCACCCGCTCCCGCACCAGCTGGGTGGGCCGCCCCTCGGGCAGCAGCTCCGAGGCCGCCTGCAAACCGGTCAGCGGGGTCCGCAGCTCGTGCGCCACGTCCGCGGTGAACCGCTGCTCGCTCAGCAGCTTCGCCTGGAGGGACCCGGCCATGGTGTCCAGTGCCCCGGCCACGGTCGCCACCTCGTCCTGGCGCCGCGCCGCATCCTTCGTACGGGGATCCCCGACCCGCGCGTCGAGGTCGCCCTGGGTGATCCGCCGGGCCACCGTCGCCGTCTGCAGGAGCCGCCGCGTCACCCGGGTCACGGCGAACGCCCCGATCAGCAGCGTCCCGCCGAGGGCCAGCACGGAAGAACCGATGATCGCGTTGTCCAGCCCGCTGATCGTCCGCGCGCTCTGGCCGTAGTCGATGACCGCGGCCAGGGCCCGCCCGTCCGCGGGCGCGGCGGCCCACATCGCCGGGCGGCCCCGGTAGTCGGCGACGACCGTCCCGCGGTGCCCGCTGACGGCCAGGGCCCGCAGGCCCGGCGGCAGCTCCCCCGGGTCCAGCCCGGAACCGGGCGGCAGGGCCTCGCCGGCCTCGTACGCCAGGACGGTCTCGTGCAGTTTGCCGAGGGCCTTCTCGCGGGCGGTGGCCACGGTCTGCCGGGTCACCTCCACGTGCACGAGCACGCCCAGCACCGCCGCGAGGGAGCAGCACATCACCACGATGAAGCACGCAGACTTCCAGGTGAGCGTGGCGGTCCAGGCCGGCAGCCGCGCCTTCACGACGCACCCGGCGTACCAGGCGTACCAGGCGTACCCGAGGCGCCTGATGTACCGGGCGTGCCCGGCGCTTCGGACGTGCCCGGCGCATCGGACGTGCCCGGCGCTTCGGACGTACCCGGCGTGGGACGCGACCCGGCGGGCACCCGTACGATCTGCTCGCGCGTCGGCAGCATGGTGCGCTGCTTCCCGTCCCAGGACCAGGCGGTGATCAGCTCGTAGCCGTTGTTGCCGCTCGGGGCGCGCAGGATCACGTCCTGACCGGCCAGCTCCACCGCCACCACGGTCTGCGTGGTCGCCATGATCCGGTTCAGCCGGCCGTCGGGATCCGCGGTGTACACCCGCACCGACATCATCCGGTCCGGCAGCTCGACGCCGACGATCAGCTCCTCCCGGCCGTTGCCGGTGAGGTCCCGGTAGTACGGGGTCAGCACCGGGCACTTCGCCGGGTCCTGGCCCTCCTTCCCGCAGGCGAGGATCGCGGCGGCGGTCTCCCCGGGCATCCCGTCGGTGCCCGAGTACGCGTCCGGGTGGGTCCGCACCTCGGCCTGGACCAGCGCCAGCGGCTCCACCTCGTGCACGTCCTGGTGGTGGACCGGCGGGATCCCCTTGACGTACTCCGGCGGGGCGCCGCCCGGGTCGGCGGGGGGCACGGTCGCGGGCTGCCGGGTGGGCCACAGGTGCACCGGCCCGCTCGCCGTCGCGGTCGGACCGGCGCCCACCAGGCCGCCCGCCTGCCCGCAGCCCGACAGCAGCAGCGCGGCCAGCACCGACACCGACAAGACGGGGGCAGCCGTACGGAAGGGGATGGTCCTCACAGTCCGCTGCGCCCTTCTCTCCGCGGTCACGACACTCGCACGACACTCGATCCCGTCAACCTTATGCGGAGATACATCCCGTTTGGGCGTGCGGGTTGCCGTCCGGCAGGAAGGGCTCAGCCGCCGGTGCGCCCGCGGCGCAGCATGGCGAAGCCGAGGCCGGCGGCGCCGACTGCCGCGATGCCGCCGCCCGCGGCGAGCAGCAGGACGCCCTCGCCCGGCCCGTCCGCCAGCGTGTCCAGCCGCAGGACGTCGCCCCGCCCGGCGGCCACCGAGCGGCCGTCGCCGCTCTTGCCGTCCGCCCCGGATGCCCCCGGGGCGCCGTGGCCGGCCCGGGCGTCCCGGGCTCCTTGCGCGTCCTGGGCGTCCTGCGCGTCCTGGGCGTCCCGGGCTTCCTGCGCGGAAGCGGGGCCGGTACGCGGCACGGAGGCGGCCACGACCTGCCCGGTGCGGGTCCCGGTCTTGTGGCCGTCGGCCGCGACGGTGTGGTCGCCGCCCCGCGCGGGAGCGTCACCCACCCAGGACGTCAGCCGGCCCTCCGGGTCCAGCGAGGCGTGCAGCTCGCCCTCGGACCCGGCGGCGGTGACGGCCGTGACGGCGGTCGCGCCGCCACGGCTGGTCAAGGTGGTGGCGGTGCGGCCGTCGGAGGTGAGGATGTCGGCCCGGAAACCGCCCCCGGCCAGCCGGTAGATTTTGGCCGTGGACACGCCGTCCGCCAGCGCGAGGCTCTTGACCGGGCTCTGCCGGGGGGCCGCGGAGTGGGCGGCCGCGGCGGCCGGGATCCCCTCGGCGAGGGCCACGGCGGTGGGCAGCGCCAGCAGGCTTCCGGCGCATGCGGTCACGGCGCAGGCGCGAACGAGAGTGCGGCGGCTGACGGTGCTCACGGGGGAATCCTCCGGTGCGGTCGGTGCCTGGCGGATCGTCCAGGTGGCACCAACCTAGGGCCGGGCCGTTGCGGCGGAGCCCCGTTCTTGTAACAGCGGGGCCGCAGGGTCCCGTCAGAGTCGTTACACCACCGGGGGATTGCCGGGCCGCGCCGCGACTGCTCCCATGGACGGCGGGGGTGAGGACGATGCGGGGACTCAAGGTGCTGCCGAGCGGCCGGCCCGGCCGCGGCCGGCTGTACGTCAACCTGCCCGACGGCCGCGCGGTCGGCTGGTACGACCGGCAGACGAACCGGATCAGCGTACTGGCGGAGGACCACCGCGAGGCCGTGCTCCGGGTGTTGCAACCTTTCCTGACCGGGGCGGTCTCGGTCGGGCCACCCCCGGTCCCCACCGCCGCCGACCTGCGCCGGCTCGCCCTGCCCCCGGACGCGGACCTGGCCCCCAACCGGCCCGGTGAAGCCCTGCTGGGGGAGTTGGAGCACGGCTCGGCCGGTGCCCGCGCCCGCCACCGCATCCGCCAGGACCTCGCAGCGCAGCAGCGGATGGGTGACGCCCTCGACGCCCTGGAAGCGCACGGTTGGCGGGTCCTGCACTGCGTGCCCCTGCCCGGGCTGGGCCGCATCGACCACCTGCTCCTCGGACCGGCCGGGGTCCTCTGCGTCCGCACCGTCCCCGGCCGCCACCAGCGCGCGTCCGTCGGGGACCTGCTCCTCGCCGTGGGCCGCGCCGCACCCCGCCCGGACCCCCGCTGGGCCCGCCGCGCCGCAGCCCGCGCCGGCCTCGCCCTGGCCACCCGGGTCACCCCCGCCCTGGCGCTGGTCGACACCGCCCGCCTGGAGGTGGCCCCGACCGTGCGCGACCTCCGCATCCTGCACCCCCTGACAGCAGCCCCGGACCTCACCTCGGCCGAACCCGCCCTGGACCCCCCGACGGTGGAATCGCTCTACCACCGCGCCCGCGACGCCCGCACCTGGCTGCCGGGCTGAGACCATCGCGGGCGTTCGCACGCCGAAGCCGCAGAGCGTGCCATCGTCAACGCCCGTACTCCTCGCAGCCGCCGCCCACTCCGGCGCCTACGCCGCACCGCCCCCATCCCGCTCCCCAAACCCGCCCTCCACCCCACACCCGCCCCCTCACCCCCGCACCCCCCACCCGACCCCGGACCCGGGCGCCGCACCCCGCGCCGGACCCCGGACCCGGGCGCCGCGCCCCGCGCCAGACCCCGGGCCCGGGCGCCGCGCCCCGCGCCAGACCCCGGGCCCGGGCGCCGCGCCCCGCGCCGGACCTCGGACCGCCGGGGCGCCGCTCCCCGGCAACCCGCACCAGGCCCCGGACCCGGGCACCGCGCCCCGGCGACCCGCGCCAGTCCTCGGACTTCGGCGACCTGCGCTCCGCGCCGGCGCCCCGGCACCTCACCCCCGCAACCCGCACCAGGCCCCGCACCCGACCCCGGATCCGGGCGCCGCGCCCCGGCGACCCGCGCCCAGACCTCGGACTTGGGCGACCTGCGCGCCGCGGCGCCGCCCCGGCACCTCACCCCCCGCGACCCGCACCCGACCCCGGATCCGGGCGCCGCGCCCGGCGGCCCGCGCCAGACCTCGGACTCGGGCGACCTGCGCTCCGCTCCCGCCCCCCGACACCTCAGCCCCGCGCCCCGCACCCGACCCCGGACCCGGGCGCCGCGCCCCGGCGACCCGCGCTCTGCCCCCACCCGGGCCGACCCGCCTCCCATGCGCCCGGCCAACGACACCGGTCCACCGCTACGCCGACTCCGTCCCGCCGTCCCGCCGTCCCGCGCCCCCGTCCCGCCGTCCCGCCGTCCCGCGCCCCCGTCCCGCCGTCCCGCCGTCCCGCGCCCCCGTACCGCGGCGCGCCCTCGTACCGCGGCGCGCCCCCGTACCGTGGGCGTCCGTCAGGCCGAGGTGCGTTTGCGGGTCGGTGCGGGCTTTTTCGCTGCTGCCGCCGCCTTCTTGGCTGCCGCCGTGCCGGACCTGCCCGAAGAAGCCTTGTCCGCAGGCGGCTTGGCGGCGGTCTTGGCCGTCTTGGTCGGCTTGGCGGTCTTCGCCGTACCCGCCGTCTTCACGGCCGTCTTCCTCGTCGCGGCTGCCGCGGGCTTCTTCGCCGTCGTCGCCGTCGACTTCTTCCCGCCCACCGCCTTCGGCGCCGCCGCCGCACTCGTACGCCCCGCCGTCCCGCCCGCCTTCCGGCGGATCGGCGTCACCTCGGCCCCGGCCCCGCCGCCGGCCGCGGCCGCGGCATCGGCATCGGCCCCCGCCGCGGCCTCCTCCCGGCCGCCCGCCTCGCCCCGCGAGGCCTTCGCCGCGCGGACGCTGTTCTCCAGCGCGGCCATCAGGTCGATCACCTGGCCCCCGGCCGGCGCCACCGCCGCCTCCTCCGGTTCGAATGCCCCGCCCGCCTTCGCCGCGATCATCGCCTCCACCGCGTCGCGGTAGTCATCGTGCAGCGAGGCCATCTCCACCTCGCCCAGCGTCGCCATCAGCGCGTCCGCGAGGTCGAGTTCGGCCTCCCGCACGGAGACGTCCGCCTCCGGGGCCACCCCCTCCGGCGCCCGGATCTCGTCCGGCCACAACAGCCCGTGCATCGCGATCACGTCGTCGACGACGCGCAGCATGCCCAGCCGTTCCCGTCCGCGCAGCGCGTACTTGGCGATCGCCACCTTCCGGCTCCGCTTCAGCGCCTCCCGGAGCAGGGTGTACGGCTTCGCCGCCGTCGCCCCGTTCGCCGCCAGGTAGTACGCCGCGTCCATCTGCAGCGGATCGATCTCGTCGGCCGGCACGAAGGACATGATCTCGATCGTCCGGGCCGTCGCCAGCGGCAGCTGCGCCAGGTCCGCGTCCGTGATCGGGACGATCGACCCGTCGGGCTGCTCGTACCCCTTGCCGATCTCCGCGCTCGACAGCTCCTCCCCGTCCAGCTCGCACACCTTGCGGTAGCGGATCCGGCCGCCGTCGGCGACGTGGATCTGCCGGAAGGAGATCGCATGGCTCTCGGTGGCGTTCACGAGCTTGATCGGAATGCTGACCAGGCCGAAGGAGATCGCCCCGTTCCAAATGGATCGCACGGTTCCTCCTGATTCGTGGCAGTCTCATCGTATGACGCCGATCACATTGGTGGAGGGCCGTCGCATCACGCTCAGCAATCTCGACAAGGTCCTGTACCCGGAGACCGGCTTCACCAAGGGCGAGGTGCTGCACTACTACGCCACCGTCGCGCGCCCCCTCCTCGCCCACGTCCACGACCGCCCGGTCTCGTTCCTGCGCTATCCCGACGGCCCCGACGGCCAGCTCTTCTTCACCAAGAACCCGCCGCCCGGCACGCCCGACTGGGTGAAGACCACCCCCGTGCCCCGCTCCGAGGACCTCTCCGCCGAACAGGTGGTGGTCGCCGACCTGCCCACCCTCATGTGGGCCGCCAACCTGGTCGTGGAGCTCCACACCCCCCAGTGGACGGCCGGCCGCCCCGCCATCGCCGACCGCCTGGTCCTGGACCTCGACCCGGGCCCGCCCGCCTCCGTCGTCGAATGCTGCGCCGCCGCGCTGTGGCTGCGCGAGCGCCTCGCCGCCGACGGGCTGGAGGCGTACGCCAAGACCTCCGGGTCCAAAGGCCTCCACCTGGCCGTGGCCCTGGAACCCACCGCGTCTGCGCAGGTGTCCGCGTACGCGAAGCGCCTCGCGCAGGAAGCCGAGCGCGAGCTCCCCGACCTGGTCGTGCACCGCATGGCCAAGGCCCTGCGGCCCGGCAAGGTCTTCGTCGACCACAGCCAGAACGCCGCCGCCAAGACCACCGCCGCGCCCTACACCCTGCGCGCACGGGCCCGCCCGACCGTCTCCGCCCCGGTGTCCTGGGACGAGGTCGAGGCCTGCCGGAGCCCGGCCGACCTGGTCTTCCTCGCCGACGACATCGCGCCCCGGCTGGAACGCGACGGCGACCTCTTCGCCCCCCTGACCGACCCCGGCCGCGCCGGGAGCCTGCCGCGGGAGGGGCGGTGATCCAGGTCGCGCTGGCCGCCCCCGTACGCACCCTGCCGCGCGGGGTGGGCCTCGCCTACGAGCCCAAGTTCGACGGGCACCGCCTCGTGGTGGTCCGCTCAGAGCAGGACGTGGTGCTCCAGGCCCGCTCCGGGCGCATCGTCACCAGCGCCTTCCCCGACCTGGCCGCAGCCGCCCGGCAGCTGCCCGCCGGCACGGTCCTCGACGGTGAGGTCGTCGTCTGGCACGCGGGCCGCACCGACTTCGCCCTCGTACAGCGCCGGGCCGCCGCCACGCCCGCACGGGCCGCCGTACTGGCCCAGAGCCTGCCCGCCTCCTACGCCGCCTTTGACGTACTGGAACTGGCCGGGCTCGACCTGCGCGCCCGGACGTACGAACGCCGGCGGGCCTGCCTGGTCGACCTGCTGCTCCCGCTCGGGCCGCCGCTCCAGCCGGTGCCGATGACCACCGACCCGGAACTGGCCGCGACCTGGTACGAGACCCTGCCCGCCAGCGGCATCGAAGGCCTCGTCGTCAAACGACTGGACCAGGCCTACCCGGCCGGTCGCCGCGGCTGGCAGAAGCTGCGCCACACGGACGTGCGCGACGCGGCCGTCGTCGGCTACACCGGGACCCCGCGGCGACCGCTGGCCCTGGTGCTGGTGCTGCCGGTGGGGGAGGAGACACCCGTGGTGTCGAGCCCGCTGTCCGTGGCGCTGCGTACGCAGGTGGCCGCGGCGGTGGCGGCCCGTGCGGCCACGGCCCCCGCCGAGGCCACCGTCACGGCGATCGGGCTCGGCGAGGTCCCGTACCGGCCGCTGGACCCGCCGCTGACAGCCGAGGTCCGGCACGCCTCGGCGCGGCACCCGCCGCCGGAGGTGCTGCGGCTGCGCGAGGACGTCTGAGCGGGGAGGACCTCCGACGGGCGAAGGGGCCGGGGTCGGAGGTCCGGTCGGATCGGCGGGCAGGCGGCGCCGCGTTGCCGCAGCGCGTTACCGGCGTTGCCGCAGCTCGGACCAGGCGTGGGCCGCGGCCCGTTGCCGACGTTGCCGAGGCCCGTTGCCGGCGTTGCGGCAGCCCGGATCAGGATCAGGCGTTGCCGCGGCCCGTGCCCGGAGGGGAGCCCGGCTGCGGGTGCGGCGGCGGGCCGTCGGGGTGGCTGTACCCGGACTCCCGCTCGGCCCGGGACTCCTCCGGGTGGCTGGAGGTGGTGGAGCCGAAGTTCCCGTACCCCTGCATCTCGTGCGGCCTGAGGCCGTCCTTGGGGAACTCCACGTGGTCGCGTTCCTCGCGCACCTCGAAGACGGCCCCGCCGTCCGGCAGGTGCGGCTGGCTCTCGGCACTGGGCGGCGCGGGTTCCTGAGCGCGGATCTTCTTGCCCAGCCAGAAGGCGCCGAGGAGGAAGCCCGCCACGATGATGCCGACGATCAGGAACCACGCGATGTCGGTGAGGGTCGAGTCCACGCTGAGGAACATGTCCATACGCCCATTTTCCCGCACATTGGTCCGATATGCGCCACCGTGGACCGGATACCTTGCGGCAGCCGGGGTACACGTCCGGGGCAGCGCAACACGCCCCGTACGCCGAAGGAGGCCCCGAAATGCCCCGCGGATCTTCCCCCAAACGAGAACGCCAGTACGAGCACATCAAGGAGAGCGCCGAGCAGCGCGGCGTGCCGGAGAAACGGGCCGAGGAGATTGCCGCGCGGACGGTCAACAAGGAACGCGCCCGCGCCGGCGAGTCCCGGACGGCGAGCAAGGAGTCCCTGGAGGACATGTCCTCCTCCCGCCGCGGCGGCCTGCACTCCCACTCGGGCGCCCAGGGCCCCACGTATAACCAGCTCTACGCGGAGGCCCGCCGCCGCAACGTCCCCGGCCGCTCGGACATGAACAAGGCGCAACTGAAGAAGGCGCTGGGCGACTGAGCCGAGCGGCCGCACCGCGCCCACCCGTTCCCCGCGGGGCAGGGCGATGCTCCGACGGAACCGGACGACGAGCAGAGCCGGGCAACGAGCAGAGCCGAACAGCGAGCAAAACCGGGCGACGAGCCGGGATGGACGACCGGCGACCAGTGACCGGCGACCAGTGACCTGCGACAGTGCGCTCAGCCGCGCAGGGGGCCGTCGGAGTCGCGCAGCGCCCGGCTGTCCCGGCCGCTGAGCACCCCCACGATCTCGGCGCAGATGGCCAGCGCCGTCTCGGCCGGCGTCCGGGCGCCGAGGTCCAGCCCGATCGGCCCGTGCACCCGGGCCAGCTGCGCCTCGCCCACCCCCGCGGCGACCAGGCCCTCCCGTCGTCGCGCCGTCGTCCGCCGCGAGCCGAGCGCCCCCACGTACGGGATGCCGAGCGCCAGCGCCGCCCGCAGCGTCGGCACGTCGAAGTCGGGCTCGTGGCTGAGCAGCACCAGGCAGGCGGCGTCCCGGTGGCCTTCGAGCACCTCGCGGGCCTGGGCCGCGGACTCCACGATCTGCGCACCCCACCCCAGCAGGGCCGCCTGCCGCTCGATGATCTCGGCGAGCTCTCCGGCACCGCCGATGACCACGTACGGAGCCGATGGGTACGCCTCCACCAGCACCAGCCCCGACTGCCCGTACAGCGCGTCCCGCCCGGGCCGGCGCGTCCCCAGCAGCTCCCCGGCCCGCCGCCCCGCATCGTCCCGCGGCGCGTCCGTCGCCCGTACGGCCTCGCTGCGCGCCTGGTCCGCCGCCTCGTTCAACCGGGTCACCAGCGCCACCCCGGCCCCGTCGCCGAGCAGCTCCCACCACTCGGCCGGGATCGCCGACAGCGGCTGCAGCAGGATCTCCGCCTGCCCGCCACAGGTCAGCCGCGCCGCGACGGCCTCGGCGCCCCGCACGGACACCTCGCACACCCGCGCCGTGTCCCCCTCGGCCATGGCCCCCGCCTCGGCGACGAGCTCGGCGTCGAACACCCCCCGGTACAGGGCGCCGACACACTCCCCCCGCGCATCGACGAGGACGGCCCCGGCCGGATCCCGCGGCCCGAACCCCTGCTCGGTGACGGGCCGGGCCAGGAACCCGGCCCGCCCCTCGGCCACCCACTGCTGTGCCGTCTCCACCAGCTCACGCATCCGTGCCGCCCCATCCCGAAAGAGCCCACTCCGCAAAGCACCAGGTCAATAGCACCATGCAGCCTCATTCCCCACCCTACGCACGCCCCCCGCCCCCACCCATCCCCCGATCCCACAGACCCACCCCCACCCCCTCGTACAGACCACCGGACCCCCACGCCGGGGCCTCCGCCGACTGGACGGTCATCCGATCGGCCCGTTGCAGGTGGGTCGCGGGCGGTGATGCATAGACCGTCCGCGCACGGATCATGAGGGAGCGTCATGGGTGGTGTCGGCCTCGAACGCGTCGCAGCGGTACTGGCTCTGATCGTCGTGGGCATCGGGCTCGCGGCCTACGGATGGCACATGGCCAAGAAGGGTCCTGAAGGCACGACCGCACGCGTGGAAGTCCTCTCCGGCATCGGCGGCGGCCTGATCACCGGCTTCGCGGTCGGGCTGAGCGTGCTGTTCCTGGAGAAGGGCTTCGTCGCCGCACAGGAACGCGCTGTATGGCGAGCCAACGTGGAGATCGCCGAAAGCATCCCCGGGTTCACCCCCGGGAACCGGTCTCTGGCCGGCATGCACTTCACGGGCAAGAGAATGAAAGGCGCCGACTTCAGCGGCCTCGACCTGCGGGAGATCAGCTTCCGCGACGCAGAACTCCTGGGAGCGGACTTCGACGGCGCCGACCTGCGGGGCGCCGACTTCACCGGAGCCAACCTGGAGACGGCCAGTTTCCGCAAGGCCGACCTGTCCGGAGCCCTCCTCCTCAGTGCCAATCTGGGCCGCGCGGAGATGCGGGACATCGTGGCCCTGCGCGACACCCAGGTGAACAAGAAGACGTGCTGTCCACCCCGGCTCTTCGAGCAGCGCAGAGAACTCAAGGCCCAGGTCAAACCGATGACCTGGTTCGACGACCAGGGAAACCCCGTGAAACACCACGGCACGAAGGGCCCCTGCCCTCACTGGACCAGTTGACTCGGCAGCCGGGGGGGGGGTGCGGTACGGAGGCCACGCGTGGTCAGGGGGTGGTCGTGACGGGCCGACGCCGGGTGGGCAAGTTTCGGTGGGCAAGTCTCGTCCGGTCCAGCAATTCTGCGACCGTTCCGGGCTGCCGTACGTGGTCTTCCAGGCGACCCGGGGACGCAACGCCATGGCCGAGCAGCCGGACTTCCCCGCGACGCTGGCGCATTCCCCTCTTCCTGGGGCCGAGCTGGTGGCCGGGCTGCAGACCACCGACTGGAACCAGGCGCTGCGTTCCCTCGCAGTCGCGGCTCCGGACGACGCCCCGAGCATTGCGGTGATCGACGAGGTGCCGTGGCTGGTGGAACAGGACGGGGGTCCGAGGGGGCGCTGCAGACGGTCTGGGACCGGCACTTGTCCGCCAAGCCCGTCCTGCTGATCCTGGTCGGCAGTGACATGTCGGTGATGGACGCGCTGCAGTCCTGTGGCCGCCCCTTCTCTGGCCGGGCGGCCAAGATGACCGTACATCCGCTGCATCAGGCCGATGTGCAGGCCATGACCGGCCTTGACGCGGTGGAAGCGGTGGACGCGCTGCTCATCACCGGTGGGTTCCCGGAGATCATTCAGTCCTGGCGGCCGGGGATGGGATGCCGAGACTTTCTGCGCGAGAAGTGGAGCCGCAGCCGTCCGGCCGGCGCGAGTACGACGCCCTGGTGCGGGACATGCCCGCCGTGCCCGGTGCCGAGCCGGACACGGCGCTGGTGGCGGTGTCCCGCTGTGGTGTTGAGGACGATCTGCCTCTTGCGGCGCATCGGGGTCCGGAGGACCTTGTTCGCGCCTGGCAGTGGTCAGGGAAACCGGGAGGGTGGTGACGCGGCCGGGTTCACCCCCGCGGGGTGACCGGACGGCGCTAGCCTGACCGGGTGGATGCGCGTACCGCCCTTGTGAAATGGCTGGGAACCCTGGATCCTCAGCGGCTGGCCGCGTTGCTGGAAGAGCGCGATCTGCCGCTCGCCGCCGGGTACCGAAAGATCACCACCCTTCGTGAGCTCGCCGAACACCTGCTCACTGACGAGTCGGTGGTCCGGGGCCTGATGGCGGGCACCGCCGGAGAACTGGAATTGCTTGCTTCCATCGCCGCCCTTGCTCTGGAGCGGCACGGCCCCGCAGCCGGTGGCGAGGCCGAGGACGGGCCCCGATATCCCTGGCAACAGCGGAAGCCCGTTCCCTCGGTGGAACCCGCGGACCGATTGGTGCCTGAACGGGACGTACTGTCCTGGTTCGAGCCGGGGGAGAAGCGGCAGCGGGCGGAACACACACTCACCCGACTGCGGGAGCGCGCGCTGTTGCTCCCCGCGCCCAAGGGCCGACTGGCGCTCCCACCACTGCTGCACGTCCGCGCCGCCGGGTTCGACGGTTACGGTCGTACGGCCGACCGGTTGCTGACCACCGCCTACAACGCCCCCGAGGTCAAGCGGATCGCCGCAAACCTCTTCGGCGAGGGGGCGGCCCGTACCCGCGACCAGGCCCAGGAGATGATCACCGCTCTGCTCGCCGATCCCGCCCGGGTGCGGGCACTGGTGGCGGACGCCCCGGTCCGGGCGCTGGAGCTGCTGGACCACCTGGTGTCCGGCCCGCCGCTGCTGCGGACCCACTGCTTCGTCGGCCGGTACGGGTCGCAGTACGCGGGCCCGGACGCCAAGTACGTCTTCCGAGAGGGCGGCAGCGGCGACGAGGGCACCGACTGGCTGGCCGGACGCGGACTGCTGATCCCCTCCGGCCTCGACCTGGTGGAACTTCCGTACGAGGTCGCCCGTGCGCTCCGCGATGCGGGCGCGGCGCCCAGCCCCCGGCTGGAACCAGAGCCGTTCACCGCCACCGCGCCGCTGCCGTCCGGCTGGGAGGGCGAGGGTGGCACGGCCGCCGCGGCGGCCGCCTGGCGGGCCGAACTGGTACTGCGGGCGCTGGCCGCCCAGCCGGTCGCGATCCGCAAGGCGGGCGGGATCGCCGTACGGGACACCCGGAGGCTGGCCAAGGCGGCCGGGGCCGATGAGGCAGACACCCGGCTGTGGCTGGACCTCGCGGTGAGCGCCGGCCTGGCCGCGCCTCAGGACGACGAACCGGCCCCCGCTTCCCGCGGCCGCCGGAACCCCAAGGCCCCCAAGCCCTCCGCCCGGCTGTTGCCGAGTGACCGCTACGACGCCTGGGCCGCCGCCCCCGCAGCGGGCAAGCTGCTGCCGTTGCTGGCCGCCTGGGCCGTGGTCCCGGCAGTACTCAGCCACTGGCCGGACCCCGACGAGACCCCGGTCGCGCTCATCAGCCCGCAGGACGAGGACGCCGTGACCCTCCGCACCGGGGTCCTACGAGCGCTTGCCATCCTCCCCGACGGACACGGGCTGCCCTCGAACGCGCGCGGATACACCGAACTCCTCTCCTCGGCCGCATGGTTCCAGCCCGCCCTGCGCGCTCACCTGGCCGCAGACGCCACTGGGGAGCTGACCGGCCTGGACGGAGTCCTCGACCGCATGGCGGCCACCCTGACCGAGGCGGCCCTGCTCGGCGTGGTGGCCCACGGCGCGCTCACCCCCGTCGGGCGGTCCCTGTGCCGGCTGCTGGAGGCGGGAGCCGCCCACCACTATCCGGCAGTGCCCGGAGCGGGCGCCGACCCGTCCGCCCGCGGTTCGGAGGGCCTGGGCGAAGACCTCGCCCTCCGCCCCACCCTGGCGCAGGCGGTGACCACCCTCCGCGAGGAGCTGTACGCAGCGCTGCCCGGCCCCAGCGACAAGGCCCGCTTCCAGAGCGACCAGACCGCCACGGTCACGGGGCGCCCGCGCCCGCCCTCGCCGACCTGCTCTCCGCCGTCGGCGACATCGAGTCCGAGGGGCACGCGGTGGTCTGGCGCATCACGGCAGCCTCCATCCGCCGGGCCCTGGACACCGGGTGGAGCGCGGACGAACTCCTCGACCGCCTCACGGCGGCAAGTGAGCGCGACACCCCCCTCCCCCAACCACTGGCCTACACGATCAAGGACACCGCCCGCACCCACGGACAACTCAAGGTCGTCCGCTCCGCCTGCTGCATCCGCTCCGACGACACCGCCCTGATCGCCGAGGTGGCCCAGTCCCGCGGCCTGGCCAAACTCCGCCTTCGCCGGATCGCCCCCACGGTCCTGATCTCCACGGCCCCGCCGGAGGAGACACTGTCAGCCCTCCGCACGGCCGGCTACGCCCCCACCCAGGAAGCCGAAACGGGCACCACGCTCCTAGAGCGCGCTCCCACCGACCGAGCCCCGAGCCTCCTGCCCACCCTGGACCACGCTCACGCCGCCTACGGTGAACCGGGTCGCGGCGCCCCCGAGAGCGCCCGCGCATTGGCCGCCACCCTCACCCGCACCGCGTGATCGGCGTAGGTGCGCCTGTTGAGCTCGTCGCCCGAGGTGTTGACAGGGTCGTCGCCAAGTGAGCGTTCGGAGCCCATGCTTGGATGCCAGCCACGGCACGGGAGCTGTGGGTGTCGCCTGAGCGGATGCCTGGGTGACGGCTCCACTGCAGCTGGGGCGAGACCGGCTGGGGCACTACTTCACCGCGCTGGCAACTCACCGGAGGTCATTTATCCGCGATACGAAGGCTGCATCAGCGGCCACGAGGAGCTGAACAGCGCGAAGATCGCGAAAGCCATGGGATGGGCAGAACCCCTGTGACCACGAGGAATGGCGCACACCAATCTACGCTCGTGCGACAAGTGACGAGCCGATGAGGGCTGTTGGGGATCCTGTTGGTCATATCCGGGTGCGTCGGCCGACAGACGACGACCACGACGGGGTCCGTGACCACGACGGTGGTGCAGGACAGTCAGTGGGTCACGGCTGCCATCTCCGCCGGAGCTGTGCTCATCAGCTCGGCCGCTGCCGCCTGGATCACCCACTACTTCACTGGACGGCCTGAGAGGAGGAGGCAAGAGCACGCCGATACTCAGGAGGCGGCCAAGCGCGAGCACCAAGCCAAGCTGTCGCACGAGTAGCGCATTCGCGATGGGGTGATCGCACCTCTACAACAATCTCGATGATGCTCCAGGACTTCCGGGCGAAGATCGGTGGGGCCACGGGAGCCGCGGACACGATGGCCGCCACGCTCCTGTACGACGAGTGCTCCGCCGCCGTCCGCCGGCACCACGACGACGCCCTGCCCGTCATCCAGGCAATACCGGACCTGGAGCTCCGGCAGCGGGCCAACGCTGCCTTTTGTGGCTTACGGAGACCGGGCAGCCGGCACCGCTGAAGCCTTGTCGAATTTGACCACCCGCCCGGAAGCCGCAAGGCTGGTCGGGACGCGCGAGCGGTTCTACGAGCGCGCCCGACGGGTGATCAGCGATGCCTCCACCGGAGGTGCGCCCCTCACAGGGTCCAGCGCGTAGCAACAGTGCAATCCGAGCCTTCACGCTTGGCACTTCGGTGCAGGCGACTGTCAGTCACACGAGACTGTTGCCTCGACATTGATGCAGGTGTCATTTCCAGCTTCACCGTCCGCGACATCGCTGCCGTCGCCGCCGTCAATGATGTCATTTCCGCTTCCGCCAAATAGCACATCACTATGGCTTCGGCTGTCGAGCTGGTCGTCTCCGGCGTCGCCCCACATCTTGTCAGCGGAGCTGCCGCTGTAGAGATAGTCATTGCCAGGACCACCGTGCAGTGTGGGTCTGAGGCTGGTGAAGTTGTAAACTCGGTCGTCCCCGTCTCCGGCTTCCACGTTAACTCTGAAGACGTTGGCATCCGCCGGGATGTTGATGTCCCTATCGCCGAGCGGACCCGTCACTGCATCGCCGTCATCGAAGACGTGCACGGTGCCGAGACCATTCTCGTCGACTATCCCGTGGATGATGATGACGTTGTTCTTTCCCGGGGCTGCCTTGACCTGCAAGTAAAAGTTGTTGTCCCAATCGACGTAAGTTCCTGTCGGAGCGCGATGGCTCACTGCCTCGGCTTGGTATGTGAGCCCGGTGGGCGCTGCTATGGCCAGCGCTGCCATGAAGGTTCGGGTGCAGTGGAAGAGTCGGCCCATCGAGACACACCACCGATGTGAGCGGAGTTACTCCTATAAACAGAACGCACCGTCGCGAGTTATTGCCGGGCGCAAGGGCATACCCTCAGCATCCCACCGTGCAGACGGCACTGCATACCGGTGCTCCTGAAGTCAGGGCTCCAAGTCGGTTCAGTGGATGTCGGTGATGCGGCAGCCCCTTGAATCGCGGGGCCCGGGAGAGGCACGACGGAGCCGGTGCGCCGAGGTGTTCGAGGGAGAGTTGCCGCAGCATCAAGTACGCCTATTACAAGGGACTTAACCCCCGAACGTGCCCAGCCGATTGGTCATTCTGGCCAGATGGCGCGCGCCTCAGCGCTCCCCTCTTGTCGCAAGACCTGCCGAGTGTCAACAACGCTCGTGATCAATACACCTACGGCATACCTAGGATCACGTGGGCGACACTCTTCGGCGGCCTCATTACGGTCGTATCCCGGGGCTGTCCCGTAGTCGCCTGCGGAGCCGTACGCTTTGGCGCGCGTCGGAGCACCCGCATACGCCTGGCCGGTGTGAAGGTGCCCCGCCGTCTTGCGGTGCACCGCATCCGCCGACGTGCGCCGATCCGCAGAGGCTTGCGGGAGCCCAGACCACGATCCCCCGGCGCGGATGTCAACGGCCCAGGCCGGCAGTACCGGGGCCGAGCGTGGAACGCCAGCGGACGTCCGTCCTGCAGGTGCTGTGATCGTTGAAGGTGTCGGAGTGCCGGCCATGGGTCCACACGCTCCCCGGACGGGACCAGTGCGTAACAACGACAAAGGCCCGGACTCAGTGGGACTGAGTTCGGGCCTTCATGCTTGGCACTTCAGCTGGTCAGCGACTTGATCGCGTTGTTCCGACTGGAGTGCCCCCGGCAGGATTCGAACCTGCGCACACGGCTCCGGAGGCCGTTGCTCTATCCCCTGAGCTACGGGGGCGTGTCGCTGGTGTTGCTGCGACGGGTTGAACACTACCAGCTTCCCCGGGGTGATCAGGAACCGGTTTGAGGGGGATGGAGGGCCGCGTCGCCCGGGCGGGGTGGAAGTGGCGAAAACCCGGACGCGGGGGCTCGGCTCGACCTACTCTCGAGTTGTGCCAGGCGTCTCGGGCCGGGTGCTTGTTGTCGACGACAACAAGGTCATCCGGCAGCTGATCAAGGTCAACCTCGAGCTGGAGGGCTTCGAGGTCGTGACCGCGAACGATGGTGCCGAATGCCTGGACGTGGTGGAGCAGGTGCGTCCTGACGTGATCACCCTTGATGTGGTCATGCCGCGGCTCGACGGGTTCGCCACCGCTGCGCAGCTGCGGGCCGATCCGCGGACCCGGCACGTGCCGGTGGCGATCGTGAGTGCCTGTACGCACCACGAGGTCGAGTCGGGGATCGTGGCCGGTGTGGACGCGTTCGTCGCCAAGCCCTTCGAGCCCGCCGAGCTGGTGCAGGTCGTGCGGAGGCTCGCCGCGCGCAAGGACCGGCAGGAGCGGGAGGGCACGGCTGCCGGACGCGGCACGGGCTGAGCCCCCCCAGCGGCCTGGTCCCCCCAGCCCCCAGCTCCTCAGCTTCCAGCCGCTCGGCCCCCGGCACCTCGGCGTTCAGCCCCAGCCCCCAGTCCCCGGTTTCACATGGCGAAACCCTTCGCATGGCCTGGGGGCTTCTCCCCTAGGCTGGTCACGTGACCCCCGCCGACCTCTCCCGTACGCTCGTGCGCGCCGTGTGCCGTGCCGTCGAGGACGGGGAGCTGCCGGGCGGGGCGGCGTTGCCCGGGGGGCGGGCCGTCGTCGAGCGGACGCGGCCCGGCGGGGTGGGGGAGTACGCCACCCCCGTCGCCTTCCAGGTGGCCAAGCGTGCCGGGCTCCGTCCCGCCGAGGTCGCACGGCTCCTCGCCCGGCGGCTCGGTGCCGAGCCCGGGATCCGGCAGGTGGAGATCACCGGCGCGGGGTTCCTGAACTTCGTGCTGGTCCCGCCGTCCGTTGCCGAGGCCGTCCGCGCCGCCGCCCTCCATGCAGCCCGGCCCACCCCCGCCACCCCTGCCCACACCCCCCTCCCCCCCACTCCCGCCGCGCCCAGCGCCTCCCGGGAGCAGGTCGTACGTGAGGCCGTGCTGCGGATCCGGGGCAGCCAGGGGCTCCCTCCCACCGCGGCCCCCGCCCCGGCCCCGACCGCGGCCCCCACCCCCGACCCCACCCCGGCCCCCGCCCCCGTCGCCCGGCGTGACGGCGACGTGTCGGCGCGCTACGGGCCCGACGCGGCCCGCTGGGCCATGCTCGCCGTCGCACCCCGCGAGACCCCCGTCTTCTCCCCGGTCCTCCTGGTCCAGGGTGAGGAGAACGAGTTCTTCCGCGTGCGGTACGCCCACGCCCGCAGCCGGGCCCTCCTGCGCAACGCCGCCGACCTCGGGTTCTCGCCCGCGGTCGGGGAGGTCGACGCACCCGCCCTGCTGCGGGTGCTGTCGGAGTACCCCCTCGTCCTCGAAGCCGCCGCCCACCACCAGGCCCCCGAGCGGCTCGTCCGGTACCTCGTCGAGCTGGCCGACGCCCTGCTCGACTTCGTGTACCGGGTCCCCGTGCTGCCCCGCGGGGACGAGAAACCCTCGGCCGCCCACCGCGCCCGGCTGGCTCTTGCCGAAGCCGCCGGGACGGTGCTGGCCGGCGGCCTGGCCCTCCTCGGCATAGACGCACCCGAACGCCTGTGACCTGCGAAGAGAGACAAAGAAACCGATGAGCCGTTCTGCGCACCCCGCCGGGCCCCGTCACGCCGACGTCCTGCCCGAGGGGCACTATTCCCCGCCGGCCGCCGACCTGAACGCCCTCGACGAGAAGGTCTGGGCCCGGACCGTGCGCCGCGGGGACGACGGTGTCGTCTCCGTCGGCGGCAGGGAAGTGACCGCGCTCGCCGAGGAGTTCGGCACCCCCGCCTACATCCTCGACGAAGAGGACTTCCGGGCCCGCTGCCGTGCCTGGGCCCACGCCTTCGGCAAGGACGCCGACGTGTTCTACGCCGGGAAGGCCTTCCTCTCCAAGGCCGTCGTGAAGTGGCTGCGGGAGGAGGGACTGAACCTCGACGTGTGCTCGGCCGGTGAGCTGACCACCGCCCTCGCCGCCGACATGCCCGCCGGGCGGATCGCCTACCACGGCAACAACAAGTCCGTCGCGGAGATCACCCGCGCCGTGGAGGCGGGGGTCGGGCGCATCGTCCTCGACTCCTTCCAGGAGATCGCCCGCGTCGCGCACGTCGCCCGTGGGCTCGGGGTGCGCCAGCCCGTGCAGATCCGGGTGACGGTCGGTGTGGAGGCGCACACCCACGAGTTCATCGCCACCGCCCACGAGGACCAGAAGTTCGGCATCGCCGTGGCCGACGGCTCCGCCGCCGAGGCGGTGCGCCGCGTACTGGGGCACGACTCCCTGGAGCTGCTCGGCATCCACTCCCACATCGGCTCGCAGATCTTCGACATGGCCGGTTTCGAGGTGTCCGCCAGGCGCGTGGTGCAGCTGCTGGCGGCCGTACGGGACGAGCACGGGGTCGAGCTGCCCGAGATCGACCTCGGCGGCGGCCTCGGCATCGCCTACACCTCCGACGACGACCCGCGCGAACCGCACGAGATCGCCAAGGCGCTGACCGAGATCGTGGGCCGGGAGTGCGAGGCGGCGCGGCTGCGGGCCCCGCGGATCTCCGTGGAGCCGGGCCGGGCCATCGTCGGCCCGACCGCCTTCACCCTGTACGAGGTCGGCACCATCAAGCCGCTGGAGGGGCTGCGGACGTACGTCAGCGTCGACGGCGGCATGTCCGACAACATCCGCACGGCCCTCTACGACGCCGAGTACTCCATCTCCCTGGTCTCGCGCCGCTCCGACGCCGAACCGGTGCTGGTGCGGGTCGTCGGCAAGCACTGCGAGAGCGGGGACATCGTGGTCAAGGACGCGTTCCTGCCCGCCGACCTGGCCCCGGGCGACCTGCTGGCGGTCCCGGCGACCGGCGCGTACTGCCGCTCCATGGCGAGCAACTACAACCACGCGCTGCGCCCGCCGGTGGTGGCGGTGCGCGACGGTGAGGCTCGGGTGATCGTGCGCCGCGAGACGGAGGAAGATCTCCTGCGCCTGGACCTCGGATGATGAAATAGGTGTCTCACTCAATGGACCGGGGATGGAAACTGCTGTCCATTGAGTGAGACTGGTTCACACCCGGCGGGCAAACCGCGCGCCGGGTACTGATGGAAGATCGAAAGGCGTAGGTCGAATGATGCGTACGCGTCCGCTGAAGGTGGCGCTGCTGGGCTGTGGAGTGGTCGGCTCAGAGGTGGCTCGCATCATGACGACGCACGCCGACGATCTGACGGCCCGGATCGGCGCGCCCGTCGAGCTCGCGGGCGTCGCCGTGCGCCGCCCCTCCAAGGTGCGCGAGGGCATCGACCCGGCGCTCATCACCACCGATGCGACCGCCCTCCTCAAACGGGGCGACATCGACGTGGTCATCGAGGTCATCGGGGGCATCGAGCCCGCCCGTACGCTGATCACCACCGCCTTCGAGAACGGTGCGTCGGTGGTCTCGGCGAACAAGGCGCTGCTCGCCCAGGACGGCGCGGCTCTGCACGCCGCCGCCGAGCAGCACGGGCTGGACCTCTACTACGAGGCGGCCGTCGCCGGCGCCATCCCGCTGGTCCGCCCGATGCGCGAGTCCCTCGCCGGGGACAAGATCAACCGGGTGATCGGCATCGTCAACGGCACCACGAACTTCATCCTCGACAAGATGGACTCCACCGGCGCCGGGTACCAGGAGGCGCTCGACGAGGCCACCGCCCTCGGGTACGCCGAGGCGGACCCCACCGCCGACGTCGAGGGCTACGACGCGGCCGCCAAGGCCGCGATCCTGGCCGGCATCGCCTTCCACACCCGGGTCCGCCTGGACGACGTCTACCGCGAGGGCATGACCGAGGTCAGCTCCGCCGACTTCGCCTCCGCCAAGCGGATGGGCTGCACCATCAAGCTCCTGGCGATCCTGGAGCGCGCCGCGGACGGCGCGTCCGTCACCGCGCGCGTGCATCCGGCGATGATCCCGCTGACGCATCCGCTGGCCTCCGTCCGCGAGGCGTACAACGCGGTCTTCGTCGAGGCCGAGGCGGCCGGGCGGCTGATGTTCTACGGGCCGGGGGCGGGCGGCTCGCCGACTGCTTCGGCGGTCCTCGGCGACCTGGTGGCCGTGTGCCGCAACAAGCTCGCCGAGGCGACGGGGCCGGGCGAGTCGGCGTACACCCAGCTGCCGGTCAGCGCCATGGGCGAGGTCGTCACCCGCTACCACATCAGCCTGGACGTGGCGGACAAGCCGGGCGTGCTCGCCCAGGTGGCGACCACGTTCGCCGAGCACGGCGTGTCCATCGATACCGTACGACAGCAAGGACGTCCGGACGGGGTCGGCAACGAGGCCTCCCTCGTGGTCGTCACCCACCGCGCACCCGACGCCGCCCTTTCCGGGACCGTCGAGGCGCTGCGGAAGCTGGACACCGTGCGCGGTGTCGCCAGCATCATGCGTGTTGAAGGGGAGTAAGGGCCCATGAGCAGCAATCGCACCCACCAGTGGCGCGGCATCATCGAGGAGTACCGGGACCGCCTGCCGGTCACGGCCGCGACTCCTGTGGTCACGCTCCGCGAGGGCGGTACTCCCCTCGTCCCCGCGCAGGTGCTCTCCGAGCGCACCGGTTGCGAGGTGCACCTGAAGGTCGAGGGCGCGAACCCCACCGGGTCCTTCAAGGACCGCGGCATGACCATGGCGATCACCCGGGCCAAGGAGGAGGGCGCCAAGGCGGTCATCTGCGCCTCCACCGGCAACACCTCGGCCTCGGCGGCCGCGTACGCGGTGCGCGCCGGGATGGTCTGCGCGGTGCTCGTGCCCCGCGGGAAGATCGCGCTGGGCAAGATGGGCCAGGCCCTCGTGCACGGGGCCAAGATCCTCCAGGTGGACGGCAACTTCGACGACTGCCTGGACCTGGCCCGCGCGCTGTCCGACAACTACCCGGTGGCGCTGGTCAATTCCGTGAACCCGGTGCGCATCGAGGGTCAGAAGACGGCCGCGTTCGAGATCGTCGACGCGCTCGGCGACGCCCCCGACATCCACGTGCTGCCCGTCGGCAACGCCGGCAACATCACCGCGTACTGGAAGGGCTTCAAGGAGTACAAGGCCGACGGCTTGGCCTCCCGTACGCCCCGCGTGTGGGGTTTCCAGGCCTCCGGGTCCGCGCCCATCGTGCGCGGCGAGGTCGTCAAGGAGCCGCAGACCATCGCCACCGCGATCCGGATCGGCAACCCGGCGTCCTGGGAGTTCGCGCTCGCCGCACGCGAGGAGTCGGGCGGTTTCATCGACGAGGTGACGGACCGACAGATCCTGGCCGCCTACCGGCTGTTGGCCGCGCAGGAGGGCGTCTTCGTCGAGCCGGCCTCGGCCGCCTCGGTGGCGGGCCTGCTCAAGGCCGCCGAGCTCGGTCTGGTCGACCCCGGCCAGACGATCGTGTGCACCGTCACCGGCAACGGTCTGAAGGACCCCGACTGGGCGGTCGCCGGTGCTCCGCAGCCGGTCACCGTGCCGGTGGACGCCGAGGCCGCCGCGGTCCGCCTCGGCCTGGTCTGACGCACCGCCCGAGAGCCGGGTTCCGGAGCGGTCCGGAACCCGGCAACTCACCCCGTACGACGACAAAAGTGCGGCGGATGCCCGCGACACGCATCGTGCGCCTCGTGTGCGCCCTATGTCGCGGGGGAACCTTCCTTCGATACGCTGTCCTGACATCCGCCACCGCGCATATGCCGCGGTGCTGCCCCGGGGGCCTTCGGGTGTCGTGCGTTCTCCAGTACATTCACAGCGAGCCAGCGAAGAGCGAAGTCCTCGCACAGTCACAAGGAGTGTCATCGGACGATGGCCGGTCCAGCGTTCCGCGCCGCCGCCGTACGGGTGCGCGTCCCCGCCAGTAGTGCCAACCTCGGCCCGGGTTTCGACACCCTCGGACTCGCCCTGGGGCTCTACGACGACGTCGTGGTCCGCGTGGCCGATTCCGGCCTGGACATCGACCTCGCGGGTGAAGGCGCCGACAGCCTCCCGCGGGACGAGAGCCACCTCCTCGTACGGTCGATGCGCACCGCCTTCGACCTGCTGGGCGGGCAGCCCCGGGGCCTTGAGGTCGTCTGTGCGAACCGCATCCCGCACGGCCGCGGCCTCGGCTCCTCCTCCGCCGCCATCTGCGCGGGCATCGTGGCCGCCCGCGCCGTGACCATAGGCGGCGAGGCCAGGCTCGACGACGCGGCGCTGCTCGAACTCGCCACCGAGATCGAGGGTCACCCCGACAACGTCGCCGCCTGTCTGCTCGGCGGCTTCACCCTGGCCTGGATGGACGGGGGCAGTGCGAAGGCGATCCGGATGGAGCCCGCCGACTCCGTCGTTCCGGTGGTCTTCGTCCCCTCCAAGCCCGTCCTGACGGAGACCGCGCGCGGCCTGCTGCCGCGTACGGTCCCGCACGTGGACGCGGCGGTCAACGCGGGCCGGGCCGCCCTGCTCGTGGAAGCCCTGACCAGGCGCCCCGAGTACCTCCTGGCGGCCACCGAGGACCGGCTCCACCAGGACTACCGGACCCCGGCGATGCCCGAGAGCGTGGCACTGGTGGGCCGGCTGCGGGCGGACGGCATCCCCGCGGTCATCTCCGGCGCGGGCCCGACGGTCCTTGCGCTGGTCGACAACGGCGCGGCCGACAAGGTCGCGCAGCTCGCGGGGGAGGGGTGGGCCGCAACCCGGCTGGCCCTCGACGCCGCGGGCGCGAGCGTACTCCCGCTGGGCACCCAGGGCGGCTGAGCCGTCGGACGGGGCCCGGCCGGTCCCGGGCGGGCGGCCAGGGCAGGCCGCCCGCGCGGGCAGGGCGCGACAGCCGGTGATTGAGAGGGGGAATGTCTGTTGGATCCGGTAGTGTTAATCTCAAGTGCGCATCCGAAGCCGCCATGGCTCGGTGCTCAGTGTCCCCCTTCGGGACCACCTTTCTTCCGGGAGCCTCCCCGACTGCTTTGATCACTTCCAGCAGTTTCGAGCACGCTCCGGATTCGGCGTGACATTCCCACGCTTCCAGCTCGGGGGCTTCTCGCCGGAACCACTCATGCACGTTTCTCTCCGCCGTATCTCTATCGGCGGACCACCGCCCCGGCTGCGGTCCACGACTCACCAGGTCACGGATCGCCGTCGGACAGCACAACCGGTCGCCGAGCCAGACAGGCCGACGTCCGCTCCAGGGAAGGACCCTTCGTGAGCGACACCACCGATCTGATGGGCGCTGCCGACACCAACGTCGACGCCAGTGCTCCTGCCGCGGGCGCCGCGGCTGCCCCGGGACGGCGACGCCGCTCCGGCACCGGCCTGGACGGCATGGTCCTCGCCGAGCTGCAGCAGGTCGCGTCGGGCCTCGGTATCAGGGGCACCGCGCGGATGCGCAAGAGCCAGCTGATCGAGGTCATCAAGGAGGCGCAGGGCGGCAGCGCCGCCAAGGCCGCCGCCGCGGCCCCGGCCGCCGACGCCGCCGAGGCCAAGCCGAAGCGCCGCGCCACCAGCAAGGCCCGTACGGGTGAGGCCGCCGCCCCGGCGCCCGCCGAGCAGGCCACCCAGGCCCAGATCGAGATCCCGGGCCAGCCGGCGGGGAACCCCGCCCGCACCGGCGAGGCCGAGGAGGCCCCGGCGGGCGAGCGCCGCCGCCGCCGTGCCACCGCTCCCTCCGGCAGCCCGGAGGCCTCGGCCCCCGCCGCCGTCCAGGTGGAGCAGAAGACCGAGACGGTCAAGGCCGAGGCCGAGGCAGCCGCCCCGGCGTCCGCCGACAAGGCCGCCGTCTCCGGACAGGCGCAGGGCCAGGACGGCGAGGGCCGCGGCCGTCGCGACCGCCGTGACCGCGGTGACCGTGCCGAGCGCGGCGAGCGCCAGCGCGACCGCCGCGACCGCGGTGCCAAGGCCGACGACCAGGGCCAGGGCGGCCAGGGTCAGGGCGGGCAGGCCCAGCAGGGCCAGGGCGCGCAGGGTGGTCAGGGCGGCAGCCGCCAGGACCGCGCCGACCGCCAGGACCGCCAGCAGCAGGGCGGCCGCCAGGACCGTCAGCAGCAGGGCCAGCAGGGGCGTCAGGACCGTCAGGACAACGGCCCCCAGGACGACTTCGACGACGAGGGCGGCCGCCGTGGCCGCCGCGGCCGCTACCGCGACCGCCGGGGCCGCCGCGGCCGTGACGAGTTCGCTCCGAACGAGCCGCAGGTCGCCGACGACGACGTGCTGATCCCCGTCGCGGGCATCCTCGACATCCTCGACAACTACGCGTTCATCCGGACCTCGGGCTACCTGCCCGGCCCCAACGACGTGTACGTCTCCCTCGCCCAGGTCCGCAAGGCGGGCCTGCGCAAGGGCGACCACACCACCGGTGCCGTGCGCCAGCCCAAGGACGGCGAGCGCCGCGAGAAGTTCAACGCCCTCGTGCGGCTGGACTCGGTGAACGGGATGGCGCCCGAATCGGGCCGCGGGCGGCCGGAGTTCCAGAAGCTGACCCCGCTCTACCCGCAGGACAGGCTCCGTCTGGAGACCGACCCGGGCGTGCTGACCACCCGCATCATCGACCTCGTGTCGCCGATCGGCAAGGGCCAGCGCGGCCTGATCGTGGCCCCGCCGAAGACCGGCAAGACCATGGTCATGCAGGCGATCGCCAATGCGATCACCACGAACAACCCCGAGTGCCACCTGATGGTCGTCCTGGTCGACGAGCGTCCGGAAGAGGTCACCGACATGCAGCGGTCGGTGAAGGGCGAGGTCATCTCCTCGACCTTCGACCGCCCGGCCGAGGACCACACCACCGTCGCCGAGCTGGCCATCGAGCGCGCCAAGCGCCTCGTCGAGCTGGGTCACGACGTGGTCGTCCTGCTGGACTCCATCACCCGCCTGGGCCGTGCGTACAACCTCGCGGCCCCCGCCTCCGGCCGCATCCTGTCCGGTGGTGTCGACTCGACCGCGCTGTACCCGCCGAAGCGCTTCTTCGGTGCCGCGCGCAACATCGAGGACGGCGGCTCGCTGACCATCCTGGCCACCGCGCTGGTCGACACCGGCTCGCGGATGGACGAGGTGATCTTCGAGGAGTTCAAGGGCACCGGCAACATGGAGCTCAAGCTCGACCGGAAGCTCGCCGACAAGCGGATCTTCCCCGCCGTCGACGTCGACCCGTCGGGCACCCGCAAGGAGGAGATCCTCCTCAACGCGGAGGAGCTCGCCATCGTCTGGAAGCTGCGCCGGGTGCTGCACGCGCTCGACTCGCAGCAGGCGATCGAGCTGCTGCTCGACAAGATGAAGCAGACGAAGTCGAACGCCGAGTTCCTGATGCAGATCGCGAAGACGACGCCGTCGGGCAAGAACGACGACTGACCTCCCGCAGCCTGCACACAGCCGCCCCCGCCGCACCCGCGGCGGGGGCGGCTGTGCTCGTACCGGCCGCGGCGCGTGCCCGCGGGACCGGACCGCGGCCCGGCCCGGCCCGGCGGGAGCTTCGCCACACACACCCCGCGGGACCTGCGCCCCCGCGCCGGTACGCCCCCGGCAAAGCCGCAGGTGGGCGCCGGGCCGTCCGGGAGCGCCGACGCGGGCCGGTGCGAACGCGCCGGACGGGGCACAAGGGCTGCCGTGGAACCCTGGGGGGCGTTCGGCCGTCTGTGTCAGAGGACCACAGGGTGCGCAGCAGACGGCCCGCGGCGACCGCGGGCCGGACCCCCCAGGACTGAGGAGAGCATGAGCCAGGACAGGACGGGCGGCGGCCGCCGGGCCGCAGGCCGGCGACGGAAGCCGGCCAAGCGCCGCAGAGCCCTCGTCATCGCCGCATGGAGCGCTGCCGGCGTGGTCCTGCTGGGCGGTGCGGGCCTCGGCTACTTCTACTTCACACTCAACGGCAACCTGAAGACCGTCGACATCGATGCGGCCCTGGGCACCGACCGGCCGGAGAACGTGGACAACGGGTCGATGGACATCCTGGTCCTCGGCTCGGACTCCCGCGGCGGCGCCAACGGCGAGTACGGCCGCGACGACGGCGGCTCCGCCCGCTCCGACACCGCGATGATCGTCCACCTGTACGAGGGCCACCAGAAGGCCAGCGTCATATCGATACCCCGCGACACCATGACCGCCCGTCCCTCCTGCACCACGGGCAACGGGAAGACCGACCCCGGCGGGACGCGCAAGCAGTTCAACGAGGCCTACACGGTCGGCGGGGCCGCCTGCGCGGTCAAGACCGTCGAGAAGATGTCGGGGATCCGCATGGACCACTACATCGAGGTCGACTTCACGGGCTTCAAGAAGATCATCGACAACCTCGGCGGCGTCGAGGTGACCGTGAACAAGCCGATCAAGGACGGCGCCAGCCACCTCGAACTCGCGGCCGGCCCCAACAAGCTCAACGGGGAGCAGGCCCTCGGCCTCGTCCGGACCCGCAAGAGCGTGGGCGACGGCAGCGACCTGGGCCGAATACAGCTCCAGCAGGCCTTCATCAAGGCGCTGATCAAGCAGGTAAAGAGCATCGGCCTGTTCGACAACCCCAAGCGACTGCTGGACCTCGCCGACTCCGCGACCAAAGCGCTCACCACCGACAAGACCCTGGGCGACGTGAAGTCGCTGATGGGCTTCGCCCAGGGCCTGCAGGGCATCGACGCCCAGGACATGCAGATGATCACGCTGCCGGTGAGCCCGGACCCGCGCGACACCGACCGTGTGGCGCCCCTCACCAAGGAGTCCGCACTGGTCTGGGACGCCCTGCTGGCGGACCGGCCGATCCCGCCCGAGGCCACCGAGAACTCCATGGGCGACAAGGGCACGGCCGGCGGCATCGTCCAGTAGCGCCCGGCGGTCCGCACCGGATCGCAGGGGGGCCGGAATAGATGCCGGCCCCCTCCCGTTGAGGGAGGCGTCCTCAGAATTTTGACAGGCAGCCCGGTCCTGGCAGACTGGTCTGTCGGCCCCGGTTCACGCAGTGCGCAATTCGGCTCCTGCGACCCGGCGCCCTCCCGAATCTAGGAGACACCTTGAAGAGCGAGATCCACCCCGAGTACGTCGAGACCCAGGTCAGCTGCACCTGTGGCGCGTCGTTCACCACCCGCTCCACGCTGACCAACGGTGCCATCCGTGCCGAGGTCTGCTCCGAGTGCCACCCGTTCTACACGGGCAAGCAGAAGATCCTCGACACCGGTGGCCGCGTGGCCCGCTTCGAGGCTCGCTTCGGCAAGGGTGCGGCCAAGAAGTAGCGCGACCCAGGCGCCGGTCTCCGGCCGCCCCCTGTCCACTCGGGGGCGGCCGGACCGGCGCCTTTGTCGTCGTCCCGGCACGGCACCCGTGCAGTCCTTCCGTACTTTTTTATTACAGGAGCCCCCGATGTTCGAGGCGGTCGAGGAACTGATCGGCGAGCACGCCGATCTTGAGAAGAGGCTCGCCGACCCTTCGGTCCACTCGGATCAGGCCAATGCGCGCAAGCTGAACAAGCGCTACGCAGAGCTGACCCCGATCGTGGCCACCTTCCGCGCCTGGAAGCAGGCTGCCGAGGACATCGAGACGGCCAAGGAGTTCGCGGCCGACGACCCGGACTTCGCAGCCGAGGCCAAGGAGCTGACGCTGCACCGCGAGGGGCTCACCGAGAAGCTCCGCCTGCTGCTCGTCCCGCGCGACCCCAGCGACGACAAGGACGTGCTCCTGGAGGTCAAGGCCGGAGCGGGCGGCGACGAGTCGGCGCTGTTCGCCGGCGACCTGCTGCGCATGTACCTGCGCTACGCCGAGCGCGTGGGCTGGAAGACCGAGATCATCGACGCCACCGAGTCCGAGCTCGGCGGCTACAAGGACGTCCAGGTCTCCGTCCGCACCAAGGGCGGCAACGGCGCCACCGAGCCCGGCCAGGGCGTGTGGGCCCGCCTGAAGTACGAGGGCGGCGTGCACCGCGTCCAGCGGGTTCCGGCCACCGAGTCCCAGGGCCGCATCCACACCTCCGCCGCCGGCGTGCTCGTCACCCCGGAGGCCGAGGAGGTCGAGGTCGAGATCAACATGAACGACCTCCGCATCGACGTGTACCGCTCCTCGGGCCCCGGCGGCCAGTCCGTCAACACCACCGACTCGGCCGTGCGCATCACGCACCTGCCGACCGGTGTGGTCGCCTCCTGCCAGAACGAGAAGAGCCAGCTCCAGAACAAGGAGCAGGCCATGCGCATCCTGCGCTCGCGGCTGCTGGCCGCGGCCCAGGAGGCCGCCGAGCAGGAAGCCTCCGACGTGCGCCGCAGCCAGGTGCGCTCCGTGGACCGCTCCGAGAAGATCCGCACGTACAACTTCCCGGAAAACCGGATCTCGGACCACCGCACCGGCTTCAAGGCGTACAACTTGGACCAGGTGCTCGACGGCGACCTCGACTCGGTGATCCAGGCCTGCGTCGACGCCGACTCCGCGGCCAAGCTCGCCGCCGCGCAGTAGACCGGCCCGCAGGGCCCCGCACCGGGGCCCTGCAGCACGGCCGCGAGGCACCGGTCACACCCGTACACCCGCACCGCACCCGCACCACCCCCCGTACGACAGCAGCCCGGAGGACCAGCGTGAACTTGCTGCTTGCCGAGGTGGCCCAGGCCACCCAGCGGCTGGCCGCCGCCGGCGTGCCCTCACCGCGCTTCGACGCGGAGGAGCTCGCCGCCTACGTGCACGGCGTCAAGCGCGGGGAACTGCACCACGTCAAGGACGCGGACTTCGACGCCCGCTACTGGGAGGCGATCGCCCGCCGCGAGGCCCGCGAGCCGCTCCAGCACATCACCGGCCGCGCCTTCTTCCGGTACCTGGAGCTCCAGGTCGGCCCCGGGGTGTTCGTGCCCCGGCCCGAGACCGAGTCGGTCGTGGACTGGGCCATACAGGCCGTCCGGGCGATGGACGTGGTCGAACCGCTCATCGTGGACCTGTGCACCGGCTCCGGCGCCATCGCGCTGGCCATGGCGCAGGAGGTGCCGCGCTCGCGCGTGCACGCGGTGGAGCTGTCCGAGGACGCCCTGCGGTGGACCCGCAAGAACGCCGAGGGCTCCCGGGTCGGCGTCCACCAGGGCGACGCGCTGAGCGCGCTGCCGGAGCTCGACGGCCAGGTCGACCTGGTGATCTCGAACCCGCCGTACATCCCGCTGACCGAGTGGGAGTACGTAGCCCCCGAGGCCCGCGACCACGACCCGGAGATGGCGCTCTTCTCCGGCGAGGACGGCCTCGACACCATCCGGGGCATCGAACGCACCGCGCACCGCCTGCTGCGGCCCGGCGGGATCGTCGTCATCGAACACGCCGACACCCAGGGCGGCCAGGTGCCGTGGATCTTCGCCGAGGAGCGGGGCTGGGCCGACGCCGCCGACCACCCGGACCTCAACAACCGGCCGCGTTTCGCGACCGCCCGCAAGGCACTGCCGTGACCGGCGCGCCCCTTCCCGTCACCCCCCTGCTGCTTGAGGAGGCCCGCTGATGGCCCGGCGATACGACTGCAACGACGCGACGGACCGCAAGACGGGCCTGCGTGAAGCCGCATCCGCCGTGCGCCGCGGCGAGCTCGTCGTGCTGCCCACCGACACCCTCTACGGGATCGGCGCGGACGCCTTCAGCCCGGAGGCGGTGAGCGACCTGCTGGCCGCCAAGGGGCGCGGCCGCGGTATGCCCACCCCGGTGCTCATCGGCTCCCCGAACACCCTGCACGGCCTCGTCACGGACTTCTCCGAGCAGGCCTGGGAGCTCGTGGACGCCTTCTGGCCGGGCGCGCTGACACTGGTCGCCCGGCACCAGCCGTCGCTGGCGTGGGACCTCGGGGACACCCACGGCACCGTGGCCGTGCGCATGCCCCTGCACCCCGTCGCGATCGAGCTGCTCACCGAGGTCGGCCCGATGGCCGTGTCCTCGGCCAACCTGACCGGCCACCCGGCGCCCGAGGACTGCGACGCGGCGCGCGAGATGCTCGGCGACTCCGTGTCCGTGTACCTGGACGGCGGGCCGACCCCCGGCATTCAGCCCTCGTCGATCGTGGACGTCACCGGGAAGGTGCCGGTCCTGCTGCGCGAGGGCGCCCTCACGGCGGACCAGCTGCGGGAGGTCGTACCCGACCTCGAGGTCGCCCCGTGAGCCCTGAGGGGCGTGGCATAGCAAGGGACCACCTCCCGGCGGCGTCCGGGGGAGACCCCTTCCGCATACTCCACGTCAGCACCGGCAACGTGTGCCGCTCGCCCATCACCGAGCGGCTGACGCGGCACGCCCTCTCGCACCGCCTCGGCGGCCTCGCCACCGGCGACCTCATCGTGGAGAGCGCCGGCACCTGGGGCCACGAGGGCGCCCCGATGGAGGCGAACGCGGCTGCGGTGCTGGCGGACTTCGGGGCCGACGCGAGCGGCTTCACCGGCCGCGAGCTGCTGGACGAGCACGTCATCCGGGCCGACCTGGTGCTGACCGCGACCCGCGACCACCGGGCGCAGGTCATCTCGATGGGCCACTCGGCGGGGCTGCGGACCTTCACCCTGAAGGAGTTCACCCGGCTGGTGCGCGCCATAGACCCCGCGACGCTGCCCCCGCTCGACGACGGGATGGCGCAGCGGGCCCGCGCCCTGGTGCGGGCCGCCGCCGCGCTCCGCGGCTGGCTGCTGGCGCCCTCGCCGGACGCCGACGAGGTGTACGACCCGTACGGGGCGCCGATCACCTTCTTCCGTTCCATCGGCGACGAGATCAACCAGGCGCTGGACCCCGTGGTCACGGCCCTGACGGGCGTCACCGCCGCGCGCTGAAGGCGGGCGCGGCGAGGGCCCGAGCGGGCGGCCCGGTGCACAGGCCGCGCGGATGCCGCAGCCCGGGCGGCGCGAGCCGGAGCGCGGGAATATGGTGGGGCTACCCGGTACACCCACCGCGCGGGGAGTCGTGCCATGACCGTCACCACCGAGCAGCCGGCGGACCTCCTGCGGCGCCAGGACCCGCAGCTGGCCGACATCCTCGAAGGGGAGCGGCAGCGGCAGGCCGGCACCCTCCAACTGAGCGCCGCCGAGAACTTCACCTCGCCCGCCGTGCTCGCCGCCCTCGCCTCGCCGCTCGCCAACAAGTACGCCGAGGGGTACCCGGGCGCCCGCCACCACGGCGGCTGCGAGTACGCCGACCTGGCCGAGCAGCTCGCGGTGGAACGGGCCATGGCCCTGTTCGGGGCCGAGCACGCCAATGTGCAGGCGCACTCGGGGTCCTCCGCCGTCCTGGCCGCCTACGCCGCGCTGCTGCGCCCCGGGGACACGGTGCTCGCGATGGGGCTGGCGCACGGCGGCCACCTCACCCACGGCTCGCCCGCGAACTTCTCCGGCCGGTGGTTCGACTTCATCGGCTACGGGGTGGACGCGGAGACCGGGCTGATCGACTACGGGCAGGTGCAGGAGCTCGCGCACGCCCACCGCCCCAAGGCGATCGTCTGCGGTTCCATCTCCTCCCCCCGCCACCCCGAGTACTCGGCGTTCCGGGAGATCGCCGACGAGGTCGGGGCCTACCTGATCGCCGACGCCGCCCACCCCATCGGCCTCGTCGCCGGCGGAGCGGCGCCCAGCCCCGTCCCGTACGCCGACGTCGTCTGCGCGACCACGCACAAGGTGCTGCGCGGGCCGCGCGGCGGGATGGTGCTGTGCGGGGCGGAGTACGCCGAGCGGATCGACCGGGCGGTGTTCCCCTTCACCCAGGGCGGCGCGCAGATGCACACCATCGCCGCGAAGGCCGTGGCCTTCGGCGAGGCCGCCGCCCCGGCCTTCACCACCTACGCCCACCGCGTCGTCGCCAACGCCCGCGTCCTGGCGCGGGCGCTGGAGGAGCACGGGCTGGTGGTCACCACCGGGGGCACCGACACCCATCTGATCACCGCCGATCCGGCGCCGCTGGGCCTGGACGGCCCGACCGCGCGCGGCCGGCTGGCCGCCGCAGGCATCGTCCTCGACACCTGCGCCCTGCCGTACGGGGAGCAGCGCGGGGTACGGCTCGGCACCGCGGCCGTGACCACGCAGGGCATGGGGGAGGCGCAGATGCGGACCCTCGGCGCCCTGTTCGCCGCGGCGCTGCAGGGTGAAGCGGCGAAAACCCGGGCCGAGGTCAACGGGCTGGTCAGCGAATTTCCCCCGTACGAGGTGTAATCGGGACAAGTAGGTCGTAGTGCAACCGGGATCCGGCCACCCGGCGTCCTCGGTGGAGGGGACATCGCAGCTAATGTGTGGGGCTGAGATGGCCGGCGATACATCTGGGGCAGCCCGTGCGTGAATATCTGCTGACGCTTTGCGTCACGGTCGCGGTGACCTACCTGCTCACCGGGCCCGTGCGGAAGTTCGCAATCGCGGCCGGGGCGATGCCGGAGATCCGTGCCCGCGACGTGCACCGCGAACCCACCCCCCGCCTCGGCGGCATCGCGATGTTCGGCGGTCTGTGCGCGGGCCTGCTCGTCGCCGACCACCTGAAGAACCTCAACGGCGTCTTCGAGCTGTCGAACGAACCGCGGGCGCTGCTCTCCGGCGCCGCCCTGATCTGGCTGATCGGCGTCCTGGACGACAAGTTCGAGATCGACGCCCTGATCAAGCTCGGGGCCCAGATGATCGCCGCCGGCGTGATGGTGATCCAGGGCCTGACCATCCTGTGGATCCCGGTCCCGGGCATCGGCACGGTGGCCCTCACCCAGTGGCAGGGCAACCTGCTCACCGTGGCCCTGGTCGTGATCACCATCAACGCGGTGAACTTCGTGGACGGGCTCGACGGCCTGGCCGCCGGCATGGTGTGCATCGCCGCCGCGGCGTTCTTCCTCTACGGGTACCGCCTCTGGTTCGGCTACGGCATCGAGCAGGCCGCCCCCGCGACGCTCTTCGCCGCGATCCTCATGGGCATGTGCCTGGGCTTCCTGCCGCACAACATGCATCCGGCGCGCATCTTCATGGGCGACTCCGGCTCCATGCTGATCGGGCTCGTGCTGGCCGCCTCCGCCATCTCCATCACGGGGCAGGTGGACCCGGACGCGATGGCGCTGTTCGCGGGCGGTGAGCGCAACGCCACCCACGCGATGCTGCCGGTCTTCATCCCGCTGCTGCTGCCGCTGACGATCATCGCCATCCCCATGGCCGACCTGGTCCTGGCCATCGTGCGGCGTACCTGGAAGGGCCAGTCGCCCTTCGCTGCCGACCGCGGACACCTACACCACCGGCTCCTGGAGCTCGGGCACTCGCACAGCCGGGCCGTCCTGATCATGTACTTCTGGTCGGGACTGATCGCCTTCGGCGCCGTGGCGTACTCGGTGCACTCCGCCTCGATGTGGATCGTGCTCGCGATCGCCGCGCTCAGCGCGCTGGGGCTGGTCCTGCTGCTCCTGCCGCGCTTCACCCCCCGCGCCCCGCGCTGGGCGGAAGGGCTGGTGCCGCCGCGCTACCGGCACGCGGGGCGGGCCGCGGAGGCGGCGGCCGAGGCGGCCGTCCTGGAGGCACCGGGCACCGAGCCGGCGCCCGCCCGGCCGATCGTGGCCGGAGTCTCCGGCGTCAACGGGGCGACCGCCGTGGGCCCCCGTTCGCGCTTCCCCGACCGGCGTAAGGCCGGATCCGCTCGCTGACACGCGAGGGGCATGTCGGACACGGAATCCCTTTACCAGACAAATCGGTGAACTGTCGCGCACACACGCGCAGGGTCCCTCTCATGTGTGACAGTCAGCACACCATCCAGGTAAAGCTCTCATCAAATAGTTTGTGATACCGTTCACTAAACCCGGCGACAGAGCCGAAGGACCGTAGTGCGACGGTCCATTGGCCCGAGGTTCGAACTCGGACCGGGCTTACGCTCGTCCCGTACGAGTCCCTTGCCCCCACCACCACGCGGAGCAAACCGCCATGCGGTCAGATGACGTCCGATTCCTCCTGCAAGCCGCCGTACCCACGGCTGTCGCCGGCGCTCTCGCCGCAGTGATCAGCGCGTTGGTCGTCGGAGGCAAGGGTGCTGTCGGAGCCGTCGTCGCGACGCTGGTCGTGATGGTGTTCATGGGCATCGGATTCGTGGTTCTCCAGCGCACGGCGAAATCACTTCCGCATCTCTTCCAGGCCATGGGGCTCATGCTCTACGCGGCCCAGATCCTGCTGCTCTTCGTCTTTCTCGCCGCGTTCAAGAACACCACCCTGTTCCACCCCAAGGCCTTCGCGATCACGCTCGTCGCCACCACCCTGGTGTGGATCGGCGCACAGACGCGTGCTCATATGAAGGCCAAGATCCTGTACGTCGAACCGGACTCGGTGAAGGGCGACAAGCCCGACAATCCGGGGCCGAAGTCGTGAAGGGTAGGGCCGGGATAAGTGGGCGTTCGAGATCCTGCTATCGTCCGGTGCCAACTGCGGCACTGCGGGCGCGGGCATCTGAGCTGACGCCTGTCCCATCGCGAGGCTCGATGCCTGACTGCCGCCCCACCATCCGTTACACCAGTCCAGTGCCGAACCGCGGCTGCACGCCGCGCCGACACAACGAGGTTGCCGTACCTATGCGCCACGCTGAAGGAGCCCTGCGGTGAGTGCTGCTGACATGACGCTCGCCTTCGATATCAACTGTCATTTCGAAGACGGCACTGGCTGCGGCTTCCCGGGCCCGACCCTGTACTCGTTCCTGTTCAAGCCGATCTTCGGTGACGCGGACAGCAGCCTGTACTTCAACAAGACGATGCTGCTGGCCCTGTTGGGCTCGGTCGTCATCGTCGGCTTCTTCTGGGCTGCGTTCCGGAAGCCGAAGGTCGTCCCGGGCAAGCTGCAGATGGTCGCGGAGGCGGGCTACGACTTCGTACGCCGCGGCATCGTCTACGAGACGCTCGGCAAGAAGGAAGGCGAGAAGTACGTCCCCTTCATGGTCGCGACGTTCTTCTTCGTCTGGATCATGAACCTGTGGTCGATCGTGCCGCTCGCCCAGTTCCCGGTGACCGCCGTCATCGCGTACCCGGCCGGCCTCGCCGCGATCATCTACGTCATGTGGATGTCGGTGACCTTCAAGCGCCACGGACTCGTGGGCGGCTTCAAGAACCTCACGGGCTACGACAAGTCCCTCGGTGCGATCCTGCCGATGGTCATGGTCATCGAGTTCTTCTCGAACGTCATCGTCCGCCCCTTCACCCACGCGGTCCGACTGTTCGCGAACATGTTCGCGGGTCACACCCTGCTGCTGCTGTTCACCATCGCCAGCTGGTACCTCCTGAACGGGATCGGCATCGCGTACGCGGGCGTCTCGTTCGTCATGGTGATCGTGATGACCGCGTTCGAGCTGTTCATCCAGGCTGTTCAGGCGTACGTCTTCGTACTCCTGGCCTGCAGCTTCCTGCAGGGCGCGCTCGCCGAGCACCACTGAGCGAGTCCGCTCCGCAACCCCCCGAATCGTCCGGTGGCCAACCCCCACCGGTCCATGAAAGAGAAGGAAGAACTGGCATGTCCCAGACCCTTGCTGCCGTCGAAGGTTCCCTCAGCTCCGTCGGTTACGGTCTCGCGGCGATCGGCCCGGGCGTCGGCGTCGGCATCATCTTCGGTAACGGCACCCAGGCTCTTGCCCGTCAGCCCGAGGCTGCCGGTCTGATCCGCGCCAACCAGATCCTCGGCTTCGCCTTCTGTGAGGCGCTCGCCCTCATCGGCCTGGTCATGCCGTTCGTCTACTAAGACGAACTCCACGACTAGTCCGAATCGACGAAAGGCACTGATGTGAACCTCCTGGTTCTCGCGGCCGAGGAGCCGGGTAACCCCCTCGTCCCGCCGATCCCCGAGCTCGTCATCGGTCTGATCGCCTTCGTCATCGTCTTCGGTTTCCTCGCGAAGAAGCTCCTCCCGAACATCAACAAGGTTCTGGACGAGCGCCACGCGGCGATCGAGGGCGGTATCGAAAAGGCAGAAGCTGCTCAGACCGAGGCCCAGAGCGTCCTGGAGCAGTACAAGGCCCAGCTCGCCGAAGCCCGGCACGAGGCCGCGCGCCTGCGCCAGGAAGCGCTGGAGCAGGGCACTGCGCTGAAGGAAGAACTCCGCGCAGAGGGCCAGCGGCAGCGTGAGGAGATCATCGCTGCCGGCCACGCCCAGATCGAGGCCGACCGCAAGGCCGCCTCTCAGGCGCTGCGTCAGGACGTGGGCAAGCTCGCCACCGACCTGGCCGGAAAGCTCGTCGGCGAGTCCCTTGAGGACGCCGCCCGACAGAGCCGCACGATCGACCGTTTCCTCAGCGAGCTCGAGGAGAAGGCCGAGGCGGCCCGATGAACGGAGCGAGCCGCGAGGCACTGGCCTCCGCGCGTGAGCGTCTCGACGCGCTGACGGACAACACGTCCGTCGACGCGGCGAAGCTCGCCGGTGAGCTGGCTGCCGTCACCGCGCTGCTCGACCGTGAGGTCTCGCTGCGTCGGGTCATCACGGACCCGGCGCAGTCCGGCGAGGCCAAGGCCGAGCTGGCCGGACGGCTGCTCGGCGGCCAGGTCGGCGGGGAGACCTCCGACCTGGTGTCCGGCATGGTCCGGTCCCGCTGGTCGCAGTCCCGTGACCTGGTGGACTCGCTGGAGGAGCTGGCGGCCACCGCCGACCTCACGGCGGCCCAGCAGGCCGGCGGTCTCGACGACGTCGAGGACGAGATCTTCCGCTTCGGCCGGATCGTCTCCTCGAACACCGAGCTGCGCGCCGCGCTCACCGACCGTGCGGCCACCACCGCCGCCAAGAGCGAGCTGCTGCGCAGCCTGCTCGGCGGCAAGGTGAACCCGGTCACCGAGCGTCTGGTGATCCGTCTTGTCACACTGCCGCGTGGACGTAGCCTGGAAGCGGGACTGGAGTCCCTTTCCAAGCTCGCCGCCGAGCGCCGTGACCGCATGGTCGCCACCGTGACCAGTGCGATTCCGCTCAGCGACCTGCAGAAGCAGCGTCTCGGCGCGGTGCTGGCCACGCTGTACGGCCGCCAGATGCACCTGAACCTGGACGTGGACCCCGAGGTCCTCGGCGGGATCTCGGTGCGGGTCGGCGACGAGGTCATCGACGGCACCATCGCGGACCGCCTCGCCGAGGCGTCCCGCCGCATGGCCGGCTGACCAGCCCCACCAATAGAACAACGCATTCCTAGCGGCCCGGTTGGGCCGTGCAGAACTTGCAGAAGATTCCTGGGGGTCGCCCCCAGACCCCTAAGAAGCTTCAGGCCCAACAAGGAGAGCAGGGAACCCAGATGGCGGAGCTCACGATCCGGCCGGAGGAGATCCGGGACGCACTGGAGAACTTTGTCCAGTCGTACCAGCCGGACGCGGCCTCGCGCGAGGAGGTCGGAACGGTCAGCGTTGCCGGCGACGGCATCGCGAAGGTGGAGGGCCTGCCCTCCGCCATGGCGAACGAGCTGCTGAAGTTCGAGGACGGGACCCTCGGTCTCGCCCTGAACCTCGACGAGCGCGAGATCGGCGCGGTCGTCCTCGGCGAGTTCAACGGCATCGAGGAGGGCCAGCCGGTGCAGCGCACCGGTGAGGTGCTCTCCGTCGGCGTCGGCGAGGGCTACCTCGGCCGCGTCGTCGACCCGCTCGGCAACCCGATCGACGGTCTCGGCGAGATCGCGACCGAAGGCCGTCGCGCCCTCGAGCTGCAGGCCCCGGGCGTCATGATCCGCAAGTCGGTTCACGAGCCCATGCAGACCGGCTACAAGGCCATCGACGCCATGGTGCCCGTCGGCCGCGGTCAGCGTCAGCTGATCATCGGCGACCGCCAGACCGGCAAGACCGCGCTGGCCGTTGACACGATCATCAACCAGCGCGACAACTGGCGCTCGGGCGACGTGAACAAGCAGGTCCGCTGCATCTACGTCGCCATCGGCCAGAAGGGCTCGACCATCGCGTCCGTTCGCGGCGCCCTGGAAGACGCCGGTGCGCTCGAGTACACGACGATCGTCGCCGCCCCGGCGTCCGACCCGGCCGGCTTCAAGTACCTCGCCCCGTACACCGGTTCGGCCATCGGCCAGCACTGGATGTACGCCGGCAAGCACGTCCTGATCATCTTCGACGACCTGTCGAAGCAGGCCGACGCCTACCGCGCCGTGTCGCTGCTGCTGCGCCGTCCGCCGGGCCGCGAGGCCTACCCGGGCGACGTCTTCTACCTGCACTCCCGTCTGCTGGAGCGCTGCGCGAAGCTGTCCGACGACATGGGTGCCGGTTCGATGACCGGTCTGCCGATCGTCGAGACCAAGGCGAACGACGTGTCGGCGTTCATCCCGACCAACGTCATCTCCATCACCGACGGCCAGTGCTTCCTGGAGTCCGACCTGTTCAACGCGGGCCAGCGCCCGGCGCTGAACGTCGGCATCTCGGTCTCCCGCGTCGGTGGCTCGGCCCAGCACAAGGCCATGAAGCAGGTGTCCGGCCGTCTGCGCCTGGACCTCGCCCAGTACCGCGAGCTGGAGGCGTTCGCCGCCTTCGGTTCCGACCTGGACGCTGCCTCGAAGGCCTCGCTGGAGCGCGGCAAGCGTCTGGTCGAGCTGCTCAAGCAGGGCCAGTACCAGCCGATGCCCGTCGAGGAGCAGGTCGTCTCCGTCTGGGCCGGCACCACCGGCAAGATGGACGACGTCCCGGTCAACGACATCCGCCGCTTCGAGTCGGAGCTGCTGGAGCACCTGCGCCGCGAGCGCAAGGACCTCCTCACCTCCATCGCGGACGGCGGCAAGATGTCGGACGACACCCTGTCCTCCATCGCGGACGCCATCGCCGGATTCAAGCAGCAGTTCGAGACCTCGGACGGCAAGCTCCTGGGCGAGGACGCGCCGGCCGTCAACGTCTCCAAGTGACGACGGAAGGGACCTGACTCATGGGAGCGCAGCTCCGGGTCTACAAGCGTCGCATCCGTGCCGTCACGGCGACCAAGAAGATCACCAAGGCGATGGAGATGATCGCCGCCTCGCGCATCGTCAAGGCGCAGCGCAAGGTGGCGGCATCGATGCCGTACGCGACCGAGCTCACCCGTGCGGTGACCGCGGTGGCGACCGGCTCGAACACCAAGCACGCCCTGACCACCGAGGTCGAGGCGCCGGTGCGTGCCGCGGTCCTGCTCATCACGAGCGACCGCGGTCTGGCCGGCGGCTACTCCTCGAACGCCATCAAGCAGGCGGAGCGGCTCACCGAGCGGCTGCGCGGCGAGGGCAAGGAGGTCGACACGTACATCGTCGGCCGCAAGGGTCTGGCCTACTACGGGTTCCGCGAGCGCAAGGTCGCGGACTCGTGGACCGGCTTCACCGACAGCCCCGCCTACGCGGACGCCAAGCGTGTCGCCGGACCGCTGATCGAGGCCATCCAGACGGAGACGGCCGAGGGCGGCGTCGACGAGCTGCACATCGTCTACACGGAATTCGTGTCGATGATGACGCAGAACGCGGTGGACGGCCGGATGCTGCCTCTGAGCCTCGACAAGGCTGTGGAGGAGAGCGGTACGAAGGGCGAGATCCTTCCGCTGTTCGACTTCGAGCCGTCGGCGGAGGACGTCCTCGACGCCCTCCTGCCGCGCTACGTCGAGAGCCGCATCTACAACGCACTGCTGCAGTCGGCCGCTTCCGAGCACGCCGCCCGCCGCCGTGCGATGAAGTCGGCCACCGACAACGCCGGAGACCTCATCAAGAGCCTCTCCCGGCTTGCCAACGCGGCCCGCCAGGCCGAAATCACCCAGGAAATCAGCGAGATCGTCGGTGGCGCCAGCGCCATGGCTGACGCGACCGCGGGGAGTGACAAGTAATGACGACCACTGTTGAGACGGCCGCCGCCACGGGCCGCGTCGCCCGGGTCATCGGCCCGGTCGTCGACGTGGAGTTCCCCGTCGACGCCATGCCCGAGATCTACAACGCCCTCAAGGTCCAGGTCGCCGACCCGGCCGAGGACGGCAAGCTGAAGACGCTGACCCTCGAGGTCGCGCAGCACCTGGGTGACGGCCTCGTCCGCACCATCTCGATGCAGCCCACCGACGGCCTGGTCCGCCGGGCCGCGGTGACCGACACGGGCGAGGGCATCACCGTCCCCGTCGGTGACTTCACCAAGGGCAAGGTGTTCAACACCCTGGGCGAGGTGCTCAACTACCCCGAGGCGAACGCCGAGGTCACCGAGCGCTGGCCGATCCACCGCAAGGCGCCCCGCTTCGACGAGCTCGAGTCGAAGACCGAGATGTTCGAGACCGGCGTCAAGGTCATCGACCTCCTCACCCCGTACGTCAAGGGTGGAAAGATCGGTCTGTTCGGTGGTGCCGGTGTCGGCAAGACCGTTCTGATCCAGGAAATGATCTACCGCGTCGCCAACAACCACGACGGTGTGTCGGTGTTCGCGGGTGTCGGTGAGCGTACCCGTGAGGGCAACGACCTCATCGAGGAGATGGCCGACTCGGGCGTCATCGACAAGACGGCCCTCGTCTTCGGCCAGATGGACGAGCCCCCGGGCACCCGTCTGCGCGTCGCGCTCGCCGGTCTGACCATGGCGGAGTACTTCCGCGATGTGCAGAAGCAGGACGTGCTCTTCTTCATCGACAACATCTTCCGGTACACCCAGGCGGGTTCCGAGGTGTCGACCCTGCTCGGCCGCATGCCCTCCGCGGTGGGCTACCAGCCGAACCTGGCCGACGAGATGGGTCTCCTCCAGGAGCGCATCACCTCGACCCGTGGTCACTCGATCACCTCGATGCAGGCGATCTACGTCCCCGCGGACGACCTGACCGACCCGGCGCCGGCGACCACCTTCGCCCACCTCGACGCGACGACGGTGCTCTCCCGTCCGATCTCCGAGAAGGGCATCTACCCGGCCGTGGACCCGCTGGACTCGACGTCCCGCATCCTCGACCCGCGGTACATCGCGGCGGACCACTACGCCACGGCGATGCGCGTCAAGGGGATCCTCCAGAAGTACAAGGACCTCCAGGACATCATCGCGATCCTCGGCATCGACGAGCTGGGCGAGGAGGACAAGCTCGTTGTCCACCGTGCCCGTCGCGTCGAGCGCTTCCTGTCGCAGAACACGCACGTCGCCAAGCAGTTCACCGGCGTCGACGGTTCGGACGTCCCGCTGGAAGAGTCGATCACCGCGTTCAACGCCATCTGCGACGGTGACTACGACCACTTCCCCGAGCAGGCGTTCTTCCTGTGCGGTGGCATCGAGGACCTGAAGGCGAACGCCAAGGAGCTGGGCGTCTCCTGATCCGGCGCGCTCCGCGAGGAGCGCATCCGGTTCGCAGGCCACCAGCGCGTGCTGAGCATGTCTGCAGACGGAGAGGGGCGGGTGCGTCCCGCCCCTCTCCCCACGCCCATTAGAATTTGACCCAACACCCGGCTGACCCGCCGGGTGGTGACCCGAGGAGCCACCTTGGCTGCTGAGCTGCACGTCGAGCTGGTCGCGGCGGACCGCAATGTCTGGTCCGGCGAGGCCACCCTTGTTGTCGCCCGCACCACGTCCGGCGACATCGGCGTCATGCCCGGTCACCAGCCGCTTCTCGGTGTGCTGGAATCGGGCCCTGTGACCATCCGCACCAGCGAGGGCAACACGGTCGTCGCCGCGGTGCACGGCGGTTTCATCTCGTTCGCGGACAACAAGCTGTCCCTGCTGGCCGAGATCGCCGAGCTCGCGGACGAGATCGATGTCCAGCGGGCGGAGCGGGCACTGGAGCGCGCGAAGTCGGAGGCCGATGCGGCCGCCGAGCGTCGCGCGGATGTCCGACTGCGCGCCGTAACGGGCTGACCGCCCGTCGGAGTTTCACCTGCTGGGCCCCGGAGGGCGACCTCCGGGGCACAGTGGACCTCAGCCGCGGTCCGTTCTGGAGGCTTCCAGACCGGGTCGCGGCTGAGGCGATGCAGGTCCGTTTTTCGTGAGGCATTCGATGAGCGAGGAGGTCGGTGAAGATGCTCCTCGCTCTGCTTGTGAGCGGCCTGGTCGTAGCCCTGGTGGTGATCGGGCTGTTTGTGTTCGGACTGCGCCGCAGGCTCATCCAGCGGTCCGGTGGCACCTTCGACTGCAGCCTGCGCTGGGGCGTGTCGGAGAAGCCCGACGTCTCGGGCAAGGGCTGGGTGTACGGGGTGGCCCGCTACAGCGGTGACCGGGTCGAATGGTTCCGCGTCTTCAGCTATGCCCCGCGTCCCCGCCGGCTGCTGGAGCGGTCCTCCATCGAGGTGGTCTCGCGCCGCGCCCCGGAGGGCGAGGAGGAGCTGGCCCTGCTCTCCGACGCCATCGTGCTCGGCTGCCTGCACCAGGGCACCCGCCTGGAGCTGGCGATGAGCGAGGACGCCCTGACCGGTTTCCTGGCCTGGCTGGAGGCGGCGCCTCCCGGCCAGCGGGTGAACGTGGCCTGACCGCCCTGCGCAGGATCGGGCACGTGGAGAAGCCGGGGAGACGGGGGCGGACCCGTCTCCCCGGCTTCGTCTGTCACCGGGTGCGGTGGGTGCGGTCAGTGGGGGTCACTGCAGCCCGGTGTGGATCGCGTTCGCGAGTTCACCGTTGCCGGTGTCCCCGCTGAACTCCCAGAAGAAGGCTCCCTTGAGGCCCTGCTGCTTGGCCCAGGTCATCTTCCCGGCGATGGTGGCCGGGGTGTCGTAGCTCCACCAGTTGCTGCCGCACTTGGCGTAGGCCGTGCCGGCGATGGTGCCGGTGACCGGGCAGCTGGTCTTGAGCACCTTGTAGTCCTCGATGCCCTGCTCGTAGGTGCCCGGCGCGGGGCCGGTGGCGGTGCCGCCGGGGGCGGCCTGGGTGACGCCGGTCCAGCCGCGGCCGTAGAAGCCGATGCCGAGGTTCAGCTTGGCGCCGGCGATGCCCTTGCCCTTGAGCTTGGTGATCGCCGCCTCGGAGGTGAAGCCCTGCGTCGGGAGGCCGCTGTACGAGGTGAGCGGGGAGTGCGGGGCCGTGGGGCCCTGCGCCGCCCAGGCGCCGAAGAAGTCGTAGGTCATCACGTTGTAGAAGTCGACGTACTGGGCCGCTCCGGCGTAGTCGGCCGCGTCGAGCTTGCCGCCGTTGGAGCCGTCGGCGGAGATCGCCGCGGTGACCAGGTTGTTCGCACCGAACTTGGTGCGCACGGCCTGCATCAGGTTCTTCAGGGAGGCGGACCCGCTGGTGTCGCAGGTCAGGCCGCAGGCGTTCGGGTACTCCCAGTCGAGGTCGATGCCGTCGAAGACGTCGGCCCAGCGGGGGTCCTCGACCAGGTCGAGGCAGGACTGGGCGAAGGCCGCCGGGTTGGCCGCGGCCTGGCCGAAGCCGCCGGACCAGGTCCAGCCGCCGAAGGACCACAGGATCTTGATGTTCGGGTACTGGGCCTTGAGCTTGCGCAGCTGGTTGAAGTTGCCGCGCAGCGGCTGGTCCCAGGTGTCGGCCTTGCCGTCGACGCTCTGGTCGGCGGTGTAGGCCTTGTCGTAGTCGGCGTAGGCGTCACCGATGGTGCACTTGCCGCCCTGGACGTTGCCGAAGGCGTAGTTGATGTGGGTGATCTTCGCGGCGGAGCCGGAGGTGACCAGGTTCTTCACGTGGTAGTTGCGTCCGTAGACGCCCCAGTTGGTGAAGTAGCCGAGCTTGACCTTGGCGCCCGGGTCGGGGTTGCCGCCCCCGCCGCCCGGGGTGGTCACCGAGAGGGAGCCGGAGGCGGGGCCGCTCTGGTCGGCGGTGTCGCGGGCGGTGACCGTGTAGGTGTACGCGGTGCCCTTGGTCAGGCCGCTGTCCGCGTAGCTGGTGCCCGTGACGGTGGCGATCTTGGCGCCGCCGCGGTGGACGTCGTAGTTCTTGACGCCCTTGTCGTCGGTGGCCGCGGCCCAGGTCAGGGTCAGCGAGGTCTCGGTCACGTTGGCCGCGGTGGGGGTGCCGGGCGCGGAGGGCGGGTTGTCGCCCGGCTGGGTGGTGCCGTCGCAGGGGCCGCCGTTGACCTTGCAGCCGGCCGGGGCGCCGGATCCGGAGCCGTTGAAGCCGAAGCTGGCGGTGGCGCCGGGGGAGAGGGAGCCGTTCCAGCCGAGGCTCTTGGCCGTCCAGTGGGTTCCGGAGCCGGTGACGGTGGCGTCCCAGGCCGAGGTGACGGCGGTGCCCGCCGGGTAGTCCCACTCGACGGTCCAGTTGGTGAGGGCGGTGGTGCCGGTGTTCTTCACCACCCACTTGCCCTCGAAGCCGGAGCCCCAGTCGGAGACCTTGGTGTACGTCGCGGTCGCGGAGGTCGCCGCCTGCGCGGGACCGGCCAGCGCGACGAGTCCGGTGACGGGCACGGCGAGGGCGGCCAGCACGGCCGCGACCCGCGTGAAGAACCGGGTACGCCTGGTACGGGGTGGGGATGCTGTGCTCAAGGGTGCTCCTCCGTAGGTCCGTCGAGGTCGTGGGGACGACGTTCGACATGGGGGTGGGACCTGCGCCGCCCGTGAGCACGCTTTGTCATGGCACGCTCACCACAGTGTTGCGGTGAGCGTAGAAAGGTCTGGACCAAGCGTCAAGAGGTCCAGACCATATACGGGGGATGCCGCGAGTGGACCTCTAGATCCCCAACTCCTGCGCCAGCACGGCCGCTTGGACCCGGCTGCGCAGGTCGAGCTTCCCCAGCAGCCTGCTCACGTGCGTCTTCACCGTCGCCTCCGCCATCTCCAGACGCACGGCGATCTCCGCATTCGACAACCCCTCGCCCAGACACCCGAAGACCTCCCGCTCCCGCCGCGTCAGCGACTCCACCGCGGCCGCCGCCCCGGGCTGGGCCTGCGGCCGCCGCACCCGCGGCGCGGCGAACTCGGCGATCAGCCGCCGGGTCACCGCGGGAGCGATCAGCCCCTCCCCGCGCGCCACCGTCCGCACCGCCCCGATCAGCTCCGCCGCCTCCGCGTCCTTCAGCAGGAAGCCGGCCGCCCGGGCCCGCAGGGCCCCGAAGACGTACTCGTCGAGGTCGAAGGTGGTCAGCACCAGGACGTCGGCCAGCCCCTCCGCGACCACCTGCCGGGTCGCCGAGACCCCGTCCAGCCGCGGCATCTGCACGTCCATCAGGACCAGGTCCGGCCGCAGCTCCCGGGCCAGGCGCACTGCCTCCTCCCCGTCCGCGGCCTCGCCCACCACCTCGATGTCGCCCGCACTGCGCAGGATCAGCACCAGGCCCGCGCGCACCGCTCCCTGGTCCTCCGCCACCACCACCCGGATGGTCATGCCTCCACCGCCCTCTCGTCGGCGGGCAGCGTCGCCCGCACCTGCCACACCCCGCCGCAGTGGCCCGCCGTAAACGCCCCGCCCAGCAGTTCCGTACGCTCCCGCATCCCGATCAGCCCGGCCCCCGAACCCGGCGCCCGCGGGCCCGGCCGGTCCCCGTACGGGGAGTCCACCGCCACCGTCACGGCGCCGTCGGCGCGACCCACCCGGACCCGCACCGTGCCGGGACCCGCGTGCTTGAGCGCGTTGGTCAGGGATTCCTGGACGATCCGGTACGCCGCCAGCTCCACCGGAGCCGGCACCCGCTCCCCGGGTGGCCGCCCGTCGTGCAGGACGAAGTCCAGCCCGCTCCCCGACCCGTTGGTGCGGGCCTGTTCCAGCAGGGCGTCCAGGCCGTCCAGCGAGGGCACGGCCACAGCGTCCTGCCCGGCTCCGGCATCGCGCAGCAGCCCGATCAGCCGGCGCATCTCGGCCAGCCCCTGCACGCTGTTCTCGCGGATGACCCCGAGGGCGTCGCGGCTGGTGTCGGCGCGGTCGATGGAGAGCGCCGCCGTGGAGTGGATGGCGATGGCGGACAGGTGGTTGGCCACCATGTCGTGCAGTTCCCGGGCCATCCGGGCCCGTTCGGCCGCGACGGCCTGGCTGCGGTCCATCTCGGCCAGCAGCGCGGTCTGCTCGGCGCGCAGCCGGGCCGCCACCGCCGCCTCGCGGTGGTTGCGCAAGGTGGCGCCGGTCAGTGCCGGGGCGAAGCTGACGATGCCGGTGAGCACGCCGATCAGCAGGGCCTGCGGGGTGCGCAGCCAGGCCAGGGAGGCGATGGTGACGGCCACGGTGACCAGGCCGGTGGAGACCGGCAACCGCCTGGCCATCGGCGGCGGCCCGTAGACCACGGCCGCGTACATCAGGTCCGTGAAGATCAGCACGGTGCCGAGGTTGCCGACGGTGAACTGGTCGGCGATCAGCCCGAGCGTGCCGACGGCCAGGGTGGTCCGGGGCGCGGTACGCCGCAGCAGCTCCATCGCCCCCAGCACCACGAGGGGCACGAGCGCGGCCCACGCGGGCAGCAGGTGCCGGCTGTTGTTGCTGTGCACGCCGAGCGACCACAGCAGCAGGCCCGCGAGGACGCTCCCGACGGCGAGGAGGACGTCGTCGCGGTGGGGGCGCAGGTTCTCGGCAGTCACGGATCCATCCAAACAGGGTCTCGCGGTGACGGGCCTCGCCCCCGGGGCCGAGGCCGACTACACCGAAGGGTGCAGCCGTCTTTCCTCAGCGGCGACGACGCGGCACAGCGCACCGGACGGGAGGCTGGGAACGTCCCCCTTCGCCCCGGACGGAACGGAGAGCGCCGTGCTCGTCGCCTTGATCATCGCCTGTGAAGCCGGCTTCTGGGTGCTGCTGGCCGGCGGGCTGGCCCTGCGCTACCTCGCGAGGATGCCGAGGCTGGGAGCCGCGGTCCTCTTGTGCGAGCCGCTGCTGGAGCTGGTCCTGCTGGCGGCCACCACCCTGGACCTGAAGAACGGCGGCGAGCCGAGCTGGAAGCACGGCCTGGCCGCTCTCTACATCGGCTACACCGCGGGCTACGGCCACTACACCGTGGCATGGCTCGACGCGCACGCCGCCCACCGCTTCGCCGGGGGTCCGAAGCCGCCCGGCGCCGGGCACGGGCGGGCCCGCGCGGTCCACGAGTGGAAGCTGTGGCTGCGCACCCTGGTGGCCGTCGCCGTCGCGGCCCTGCTGCTGCAGGGCGCGATCCTGTACGTCGGCGGCGCCGCCGACACCGCCTCGCTCCGGGCGTGGCAGGCCGGCGCCCTGCGGGTGCTCGGGATCCATGCGCTCATCGCGGCGTCGTACACGCTGTGGCCGCGCACGGCGCCGCCCGGCACCGGGCCCGGTACGGACGCGGCGGCCAAGGCCCGGTCCGGGTCCGGAACCGGAACCGGGGCGGGGGCTTCCTAGCGTTCGCCGCCCGGCACCCACAGCACGTCCCCGACCTCCTTGTTGGCGACCCGGGCCAGGATGAACAGGAGGTCGGAGAGGCGGTTGAGGTAGGTGGCGGTCAGCGGGTTCATCACCTCGCCGTGCACCTCCAGCGCCGCCCACGTCGAGCGCTCGGCGCGCCGGACCACCGTGCAGGCCTGGTGCAGCAGGGCGGCGCCGGGGGCGCCCCCGGGCAGGATGAAGCTGCGCAGCTTCTCCACCTGCTCCAGGAAGAGGTCGCAGTCGGCCTCCAGCTTGTCGATGTAGAACTGCTCCACGCGCAGCGGCGGGTACTGCGGCTCCTCGACCACCGGGGTGCACAGGTCCGCGCCCACGTCGAACAGGTCGTTCTGCACGCGGACCAGCACCTTCACGACCTCTTGCGGCAGACCCCCGAGCGCGATCGCCGTCCCGATGGCCGCATTGGCCTCGTTGGCGTCCGCGTACGCGGAGATCCGCAGGTCGGTCTTGGCCGTACGGCTCATGTCCCCGAGGGCGGTCGTGCCCTGGTCGCCGGTACGGGTGTAGATGCGCGTGAGGTTCACCATGCGGCCAGCGTAGACGGGCGACCGCCGGAAAACCCGGGCCGCTCCGGTGAACTGGGGCGCCCCGCAGGGCTGCTGGGCCGTCCCGGTGTGATGTCCGTCATCTGAGACGTGACGCGTGTTACTTCGGGGTCACACCGCACCGCCCGGGCGCTAGTCTCCGCCGGAGAGGCCGCGAGGCCGGGGTCTTTCTTTTGAGAACGAGGGGTGTGCAGTGGCTGGGAAGCTCGCCGTCATCGGTGCCGGACTGATGGGTTCAGGGATCGCTCAGGTCTCCGCCCAGGCAGGTTGGGACGTTGTCCTGCGCGATGTCACCGACGCTGCGCTGACCCGCGGCACGGACGGGATCAAGGCCTCCTACGACCGGTTCGTCTCCAAGGGCAGGCTGACGGCCGAGGACGCCGAGGCCGCACTGGCCCGCATCGCCACCAGCACCGACCTGGACGCCGTCGCCGATGCCGACATCGTGGTCGAGGCCGTCTTCGAGAAGCTGGAGGTCAAGCACGAGATCTTCCGGGCGCTCGACAAGCTCGTCCGGGACGACGCCGTCCTCGCCTCCAACACCTCCGCCATCCCGATCACCAAGATCGCGGCCGTGACGGAGCGCCCGGAGCGGGTCGTGGGCGCCCACTTCTTCTCGCCCGTCCCGATGATGCAGCTGTGCGAACTCGTGCGCGGCTACAAGACGAGCGACGAGACCCTCGCCACCACCCGCGCCTTCGCCGAGTCCGTGGGCAAGACCTGCATCGTCGTCAACCGCGACGTGGCGGGCTTCGTGACGACCCGTCTGATCTCCGCCCTGGTCGTCGAGGCCGCCAAGCTCTACGAGTCGGGCGTCGCCTCCGCCGAGGACATCGACATCGCGTGCAAACTGGGCTTCGGGCACGCCATGGGCCCGCTGGCCACCGCTGACCTCACCGGCGTGGACATCCTGCTGCACGCCACCAGCAACATCTACACCGAGTCGCAGGACGAGAAGTTCGCACCGCCGGAGCTGATGCGGCGGATGGTGGACGCCGGGGACATCGGCCGCAAGAGCGGCCAGGGCTTCTACACGCACTGAGACCGGGACGCCGAGCACCCTTGTTCGAATGCCTTCACCCCTCCGGGTGATTTAGGTATCGGTTCGCTCACGGTCGGCAACTTCGCCGCCCTCGCGGCAGTCAGTTGCAGTGAGAGTTGCCGACCAGGGACCAGTCGGACCATACGTACGCAGTACCGCCGGGAGTACACATGCACATCAGGGGCGACCACGCCGAACTCGCAGTCGGGGGCCGCCTCGACGTGCGCAGCGCGGCGGACGCCCGTACGGTCCTGCACTCCGCCCTCGACGACGGTCACGGCGACCTCGTGCTCGACCTCACCGGGCTCGACTCCTGGGACGCGACCGGACTCGGCGTGATCATGGGCGCGCACCGCCGGGCGGGCCGGACCGGGCGGCGCCTGGTCCTGCGCGGAGTACCGCCGCAGATGCAGCGGCTGCTCGTCGCCACCCGCCTGCACCGCATCCTCGCGATCGAGGGCGGCCTGGAGGCGGAGTCCCTGCCCCGGGTGTGAAGACCGCGCTCCGTTTTCCTGCGGAAACGTAACGGTCCGGTGGTGATGGCACCCCTGCGGTACCGGCGGACGCGGCCACGGTCTAGGGTTCGGGCGGAAAACCGGACCAGTACGAGAGCGGCGTGCGAAGGCCGGGCGGTACGACGGCGAGGCGCACGGCCCGCGATCGGGGGACTTGGTCATGGACCGAACAGAGAAGCAGGCCGATCCGCAGGAGCAGCCCGCCGGCCCGTCCGGCACGGCCGCAGCGCCCGCGCGGATCGTCACCCTGACCGCCGGGGAGTTCGTCCTCACCGTCAACCCGGTCGACGGCAGCGAGATCGAACCGCGCCGCCCCGGCACGGACACCGGCCGCCCCGCCAAGCGCGGCGCCGCCGCCCGCCGCGCCCGGGACGAGGCCGCCCGGCCGCCCGTCCTGCCGGGCCCGCCCGTGCCCGCCACGCCCCTGCTGGAGCGCACCGAGGAGCGGGACCGGCTCGTCCGGCTGCTCGGCCGCGGCCGCTCGGTCCGGCTCACCGGCCCCTCCGGATCGGGCCGCACCGCCCTGCTCGACACCGTCGCCGCCCACTGCGAGGGCCTCGCGCCCGACGGCGTCGTCCGGCTCTCCGGGCGTGGCTGCCAGCACCCGCAGGAGCTGCTGTACGCCCTGTACGCGACCGTGTACGAGTCCGCGGAGGTGCGGCCGGACCGGATCGGGCTGCTCGCCCGGGTCCGCGACATAGGCGCCGTGGTCCTCCTGGACGACCTGGAGTTCGGCGGCACCGCCCTCGACGAACTGCTGCGCGCCACCCCCGAGTGCGCCTACCTGCTGGCCGCCGCCCCCGACACCCGCGGCCCCTCGGACGACGCCCACCTGGAGGAGGTCTTCCTCGGCGGGCTCGGCAAGGCCGACTGCGTGGAACTGCTGGAGTCGGGCCTCGGCCGGCCGCTGACCGATGCGGAGACCGCCTGGGCGGCCGACCTGCGGTTCGCCTCCGAGGGGCTGCCGCTGCGCTTCGTCCAGGCCGCCGCGCTGCTGCGCCGGCGCGACGAGATCAACGCCGCCGCCGAGGACGACGACGAGGACGAGCCCGGGGTCTTCGAGGAGCGGCCGCGCGAGGCGGCCGAGGTGCCGCTGCCGACCCTCGCCGAAGGCGCGGCCCCCGCCGCACTGCTGGCCTCGCGGGTCAGCGAGTCCGCCCGCGCAGCCCTGCGGATCGCGTGCGCGCTGGGCGGCGAGATGCCGCACCACGCCCACCTGCCCGCCCTGGTGGGGGACACCCACGCCGACACGGCCGTGGCCGAACTGCTGGGCTGCGGACTGCTGACCCCGGTCGGGTCCCGCTACCGGCTGGCCGCCGGGGTCGCCCGTCAGCTGGAGGAGGCCGGGTACGGGGACAGCGCGCCGGAGGAGGCCCGTACGGCCGCCCGGCACTACGCCTGGTGGACCGGGCACACCTCGGTGACCCCGGAACGGGTCGCGGCGGAGACGGACGCGGTGCTCGCCGCGCTGGCCGGCGCTGACGTGGTGGCGGCGGTCCTGCTGGCCCGCACGGCCGCCCCGGCGTTCGCGGCCTCGCTGCGCTGGGACGCCTGGGAGCGGGTGCTCCGGGCCGGCTCCGAGGCCGCCCGCAAGGCGGGCGAGGTCGCGGAACAGGCCTACTTCCACCACGAACTCGGCGTGCTCGCCCTGTGCGAGGGCCGGCTGGACCGGGCCCGGGCCGAGCTGGAGGCCTCCATCGGGCTGCGCGGGGCCCTCGCCGACAAACGCGGCACGGTCGCCGGCCGCAGGGCGCTGGCCCTGGTCACGGACCAGGAGAGCGCCGCGGCAGGCGCCGCGTCCCCGCCCCTGCGCCTGGAGGCGCCGCCCACGTCCCCCGCGCCGCCCGTGTCCCCCGCGCCGCTCGCGTCGTCCGTCCTGCCCGCGCTGCCCGCGCTGCCCGCGGCCCCGGCCGCCGCGACCGGGCCGACGCCCCTCGCCGCGGGGGAGCCCGCGGCGGCGGCCGGACCCGCCGACACGACGGCGAAGCTGCCCCCGGCCGGCTCCACCGGACCGCAGGCCGCCGCCGCAGCGGCGGCGGTGACCCGGGTGGCTCCCGTGACGCCCGTCGCTCCCGTGGCTCCCACGGCCTCGGCGGTTCCCGTCACACCGGTGGAGCCCGCGTCGCCCGGGGTGCGTCGGCCGCAGACGCCGACAACCCTGTCGCAGGCCTTCGCGGACGCCTTCCCGGCGGCGCCGAAGCAGACGCCCGCGCCCGCCCCCGCCGCCGCCCCGGCCAGGCGGTCCGACCGGCGCCGCCCCGCGCTGCTCGCCGTGGCCGGAGTGCTGACCGTGGTGGCGCTGGGCACGGCGGTCAGCCTGGCGATGGGAGGCTCCGCGGACTCCCCGGAGGCGCCCGCACCGGCCCCCTCCCGGTCCACCACCTCCAACCCGCTGATCCCGCAGAAGGGGCCGAGCCCCAGCGGGAACGATCCTGCACCGGAGCCGCCCGCCGCCCCGGAGACCCCGACGCAAGCCGGCCCGCCGGAGCCCACGGCCGCCCCGACCCCCGGCCGGACACCGGGACGCACCCCGTCGCAGCGCCCGCCCTCGACGCCGTCGAAGTCCCCGACACCGCAGACGAGTTCACCGAAGCCCACGGAGACCTCGCCGGCCCCGAGCCAGTCCGAGCCGCCGCCCGTGCCCAGCGAGACCCCCGAGGTCACGCCCACCGTGCCCGCCACCAACACGAACCCGGTCTCGGCCTCCGCCACCTAGTGCAGAACGGGGCCCGGTCAGAACAGGCGCAGTTTGTCGTCCTCGATGCCGCGCATCGCGTTGTAGTCGAGCACCACGCAGTCCATCCCGCGGTCGGTGGCCAGCACCTTCGCCTGCGGTTTGATCTCCTGCGCCGCGAAGACGCCGCGGACCGGGGCCAGGTGCGGATCGCGGTTGAGCAGCTCCAGGTAGCGGGTCAGCTGCTCCACACCGTCGATCTCGCCGCGCCGCTTGATCTCCACCGCCACCGTGGCCCCGGAGGCGTCCCGGCACAGGATGTCCACCGGCCCGATGGCCGTCATGTATTCGCGCCGGATCAGCGTGTACCCCTCGCCCAGGGTGTCGATCCGGTCCGCCAAGAGCTCCTGCAGGTGCGCCTCGACGCCGTCCTTGATGAGCCCCGGGTCGATGCCCAGCTCGTGGGAGGAGTCGTGGAGGACTTCCTCCATGGTGATGATGAGCTTCTCGCCCGCCTTGTTGACGACCGTCCACACCCCGGCCTCGTCCCCGGTCCCCTCCTTGAGGGTGCACGGAGGCGACATCCAGTTGAGCGGTTTGTACGCCCGGTCGTCCGCGTGGATCGAGACACTGCCGTCGGCCTTCACGAGGATCAGACGGGGTGCCGAGGGCAGATGGGCGGTGAGCCGGCCCGCGTAGTCGACGGAGCAGCGGGCAATGACGAGACGCATGGTCGGCAACGCTACTCGACCGACGGGGCTCTCCGCGATTCGCCCCTGAAAGCCCCGTTCGAGGATGGCGCGTTGTATGCGCATTCTCCTGGTGCGTCACCCGAGGGGCGCCTACCGTGGTGAGCGGGAGGTTGCCGAACGTGCACGCTGCGTCGCGGCCTCCTTCCCTGCCCGTAAGACTCCGGCCACCCGATCGGCCGGGGTCGCGAGAGGAGAACCCATGTCGCTCGACGTCTCACCGGCCCTACTCGAACAGGCCGAGCGAGGCGAGGTCGACGAAGCCGCCTTCGTCGACTGCGTCCGGACCTCCCTGCCCTACGCCTGGGAGATGGTCAGCTCGCTGGTGGCCCAGCTGAAGGTGGACGGCGGAGAGTTCGCCGACAACCAGACGCCGCCGCCGGACGAGCAGGCGCGCGGGCAGCTGCTGCGCGCGCTCGCCAGTGACGCGATACGAGGAGCGCTCCAGCGGCACTTCGGAGTACGCCTGGCCTTCCAGAACTGCCACCGGATAGCGGTCTTCCCGCTGGATTCCTCGGTGGACGACCGGCTGGCCAAGTTCACGTCGATCCGCGGACAGCTGCTCAACCAGTCGCCCGAACTGCGCGACTGCTAGTGCGCTGCCGCTCCGCGACGGGGGGCGGCAGCCCTTCTCAGCCGAGGCGGGGCAGGACTTCGGCGCCGAGGCGCCGGACGTTCTCCTCCGTCGCGGCGAGATCGCCGGACCCCTCCGACAGGAGGGCGAACCGGGTGATGCCGGTGCGTTCGGAGGTGGCCGCCAGCCGGTCCGCCGCCCGCTTCGGTGTGCCCACCGGATGCAGGTCGCACAGCAGCTCCGTGTAGGCGACCGGATCGCGCATCGCCCGCGCGCGGCCGTCCACCGTCACGTGCGCGTCCAGGCCCTGCTTCAGCCAGCCCGGCATCGACTTGAGCAGCACCTCGCGGGCGTCCGCGCTGCGGTCCGCGATCTGGCACACCCCGGCGGAGACGTGTCCCGCGCCGCGTACCAGCTCCGGCGGGTGGCCGGCCTCCCGCGCCGTACGCCGCCACAGCCCGACCATCGCCGCCTTGTCCTCGTCGCCGCAGTGCATGCCCAGCAGCATCGGCAGCCCCCGCTCCGCCGCCAGCCGCACCGAGCCCGGCGAGGTGCAGGCCACGATCACCTCCGGGCCCGTCCCGTCCCCGTCGAGCGCCTCCGAGGGCCGCGGTACGACGGCCACCTCGCGGAACCCGTACCGCTCGCCGCCGGCCCCCACCCGGGCCTCGGTCAACCAGCGCCGCAGCAGGTCGAGGGCCTCGGGGAAGCCGTTCTCGTACGCCTGCGCCCCGCCGCCGAACACCTCCAGGTCGACCCAGGGCCCGCCGCGCCCCACCCCCAGGCTGAACCGGCCCCCCGAGGTCAGGTGCAGCAGGGCCGCCTGCTCCCCGAGGGCCACCGGATGGACGTTCGGCAGCACGCTCACCGCCGTGCCCACCCGCAGCCGCCGGGTCCGGCCCAGCAGCAGGGCCGCCAGGGTCACCGCCGAGGGGCAGACCCCGTACGGGACGAAGTGGTGCTCGGCGAGCCAGACCGCATCGAGCCCGGCCTCCTCGGCCACCTCGGCGGTGCGGACCGCCCGGTGCAGTGCTTCTCCCTGTCCCTGGCCCGGGAACTGGGCCGCCAGAACAAACGCTCCTACGCGCATCGCCTTGAGCCTCCTTGCGGCTGGCGCGGCCTCCCCCAGGTGGACCGGCTGGTGATCCATTACGACTAACGTCTTACTGGCAACAACGTCTGACACGTGCCAAAGGCACGGCCTGACACGAAAGTTATTGGGATTGTCGGGCCAGTCCCACGGCTCCGCCCGCTCCTGACGGACACCCTGCGGCTACCCGGGCTCGCTGCGCGTAGTCTGGGAGAAAGTCACTGCCGTCCGCCCATCCGTGAGGTATACGTGCCACCGCGCCACAACCGCCCCAGGGGCGGCGGGAATCCAGCCGACCGTTCCGACCCCGGCGCGGGTGCGGGACCGGGAGGCGGCATGGACCGGTACGGGCTGGAGCGCACCGAGGAGTACCAGGGCGAGGAGTGGACGGTGCGGCACGTCGCGGGCGCCCACGCCGCGGGCAAGCGCTACCGCTGCCCCGGTTGCGACCAGGAGATCCCCTCGGGGACCCCGCACCTGGTGGCCTGGCCCGAGTACGGCGGCGTGGACGACCGGCGGCACTGGCACAAGGCCTGCTGGAACGCGAAGGACCGCCGCACCTCGCGGGTGCAGCGGTCCCGGAACGCGCCCAGGTACTGAGCCGCCGGCGTACGGCAGGACGGGTCAGACGTCCCGGCGGGCCACCACCGCGTACGAGGCGGCCACCGCGATCCCCGTGACCACCACGATCATGACCAGGTGGGAGAAGTCCGAGGGCGGCACCCCGACCTCGGCGCCGCCCTGCAGGCCGAAGAGCTGCATCATCGCCACGGGGGCGTTGTACGAGACGATCAGGTTGCCGAGGTCCGTGCTCGCCCGCCAGGACAGCAGCATCGCGCCGATCACCGGCGGGAGCGTCACCAGGCCCAGCATCAGGGCGATCGCCCCGGCCGAGTGCCGCACCAGCGCGCCGAGGGCCAGGGCCAGCACCCCCAGCAGGGTGACGTAGAGGCAGCCGCCCAGCGCGCCCAGCCACTCGGCCGCCGTGTGCGATCCCGCGTCCGGACCGCCGTGCACGATCGCGGCGACCGCGCCGACGAGGCCGACGGAGCCCGCGGTCACGAGGAACGCCGTGACGCTGAAGACGAGGTACTTCGCGGTGAGCACCCGGTGGCGCTCCGGGGCGGCGGTGAACGTGGTCCGCACCAGGCCGGTGGCGTGCTCGGAGGTGATCGTCAGGACTCCGAGCACGATCACGGCGAGCTGCCCCACGAGCAGGCCGAAGAGGGCGGGCGCCGGGTACGCGATCGCCCGGAAGGACCCGTCGGCGGTCTGGCTGATGACGACCAGGCCGATGCCGACCACGACCACCACGAGGGAGCCGAGCGTCCACACCGTGGAGCGCACGGAGGTCATCTTCGTCCACTCCGAGGCGAGCGCGTGCCCCAGGTGGGGGCGCGCCATGGGCATCGGCGTCGGCGCGGGCGCGGGCGTCGTGCGGACGGTCATCGGGTGTCCTCGGGGTCGGGCCGGCGGGCTGCGGCGAGCGCGCCGGGATCGCCGGGCATCAGGAAGGGCCGGCCGCCGGCCCCGGGCGGCGGGGGAGCGTAGAAGCCGCTGTGCGGGACCGCGGGGGCCGCGGCCGCCTCCTCGTCCTCCCAGGCCGGGACGGTCGGCGGCTCGGGTTCCCACAGCTCGGCCCGCGGGTCCTCGGTGGAGGTGTACTCGACGGAGGACTGCGTCAGCCGCATGTACGCCTCCTCCAGCGAGGCCCGGTGCGGAGACAGCTCCCACAGCCGTACGCCCGCCTCGTGGGCCAGGTCGCTGATGCGGGGCAGCTCCAGTCCGGTCACGCGCAGTGCACCGTCGGGCTCCTGGAGGACCCGGCCGCCCGCCGCGGTCAGCGCGGTACCCAGTGCGTCCCGGCCAACGGGGCCGGTGTCGGCCGCGCGCACCCGTGCGAATCCGGCCGAGTTGTGGGTGATGAACTCCTGGGTGCCCATGTCGGCCAGCAGCCGCCCCCGGCCGATCACGATCAGATGGTCGGCGGTCAGTGCCATCTCGCTCATGAGGTGCGAGGAGACGAAGACGGTCCGGCCCTCGGCGGCCAGCTGCCGCATGAGGTTGCGGACCCAGAGGATGCCCTCGGGATCGAGCCCGTTGACCGGCTCGTCGAACAGGAGCACCCGCGGATCGCCGAGCAGTGCGGTCGCGATGCCGAGCCGCTGGCCCATGCCGAGCGAGAAGCCCTTGGCGCGGCTGCGGGCGACGTCCTGGAGGCCGACGACGGCCAGGACCTCGTCCACCCGGCGCTCGGGGATCCCGGAGAGCTGGGCGACGGACAGCAGGTGGGTACGGGCCCGGCGGCCCCCGTGGACGGCCTTGGCGTCCAGCAGGGCCCCGACGTGGCGCTGGGCGTTCGGCAGCTCCCGGAAGGGGACGCCGTTGATCGTGACGCGGCCTGCGGTGGGCCGGTCCAGGCCGACGATCATGCGCATGGTGGTGGACTTCCCCGAGCCGTTGGGCCCCAGGAATCCGGTGACGTGACCCGGCCTGACCTGGAAGGACAACTGGTCGACGGCGGTCTTCGCGCCGAAGCGCTTGGTCAGTCCGACTGCCTCGATCATCTTGCTGCCCCTTGCCAGGCCGGGACGACTCTCGCCCGCGTAAGGGTTAAGAGGATATCGAGTCCTGTCCGGTTCCCTCCCGGGCCGATCCCTGAGCTGCCCCTGAGACCGACCCGGGGATCACCCGTAGTACGCAGGACGTCCCTTCCGGTCCGTCCTGGGACGGACCGGAAGGGAGCCGTCGTCAGGCGTCGCCCTTCCTCAGGACCAGCAGGCCGCCGATCACCGCGGCGGCGACCCACAGCACCATGATGCCGAGACCGCCCCAGGGGCCGTAGGGCGTCTCGTGGTTCCCGAAGGCGGTGGGCACGACCAGCATGATCTGCGAACCGGCGTTGCTCGGCAGGTACTGCCCGACCGTGCGGGTCGCCTCGAAGCCCGCGAGGAGGTTCGAGACCAGCAGGAAGAACGGGATCAGCAGGCTGATCGAGGCGACGGAGCTGCGCAGCATGGCCGCCACGCCCATGCAGAACAGGGCGATGAGCGCCATGTACACGCCGGCGCCCACGACGGCCCGCAGGACGTTCGTCCCGCCGAGGCCGACGCCGGCGTCACCCAGCAGGGCCTGGGTGAGGAAGAAGGACGCGAAGCTGGTCAGCAGTCCGACGCCCAGGGCCAGCCCGGTGGCCACGGTCATCTTGCCGAGCAGGAAGCGGGTGCGGTGCGGCACCGCGGCCAGCGAGGTGCGGATCATGCTGGTGCTGTACTCGGAGCTGACGACCATCACACCGAAGACGATCATGGCCAGCTGCCCGAACTGCATCCCGCTGAAGCTGAGCGCGGCCGCGTCGAAGACCTCCTCCGTGCTCTGCGTGTCGTAGGTGGAGGAGATCAGCGCGGCGAATCCGACGGTGACGAGGAAGACGATGGCGAGCGTCCAGCTCGTGGAGGCGACCGTACGGATCTTGGTCCACTCGGACTTGAGGACGGCGGGGTAGGACATGGTCACTCCCCGCCCTTGCGCGTCGCCTCGTACCCGGCGCCCCACGCGGGGGCGGCGGCCGGTCCGCCGGGAGCCGCCGGGCCCGCCGGGGCGCCCGGTGCGTGGGCGTGGTACTCGACGGAGTCCGCCGTCATGCGCATGAACGCTTCTTCCAGTGACGCCCGTTGCGGGCTGAGTTCGTGCAGGACGATCTGGTGCTGGGCGGCCAGTTCGCCGAGCTTCTCGGAGGTCACGCCGTCGATCTCCAGCGCGCCGGTGGCCGGGACGCTGATGGCGCCGATTCCCTCCGCGTGCAGGACGTCCTTGAGCCGTTCCTGCTGCGGGGAGCGCAGTCGCACGTAACTGCGCGAGTTCTGGTGGATGAAATCAGCCATGGACAGGTCGGCCAGCAGGCGACCTTGGCCGATCACCACCAAATGGTCTGCGGTCAGGGCCATTTCGCTCATCAAGTGGGAGGAAACGAAGATCGTCCGACCTTCGGACGCCAGCCCCTTCATAAGATTCCTGATCCAGAGAATCCCTTCGGGATCCAGACCATTGACCGGTTCGTCGAACATCAGGATCTCCGGGTCGCCGAGCAGCGCAGAGGCGATTCCCAGCCGCTGCCCCATGCCGAGCGAAAATCCTTTCGACTTCTTCTTCGCCACGGCCGTCAGGCCGACGAGGTCCAGCACCTCCGCGACCCGGCTCTCCGGGATGCGGTTCGACTGGGCAAGGCAGAGAAGGTTGTTGTAGGCGCTGCGCCCGCCGTGCATGGCTTTGGCGTCCAGCAGCGCGCCGATGTACTTCAAAGGCTCCGGCAGGTCCCGGTAGTGCTTGCCGTCGATCCGGACCGTACCGCTGGTCGGATTGTCGAGGTCGAGCATCATGCGCATGGTCGTCGACTTGCCGGCCCCGTTGGGACCGAGGAAGCCGGTGACCACCCCCGGTTTGACCTGGAAGCTGAGGTTGTCCACGGCGGTCTTCGCGCCGAATCGTTTGGTAAGGCCCTCAAGCTCGATCATGCGGACACGCTAGAGCGCCGAAGGGCCGTACGCCACCTCAAACAGGTGACGTACGGCCCTCGGGCGGTCATCGCCGCGGTTGCCGCGTCCCGCCGTCCCGCGGGCGCAGGCTCCGTCCGGCTGCGCCGGCGGCGGTACTAGCGGCTCTGCTGGGCCGGGACACCGCGGGTGACCGGCTCGTCGTCGACGATCGGGTTGGCGGCGGCGACGGCCGCGCCCGTGAGCGTCGCCAGCATCTCGCGGACGTTGGTCAGCTGCGCGTTGATGGAGTCGCGGCGGTTGGTGAGCGCCGCCAGCTCGCGCTCCGACTCGCTGCGGATGCGGTCGGCCTTGGCGTTGGCGTCGGCCACGATGTCCTCGGCCTGGCGCTGCGCGGTCTCCACCGTCTGGCGCGCCCGGCGCTCCGCGTCCGTGCGCAGCTTCTCGGCCTCCAGGCGCAGCTGCTCCGCCCGGTGCTCGATCTCCGCGAGGCGCTTCTCCGCCTTGGCCTGACGCGAGGCCAGGTCGCGCTCGGACTGCTCGCGGCGCTTGGCCAGGTTGGTCTCGAAGTCCGCGGCGGCCTGGGCGGCCTTGGCGCGGGTCTCCTCGAAGAGGGCGTCGGCCTCCTCGCGCTTGGAGGCCGCGTCCTTCTGCGCCTCGGCGCGCAGCGTGGACGCGTCGCCCTTGGCCTTCTCGACGATCCGGACGCCCTCGTCCTCCGCCTTCGACTTGCGGTCGGACGCGAACGACTCGGCGTCGTTGCGCACCTGCTGGGCCGCCGACTCGGCGAGCTCACGGTGCTGTTCGGCCGCGCGACGGGCCTCCTCGCGCAGGTCCTTCGCCTCCTCCTCGGCCAGGCGCAGGATCTTCTCGACCCGGGCACCGAGGCCGGCGTACGACGGCTCGGCGTCGTTCACCTGGGCCTGGGCGTTCTGCGTCTCGAGGTGCAACTCCTCGATCCGCTTTTCCAGAGAGTTGATACGTCCAAGGGCGCTGTCGCGGTCGGAGACCAGCTTGGTAATGCGGTCGTCCACCTGACCACGGTCGTAACCACGCCGCACGAGCTCGAAGCCGAAGGGGGAGGAAGTGTCGCTCATGGGGTTCCTGTCGAATGAGACCGATGAGGTGCTACGTGAGGTGTTGAGGGAATCCTAGGCGCCCGGGCGGCGTGTCATCGAGTCATTCCGCGTTTGATCTGGACAATGACACCTCTTTTGAGTGGCAAGGCGACAGAATGCAGGGCACTCGTTCGCCTGAACCTCCATCAGGAGCACACATCCAGGTGCGCCTACTAGCCCTCTGACGTCTTGCCACCCGATCGAGTGGAACCCGCTGTCGCGCCGGCCTTCACGCCCCCCGCGCCCTGGCCGCCGATCGCGGGCTTCGCCCCGCCCGTGGGCGCCTCGAATGATTCCAACGCCTCAAGAACGTCCTGGACACGGGAGATCTCGGCCTGAATGTCCTCGCGGCGACGGACCAGGACCTCCAGTTCGCGGCGGCCCTCCTCGACGATGCGCGCAGCCTCCGAACGGGCCTCGGAGAGCGCCGACTCGGCCTCCCGCGCCAGCTCGGCCTTCTTCTGCTCGGCCTCCTTGAGCAGCGCCTCCGCCTTGCGCACCGCGGCGATGCGCACCTTGCTCGCCTCGCTGCTCGCGTCCGACACCAGCTCCTTGGCCTTCGCCTCGGCCTCGACGCTCTGCTCGGTCGCCGCGCGCACCAGCTTGTCCACGCGCTCCCCGGCCGACTTCATCTGCTCGGCCGACTCCCGGCGGGCCCGCTCGTGCAGCTCCTCGACCTCCGCCTCGACGCGGCTGCGCAACTCCTCCGCCCGCTCCCTTATGGCAGCGGCGTCCGTGCGCGCACCGACGAGCAACTCGTCCGCGTCCGTACGGGCCTTCTCCACCGTGGAGTTGCCCTCGACCGTCGCCTCCGAGGTGATCCGCGCAGCCTCCTTGCGGGCGGCGTCCACCATCGCGTCGGCCTGCTCCTCGGCCGCCGTGGTGGCGGCCAGGGCCTGCTGCAGCGCGTCGGCGGTGAGCTTGTCGGCTTCCGCCGAGGCCTCCGTGATGAGCCGGTCGACCTGCTGTGCGGCCTCGCTGCGGCGCTTGTCGGCCTGCTCGCGGGCCTCGTCCAGCAGCCGCTCCGCCTCGGCGCGCGCCTCGGTACGGACCCGCTCCGCCTCGGTGGCCGCCTCGGCCTTGACCCGCTCGGCCTCCGACCGGGTCCGGGCGGCGTGCTCCTGCGCCGAGGACAGCGCCTCGGCCGCCTCCCTGCGCAGCCGCTCGGCCTCGTTCGCAGCCTCGCCGACCGTGCGCTCGTTCTCCTTGCGGGTCTGCGCGGTGAGCTTCTCCGCCTCGGCCGCGGCCCCGGCGACGAGCCGGTCCGCCTGCTCGGCGGCCTCGCTCCGCAGCCGGCCCGCCTCGGCGCGCGCCTCGTCCAGGGTCTGCGCGGACTCCCGTTCGGCGCCCGCCAGGGTCTCGTTCGCCGCGACCGTGACGCGGTCCGCCTCCGCGGTGGCCTCGCCGATGATCCGGCCGCCTTCCGCGCGGGCTTCGTCCAGGACCTGCGCGGCCTCGGCCCGCAGCCGTTCGGCCTCCGCCGCCGCCTCGCCGACCGTGAGCTCGTTGGCCGCGCGGGTCTCCTCGACCAGCCGGTCGCCCTCGGCACGGGACTCCACCAGGATCCGCGCCGCGTCCCGCTCGGCCGCCGCAGCCGTCGCCGCCGCCTGCGCGGTGAGCTTCTCGGCCTCCGCGGCCGCCCCGGTGATCAGGCGGTCGGCCTGCTCGGCCGCCTCCGTGCGCAGCCGGCCCGCCTCGCCGCGGGCCTCGTCCAGCGTGCCCGCCGCCTCGGCGCGGGCCGCGTCCGCCGCCGCAGCGGCCTCGGCGGTGATCCGCTCGGCCTCCGCGGTCGCCGCGCCGACCGTGGCCGCGTTCGCCGCCAGGGTCTCCTCGGTGAGCCGCCCGGCCTCCGCCGTCGCCTCGGCGACGAGCTGCAGCCCCTCGGCGCGGGAGGCCTCCAGGCTCTCCGCCGCCTCGCCGCGGATCCGGTTCGCGTCGTCCCGGGCATCCGCCCGGGTACGGGCCGCGTCCCGCTCGGCGGCCGCCAGCGCGTCCGTGGCCTCGGTACGCACGCGCTGGGCGTACTCGGCGGTGTCCCCGCGCAGTTGCTCCGCCTCGGCGATGGCATCGCCGACGGTCCGCTCGGCCAGGGCCTTCGCCGCGTCCGTCTCCGCACGCGCCTCGGTCCGGACCCGATGGGCGTCCTCGGCGGCCCGCTCCCGCTCCGCACGGGCGTCGGCACGGACCCGCTCGGCCTCCTCCTCGGCCTCGGCGCGGGTGCGCTGCGCCGCGTGCTCGGCGGCGCTGCGCAGCCCGGTGACCTCTTCCTCGGCCTGCTCGTGCAGCCCGGCCACGGCGTCCCGCACCTGCTGGGCGGTGGCCTCCGCCGCCGCCACCAGCTCGGAGGCACGGCGCTCGGCCTCCTCCGTCAGCCAGACCGCCTCGGCCTGGGCGTCCTCGGAGCGCTTGCGGGCCTGCGCCAGCAGTTCCTCGCTCTGCTCGCGGGCCTGGGCGCGCTCGCTGTCCGCGTCGGTACGCGCCGACGCGAGGGTCTCCTCGGCCTCCCGGCGGCGCCGGGCGGCCTCCTCCTGCGCGGCGGCCAGCGCTTCGGCGGCCTCCGCGGCGACCCGCTCGGCCGCCGTCTTCGCCTCGGCGCGCAGCCGGTCCGCGGTCTCCTGCGCCTCGGTGCGCAGCCGCTCGGCCTCGGCCTCCGCCTCGCCGCGCAGCCGTACGGCCGCCTGCTCGGCCTCTGCGCGGGTCCGGCCGGCGTCCCCGGCCGCGTCCGTGCGCAGCTGCTCGGCCTCGGCCTCCGCCTGGGCCTGGAGGGTGCGGATGCGCTCCGCGGCCTCGGCGCGCAGCCGGTCGTTCTCCTCGGTGGTCTCCTTGCGGATGCCCTCCGCCGCCGCCCGCGCGTCGCGCAGGGTCTGCTCGGCCGTGCCCAGCCGGGTCTCGGCGTCCGTGTGCAGCCGTACGAGTTCCTCTTCGGCCTCGGCCCGCTTGGCGGCCAGCGCCTGCTCGGTCTCCTCGCGCCGCCGCCGGGCCTCCGCGTCCGCCTCGGACCGTACGGCCTCCGCCTGCTCGGCGGCCTCGTCGCGCAGCCGCTCGGCCTCGGCGCGGGTCCGCTCCAGGGTCTCCTCGGCCTGCCGGCGCAGGGTCGTCGCCCGCTCCACGGCCTCGGCGCGGACCCGCTCGCTCTCGGCGCTCGCTCCGCCGCGCAGCTCGTCCGCGTCCGCCTTGGCCTTGCCGAGGAGCTCCTCGGCGGTCCGGGCCGCCTCCTCGATCTGCTGGACCGCCTCGCGGCGGGCCTCGCCGCGGATCCGCTCGCCCTCGGCGACGGCCTCCGCGCGCAGCTGCTCGGCCTCGCCGCGCAGCCGCCGGGCCTCCTCCTGGAGTTCGACGGTCCGGGCCCGGTACTCCTCGGTGTCGTCCTTCGCGGCGCCCTTGAGCTCGTCCGCGGTCGTCGCCGCCTGCAGGCGCAGCCGGTCGGCCTCGGCCTCCGCCTCGCGGCGGATCCGCTCGGCCTCCTCGGACGCCGCCCGGGTGGTGGCCCGGGCGTCCTCGGAGGCCTTGTCCAGTACCTCCTCGGCCGTGCGGGCGGCCTTCGCCAGCTGCGCCGCGGTGTCCTCGGCGGCGGCGGCGCGGGCCTGCTCGGCGGCCTCGGCGCGCAGCCGCTCCACCTCGCCCCGGGCGTCCGCGAGCAGCGCCTCGGCCTCGGCCTTGAGGACCTCGGACTCCTTGGTGGCCTCGCCGACCAGCCGGGCCACCTGCTCCTTGGCGGTGCGGGTGCGCTGCTCGTTGACGGACTCCGCCGAGGCGAGCTGCCGGGAGGCGCTCTCCTTGGCGTCCGCGAGCAGCTTCTCGGCCTCCGCGCGGGCCTCGCGCAGCGCGGAGTCGGCCTCCTGGATCCGCGACTCGGCCACACGGCCGAGGTCGAGGGTCTGCTGGCGGGTCTGCTCGGCCTCGGCCGAGGTGCTGGAGCGCAGCCGCTCCGCGTGCTCGGCGGCCTCCTGGGCCTGCGCGGAGGCGGCGGTCAGCAGCCGCTCGGCCTCCTTGCGGGCCCGCAGCAGGGTGGACTCCGCCTCGGCGCGGGAGGCCTCCGCCTCGGAGGTCAGCCGGCGGCGGGCCTCCTCGGCCAGGCGGGCGGCTTCCGTGCGGGCGGCGTTCAGGGCCTGCTCGGCCTCGGCGCGGGACTCCTCCAGGAGCCGGCGCGCCTGGGACTCCGTACGGGCGCGCAGCTGCTCGGCCCAGGCCACGTTCTCGTTGACGTGCGCCTCGACGGTCTGGCGGCGCTCGTTGAGCTCCTGGTCCAGGCGCTGGCGCCGGTTGACGGCCTCGGTGTGCAGCTCGGCCTGCAGCCGGGACTGGTGCTCGGCGTGCTCCTGGAGGATGCGCTGGGTCTGCGCCCGGGCGTCGCGCAGCTCGCGTTCGGCGTCCGAACGCATCTGGTCGGCTTGGATCTGGGCGTTGCGGAGCAGCTGCTCCGCCTGGTAGCCCATGTCCGCGCCGTCGTAGGCGGGCCGGGACGCCAGGGAGCGGCGCACCTCGTGGAGCTTGGCGCGCAGCACCTCGACCTGGTACCCCAGGTCCTCAGCGTGCTGGACGGCCTTCCCGCGCTCCTTCGTCAGCCGCTCCATCTCGGCCTCGAACCGCGAGAGATGGTCGGCCTCGGCCTGATGGCTCTCCTGGCTTTCGTAGCCCCGCACAGCGCGGTCCCATCCGTCCCCTGGTCGCAAGCTCAATCCCAATGAGCATCGCTCGCCCGCTGAACGACGCCCCCGGGGAATGGTGTCAGATACCGGGGCAGGGGTCACAGGCCCCGACCCCGTCTCCGCACCGAACCCCGGCCGAGCCATGGCCACTCTACCGGCCGGGGAATCGGGACATCAGTGCTCGGGGTTGGAGGTGACCAGTTCGGTGAGGACCCCGTGGCAGTCCTTGGGGTGGAGGAAGGTGATGGAGGAGCCCATCGAGCCGGTGCGGGGCTCGTCGTAGAGCACGCGGACCCCCTTGCCGCGGATGGCCTCGGAGTCGCCGAGGACGTCCGCGGTGCCGAAGGCGATGTGGTGCACCCCTTCGCCGTTCTTGGCCAGCCACTTGCCCACGGCGGAGTCCTCGCGGGTGGGTTCCAGGAGCTGGAGGTAGGAGGCCCCGCCGTCGGAGGTCTCGTTGATCTTGAGCATGGCCTCGCGAACGCCCTGCTCCTCGTTGACCTCGGTGTGGAACACCTCGAAGCCGTACGTGGCACGGTAGAACTCGACGGTCTTGTCCAGGTCGAAGCAGGCGATCCCGATGTGGTCGATTCTTGTCAGCATGGGACCAGTGCACCGCTGAGGAGGGTGGTCACGCAACGTGCCAGCGATCACACCCACAGCCCGATGACGCCGCGGGTACTGCTCAGTACATTCAGGTAAACCCTCGTTCACTCCTCATCCTCAAGGGGCTGTGCCTCATGTCCGGATCGAACAACACCACGTCAGTGATCGTCGCCGGGGCCCGCACGCCCATGGGGCGGCTGCTCGGCTCGCTGAAGTCCTTCTCGGGTGCCGACCTCGGCGGCTTCGCCATCAAGTCCGCGCTGGACCGGGCCGGGATCACCGGCGACCAGGTGCAGTACGTGATCATGGGCCAGGTGCTCCAGGCCGGTGCGGGCCAGATCCCCGCCCGCCAGGCCGCGGTCAAGGCCGGGATCCCGATGAACGTGCCCGCGCTGACCATCAACAAGGTCTGCCTCTCGGGCCTGGACGCGATCGCGCTGGCCGACCAGCTGATCCGCGCCGGGGAGTTCGACGTCGTCGTCGCCGGCGGCCAGGAGTCCATGACCAACGCCCCGCACCTGCTGCCGAAGTCACGCGAGGGCTACAAGTACGGCGCCGTCGAGATGCTCGACGCGATGGCCTACGACGGCCTCACGGACGCCTTCGAGAACATCGCCATGGGCGAGTCCACGGAGAAGCACAACACCCGCCTCGGCATCGAGCGCGCCCCGCAGGACGAGTTCGCCGCGGCCTCGCACCAGCGGGCCGCGGCCGCGCAGAAGAACGGCGTCTTCGTGGCCGAGATCACCCCGGTCGAGATCCCGCAGCGCAAGGGCGACCCGGTGGTCTTCTCCCAGGACGAGGGCATCCGCCCGGAGACCACGGCGGAGTCCCTGGGACGGCTGCGTCCGGCCTTCGCGAAGGACGGCACCATCACCGCCGGCACGTCCTCGCAGATCAGCGACGGCGCGGCCGCCGTGGTCGTGATGAGCAAGGCGAAGGCCGAGGAGCTGGGCCTGGAGTGGATCGCCGAGATCGGCGCCCACGGCAATGTGGCGGGCCCGGACAACTCCCTGCAGTCGCAGCCGTCCAACGCGATCCTGCACGCCCTGAAGAAGGAGGGGCTCCAGGTCTCCGACCTGGACCTCATCGAGATCAACGAGGCCTTCGCCGCGGTCGCCGTGCAGTCAATGAAGGACCTCGGCGTGACCCCGGAAAAGGTGAACGTCAACGGCGGGGCCATTGCCCTGGGGCACCCGATCGGCATGTCCGGCGCCCGCGTGGTGCTGCACCTGGCGCTGGAGCTGAAGCGCCGGGGCGGCGGCACCGGTGCGGCCGCGCTGTGCGGCGGCGGCGGTCAGGGCGACGCGCTGATCCTGCACGTCCGCAACTAGCACCGGGCACGGGCGGCGGGCCCGCCGCCCGTGGCCGCCGCCGTACCCGTACCCGTACCCGTAGCGAGAACCGGAACCGAGGAGCGCAGCACGTATGACGGTGGACGTCCCCACGCTGGTGGAGCAGGCCCGCGAAGGCCGGCCGCGGGCCGTGGCCCGGCTGATCTCGCTGGTCGAGGGGGCGTCCCCGCAGCTGCGCGAGGTCATGGCGGCGCTCGCCCCGCTGACCGGCGGGGCGTACGTGGTGGGCCTCACCGGCTCCCCGGGCGTCGGCAAGTCCACGTCGACCTCGGCGCTGGTGTCGGCGTACCGCACGGCGGGCCGGCGGGTCGGCGTGCTCGCGGTCGACCCCTCCTCGCCCTTCTCGGGCGGTGCGCTCCTCGGGGACCGGGTGCGGATGTCGGACCACGCCTCCGACCCGGGCGTGTACATCCGCTCCATGGCCACCCGGGGGCACCTGGGCGGATTGGCCTGGGCCGCCCCGCAGGCGATCCGGGTGCTGGACGCGGCCGGCTGCGAGGTGATCCTGGTCGAGACGGTCGGGGTCGGGCAGTCGGAGGTGGAGATCGCCTCGCAGGCGGACACCTCGGTGGTGCTGCTGGCCCCCGGAATGGGCGACGGGATCCAGGCTGCCAAGGCGGGCATCCTGGAGATCGGCGACGTGTACGTGGTGAACAAGGCCGACCGGGACGGCGCGGACGCCACCGCCCGGGAGCTGAACCACATGCTGGGCCTGGGGGAGTCCCGGGGCGCCGGCGACTGGCGGCCGCCCATCGTCAAGACCGTCGCCGCGCGGGCGCAGGGCATCGACGAGCTGGTGGAGGCGCTGGAGAAGCACCGTGCGTGGATGGAGGAGCGCGGGGTGCTGGCGCAGCGGCGGGCGGCCCGGGCGGCGCGCGAGGTGGAGACCATCGCGGTGACGGCGCTGCGGGCCCGGATGGCGGACCTGCACGGTGACGCCCGGCTGGAGGCGCTGGCCGCCCGGGTCGCGGTGGGCGAGCTGGACCCCTACGCGGCGGCCGACGCGCTGCTGGAGAGCCTCACGGAGGGCTGAGCGGCCGGCCCCCTCCCGCCGCGGCGGGAGGGAGCCGGCGGGCTCAGTTCCCGTCGTCGCCGTCGCCGTCGTCGTCGCTGTCGTTGTCGTTGCCGCCGTCGTCCGAGGAGACGCTGACCTTGCCGTCCGTCGAGGTCACGTCGTAGTGCGAGGTCTTGCCGTCCTTGGCCTTGACCTCGACGTTCCAGTGGGGGGCGGCCCCGTTGTCGTCGTCGTCCCAGTCGACCGACACGACCGTGCCCGGGTGGGCGGCGAGGGCGGCCCTCATCGCGGCGGCGGCAGTGGTCTTCGCGCCGACCAGCGGGGCGTTCCCGGCGCTGTCGGCGTCCCGGTTCCGGTGGGCCTGCCTGACGGCGCCGGTGGTGGAGACCTCCAGCTCGGAGTTGGTCACGCCGTCCTTGCCGACCACGTTGACGTGCCAGACGGCGCCGTCCTTGTCGAGGGACTCCACGGTGCCCGGGACGTGCTTGAGGGCTGCGGAGGCCGCTGCGTCGGCGTCGACGTCCGCACGGGCGGCGGCGGACACGGGGGCGGTTCTCGCCGTGTCGGCGACTGCGGCGGGAGCGGCCGCCGCCGGGCCTGCCAGGACCAGGGCGGCGGCTGCGGTCGTACAGATCAGCGGGGTGCGCTTCACGGGGCCTCCTCAGGCCGGCCGGCGCGCGTACGGAGTGCACGGCGGGGGCCGGCAGCGGGCGGACCCTGCCCATTCTGCGGCCGACCGCCGCGCGGGGCGCGCCGAGCTGCTGCCTCCCGCCCCCGGAGCCGTACCGGAGCCGAACCGGAAGGGCCGGCCCGGCGGCCTCAGACCTTGCCGCGGTTCTCCCGCAGGTGCTCGGCCACGGGCCCGAGGGATTCGCGCAGGGCGGCCAGGGCCGCCGGGGGCAGCAGGTCGATGAAGTGGCTGCGGACGGACGCCACGTGGTGCGGGGCCACCTTGCGCATCGTCTCCATGCCCTCGTCGGTCAGCACGGCGTACAGGCCGCGCCGGTCGGACTCGCAGTTCACGCGGCGGACCAGGCCCGCGGCCTCCATGCGCGTGATCTGGTGGGACAGCCGGCTCTTGGACTGCAGGGTCGCGGTCGCGAGATCGCTCATCCGCATCCGGTGCTCGGCCGACTCGGAGAGGTTCACCAGGATCTCGTAGTCGTTGTTGGTGAGCCCGAAGGGCTGGAGGTCCTTTTCCAGCTGGTGCATCAACAGCCGGCTGACGTCCAGGTGGGTGCGCCAGGCGCACTGCTCGGCATCGGTCAGCCAGGGCGTCCCTTCGGACGGGTCCCCGGGCCGGGGGGCGGTCTCGGTCTCCACGGTCTCCATGAGTGAACTCTACCTAAGAAGTTGAATTACGTACAAAAAACCGCGGTGCGGTGTGCGGGCTCACAGCCCGAAGCGGCGCTGGAGGTCCCCCAGCTGCCCCGGCATCCGCGGCACGCCCAGCTGTCCCAGCGGGCCCTGGGCGGCCCCCGGGACGCCCTGCGCGTTGCCGGTGGCCGCGCCGGCGCCCACCGCGCCGACCGCCTGCTCCGCCATCAGCATCTCCGAGGACTGCAGCAGCACGGTCCCCGCCCCGACGAACTCGAACTGGTGCTCCTCGCCCGAGGCGCCGCCCAGCCCGGTGAGCGAGCGCAGGCCCCCCATCACGCCGGACATGTAGCCGTGGTCGTAGTGGTGGCACGGCGAGGGGCAGTCCGCCCAGCCCACCAGCGCCTGCGGGTCCACCCGCAGCGGCGGCTCCATGAACACCACCGGACCGTTGGACGCCGCCACGAACTTCCCGGTTCCGATCAGCGTCAGGAAACCCGGCACGATCGACTGCTTGAGGGCCAGGGTCGGCTGGTAGGCGAGCAGGTTGCCCGACCGGATCGTCAGATTCCCCTGGTCCAGGTCGAACGAGTTCACGTCGAAGGCCCGGTCGGCGAGCAGCATCTTGCCCTGCCCCTCGGCCACCACCCAGTCCGCGGCGTGCAGCGGCGAGTGGAAGCTGGTGCGCAGCAGGCGGTCGAAGCGCCCGTTGCCGATGCCGTTGAACTCGATGCTCCCGTAGTACGAGATCATCTTGCCCTTCTGCAGGAACCACTGGCTCCCCTTGAGCTCCACGCAGAAGGTGTACGCGTTCACGTTGTCGTCGGAGGGCAGGGTGTACGGGTCGAAGACCGTCGGGCCGCCGGGTCCGCCCGGTACGGGGCCAAAGTTCACAGCTTCTCCTCCGAGGCCTGTACGTACACCGCGCCCTGGCCGGACAGCTCCAGCTGGAACGCCTCACCCGAACCGCGCCCGACCATGTCGCGCCAGCCCAGCGCGGTGGAGAGCTTGTTGCGGACGTCGCCGTGGTGGGCGACGTACGCCTGCGGGTCCACGTGGACCGGGCGCTGGGGGGTGATGGGGAGTTCGATGACCCCGCCGTGGGCCATCACGGCCACCGAGCCGTGCCCCTTGAGGGTGGTGGTGAACAGGCCCTGCCCGGACACCTGTCCGCGCACCATGCCCATGACCCCGCCCTGGGAGCCCATGAACATCGTGCCCTGCTGGAGGGTGCCGTCGAAGGCGAGCAGCCGGTCGGCCTCCACGTAGAGGGTCTCGCCCGTGAGGTTGATCACCTGGATGTGGTGCCCGCCGTGGCCGAACATCACCGTGCCGCTGCCCTCGACCGACATCAGCGGGGTCTGCTCGTTCGCCACCCGGCGCCCGATCATGCCCATCACCCCGCCCTGACCGCCGGTCAGGCTCGGGGTGAAGGAGACCTCGCCGCGGTAGGCGAGCATGGCGCCGCGCTGGCTGTACATCTTCTGGCCGGGGACCACCTGGGCCTCGACCATCTTGGAGTTGACCTCGCGGAACGGCATCAGATGTCACCCCCGACCGTGTTGCGCTCGCTGGGCTGGACGTACACCAGGCCCTCGCCTTCGAAGCGGATCTGGAAGGCCTCGCCGGACCCCTCGCCGATCAGCGTGCGGAAGTTCACGCCCGACTGGAACGACTGCTGGAGGTTCCCGGTGTGCGCGATGTACGCCCCCGGGTCGACGGAGAGCGGGTACTGGGCGCTCACGCGCAGCACCACCGCCGGGCCGTCCGACATGATCGCCGCCTGCCCGGAGCCCTCCACGGTCGTGGTGAACAGGCCGTTGCCCGTCGCACCGCCGCGCAGGCCGGTGAAGGTGGTGCCGGTGCGCAGACCCGCGTCCGTGCACAGCAGGTTGCTGGATTCGACGTACAGCTTCTCGCCGCGCAGGCTGACCAGATTGATCTCGCTCGCGCGGTCGGCGAAGAAGCAGGTGCCGTGTCCCTGCACCTCCATCACGGTCATTTGCTCACCGGTCAGCCGCCGGGTCACCATCCCCCGGAGGCCTTCACCGCCGCCGGACATCTTCTTGAAGGCCACCTGGCCGTCGTACGCGACCATGGAGCCGTTTTTTGCTTTGACGGCGTCCCCGGTCAGGTCGACGGCGAGCACCTTGCTGCCTTGGAGTCGGAACTGAGCCACGGGATGACGTTATCGGCAGCGGACGGGCCCGAACAGAGGCTTGTGGCCGATATGCGCCACACTTGCGCCCCGCGGGCCGGGGCCGGGTCAAGATCCCGCAAAGCGGCTGAGACACTGGGACGGACCCCGACCGCCATCCCCGAAGGTTCTCCGTGGACATCAAGACCGCCTCCGCCCTGCACCGGCTGCGCCTCATCTCCGTCCCGGAGGCGCTGTCCTTCCCGGCCCTGCTGATCTTCGGTTCGCTGCTGAAGCGGACGACGGACATCGACTACCTGATGATGCCGCTCGGCGTCCTGCACGGGATTCTGTTCGTTCTCTACTCCCTCTTCCTGCTGGACGTGTGGAACCGGGCGAAGTGGCCGGTCAAGAGGGTCGCCCTGTTCTTCCTGCTGGCGCTGGTGCCCTTCGGCGGCCTCTATGGCGACAAGCTCCTCAAGCGCGACGAGGCCGACAGCGTCATCGCCGCCCGTGCCCGGCAGGCGGCCGAGGCATGATCGTCGCGTTCTCGGTGACCCCGCTGGGGGTCGGCGAAGAGGTCGGCGAGTACGTCGCCGACGCGGTCCGCGTGGTGCGCGCGTCCGGTCTGCCCCACCGCACCGACGCCATGTTCACCACCATCGAGGGCGACTGGGACCAGGTCATGGACGTGGTGCGGCGCGCGGTGGCCGCCGTGGAGGAGCGCGCGCCGCGGGTCTCCTTCATCCTCAAGGCCGACATCCGGCCGGGCGTCAGCGACGGGATCACCTCGAAGGTCGAGACGGTGGAACGCCACCTCGCCCAGGGCTGACCGCCCCCGGCCGGCGCCGCCCCGCCGGCCGCCCGCCGACCGTCCGGGGCTACTCCCGCGAGCGGCGGGCCAGGCCCAGGGCGTACTCGGGCCACCAGTGGCCGGCCTGCGGACCGCCCCGGCAGGGGCCGTCGGAGAGGCCGGGCCGCGCGACCCAGAGGAAGGCGTCCACGAGCGGGTCCCCCGTGTCGGTGGTCGGCGGTGCGCCCAGGGCGCGGCCCGGCGGATTGCAGGAGGCCTGCGGACCGCCGGCGGGCGGGGGACCCTCGCCGTTGCGGCCGGTGTCCAGGACGAAGTGCGCGCCGTCGGCCGCCGCGGAGAGCGCGGCTCCGTACGCCCGTACCGCCGCATCCGGCCGGAAGCCGGAGACGTTGAGCGCGAACCCGTCGGCGCGGGCGAGGCCGGACGTGCGCAGGGGTTCGGCGAGCCGGCGCGGGTCCGCGACCCGGTCCGGGCCGCCCGCGTCGAGGTAGACCCGGGTGTTGCGGTTCTCCTTGAGCCGGTCGACGGCCTCGGCGAGCAGCCGGTACCGCCCGGTGGGCCCCTCCGGGCCGGTGCAGCCGTCGACGGCCTGGGCCAGCGCCCCGGGTTCCAGGACCACCAGCGCCCGGGCGTCGCCGACGGCGGCGGCGAGGGCTGCGGTCCAGCTGCGGTAGGCCCGGGCGTCCCGGGCGCCGCCGGCCGGCTGCCGCCCGCAGGCGCGGCGCGGGAGGTTGTGCGCGGCCAGCACCAGGACCTTTCCCGCCGCCCGGGCCGCGGCCGCGGCCCGGCGGACCCCGGGGCCCGGGTCGCCGGGCACCCACAGGGCCAGCGGCCGGTCCGCGATCCGGCGAAGCACCTGGGCGTCGTCGTAGCGTCCCTGCGCCTCCCAGGCGGCGACCTGCCGGGCGGCCTCGCTGCGCGGGTCGACCCAGAACGGGGAGCCGGCGGCCCCGACCGCGGCAGCGGCCGGCCCCTCGGCCGGGGCGGGCGCGGAGGCGGACTCCGGCAGGGCGTCGCCCGCCCCGCCGCATCCGGCGAGGAGGGCGAGCAGCAGGACGAGGGTGAGGGCGGCGAGGGGTCTGCGGGAGGGGGCGGCGGGGCGGCGGCGTCCTGGCATCCGGCTTCCTCGGGACGAAGGATCGGGCGGCGAACCGGGACATCGTGACATGACGGACATGCGGCCCCGTTCCGCGACACCGCCCGCCGCCCCTTCCCCGCCCGCCGTCTCCTTCCCGCCCGCCGCCCCCTCCCCGCCCGCGCCGCCTCCCCGCTCGCGCCGGCTCCGCGGTCGCCCGCTCCGCCTCAGGGCCCGCCCGAGGTGAGGGCGAGGGCCAGCGGGGTCCGTTCGTAGAGGATCTGGTGGCCGTGCCGCCGCGAGAGGAGCAGGCCCGCCGCCCGCAGCACCCCCAGGTGCGCGGAGACCGTGGACGGAGCCAGCCCCAGGCGGTGCGCCAAGGCCGTGGTCGAGGCCGGTTCGTGCAGGGCGCACAGCACATCGGCCCGGACCCGCCCCAGCAGCCGCGCCAGCGCCTGCGGGGTGGGGCCCGCCGAAGCCGTCCACAGGGCTCCGACACCGCGGGCCGGATAGATCAGGGTCGGCTGCCAGGGCGGGTCGTAACCGCCCACCACCTCCGGCCAGACGAAGGCGCTCGGCATCAGCAGCAGCCCCTGCCCGCCCAGGTCGCGGTCGTGGTGGCCCGGCCGTTCGATGGTCAGGGTGGCCGCCGGCGCGTCCCAGTGCAGGTCCGGGTGGAGCCCGTCGAACAGGGCCTCCAGGCCGCCCGCCGCCAACCGCCGCGAGTGGAAGAGGATGTCCGCCTCCAACAGCCCCCGCAGCCGCGGCCAGTGCGGTGCGACCAGGGCGTGCCAGGCCTGCTCGGTGAGGTCCGCGAGCTCCCGCACCGCCCGGGCCGGATCCGCCAGCATCCGCTGCCCGATGTCGCTCTCCAGGGCGCCGGGGGTGCACACCAGGGACTGCCGCAGGTCCTCGCGGGCCGCTTCGGGGTCGGCGGCGCGCACCCGGGCCAGCTCCTCCTCCAGGGTGACGGACGGACCCACGGGCGGCGGGCTGAGGAAGTCCGGATGGTGTCCGACGAGCGGCATGAGCAGCCACAGCGGCCGCAGGTCCAGCCCCTCGGCCGCCTCCCGGACCCGGCTGAGCCAGGGCAGGTGGTACGCCTGGCGGTAGGGGCGCAGCAGCGCCCGCACCGCCTCCTGCGTCTCCCAGCGCGGGGAGAGCGAGAACCGGCAGCGCAGCAGGTCGCCGGCCCCGAAGCGGAAGTGGAACCCCATCACGGCCCTCCGTGCCGCGCACGCCGCGCCCCGGGGTGCCCGGCGCTCCACGGCATGCGCTCCCTCCAAGTTTCGTACAGGGACGAATCTCTGGGCCGCCGGCCGGCCCCCCGCCAAGGTGGCAGCCATGCCGCACGCCACCGGGGCCGAAGCCCCCGCCCGCTCCGCCGGGTACCGCCCGGTCTTCCGGATCAAGGAGTTCCGGGCCGTCTTCGCCGCGCACCTGATCTCCGTCCTCGGCGTCGTCGTCGCCGAGATCGCCCTCACCGTCCTCGTCTACCGGGCCACCGGCTCGCCGCTGCTGAGCGCGCTCACCTTCGCCCTCGGCTTCCTCCCCTACGCCCTCGGCGGCACGCTGCTCGCCGGGATCGCCGACCGGTACCCCGCCCGCCGGGTGCTCGTCGGCTGCGACCTCCTCTGCGCGGCCTGCGCCGCCGCCATGGCCTGGCCGGGCACCCCCGTGGCGCTGCTGCTGGTCCTGCGCTGCGCGGTGGCCTTCGTCGCCCCCCTCTTCCAGGGCACGCGCAACGCCTCCCTGGCCGACGTGCTCGGAACCGGCGAGGCCTTCGTCCTCGGCCGCTCCCTGCTGCGGATGGTGGCCCAGAGCGCCCAGCTCGTCGGCTTCGGGCTCGGCGGACTGCTGCTCACCGTGCTCGCGCCCCGCGGAGCCGTCGCGCTGACCGCCGCCGGATTCCTGGGGTCCGCACTGCTGCTGCGCCTGGGCACCCGGGCCCGCCCCGCCCGCGCCGCGGGCACCCGCACCTCCCCCCTCTCCGGGCTGCGCGCCGTGCTCGCGGGCCGCCGGCTGCGCGCCCTGACCCTGCTGTTCTGGCTGCCCCCGGTCTTCGTCGTCGTGCCCGAGGTGCTCCTCGCCCCCTACGCCGACGCACTCGGCGCCGGCACCGCCGCCCTCGGGCTGCTGATGTGCGCGCTGCCCGCCGCCACCATCGCCGGCGAGGTGTGGGCCGGCTCGGCACTCACCGCCCGAACGCGTTCGCGCATCACGGCCCCCCTCGCCGCCGCGGCCCTGCTGCCGCTCGTCCTGTTCGCGGTCCGCCCCGGGGTGCCCGGGGTGCTCGCGGCCCTCGTGCTCGCCGGGCTGGCCCAGGCCCACACCCTGGGCCTCGACCAGTGGTGGGTGGATGCGGTCCCCGCCGACCTGCGGGGCCGCGCGATGACCCTGCTCAGCACGGGCCTGATGACCCTCCAGGGCGTGGGCATGGCCCTGGGCGGCCTGGCCGCCGAATTCCTGCCGGTCCACGTGGTCGTCACCGGCTCCGGACTGCTCGGCACCGCGGTGGTCCTGCTGCTCCTCGCCGAACTCCGGGCCGCCGCGCGGGAGGCGGGCGGGCCGAGGGGTGAGACAGGGGTGGCCGCCAAATGACCGCCCGGTAGGGTCTGGTGCGTGCCCAAGCCGCTCAGCCTTCCCTTCGATCCCATCGCCCGCGCCGACGAACTGTGGCAGCAGCGCTGGGGGCCGGTGCCCTCGATGGCCGCCATCACCTCGATCATGCGGGCGCACCAGATCCTGCTCGGCGAGGTCGACGCGGTGGTCAAGCCGTACGGTCTGACCTTCGCCCGGTACGAGGCGCTGGTGCTGCTCACCTTCTCCAAGGCCGGCGAGCTGCCCATGTCGAAGATCGGGGAGCGGTTGATGGTGCACCCGACCTCGGTGACGAACACGGTGGACCGGCTGGTGCGCTCCGGGCTCGTCGACAAGCGGCCGAACCCGAACGACGGCCGCGGCACTCTGGCGTCCATCACCGACAAGGGCCGCGAGGTCGTCGAGGCCGCCACCCGGGACCTGATGGAGGTCGACTTCGGGCTCGGGGCGTACGACGCCGAGGAGTGCGCCGAGATCTTCGCGCTGCTGCGCCCGCTGCGGGTGGCGGCCGCCGACTTCGACGAGAAGTGAGCGGACGGGCGGACGGGCGGACGGGCGGACGGGCGGGACGCGGGGGCGGCAGGACCGCAGGCAGGACCCCGGGACCCCGGGACGGCAGGGCCGCGGGAGTAAGCACCGTCACGCCGGTTCGGGAGCACCCCCGTCGGGATCGCGCACACCGGACGGTTAGGCTCGTCGGCATGAAGAAGAGCGTGCTGACCCGCTACCGGGTGATGGCCTTTGCCACTGCCGTCATGCTGCTGGTGCTCTGCACCTGCATGGTTTTCAAGTACGGCTTCGACAAGGGCGCCGACCTGACCTTCGTGGTCTCCCAGGCCCACGGCGTGCTCTTCATGATCTACCTGGTGTTCGCCTTCGACCTCAGCTCCAAGGCGAAGTGGTCCTTCGGCAAGATGCTCTGGGTCATGCTCTCCGGCACGATCCCGCTCGCCGCCTTCTTCGTCGAGCGCAAGGTCCGCGCCGAGGTCGAGCCGCTGGTCAGCGGCGGCCTCGCCGCCGCGAAGGCCTGATCTCCCACACCCCGGGGCGACTCCCCGGGGTTGCCCATCGACATTTACTAGGACGTCCTAGTAAATTCGAGTCATGGACGCTCACGCCATCGAGGAAGGCCGCCGTCGCTGGCAGGCCCGCTATGACAAGGCCCGCAAGCGCGAGGCAGACTTCACCACGCTCTCCGGCGATGCGGTCGATCCGGTGTACGGGCCGCGGCCCGGCGACACGTACGAGGGGTTCGAGCGGATCGGGTGGCCGGGGGAGTACCCGTACACCCGCGGTCTGCACGCCACCGGCTATCGGGGGCGGACCTGGACCATCCGGCAGTTCGCCGGCTTCGGCAACGCCGAGCAGACCAACGAGCGCTACAAGATGATCCTCGCCGCCGGCGGCGGCGGGCTCTCGGTCGCCTTCGACATGCCGACCCTCATGGGCCGGGACTCCGACGACCCCCGCGCCCTCGGCGAGGTCGGGCACTGCGGGGTCGCCATCGACTCCGCCGCCGACATGGAGGTCCTCTTCAAGGACATCCCGCTGGGCGACGTCACGACCTCCATGACGATCTCCGGGCCGGCCGTGCCGGCCTTCTGCATGTACCTGGTGGCCGCCGAGCGGCAGGGCGTGGACCCCGCCCTCCTGAACGGCACCCTCCAGACCGACATCTTCAAGGAGTACATCGCCCAGAAGGAGTGGCTCTTCGAGCCCGAGCCGCACCTGCGCCTCATCGGCGACCTCATGGAGTACTGCGCCCGGGGCATCCCGGCGTACAAGCCGCTGTCCGTCTCCGGCTACCACATCCGCGAGGCCGGGGCGACGGCCGCGCAGGAGCTCGCCTACACCCTCGCCGACGGCTTCGGGTACGTGGAGCTCGGGCTCTCCCGCGGCATGGACGTGGACGTCTTCGCCCCCGGCCTCTCCTTCTTCTTCGACGCCCACCTCGACTTCTTCGAGGAGATCGCCAAGTTCCGCGCCGCCCGCCGGATCTGGGCGCGCTGGATGAAGGAGGTGTACGGGGCTCAGAGCGAGAAGTCGATGTGGCTGCGCTTCCACACCCAGACCGCCGGGGTCTCGCTGACCGCGCAGCAGCCATACAACAACGTCGTGCGCACCGCGGTGGAGGCCCTCTCGGCCGTCCTCGGCGGCACGAACTCGCTGCACACCAACGCCCTGGACGAGACCCTCGCGCTGCCGAGCGAGCAGGCCGCCGAGATCGCCCTGCGCACCCAGCAGGTGCTCATGGAGGAGACCGGCATCGCCAACGTGGCGGACCCGCTGGGCGGCTCCTGGTACGTGGAGCAGCTCACCGACCGCATCGAGGCGGACGCGGAGAAGATCTTCGACCAGATCAAGGAGCGCGGACTGCGCGCCCACCCGGACGGGCAGCACCCGATCGGGCCGATCACCTCCGGCATCCTGCGCGGGATCGAGGACGGCTGGTTCACCGGCGAGATCGCCGAGTCGGCCTTCCAGTACCAGAGGTCGCTGGAGAAGGGCGACAAGCGGGTCGTCGGCGTCAACGTCCACCACGGCTCGGTCACCGGGGACCTGGAGATCCTCCGGGTGAGCCACGAGGTGGAGAAGGTCCAGGTGCGCGAGCTCGCCGCCCGCAAGGACCGCCGGGACGACGCGCAGGTCGATGCCGCCCTGGCGGACATGCTGGCGGCGGCGCGCGACGGCTCCAACATGATTCCGGCCATGTTGGACGCGGTCCGGGCCGAGGCCACGCTCGGCGAGATCTGCAACGTCCTGCGCGAGGAGTGGGGCACCTACACGGAGCCGCCGGGCTTCTGAGCCCCGGCTCCCTGCGAGCCCCCGCCCCGGCCCGAGGCCGGTCGCGGCGCCCCCGCGGCGCGCCGCGACCGGCCTCTCCCGCTTGCGTGCGGGGCGCCGGCGCCTGGCCGGGCGGCCGGGCCCCTGCGCGGTCAGGGTGCGCCCGGGCCCCGGAGGCCGTGCATCAGCAGGGCCGTGAAGGCGGCGACCCACAGCTCGTCCACCGGTTCGGAGCTCACCAGGGCCCGGTGCACCACGGTCCCCGCGATCACGTCGAAGATCAGATCGGTGGTGTGGCCGGCGAGGGCCTCGTCCGCCTCGTACGGGAGCTCGCCGCGGGCCTGGGCCCGTTCGCGGCCCAGGACGACGAGACGTTTCTGCCGGTCCACGATCGCCGACCGGATACGGTCGCGCAGGGCCTCGTCGCGGGTGGACTCGGCGACCACGGCCATCAGGGCCGTACGGGCCTCCGGGCGCCGCAGCAGCGCGGCGAACTGCAGGACCACGTACTCGATGTCGGCTTCGAGGGAGCCCCGGTCCGGGAGCTCCAGGGCGTCGAAGAGCTCCGCCACCGCGTCCACGACCAGCTCGTTCTTGCCTGCCCAGCGGCGGTAGAGGGTGGTCTTGGCGACCCCCGCCCGCACCGAGACGTCGCTCATCGTCAGCTTCGACCAGCCCAGCTCGACCAGCGCGTCCCGGGTCGCGGCGAGGATGGCGGCGTCCGCGGCGGCGCTGCGGGGCCGTCCGGTGCGGCCGCTCGCGGAGCCGGTGCCGGTACTCGTGCCGGGGCTGGGGTTGCGCATGGCCGAGACCATACCGGTCGGTAGGGGAACCGCCGGGGCACTCGGTGCTGTGGTTCAGATCACGGGGCGCCGGGGGGCGCGAGGAGTTACGCTACGGCTCGTAGCGTAAGAGCGACAACCACGCGAAGAGCTACAGGCGCCAGGTGGGGACCCGGCGCCGACCAGGTGGGGAAGCAGTCCGATGACCGCGGTACCCGCGCCGACCCGCAACAACGGCGGGATCGGCGCGGTGCTCCGCTCAATTCACGCGATCTTTTTCGCCGACGCGCGCACACGGGGGAGGATGTACGCATGCAGCCCAGAAACATGTCCATGAGCGGCGTCGTCGACCTCGCCGCGGTGAAGGCGGCCGGTGAGGCCAAGGCCAAGGCCGAGCAGGCGCGCGCCGCATCGGCGCGCCAGGCCGACCAGGCCGGCGACGGTGCGTCCGCCGGCGGCGTGGCGCCCTCCGCGCTCGTCCTCGACGTCGACGAAGCCGGGTTCGAACGCGATGTCATCCAGCTCTCCGCCGAAGTGCCGGTGGTCCTCGACTTCTGGGCCGAGTGGTGCGAGCCCTGCAAGCAGCTCAGCCCGCTCCTGGAGCGGCTGACCGTCGAGGCGAACGGCCGCCTGGTCCTGGCCAAGGTCGACGTCGACGCCAACCAGATGCTGATGCAGCAGTTCGGCATCCAGGGCATCCCGGCGGTCTTCGCCGTGGTCGCGGGACAGGTGCTGCCCCTGTTCCAGGGCGCCGTGCCCGAGCAGCAGATCCGCGAGACCCTGGCCCAGCTGGTGCAGGTCGCCGAGGAGCGCTTCGGGATCATCGGCATCGAGGTGGACCCGCACGCCGAGGGGGCCGCCCCGGCCGCCCCCGCCGAAGCCCCGGCCGGTCCGCACGACGCGCTGCTGGAGGCGGCCGTCGTCGCGCTGGACGCCGGCGACCTGGGCGGTGCGGTCCAGGCGTACAAGAACGTGCTGGCCGACGACCCGGGCAACACCGAGGCCAAGCTGGGCCTGGCCCAGGCCGAGCTGCTCACCCGCGTGCAGGACATGGACCCGCAGGCGGTGCGCACCGCAGCCGCGGAGAACCCGCGGGATCCGGCGGCGCAGATCGCCGCGGCCGACCTGGACCTGGTCGGCGGCCACGTGGAGGACGCTTTCGGGCGCCTGGTGGACACCGTACGGGTGACGTTCGGTGAGGACCGGGACGCCGTGCGGCTGCGGCTGCTGGAGCTGTTCGAGGTCATCGGCGCGGACGACCCGCGGGTCACGGCGGCGCGTACCGCGCTGGCCCGGGTGCTGTTCTAGGCAGCCCCGCAGAAGACGGACGGTCACCGGTGGTCCACCGGGGATTTGTTGACAGGTAGCCGAACAGCGGCCGCACTTTGCCAAAACTTGGCAATAGCGGCCGCTGTTACTCGTAGTAAGCCGAACCCCGTGTTCTGTCCGGAGTGTTCGCTCATATCCCGTTCTGTCGTGCCCTTCGGTGACACCCTGTGTTGCACCCCGGTGGCGGCGTGCAGACCCCCGGTTATCTGGCCGTTACCCGCCAGTAACGAACCCCCTTGTGCCCCGGCCGGGAATGGACCACGATCGGCGACGCTCGGTCCTTCCCGCAGAGCCGCTCATCCGGAGCCGCGGTGGAGGGTCCCCACCGAGTCGGCCCGTGGCAGTGGCACGGGGCGTGGGACAGGGGGGTCCTTGCCGCACCGGCAGGGCCTGTCCCCCCAGGTTGCGCGAACGCGTGGCCCAGTGGTTGTCGCTCGGGGGTGATCGCCGGTGTATCGGACGTGGCCCAGCCGCGGCCCGGCCGCCTGCGCTCCTTCCCGAGGACGTAGCACTTCTCCCATCCCAGGACGGGCACGGCCCGGACCGGAGATGTACGTCCGAGAAGGAGGAACAAAATGAGTTCTCAGGTTCGTGGCGGGACCAGATGGAAGCGCTTCGCGCTCGTCATGGTGCCGAGCATCGCGGCCACGGCCGCGGTCGGTGTGGGTCTGGCGCAGGGTGCCCTCGCGGCGTCCTTCAGCGTCTCCGGCCAGGACTTCAAGGTCTCGGCCGACAAGCTCGACGGTGACAACCTCATTCAGTACGGCGGTATCGCCGAGGGGCACGACCTCAAGGGCAACGCGGCGCACCACCCGGTCACCATCTCCGGGTTCAGCCACGCCGAAATCACCAACATGTGCCAGTCCCTGGTCACCCCGACGCCGCTGGGCAACATCACGCTCCAGCTGCGTACGGGTCACAAGGGCAAGCCGGCCGTAGCCGACAACATCTACCTGGATGTGGCCGAGCTCGACACCGACGCCGAGTTCAAGAACCTGGACATCGGTGTCGCGGTCGGCGACGCGGGCCACAAGACGAAGCCGCAGGCCGGTACGGTCTCGAGCCCGTACGCGTTCTCGCAGCGGGCCGACAAGGCCGTTCTGTCGAACGTGCGCCAGAAGGCGTGGGCCACCACGGCGGGCACCTTCAAGCTGCCCGACCTGAAGCTGCGTCTGCTCGGCGGCGACCAGCCGTGCTACCAGGACGAGAAGTAATCCGTCCCGGCGGGTGACCGGAGGGGCGGCCGGCGGCGTGAGCCGCCGCCCGCCCGTCCGGCTCCACCGAGTTCTCCAGTACCACCGTTTTCAGGGAGCTGTTGTCCATGAACCCCCAGGCCCCGGTTCACGTGCGCGCCGAAGACGACGCCTGGCTCACCGTGGTGTACTACCGCTTTCGCGCCTGGCGCGGCCGCCGTCCCTTCTGGGCCGGGCTGTTCACGCTCCTCGGCGGCTTCCCCATCGCCTACTTCCCTTACGCGGACCTCCGGCTGGGCAACGTCACTCTCGCCATGGCCACCACGGGCGGCGCGGGAGCACTGATCATCGGTGTCCTGCTGATCACGCTGGGCCTGGCCCTGTGGTTCCAGCAGGCCATCCGCGTCTTCGCCGGCGTGGCCGCCATCCTGCTGGCCCTGGTGTCGCTGCCGGTGTCCAACCTCGGCGGCTTCTTCATGGGCTTCCTCTTCTCCATGGTCGGCGGAGCCCTCGCCCTCTCGTGGGCTCCCGGCCAGCCGGACGAAGAAGCACCCCTGCAGGACGCTGCCGCGGCGGCCCACCCCGCCCCGGCCGATCCCGCGGACCACCCGCCGGTGAGCCTGGGCAAGGCCGACGCGATGGCGGGCCCCCAGGGAATCCCCGGGCCCCGCGGCACGGAAACGGCATACACGAGCGAGACGACTGCCCACGCCGATGGCGGGAGGAACAGTGCGGGGTGACGAGACGCAGCGGGGGGCGCCCCCAGGCGCAGAGTCCCGTGAGAGCAAGGGGCCGCGGCATGCGGCTCCCAGGAAGTCGCTGCTGAACAAGCTCCAGATACCCGTCGGCAAGACGATGGCGCTGGCTGCGATGCCGACGGCGGTTTTCGTCGGGATGGGCATGGCGCCGAAGCTGGCCGTGGCCGACGACAAGGAGATCCCCTTCGCGCCCGGGCCGTGCGTGACGCGGTCCGACGAGCCGGCCGAGTCGGCCTCGCCGACGCCCTCGAAGACGCCCGCGCCGAGCACGTCGCCCGGCGCGACGCCCTCGCCCTCCGCGTCCGGGACGCCGAAGCCCGGCGTGACCCCGCCGGCGGCCAAGCCCGAGGCCAAGCCCGAGGCCAAGCCCGGGACCGAGTCCGGGACCGGCGCGGCGAAGACCGGGACCCCGGAGGACAAGAAGGCGGAGCCGACCGCCACGCCCGCCGCGTCCACGACCCCGAACCCGCTGGACCCGCTGGGTGTCGGCGACGCCCTCAAGGGGCTGGTGGACGGCATCGGCAAGACGCTCACCGGCGGCCAGGAGGCGGCGGGCCCGGCTCCTGCGCCCACCGCGAGCGGTGCGCAGACCCCGGACCCGGCCGCCGACGCGATCCGCGACGCGGCCAAGAAGGCCGGCGCCGAGGTCGAGGAGCTGCCGAAGGACGTCAAGGACACCGCCCGGACCCCCAAGGACGAGACGGGCGGGAAGCCCGGCGCGGCCGGGGACGGCAAGCAGAAGTCCGAGGACGACCCGAAGGCGAAGGACGGGGAGGACCCCGACGCCGAGGACGAGGCGAAGCCGGAGGAGTCCGCGGACCCGGACGGCAAGCAGCCGTTCCCGTGCCCGACCTACGACGCCAAGGCCCTGGCCGACGCCGAACTGGAGCAGGGCATCCCGCTCCTGCCGGACGAGCCCTGGTACCTCGACAGCTCCCTGCTGACCCTCTACGGCCTCGACTACCACGGCATCGTCGAGGTGAAGACGGGCAGCGGCAAGATCAAGAAGGTCCTGAAGTTCACGGCGGACTCGCTCGACATCAAGGACCTGTACCAGACGGTCGGCAAGGAGGGGAACGTCGCCCACCTGAAGTCCCGTCCGGGCTCCACGTCCAAGATCCGCGGCGGCACGGTGACGATGTACACCGAGAGCCTCAAGGGCAACCTCTTCGGACTGATCCCCATCGAGTTCACCCCCAACAGCCCGCCGCCCCTGAACGTCCCCTTCGCGTTCTTCACGGACGTCAAGGTCGTCCAGGCGGGCCAGTTCGGCGGCACCCTGACCGTCCCGGGCCTGAAGAACTACATCGGCCCGCCGGAGTAGTCCCGTACGGCCCGCCGCAAGCGCCGAGGGCGGCACCCCGCATCACTGCGGGGTGCCGCCCTCGGCCTCTGTGCGGCAGAGTCCTGCGGTGCGGGCTCAGTCGCGGGTGACGCCGCCGACGTGGTGGACCCGGACCATGTTGGTGGTGCCCGGGACGCCGGGGGGCGAGCCGGCGGTGATGACCATGGTGTCGCCGTCGTTGTAGCGCTGGAGCTTCAGCAGCTCGCCGTCGACGAGGTCGACCATCGCGTCGGTGGTGTCCACGTGCGGGACGATGTAGGACTCGACGCCCCAGCTCAGCGTGAGCTGGTTGCGGGTGTTGACGTCGGTGGTGAAGGCCAGGATCGGCTGCGTCGCGCGGTAGCGCGAGAGCCGGCGGGCCGTGTCACCGGACTGGGTGAAGGCGATCAGCGCCTTGCCGCCCAGGAAGTCCGCGATCTCGCAGGCGGCGCGGGCCACGGAACCGCCCTGGGTGCGCGGCTTCTTGCCGGGGACCAGCGGCTGCAGGCCCTTGGAGAGGAGCTCTTCCTCGGCCGCCGTGACGATCTTCGACATCGTCTTGACGGTCTCGATCGGGTAGGCGCCCACCGAGGACTCGGCGGACAGCATGACCGCGTCCGCGCCGTCCAGGATGGCGTTGGCCACGTCGGAGGCCTCCGCGCGCGTCGGACGGGAGTTGGTGATCATCGACTCCATCATCTGGGTCGCGACGATCACGGGCTTGGCGTTGCGGCGGCACATCTCGATGAGCCGCTTCTGGACCATCGGGACCTTTTCGAGCGGGTACTCGACGGCCAGGTCGCCACGGGCCACCATGACCGCGTCGAAGGCGTCGACGACGGCCTCCATGTTGGCGACCGCCTGCGGCTTCTCGACCTTGGCGATGACGGGGACCCGGCGGCCCTCCTCGTCCATGACCTTGTGGACGTCCTTGACGTCGTTGGCGTCGCGGACGAAGGACAGGGCGACCATGTCGCAGCCCATCCGCAGGGCGAAGCGGAGGTCGTCGACGTCCTTCTCCGACAGGGCGGGGACGTTGACGGCGGCACCCGGCAGGTTGATGCCCTTGTGGTCCGAGATGACACCGCCCTCGATGACGATGGTCTTGACCCGCGGGCCCTCGACCCCGGTCACCCGCAGCTCGACGTTGCCGTCGTTGATGAGGACCTGGTCGCCCTTGGAGACGTCGCCGGGCAGACCCTTGTAGGTGGTGCCGCAGATGGACTTGTCGCCGGGGACGTCCTCGGTGGTGATGGTGAACTCGTCACCGCGCACCAGCTCGACGGGACCCTCGGCGAAGGTCTCCAGACGGATCTTCGGGCCTTGGAGGTCGGCGAGGACGCCGACGGCGCGCCCGGTGTCCTGGGAGACCTGCCGGACGCGGTCGTACCGCTCCTGGTGTTCTGCCTGGGATCCGTGGCTGAAGTTGAATCGGGCCACGTTCATGCCTGCCTCGATGAGCGCTTTCAGCTGCTCATACGAGTCGACGGCGGGGCCCAGCGTGCAGACGATTTTGGAACGGCGCATGGAGCGGATCCTATCGGTTTGTTTCGCAGCGGAATATTCCGTCTGGTGGAAAGTCCAAGTGACTACCGGGTAACGAGCGCGTAAGTCTGGGTGGCGATCTCCAGTTCCTCGTCCGTGGGGACCACCGCCACCGCCACCCGGGCGTACTCCGCCGACACCAGCCGCGGCTCGCGGGAGCGCTCGGCATTCGCCTGGAGGTCCAGGGCCAGGCCCAGCTCGGCGAGCCCGTCCACGGCAGCTTCCCGGACCTGGTGCGCGTTCTCGCCCACCCCGGCCGTGAACGCCACCGCGTCCACCCGCCCGAGCACGGCCGAGTAGGCCCCGATGTACTTCTTCAGACGGTGTACGTACGCGGCGAACGCGACACCGGCGGCCTCGTCGCCCTCGCCCGCCCGCCGCAGCACCTCGCGCATGTCGTTGTCCCCGCACATGCCCAGCAGACCGCTCTTCTTGTTCAGGAGCGAATCGATCTCATCCACCGAGAGACCGCCGACCCGCGCCAGGTGGAAGACGACCGCCGGGTCGAGGTCCCCGGACCGGGTGCCCATGACCAGTCCCTCCAGCGGGGTCAGGCCCATCGAGGTCTCCACGCACACGCCGCCCCGGACTGCCGAGGCGGAGGCCCCGTTGCCCAGGTGCAGCACAATCACGTTCACGTCCTCCACCGGCCGGCCGAGCAGCGCCGCCGTCGCCCGCGAGACGTAGGCGTGGGAGGTGCCGTGGAAGCCGTACCGCCGGATGGCGTACTTGTCGGCCGTCGCGGCATCGATCGCGTACCGGGCCGCGTACTCCGGCATCGTCGAGTGGAAGGCGGTGTCGAAGACGGCGACCTGCGGGATGTCCCCGCGCAGCCCGCGGGCCACCTCGATGCCCGTCACGTTCGCCGGATTGTGCAGCGGGGCCAGCGGGACCAGGCTGCGGATCTCCGCCAGCACCTCGTCGTCCACCACGGTCGGCCGGGTGAAGCGGGTCCCGCCGTGCACCACCCGGTGACCCACGGCGGCCAGTTCGGGGGAGTCCAGCCCCATCCCGTCGGCGGCGAGCTCCTGCGCCACGGCCGCCAGCGCGGCCTCGTGCCCGGCGATCGGGCCGAGCCGCTCGCGGCGGGCGTCGGGGGCGCCCGCGTCCGCGCCGTCCGCCAGCCGCTCGTGCACGAGCCGGGAGTTCTCCTCCCCGATGCGCTCCACCAGACCCGCGGCCAGGCGCGAGCGGTCGGCCATGTCGAGGAGCTGGTACTTGACCGACGAGGAGCCGGAGTTGAGGACGAGTACGCGGGAAGCGGTCACGGATGCGGTGCCTTCTCGTGTGGGGGAGGGAGGGGGGTGCGGGCGGTCATGCGGAGGGGGCGGGGTCCTCGGCCGGGGTCTGCGCCTGGATCGCGGTGATCGCCACGGTGGTGACGATGTCCTGGACGAGGGCGCCCCGGGACAGGTCGTTGACCGGCTTGCGCAGCCCCTGGAGCACCGGCCCGACGGCGACAGCGCCCGCCGAGCGCTGCACGGCCTTGTACGTGTTGTTGCCCGTGTTCAGGTCCGGGAAGATCAGTACGGAGGCCCGTCCGGCCACCTCCGAATCGGGCAGCTTCGTCGCGGCGACCGAGGGCTCCACGGCCGCGTCGTACTGGATGGGGCCCTCGATCAGCAGGTCGGGGCGCTGCTCGCGGACCAGCTCGGTGGCCTTGCGGACCTTGTCCACGTCCGCTCCCGACCCCGAGGTGCCGGTGGAGTACGAGAGCATGGCGATCCGCGGCTCGACGCCGAAGGCGGCAGCGGTCGCCGCCGACTGCACGGCGATGTCGGCGAGCTGCTCCGCGCCCGGGTCCGGGTTGACCGCGCAGTCCCCGTAGACGAGGACCTTGTCGGCCAGGCACATGAAGAACACCGAGGAGACGATCGACGCCTCCGGCTTGGTCTTGATGATCTCGAAGGCGGGGCGGATGGTCGCGGCGGTGGAGTGCACCGAGCCGGACACCATGCCGTCGGCGAGGCCCTCCTGGACCATCAGCGTCCCGAAGTAGTTGACGTCGGTGACCACGTCGGCGGCCAGCTCCACCGTCATGCCCTTGTGCGCGCGGGCCTGCGCGTAGAACTCGGCGAACCGCGTACGGAGCGGGGAGAGCGCCGGGTCGATGAGCTGCGCGCCCGAGATGTCGATGCCCAGGTCGGCGGCCTTCTTCAGGATGGCCTGCTCCTCGCCGAGGAGGGTCAGGTCGCAGACGCCGCGGCGCAGCACCACGTCCGCGGCGCGCAGCACGCGCTCCTCGGTGCCCTCGGGGAGGACCACGCGCCGCCGCTGGGAGCGGGCCCGCTCCAGCAGCTCGTGCTCGAACATCATCGGCGTGACCCGCTCCGAGCGGGCCACCGACAGCAGGTCGCGCAGCTCGCCGGTGTCCACGTGCCGCTCGAAGAGGCCGAGTGCGGTCTCCAGCTTGCGGGGTGTCGCGGAGTTCAACCGGCTCTGCAGGGAGAAGAGTTCGGCCGCGGTCGGGAAGCTGTTGCCCGCCACCGACACCACCGGGGTGCCCGGCGCCAGCTTCGAGGCCAGCGTCAGGATGTCCCCGGTCGGGCGCTCGTTCAGGGTCAGCAGCACGCCGGCGATCGGCGGGGTGCCGGAGGTGTGCGCGGCCAGGGCCCCGATGACCAGGTCGGAGCGGTCGCCGGGGGTCACGACCAGGCAGCCGGGGGTGAGGGCGTTCAGGAAGTTCGGCAGCATCGCGCCGCCGAAGACGAAGTCCAGGGCGTCACGGGCCAGCCCGGCCTCGTCGCCGAGGAGCACCTCGCCGCCGAGGGCGGCGGTGATCTGCGCGACGGTCGGCGCGGACAGCGACTTGTCGTCCGGCAGCACGTAGCAGGGGACGGGCAGCCGGGCGGCCAGCCGCTCGGCGATGGAGTCCCGGTCCTCGGCGGCCACCCGGTTGACCACCATCGCCACGACGTGGCAGCCCAGGCTCTCGTAGGCCCGGTAGGCGTTGCGGGTCTCGGCGCGCACCGCGTCGGCCGGGTGCTTGGTGCCGCCCACGACGGGGACGACGACGGCGCCCAGCTCGTTGGCGAGGCGGGCGTTGAGCGCCAGCTCGTCCGGCAGGTTGGTGTCGGCGTAGTCGGTGCCGAGGACCAGCATGACCTCGTAGTCGCGGGCCACCCGGTGGTAGCGGTCCACCAGCCGGGAGACCAGCTCGTCGGTGCCCTTCTCCGCCAGCAGGACCGAGGCCTCGTGGTACTCCATGCCGTAGGCCGTCCCGGCGTCCTGCTCGATGCGGTACCGGGCCTTCAGGAGGTCGAAGAGGCGGTCGGGTCCGTCGTGGAGCAACGGGCGGTAGACGCCGACCCGGCCCGTCTGCCGGGTGAGGAGCTCCATGATCCCCAGCTCGACGACCTGGCGCCCGTCTCCCCGCTCGATACCGGTCACGTACACGCTGCGCGTCACGCGTGCTCTCCGTCCATGCTGCGAATATCCGATTTATGCGGCCTGACCTCTTGACAATACCCTCGCCAATGGATAGGACGCCCGCCAGGAAAAAGCCCTGGCAGGAAGGGTCGAAGGGCCCGGCGGGAGGAGTACCAGAAGACGCGGGCCCCCCTCGGCCCGTGGAACAATCGGACAGGCTTCCTCATGACGCCCCACCTTTGTACGGCAGGAGACACAGCACGATGCGTATCGGAGTTCTCACCGCAGGCGGCGACTGCCCGGGCCTGAACGCTGTCATCCGCTCGGTCGTACACCGCGCCCTGGTCGGCCACGGCGACGAGGTCATCGGCTTCGAGGACGGCTTCAAGGGCCTGCTGGACGGCCACTACCGGCCCCTGGACATCAATGCGGTCAGCGGCATCCTGGCCCGGGGCGGCACCATCCTGGGGTCGGCCCGCATGGAGCGCGCCCGCCTCCACGAGGCCGCCGAGAATGCTCAGGAACTGGCCACGCGCTACGGCATCGACGCCCTCATCCCGATCGGCGGCGAGGGCACCCTGACCGCCGCCCGGATGCTGTCGGACGCGGGGATGCCGGTGGTCGGCGTGCCGAAGACCATCGACAACGACATCTCCTCCACCGACCGCACCTTCGGCTTCGACACGGCCGTCATGGTCGCCACCGAGGCCATCGACCGGCTCAAGACCACCGCCGAGTCCCACCAGCGCGTCATGGTCGTGGAGGTCATGGGACGCCACGCGGGCTGGATCGCCCTGGAGTCGGGCATGGGCGGCGGCGCCCACGGGATCTGCCTGCCGGAGCGGCCCTTCGAGGTGGACGCCCTGGTCAAGATGGTGGAGGAGCGCTTCGCCCGGGGCAAGAAGTTCGCCGTCGTCTGCGTCGCCGAGGGCGCGCACCCGGCCGAGGGCTCCATGCCGTACGAGAAGGGCGCCATCGACCAGTACGGCCACGAGCGCTTCGCCGGCATCGGCAACCGCCTCGCCGTCGAACTGGAGCGGCGCCTGGGCAAGGAGGCCCGCCCGGTCATCCTCGGCCACGTCCAGCGCGGCGGCACCCCCACCGCCTACGACCGGGTGCTGGCCACCCGCTTCGGCTGGCACGCCGTGGAAGCGGTGCACCGCGGGGAATTCGGCAACATGACCGCCCTGCGCGGCACGGAGATCGTGATGGCCCCGCTGGCCCATGCGGTCACCGAGCTGAAGACCGTCCCCGAGGACCGGATGTACGAGGCGGAATCGGTCTTCTGACCGGGTCTGCCGCCGCCCGCCCGGGCCCTCGGCGGGCCGCACCGCAGGACGTGGGGCCCGCGGCGGCGGGACCTCCGGCCCCGATACGGCGGCCGGACGGCCCCGGTTCCGTCCCCGGCGAGGAGGGCCCGGGGCCGCCCGCGCCGACGCAGGACCGCCCGGACGTGCCCTACGCCGCACCGCCGGCCAGCCGCCAGAAGCGGTCCACGATCTGCGCGAGGAAGTCCCGCCCGGAGTCCCCCCGCCCGGCCTCGCCCTCGCCGCCGCCCCAGCTCAAGGTCGCCACCATCCGCGACTGGTACTCGCCGTGCAGCTGCTCCAGCACCCGCTCCAGGTGCCCCTTGGGGATGGGCAGCAGTTTCCCCACCGGCTTCACGTACGCCTGCCAGCGCGTGGTGACCGCACTGCGCAGCAGCTCGGCCAGCTCCTCCTGCTTCCCGGTCGCCGTCACGAACTGGGCCAGCGTCAGTCCCAGCAGCGCCGCCAGCGCCGCGGACTGCCGTTCGTTGCCCCTCCAGCGGCCGGTGTCCTCCATCTTCTGGTAGGAGTTCGCCTCCAGGCCGACCCGCCGGGCCAGCTCCTCGGCGGCCAGCCCCTTGGAGATCCGGTGCTCGCGCAGGGTGACCGGCTCGGCGAGCAGTTCTCCGGGTGAGCACCACAGGACGCCCGCGAGAGCGGTGAGTTCGGCGGACGTGGGCGAGATCTCGCCGCGCTCCCACGCCATCACGGTCTCCGGGGTGACGAGCAGTCCGTACTGGGCGCGGAGGCCATAGGCGACATGACCGGGCGCCATGCCCAGGGCCGCGCGCAGACGACGCGCGGCGGGGGCATTGAAAGGTGGGCTGGAGTGCACACGCCACACCGTAGAAGTGGCTGGGCTGCGGCGCCTACAGACCGAACAAACAAGCCCATAACTCGTAGGAACATCCTATGGAGTTAGGGGCATTAGTCGGTTTTCTTGGCGACTGTCCGGTAATCGGGAAGGAGGGAAGATCCATTCCCAGGACACGGTTCCAGCCACAGCCGCCCGGCGCAAGAACCGTGACACCCCTCACACCACGTGAACCGACCACCACCCCCGTACGTGATCCATGTCGGGGCCCCTCGCATACGGGGGTGGCGAGGGGCCCCGCCACCACCTCTTGCCTTGACGTCCGCGTCAAGGACTACGGTCGGGCCATGCGCATCGGCGAACTGGCCGAGCGGGCCGGAACCAGTACCCGGACGCTCCGCTACTACGAATCGCGCGGCCTGCTGCCCGCGCGGCGGGCGGCCAACGGCTACCGGACCTACGACGAGGACGACCTGCGCCTGCTGCGCCAGATCCGCATGCTCCAGGACTTCGGCTTCGACCTGGAGGAGACCCGGCCGTTCGTGGACTGCCTGCGTGCCGGGCATCCGGCGGGGGACTCCTGCCCGGCCTCGCTCGCCGTGTACCGGCGCAAGCTCGCCGAGTTGGACGGCCTGATCGGCCAGCTGACCGGCGTGCGCGAGCAGGTCGCGCACCAGCTGGCCGGAGCGGAGGCGGCCGCAGCGGAGACCGCAGCGGAGGCCGCCGCGACGGCGGCCGGGACCACCACGGCGCCGCGCTGCGAGATGACGGGCTGAACAGCCCGTACGTTCCCGTGCCCGCGCGGCGGGCGACACACGAGGAGAGGAAACGACATGGTGCACGCACAGGGCGTGGCGCAGGTGACCGACGCGGACTTCGAGGCCGAGGTGCTGGGGGAGCGGGGACGGCCGGTCCTCGTGGAGTTCACCGCGGACTGGTGCGGCCCCTGCCGCCAGCTGGCCCCCGTACTGTCCGCGGTCGCCGCCGAGGAGGCCGGCCGGCTCAAGGTCGTGCAGATCGACGCGGACCGCAACCCCGCCGCCGTCACGCGGTACGGGGTGCTGTCCATGCCGACGCTGCTCGTCTTCCGCGACGGCGAACCGGTGAAGCAGCTGGTCGGGGCCCGCGCCAAGCGCCGGCTCCTCCAGGAGCTGGCGGAGGAGCTGGCGGCGGCCGCTACGGCCTGAACCAGACCGTGGCCAGCGGCGGCAGGGTCAGCCGCAGGCTCGCCGCCCGGCCCTGCGCGGGCACCGGCTCCGGGCGCAGCGGCCGGGTGTGGTGGATGCCGCTGCCGCCGTAGGCCTCCAGGTCGGTGTTGAGCACCTCCCGCCACTGCGGGACCTCCTCGGGCACCCCGATGCGGTAGCCGTGCCGGACCACCGGCGAGAAGTTCGACACCGCCAGCAGCTGCGACCCGTCCTGCGCGTACCGCAGGAAGGCGAAGACGTTGTCCTCCGCCGCGTCCGCCTCCACCCAGGCGAAGCCCTCGGGCACGCTGTCCCGTTCCCACAGGGCGGGCGCGGCCGTGTACGCGCGGTTCAGGTCGCGCACCAGGTCGCGCACGCCCCGGTGGTCGGCGGCCGCGGAATAGGAGGAGTCCAGCAGCCACCAGTCCGGCCCGTACACCTCCGACCACTCCGAGCCCTGCGCGAACTCCTGTCCCATGAACAGCAGTTGCTTGCCGGGGTGGGCCCACATGAAGCCGAGGTACGCCCGGTGCGCGGCCCGCCGCTGCCACCAGTCCTCACCGGGCATCCTCGACACCAGGGAGCCCTTGCCGTGCACCACCTCGTCGTGGGAGATGGGCAGCACGTAGTTCTCGCTGAAGGCGTAGACCATCCCGAAGGTCATGTCGTGGTGGTGGTACTTGCGGTGCACCGACTCCTTGGACATGTAGCGCAGGGTGTCGTGCATCCACCCCATGTTCCACTTCAGTCCGAAGCCCAGCCCGCCGCCGTCCGTCGGCCGGGTCACCCCGTTCCAGGCGGTGGACTCCTCCGCGATCGTCACCACCCCCGGGCAGCGGCGGTACACGGTGGCGTTCATCTCCTGGAGCAGGGCCACCGCGTCCAGGTTCTCCCGGCCGCCGTGCTCGTTGGGCGTCCACTCGCCGTCCTTGCGCGAGTAGTCCAGGTAGAGCATCGAGGCCACCGCGTCCACGCGCAGCCCGTCCACGTGGAACTCCTCGCACCAGTACACGGCGTTGGCGACGAGGAAGTTGCGGACCTCCTTGCGGCCGTAGTCGAACTCCAGCGTCCCCCAGTCCGGGTGCGCGGCCCGCTGCGGGTCCTGGTGCTCGTACAGCGGCCGCCCGTCGAACTCGGCCAGGGCCCAGTCGTCGCGCGGGAAGTGCGCCGGCACCCAGTCGACGATCACGCCGATCCCCGCCCGGTGCAGCGCGTCCACCAGGCCGCGGAACTCGTCCGGGGTGCCCATCCGCGAGGTCGGCGCGTAGAAGCCGGTGACCTGGTAGCCCCACGAACCGCCGAAGGGGTGCTCCGCGACCGGCATCAGCTCGACGTGCGTGAAGCCCAGCTCCTTCACGTAGGCCGGGAGCTGCTCCGCCAGCTGGCGGTAGGAGAGCCCGGGCCGCCAGGAGGCCAGGTGCAGCTCGTACACCGACATCGGAGCCTGGTGCGCCGGGCGGGCGCCGCGCTGCGCCATCCACGCGTCGTCCTGCCAGACGTACTGCGAGGCGGCGACCACCGAGGCGTTCGCCGGCGGCACCTCCGCAGAGCGGGCCATCGGGTCGGCGCGCAGCGTGTGGCTGCCGTCGGGCCGGGTGATGTCGTACTTGTACAGGGCGCCCGCGCCCACCCCCGGCAGGAACAGCTCCCACACCCCGCTCGCCCCCAGGGAGCGCATCGGGTAGGCCACGGAGTCCCAGTACGAGAAGTCCCCGGCGATCCGCACCCCCTGGGCGTTCGGCGCCCACACCGTGAACCGGGTGCCGGCCACCCCCTGGTGCTCCATGGGCTCGGCTCCGAGCGCCTTCCACAGCTGCTCGTGGCGGCCTTCGCCGATCAGGTGCAGGTCCAGTTCGCCGATGGCCGGCAGGAAGCGGTAGGGGTCCTGGACCTCGATCTCGTCGCCGTCGTAGGCGACCAGCAACCGGTAGTCCGGCACCCCGGTCAGCGGCAGCAGCCCGGAGAACAACCCGTCCCCGTCGTCGAAGAGCTCGGCGCGCAGCCCCTTGGCGACGACGGTGACCGTCTTCGCGTAGGGCCGCAGCACCCGGAAGGCCACCCCGCCCCGCTGGGCGCGGGCGCCCAGGACGGCGTGCGGATCGTGGTGGCGGCCCTCCAGCAGCCGGGCCCGTTCGTCACCGCCGAGGGCGGGTGCGGGCCGGACTCCACGGGCGGGCGCCTTCCGGGCGCGCGGTGCGGGCGTCTTGGGCCGGCCGGCCGCCGCGGCCGGCGGGGTGGTGGACGGTGACTGACGGGCGGGGCTCACGTGTGCGGCCTCCTAGGCGGCTGCGGGCGGGAGTGGGGGGACAGGGTGGAGAAGCCTTCGCCGGCTCCGGAAACCGGTCCCGGCCCTGCGCCCGGGGCGGCGGGCCGGGCCACGGGACCCGGGCCGGGGGCGGCCCGGCCGAAGCCCCTGTCCGCGCCGGCGGCGAGCCGCCGGATCGCGGCCATCGGCACGTGCAGCCAGTCGGGGCGGTGCCGGAACTCGTACCGGGCCTCGTACACCGCCTTGTCCGTCTCGTACGCGCGCAGCAGCACGGGGTCCTCCCGCGGGTCCCGCCCGGTGGTGCGGGCGTAGCCCTCGCAGAAGGCGGCCCGGCAGTCGTCCGCCCAGGCGGGGGCGAACGGCCGGTGCGAGCGGGCGGCGTAGTCGAAGGAGCGCAGTATCCCGGCGATGTCGCGGACGGCCGGTTCGGGACGGCGCCGGTCGGCCAGCGGCCGGGCCGGCTCGCCCTCGAAGTCGATCAACGACCAGGAGCCGTCGAGGGTGCGCAGGGTCTGCCCCAGATGGAGGTCCCCGTGGATCCGCTGGGCGGCCACCCCGGTCCCGCGGGAGGCGGCGAGTGCGTCGAAGGCGCCCCGCAGCCCCGCCTCGTAGGGGCGCAGTGCGGGCACCTCGCGTGCGGTGGCGGCCATGCGCGCCGTCATCCCGGCGGCCAGCCGGGCGGTCTGCTCGGGGCCGAGGGCGACCGTGGGCAGCGCCCCGGCCAGTGCGCTGTGCACCTCGGCGGTGGCCCGGCCCAGCGCGTGCGCCTCGGCGGTGAAGGCCTCCCCGGCCCCCAGCCGGCGCAGGGCCAGCTGCCAGCCGTCATCGGAACCGCGCAGGTACGGCTGGAGCACGCCGAGGGTCAGCGGCTCGCTGCCGGGCAGCACCGCCTCGTACCAGGCGACCGGCGCCGGGACGCGGGCGCAGCCGGCGGCGGCCAGGGCCCGGGGCAGCTCCAGGTCCGGGTTGACCCCGGGGCCGACCCGCCGGAACACCTTGAGGATGAACGAATCTCCGTAGATGAGCGAGGAGTTCGTCTGCTCCCCGGACAGCGGCCGGGGGGCCAGTCCGGCCGGCACCGGTGCCTGCGGGTCCCGGTCGAAGCGGAGCGGGCCGAGGGCGCCGGGGGAGCGCAGCCGCTCCAGCAGCATCGCGGCCAGCCGGGGGTCGCCCAGGGCCTCGTACACCGCCCGGCCCGCATGGGGGCCGTCCTCGGCGTGGCCGATCAGGGCCGGTGCGAGGGCGGGTGGCAGGGACGGGCGGATGCCCAGCAGCAGTTGGTAGCAGTCCCCGTCGACGTCGAGGAGCAGGTGGAGCAGTCCGGGGCTGGACCCCGGTGGCAGCAGTTCGGCGGCCGAGACCGCCGTGAGCCTGGTGATGCTGCGGCCCTTGCCCGCGAACCAGCGCTGTGCGGGCAGCCAGGCCCGCAGCATGGGTTCCAGTGGGCCGATCCCGGCGGCCGGGTCGGCCGCCAGCCGGCTCCGGGCGGATGCTGCCTCCGACATGGCGTCGCGTCCTTTCCCCGGGCCGTCACAGAATGCGCAGTGTCCCGGATGTGCGTCGGTTGCTTCTCCGGCGTGTGCGTGTGTCGGGTCAGGATGGTCCGTACAGGGGCGGGCGATTGACCCATTCGCGTGGCCCGCCCCTTGCCCGGCCCTACTCGGCGCGCAGCTCGGACCGCACTTCGGTCCGCAGCCGGAACCAGTAGAAGCCGTGACCTGCCAGGGTCAGCAGGTAGGGCCATTCGCCGATCGGCGGGAACCGCACGTCACCCGTGAGTTCCACCGGGACCCGCCCGTTGAACGACCTCAGATCCAGCTCGGTGGGCTGCGCGAAGCGCGAGAAGTTGTGCACGCACAGCACCAGGTCGTCCCCGAACTCGCGAAGGAAGGCGAGTACCGCCGGGTTGGACGAGGGCAGTTCGGTGTACGAACCGAGTCCGAAGGCCGGGTTGGCCTTGCGGATCTCGATCAGTCGCCGGGTCCAGTGCAGCAACGAGGAGGGCGATGCCATCGCTGCCTCGACATTGGTGACCTGGTACCCGTGGACCGGGTCCATGATGACCGGCAGGTTCAGCCTGCCCGGATCGCAGGAGGAGAAACCGGCGTTGCGGTCCGGGGTCCACTGCATGGGCGTGCGCACACCGTCGCGGTCGCCGAGCCAGATGTTGTCGCCCATGCCGATCTCGTCGCCGTAGTAGAGCACCGGCGAACCGGGCAGCGACAGCAGCAGGGCGGTGAAGAGCTCCATCTGGTTGCGGTCGTTGTCCAGGAGCGGGGCCAGGCGCCGCCGGATGCCGATGTTGGCCCGCATCCGCGGGTCCTTGGCGTACTCGGCGTACATGTAGTCGCGCTCTTCGTCCGTGACCATTTCGAGGGTGAGCTCGTCGTGGTTGCGCAGGAAGATGCCCCACTGGCAGCGGTCCGGGATCGCCGGTGTCTTGGCCAGGATCTCGGAGACCGGGTAGCGCGACTCTCTTCGCACGGCCATGAAGATGCGCGGCATGACGGGGAAGTGGAAGGCCATGTGGCATTCGTCCCCGCCCTTCGTGAAGTCGCCGAAGTAGTCGACGACGTCCTCGGGCCACTGGTTGGCCTCGGCGAGCAGCACCGTGTCCGGGTAGTGCGCGTCGATCTCGGCCCGGACCCGCTTGAGGAGCTGGTGGGTGCGGGGGAGGTTCTCGCAGTTGGTGCCCTCCTCGGCGTACAGGTAGGGCACGGCGTCGAGGCGGAAGCCGTCGATGCCGAGGTCCAGCCAGAACCGCAGGGCGGAGACGATCTCCTCGACCACGGCCGGGTTCTCGTAGTTCAGGTCCGGCTGGTGCGAGAAGAAGCGGTGCCAGTAGTACTGCTTGCGGACGGGGTCGTACGTCCAGTTCGAGGTCTCGGTGTCGACGAAGATGATGCGGGCGTCCTGGTACTGCTTGTCGTTGTCGGCCCACATGTAGTAGTCGCCGTACGGGCCGTCGGGGTCTTTCCGCGACTGCTGGAACCACTCGTGCTGGTCGCTCGTGTGGTTCATGACGAAGTCGATGATGACCCGCATGCCGCGCTGGTGCGCGGCGTCCACGAACTCCACGAAGTCGGCGAGGTCGCCGAACTCGGGGAGCACGGAGGTGTAGTCGGCGACGTCGTATCCCCCGTCGCGCAGGGGTGAGGCGAAGAAGGGCGGCAGCCAGAGGCAGTCGACGCCGAGCCACTGGAGGTAGTCCAGCTTGGCGGTGAGCCCCTTCAGGTCCCCGACGCCGTCGCCGTTGCTGTCGTGGAAGGAGCGGACGAGGACCTCGTAGAAGACCGCCCGCTTGAACCAGTCGGGATCTCGGTCCTTGGCGGGGGTGTCCTCGAAGGTGTCGTGGACGGGATCGTTGATCATCATGTGGTGGGTGACCCTCCGGTGGGCGGGGACGGTCGCAGAGCGGCCAGCACGTGCGCGGGCGTGCGGCCCGGCTCTAGGCGCACGTAGTTCGCCCTGCCCCAGTGATAGGTCTCGCCGGTGAGCTCGTCGCGCACCGCGAGGGACCCGTGCCAGTCGAGGCCGAGTACCGGCATGTCCAACGAGACCGTCGCCTCCTGGGTGTGGTGCGGATCGAGGTTGACGACCACCAGTACGGAATTGGCTCCCGCGTGCTTCGAATAGGCGATCACCTGTTCGTTGTCGGTCGGATGGAAGTGGATGTCCCGCAGCTGCTGGAGTGCCGGGTTGCGCCGGCGCATCCGGTTGAGGGAGGTGATCAGCGGGGCGATGGTGCGGCCCTCCCGGTCTGCGGCGGACCAGTCCCGCGGCCGGAACTCGTACTTCTCCGAGTTCAGGTACTCCTCGCTGCCCTCGCGCACCGGGGTGTTCTCGCAGAGCTCGTAGCCCGCGTAGACCCCCCAGGAGGGGGACAGGGTGGCGGCGAGCACGGCGCGCACCTCGAAGGCGGGCCGCCCGCCGTGCTGGAGGTACTCGTGGAGGATGTCCGGGGTGTTCACGAAGAAGTTCGGCCGCATCACGGAGGCCGACCGTGTCCCGGCCAGCTCGGTGAGGTACTCGGTGAGCTCGGCCTTGGTGTTGCGCCAGGTGAAGTACGTGTACGACTGCTGGAAGCCGACCGCCGCGAGGGCGCGCATCATCGCCGGGCGGGTGAAGGCCTCCGCCAGGAAGATCACGTCGGGGTCGGACTTGTTGATCTCCGCGATCACCTTCTGCCAGAAGACCACCGGCTTGGTGTGCGGGTTGTCGACCCGGAAGATCCGGACGCCGTGCTCCATCCAGTACCGCAGGATCCGCACCGTCTCCGTGACGAGGCCGGCCATGTCGGTGTCGAAGTGGATCGGGTAGATGTCCTGGTACTTCTTCGGCGGGTTCTCGGCGTACGCGATCGTCCCGTCGGCGCGGTGGCGGAACCACTCCGGGTGCTTCTCCACCCAGGGGTGGTCCGGGGAGCACTGCAGGGCGAAGTCGAGCGCGATCTCCATGCCCAGCTCGCGGGCGCGGCCGACGAAGGCGTCGAAGTCCTCGATGGTGCCCAGGTCGGGGTGGACGGCGTCGTGCCCGCCCTCCGTGGAACCGATGGCCCACGGCACGCCCGGGTCCCAACTCCCGGCAGAGAGCGTGTTGTTCGGGCCCTTGCGGTAGGTGCTGCCGATGGGGTGGACGGGCGGCAGGTACACCACGTCGAAACCCATCGCGGCCACCGCGGGCAGCCGCTCGGCGGCCGTCCGGAAGGTCCCGCTGACGGGCACCTCGCCCGGCTCGACCAGCGCGCCCTCCGAGCGCGGGAACATCTCGTACCAGGAGCCGAAGAGGGCCCGCTTGCGCTCGACCAGCAGCGGCAGCGGCTTGGCGGAGGTGACCAGCTCCCGGTACGGGCGCCTGGCGAGGGCCGCGTCCACGGCCGGGGCCAGCGCCGCCGCGTACCGCTCGGCGACCTCGCCGTCCTCGTCCCGCATCGCCTCGGCGGCGGCCAGCACGGCCTCGCGGCCGTCGCGCTTGGGAATCCGGGCGGCGGCCCGCGCATAGAGCTCGGCGCCCTCCAGCAGCACGAGCCCGGTGTCGATCCCGGCCGGGATCTTGATTGCCGCATGGGCCCGCCAGGTGGCCACCGGGTCGCTCCAGGCCTCGACGGTGTACGTCCACCTCCCCTCGGTCTCGGCGGAGACCCGGGCCCCCCACCGGTCGGTGCCGGGGGCGAGCTCGCGCAGGGGCACGGGCGGCCTCAGCCGCCCGCTCGGATCTCGGAGGACCACGTGGGCGGCCACGGCGTCGTGTCCCTCGCGGAACACGGTGGCGGAGATCTCGAAGACCTCGTCGACCACCGCCTTGGCGGGTCTGGCGCCGCAGTCGACGGCGGGGCGGACGTCCAGCACGGGAATGCGACCGATCATGATGGGATCACCTGGGGGCAGTTCGCAGGGCTCGGTGACAACAGCGCAGCCGGGGAACCGGCTGGTCGTGCACGCTCTGTTCGCTCTGTTTCTAGCCGCTCGGAAGACGGCTGGGCTGCGGGCATGGCCGCTCCTGTCCGCGTTCACTCGGGTGGCGGGGAAAGGGGGTGGGCGGGTGCGCCGTGCGTGTACCGCGTACTCGGTGAGCCCTTCCCACTCTTCCCCGGCCCAATCCGGGCCCTCGGTTAACTACTCGTACGTAGGGGGACGGCGGATACCAAGCCCCGGGTCGACATCGGCCGAGGCTCCGTCAAGTCGGCCGGGACTACCCGAGGTACGAAAAGCGGCCCACCCCTCACAGGAACCCCATGGGACGCACCCGCCCCGCCGTGCGCCGGAGCACGGGCCGGTTGTGCGCGGCGCGCGCCGGGCGGTTCGGCAGGGTTTGCGCGGCAGGATCCGCACGGATTTCCGTCGGCGTTCCGGCGGGATTTCGACAGGAATCCCCCTGGATCCGGCCACCGCGCGGTATCCGCGGCGCATCCGGGGCGCACCTGCGGCGCATCCGCGAGAGCCCCGGCCCCCCGCCCGGCGCGGTGCGCCATGGTCGGCGCGGGCCGACCTCGCTAGCCTTCCGGGGGTGATGCGCGGGTGCACAGCGTGGTGCGGCCGCTCCGATCCGCAATCCCCTGCGAAGGTGGAACGTGTGAAGGCTATCCGTCGATTCACCGTGCGCCCCGTCCTCCCGGAGACCCTGCTGCCGCTCAACGACCTCGCGCGCAATCTGCGCTGGTCCTGGCATGCGGAGACCCGCGACCTCTTCCAATCCGTCGACCCCGAGGGCTGGCAGGCCGCCGGCGGCGACCCCGTCCGGCTCCTCGGTGCCGTGTCCGCCGCCCGGCTGGCCGAACTCTCCGCCGACCGCCGGTTCCTGCGCCGGCTCGCCGTCGCGGCCGCCGACCTCGATGACTACGTGACCGGCGGGAGGTGGTACCAGGGCCACCGGGCCGGGAGCGGCCTTCCCGCCGGGATCGCCTACTTCTCCCCCGAGTTCGGCATCACCGCCGCCCTGCCCCAGTACTCCGGCGGCCTCGGCATCCTCGCCGGGGACCACCTGAAGGCCGCCAGCGACCTCGGCGTCCCGCTGATCGGCGTGGGACTGCTGTACCGGCACGGCTACTTCCGCCAGTCGCTCTCCCGCGACGGCTGGCAGCAGGAGCACTACCCCGTACTCGACCCCGACGAGCTGCCCCTGGACCTGGTGCGCCAGGAGGACGGCAGCCCCGCCCGGGTCACGCTGACCCTGCCCGGCGGGCGGGCCCTGCACGCGCACGTCTGGCAGGCACGCGTCGGCCGGGTGCCCCTGCTGCTGCTGGACTCCGACGTCGAGGACAACGACACCGCGGCCCGCGAGGTGACCGACCGCCTCTACGGCGGCGGCAGCGACCACCGGCTGCTCCAGGAGATGCTCCTCGGCATCGGCGGCGTCCGCGCCGTCCGCCTCTACTGCGCCCTGACCGGCCATCCCGACCCCGAGGTCTTCCACACCAACGAGGGGCACGCCGGCTTCCTCGGACTCGAACGCATAAGGGAACTGGAACGGGAGCAGGGCCTCGGCTTCGACGCCGCCGTCGAAGCGGTCCGCGCCGGGACCGTCTTCACCACGCACACCCCCGTCCCGGCCGGCATCGACCGTTTCGAGCGGTCCCTGGTCGCCCGCCACTTCGGCGACGGCGGGGAACTGGCCGGCGTACCCGTCGACCGGATCCTGGAGCTCGGCGCCGAGTCCTACCCCGGCGGCGACCCCGGGGTGTTCAACATGGCGGTCATGGGGCTGCGCCTGGCGCAGCGGGCCAACGGGGTGTCGACCCTGCACGGCGCGGTCAGCCGGGAGATGTTCGCCGGGCTCTGGCCCGGGTTCGACGCCGCCGACGTGCCCATCACCTCCGTGACCAACGGGGTGCACGCCCCCACCTGGGTGGCGCCCGAGGTCGTCCGGCTGGGCGCCCGGCAGATCGGCGCCGGCCGTACCGAGGACGCCCTCTCGGTCGGCGGCTCCCAGCGCTGGGACGCCGTCGCCGACATCCCCGACCAGGACGTCTGGGACCTGCGGCGGGTCCTGCGCGAGCAGCTGGTACAGGAGGTACGGGACCGGCTGCGGGCCTCCTGGCGCCAGCGCGGGGCCGCTGAGGCGGAACTGGGCTGGGTGGACTCCGTCCTGGACCCCGACGTGCTGACCATCGGCTTCGCCCGGCGCGTGCCCTCGTACAAGCGGCTGACGCTGATGCTGCGCGACCCGGAACGGCTGCGCAGGCTGCTGCTGGACCCGGAACGGCCGGTGCAGATCGTGGTCGCGGGCAAGGCCCATCCCGCGGACGACGGCGGGAAGCGGCTGGTCCAGGAGCTGGTGCGGTTCGCGGACGACCCGCGGGTGCGCCACCGGATCGTCTTCCTGCCCGACTACGGCATGGCCATGGCGCAGAAGCTCTACCCGGGCTGCGACGTGTGGCTGAACAACCCGCTGCGGCCGCTGGAGGCCTGCGGGACGAGCGGGATGAAGGCCGCCCTCAACGGCTGCCTGAACCTGTCCGTGCTGGACGGCTGGTGGGACGAGTGGTTCGAGCCCGACTTCGGCTGGGCCATCCCGACCGCCGACGGCCTCGGGGCCGACGAGGACCGCCGGGACCACCTGGAGGCGAACGCCCTCTACGAGCTGATCGAGAGCCGGGTCGCCCCCCGGTTCTACGACCGCACCGGGGGCACCGGGCTGCCGGTGCGGTGGATCGAGATGGTCCGGCGCACCCTGGCCTCCTTGGGGCCCAAGGTCCTGGCGGGCCGCATGGTGCGGGAGTACGTGGAGCGGCTGTACGCGCCGGCCGCGCTCGCCCACCGCGCGCTGAGCGCCGGGGCCGCCCGGGACCTGGCTTGGTGGAAGGGGCGGGTCCGGGCGGCCTGGCCGCGGGTCGGCGTCGAACACGTCGAGGCCCTGGCCGCCGCCCCCGTCAACGGCACCGCCGAACTGGGGGCCACCCTCACGCTGCGGGTCCGGGTCGCCCTGGACGCGCTCGCGCCCGAGGACGTGGAGGTGCAGGCCGTCGCGGGCCGGGTGGACCCGCAGGACGTCATCCGGGACGCTCGGGCCTTCCCGCTGAAGCCGGCCGCGGGGCCCGACCTGGAGGGGCGCTGGGTGTACGAGGGCCCGCTCGCCCTCGACCGCACGGGCCCGTTCGGCTACACCGTCCGCATCCTGCCCGCGCACCCGCTGCTGGCGAGCCCGGCCGAACTGGGGCTGGTCGTGGCCCCGGCGACCACCGGGGCGGGCCCCGACGACGGGGTGGTCCTGCGCTGAGCCGGACGCCTCACAGGACGGGCGGCGGGTCCACCAGCCGCCCGTCCTCCACCAGCATCCCCGCCCGCTTCACGTGCCGCAGGGTCGGCACCACCTCCATCTGCCGGATGCCGGGCAGCGCGCCGATCCGCTCCGTCACGTACGTGTAGAGGGCGTCGGCGTCCCGGCACACCACCACCGCCAGCAGGTTCACCGACCCGGTCACCGCCGCCGCGAACGGCACCTCCGGGTGGCTGCCGAGAGCTGCGCCCGCCTCGGCCAGCCGGGCCGGCTGCACCGTCAGCAGCAGCGTGGCCTCGGCCTCGTACCCCAGGGTCCAGGGCACGGTCTCCACGTCGACGTACATGGCCCCGAGCTCCCGCAGCCGCTCCAGCCGGCGGCGGGCGGTGGACTCCGACAGACCCGAGGCGCGGGCCAGCTCCGGAAAGCCCGCCCGGCCGTCCCGGCCCAGGACGGACAGCAGCGCGAGCTCCGCCCCGTCCAGCTCGTAGCGCCCCGCCGGGGCGGGCGCCGCCGACGCCCGCGCGGGGGTCAGGGCCGCGATCTGGTCCGGGCGCAGCACGCCGAGTCCGAACCACGGCTCGGGACCGCCCATGAACATCCGCAGGATGGTGTGCGCGCTGACCCCGGTGACCCGGCGGGTGCGCGGGAGCTTGTCGAGCAGCAGGGCGTCGCGGTCCCCGCGGGTCCGGGCCTTGGTCATGCAGTGGACGTCGGTCCCCCCGGAACCGAGGGTGACCCAGGCGATGTCCGGCCGGCGGGCCAGCGCCCCGGCGACCGTGAGCGCCGCGTCGGGTGCGCACTGGAGCCGCAGCCAGGACTCGAACAGGCCGGTGCGGCGGCCCTGGGGGAGCCCGATCACCCGGACCAGGCCGGAGGTGCGCATCCGGCGGTAGCGGCGCACCACCGTCTGGTCGGAGACGCCCAGCACCTCGGCGAGGCGGCTGAAGGAGGCCCGGCCGTCGATCATCAAAGCCTGGATCAAGGCCTGGTCGAGCGCGTCGAGCTTCACTGCGTGCATGGTTTCCATCATCCCAGGCGCCGCGATGGCGGGAATCGGCCGGAACACCGGCGCCGGGTGCGGGATCGAGGCCCGTCCCTGAGACCTTGGGGCGGCCGGGAACCCGGCTCGTACCTCCGGGACGGCACGCGATACCCGCCCGTCCCGCGGACCCCGAGGAGAGAACCATGCGCAAATGGCTACCGCTGACGGCGGTGTGCCTCGGGGCCTTCATGCTCCTGGTCGACGTCACGATCGTGACCGTCGCCCTGCCCGACATGGCCGCGGACATGCACACCGGATTCGCCGGCCTCCAGTGGGTGATGGACGTGTACGCCCTCGCCCTCGCCGCCCTGCTGCTCGGAGCCGGCGCGCTCGCCGACCGCATCGGCCGCCGGCGGCTCTACCTCGCCGGGCTGGGCCTCTTCGCCCTCGCCTCGCTCGCCTGCGGGCTGGCGGGCGGCCCCGGCGCGCTGATCGCCTTCCGCGCGGTCCAGGGGATCGGCGGCGCCGCCATGTTCGCCACCACCATGGCCCTGCTCAGCAGCGCCTACAAGGGCCGCGACCGAGGGGTCGCCTTCGGCGTCTGGGGCGCCGTCAACGGCGCCGCCGCCGCGGCCGGGCCGATCATCGGCGGGCTGCTCACGGAGCACTTCGGCTGGCGCTGGATCTTCTTCATCAACCTGCCCGTCTGCGCCCTCGCCGTGTACGTCACCCTCCGGGCCGTCGGCGAGTCCCGCGACCCGCAGGCCCGCGGCCTGGACCTGCCGGGCACGGCCACCTTCACCGCGGGCGCCGCCGCCGTCACCTACGGGCTGATCCGCGCCGGGGAGGACGGTTGGACCTCGCCCGTCGCCCTCGCCGTGCTCGGCCTCGGCGCGGCCGCCTTCGCGGCCTTCGTCCTCGTCGAACTGCGCAGCCCGCGCCCGATGCTGGACCTCTCGCTCTTCCGCAGCCCGACCTTCGTGGCGGTGATGGCCAGCGCCCTGCTGCTGTCCGGGGCGGCGTTCTCGTACCTCATGTACGTGTCCCTGTGGCTGCAGTCCGCCGAGGGGATGGGCCCGGTGGACGCGGGCCTGGTGATGGTCCCGCTGAGCCTGGCCTCCTTCGTGGCCTCGGCCCTGGCGGGCCGGCTGCTGCACGAGGCCCCGGCCCGCGTGACCATCGGCGGGGGACTGCTGCTGATCGGGGTGGGCGCCCTGCTCCAGGCGTGGATGCTGGACGCCGGCGACGGCTGGCCGGCCCTGATCCCGGGGCTCGTGGTGACCGGCGTGGGCGTGGGCGTCTGCATCCCGCCGCTGGCGGCGGCCGCGATGGCGGCCGTGGCCCCGGACCGGGCGGGCATGGCGGGCGGCGCGCTCAATACCGCGCGGCAGCTCGGGATGGCCCTGGGGATCGCGGTGCTCGGCGCGGTCTTCCAGTCCGGGCTGGCGGACGGGCTCGACGGATCCGGCCGGCCCCCGGGCACGGCCGGCGCGCTGGCCTCCGGCCGGGCCGGGGAGCTGCTGGCGGCGTCCCCGGACGCGCGGGGCTGGGTGGAGGCGGCCTTTGCGAGCGGACTGCGGGAGGTGTTCGTGGTCGCGGGGGTGATGGGGCTCCTGGGCGCGCTGGTGCTGGTGGTGCTGATCCGTCCCGGAGGCCGGGGCGCGGCGGCCGCGGCGGCGCCCGAGGGTGCCTCGGCCTGACCCGGTGCCCGCTGCCGGATGGGCCCAGGCGCACCGTCCGGGGGGTGAACCTGCGAAGGCACCGAGCACGCCGAATCGATTCTGCTCAGCCGTCCGCTCCTACGCTGCCCGCGGATGCCACCGGTCCGGCATCCGCGGAACCCGAGGAACGGACTCCCCATGCGTCTTCGCACCACCGCCGCCGTGCTCGTCGGCGCCGCCGCGCTCGTCCTGCCGACCGCCGCCCCGTCACTGGCCGACGACCACGACGGCCGCGGCCTCGGCACCCTGCACTACCGGTTCGTCGAGGACGACGGGGACGAGCGCCGTGCGCAGATCCGGCCCGCGGGCCTCGACACCTGCTACCTGCTCACGCACACCTCCCGGCACGAGCCCGCGGTCGAGGTGGTCAACGGGACCCGGGCGGTGGCCGTCCTCTTCGGCAACACGGGCTGCAGCGGCCGGCCGCAGCGGGTGCTGGGCCCGGGTGAACGGGCGCGGAACCTTGAGGCGGTGGCGGTCTACTTCCAGCCGGCCGACGGCCGGGACGACCAGGGCCGCGGCGATGAAGAAGGCCGCGGCGACCAGGGCCGGGACGACCAGGGCCGCGGGGATGAAGAAGGCCGCGGCGACCAGGGCCGGGACGACCAGGGCCGCGGGGATGAAGAAGGCCGCGGCGACCAGGGCCGGGACGACCAGGGCCGGGGGGAGGGCGGCCGCCAGGACTCCGGGCGGCCGGACTCCGCCCGTGAGGACGCTGCGTCTGGCGGCGCCGCTCCCGTCGCGGACGAGGAGGCCGGGCAGGCCGGGGACCCGTTCGACCGCTTCGCCCGTCTCGCCGGCCTGACCCGCTGACCGACCGCGCGTCCCGCCGGTCCGCTCCGCCGCCGGGTACCCGGCCCGGCCCGGCGGCCATCCGGAGCCCGGTCGCGGGCGCCGGGGGCCGCCGCGAGGGGGCCGGTGGCCGGTCCGGGTGACCGGGGGTCAGGCCCGGGCCGGCGCGGCGGCTCCGGTCGCCAGCCAGCGGACCACTTCGGCCGCCGTGTAGGGCCCGGCGTCCGGGGAGAGGGCCGGCAGGAACGACAGGTCCTTGCCGATCGTCACCAGCGGGGGCTCCACCCGGCCGCCCGGCCGCCGCTGGGCCAGGCCGATGGTGGCGAGCAGCCCGTTGCACAGGCACTGCCGGCCCTCGGTGTCGGCCGCGTCCCCGCCCTTGCGGACGTAACTCCCCACCGGCTCGGCCGCGCAGCGGTAGACCAGCCCGCGGGGGCCCCGTACCACCGTGCGAAGGAAGCCGAGGTCGCACACCCGGCGCCGGGCCGCCGCCACCTCCGGATCGGAGACCGTACCCGCCAGCTCCGCCACCTTGAAGGGGAACGCGGTCGGGGAGGCCGCGGGGTCGTTGCGGACGGTGAGGGTGCCTGCCAGGGCCCGGCCGCGCAGTTCCGTACGCAGCCGCGGGGCCATCCCCGACTCCTCGCAGAGGGCGAACGCGCTGCCGATCTGCACCCCGGCCGCGCCCTCGGCCAGGGCCGCGGCCACCGCCTCCGGGCTGGCCTGGCCCCCGGCCAGCCAGAACGGCAGCCCGAGCGCCGCCATCTTGGCGAGGTCCGGATGGTCGCGCGGGCCGTACACCGGCTCGCCCGCCGCATCGAGGGTCATCGGCCCGCGCGGCGGGGCGCTGTGGCCGCCCGCCCCGCTGGTCTCGATCACGAAGCCGTCGGGGCGGGTCGCCTCGTCCCGGGCCAGGTAGGCCGCCAGCACCGGGAGCGACACGATGGCGAGCACCTCCGGGCGCCGCAGCGGCCCCGGCAGGTGCCCGGCCAGCAGCGCCTGCGGGTCGAAGAGGTGGTCGAGCGGCTCCTCCTGCCCCTCGACGGCGATCCGGGTCACGCAGGGTTCACAGCGCGCCAGCCGCGCGGCGAGGGCAGGGATCTGACCGGGGACCCCCGCGCCCACGAGCACGTGGTCGACGCCTGCCAGGATCGCGCCGAACATCGCGGGGGCGGTGGCCAGCTGGATCTTCTCCAGGTAGTTGATGCCGACGACGCCGTCATGTCCCTCCTTCGCCAGCCAGACCTCGACGAAGTTGCCGAGGACGGTGAGGACGTCCGCCTGGGCCCCGCCGGTCGCGCGCAGCCGCGGGGTGGTGCGCAGCGGGACGCCCTCGCCGGGCCCGCCCTCCCGGAAGTAGCAGTCGAGGGCGGTCTGCGCGAGTTCGGGGAGCGGGAAGGCGGCGAGCGCGCGACGCGCGTGGCCGCCGGGGTCGCCGGTCTGCAGGACGCGGGCGAGCACGACGTCCAGGGCGGTGCCCGAGACCACGCCCAGCTGCCCCTCGCGGGACACCGCCCGGGCGAGCCGCCAGCCGGAGACGCCGACACCCATGCCGCCCTGGATCAGCCAGGGGCGCCGCGACGCGGCCGCGGCGGGCCGCACGAGGCGGAGGGGCTGAACGGCCGCAGCGGGCCGGGCGGTCGAAGAGGGCTGCGGCATGGGGCACGTCCGTCACTCGCTGGGTCACCCGAACCTACGCTTGCGTAGGTTCGCTCGGGTTCAGTCTCCCCGTGCCCGGGCCCGTGCGGGGGCGCCGAAGGTCCCCGGCTGCCGGGCAGCTGGTCCCGCCCGGACACGGACCAACGGGGCAGGACATGGGACAGGGCCGCCCGGGGAGGTCTTCCTCCCGGGCGGCCCCGTGTCTGGCGGTTCAGCTGTCCTTCACCGGACCCGGTGGGGTCAGAAGGTGAGCTTCCAGCTGTTGATGTAGCCGGTGTCCAGGCTGGCAGCGTCCTTGACGCGGAGCTTCCAGGTGCCGTTGGCGACCTCGGAGGAGGCGTTCACGGTGAAGGTCTGGACGATGTTGTCCGCGCTGCCGCCGGTGCGGTTGCGCAGGTTGTAGACGCTGCCGTCGGGGGCGACCAGGTCGACCACCAGGTCACCGACGTAGGTGTGGACGATGTTGACGTCCACCTTCAGCGTGCTCGGGGCGTTGCCGGTGCGGGTCACCGCGATCGGGGACTCGACCGTCGCGTTGTCCGCGATCTGGTAGTCGTTCGTGTTCTCGAACACGTTCTGCTGGCCGGTGCCGACGGTCCAGGTGAAGGACGCCGTACCCGTCTTGGCCGCGGAGTCGGTCACCGTGACGGTCACGTTGGACGTGCCCGCGGTGGTGGCCGTGCCCGAGATCAGGCCGGTGGAGGAGTTGATCGACAGGCCGGCCGGCAGGCCGGTCGCCGCGTAGCTCAGCGCACCCGGGTTGGTGCTGGTCGCCTGGACCTGCAGGCTGACAGCGGTGTTGACCTGGGTGGTCTGGTTGGCGATCGGGGTGACCGAGACACCGCTCACGATGCGCGGGCCGACGTTGATGGCCGCCCAGGCGTTCGCCGCGTTGTTGTAGGTGGCCGAGCCGGCGCCGTAGAGGTCGGCCGCCGCCTGCAGGGTCGCCGTACGGGCGGCCGCGTAGTTGGTGTTCGACTTGAACAGACCGGTGGTCAGCGCGCGGAACCAGATCTTCGAGGCGGCGTCCCGGCCGATCGCGGTGACCGGCAGGCCGTCCGAGGTCGGCGAGTCGTAGCTGACCCCGTTGATGACCTTGGTGCCCGAACCCTCGGAGGCCAGGTAGTACCAGTGGTTGGCCGGGCCCGAGGAGTAGTGGACGTCGATGCCGCCGAGGCCCGAGTACCACGCGTCCTTGGACGAGCCGTCCTTGCTGGGCTTGTCCATGTAGCGCAGCGGCGTGCCGTTGCCGTTGATGTCGATCTTCTCGCCGACCAGGTAGTCGCCGACGTCCTGCGGGTTGTTGGCGTAGAACTCGACCGCCGCCGCGAAGATGTCGGAGGTGGCCTCGTTCAGACCGCCGGGCTCACCGCTGTAGGTCATGTTGCCGGTGACCGAGGTGAGGCCGTGGGTCATCTCGTGCGCCGCCACGTCGGTGGAGGTCAGCGGCTTGCTGTTGCCGCTGCCGTCGCCGTACGTCATGCAGAAGCAGGAGTCGTCCCAGAACGCGTTCACGTAGCTGTTGCCGTAGTGGACCCGGGTGTAGGGCGCCACGCCGTCGTTGCGCAGACCGTTGCGGCCGTGCACGTTCTTGTAGTAGTCCCACGTGACGGCCGCGCCGTAGTGGGCGTCCGCGGCGGCGGTCTCCAGGTTGGAGGCGGCGCCGTTGCCCCAGACGTCGTCCGGGCCGGAGAAGAGCGTGCCGGTGCCGGAGGAGCCCCGGTTGAGGTTGTACGTCTTGTGGTTGCCGCGCCCGGCGTCGGTCAGCGTGTAGGTGCTGCCCGACTGCGAGGTACCGAGGGTCACCTGGCCGCTGTACATGGTGTTGCCGGTGCCGGTCTCGATGGCCTGCCACTCGGTGATCTTGGCGCCGGTCTTGGCGTTGGTCACCACGTGCAGCTCATTGGGCGTGCCGTCGTGCTGGAGGCCGCCGACGACGGTCTCGAACGCAAGGACCGGAGCGCCCTCGGCCGCCCAGATCACCTTGCGGGCGCCCTTGGAGGCCTTGGCCTCCTTGGAGCCCTCGGCGTTCGCGGCGGAGACGGCCTGGCCCTCGGCTGCCGCCGGGGTGACCGTGGCGTTGGTGTCCGCGACCTTGATCTCGTGCTGCGTCGCCTTGGTGACGCTCTTGGTCACGCCGTCCTTGGCGTGGACGGTGAGGTCACCGCCGAGGACCGGGAGGCCGTCGTAGGTGCGCTCGTACGTGGTGTGCGTGGTGCCGTCCGCGTCCTTGACCACATCGCGGACGACCAGCTTCTCGCCGCTGCCGAGGCCGAGGGCCTTGGCCGCCTGCGCGGTGGTGGAGTTGGCCTCGGCCAGGAGCGTCGCACGCTCCGAAGCGCTGAGTACGCGGTTGGCCGCGCCCGGGTTGGACTGGACGGATGCGCCGGCCTGGGACGCGGTTGCGTCGGCGGTGGCGGTACCGGTCTGTATGCCGACGGCGAGCAGGGCTGCCGCGGCTACGAGCGCGCCGGCCGCAGTGGCGCGTCGCTGGGGGGTGGACCTCAACGCAGACTCCTTCTGCAAGGGGGGTTCCGGACGGCTGGGTGGGCCTCCGGGCAGAACAGGGCTGGTGCGATGAACGGTCGAAGATTGCCACTTGCGGGCCGCGATGTCAGGGCCGCGTCAAAAGGTTGGCTGGAAACAGTTCGTTGTCCGAAGAGACGTATCCGGTATCCGGACCATTCACCTTTGTGTGGGAGAGGGGGCCCCAGCAAAAGGAACGACTGATACCGGTTGCTAACACTTGCGCAACAAGAGGCCGTGTTCACCCGAACGGCATTTACCGTACGGGCGTTTGTCGTACTGTTTCCCGGTGCGACAGATGTCCGTTGCCTGGGGAAGCCGTGGACAGTCGCCAACGTCATAGACCACGTGCCAGGGGGGCCCATGAGGCATGTCCATTTTCCTGCGCAAAGAGTGGCCCGAGCGCCTCAGGGGTCGACCGCACCCGCCCGGCGGCTCGGTGACAAGGCCCGGTGGTACCTGCCGGCCGCACTCGTCACGGACTTCCTGGGCGCCGCCGTGCCCGTCGGGCTGGTCTTCGAGGCCGCCCAACAGGTCCGGCCGGTGTACTGCGCCCTCGGCGCCGCCCTCGCGTGGACCGGCGTGCAGGCGCTGCGCCGCCGGTACGCGGCCCGGCAGCTCGGGGAGTCGCGCGGTGTCCTGCCCGTGCTGCACGACTGGCTGATTCTCATCGGCGTACTGGCCGTGGCCCGCGTGGTGACCGAGGAGGACACCCCCCGGCTGTCCGCGCTCGGGGCCCTGGTGCCGGCCCTGCTGATCACCGTCGCCTGCCACAAGCTGACCTACCGCCACCTCTCCGCGGCCCGGCGCGAGGCCCAGGCCGTGAGCCGGGTACTGGTCGTCGGGGAGCCGGACGCCGCCGAGGACGTCATCGCCCACCTGGCCGCCCGCACCGACCACCCGTACGTCGTGGTCGGCGTGGTCCCGGTCGGCGAGGGGACCCTGGGCAGCGGGGTGCCGATCGCGGCCCGGCTCGACGCGGGCATGCCCCAGGCGCTGAACGGGGACGCCGAGCTGGTGCTCGGCGCCGTCGGCAGCCACCACGCCGACCTGGTGCTGGTGGCCCCGGGCGCGCGGTTCGCCGGGGACCGGCTGCGCCGGGTCGCCTGGGCCCTGCACGACGCCGGGCTGGAACTCGCCGTCTTCCCCGGCCTGGTGGAGGTATCCGTCAAGCGGCTGGAGACCCTGTCCGCGGGCGGCCTCGCCGTGCTGCGGGTGGCGCCGCCGGTCGGCCGGGGCTGGCAGACCCTGTTCAAGGCGGTCCTGGACCGGGCGGGGGCCGGGCTCGGACTGCTGCTGCTCTCGCCCCTCTTCCTCGGGATCGTGCTGGCGATACGTTTCGGCAGCCGCGGCCCCGCCTTCTACCGGCAGCAGCGCATCGGCCGCGACGGCATCCCCTTCACCATGTGGAAGTTCCGCACCATGGTCGTCGACGCGGACGCCCGCAAGGCCGAGCTCGCCGGGGCCAACGAGAACGACGGCCTGATGTTCAAGATGCGCCGCGACCCCCGGGTCACCCGGGTCGGCCGACTGCTGCGCCGCACCTCCATGGACGAACTGCCCCAGCTGGTCAACGTGCTGACCGGACGCATGTCGCTGGTCGGGCCGCGTCCGCCGCTGCCGGAGGAGGTAGCGGAGTACGACGAGGTCGAGCTGCGCCGGCTGAACGTGCGGCCCGGGATGACAGGGCTGTGGCAGATCAGCGGACGGTCGGACCTGTCCTGGGATGAAACGATTCAGCTCGATCTCCAGTACGTCGACAACTGGTCCTTCACCAGCGACGTCGACGTCATGGGCCGTACCCTCCGCGCCGTCGTCGACGGTCGCGGAGCGTACTGAGGGGCCGCGGCCTTGAGATCAGCCCTGCTCGCGCCACCACCGGTAGGTGGCGGAGATGCCCTCCCGCAGCGGGATGCCGGGCTTCCAGCCCAGCGAGGTGAGGCGGCCGACGTCCAGCAGCTTGCGCGGGGTCCCGTCCGGCTTGGACGTGTCCCAGGCGAGCCGGCCCTGGAAGCCGGTGACGTCGGCGACGGTCTCGGCCAGCTCCCGGATGGTCAGGTCCTCGCCGCAGCCGATGTTGACGGGCTCGTCGCCGTCGTAGCTGTCCAGCAGTACGGCGCAGGCGGCGGCGAGGTCGTCCACGTGCAGGAACTCCCGGCGCGGAGTGCCCGAGCCCCACAGCACGACCTCGTCCCGGCCCTCGGCCGCAGCCTCGTGGAAGCGCCGGATCAGGGCGGGCAGGACGTGCGAGGACTCCAGGTCGAAGTTGTCGCCGGGACCGTAGAGGTTCGTGGGCATGGCCGAGATGTACGAGGCCCCGTACTGCTTGCGGTACGACTGGACCTGGACGATGCCCGCGATCTTCGCGAGGGCGTACGCCTCGTTGGTCGGCTCCAGCGGGCCGGTCAGCAGGGCGTCCTCGCTGATCGGCTGCGGGGCCAGCTTCGGGTAGATGCACGAGGAGCCGAGGAACAGCAGCCGGCCCACTCCGGCCTCGTGCGCCCCGGCGATCACGCTGAGCTGGATCTTCAGATTGTCCTCGAGGAACTGCACCGGGTACGTGCTGTTGGCCATGATCCCGCCCACCTTGGCGGCGGCCAGCACCACGGCGTCGGGCCGGACGTCCCGGAGGTACGCCGCGGTCGCGGCGGCGTCGCGCAGGTCGAGGTCGGCACGGCCCCGGGTGAGCACCTCGTGCCCGTCCGCGGTGAGGCGGCGGGCCACCGCGGACCCCACGAGGCCGCGGTGGCCCGCGACGAAGACACGGGCGTTCGGGGGCAGCAACGGCAGCGAACTTGTCATACCGCCGATGATGCCAGTCCGTTCCCGCGCCGGAGGCAGTGGTCCGCATCCCGCGGCCGCCGGTTGCGTGCGGCGCCCGTCCGGTGGCCGAATCCGCCGCAAACGAGGCCGGACCGGGCGTGTACGGTACGCATCCAACGGCGGGGTCCCCGGACCGGACGGCTCGCCGGCCCCGGTGCGCCCCCCTGCCGGGCGGGCCCGCGGCCGGGCCCGCGCGCAGCGCACCCCATCCCGGCAGCACTCTCACGAACCACCACGAACCGCAACGAATCCCAGGGGGACCCCACATGGGCAAGACCGCACTGATCACCGGCGTCACCGGGCAGGACGGCTCGTACCTCGCCGAGCTCCTGCTCTCCAAGGGCTACACGGTGCACGGGCTCGTGCGGCGGTCCTCCAGCTTCAACACGGAGCGGATCGACCACATCTACCAGGACCCGCAGACCGCCAACCGGTCCTTCGTCCTGCACCACGCCGACCTGTCCGACGGCGTCGCCCTGGTGAACCTGCTGCGCGAGATACGCCCCGACGAGGTCTACAACCTCGGCGCCCAGTCCCACGTCCGCGTCTCCTTCGACGCGCCGCTCTACACCGGCGACGTCACCGGCCTCGGTGCGCTGCGGCTGCTGGAGGCGATCCGGGCCAGCGGCGTCGACACCCGCATCTACCAGGCCTCCTCCTCGGAGATGTTCGGCGCCACCCCGCCCCCGCAGAACGAGGCGACCCCGTTCCACCCGCGCAGCCCCTACGGCGCCGCGAAGGTGTTCGCGTACTGGACCACGGTGAACTACCGCGAGGCCTACGGCATGTACGCGGTCAACGGGATCCTCTTCAACCACGAGTCCCCCCGCCGCGGCGAGACCTTCGTGACCCGCAAGATCACCCGCGCGGTCGCCCGGATCAAGGCCGGCCTCCAGGAGAAGCTCTACCTGGGCAACCTCGACGCGGTCCGCGACTGGGGATACGCCCCCGAGTACGTGGACGCCATGTGGCGGATGCTCCAGCAGGACGAGGCCACCGACTACGTGGTCGCCACCGGTGTGGCCGCCACGGTCCGCGAGTTCGTCGAGGCCTCCTTCACGCACGCCGGCCTCGACTGGAACGAGCACGTGCGCTACGACCCGAAGTACGAGCGCCCCAGCGAGGTCGACGCCCTCATCGGCGACGCCTCCAAGGCCAATGAACTGCTCGGCTGGAAGCCGACGGTCCTGGTCGCCGACCTGGCCAAAATCATGGTGGACGCCGACATCCGACAGGTCGAGGACCAGCTCGCCGGCGTGACCGTCCGCATCGACCGCTAGGCCTTATATTTCCCCTACGCTTTGCCGCGTTCCGGTCATGTCCTCCCGTGTCGGGCGGGCGTGACCGGGGCAAAGCTGCCGTATGTCCGTCGTGCACCCTCCATGCTGAACCCTGTTGATTCCAATTTGGTATGCAAGGGGTCAAGTGAGGTGACCGGGCCCTCACGTGAGCCCTAGTCTGCGCCAGTACATATGGCTGTTCGGATAGTTTCAGCCATCAAACCGGGCGATTGCCCTGGGGGGCTCATGCGTAGATCCAGAGGGCTGACTGCTGCCCTCGTCCTGTCACTGGCCGGTGCCGGCACCGGCATAGGCCTGGTGCTGATGCCCGAGGCGTCGGCCATCACCCAGCCGGTGGCATTCACGGCCGACCAGCTGCCGACCTGGCAGCCCGACGGCATCGTCTGGGCCATGGCCCAGGCAGGCGGCACCGTCTTCGCCGGCGGCACCTTCTCGGCGGTCCGCCCGCCCGAGGGCTCCGGCAGCGGTACCGAGCAGGAGGCAGTGAACTTCGTGGCGCTCGACGCCGCGACGGGCAGCCCCACCGCCTGCAAGCTCGCCTTCACCATCGGCGAGGGCACGGCGACCGTGCGCACCCTGGTCGTCTCGAAGGACAACAAGACCCTGTACGCGGGCGGCTACTTCGGCGCCGTCAACGGGACCCCGGTCTCCAGCGTCGCCGCGATCGACATCGCGACCTGCACCCCCAAGGCCTCGTTCCACCCGGGCTTCCCCGCCACCGTGCGCGCGCTCGCGGTCACCGACGACACCCTGTACGCAGCCGGGGACTTCTACCAGGTCGAGGGCCAGACCCGGGAACGGTTCGCCGCGGTCGACGCCTCCTCCGGCGCGGTGAAGCCCTTCACCGCCAACGCCGACGAGCCGGGCCGCGCCATCGAGGTCACCCCCGACGGCAAGAACGTGCTGCTGGGCGGCGACTTCTTCAGCATCAACGGCGCCAACACGCACGCGCTGGCCGTGGTGAACTCCACCACCGGCGCGATCACCAAGACGTACACCAACATCCCGTCGAATTCGGTCGTCAAGGACATCGCCACCGACGAGACCGGCTTCTACACGGGCAACGAGGGCTCCGGCGGCGGCGTCTTCGACGGCCGCATCGGCCTGCGCCTGAACGACTTCACCGAGAAGTGGCGCGACCGCTGCCTCGGCGCCACCCAGTTCGTGCTGCCGTACCAGGGCGTGCTCTACAGCTCCTCGCACGCGCACGACTGCTCGCTGGAGGGCCAGTTCCCCGACGGCAAGCGCAACTTCCTGCTCGCGCAGCTGACCGACCACGAGGGCGCCGCCCCCGCGCCCGTGGGCGGCTTCGTGCGCAGCCCGCGCAAGCTCGGCTGGCACCCCACCGCGAACGACGGCCTCGGCGAGGGCATCGGCCCGCGCGTCATGGCCATCGCGGAGAAGAACGACACCAAGTACATGTGGGTGGGCGGTGAGTTCACCCTCATCAACGGCGTCCCGCAGCAGGGGCTGACCCGCTTCGCCTCCACCGGCGACGTCGGCGCCCCGACCACCCCCGTCGTCAGCGCCGCCAGCGTCAAGCCGGGCGAGGCCCAGGTCCGCTGGCGCACCAGCTACGACGCGGACGACAGCAAGCTGACCTACCGCGTCTACCGCAACGGCTCCGCCACCCCGGCCGCCACCGTGTCCGCCGAGTCGCTGGAGTGGGAGCGCCCGCAGGCCTCCTGGACCGACACCACCGTCAAGGCCGGCCAGTCGTACACCTACCGCGTGACCGCGACCGACGCGGCGGGCAACACCAGCGCCCTGTCGGCCACGGCCTCCGTGTCGGTCCCGACCTCGGTCCAGGCCTACCCGAACCAGGTCCGTACGGACGGCGCCCAGGTGTACTGGCGCTACGACGACTCCGTCAGCCCGTACGTCGCCGACTCCTCGGCCGGCAACTACAGCGGCATCCAGGTCAACACCCCGGCGCTGCGCCAGAGCCCCGGAGCCGTCGCCGGCTCCAGCACGGCGATGGGCTTCAACGGCACCAGCCAGCAGCTGCACGGCGACCGCCGCCAGAGCGTCGGCGCGTCCTTCACCGTCGAGACCTGGTTCAAGACGAACACCAACCGCGGCGGCAAGCTGCTCGGCTTCGGCGACAACACCAGCCGCACCAGCGGCCAGTACGACCGCCACCTGTACATGTCCAACACCGGCCGCCTCTTCTTCGGCGTCTACGACGGCTCCAACCGGACGGTCTCGACCGGCCTGTTCGACACGTACAACGACAACAAGTGGCACCACGTCGTCGGCACCCAGGGCCCCAACGGGATCACCCTGTACGTCGACGGCCAGAACAAGGGCTCGTCGGGCGCGAAGAGCACCAGCACCTACGAGGGCTACTGGCACGCCGGCGGCGACAGCCTCGCCGGCTGGCCGAGCCGCCCGACCAGCAACTTCTTCGCCGGACAGCTCGACGAGTCGGCCGTCTACCCGACGGCGCTGACCCAGGCCCAGGTCAAGAGCCACTTCGACCTGGCCAAGGCCCCCACCGACACGGTCTCCGAGGTCAACGCGACCGAGGACACCTACATCAACCAGGGCGCCCCGGGCACGGCCTACGGCACGTCCACCTCGCTCGCGGTGCGCGGCACCTCGGCGTACGAGACGTACCTGCGGTTCAACCTGCCGGCCGCGCCGGCCGGCCAGGTCCTGAAGGCCGCCTCGCTCCAGATCAAGACCACCACCCAGGCGGGCGCCGGCACGGCCGACACCGTCTCCGTGGTCCCGGTCACCGGCACCTGGAGCGGCGCGGGCACCACCTTCAACACCAAGCCCACGCTCGGCACCACCGCACTGGGCACCATCGCGGGCGTGCCGGACGGCTCGGCCGTCCACAACGTCGAACTGGACACCGCCGCGGTCTCCGCGGTGCTGGGCGGCAGCTACAGCATGGGCCTGACGAGCACGGGCACCGACCCGCTGTGGATCTGGTCCTCGGAGGCGACCGCCGCGGAGGGCACGCCGCAGCTGGTCCTCACCTTCGGCGCGAAGTAGCCGCAGCCACCGCAGTGACCGAGGCAACCGCCTGACGGCGTGCGGGGCCCGGCCCTCAGGGGCCGGGCCCCGCACCCGTAGGGTCCGCCGGGCCGATCGGCCCGGGCGCCCCCACCCCACCCAGTAAGTACGGGAGCCATCCGATGTACCCACGCTCCGCAGCGGCTGCTGTCCTGCTGGCCGCCGCCCTCACGCTGACCGCCTGCAGTTCCGGCGGGGACAAGGCCGACTCCGGCGCGGAGGCGAAGGCGAAGCCCCTGGCCTCGTCCTCGGCGCCCGACCCCGCGGACACCCCGGCCACCGCACCGCCGGCCTCGCCCGAGGCCAAGCCCTCCGGCCCGGTGCTCCCCGACGCGAAGCTCACCCCGAAGACGGGCAGCTTCACGGCGCAGGAGAAGAAGTACCTGAGCGGGCGGGTCCCCGAGAAGATGGACCCGGCGGCCGTCCTGCAGACCGGCCAGGAGGCCTGCCAGCGGGTGGAGCGCACCGCGAAGCGCGACAAGGACGCGGCGACCGGCGCCGTCGTCACCGGGGAGATCACCGGGGCGAAGGACGCGATCACCCTGCTGTGCCCGGAGCAGAAGCCGATCCTGGCGGCTGCCGAGAAGGGCTTCCCCGAGGGCCCGCGCACATCGCCGGCCGCGGGCACCTACCGCGCGCTGACCCAGTCCACCACCTGCACCTGGGAGGCGAAGGGCAAGGACGGAGCGGTCCTGGCCTCCGGTCCCGAGACCCCGCCGAAGGCCGGCGACAAGATCACGGCGGCCGTCCCGGCCGGCACCGCGGAGTTCAACTCCACCGGCTGCTACGCCTGGATCCCCGCCTAGTGCGGTGACCAGCGGTCCCACCCCACACGTACGAGAACGCCCCCGCAGCCGAACTCCCGGCCCGCGGGGGCGTTTTCACCTGCCGGGCCGGGGTAACCGCGGGACCGGAGCACGACGACACCGACCTTGCGGAGGCGAATCCTATGACCGGCCTGGGTGGCTGCATCGGTCTGATAGTGGTGGGGGCGATCCTCACCTTCGCCACCGACTGGGAGATGGAGAGCGTCAACCTCGACCTGGTCGGGCTGATCATGATGGCGGTGGGCCTCATCGGCCTGGCCGTCTACAGCAGCGTCCTCAAGCGCCGCCGGGCCGTGGGCGCCCTCCCGGTGGTGGAGCAGCGCCGCGACATCTGAGCCGCGGCGCCGCCCCAGCCGGGCCGCGGCGCCCCCGGGCTCAGGCCCGGGCCGCCGACCCGTACACCGGGAGCAGGGTGTCCAGGACCGAGTCCATCGAGAAGGAGCCGGCGGCCAGCTTGCGGGCCGCCGCCGAGGCCTCCCCGTTCGCGACCGGGTCCAGCAGCGACAGGACCGCCGCCGCCACGCCCGACGGCCCCGGCTCTACCGCCCGGCCCGCGCCGGCCGCGGCGATGTCCCGGGCCAGCCCGTTGGAGTGGGTGACCACCGCGGGGACGCCCACCGCGAGGGCCTCCAGGACCGACATCGGGAACGGTTCGTCCACCGACGGCAGCACGTACACGTGGGCCCGGCGCAGCTCGGCCAGCACCTGTGCGCTCGACAGGGCCCCCGGCACCGTGAACCGGTCCGTCAGGCCCAGCGCCCCGATCCGGGCGCGTACCGCCGCCAGTTCGCCCTCGTCCGGGCCCGCCACCGTGAAGTGCGCCGCGGGGTGCGCGGCGAGGACCGCCGGAGCGGCGTCCACGAAGTCCACGGGCCGCTTGCGGGCCTGCAGGCGCGCCGAGTAGAGAATCCGCGGCGGCCCCTGCGGCGCGGGCCGCTCCTCCTGCGCCGGGGTGCCGTTGACCAGGCGGACGGCGTTCGCCAGCGGGGAGCCGGCCACCGCGTCCAAGCCCTCCCGCTCGTGCGGGGTCAGGTACAGCACGGCATCGGCGCCGCGCAGCAGCCGGCGTACGGCCACCGCGTCCAGGACCTTCGCCAGCAGCTTCCCGCTCGGGTCCACCATCCCGTGGGTCTGGAGCACCAGCGGCCTGCCGGCCCGCAGCGCCGCCAGGGCCACGGGCAGGGTCACCAGGTCCCGGGCCAGGTGCACGTGGACCACGTCCGCGTCCCGCACCAGCCGCCCGGCCGAGGCCAGCAGGGCCGGCGAGGTGATCCCGCTGAAGCCCAGCGGCAGCAGCCGGCGGGCCGGGAAGAGCTTCGCCGGTACCCCTTCGACCTCCGTCGGCCACGGCGCGGGGAAGCCCTCGCCCAGCGCGAGCAGCCGCGCCTCGTGCCCGCGGGCCCGCAACCCCTTGGCCAGGTTCAGCGCGACCCGGACCGGGCCGCCGAAGGCGTGCGAGGGGGAGTGCAGGGTGACGGCGTGCAGGACTCTCACTTGGGCTCCTCCACCGGGCGGCGCCGCCCGTCCTGGGCCTGCAGGGTCAGCTCCGGCAGGTCCTTGTGCACGACCGAGCCGGCGCCCGCGACGGCGCAGCGGCCCACGGTCACCCCGGGCAGCACGGTGGCCCGTACCGCCACCCACGCCCCGTCCTCGACCACGATGGGGGCGTTGCGGTAGCGGAAGTCGGCCGCCCGGTGGTCGTGCGAGCCGGTGCACAGCAGCGCCTCCTGGGAGACGCACACCTGCGCACCGATGGTCACCGGCTCCAGGTTGAGCAGCCAGGCGCCCTCCCCGATCCAGGTGTGGTCCCCGACGGTGAGCTTCCACGGCCACAGCACCCGCACCCGGTGGCGGATCAGCACGCCCTCGCCGATCTGCGCCCCGAAGGCCCGCAGCAGCGCGACCCGCAGCCGTGCGGGACAGAACCAGGCCATGAACAGCGTGTTCATCACGGCGAACCAGAGCGCCTGGGTCAGCAGCCCGCGCCCCTTGTCGTAACCGGCCAGCGTGAAGGCAGGAAGATCACGCAACACAAGCCCCTTCGTCCACCCCCGGGCGCCTCCCCGGGCGCCGCCCGCTCAGACTAGACTGCGCCCGGACCAGGCACAGGGGGTGGGGGCGGCAGTGGCAACGGACATGCGCAGGCCCCCCGTCGCCCCTCCGGTGGGACCCGCCCCCGACGAGGTGCAGTGGGGCAGGGCCACCCTCCCGCGGACCCTGCTCTCGCGGGCCCTGTCCGTCCCGCTGATCCTCGGATTCACCGTCTTCCTCCCGCTGTTCGTCGCCGCCCAGTCCGGTGCGGGCCGCCACGACGCGGCCTTCTGGCTCCAGCTCCTGCTCACCATGTATGCGGGCGCCCGGCTCTCGGCGATGGTCCTCACCAGCCGCCGCAAGCTGCTCCAGGGCTCCTTCTGGCTCTTCGTCTACATGGCGATGGGGGTGGCCCCGCTGGCCCAGGCCGTCCTCGGCCAGGTCCCGACGCCGGTGGTCGGCCCCCGCTCCGACCTGACCCTCGCCATCGGCCTGGTCCTCCTCGGCTGCACCGCCTTCGACGTGGGCGTGCTGCTCGCCCGCCACCGGCCCGCCGGGCGGGCCGGCGGCTCCCGCAAGGAGGCGCGCCCCGTCATGGCGCACCGGCGGCGGCTGCAACTGCTCACCGTGCTGGCGTTCGGGTGCAGCGCGGCCTTCGTGATGAAGCTCGGCGGCCCCGCCGTGTTCTTCTCCAGCCGCCAGGAGATCATCGCGGGCATCGAGGAGGCGGGCGTCTCCAACGGCGACGGCCAGGCGGGCCAGGCCCTGCTGCGCGGCTTCGGCACGGTGCCGGCCCTCCTGGCCCTGCTGCTGTACACCCGGTGGCTGATCACCTCGAAGTTCGCCCGCCGCAAGGTGTCGGTCATCGTCACGTGGTCGGCGCTGGCCGCGCTGAACCTGGTGGTCAACAACCCGATCTCGAACCCGCGCTACTGGTTCCTCACCGTCATGTTCGCGCTGCTCTTCACGGTCTTCCCGGTGAGCGCCGCCATGTACCGGGTGGCCCTGTCCATGGCCGTGGTCGTGGCCCTGCTCGTCTTCCCCTTCGCGGACCGCTTCCGCTACGACGAGAAGAACTACAAGCCGGTCGAGACCACGTCCTTCCTGGAGCCGATGGCCCTCAAGGACTACGACCAGATCGGCATGTTCGCCAACACCATCACCTACTCGGACTCGGGCCCCGGCCACTTCTACGGCCGCCAGCTCGCCGGGTCGGTGCTCTTCGCGGTGCCCCGCTCGGTGTGGCCGGGCAAACCCCGCGACACCGGCGTGATGGTCGGCCAGTGGATGGGCACCGTCAACACCAACCTCTCCTCCCCGATCTGGGCGGAGCTGTGGCTCGACTTCGGACCGCTGGGCATGGGTGCCGGACTGCTGGCCCTGGGGTACGCCGCGGCCCGCGTCGACCGGCGCTACGCGAAACGGGCCACCCGCCGCTCCCCGCCGGGCAGCCTGATCTCGGTGGTGGTGCCGCTGGTCGCGGGCTACTCCTTCATCCTGCTGCGCGGCCCCCTGCTCCAGGCTTCGGGGCGGGTCGCGATCGCCGCGATGTGCCTGGCGCTGGTGGCCACGTACCGCCACGACAAGGGCACCACCCTGCGCTGACCGGCGGGCCCGTCCGGCCGGCGGTCAGGCCGTGGCGGCCGCCGCGGGGGAGGCGGAGTCCTGGCACGGCGCGGGCACGCGCAGCCGGGCGACCCGCCACCAGGCGGCCGCCGCCTTGAGCGCCGAGCCGGCGGCCAGCCCCCAGGCGGCGCCCGGCACCCCCGCCAGGGCGTAGCCGCCGAGCAGCAGCGCCACCGAGAGCAGCGAGAAGACGATTTGCAGGGACAGCGTGGCCCGCGGGTTGAGCACCCGCAGGGTCAGCAGGGCGCAGGTGCCCAGGCCCATCACGGCGTACTGGACGCCCGTGGCGGGCAGCAGCGCGGAGGCCGACCCCCAGGTGTCGCCGAGGAGTTGGCGCCCGAGCCGGTCCGGCAGCAGGTACAGGGCCGCGGCCCAGCCCGCGCCGAGCCCGGCCAGCACCAGCCCGAGCAGGGCCGTCGCCCGGACCGTGGCCCGCTTGCCGCCGAGCCGGGAGAGCACCGGCGGCCCGAAGGCGCCGGCCGAGGTGAACAGCACGTTCAGCGGCCCGAAGAGGGTGGTCGCACCGCGCAGCGCGCCGACCGCCAGCGGTGTGGCGAAGGCGCCCAGGCCGAGCACCGCGAGCTGGCTGGAGCCGTTGCCGACGGCGAACTCGACGACGAACCGCCGGCCCAGGTGCCCGCGCTGCAGGTACGGCCGCAGGGAGGCCCGGGCCCCGCGCACGTGGGGCCGCAGCAGCCACAGGCCCAGCGCCAGGGCGGGCAGCGCGGACAAGCCCCACACCAGGACCAGCCGGCCCGCCGAGGCCCCGGCGGGCTGCACGGCCAGCGCCGCGACCACGCACACCAGCCGCAGGGAGTCGGCGGCCAGGGCCCGTTCGGGGGCGCGCAGCGCGGAGAAGCAGTACCGCAGCACGTCCTGGAGCAGCACCAGCGGCAGGACCGCGCCCAGCGCGAGGAAGGCCCGCCCGGGGGACCCGGGCAGCAGCAGGCCGGCGAGCACCAGCACGGCCCCCGCGCAGGCCGAGGCGGCGGCGGTGAAGGCGGCCGCGGAGCGGCAGGCCGCGGCCGGCCGCTCGTCCTTCTCCAGGACCACGGTCTGGCCCACGTACGCCATGTTCAGCCCGAGGAGCACGCTGAACGCCACGTACACCATCGAGAAGTCGGCGAAGCCGGACGTCGAGGACAGCCGGGCGGCCAGCACCAGCACCAGGATGTTCGTGGCGCTGGAGGCGGCCTGGTCCAGGACCGAGGCGACGGCGGCGAGGCCGCGTCGGCTCATCGGCGGCCGGTGCGCACGGTGCGCAGGGCGACCGTGTCGGTGCCGTCCCCGGGGATGTGCTGCTCCGGTTCGGCCACCTCGTACGGGATCGGCTGCGGCGCGGGCCGGCCGGGGCCGGTCCCGTCGGCGGGCTTGTCCTCGGCCGCGGCCGAGTCCCGGCCCTTGCCGCGGGCGCGCTTCTCGCCGGGCAGCGGGGCGTGCAGCACCGCGCCGAGCACGGTGCCGCCGGCGCCGCTGATGAGTTCGCGGATGCGGGACAGGTCGGTGCGGTGCACGGCCCGCGGGTCGCAGACGACCAGGACGCCGTCGACGCGGTCGACGAGGGCGAGGGCGTCGGCGTACGAGAGCACGGGCGGCGCGAGCACGACCACGGTGGAGTTGGGGGAGTCGGCCTCCGAGACCAGCCGGGTGGCCCGCGCGGAGGTCAGGGCGCGGGCGACGTTGCGGACCCGCTCGCCCGGGATCAGGTCGAAGGCGCCGGACTCGCCGGCGTCCACGACGAGCTGGCGCCCGTCGGGCCAGTCGGTGTCCCCGTGCTTGGGTCCGGCCGCCGCCGGACCGCCGGGCATCTGGCTCCACCGCGGGCGGCCGCCGGCGTCGGTGGGCAGCTGGCTGGCCAGCACCGGGGTGCGCAGGTCGGCCTCGATGAGGAGCACGTCCTTGCCGGTCTCCGCGAAGGAGGCCGCCAGGTTCACGGCCACCGCGGCCGCGGTCTCGCTGCTGCCGCGCGGGGCGACCACCAGGAGCCGCCGCCGGTCGGCGAAGCGGGAGTCGTAGGCCAGCCGGAAGGCCACCGAGCGGTACTCCTCGGCCAGCCGGGGGTCCTCCTCGCCCGCGGCGAGCAGCGGGCCGCCGCCGGTCTTGTCCCGCGGCAGGTAGCCGAGGACGGGCGCGCGCAGGGCCCGGGCGACGTCGCCCTCGGAGCGCGGGGCGGGGTCGAACACGAGGCGGACCCAGGCGGCCAGCAGGCCGAGGGCCAGGCCCACGGCCGCACCGAGCGCGAGCGACATCGGGATGCCGGGGCCGTCGGGCGCGTGGGGGGCGGTCGCCGCGCTGGTGACCCGGCCCGGGGTCATGTCCAGGGCCTGGAGCTTGGCGATGTTGTTGTTGAGAGTGTTGACCTTGCTCTGCAGGTCGGTCTTGGTGACGTACGCCGCGTCGCGGGCGGTGCCCGCGGGCATCGTGCTGATCTGCTTGACGAAGTCGTCGAGCTGCTTGGCCACCGGGTCGCGCTGGTCGGTGTAGCCCTTGACCATCTGGTCGCGGGTCAGGTCGAGGGCCTCCTGGCGCTTGAGGAGGTAGGCCTCGGTCATCGCGTTGGCGCGCTTGGCGGCCTCCTTGGGGGAGGCGGCGGTGTAGGTGAAGCGGAGCACCATGGTCTGCGGCGGGTTGGTCACCTGGAGCCCGCTGCGCAGGGCCGCGAATCCGGCTGCGGAGACGCCGAGCTTCTTCGCGGCCTCGTTGGCGATGGAGGAGCTGAGCGCGACCTGGCGCTCGGAGCCGATGTTGATCGCCTTGTCGGGGGCGAGGCTCGGGTTGAACGGGTCGTCGGTGGGGGCCCGCAGCACGATGTCCGCGGTCGCGACGTAGGTGTCGGCCGTGGAGACCCCGAGGTAGACGCCGCCCAGCAGGCCTATTCCGATGCCCGCGCCGATGAGCCGCCGGTAGCGCAGGAGCTGCCGGAACTGGTCCCGGAGGAGGTCGGGTTCGTCCTCCGCCGGTGCCGCTGCCGGGCGATTCGTCTCGATCACGGCCGGGGCCCCCCAAGTGCTTCGTCCATCAGTGCGTCGATGCGTGCCAGGCCTGGCTCGCGGCTCAGGTGCGCCGCCACGTGGCGCGGCCCGGCCGCGCCCAGCGCGTCCGCGCCCGCCGGGTCCTCGGCGAGCGCCCGTATGGCCTTCAGCAGCGCCTCCGGGTCCTCCGGCGGTACGAGCACCCCGGCGCCCGAGCGTTCCACTTCCTGGGCGGTGCCGCCCTGCGCCGCCACGGAGGCGACGACGGGCCGGCCGGCCTGGAAGTAGGAGGTGAGCTTCGACGGCACGCTCATGTCCATCACCGCCGCGTGCTGGGTCACCGCGAGCACGTCCGCCGCCGCGAGGATATCCGGGAACTCGCCGTCGGCGGCAGGGGGGATGATGTCCAGATTCGGCACGTCGGCCGCGAGGTCGGCGAGGGCGGCCCGCTGACTGCCGTCGCCCATGAGGACGAAGCGGACATCGGGGTCCAGCCGGGCGGCGCCCACCAGGACCTCGAGGCCCTGCTTGAGGCCCATGTTGCCGGAGTGCAGCACGACCGTCTGGCCGGGGGCCCAGCCCAGGTGGCGCCGGGTTTCGCCGCGGGGCCTGGTGGGCAGGGCGACGTGCGACCAGTTCGGGACGAGCCGGATGCGGTCCGGGTCCACGCCCATGCCGACGACCCGGTCCACGAAGGTCTCGTGGATCACCCCGACCAGGGTGGCCCGCTTCAGGGCGTAGGCCTCGGCGCGGCCGGCGACCGCGGCCGCCTTGTCGCCGCCGCTGATCCCGCTCTGCGCGGCGGCGGCGCCCATCAGGTCCTGGACGACCGGGACGTACGGGACCTTCCAGCGCGCGGCGAGCCGGGCGGCCAGCACCCCGCCGGCCAGGCTGGGCATCTGCGCCATGACGGCGTCCGGCTTCGGCATGCGCGGCGGGGCCACCGACCCGTGCAGCAGAATCGATCCTTCAAAAAGGGCCCGCTTCACGGCGGTCTGCCGCGCCGGGACGGTGTGCGCACGCCGGTGCACCGTGACCCCCGCGCGCTCTTCCGTGCGCCTGAGCGCCCCCTTGTACTCCGGCTCCAGGGACCACGACGGGTAGTGCGGCATGCCCGCCAGGACGTGGGTCTCGTGGCCGAGATCCGCCCAGTGCTCCGCGATCTGGGTGGCGTACGGCCCAATCCCCGCGTGCTCGGGAGCGTAATTGGTGGAAACCAGCAGCAGGCGCCGGTGACCGGATCTCGACACTGAACGTCCCCTTCTCCCCTGGATGATGCGCACGTCACCCTATGCGTTCACCGGTACGGTGCGGAACGTGCACGCTATTGTCTGCTAATCCGCCACACCGGGGGGTGTGGCCTGTGGGGGGTAACAGATGACGGAGCAGGACATGTCCGACCTTGGCGCGCCGCCGCGCAGACCGTACCGGGTCGGCTACGCCCCCGGTGCGTACGATCTGTTTCACATCGGACATCTCAACATCCTTCGGCACGCCCGGAGCCAGTGCGACTACCTGGTGGCCGGGGTGGTCTCCGACGAGATGGCCGAGCGGGCCAAGGGGCGGCGTCCGATGATCCCGCTCGTCGAGCGGCTGGAGATCGTCCGCAGCGTCAAGTACGTCGACGCGGCCTTCGTGGAGACCGTCCCGGACAAGGTGGAGACCTGGAAGCAGGTCCGCTTCGACGTCATCTTCAAGGGCGACGACTGGCGCGGCACCCCCAAGGGCGACCGGCTGGAGGAGGACTTCGCCGCGGTCGGCGTCGACGTCGTCTACTTCCCCTACACCGTCCACACGTCCAGCACCCAGCTGCGCCGGGCCCTGGACGCGCTCGCGGCACCCCTGGCGGGTCCGGAGCAGCTCATCGCGGAACGGCGCTGAGCTCCCGGAACCACTTGGCGAGGAAGGCCGCCAGGAACAGCACGGCGACCACGCCGAGCCCGGCGTAGGCCCAACGGAACAGCTCCCCGCCGCCGAGCAGCAGGAACACCAGGCAGAACACCCCGTAGTCCACGGGCAGCAGGGCCACCGCGCGCACCGTCGACGGCGCGGCGGCCGGGCTCCCCGGAGCCGGCTTCGGCTTCAGCTTCTCGGTCAGCAGCCCCCCGAAGAAGGTGACGACGGAGGCGAACTGGAAGCCCAGCGGCACCAGCAGCCAGCCCGCGGAGCCCGTTCCGTACGCGTCGGGGAATCGGTGGAAGGCAATCAGCACGCAGCTGTGCAGGGCGGTGAGCTTGGCGCAGTCCACGACGTGGTCGAGCCATTCGCCCGCTGCACTGCCGCCCCCGCGCAGCCGGGCCAGCTGGCCGTCGGCCGAGTCGAAGGCGAAGCCGACGGCCAGGGCGGCCCACACGGCGAGCCCCAGTCCCCACGAGGGCGCGGCCAGCGCGACCGCCGCCACGGCGGCGAAGCTGAAGGCGCCGCTGACCAGCGTCACCTGGTTCGGGGTGAGCCCGAGGGCGTACGACCCGGCGGCCAGGTACCGCCCGGCCGGCCGGTTGACGAACCGCGAGTAGAGCGACACCCCCTTCGCCGACTTCTGCGCCCCGCGCAGCTCCCGCAGCGCGGTCCCGACACTCGCCATGCGTACCCCTGACCCCCTCGATGGAACGCGTGTTCCGATGGACGCGCGTACGACGCGCACATCATCGCAGGGCGGGGCTCCGACTCCGCGCCGGATGGTCCCGTCCGTCCGGAATCAGCCGGACGACGGCGCCCCGCCCCGGCCCGCCCGTCCGCCTCAGCCCGCCACCCGCAGCAGCAGCACCGACCGGGCCGGCACCGTCAGGACCTCGCCGCCCCGGTGCACCGTGCCCGGCGCCGCGGCCTGGTCCTCCCGTGAGGTGTCCAGGACGAGCTCGTACGAGGCCGCCCACGGCGCGCCCGGCAGCGACCACGCCACCGGGCGGTCCCCGGCGTGCAGCAGGGCCAGGAAGCTGTCGTCCGTCACCTGCCGGCCCCGCTCGTCACGGCCCGGGATGTCCCGCCCCGACAGGTACAGGCCCAGTGCTGCGGCCGGCGCATACCAGTCCCGCTCCGTCATCTCCGCCCCGTCCGGAGTGAACCACGCCAGGTCCCGCAGCCCGTCCGCGGCCTGCGGGCGGCCCGAGAAGAACGCCCGCCGGCGCAGCACCGGATGCTCGTGGCGCAGCCTGACCAGGCGGGCCGTCAATGCGAACAGCTCGGCCCAGGCCGGGTCCTCCAGCAGCGACCAGTCCACCCACCCCGTCTCGTTGTCCTGGCAGTACGCGTTGTTGTTGCCGCCCTGGGTGCGGCCGAACTCGTCACCCGCCACCAGCATCGGCACCCCCGTGGACAGCAGGAGCGTGGTCAGCAGGTTGCGCAGCTGGCGCCGCCGCAGCGCCGCGACCGCAGGCTCCGCGCCCTGCGGCGGCTCGCCCTCCACCCCGCAGTTCCACGACCGGTTGTCGTCGGTCCCGTCCCGGCCGGCCTCGCCGTTCGCCTCGTTGTGCTTGCGCTCGTAGGACACCAGGTCGCGCAGGGTGAACCCGTCGTGCGCGGTCACGAAGTTCACCGAGGCGTACGGACGCCGCCCGCCCCACGCGTAGAGGTCGCTCGACCCCGACAACCGGTACCCGAGGTCCCGCACATCGGGCAGCGCACCCCGCCAGAAGTCCCGTACGGCATCCCGGTAGCGGTCGTTCCACTCCGTCCACAGCGGCGGGAACGCCCCGACCTGGTAGCCGCCCGAGCCCACGTCCCACGGCTCCGCGATGAGCTTGACCCGGCGCAGCACCGGGTCCTGGGCGATGACGGCCAGAAAGGGGGACAACATGTCCACGTCGTGCATCGAGCGGGCCAGCGCGGCCGCCAGGTCGAACCGGAAGCCGTCCACCCCCATCTCCGTCACCCAGTAGCGCAGCGAGTCCGTGATCAGGCGCAGCACGTGCGGCCGCCCGGCGTGCAGGGTGTTCCCGCAGCCCGTGTAGTCGGAGTAGCGGCGCTGGTCGCCCTGGAGCCGGTAGTAGCCCCGGTTGTCGATCCCGCGCAGCGAGAGCGTCGGGCCCAGCTCACCGGACTCCGCCGTGTGGTTGTAGACCACGTCCAGGATGACCTCGATCCCGGCCGCGTGCAGCGCCCGGACCATCCGCTTGAACTCGCCGACCTGCTGCCCGGTCGTGCCGGAGGCGGAGTACGCGGCGTGCGGGGCGAAGTAGCCCACCGAGTTGTAGCCCCAGTAGTTGCGCAGGCCCCGGCGCAGCAGGTGGTCCTCGTGCGCGAACTGGTGCACCGGCAGCAGCTCCACCGCCGTCACCCCCAGTTTCACCAGGTGCTCGACCGCCGCGGGATGGGCGAGCCCCGCGTAGGTGCCGCGCAGCTCCGGCGGGATGCCGGGGTGGCGCATGGTGAACCCGCGCACGTGCAGCTCGTAGATCACCGAATCGGCCCAGGGCGTCTTGGGCCGGATGTCGTCCGCCCAGTCGTCGTCGTCGTGGACCACGACCCCCTTGGGGACGTGCCCGGCCGAGTCCCGGTCGTCGCGCACGGTGTCCGCGATGTACTGCTGGGGCCAGTCCCGGACGTGCCCGTACACCTCGGGGGGCAGGGTGAACTCGCCGTCCACCGCCCGCGCGTACGGGTCCAGGAGCAGCTTCGCCGGATTGAACCGGGCGCCCGTCCAGGGGTCCCACCGGCCGTGCACGCGGAACCCGTACCGCTGCCCGGGGTGCACGCCCGGCACGAAGCCGTGCCAGATCTCGTGCGTCAGCTCGGTCAGGGCGCAGCGGGTCTCGGCCCCGTCCCCGTCGAACAGGCAGACCTCCACCGCCTCCGCGCCCTGCGCCCACAGGGCGAAGTTGGTGCCCGCCGTCCCGTCCGGACCGCTGTGGAAGCGGGCCCCCAGGGGATGGGCCGAGCCCGGCCACACCGGCGGACCCGGGCGCGCGACCAGCCGGGGCACCTGCCCCCCGGCCCGGCCGTTCGTCCTGCCGTCGGGATGGCTGCCGGCCTGGCTCCCGGCGGGGGCGCCCGACCGGACGTCGGACCGGCGCCCCTCGGTCTGCGGTACGGGCACGGCAAGGCCGCTCCGCCCCGCTGCCAGGGCGTCCCCGGTGTTCAGGGCGGCTTCCACCGCCTCTTGCTCGGCTGCGCTCGACACTGCCCGCCTCCACGGCTCTGGGTACCGGCAGGGGAGGGGAGTGCGGCCCGGGCGTCCCGGCCCGGGCCCGCCCCCGTGTGGTCCTTCCCACTGTTCTGCCCGAACTGTTCTGCCCGGAACGTACGCCGTCCTCACGTTTCCCCCGGAGGGGCGCAGTCGTTGGACGGGTCGTGACACTTCTGACGAGGCGGGCAGGGGCGGGCTTGGCCGCCGTGGCGGCATGGGCGGCCCTCCTGGGCGGCCTGGCCGGATGCACCGGGGAGGGCCGCTCCCCGGTCGAGATCGCGCTGCCCGGGGAGACCCGGTCACCGGAGCAGGCCATCCGGATCAGCCCCGCCGACAACGCCAAGGGGGTGCCGGCCGACGGGCGGCTGGCGGTCAGCGTCCCCGAGGGCCGGCTGGAACGGGTGGTGGTCACCAAGGTGGAGGACGCCCAGGAGGCCCGGGTGCCGGGCGCCATCGCCGCGGACGGGCTCAGCTGGAGCCCCGACCCGTCGGCCGGCCGCCTCGCCCTCGCGGCCAAGTACACCGTGGACGCCGTCGCCCGCGACGGACACAACCGCCGCCAGGCCCGGCACACCACCTTCACCACCTACGTGCCCGAGGAGCGGTTCATCGGCTACTTCAAGCCCGAGCACCGCTCCACCGTCGGCGTCGGCATGATCGTCTCCTTCAACTTCAGCCGCCCCATCGAGCGCCGCGCCGAGGTGGAGCGCGCCATCACCGTCACCGCCAGCCCGCCGGTCGAGGTGGCCGGCCACTGGTTCGGCAACGAGCGGCTCGACTTCCGGCCGAAGCATTACTGGAAGCCCGGCACGGTCGTGACCGTGCGGCTGAAGCTGCGCGACGTCGAGGGCGCGGCCGGCTCGTACGGGATCCAGGACAAGACCGTCAGCTTCACGGTCGGCCGGTCCCAGATCTCCCGGGTGGACGCCGAGGCGCACACCATGGAGGTCCGCCGGGAGGGGGAGCTGCTGTCGACCGTGCCGATCACCGCCGGCGCCCCCAAGACCACCACGTACAACGGCAAGATGGTCGTCATGGAGCTGTTCGACGTGACCCGGATGAACGGGCAGACCGTCGGCTTCGGCGGGGAGTACGACATCCCGGACGTCCCGCACGCCGTCCGGCTCACCAGTTCCGGCACCTTCCTGCACGGGAACTACTGGGCCAGCCCCGAGACCTTCGGCTCCACCAACGTCAGCCACGGCTGCGTGGGCCTGCGCGACGACAAGGGCGGCGGCTCGGACACCCCGGCCGGCTGGTTCTTCGACCGCACGCTGGTCGGGGACGTGGTGGAGGTCGTCAACTCGCAGGACAAGACGGTCGCCGCGAACAACGGCCTGGGCGGCTGGAACATGTCCTGGACGGACTGGGTGGCCGGCTCCGCCCTCGCCTGACCGGTCCGGCTCTCCCGTCCGGGTGAATCGTGTGATCAGAACGCCGTAGCGGCCGGTGTCCTGACGCCGCCGCACCGGTGCCCGACCCCAGCCTGTCAGGGCACGCAGCGCAGGCGACGGACGGAGCACCATGTCAGCAAGGAACTGGACCCTCGGGCTCGCGGTGGGAGCCGTACTGGCGGCCGCCGCGCCCACGGCCCTCGCAGCGCCCTCCGCCCTCGCAGCGCCCCCCGGCGCCGAGCGGCCGGCGGCGGCGTCCCTCCGGGCCCCGCTGCCCGGCGGGCTGGGTCCCTGCGCCCCCGCGCCCCCCTACCCGTGCCCCGACCCGTACCCGCCCATCGGCACCGACGCAGTCCCCAAGGGCCGGGACAACGGCGTCAACATCTTCGTCGGCGGGGACTTCCGGGTCCGGGAGCGCGTCTCCGAAGCCGAGGGCCGGATCGTCGTCCTCGGCGACTTCGACCAGGACAAGTCCGGGCCCGACCGGCGCTACAACGTCGGGATCGTCGGCGCGGGATCGCTGGTGCCCCCGCCCCCCGGAGCGGACTTCCTCACCACCGGCGGCGACATCACCGTCGCCCCGGGCCAGCGGCTGCTGGCCGACACCGGCGCGGTCCGGTACGCGGGCACCCTCACCGGCACGGTGACCGGCACCCTGCGGCCCGACCCCGCCGCCGTCGCCCCGTACGCAGGACTGCGCGACCGGCTCAGCGAGGCCAGCCAGTGCTACGCCCGGGTCGGCGGACAGCCCCGCCCCGCCACCGGCACGGCCGTCAACGAGGGCCACCGGACCGTCCTGCGGGGCGACGGCGCCTCCCGCCTCCAGGTCTTCACCGTGGACGCGGACCTCGCCGGCCCCCGCGGCGCCCAGCAGGGCATCGTCTTCGAGCGGATCCCGGCGGGCGCCACCATCCTGGTCAACGTCCTGGGCGACGCACGCACCGTCAGCACCTACAGCGGCGGCATCCAGGACACCGATCCCCTCAACGCCCACCGCGAGCGGCTGCTGTGGAACTTCCCCGACGCCACGCGGATCGACCTGAACGGCACCGGCCAGTTCCAGGGCAGCTTCCTGATGGGCCGGCAGGACTCGCAGACCGCCGTCCGGCTGCCCGGCATCAACGGACGCTTCTTCACCACCGGCTCGCTCACCCACACCAGTGACCCGCGCGGGGGCGGCGGCCAGGAATTCCACGCCTACCCCTTCAACGGCGACCTCCCCGACTGCGGCCCCGGCCCGCAGCCGGTGACCGGGGCGGTCTCCGTCCTCAAGCACGACGAGGCGGGGGGCGTGCTCTCCGGCGCCCGGTTCGAACTGTGGCGTGAGAGCAACGGCCGCGCCGGTGCGCAGTTCACCGGACCGGACCAGGACACCCGCCTCGCCGAGTGCACCACCGGCGACGACGGCCTCTGCACGCAGGACGGGCTCGCACCGGGCCTCTACTACTGGCGCGAGACCGCCGCCCCGGCCGGATACGAGCTGCCGGCCGACCCGGTCTTCCCGGTGCGGCTGACCGAGCAGAACGCCCCGGCCGGCGCCCGCGCCGAAGCGGTCAACTCCCGGCGCCCGGACCCGGCCACCGTCGAGGTGACCCTGCGCAAGACCGGCCGGGCCGGCGCGCCGCTGCCGGGGGCGCGGTTCGAGCTCTGGCGTGAGAGCAACGGCCGCCCGGGCCTGCAGACGGACGGCGGCCGCCCCGACACCCGGCTCGAAGGGAGCTGCCTGACCGGTGACGCGGGCACCTGCACGGTGGAACTGCCCGCGGGAGGCTCGTACTACTGGCGCGAGACGTCCGCCCCGGACGGTTACGCCCTCCCGGCCGACCCGGTCACGCCGTTCGACGTCGACGAGGCGGACGCGGCCGGCGCCCTGGTGGTGGACGTCGCCAACGAGCCCGAGGGCGAGGACGCCGAGGGCTCGATCCGCGTCCTGAAGAAGGACGCCAAGACCGGCCGTCCGCTGCGCGGCGCCGTCTTCGAGGTGTGGAAGGAGACCAACGGCACCGCCGGCCTGCAGACCCGCGGCATCAACGCCGACCGGTCCGCCGGCCCGGGCTGCGCCACCGACCGGTCCGGGGCCTGCGAGTTCACCGGCCTGGAGCAGGGTGCGTACTACCTCCTGGAGACGGCCGTCCCCGAGGGGTACGTCCTGCCGGCCGAGCGGGTGACCGGGCCGCTGCGGCTGGACGCGGACACCCCGGAGCACCGGCTCGTGGTGACGGTGGAGAACGCGCGCGACGACCACGGCAAGGGCGGCGGCAAGGGCGGCACGGGCTCCCGGGCCTGACCGGGCCGCACCGGACCCGGCGGGGTGCGCCGGTGGAGTGAGGTCCTCACTCCACCGGCGCACCCGCGCGGGCCGCCCCGGGCCGGCGCGTGGTGGGCTGGCCGTGACGGCCCGGCCCGCGGGCAGGAGGAGGCGCGCATGGCGGCACGTGACGAACGGGGCACCAGGGGCGGTCCGGCGGCCGGACCGTGCCGCAGGCCCGTACTCCTCGCCCTGACCGTGCTCCTCGGCCTCGGGCTCTGCACCCCCGCGTCCGGCGCCCGCGCCGCCGAGGAGCCCTGCACCGCCGGCACGGGCCCCTACCAGCGCGAGTTGGAGGCCCATCTGGGCCGCCCGGTGGACGGGGTGCAGAGCCCCGCCGACTGCGCCGCGGTCCGGCGGTTCCAGCAGGCCCACGGCATCGAGCCCGCCGACGGGTACCCGGGGCTGGCCTCCTACCGCAGGATGGTGGCCGTCCAGGCGCGCACCGACCCCAACGCGGCGGGCGGCTGCCCGGTCCGCCCCGACCGGGTGACCTGCGTGGATCTGGAGCGCCAGCTGCTGTGGGTGCAGAGCGGCAGCAGGGTGGTCTTCGCGCCCGTGCCCGTCCGCACCGGCCGCGACGAGCAGGAGACCCGCACCGGTTGGCACGAGGTGTACTGGCGCAGCATCGACCACACGTCGACGCTCTACGACGACGCCCCCATGCCGTACGCCCAGTTCTTCGACGGCGGCCAGGCCCTGCACGGCCGGCCCGGCGACCTGTACGCGCACGGCGGCTCGGCCGGGTGCGTCAACCTCTCCGTCCCGGACGCCGCACGGCTGTGGGACCTGTTGGAGGAGGGCGACGCGGTCTACGTCTGGGGCGCCAAACCCGGTACCGAGGACTGACCGGCGGGCCCCTTGCGGACCTTCCCCGAGGGGCCCGGCACTTGGGACGGAACGGTGACAAGACCGTGCCTTTTCGTGCTCTCACCATGTGATTACCTGTCCGGAAGCGTGCGACTGTCCGCGCGCGGGGGACATGGGGAGAACACGAGTGAACCTGCAGCCGATACGCGGCCGCGTCCGCACCGGCCTGCCGGCCCTCCTTCTGGGGGCGGCCCTGCTGTTCACCACCGCCTGCGGCGGCGGCGGCACCGGGGGAAGCGCAAGCGGTGACGACGCCGGGGGCGGCAGCGCGAACACCGGCAACGAGGCGTCCAAGGCCGTGGTCGCCGTCAAGCCGGACGACGGCGCGAAGGAGGTCGCGACCAGCGGCGTCCTGAAGATCACCAGCACGGGCGGCAAGCTCACCACCGTGACGGTCGCCGACACCAAGGGCAACCAGGTCGAGGGCAAGGTCGCCGAGGACGGCGCGAGCTGGGAGCCCGCCCGCCACCTGGCCTCCGCCACCGAGTACAAGGTGCACGCGGTCGCCAAGGACGAGGCCGGCCGGGAGTCCGCCAAGGACACCACCTTCACCACCCTGACCCCGACGAACACCTTCGTCGGCCACTACACGCCCGAGGACGGGGCGACCGTGGGCGTGGGCATGCCGGTGTCGATCAACTTCACCCGGGGGATCACCAACCCGGAGGCCGTCGAGAAGGCCATCACGGTCACCGCCGAGCCGTCCGTCCCCGTCGAGGGCCACTGGTTCGGCAACGACCGCCTCGACTTCCGCCCGGAGAACTACTGGGCCGCGGGCACCAAGGTCACCGTGAAGATCGCCCTGGACGGGGTCGAGGGCCGCCCGGGCGTCTACGGCAAGCAGACCCGTACGGTCACCTTCACCGTCGGCCGCTCGCAGGTCTCCACCGTGGACGCGAGCGCGCACACCATGGAGGTCGTCCGCGACGGCCAGGTCCTCAAGAACCTCCCCATCACCGCGGGCGCCCCGTCCACCACCACGTACAACGGGCAGATGGTCATCACCGAGAAGTACAAGGTGACCCGGATGAACGGCGCGACCGTGGGCTTCGGCGGCGAGTACGACATCTCCGACGTCCCGCACGCCATGCGCCTGTCGAACTCGGGCACCTTCGTGCACGGCAACTACTGGGCGGCCGCGAGCACGTTCGGCTCCGAGAACGTCAGCCACGGCTGCGTCGGGCTGAAGGACGTCCGCGGCGCCGGCGACGCCGACCAGCCCGCCGCCTGGTTCTTCAACGAGTCGCTGATCGGCGACGTGGTCGTCGTGAAGAACTCCAAGGACAAGCAGATCGCCCCGGACAACGGCCTCAACGGCTGGAACATGGCCTGGGCGGAGTGGATCAAGTAGTCCCCCGCGCCCCGCGGTGAAGCCGGCCCGGTGCTGTGACACACAGCACCGGGCCGCTCTGCGTTAACCGCCGCTAACCTGGCCCGTATGACCCTCTCTCTCGAAGTCTCCGAAGGCGTCGGCACCCTCCGTCTGGACCGGCCGCCCATGAACGCCCTGGACATCGCCACCCAGGACCGGCTGCGCGAGCTCGCGGTGGAGGCCGCCGACCGGTCCGACGTCCGCGCGGTCGTCCTCTACGGCGGCCAGAAGCTGTTCGCGGCCGGGGCGGACATCAAGGAGATGCAGACCATGGACCACGCGGCCATGGTCGCCCGGTCCCGCGGTTTGCAGGACGCCTTCACCGCGGTGGCCCGGATCCCCAAGCCCGTCGTCGCGGCCGTCACCGGCTATGCGCTGGGCGGCGGTTGCGAACTGGCGCTGTGCGCCGACTTCCGGATCGCCGCGGACAACGCGAAGCTCGGCCAGCCCGAGATCCTGCTGGGCCTGATCCCGGGGGCCGGCGGTACCCAGCGGCTGTCCCGGCTGGTCGGCCCGTCCAAGGCGAAGGACCTCATCTTCACCGGCCGCATCGTGAAGGCCGACGAGGCGCTGTCCCTGGGCCTGGTGGACCGGGTGGTGCCGGCCGCGGACGTGTACGGGCAGGCGCACGCCTGGGCCGCGAAGCTGGCCCAGGGCCCGGCCCTCGCGCTGCGCGCCGCCAAGGAGTGCGTGGACGCCGGTCTGGAGACCGACATCGACACCGGCCTGACCATCGAACGCACCTGGTTCGCGGGCCTGTTCGCCACCGAGGACCGCGAGCGCGGCATGCGCAGCTTCGTCGAAGAGGGCCCGGGCAAGGCCACGTTCGTCTGACGGTCCTCCCTGTGGGTGGATTAGCCAGGCCTTAAGGGGGCCTTAAGGCGGCGGGGTGATCCACTCGCGGTGATCGTCGGGATGCGGTGGGTCACCGCAGGTCATCCCGCGTTTTTCGGGCCTCCGCTTGCCTCGTGCATATGACATGACGCCCCCTCGGAACCCCTGGATCCGAGGGGGGTTTTCCCGCGGAACGGCCCGGACGGGCAGCCCGGCCGTCCATGATGGGTGCATGGCGGGCCTGGAGGGTGTGGAGCAGCCGCGGCAGCGCAGCAGCGCGTCGGCCGTACGGCTCACGGCGGCACTTGAGGACGAACAGGGCCTCAAGGCGCTGGAGTTGTACGGGAACCCGGCTGAGGCGGAAGTGACGCTGCCGTCCGAGCCCGAGTCGGCCGGTACCGCGCGCCGCCTCACGCAGTGCGTGGTGGTGCGGATGTGGGGGCTCTCGCCGCAGATCGCCGAGCACGCCGTCCTGCTGGTCTCGGAACTCGTCGGCAACGCGGTCCGACACACCGGGGCCCGCTCCTTCGGCCTGCGGATGCTGCGGCGGCGCGGCTGGATCCGCGTCGAGGTCCGTGACCCCTCGCGCGGGCTGCCCTGCCTGATGCCGGTCCACGAGCTGGACACCACCGGCCGGGGGCTCTTCCTCGTCGACAAGCTCTCCGACCGGTGGGGGGCGGACCTGCTGCCGCGCGGGAAGATCACCTGGTTCGAGATGCGGGTCGCCGACCGCTAGTTCCCACCGGCTGCCACCGGCCGTGGGCCTGCGCAACCCTGCCGGCCGATGCCTGCCGGACTGCCCCCGGAAAGCCAGGAACCCCCTGTCGCCGTGGTGGGCGCTGCGGGGGTTCCATGGGTGCGCCGAGGATCGGTGGGGTGTGTGATCCTCGGCGTGGTCGACTTCGCTCGGGTCAATGGGAAGCCGTGCTTCCGACTATGGCAGACGGGAACCCCGAACGCCAAAAGTCCCAACTTGGACAGAAGTGTGCATATCCTAAGAGTTTCCACCTAAATCTTAGGTGAGGTGGGCCACTCACCTCACAATCACTGCATAAGTATCGACCGCTCTGTGTGATTCGTTGATCGCATAGCGGACGACCCTCGGGACGACGGCCCCGGACCGACGTCCCGAATTGGGTCAATCATTACCTTTACCGTCATCCACCCCTTAAATGGGCAGGTGCTCTGTTACCCAGACCGCCGTACGGCCCTGCGCGCCGCAGCGGCGGTCGCCGCCGGTGCCCTCACCGCCGCCTGCGGCACGGGCGGCCGCGGCGCCGCGCCCACCCCCGCCCGCTCCACCCCCGCCCGGGCGGCCCCGGACCGGCCCGCCGCGGCGGCGGCGCCCCGCCGCTTCCCCGGGCAGCCCGTGGAGATCGGCCACGGTCCCCGCAACCGGCCCGCGGTCGCGCTGACCTTCCACGGCAACGGGGACCCCGCCACCGCCCGGGCGGTCCTGGCCGAGGCGGAGAAGGCGGGTGCGCGGGTCACCGTACTGGCCATCGGCAGCTGGCTCGACGCCCACCCGGAGCTGGCCCGCCGGATTCTCGACGGCGGCCACGAACTCGGCAACCACACCCAGCGCCACCTGGCGATCAACGACATGTCCGAGGCGGAGGCCTACGCCGAGATCACCGGATGCGCCCAGCGGCTCAAACGGCTCACCGGCTCCATCGGCACCTGGTTCCGGCCCTCGCAGACCCGGTACGCGACCCCGCTCGTCCGGAAACTGGCGCAGCGGGCGGGCTATCCGCACGTCCTGTCCTACGACGTGGACTCCCTCGACTTCACCTCGCCCGGCGCCGCGGCCGTCATCCGCAACGTCACCGGGACGATCCTCAACGGATCGGTGGTGAGCCTGCACTTCGGCTACGCGGACACGGTCGACGCGATGCCACCCCTCCTCGAAGAACTCGCGCGCCGCCAACTGCGCGCGGTGACCACCACGGAGCTGCTGACCCCATGACGACCATCCGCCTTCCCCGGAAGGCCACCGTGCTGCTTGCCGGTCTGGTCCTCGCCGCCCTGGCCGGCTGCGGATCAGCCGACAAAGGGCCCGCCGAGGCGCTCGGCACCAAGGGTGCGGCCCAGCCCGCCAAGGTTCCGGCGGCCCCGCCGGGCCTGCCCGGCATGCCCCCGCTCCTCGACCCCCACGACGTCTACGCGGCGGACCGGCCGAACAAGCTCTCCCCGGTGGTCAAGGACTTCCCGTCCCGGATCTACGTGCCGAACACCAACTCCAACACGGTGTCCGTCATCGACCCGGCGACGTACCAGGTCATCGACACCATCCCGGTCGGCGTCCAGCCCCAGCACGTGGTGCCGTCCTGGGACATGAAGACCCTGTGGGTCAACAACAACCGCGGCCACACGCTCACCCCCATCAACCCGGCCACCGGCGAGGCCGGACAGCCGGTCGAGGTGCACGACCCGTACAACCTGTACTTCACGCCGAACGGCAAGTACGCCGTCGTCATGGCCTCGCTGGACAAGGAGCTGGTCTTCCGCGACCCGCACACCATGGACCGGGTCAAGACGGTCCCGGTGAGCTGCTTCGGCGTCAACCACGCCGACTTCTCCGCCGACGGCCGGTACTTCATCGTGAGCTGCGAGTTCTCCGGCGAGCTGCTCAAGGTCGACACCGAGCGGATGGAGGTCGTCGGACAGCAGAAGCTGCCGTTCGAGGGCGCGATGCCGCAGGACGTCAAGGTCTCGCCCGACGGGAAGACCTTCTACGTCGCGGACATGATGGCGCACGGCATGTGGGTGCTCAGCGGGGACACCTTCGAGACGCCCAAGCTGCTGCCCACCGGGAAGGGCTGCCACGGCCTGTACGTGAGCCGGGACTCCAAGGAGATGTACGTCTCCAACCGCGGCGAGGGCACGGTCTCCGTCTTCAACTTCCCGCAGAACAAGCTGACCAAGAAGTGGGAACTGCCGGACGGCGGCAGCCCCGACATGGGCGGCGTCTCCGCCGACGGCAAGGTGCTGTGGCTGTCGGGCCGCTACAACGACGAGGTGTACGCGATCGACACGGTGACGGGCAAGCAGCTCGCCCGGGTCCCGGTCGGCGGCGGCCCGCACGGCCTCGCCGTCTATCCGCAGCCCGGCCGCTACTCCCTGGGCCACACCGGCATCTTCCGCTAGTGCGGTGACCGTCCGCCGGGGCCGGCCGGTCCGCGCGGAACCGGCGGTGCCCCGGGAGCTCGCACAGCTCCCGGGACACCGCTCCGCGCTCCCGCGGCGCCGCGCTACCAGGCGACGGGGAGCCGCTCCGGAAGCCGCTTGATGAAGCCCGTGCGCCAGACCAGGTTCTCCGCGGGCACCGCGAGACGCAGTCCGGGCAGCCGATCGACCAGCACCTCCAGCGCGATCTCGGCGTGGGTGCGGCCCAGCGCGGAGGCCGGGCAGAAGTGCCGGCCGGCGCCGAAGGCCAGATGCGCGTTGGGGCTGTCGCGCTCCAGGTCCAGTACGTCGGGGTCCGCGAAGGCCGCCGGGTCGAAGTTGGCCCCCTCCAGCAGGACCAGGACCAGCTCGCCCTCCTTCACCAGGACGTCACCGACCCGGACGTCCGCCAGGGCGATGCGCGGCAGGCCGTCGCCGACGGACAGGTTCCAGCGCAGCAGCTCCTCCACCGCCCGGCCCGTGCGCTCCGGGTGCCTGCGCAGGTACCCGACCAGCTCCGGCCGCTGGAGCAGCGCGAGGACCGCGAGGACGAGGAAGGCGGAGGTGGAGACCGCACCCGCCCCGAAGAGGGAGACGGCCACGGTCGCGAACATCTCGTCGGTCAGGTGCGCCGACTCCGGGTCCGCCTCCTTGAGGTCGGCGAATCTGCCGAGGAGCCCCGTACGCTCCTCGGCGGGCAGCGCGAGCTGGTCGCGCAGCCGGTCGGCGAAGTAGCCGACGTCCTTGTACCAGTTGAGCGCCGAGTCGGCGAACGGCTCGCGCGCCGTCATGAAGGCCACGTCCAGCCCCGACATCAGCCGGCGCCGGTCCTCGTAGGGGACCCCGAGGATCCGGCAGTGCAGCGCCGCCGAGAACGGGTCGGCGAACCCCGCCCGCAGGTCCGCCGGAGCGCCCTCGGCGAGGATCTGGTCGACGAGCTCGCCGGCCGTGGCGCGCAACCAGTCCTGCAGCCCCTTCTGGCGCGGGTTGAGGGCCTTCATCACCGCGGTGCGCAGGCCGGCGCTGTTGATGTTGCCCATGTTGTTGACGACCTCGGGCGGGATCGTCAGCGCGTACTGCCGGGGGACCCCGGCGTTCGCCGTGTCCTTGAGGCTGAACCGGTCGTCCTCCAGCACCTGTCGGGCCAGCGCGTAGCTGCTCACCAGCCAGGCCGGGTCCCCGGTGAGGGTGCGGACCCTGGCGACCGGGGCCTGTTCGCGCAGCCGGGTGCACTCCTGCGGGAGCACGTCACCGCGCCGCGAGAGCGGGAAGTCGAGGAGCGGCTGCTCCGCGGTCTCCCGGCCCTCAAGCTGCTCGACGCTCATCGGTGATCCTTTCGGTCGGTACGTGGTCCACGTCGCCGGGGCGGCTCGGCCCCTCGGGCGCCGCATGGTCGGGCATCTCGCGCACGGGGGCGGCGGCCTCGGGGCGTACGACGGCGTACGCCTGGTTCCTGGTCGCGCGCAGGCCTCCGCCGCGGGCGAAGAGGACGTCGGTCAGCGGCATCCTGACGTGGTAGGCCGCCACCGAGGACGGCACGTCGAGAATGCTCGGGGTATCGACGAAGAACGGGAGCTCGGCTGCCATGTAGTCGAAACACACCTGCAACTGCGCAGCCGTGATCGATTCACCTTCCGGCAACTTCGACCCGACAAAGTGGAGGGCCATTTTCTCGCAGCCCTTACGGAATTCCGCGTCGGTCTCCAGGAAATGCAGCACCCGCCGGTGCAGCAGTTGGTACACGGGATTGCCCTGGAATTCGGACAGTGCCCTGACGCGAATCTCGGCGTGTGGGGCCCCTGATTCCTCCACACCCTTGAGAATCCTTCGCCGGACCGCCTTGATCTCTTTCGCGGCACGCTTCTCCGCGTGCTCCCGGGTGTAGCCGAAGGCGGCGAACATCCGGTCCACGTGGAGGTCTGCGTACACGAAGTCGACCTGCGCGAAGCGGGTCGTGGCCCACCGGGCGAGACCGGTGATGCGCTCGGAGCTGAAGTAGCTGTTCCCGGGACTCACTCCGATGAGCACATGGTCGCCGTCTTCCCAGATATGGCGGCAGGTGCGGGTGAAGGGCAGAACTTCGAATGATGCGTCGGCTGTGATCGTCACCTGTGTGATCGCCCTCATTGCCGCTTGTCCCTGGGAGCCCTGCGCTCCTGGTGTGGCGGCAATGCCGTTACGTTATGCCGTGATCCCGGAGCGTGACAAGTCCGGGCCGGATTTGTTGGCTGGAATTATCGCTTCCGCGTTACGGAAGGGTAAGTGAATTTCTATCTGCCGCTCGAACGGGACCCGCGCAGGGGGTGCCCCGCGCGGGCCGCTACCCTGAGCCGGTCAACAAGCACCAAGAAGGGGTGGACCCAGTGGCGGACATCGAGAGCGCGCGGGCGACGTTCAGCAAGTTCGACGTGAACGGTGACGGCTTCATCACGGCCGACGAGTACAGCGCGGCCATGAAGGCGATGGGCGACGCGTACGTCACCGGTTCGGTCGCGGACGCCGTGGTCGCCGCCAAGGACACGAACAGCGACGGCCTGTTGAGCTTCGACGAGTTCTGGGCCTCCCTGAACAAGTAGGGCCGCTCCGGCCCCGTACGCGCCTCCGTCCCCCTGCCCGGGGCGGGGGCGCGTCAGGCTGCCCGGGGGCCGTCCGGGGGCGTCAGGTCCTCGACCTCCGCGAGGGCCTCCTCCAGCCAGCTCAGCCAGAACGTCTCCAGGGCGATCCCGCCGTGCAGGACGAGCCGGCGCAGCCGGTCCTGCCCGGCGTCGCGCTCCGGCGGGAAGTCCTTGGCCTCGATGGCCTCGTACTTCGCCAGCTGCTCCCGGTGCAGCCCCAGATGGCGCCGCAGCTCGGGAGCGAGCCGCTGCGGCCCGACCACCGCCGCCGCGCGGATCCGCAGCAGCAGCGCATCGCGCAGCGGTTTGGGGTCCTGGCTCTCATCGACCCACCGGGCCAGCTCCGCGCTGCCGTCCGGCAGCACCTCGTACTCCTTCTTCTGCCCCCGTACGGGCACCTCGCTGGGCAGCGCCCGGATCAGCCCGGCCTCCTCCAGCCTCCCCAGCTCGCGGTAGATCTGCTGGTGCGTGGAGGACCAGAAGTACCCGATCGACTTGTCGAACCGCCGGGTCAGCTCCAGCCCCGACGAGGGCTTCTCCAGGAGGGCGGTGAGGATGGCGTGCGGGAGCGACATGCGGCCATCCTAGGGAGTGTCCGGCAGGCTCCTTCCGTCCCGTCCCCGCGCCCAGCCGGCCAGGGCCTCCGGGGCGCGCGGGCCGGGGGCGTCCGGGCCGAGGAGGCCGTGGGCGCGCAGCAGCGCGGTGACCGCCGGCGACCAGGCCTGGCGCAGGCCCGCGGAGAGCAGCAGCTCCGGGTCCGACAGGAGCTCCAGGGCCGGCCCGACGCGGATGCCCGAGGGGGTCAGGACGGCGGCGTCGTCGGCCCAGCGCACCGCCAGGTCCACGTCGTGGGTGGCCATCACCACCGTGGTGCCCTCGGCCCGCAGCCGCGCCAGGACGTCCAGCAGCCGTTCCTGCCCGTCCGGGTCCAGCCCGGCCGTCGGCTCGTCCAGGATCAGCACCCGCGGGGCCATCGCCACGGCCCCCGCGATCGCCGCGCGCTTGCGCTGGCCGTACGAGAGCAGGTGCGTCGGGCGGTCCCGCAGCGCGGTGATGTCCAGCGCGGCCAGCGCGGCGTCGACCCGCGCGCGGACCTCCGCGGCGGGCAGCCCCAGATTCATCGGGCCGAAGGACACGTCCTGCTCGACCGAGGCCGCGAACAGCTGGTCGTCCGGGTCCTGCACCACCAGCTGCACCCCGGTCCGCAGCCGGGTCAGCCCCGCGCGGTCGTGGGTGACGGCCGCGCCGTCGAGCCGCAGCTCGCCCCGGCCCGGCCGCAGGCCCCCGCTGAGCAGCCGCATCAGGGTGGTCTTGCCGCTGCCGTTGCGGCCCAGCAGGACCAGCGCGCGGCCCTGTGTGACGGCGAAGTCCACACCGGTCAGCACGGCCGGCCCGTCCTCGTAGGCGTAGCCCGCCCCGACGAGTTCCACCAGGCGGGTCACAGATACAGCTCCTTCACGGCGAGGGTCGTGCCGACCAGGACGGTCAGCAGGGCGGCGGTGGCCGTCAGGAACCGCCAGGACACGGTGGCCTCCGGGACCAGGACCCGCAGGGCGCCGTCGTAGCCGCGCCCCGCGAGCCCCTCCTGGAGCCGCCCCGCACGGTCGAATGCCCGCACGAAGGAGGTCGCGGCCAGCCCCGCCAGGGAGCGCCACACCGCCGCGCGGCTCCGCTGCCCGAGGCGGGCCGCCTGCGCACGGCGGACCTGCGCCATCGAGTCCAGCAGCAGGAAGCCGATCCGGTACATCACCAGGGCCACGTCCACCACGGGAGCCGGCACCCCGGCGCGCACCAGCCGCGGGAGCACGTCCGAGACCGGGGTGGTGAAGGCGAACAGCAGCACCCCGAGGGAGGCCGCCGAGGTGCGCAGCAGCAGTTCCCCGGCGTGCCGGGGGCCGTCGGGGGCCGGCGCCAGGAACCCGTCCGGCCCCCCCACCGAGACCAGCAGCGGCAGCGCCCCGGTGACGCAGAAGCCCAGCGGGACCCGGAAGGCCCGCCACAGCTGCCGCCGCGACACCCCCGCGGGTCCGAGCAGGACCGCCAGGGTCGCGGCGGCGACCAGCGGCCCGCCCGGCCACGGCGGCAGTCCCACCGCCGTGACCGTCAGCCCCACTCCCAGCAGGGCCTTCTCCAAGGGGTGGCGGTACCGCCAGCGGCTGCTGTGCGCCGCCACGTCGATCGGCAGCACCGCCTACGACTCCGCGGTGGCGGACGCGGCGGCCGCTCCCTGGCGGCGCCCCCTGCGGACGCCGAAGTAGTACGCGAGCACGCCCGCGCCGAGCGCCGCCTGGAGGGCGAACAGCGCCGACTCGACCTCGCCGGACGGGGGTTCGTACAGCGGGGAGAACCACGGCTCGTAGTCCGGCCGCAGTTCGGTGATGGCTGCCTCCGCCTGCGCGTCGGCGCCCGTGAACGGCTCCTCCTTGCCCTCGCCGAGTCCCAGCGCGAGGGGCAGGACGGCCAGCGCCGCCACCAGGAGCAGCAGCAGGGTGTTGATCTTCGCGTTCCTGGTCATCGGGCCACCGCCTCCTGCTGCGCGTCCTTCGGGTCGCCGGAGGCCTTCGGTCCGGTGAGCTTCGCGACGCCGAGCCGCACCAGGTCCGACTTGCTGGACTGCATCAGCAGCCGCATCACGAGGACCGTCAGCAGGCCCTCGCTGACCGCGAGCGGGATCTGCGTCACCGCGAAGATGCCGGCGAACTTCTCCAGCGAGCCGATGAAGCCGCTGCCCGCGTCCGGGAAGGCCAGCGCCAGCTGGACGGAGGTCACGCAGTAGGTGACCAGGTCGGCGAAGAAGGCGCCGAGGAAGACGCTCGCCATCAGCGGCAGGCCCAACCTCCGCATCAGCCGGTAGACGCCGTACCCCGCCCAGGGACCGGCGACCGCCATCGAGAAGACGTTGGCCCCGAGGGTGGTGAGGCCGCCGTGCGCCAGCAGCAGCGCCTGGAACAGCAGGGTGATCGTGCCGAGCACCGCCATGATCGGCGGCCGGAACAGGATGGCCCCGAGCCCGGTGCCGGTGGGGTGCGAACAACTGCCCGTGACGGAGGGGATCTTCAGGGCGGACAGGACGAAGGTGAATGCTCCGGCCGCACCCAGGAGCAGGGTGCTCTCCGGGTTGGCCTTCACCTCGCGGGTGAGGGCGCGCACACCGTGCGCGACGAAGGGAGCGGACGCGGCGCCCCAGGCGACCGCGTGCAACGGGGGCAAAAACCCCTCGGCTATATGCATGAGTGGGGAGACCTCTCCAGCACCTCGTGGATGGACAACGCGCCCCGGCCGGTCTCCTGGCTCACGGGTGCTGATGCCCGGGTCTCCGCCTTCCCGGGGCCGGGCGGTCTCCCGCACGGGCCCAGTGGCTTCCCGTAGGAGTGGAGCCGGACTTCCCGATCACAGTGGCGAGGGCCGCACCGGTTTTCCACCGGTTTCCCGAACACCAAGGCCCGCTGACCTTAGTCGGCCATCCCGACCCGCACCAACCCCGCCCCGTACCGGACCCCCCGTGCCGTGCTCGCCGAGCGGCTCTGCGCCGGCTCCTTTCCCGCGGAACGCGCAGCGTCGGCGCCCCTGCCCCGAGCGCCGCCGACGGCTCTCCCGCGGCACGGACGGGCGGGGGCGCCCGGGGCGGAGACCGCCCCGGGCACCCGCCTCAGCACACGTTGGGGTGCGCGATGTCCAGCACCAGGCGCTCGGGCGCGTGCAGGACGGTGGTGGAGTGGACGGGCGGGGTGTCGAAGGCGGCGCCGAAGGTCACGTGCCCCTCGTAGTCGCCGGTCAGGGCGATGCCCTTGAGCTTGCTCAGGTAGATCTTCTGCAGGCGCGGGCCCTGGTAGACGTTCCGTCCCGCGTCGTCGTGTCCGGCGGCGGGGCTGAGGCCCACCTCCAGGAAGAACTTCCCGGCGAGCGGGACGGGTTTGCCGGACCCGTCGTAGACCAGCTGGGAAACGGGCGTGACGGTGACCTGGGGGACGTACCCCTGCAGGTCGATGACGAGCCGGTCGTACGTGCAGTGCCCGCCCCAGCGGGCGTTCACGACGAGCGGGGTCTGGGTGGCCCGGGTGGCGGTGGCCGTCGCGGCGGCGGCCGAGGCCGGGGCCGCGAACGCGACCCCGGCGGTGAGCAGGGTGCCCGCGGCCAGTGCCGTGAGCTGTCGACGGTGCAGACGAGAACGCAGGCGGTTCATGGCGTCCCCCGATTCTCCAGAGACGGGGCGGTGCTGTCCCTGTGGAAGACACCGGACGGCCGCCGTTGGTTGCACGGCGGAACCGGCGAACCGCCGGGTGCGCAACCGGCGTTCCTGGCAGGCTGGTTGCCCGATGCCCGACAACGGCCCCGTGGGACTGGAGAGAACCGGATGCGATCACACCGATTCCCCTGCCGTGCACTGGTCGCCGCAGCCCTCGTCCTGGCGGCCACCGCCTGCGGAGGCGACGGCGGCGGCGAGGTCTCGCAGGAGGGCAAGGGCGGCTACGCCTGGAAGGCCACCGACGAGATCTGCAACGCCCTGCCGTACGGGGAGCTCGCCGACCCGCTGGGGGCCCGGGAGGAGGCCGCGGACCGGACCAAGAGGTCGGGCGGGGGAGCGCCGGGCGTCGGGTGCGTCCAGCCCCTCGTGGAATCCGGCCCGGCGGCGTACGGGAACGTGAAGGTCGAGCTGGACCTCGCCTACGCGGAGAGCGTGGACTTCGCCGCCGAGGTCTTCGCCACGGCGCGCGACAAGCCCGGCAGCGACCGGCCGGACGGGGGCTTCACCGAGGTGGAGGGCGTCGGCAAGGAGGCCTACCGGGTCCTCTACAACGGCCCGACCGAACGGCGCCAGGTCCGGGACCTGCACGTGCGGGACAGCAACCTGATGCTCGGCATCACCGTGACGGCCGAGGCCCGCACGACCCCGACCCCCGAGAGCCTGGCGGCCCTCGACACCTCGGTGGACGACTTCGCCCGCGGGGTCCTGAAGGCCCTGCGCAGGTAGCCGCGCGCGGCCGGCCCCGGGGAAGCGGCGGGGCCCGGCGCGGATGCGCCGGGCCCCTTCCTCACGGGGTGCGGGTCAGCACTCGATGACGTTGACCGCGAGGCCGCCGCGGGCCGTCTCCTTGTACTTCACCTTCATGTCCGCGCCGGTCTCCTTCATGGTCTTGATGACCTTGTCCAGGGAGACCTTGTGGGTGCCGTCGCCGCGCATCGCCATCTTCGCCGCGGTGACGGCCTTGACCGCCGCCATGCCGTTGCGCTCGATGCACGGGATCTGCACCAGGCCGCCGACCGGGTCGCAGGTGAGGCCCAGGTTGTGCTCCATGCCGATCTCGGCCGCGTTCTCCACCTGCTCGGGGGTGCCGCCGAGGACCTCGGCGAGGGCGCCCGCCGCCATGGAGCAGGCCGAGCCCACCTCGCCCTGGCAGCCGACCTCGGCGCCGGAGATGGAGGCGTTCTCCTTGAAGAGCATGCCGATCGCCCCGGCCGCGAGGAGGAAGCGCACCACGCCGTCCTCGTCCGCACCCGGCACGAAGTTCGTGTAGTAGTGCAGGACCGCCGGCAGGACGCCCGCCGCGCCGTTCGTCGGGGCGGTCACCACGCGCCCGCCCGCCGCGTTCTCCTCGTTGACCGCCATCGCGTAGATGGTCGTCCACTCGCTGCGGTGCATCATCGGATCGCCCTCGGTGCGCAGCTGGCGCGCCGTGGACGCGGCCCGGCGGCGTACGCGCAGGCCGCCGGGGAGGATGCCCTCGCGGGACATGCCGCGCGCGACGCAGGCCTGCATCACGCGCCAGATCTCCAGGAGGCCCTGGCGGATCTCGTCCTCGGTGCGCCAGGCCTTCTCGTTCTCCAGCATCAGCGAGGAGATCGACAGGCCGGTCTCCTTCGCGAGGCGCAGCATCTCGTCACCGCTGCGGAAGGGGTACTTCAGCACCGTGTCGTCGAGCTTGATCCGGTCTTCGCCGACCGCGTCCTCGTCGACGACGAAACCGCCGCCGACCGAGTAGTAGGTCTTCTCCAGCAGCGGGGCGCCGGCGGCGTCGTAGGCGAAGAGGGTCATGCCGTTCGCGTGGTAGGGCAGCGACCGCCGGCGGTGCAGGATCAGCTGGTTCGGTTCGTCGAAGGCGATCTCGTGGCCATCGCCTATCTCCGTGCCCAGCAGGCGCAGCCGGCCGCTCGTGCGAATCCGCTCGACCTCGTCGTCGGCGCCCTCCACGTCCACGGTCCGCGGGGAGTGGCCCTCCAGGCCGAGCAGCACCGCCTTGGGAGTGCCGTGGCCGTGGCCGGTGGCGCCGAGCGAGCCGTACAGCTCCGCGCGGACGGACTCGGTCTGGGCGAGGAGGCCGTCCTTCTTGAGCCGGGTCACGAACATGCGGGCCGCCCGCATCGGACCGACCGTGTGGGAGGAGGAGGGACCGATGCCGATGGAGAAGAGATCGAAGACCGAGATGGCCACGGTGGCGGACTCCCTTGTCTGCTCGTGGGGTGGGAGGGGGCAGGAGCGGTGGATTGTTCGGATTTTGTCCGACAGACGAGCTTAACGCGGTGAGGTGAACGGCTCCCCGGCCGGACGGCGGCGCCGCGGCGTACCGGACGGGTCGGACCGGTGCCGGGGCACCGAGCGGTCCCCGCCGGCGGGGCCGGGCCCGCTCCGCCGGCCCGCCCCGCCCGCCCTGCCCGCACGGCCCGGAAGCAGGGGCGGGGAGCCCGCGCGGCCGGCAGGGCCAGGGGATTGCGGGGGCGGGTGACGGCTTCTCCGTCCGGAGCCCCTGTGCCGTTCTCTGCCCGGCTCGTGGCCACGGGGCGCACCCGCCCGGGGCTGCGGTCATGCGAAGGGCCCGGCCTGTGCACAAGCAAGGCCGGGCCCCACCGCGCCGGCTAGAGCGTCGGGTACAGCGGGAACTTCGCGGCGAGCGCGGAGACGCGCGCCTTGAGGTCCTCGGCGTCGTACGCGGGCTTCAGCGCAGCCGCGATGATCTCCGCGACCTCGGTGAAGTCCTCGGCACCGAAACCGCGGGTGGCGAGCGCCGGGGTGCCGATCCGCAGGCCCGAGGTGACCATCGGCGGCCGCGGGTCGTTCGGGATGGCGTTGCGGTTGACCGTGATGCCGATCTCGTGGAGCCGGTCCTCGGCCTGCTGGCCGTCGAGCTCGGAGTTGCGCAGGTCGACCAGGACCAGGTGGACGTCCGTGCCGCCGGACAGGACGGAGACGCCCACCTCGGTGACGTCGGGCTGCACCAGGCGCTCGGCGATGATCTTCGCGCCCTCCAGGGTGCGCACCTGGCGCTCCTTGAAGTCCTCCGAGGCCGCGACCTTGAAGGAGACGGCCTTGGCCGCGATCACGTGCTCCAGCGGGCCCCCTTGCTGACCGGGGAAGACCGCGGAGTTGATCTTCTTGGCCAGCTCCTGCGTCGACAGGATCACGCCGCCGCGCGGACCGCCGAGGGTCTTGTGCGTGGTGGTGGTGACGACGTGGGCGTGCGGCACCGGGTTCGGGTGCAGGCCCGCGGCGACCAGGCCGGCGAAGTGCGCCATGTCGACCATCAGGTACGCGCCGACCTCGTCCGCGATACGGCGGAAGGCGGCGAAGTCCAGCTGGCGCGGGTAGGCGGACCAGCCCGCGACGATCAGCTGGGGCTTGGACTCCTTGGCGAGGCGCTCGACCTCGGCCATGTCGACCTGGCCGGTCTCGTCGACGTGGTACGGGACCACGTTGTAGAGCTTGCCGGAGAAGTTGATCTTCATGCCGTGGGTCAGGTGACCGCCGTGGGCCAGGTTCAGACCCATGATCGTGTCGCCCGGCTTGAGCAGCGCGAACATCGCGGCGGCGTTCGCCTGCGCACCCGAGTGCGGCTGGACGTTCGCGGCCTCGGCGCCGAACAGCGCCTTGATGCGGTCGATCGCGATCTGCTCGACCACGTCGACGTGCTCGCAGCCGCCGTAGTAGCGGCGGCCGGGGTAGCCCTCGGCGTACTTGTTGGTCAGCACCGAGCCCTGGGCCTCCATGACGGCGACCGGAGCGAAGTTCTCCGACGCGATCATTTCCAGGGTGGACTGCTGGCGCACGAGCTCCGCGTCGACGGCGGCGGCGACGTCCGGGTCGAGCTCGTGGAGAGGGGTGTTCAGTACAGACATCAGGGTCCCCTGGGGTCAGTTACCGGCGGTGAGTGCGGCGTACTCCTCGGCGGAGAGCGCGTCCTTCGGCTCCTCCGAGAGGCGCACCTTGAAGAGCCAGCCACCCTCGAAGGGAGCGGAGTTCACCAGCGAGGGGTCGTCCACCACGTCCTGGTTGGACTCGACGATCTCACCGGAGACGGGGGAGTACAGGTCGCTGACCGACTTGGTCGACTCCAGCTCGCCGCAGGTCTCGCCCTCGGTGACGGTGTCGCCGACCTCGGGGAGCTGGGCGTAGACGACGTCACCGAGCGCGTTGGCCGCGAACTCCGTGATGCCGACCGTCGCGACGCCGTCCACGGCGTCCGACAGCCACTCGTGCTCCTTGGTGTAACGCAGCTTCTCGGGGTTGCTCATGACCTGATTCTCCTGGATGCGGGGGAGTGGATACGAACGGTGGTCTCGGGAAGCGAGACGCGGCCCCACGGGCGCGCCGGAGCGGCCCGGGCGGCGGAGATCGTCGCGGAACTACTTCTGCCGCTTGTAGAACGGCAGGGCCACGACCTCGTACGGCTCATGCGTACCGCGGATGTCGACGCCGACGCCGGAGGTGCCGGGCGCGGCGTGCGCCGCGTCGATGTACGCCATCGCGATCGGCTTGCCCAGCGTCGGGGACGGAGCGCCGGAGGTGACCTCGCCGACGACCTCTCCGCCGGCCACGACCGGGAACCCGGCGCGCGGGACCCGGCGGCCCTCGGCGACCAGGCCGACGAGCTTGCGCGGGGCGTTCGCGGCGGCGCGCTCCGCGGCCGCCTCCAGGGCGGCGCGGCCCACGAAGTCGCCCTCCTTCTCGAACTTCACGACCCGGCCCAGACCTGCGTCGAAGGGGGTGAGGGAGGTGGCCAGCTCGTGCCCGTACAGCGGCATGCCCGCCTCCAGGCGCAGGGTGTCGCGGCAGGACAGGCCGGCCGGCACCAGGCCGACGCCCTCGCCCGCCTTGGTCAGCGCCTGCCACAGCTCCACCGCATGCTGCGGCGAGACGAACAGCTCGAAGCCGTCCTCGCCCGTGTAGCCCGTACGCGCGATCAGCGCGGGCACCCCGGCCACCGTGCCCGGCAGGCCGGCGTAGTACTTGAGGCCGTCCAGGTCGGCGTCGGTCAGCGAGGCGAGGATGCCGGGGGACTCCGGGCCCTGCACCGCGATCAGCGCGTAGGCGTCGCGGTCGTCCCGGACCTCGGTGTCGAAGCCGGCGGCGCGCTCGGTGAGGGCGTCCAGGACCACCTGGGCGTTGGAGGCGTTCGCGACGACCATGTACTCGGTCTCGCCCAGGCGGTAGACGATCAGGTCGTCGAGGATCCCGCCGTCCTCCTGGCAGATGTGCGTGTAGCGGGCCCGGCCGACGCCCACGGTCGAGATGTTGCCGACCAGCGCGTAGTCCAGGGCCTTGACGGCCTCCGGACCGGTCAGCGTGATCTCTCCCATGTGCGAGAGGTCGAAGAGGCCGGCCTTGGTGCGCACGGCGTTGTGCTCGTCGCGCTCGCTGGCGTACCGCAGCGGCATGTCCCAGCCCGCGAAGTCGGTCATGGTCGCACCGAGGGAACGGTGCAGCGCATCGAGGGCGGTCAGGCGGGGGGCAGTGCTCATGGGTGTGGCTCCCGGGTCCCAGGGCATCGACATGACATGACGAGGACGTTCCTCCCCATCTGTCATCGGAACCTGAGAGGTTCGCCGAGAGTCCCCGAACGCCGGGACGTTTCGACTTGCACCTTGGGTGGAGCTGCCGGGCAGCTCGCTTTTCAGATCTGCCTCATCCACGCGGTACGGGGCCTGAGAGATTCAAGGGAGGTTCTTGCTCCTTCGGCGCCCGCGCACGGCCTTGCGGCGTGCCGGGACTCTCCCGCGCGGATTCAAGCGGCCGGTATGCAGTTGGTCCAGATGGCGCACATCATTGCACGCCACGGTCGTGATCGGGCGTGCGGGTGGGCAAGTCCGTCCGCCCCCCGGGCGCGGCGGCCGGAACCGGGACCCCCGGATGACCGTCTCTTTACACTCAGTGGGCAAGGGCCCGGCGGCCCGATTCGGGGGAGGCGATCACTGTGCGGAGATTCGGACTGCAGACGGCGACCGGGACCGTGGACGGGGTCCCGGCGCAGCGCGGCCCGCGCCGCCACCGCACCGCACCGGCCGAGGACGGCCCCGGCCGGGTCCGGGACCTGCGCGGCCCGGCGGCCGGCGGCCCCCGGCGGCTCGCCTTCGCGGACGGGGACATCGTCGTGGTCTCCGGCCTGCCGGGCGGCGGCAAGAGCACGCTGATCAAGCGGGCGGCCGGTGAGAACCGCTCCATCGACTCCCAGGACACCCGCGAGCGCTGGGAGCACCGGATGCCCGCCGCCCTCCCCTATGCCGTGTACCGGCCGGTGGTCCGCGCCGCCCACTACTGGGGGCTGTGGCGGGCCCTGCGCTCCGGCGCCTCCGTCGTCGTCCACGACTGCGGCACCCAGAGCTGGGTACGGGGCCTGCTCGCGGCGGCGGCGCGCCGCCGGGGCCGCTCCCTGCACCTGCTCCTGCTGGACAGCAGCGCCGAGGAGGCCCTGGCCGGACAGGCCGCCCGGGGCCGGCGCGTGTCGGCGTACGCCTTCGGCCGCCACCGCGGTGCCGTGGGCCGCCTGCTGCGCTCCGCGGAAGCCGGCCACCCCCCGCCCGGCTGCGCCTCCGCGACCCTGCTGGACCGCCGCTCCGCCGCCGCGGTGACCCGGATCGCCTTCCACGGCTGAGACGGCGCCGCCGGGCCGCGCCCCGGCGGCGGGGCCGGGCCCGGGGGAGCGATAGCCTCGGCTCGACATCGGGCGGGACACACGCGCAGAGGCAGGGGCACATGCAGGGCAGCGGCTGGCCGGAGAATGAGCTGGAGCAGGTGCTCGGGGCGGCGCTGGGGCAGCCGGACGCCGGCGGGCGGATCCTCGAGGTGCTCGGGCGCAGCCGTGTGTGGGTGCCGCTGCCCGCCGGCGGCGGGCCCGACGCCCCCGGCCTGACCCTGCCCACCATGGACATCGGCGGGGCCGCGTACGTCCCCGTCTACAGCTCCGAGAGCCAGTTCCGGGTCTGCGTCGGCCCCGGCATGGACTTCGCCGTGGCCCCCGCCGTCGAGTTCGCCCGCGGCCTGCCCCCGCAGCTCGGCATCGCCCTCAACCCGGAGGGCGCCGTCGGCGTGCCGCTGCCCCCGCCCGCCGTGGCCGAGCTCTGCCGCTGCGGGCGCACCCCGCTCGACGGCCCGGCCACCGGCGGCCGGGTCCGGCTGTACGAGCCGGACTGGCAGGAGGACCCGGTGGACTTCCTGGCGGCCGCCGCCGAGGAGTTCCGCGCCCTCGGCTCCGTGGCCGCCGCCCACCGCTGCCTCGCCAGCGTCGAGGGCGGGGAGCCGCAGCTGTTCATCGGTGTCCGCCTGGTGGGATGGGACACCGCGGAGCAGAACGGCCCGATGGAGGCCCTCGGGCGGGCCCTGGCCCGCGTCCCGGCTCCCTGGCCCGTGCAGTTGATCCTCCTGGACGCCGTCCAGGACCCGGTCACGGACTGGATTCGTGAGCGCGTACGCCCCTTCTACGTTCCGTAGGGCCGCTTAAGCTGTTCACGCGTTGACGACGGGCGGAAGAAGAGACGAAGAGGGGTACCGGGTGAGTGCGTCAGGCACGGCCGCGGCCGGGCAGGTCGAGCACATGCTGCGCCAGGTGACTCCCGGGCGCTACGAGAGCTACGAGTCGCTGCTGCACGCCCTCGGCGAGGGCCGGCTGTGGATGCTGCTCTGGCAGGGGCGGCCGGGATCCCCGGAGGCCCAGTACGGCGGCATGGAGGTCGAGGGCCTCGGATACGCGCCCTGCGTCACCTCGCCGCAGGAGCTGGCCGCCAGCGGCTGGAACCGCGGGTACGAGGTGGTCACCGGCCGCGACATCGCCCGCGCCCTGTACCCGGACCGCTGGGGACTGTGGCTGAACCCGCACGCCCAGGGCGGCGGCCTCGGCATCCCCTGGGCCGACCTGCGCCGGATCGCGACGGGCCTGGACCGGATGCCGGCCGGGCCGCTGCGGCTGTCCGAGCCCGCCATCGAACTCCCCCAGTTCTACGGGCTGCTGACCCAGCACGCGCACCGCACCCCGGCCGTCCGGTCGCTGCGCCGGGCCTGGGTGCAGCCCGCGCTCGGGTCCGCGTACCTCGCGGTCGGACTCGACCTGTACGACGCCTCCGCGCCCGCGCTGGAGTCCGTGCGCGAGATGATGCGCCAGTCCGTCGGCGTGGTCCCCGAGGGCGTCCCGGTGTGCACGGTGGCGCTGGCCGACGAGCACGACCCCGTCGCGATGTGGCTGCGCGCGCAGACCCGCCCCTTCTACGACCGCGAAGGCCAGGCCCCGCCGTACTGACGGAGCACGCGGCCGCTCTACGCCGCGACCGTATACCGGGACATCCGTCTCGAAGGCCGCACCGGACCTCATCGGTGCGGCCTTCGGCATATCCGGGACTGCGCCCAAGAAGCATGCACGATATGGCAGTTGGGCCGGATGTCCGTTCCGGGCCGAACGGGCGGAGTTTCACCGCTCACCAGGCCTGGCGGTTCGGATAACGGAAGGTGTCGGTACAGATCACGGTTGCGCATCACATCCCCGGCAGGTCTGGCGGCCGGATCAGACGCCGTTGAAGACTCCCCCCACCGAAGGCCGGTCAATCCAGCAAGCACCTGCTCTTCACGTGCACTTCAGGCGCATTTCGTGCCGATCGCACCACCAGTGACGCCGATAGAACCAAGCCGCCACAGCGGCGGGCATGGGCCGGCCACCGTCGGCCGAGAGGGGTCCCCACCACGATGACGGCACCACTGCACGACACCAGCGCGGCCGGGCCCGCGGTTGTGGCCGCCCCCGACCTCCCTCCGAAGGCGATCGAGGGGCGCTCGCCGTGGCGGATCGCCTGGCTGCGCCTCAAGCGGGACAAGGTCGCCCTGGCCGGCGGTGTCATCGTGCTCCTGTTGATCCTCGTCGCACTCTTCGCGCCGCTGATCGTCAAGGCGTTCGGCCATCCGCCGGAGGAGCTGCACGAGGACCTGCTGGACCCGCTGCTCGGCCTGCCGGCCGGCGACTGGGGCGGCATGAACGGCGACTTCCTGCTGGGCATCGAGCCCGTCAACGGCCGCGACGTCTTCAGCCGGATCGTCTACGGCGCCAGGATCTCGCTGCTGGTGGCCTTCCTGTCCGCCTTCGTGGCGGTCGGGCTGGGCACCTTCTTCGGCATCGTCGCCGGCTACTTCGGCGGCTGGGTCGACGCGGCCGTCAGCCGGGTCATGGACCTGCTGCTGGCCTTCCCGCAGCTGCTGTTCATCATCGCGCTGATCTCGGTCATCCCCAGCAAGCTGTGGGGCTTCGAGGGGTCGGGCCTGCGCATCGCCGTACTGGTGCTGGTCATCGGCTTCTTCGGATGGCCGTACATCGGCCGCATCGTCCGCGGCCAGACCCTCTCGCTGCGCGAACGCGAGTACGTGGAGGCCGCCCGCAGCCTCGGTGCCGGGCAGATGTACATCCTCTTCCGCGAACTGCTCCCGAACCTGGTGGCGCCCATCACCGTCTACTCGACGCTGATGATCCCCACCAACGTGCTGACCGAGGCCGCCCTCAGCTTCCTCGGAGTCGGCGTCAAGCCCCCCACGCCGTCCTGGGGAGAGACCCTCTCCACGGCCGTACGGACCTACGAGGACGATCCGCTCTTCATGATCTTCCCCGGCGTGGCGATCTTCATCACCGTGCTGGCCTTCAACCTCTTCGGCGACGGCGTCCGCGACGCCCTCGACCCGAAGGGCTCCCGCTAGCCACCGCAGGGCACACCAGGAACCGGCCCCCGGCCGTACGTACACCGAACTACAACGGAGGGTTGCGAGCATCGTGACTACCCATCGCACGTCGAAGCGCAGGCTTGCCGCTGGCACGGCCGCCGTGCTCGCGGTCATGCTGACTGCGACCGCCTGTGGCGGAGGCGACGACAAGGACGGCAAGTCCGCGTCCGGCGGCGCCGGTTTCAACGCGGGCATAGGCAAGATCGCCAACGCGTCGGACAAGAAGGGCGGCGAACTCAAGTTCGTCGGCACCCAGGAAGCCGACTCGTGGGACCCGCAGCGCGGCTACTACGGCTTCATGTGGGACTTCTCCCGCTACTACGCCCGCCAGCTGATCAGCTACAAGGCGGCCCCCGGCGAGCAGAGCACCGAGCTGGAGCCCGACCTCGCCACCGCCAAGGCCGAGATCAGCGACGGCGGCAAGACGTACAAGTACACCCTCAAGGACAACGTGACCTGGGAGGACGGCACCCCCGTCACCGCCCAGGACGTGAAGTACGGCATCGAGCGCACCTGGGCCCAGGACGTCATCTCCGGCGGCCCGGTCTACCTGATGCAGGTCCTCGACCCGAAGACCGAGTACCCGGGTCCGTACAAGGACACCAGCCCGGACAAGCTCGGCCTCAAGGCGATCGAGACCCCGGACGCGAAGACCATCATCTTCAGGCTCCCGGCGCCCAACGGCGACTTCGAGCAGATGCTGGCCATGCCGGCGGCGAGCCCGGTCAAGCAGGACAAGGACACCGCGGCCAAGTACGGCCTCAAGCCCTTCTCCAACGGCCCGTACAAGATCGACTCGTACGAGCCCAACAAGAGCATGAAGCTCTCGCGCAACACGAACTGGAAGCCCGAGTCGGACACCATCCGCAAGGCGCTCCCGGACAGCATCTCGGTCACGTTCATGGCGAACGCGGACGACATGGACAAGCGCCTGATGAACGGCGAGTTCGACGTCGACATCAACGCGACCGGCATCGGCCAGGCGGCCCGTTCCACCGCGCTGAAGGACCACAAGGACAACCTGGACAACGGCCAGACCGGCTTCATCCGGTACGCCGTCTTCCCGCAGACCGTCGCGCCGTTCGACAACGTCGAGTGCCGCAAGGCCGTCATCTACGCGGCCGACAAGAAGTCCCTGCAGACGGCCCGCGGCGGCCCGCAGGCCGGCGGTGACATCGCCCCCAACATGCTGCCCCTGGGCATCAAGGGCTCCGACGGCAAGTACGACCCGTACGAGGTCCTGAAGAACGACGGCAAGCCCAACGTCGAGAAGGCCAAGGCAGCCCTGCAGGCCTGTGGCAAGCCCGACGGCTTCAAGACCACCATCGCGGTCCGCAACAACAAGCCCGTCGAGGTCGCCACGGCCGTCTCGCTGCAGAACGCCCTCAAGCAGGTCGGCATCGAGGCCGACGTCGACCAGTTCGACGGCGCCCAGACCTCCGGCATCATCGGTTCGCCGAAGGTCGTCAAGGAGAAGGGCTACGGCATCATCATTATGGGCTGGGGCGCCGACTTCCCGACCGGGCAGGGCTTCTCCCAGCCGCTGGTCGACGGCCGCTTCATCCTGCAGAGCGGCAACAACAACTTCTCCGAGCTGAACGACCCGGCGATCAACAAGCTGTTCGACGACGCCATCGCGGAGACCGACCCGGTCAAGGCCGGCGACCTCTACAAGCAGATGAACCAGAAGGTCTCCGAGGCCGCCGTCTACCTGCCCTTCGTCTACGACAAGACGATCACCTGGCGCAGCAGCCGGCTGACGAACGCGTACACCTCCGACGCCTACAACGGCCGCTACGACTACGCGTCCCTCGGTGTCATGAAGTAACCGTCCGTCCGTTCCAGTGTTCCAGTGCCACACCCGCTAGGCACGAAGGGCAGGTGATGGCCGCGGTTACGGCTCGGGGGCGCTCTCCAGAAGAGGGCGCCCCCGGGCCGCAGCCAGGCCGAGCGCAGTGCTTGCATATCTCCTCCGGCGGTTCTTCGCCGTCATCGTCATGCTGTTGGTCATCACGCTGGTGACCTTCGGAATCTTCTTCCTCTTCCCGAAGATGATCGGGACGGATCCGGCGCTGTACTTCGTCGGCAAGCAGTCCGACCCCGCCGCCATCGAGGGCATCCGGCAGAAGATGGGTCTCGACGACCCGATCCTCGTGCAGTTCGGCAAGTTCGTCGTCGGGCTGGTGGCGGGTCGCACGTACGCCAACGGCTCCGACGTCACGCACTGCGCCGCTCCCTGCTTCGGCTACTCCTTCAAGACCGAGCAGGAGGTCTGGCCGCTGCTGACCGACTGGCTGCCGGTCACCCTCTCGCTCGCCGCCGGCGCCGTCGTGCTCTGGGTCATCGGCGGTGTCGCCACGGGCATCATCTCCGCCCTCAAGCGCGGTACGGTCCTGGACCGTTCGGCCATGGGCATCGCCCTCGCCGGCGTCTCCCTGCCGATCTACTTCACGGGCATGCTCGCCATCGCCCTCTTCTCCGACCAGCTCGGCTGGTTCGGCCGCCCCGAGGCGACCTTCGCGGACGATCCGGCCAAGTGGTTCAACGGCATGATCCTGCCGTGGATCTCGCTGGCCTTCCTCTACGCGGCGATGTACGCACGGCTCACCCGCGCCACCATGCTGGAAGTCCTGAACGAGGACTACATCCGCACCGCCCGCGCCAAGGGCCTGACGGAGCCCGTCGTCATCGGCAAGCACGCGATGCGCTCGACGATGACGCCCATCCTGACCGTCCTGGGCCTCGACCTCGGCGCCCTGATGGGCGGCGCGGTGCTCACCGAGTACACGTTCTCCCTGCACGGCCTCGGCTACAACGCGGTCCGCGCGATCAGTGAGCACGACTTGCCGGTCATCCTGGGCATCACCTTGATCTCCGCCTTCTTCGTCGTCGCGGCGAACCTCATCGTTGACCTCATGTACGCGGTGATCGACCCCCGAGTGAGGCTGTCATGACCGATCTGAGCCGGGCTGCAGCACTCAACCAGCCCGTCGACGGGACCACGGCGCCCTCCACGGCGTTCCTGGAGGTCCGCGACCTCAAGGTGCACTTCCCGACCGAGGACGGTCTGGTCAAGTCGGTCGACGGCCTCTCCTTCACGCTGGAGAAGGGCAAGACCCTCGGCATCGTCGGCGAGTCCGGCTCCGGCAAGTCGGTCACCTCGCTCGGCATCATGGGCCTGCACCGCGTCGGCCAGTACGGCCGCCAGCGGGCCCGGATCTCCGGAGAGATCTGGCTGAACGGCCAGGAACTGCTCTCCGCCGACGAGGACGAGGTGCGCAAGCTGCGCGGGCGCGAGATCGCGATGATCTTCCAGGACCCGCTCTCCGCCATGCACCCGTACTTCACCGTCGGCAAGCAGATAGCCGAGGCCTACCGGGTCCACAACAAGGTCGACAAGAAGACCGCGCGGAGCCGGGCCGTCGAGCTGCTGGACCGCGTCGGGATCCCCGAGCCGCACAAGCGGGTCGACAGCTACCCCCACGAGTTCTCGGGCGGCATGCGCCAGCGCGCGATGATCGCCATGGCGCTGGTCAACAACCCCGAGCTGCTCATCGCGGACGAGCCGACCACCGCCCTGGACGTCACCGTGCAGGCGCAGATTCTCGACCTGATCCGCGACCTGCAGAAGGAGTTCGGGTCGGCCGTCATCATGATCACGCACGACCTGGGCGTGGTCGCGGAGATGGCCGACGAGATCCTCGTGATGTACGGCGGCCGGTGCATCGAGCGGGGCACCGCGGAGAAGGTGTTCTACGAGCCCCGCCACCCCTACACCTGGGGCCTGCTGGGCTCGATGCCCCGCATCGACCGCGACCAGACCGAGCGCCTCATCCCGGTCAAGGGCTCGCCGCCCAGCCTCATCAACATCCCGAGCGGCTGCGCCTTCAACCCGCGCTGCCCGTACGCCGACGTGCCCAAGGGCAACGTGACGCGCACGGTCCGGCCCGAGCTCACGGAGGACGACAACCGCCACTGGTCCGCCTGCCACATGTCGCAGGACGAGCGGACCCGGATCTGGACCGAAGAGATTGCGCCGAAGCTGTGACCGAGACGCCCGACATGAAGAAGACGGCTGCGGCCACCGTCCCGCAGCAGGCCACGGGCTCGCCCGAGGTGCTGCTCAGGGTCTCCGGCCTGACCAAGCACTTCCCCATCACCAAGGGGCTGCTGCGGCGGCAGGTGGGCGCCGTCAAGGCCGTGGACGGGATCGACTTCGACGTCCGGCGCGGTGAGACGCTCGGCGTGGTGGGGGAGTCCGGCTGCGGCAAGTCCACCATGGGCCGGCTCATCACCCGGCTGCTGGAGCCGACCGGCGGAACGGTCGAGTTCGAGGGCAGGGACATCACGCACCTGGGGGTGGCGGGCATGCGCCCGCTGCGCCGCGACGTGCAGATGATCTTCCAGGACCCGTACGGCTCGCTGAACCCGCGCCACACGGTGGGCACCATCGTCAGCGCGCCGTTCAAACTGCAGAACGTCTCGCCCGAGGGCGGCCTCAAGGCGGAGGTGCAGCGGCTGCTGTCGCTGGTCGGCCTCAACCCCGAGCACTACAACCGCTACCCGCACGAGTTCTCGGGCGGCCAGCGCCAGCGCATCGGCATCGCGCGGGCCCTGGCGCTGAACCCGAAGCTCGTGGTGGCGGACGAGCCCGTCTCCGCGCTGGACGTCTCGATCCAGGCCCAGGTGGTCAACCTGCTGGACGACCTCCAGGACGAGCTGGGCCTGACCTACGTGATCATTGCGCACGACCTCTCGGTCATCCGGCACGTCTCCGACCGCATCGCGGTCATGTACCTCGGCAAGATCGTGGAGCTGACGGACCGCAAGTCGCTGTACGAGAGCCCGATGCACCCCTACACCCGGGCCCTGCTGTCGGCCGTGCCGGTGCCGGACCCCCGGCGGCGGGGCGCGAAGAGCGGGCGCATCCTGCTCAAGGGCGACGTGCCGTCGCCGATCTCCCCGCCGAGCGGCTGCCGCTTCCACACGCGGTGCTGGAAGGCGACGCAGATCTGCACCACGCAGGAACCGCCGATGCTGGCGCTGAAGACCGGGCACCAGGTGGCCTGCCACCACCCGGAGAACGCCCCCGACCAGGCCCCGGGCGACCAGCCCCTGCCGGGCGCTGCGGAGGCGGTGGCGGTGGTCACGGACTGAGCTCCCCGGCGGGACCGGACCCCCGGTCCCGCCGGGTGCCCCGCTGCGGGGCCGGCCGGCAGGGCCGGTCGGCGGCGCCCGGGGGCGCGGCGCAGGTGACAATGGGCCGGTGCTCCACGATCTCTTCCCGCCCGGGATCCAGCATGCCCTGGACCTCGCCGGCATCTTCGTCTTCGCCACCGCGGGCGCCCTGCTCGCCGTCCGCAAGAACTTCGACGTCTTCGGCATCGCCGTGCTCGCCCTCGTCACCGCGCTGGGCGGCGGACTCTTCCGCGACCTGGTCATCGGCGCCGTCCCGCCGGCCGCATTCGGCGAGCTCAGCTTCTTCGTCACCCCGCTGATCGCCGCCGCCCTCGTCTTCTTCCTGCACCCCGAGGTCCAGCGGATCAACCGCGCCATCAACGTCTTCGACGCGGCCGGCCTCGCGCTGTTCTGCGTGACGGGCACCACCAAGGCCTACGAGTACGGCCTCGGCCTCACCGCGTCCGCCGCCCTGGGCCTGGCCACCGCCGTCGGCGGCGGCGTCCTGCGCGACGTGCTCGTCAACGAGGTGCCCTCGCTGCTGCGCGACCGCGAGATGTACGCCGTCCCCGCCGTGGTCGGCGCCTCGATCGTCGCCGTCTCCATCGGGCTGGACTCCCTCAACGCCCTGACCACCGCCCTGGCCATCGTGGTCACCTTCGTGCTGCGGCTGCTCGCCATGCGCTACCACTGGCGCGCCCCGCTGGCCTGGAACCGCCGCTCGGCGGTGGCCGAGGAGCCGTAACGAAAGAAAGCTACCGCTTAGTAGCATCGCGGTGTACCGTCGTTTCCATGTCACAGCAAGCGGCCCAGGCATCCATCGGCGACAGCGAGTTCGACCGCGACACCGCCCTCGTCCCGCGGACGGACGAGCCCGGGGTGTACGACGCGGAACTCTCCGCCGGATGGACCATCATCACCGCCGTCAACGGCGGATACCTGCTGGCCCTGGTCGGCCGGGCCCTGTCGGCGGCCCTGCCGCACCCGGACCCCTTCACCGTCTCCGCGCACTACCTCACCTCCTCGGTGCCCGGACCCGCCGTGATCCGCACGCAGACCGTCCGCGTCGGCCGGACCCTCTCCACCGGCCAGGCCTCGCTGTTCCAGTACGACGAGAGCGGCGCCGAGGTCGAACGCATCCGCGTCCTCGCCTCCTACGGAGACCTCTCCGCCCTGTCCGACGAGGTGCGCACCTCCGCGCTGCCCCCGGCCATGCCCGCCTACCAGGACTGCCTCGGCGCCGAGGCGGGCCCGGCCCCGATCCCCGGCAGCTCCGCCATCGTGGACCGGCTGCGCCTGAGGCTGGACCCGGCCACGGCGGGCTGGGCCGTCGGCGCCCCCTCGGGCAAGGGGGAGATGCGCGCCTGGTTCGAGCTGGCAGACGGCCGCGACGCCGACCCGCTCTCCCTGCTCCTCGCGGTGGACGCACTGCCGCCCACCGCCTTCGACCTCGGCCTCATCGGCTGGACCCCGACCGTCGAACTCACCACGCACGTCCGCAGGCGGCCCGCCCCGGGCCCGCTCCGGGTCGCCATCACCACCCGCAACCTGGCCGGCGGCTTCCTGGAGGAGGACGCCGAGGTCTGGGACTCGGCCGACCACCTGGTGGCCCAGTCCCGCCAGCTGGCCCGCGCGCCGCGGCAGGGCTGAGCGGCCCCGCCGGGCGGCGTGCGCCCCGGGCCCCGGAGGCTTCCGGTGCACCGAGGGCATCCGTCGCCCGGCGGACTCGTAGAATCGGGGGATCATGGCCTACCTCGACCACGCCGCCACGACGCCGATGCTGCCGGAGGCCGCTGCGGCGATGACCGCGCAGTTCGCCGCCACCGGAAACGCGTCCTCCCTGCACGCCGCCGGCCGCCGCGCCCGCCGCACCGTCGAGGAGGCCCGCGAGGCCCTCGCCGAGGCGCTCGGCGCCCGCCCCAGCGAGGTGGTCTTCACCGCCGGCGGCACGGAGGCCGACAACCTCGCCGTGAAGGGCCTCTACTGGGCCCGCCGCGACGCCGATCCCGCCCGCACCCGGATCCTCGCCAGCCCCGTGGAGCACCACGCCGTCCTCGACGCCGTCCACTGGCTCGCCGAGCACGAGGGCGCACAGGTCGAGTACCTTCCCGTGGACCCCTTCGGGCGGGTGCACCCCGGCGCCTTCCGGGAAGCCGTCGAACGCGCCCCCGACACCGTGGCCCTGGCCACCGTCATGTGGGCCAACAACGAGATCGGCACCGTCCTGCCGGTCCGCGAACTGGCCGCCGTCGCCGGGGAGTACGGCATCCCGCTGCACTCCGACGCCGTCCAGGCCTTCGGCCAGCTCGACGTCCGCTTCGGGGACAGCGGCCTCGCGGCCATGACCGTCAGCGGCCACAAGATCGGCGGTCCGTACGGCATCGGCGCGCTGCTCCTGGGCCGCGACCAGAGCCCCGTACCCGTCCTGCACGGCGGCGGCCAGGAGCGGCACGTCCGCTCCGGCACCCTCGACGTCCCCGCGATCGCCGCCTTCGCGGTGGCCGCGGTCCTCGCCGCCGAACGGCGCGAGCGCTTCGCCGCCGAGGTCGGCGCCCTGCGCGACGAGCTGGTCGCGGCCGTACGCGCGGCCGTGCCGGACGCCGTCCTCGGCGGGGACCCCGTGGACCGCCTCCCGGCCAACGCCCACTTCAGCTTCCCCGGCTGCGAAGGCGACTCCTTGCTGCTCCTGCTCGACGCCCAGGGCATCGAGTGCTCCACCGGGTCCGCCTGCACCGCGGGCGTCGCCCAGCCCAGCCACGTCCTGCTCGCCACCGGCTCGGACCCCCGGCTGGCCCGCGGCACCCTGCGCTTCTCGCTCGGGCACACCTCCACCGCGCAGGACGTCGCCGCTCTGGCCGGTGCCATCGGACCGGCGGTGGAACGGGCCCGCACGGCCGGCCTCAGCTAGCCCCGGCCGCCTTCAGCTCCGCGCCGACCAAACGCACGTACCGGTCCCAGTCCCAGTGGGGGCCCGGGTCGGTGTGGTCGGCGCCCGGGACCTCCGAGTGCCCCAGGATGTGCCTGCGGTCCGCCGGTATGCCGTACCGGCGGCAGATGCCGGCGGCCAGCCGCGCCGACGCCGCGTACATCGCGTCCGTGAAGTCCCGCGGGCGGTCCACGAACCCGACGTGCTCGATGCCCACGCTGCGTTCGTTCATGGAGCGGCTGCCCGCATGGAAGGCGACGTCCAGCTCGCGCACCATCTGCTCGACGTGGCCGTCCTGGCGGACGATGTAGTGCGCCGACGCCTTGTGCCACGGGTTCTTGAAGGCGTCCACCGAGGACGCGAAACCGCCCTGGGTGACATGCACCACGATCCGGTCCACCCGGTAGTCGTCGGGCCGGTCCGCCAGCCGCCAGTTCGCCGGCGAGGCCGCGGTCCAGCTCGCGCCCGCATGGTCCAGCTCGCCCTCCTTGCGGGGCTTGGAGACCCCCGGCAGCAGCCACCAGGCCCGGCCGAGCTCGTCCCGCCCGGCGACCGCCGCCGCCGCGGCAACCCCGAGCCCCCCGAGCAGCACTGCCCGGCGGGTCCGGCCCGGTCTGCGCCCGGACTTCCCGCTCTTCGCTTCCTCACCCGCCATGTGATCCACCCCCTGCCTCCGACAACGCGCTGTGACGCCGTGCGGTTCCCCCGTACCCTGGACGGTGCTATGACTGAGAACCTGCCGCACACCGCCCGCCCCCTCCGCGTCCTGGCCGCCATGTCCGGCGGCGTGGACTCCGCCGTCGCCGCCGCCCGCGCGGTCGACGCCGGGCACGACGTGACCGGCGTCCACCTCGCGCTCTCCGCGAACCCGCAGTCCTTCCGGACCGGCGCCCGCGGCTGCTGCACCATCGAGGACTCCCGCGACGCCCGGCGGGCCGCCGACGTCATCGGCATCCCCTTCTACGTCTGGGACCTCGCCGAGCGCTTCCGCGAGGACGTGGTCGAGGACTTCATCTCCGAGTACGAGGCCGGCCGCACCCCCAACCCCTGCCTGCGCTGCAACGAGAAGATCAAATTCGCCGCGCTGCTCGACAAGGCCCTCGCCCTCGGCTTCGACGCCGTCTGCACCGGCCACTACGCCACCGTCGTCCTCACCGAGGACGGCACCCGCGAGCTGCACCGCGCCAGCGACATGGCCAAGGACCAGTCGTACGTCCTCGGCGTGCTCGACGAGAAGCAGCTCGCCCACGCGCTCTTCCCGCTCGGCGACACCCTCACCACCAAGGAGGAGATCCGCGCCGAGGCCGAGGAGCGCGGTCTGGCCGTGGCGAAGAAGCCCGACAGCCACGACATCTGCTTCATCGCCGACGGCGACACCCAGGGCTTCCTCGCGGACCGCCTCGGCAAGGCCGAGGGCGATATCGTCGACGAGACCGGGCGGACGGTCGGCACGCACGAGGGCGCCTTCGGCTTCACCATCGGCCAGCGCAAGGGCCTGCGCATCGGCCACCCCGCGCCCGACGGCAAGCCGCGCTACGTCCTCGACATCTCGCCGGTGAACAACACCGTCACCGTCGGCCCCGTCGAGGCCCTCGACGTCACCGCCCTCACCGCGATCCGCCCCCGCTGGTGCGGGGCCGTGGCCGCCGCCCCCGGTACGTACACCGCGCAGCTGCGCGCCCACGGCGGCGAGAGCGAGGTCTTCGCCGAGGTCGTCGACGGCGAGCTGCGGGTGTCCTTCGCCGAGCCGGTCCGCGGCGTGGCCCCCGGCCAGGCCATCGTGCTCTACGACGGCACCCGCGTGGTCGGCTCCGCCACCATCGCCACGACCACCCGCGCCGCGGCCGCCTCGGTCTGAGCCGGGGGGCCGCGGCGCGCGGGCGGGCCGGGCGGGCACCAGCAGCCGACGGGCCGGCCGGGCCGGGTCAGGCCACCGTCAGGACGATCTTGCCGGTGGTGCGGCCCTGCTCGCCGATCTCGTGGGCCCGGGCCGCCTGCTCCAGCGGCAGCACCGTGTCCACCAGCGGCTTGAGCAGGCCCTGGTCGACCAGGGCCGCGATCTCTTCCAGGCCCTTCAGGTCGGGCTCCACCAGCAGCCAGACGGCGTGCACCCCGTCGGCGTCGGCCGGGACGCCGTCCGGGCCCGGCAGGGTCACCAGGTGTCCGCCCGGCTTGAGCACCTTCAGCGAGCGCTGCCCGTGGTCCCCGCCGACCGCGTCCAGCACCACGTCCACATCGCGGACGACGTCCTCGAAGTCCGTGGAGCGGTAGTCGACGACCTCGTCGGCGCCCAGCTCGCGCAGCAGGTCGTGCTTGCCCGCGCTGGCCGTGCCGATCACGTACGCCCCGCGCGCCTTGGCGATCTGCACCGCCAGGTGGCCGACGCCGCCGGCCGCCGCGTGCACCAGCACCCGCTGGCCGGCCGTGACGCCGGCGGTGTCCACCAGCGCCTGCCAGGCGGTCAGGGCCGCCAGCGGCAGCGCCGCCGCCTGCACGTGGTCGAGGGAGGCGGGCTTGCGGGCGAAGTGCCGGGCCGGCGCCACCACGTACTCGGCGTAGCCGGCCGCCTGCCGCGGGAAGAGCGGCATCCCGTACACCTCGTCGCCCGGGGCGTGGAGGGTGACGCCGGGGCCGGCCGCCTCGACCGTGCCCGAGACGTCCCAGCCCAGGACCGGGACCTCGCCCCAGGTGATCAGGCCGCCGCTGGCCCGGGTCTTCCAGTCGACCGGGTTCACGCCGGCGGCGTGGACGCGGACCAGGACCTCGCCCAGGCCCGGCTCGGGGCGTTCGATCTCCTGCTCGACCAGGTGCTCCGGGCCGCCCCACTCGTTCACGACGATCGCGCGCATCTCTGTCTGCCTCTTTCCCATCGGTCGGGGTCGCTTCCGGGCCCTTGCCCGGCGACGTCTCCAGACTCGGGCACCGGGCCCCCCGACGGTGTTGGCTGTTTGGCCACTATGTGACAGGATCTGGCCATGAGTGAGGCGCAGGAGCACAGCGGGCCCGCGGCCCGGTCCGGGAGCGGCGCGGGCGGCCGGCACCTGGTCGCGGTCCTGGCCCTGCCCGGCTTCCCGCCGTTCGAGACGGGCATCCCCTCCCGGGTCTTCGGCAGCGCCGTGGACGAGGCCGGCGAGGCCCTGTACGAGGTCGTGGTCTGCACCGCCGACGGCGGCCCCGTGGTCAGCGACGCCGGATTCACCATCCAGCCCGCCGCCGGACCCGAGGCGCTGGCCGCCGCGGACACCGTGATCATCCCGCCCACGCACGCCATGCCCGAGCTGGCCCGCGGCGGACCGCTGCCGCCCGAGGTGGCCGCAGCCGTCGCCGGCATCCGCCCCGGCGCCCGCCTGGTCTCGATCTGCACCGGGTCCTACGTGCTCGCGGCCGCCGGACTCCTCGACGACCGGCCCGCGACGACCCACTGGAACCTCGCTCCCGAGTTCCGGCGGGCCTACCCCCGGGTCCAGCTCGACGAGGACGTCCTCTTCGTCGACGACGGCGACATCCTGACCTCCGCCGGGGTGTCCGCGGGCGTCGACCTGTGCCTGCACCTGATCCGCCGCGACCACGGCGCGGCCGTCACCAACCGCGCCGCCCGCATGTGCGTGGTGCCCCCCTGGCGTGACGGGGGACAGGCCCAGTACATCGACCGGCCCGTGCCCGAGCCCACCGTCGCCACCACCACCGCCACCCGCGCCTGGGCCCTGGAACGGCTCGGCGAACCGCTCACCCTCGCGGAGCTCGCCGCCCACGCCAGGATGAGCCTGCGCACCTTCACCCGGCGCTTCCGCGACGAGGTCGGCATGACCCCGGTCCAATGGCTCACCGCCCAACGCCTGGAGACCGCACGCCAGTTGCTGGAATCCAGCGACCTGCCCGTCGACCTGGTCGCCCACCGCTCCGGCTTCGGCTCGGGCAACTCCCTGCGCCAGCACATGCGGACGAACCTGGGGACCTCCCCGATCGCCTACCGGCGCACCTTCCGCCCCCACGCCCCGGAGGGGGCGTCCGAGACCGTCCCGGCATGACCGCGGAGGTCATCGCCCCCGGCCGCCGCCTCGGGCAGGATGTGATCAACAGCCCGGTGGACCGGGAGGGTTGACAGGGGAGGAAGCCATGACCGTGTACGCCATCGCCCACGTCCGGCCCGGGACGGTGCACGAGGACGTCCTGCGCGGCATCGAGCGGACCCGGACCACCACGGACCCCTCCGGGGGCCGCTCCCTCGTGCACGGCGAGCGCGAGGCCGAGGGCCTCTGATGTACCCCGTGGCCTACGCACTGGGCGGGCCGCAGGGCTACCGGTACGGACGCGACCCCTGGGGGGCCATCGGACTGGACCTCGACCTGATGGCCGGACCGGACGTCCTCCTGCCGCTCCTGCACCGCCTGGGCGCCGCCCCCGGTCCGGACGGCTGGTACCCGGACGACGAGGCCCACGGCGGCGCCGTCGTCGACCCCGACCGCAAGGTCCTGCTGTTCTTCGCGTGGGACGCGCCGTCCGCCTCCGCACCCACCCGCGCCGCCGCCCTCGCCCTCCTGCGCGGTGCCTGGCCCGGCTGGGACGTGCGCTGGTCCTACGCCGGCCAGACCGGCCTGCGCGGCTACCTCGGCCTGGACCCCGAGCAGGACCTCAGCGGGCCGATCGGCTCCTTCGTGTGCCCGGCGCCGGGCCTCGCCGGAGCCCCGGCCGCCGTGGCCACCGTCGGCCCGGACCGCTGCCACGTCCTCGACGGCGTCAACGAGCACCCCGTCACCGAGGGGCCCGCCCTGCTGGAGCGGCTGCGCTCGGTGCCCCGCCACCTCACCTACGGCGGCCATGCGGACGCCGGGATCCACGTCGACCCGCAGCGCCGCCGGGTCGGCTGGTGGCTCACCGGCGCCCAGGAGCACGCCGAACGGGTGCCCGCGCGCTGGCCCGGCTGGACCGTGGAGTTCTGGGAGGACCGCTGGAGCGAGCACGCCCGGGCCGCCCCCGGCCGCTTCCTGGCGCCCGCGCCGGACCCCGCAGCCGCACTGGCCGGAGTACGGGACTGGGCCCTGGACCGGTACGCGCCGCCCGCGGCCGGGGAGCGGGCCGCGCCCTGCGCCCTGGTCGGGCTGGGGCATCCGCCGCCGGTCACGGCGGGGCTCGCCGCCGCCGCCCGGGAGACGATCGGGGCGGCGTACCGCGCGGCCGGCGGCTGCTGACGGGTGCGAGCATGGGGCCATGGCTACTCACCTGATCACCGGTGCCGGTTCCGGCATCGGGGCGGCCGTCGCGGCCCGCCTGCACGCCCGCGGCGACGACCTCGTCCTCCTGGCCCGCGACGCCGGCCGCGCCCGGCAGCTCGTCGAGCGCTACCCCGGCGCCCGCACGCTCGTCGGCGACCTCGCCGACCCCGACCGGCTCTCGTGGGCCTTCTCGAAGCAGCCGGTCCCCGAGCGCATCGACTCGCTCCTGCACATCGCAGGGATCGTCGACCTCGGACCCGTCGGCGAGCTGCGCCCCAAGACCTGGCACCAGCAGCTCAACGTGAACCTGATCGCCCCCGCCGAGGTCACCCGCCTGCTGCTGCCCACCCTGCGGGCCTCGCGGGCCACCGTGGTCTTCGTGAACTCCGGCGCCGGTCTCCAGGCCCACGCCGACTGGAGCGCGTACGCCGCCTCCAAGCACGGGCTGAAGGCCCTCGCCGACGCGCTGCGCGCCGAGGAGAAGCCGCACGGGATCCGCGTCACCTCCGTGTACCCGGGCCGCACCGCCAGCCCCATGCAGGCCAAGGTGCACTCCCAGGAGGGCAGGGAGTACGACCCCGCGCAGTGGATCGACCCCGAGTCGGTGGCCACCACGGTCGTCATGGCCGTGGACCTGCCCCGCGACGCCGAGGTCAACGACCTGAGCGTCAGGCCCGGCCGATGAGCACGGGAGCCACCGCGATCGGCTCGCTGCCCGGCGGCGACGCCCGGGAGGCGGCCAAGACCGTGACCGGGTCCTTCGAGGAGTTCCCGTACCTGGCCGAGCTGCCCGCCCGGGGGCCAGGGGCCGACATGATCGGCCGCTCCCTCGGACTGCTGGTCGAGATGTACGCCCACGTCGAGCCCAGCGGCTGGCGGATCAGCGACCGCCCCGGACGCGACACCCGCCGGGCCCGGTCCTGGCTCGGTGAGGACCTGGACGCCCTGGAGGAGTTCACCCAGGGCTACACGGGCCGCCTCAAGGTGCAGGCCGTCGGCCCGTGGACGCTGGCCGCCGCCCTGGAGCTGCACGGCGGCGAGGCGGTGCTGCAGGACCCGGGCGCCTGCCGGGACCTGGCCGGCTCGCTCGCCGAAGGGCTGCGCGGGCACCTGGCCGACGTCCGCAGGCGGATCCCCGGCGCCGAGGTGGTCCTCCAGTTCGACGAGCCCTCGCTGACCGCCGTCCTGCTGGGCCGGGTCCGGTCCGCCAGCGGCTACCGCACCTACCGCGCCGTGGACCGGCAGGTGGTGGAAGGCACCCTCCGCGAGCTCTTCGCCGTCCACGACGGAGAGGTCGTCGTGCACTCCTGCGCGCCCGAGGTGCCCTTCGGTCTGCTGCGCAGGGCCGGGGCCTCGGGCATCTCGTTCGATTTTTCGCTGCTCACCGAGCGCGAGGACGACGCCGTCGGCGAAGCCGTCGAGGGCGGCACGAAACTCTTCGCCGGAGTGGTGCCCGGCACCGACGGCCCGTTGTCGGACCCTGCCGGTAGCGTCATGGGTGTCAGGAAGCTCTGGCGCAGGCTGGGGCTGGCCCCGGGGACTCTGGCGGAGTCCGTCGTGGTCACCCCGTCGTGCGGTCTGGCGGGTGCTTCGCCCGCTTATGCCCGCGCGGTGCAGGCGCACTGCGTCAGGGCGGCGAGGTCGCTCGCCGACAACCCTGAGTGACGGTCGGGACGGGCCACGGGAGGACACGGCATGGCAGCCGAACAGCAGGACACGGCAGTACCGGCGGCGGTGCGCGAGCAGCACGCGCTCGTGGCCGAGCAGGTCGAGGAGCACCGCTTCCGGTACTACGTGAACGACCAGCCGGTCGTCAGCGACGCCGAGTTCGACATGCTGCTGCGCTCGCTGGAGGCGCTGGAGGAGCAGTACCCGCAACTGCGCACGCCCGACTCGCCCACCCAGAAGGTGGCCGGGGCGTATGCGACGGACTTCGCCGCCGTCGTGCACCGCGAGCGGATGCTCTCCCTCGACAACGCCTTCGACGACGAGGAACTCGCCGCCTGGGCCGAGCGGGTGGCCCGTGACGTCAACACCTCCGACTACCACTACCTGTGCGAGCTCAAGGTGGACGGCCTCGCCGTCAACCTCACCTACGAGAACGGGCGCCTGACCCGCGCCGCCACCCGCGGCGACGGCCGCACCGGTGAGGACATCACGCCCAACGTCCGCACGATCGCCGAGATCCCGGACCGGCTCCGGGGGGACCGGATTCCGGCGCTCGTCGAGATCCGCGGCGAGGTGTACTTCCCGATGGAAGCCTTCGAGGAGCTCAACGCCCGCCTCGTCGAGGCCGAGGGCAAGCCCTTCGCCAACCCGCGCAACGCGGCGGCCGGTTCGCTGCGCCAGAAGGACCCGAAGGTCACCGCGAGCCGACCGCTGCACATGGTCGTCCACGGCATCGGCGCCCGTGAGGGCTTCGACATCGACCGCCAGTCCCAGGCGTACGAGCTCCTGCACGAGTGGGGCCTGCCCACCGCCCGGCACAACAAGGTGCTCTCCACCCTCGACGAGGTCCGCGCGTTCATCTCCCACTTCGGCGAGAACCGCCACTCGGTGGAGCACGAGATCGACGGCGTGGTCGTCAAGCTCGACGAGGTCTCCCTCCAGGGCCGGCTCGGCTCCACCGCCCGCGCCCCGCGCTGGGCCATCGCCTGGAAGTACGCCCCCGAAGAGGTCAACACCAAGCTCATCGACATCAAGGTCGGCGTCGGGCGCACCGGGCGGGTGACCCCGTACGCCCAGGTGGAGCCGGTGACCGTGGCCGGATCCGAGGTCGAGTTCGCGACGCTGCACAACCAGGAGGTCGTCAAGGCCAAGGGCGTCCTCATCGGGGACACCGTCGTCCTGCGCAAGGCCGGCGACGTCATCCCCGAGATCCTCGGCCCCGTCGTGGACCTGCGGGACGGCACCGAGCGGCCCTTCGCGATGCCGTCCGAGTGCCCCGCGTGCGGGACGGCGCTGCGGCCCATGAAGGAGGGGGACATCGACGTCCGGTGCCCCAACGCGCAGACCTGCCCCGCCCAGTTGCGCGAGCGCCTCTTCTACCTCGGCGGTCGGCAGAGCCTGGACATCGAGAACTTCGGCATGGTGGCTGCGGCCGCCCTGACCGCCCCGCTGGAGCCCGCCCGGCCGCCGCTCCTCGACGAGGGCGACCTGTTCAACCTGACCATCGAGGACCTGCTGCCCATCAAGGCGTACGTCCTGGACCCGGACAGCGGGCTGCCCAAGCGGGACCCGAAGACGGGCGAGGAGAAGATCGTCACGGTCTTCGCCAACCAGAAGGGCGAGCCGAAGAAGAACGCCCTCGCCATGCTGGAGAACATCGCCGCCGCCAAGGAGCGCCCGCTCGCCCGCATCGTCAACGGGCTGTCGATCCGCCATGTCGGCCCGGTCGCGGCCGAGGCCCTGGCCCGCGAGTTCCGTTCGATCGACGCGATCCGCAACGCCACCGAGGAGGAGCTGACGGCCACCGACGGGGTCGGCGCCATCATCGCGGCCTCCCTCAAGGAGTGGTTCGCCGAGCCGTGGCACGAGGAGATCCTGCGCAAGTGGCGGGAGGCGGGCGTCCGGATGGAGGAGGAGGGCTCCGCCGAGGACCAGGGGCCGCGGCCCCTGGAGGGCCTGACCGTCGTCGTCACCGGCACCCTGCAGAACCACACCCGGGACGGGGCCAAGGAGGCCCTGCAGAGCCGCGGGGCCAAGGTCACCGGCTCCGTGTCGAAGAAGACCTCCTTCGTCGTGGTGGGCGACAACCCCGGGTCCAAGTACGACAAGGCGGTGCAGCTGAAGCTCGCCGTCCTCGACGACGCCGGTTTCGCCGTGCTGCTCGAAGAGGGGCCGGACGCGGCGCGCGAGGCGGCGCTTCCGGTGGACGGTGCACCCGCGGGGGAGTAGTAGCCCCGCGAGGGGAAGCCCTGCGCAGGAGCGGCCGGGGTGAACGGATGCGTGGCGTGCGGCCGTACGGGCGGGCGCACGCCAGGCGCGGTGGCCGGTGGTAAACGGCTGGTACAGGGCTGGTCGCAGGGCGGTGACCTGTCGGATCATCGGTCGGGTGACAGCGGGGTCCTGGTCCGGACTCACCCGTTCGGCGGATACCGTACTGATGAGGATGGCCGGGTCGCATTCGGGCAACCGCCGCCGACCGCTGCCCCTGGGACCCTCCTGCGTCCTACTGTTGAGGGGTGCGCCCGTCGTGCACGGCTGCGTGGTGCGATTCCAGCCGTGAGGGCATGACACCGGGGCCATCGCGTGACACGGCATCGCCGGCTCTGAGAGGGACGGGCATGAAACCCACCGAAAGCGCCGACCCGTCACCCGAGTTCGGCGGGAAACCCCCGCCCCTGCGGACGGGCCCGTTCGCCCTCCCGGGTGCCAGGACCCCGCAGGCCGGGCCGACCGCACCCGGCGCGGGCGGGGCAAAGCGCCCCACCGCGCTGCCCTTCGTCCTCGTGGGCCTGGCCGTCGCCGTGCTCGCCGCGGGCATCGCCGCCGCACTGATGGACCGTCATGCCCTGTTCCCCGGCGGGTCGGTGGGCTGGGCACTCGCCCTCCTCACCGGGGTCATCGTCGGCCACCTCGTCGCGCTCGGCCGCGACCGCTGGTGGGGCGGCACCGGATCGGGCACCACCTTGACCCTCGGCGTCCTGCTCCTCTACGGATGGGTGCCCGCCGGGCTCGTCTCGCTGGCCGTGGTCTCCCTCGTCGGCGCCGCGCGCAGGCACCGCTGGCGGCAGGGGCTGCTGCACGGCTCCGTCGACATCCTCGGCATCGGCGCGGGCGCCCTCGTCCTCGCCGCCTTCGGGCAGGCGCCGACCGTCGAGGACCCCTGGCGACCCGCAGGCTGGAGCCTTGCAGCCGTCCCCGAGATCGTCCTGGTGGCCGTGGCCTACCTGCTCGTCACCCGCGCCCTGCTGTGGCTGGCGACGTCCGCGCGCGGCAGCGGCCTGCCCACCGTGGCCCGTACGGCCCTGCTCCGGCAGGCCCTGGTGGCCGTCGCCCTGCTCGGCATCGCCCCCCTGATCTGCGTGGTCGCCGTCGCCCAGCCCGTCCTGCTGCCGCTGTTCGCCGTACCGCTGATCGCACTGGACTCCACCCTGTGGATCGCCCGCGCCCGCGCCGAGGAGCAGCTGCGCGACCCGCTGACCGGGCTGCCGAACCGGCAGTGGCTGCTGGAACGGGCCTGGAGCGCCCTGGACGAGGCCGAACGCTCCGGCACCCGCTCCGCCCTCGTACTCATCGACCTGGACCGCTTCCGGGCCGTCAACGACACCCTGGGCCACCTCGCCGGCGACCGGCTGCTGCTCCAGATCGCCGACCGGCTGCGCCAGGCCCTGCCCCCGGACGCCGAGGCGGCCCGGCTCGGCGGCGACGAGTTCGCCGTCCTGCTCCCCGTCGCCGACTCCACCACCAGCGCCCAGCGGGTCGCCCGCCACCTCGTCGCGGAACTCAGCTCCCCGCTGGACCTGGACGGGCTGACCCTCGTCCTGGAGGCCAGCGCGGGCCTCGCCGTCTTCCCCGACCACGCCCTCGACGCGGAGGGGCTGCTGCGCCGCGCCGACGTGGCGATGTACCAGGCCAAACGGGACCGCACCGGCGTGGAGGTGTACGAGTCCAAGCGGGACAGCAACACCCCCGACCGGCTCGGCCTCCTCGGCGACCTCCGCCGGGCCCTGGACGCCGGCGAAGTGGAGCTCCACTACCAGCCCAAGGTGCGCTTCGACGGCCAGGTCGCCGGGCTGGAGGCGCTGGTGCGCTGGGTCCACCCGGAGCGCGGCCGGGTGCCGCCGGACGAGTTCATCGCCATCGCCGAGACCTCCGGGCTGATGCCCCACCTGACCGAGTACGTCCTGGAGACCGCCCTCGCCCAGGTCGCGCGGTGGCGGGCCCAGGGCCTGAAGGTCCCCGTCGCCGTCAACGTCTCACCGCGCGACGTCCACACCCCCGGTTTCGCCGGCGCGGTGGCCGCCCGGCTGGCCCGGCACGGGGTGCCGGCGAGCGGCCTCCAGCTGGAGATCACCGAACACGTGCTCCTGGAGGACCCGCAGCGGGCGGCCGACACCATGGCCGGCCTCACCGGACACGGCGTGAAGATGTCCCTGGACGACTTCGGCACCGGCTACTCCTCCCTGGTCCACTTGCGCCGCCTGCCGGTCAGCGAGCTGAAGATCGACCGGTCCTTCGTCGGCCGCCTCGCGGTCGACGCCCAGGACGCGGAGATCGTCCGCTGCACGGTGGACCTCGCCCACTCGCTGGGACTGCTGGTCGTGGCGGAGGGCGTCGAGGACGACGAGACCTGGGAGCGCCTGCGCGACCTGGGCTGCGACGCCGTACAGGGCTGGCTGGTCGCCGCCGCGATGCCGCCGCAGGAGGCCACCGCCTGGCTGCTGGCCCGCGGCGAACGCGGCTGGCGCCGCCCGGCGGACATCACCGCCGAACTGGCGGCGGCCGAGGCCGACGCCGTCTGACGGGCCCCGCGCGAGGGCTCCGCCGGGCCGCCCGGGAGGGCTCCGCCGGACCGCCCCGGCGGGAGCCCCGCCGCCGCGCGCCGCCGTCACGGCAAACCGTTTCACGGGTGGGGCGCCCGTCCCCCTAGGATTGGGCCCGAAACCACACGTCCACCCACCCCAGAGGATCGCTGCATGCCTGGCATTACGCGCGAGGAGGTCGTCCACCTCGCTCGGCTGGCGCGCCTTGAGCTGTCCAGCAACGAGCTGGATCACTTCGCCGGACAGCTCGGCGACATCATCGGCGCGGTCGCCCGTGTCTCCGAGGTCGCCGACCAAGACGTCCCGCCGACCTCCCACCCGCTGCCGCTGACGAACGTCATGCGCGCCGACGAGGTCCGTCCCTCGCTCACCCCCGAGCAGGCGCTCTCCGGCGCTCCCGCCCAGGAGCAGCAGCGATTCAAGGTGCCGCAGATCCTGGGGGAGGACTAACCACCATGGCTGACACCCACATCATCAAGCTCACGGCCGCCGAGACCGCCGAGAAGATCGCCTCCGGCGAGCTGACGGCCGTCGAGGTCACCGAGGCCCACCTGGCCCGCATCGACGCGACCGACGAGAAGGTCCACGCCTTCCTGCACGTCGACCGCGACGGGGCGCTGGCCCAGGCCCGCGCCGTCGACGCCAAGCGCGCGGCCGGCGAGAAGCTCGGCCCGCTGGCCGGCGTACCGCTCGCCCTCAAGGACATCTTCACCACCGTCGGCATCCCGACCACCGTGGGCTCGAAGATCCTCGAAGGCTGGATCCCGCCCTACGACGCCACGCTGACGCGCCGCCTCAAGGAAGCCGACGTCGTCATCCTCGGCAAGACCAACATGGACGAGTTCGCCATGGGGTCCTCCACCGAGAACAGCGCCTACGGCCCCACCGGCAACCCCTGGGACCTCACCCGGATTCCCGGCGGCTCCGGCGGCGGCTCCGCGGCCGCGCTGGCCGCGTACCAGGCGCCCCTCGCCATCGGCACGGACACCGGCGGCTCCATCCGCCAGCCCGCCGCCGTCACCGGCACCGTCGGCGTCAAGCCCACCTACGGCGGCGTCTCCCGCTACGGCATGGTCGCCTTCTCCTCCTCCCTCGACCAGGGCGGGCCCTGCGCCCGCACGGTCCTGGACGCGGCGCTGCTGCACGAGGTCATCGCCGGCCACGACCCGCTCGACTCCACCTCCATCGACGCCCCGGTCCCGCCGGTCGTCGAGGCCGCCCGCAACGGCTCCGTCGCCGGCATGCGCATCGGTGTGGTCAAGCAGTTCGCCGGCGAGGGCTACCAGGCCGGCGTCGTCCAGCGCTTCAACGAGTCCGTGGAGCTCCTCAAGGAGCTCGGCGCCGAGATCGTCGAGCTGGACTGCCCCTCCTTCGACCTCGCGATGGCCGCGTACTACCTGATCGCGCCGTCCGAGTGCTCCTCCAACCTGGCCCGTTTCGACGCCATGCGCTACGGCCTGCGCGTCGGCGACGACGGCACCAGGTCCGCCGAGGACGTCACCGCACTGACCCGCGAAGCCGGCTTCGGCGACGAGGTCAAGCGCCGCGTCATCCTCGGCACGTACGCGCTCAGCTCCGGCTACTACGACGCGTACTACGGCTCCGCCCAGAAGGTCCGCACGCTCATCACGAAAGACTTCGAGAAGTCCTTCGAGCAGGTAGACGTGATCGTCTCCCCGACGACCCCGACCACCGCCTTCCCGATCGGTGAGCGCACCGACGACCCGCTGGCGATGTACCTCGCGGACCTGTGCACCATCCCGACCAACCTGGCCGGCAACTCCGCCATGTCGCTCCCCTGCGGCCTGGCCCCGGAGGACGGTCTGCCGGTCGGACTGCAGATCATCGCCCCGGCGATGAAGGACGACCGGCTGTACAAGGTCGGCGCGGCCGTCGAGGCCGCCTTCGTCGCCCGCTGGGGTCACCCGCTGCTTGAGGAGGCACCGTCGCTGTGAGCACCAGTGCACTGTCCAAGGCCAAGGGCTTCAAGAAGTCCAAGACCGGCACCTACCTGTCGATCGGCACCACCGCCTTCGGCGCCATCAGCGTGATCAAGCAGGTCAGGAAGGCCCGCAGCGAGAACGACATGCTGAAGCTGGTCGACGCCGCCGTGTCCGCCGCCGCCATCGTCACCGGCCTCGCGATCCTGTACCGCGAGCTGAAGCGCCTGGGCGACGACGACGTCCTGCTGGGCTGAGAGGGAAAAGTTTCACCGTGACCACCTTCACCGAACTGATGTCGTACGAGGACGCTCTCGCCTCGTTCGACCCCGTCATGGGCCTTGAGGTCCATGTCGAGCTCGGCACCAGGACCAAGATGTTCTGCGGCTGCTCCACCGAGCTGGGCGCCGAGCCCAACTCGCAGACCTGCCCGACCTGCCTCGGCCTGCCGGGCTCCCTGCCGGTCGTCAACGCGATCGGCGTCGAGTCCGCCATCAAGATCGGCCTCGCGCTGAACTGCGAGATCGCCGAGTGGTGCCGCTTCGCCCGGAAGAACTACTTCTATCCGGACATGCCGAAGAACTTCCAGACCTCCCAGTACGACGAGCCCATCGCCTTCAACGGCTTCCTGGACGTCCAGCTGGAGGACGGCGAGATCTTCCGCGTGGAGATCGAGCGCGCCCACATGGAGGAGGACACCGGCAAGTCGCTGCACGTCGGCGGCGCCACCGGCCGCATCCACGGCGCGTCCCACTCACTGCTGGACTACAACCGCGCCGGCATCCCGCTCATCGAGATCGTCACCAAGCCCATCGAGGGCGCCGGCGCGCGGGCCCCCGAGGTCGCCAAGGCGTACGTGGCCGAGCTGCGCGAGGTCATCAAGGCGCTCGGCGTCTCCGAAGCCCGCATGGACAAGGGCCAGATGCGCTGCGACGTGAACCTGTCGCTGCGCCCCAGCCCCGAGGCGCCCTTCGGCACCCGTTCGGAGACCAAGAACGTCAACTCGCTGCGCTCCGTCGAGCGCGCCGCCCGCTTCGAGATCCAGCGGCACGCCGCGGTGCTCACCTCGGGCGGCTCCATCGTCCAGGAGACCCGGCACTTCCACGAGGAGGACGGCTCCACCACGGCCGGCCGCATCAAGGACAACGCCGAGGACTACCGGTACTTCCCGGAGCCCGACCTGGTCCCCGTCGCCCCGGCCCGCGCCTGGGTCGAGGAACTGCGCGGCGGCCTGCCCGAGATGCCGCGCGTGCGCCGCAACCGGCTCCGCGAGGACTGGGGCGTCACCGAGCACGACATGCAGTCGATCCTCAACGCGGGCGCGGTGGACTCCATCGTCGCCACGATCGAGGCCGGCGCCGACTCGGCGGCCGCCCGCAAGTGGTGGATGGGCGAGCTGGCGCGCAACGCCAACGAGCAGGGCGTCGTCGTCGACGAGCTGCCCATCACCCCGGCCCAGGTGGCCCGGGTCGCGGCGCTCGTCGCGGCCGGCGAACTCAACGACAAGCTGGCCCGCCAGGTCCTCGAAGGCGTCCTCGCCGGCGAGGGCGGTCCGGACGAGGTCGTCGAGAAGCGCGGCCTGAAGGTGGTCTCCGACGAGGGCGCGCTCGGCGCGGCCGTGGACGAGGCCATCGCGGGCAACGCGGCCATCGCGGACAAGATCCGCGGCGGCAAGGTCGCCGCCGTCGGCGCGCTGGTCGGCGCGGTCATGAAGACCACCCGCGGCCAGGCCGACGCCGCGCGCGTCAAGGAGCTCATCCTGGAGCGCCTGGGCGTCACCGAGGGCTGATCCCGCAGCACAGGACGGCGAGGGGCCGTGCCCGGGGAGACCCGGGCACGGCCCCTCGCCCGTGCCCGGCCTCGCCGGGCACGGCGCGGCGGTCACCGCACTAGGCTCCGGTGGTTCCGTCGATCGCCTCGCGCAGGAAGTCCGCGTGCCCGTTGTGCCGGGCGTACTCGTGGATGAGGTGCAGCATCACCACCCGCAGCGAGGCCTCCCTCTCCCAGCGCGGTACGAAAGCCGTCACGTCCAGGGACGCGGCCGCGGCCTCGACCCGGCGGGCCTCGGCCACCTCGGCCTCCCAGGCGGCGAACGCCTCCGCGCGGGTGGAGCCGGAGGCGTCGTAGGCGGCCTGGAAGTCGTGGTCGTCCGACCACAGGTGCGGCAGGTCCTCGCCGTCCAGGACGCGTCGGAACCAGTGCCGCTCCACCTCCGCCATGTGCCGGACCAGGCCCAGCAGGGTCAGCGTCGAGGGCGGCGACGCCGCGCGCCGCAGCTGCTCGTCGGTCAGGCCCTCGCACTTCCAGGCGAGGGTGGCCCGGTGGAAGTCGAGGTAGGCGCGCAGGGTCTCGCGTTCGGTGCCGGTGAGCGGCGGTCCGGTGCGTTCCATCGGAAGGTCCTTGTCGTTCGGCGCGTGGCGCGCACAGGGGGGCGGGGGTCCGAGACCGCCCGTCGGGTCGGTTACGGAGCGGTCCACACGTACGGGGTCGTCACGCCGAGGACGCCGAAGCCGAGGCGTTCCAGGATCGGACGGCTGTCCTCGGACGCGTCCACCTGGAGGTAAGGGATGCCGCGTGCGGCCGCGATGCGCGCCCGGTGCGCGACCAGCAGCCGGTAGATGCCCCTGCCCCGCCACTGCGGGAGCGTGCCGCCGCCCCAGAGGCCGGCGAAGGAGGCGCCCGGCGGCATCTCCATCCGGGCTGCGCTCACCGGGGTGTCGCCCGCCATCGCGAGGACCGCGGCGATGGTCCCGGGCCGGTGCGTGAGGAGGCTGAGGACCTGCTCCGCGATGTGCGGGCTCCTGCGGCCGAAGGCCCCCGCGTGGACCTGCTCCATGAGGTCCACCCCCGCCGCGTCGGTGACCACCCGCAGCGTGATCCCCTCCGGCGGCTCCACCGGCGGCCCCGCCAGATCGGCCGCCCGCGCCACCATCAGCGTCTCGGCCGGCTCGGGGACGAGACCGGCCGCCCGCAGCCGCTGCCCGAGGTCGGCCGGACGGTCGTGCGCGTACAGCTTCCACTCGAAGCCGCGGGGGCCCCCGCGGCCGGCGAAGTGCGCCAGCTGCGCCGCGATCTCGGCGTCCGCGTCCTCTTCGCCGAGGTCCGACCACAGGACGGTGTTCCCGCCGGCTCCGGGGGCCGTCTGCCGCACGACCGCGCCCACCCGCTCCACCCGGGCCCCCTCGGCGTCGGGTTGCGCGCCGCGGCGCATCTCGGCGTCGTAGCGCTCCCGTATCCTCAGCAGCTCGTCTGCGCGCATCGTCATCGGCCCAGCTGACAGGGTCCGGACCGGCTGCACAACTGCATTAGCCTCACCTGCGTGAACGACGACTCCACCATCTACACCGGCAAGGCCGGCCCCGACGCCGCCGCCGACCGCGGCTGGCTCCTCGGCCACTTCAAGGATCCCGGCGACCCCCGCCACAGCGAGGACGTGGAGATCAAATGGGGGGTCCATCCGAAGGGCGACGCCCGGGAGCGCTGGGCGACGGGAGAGCGGCGCACCGCGCTGCTGGTGCTCATCAGCGGACGCTTCCGGCTGGAGTTCCCCGGACGGACCGTGGTCCTCGCCGAACAGGGGGACTACGTCCTGTGGGGACGCGGCGTCGACCACTCCTGGTACGCGGAGGAGGAGGCGGTGGTCCTCACCGTCCGCTGGCCCTCCGTCCCGGGCTACCGGGCCGATCAGCCCGAGCAGCCCTGACGCAGGTCCCGGACCGGTCCGCGCCCCTGTGACGATGCACACGAAAGGGGCCGACGATCACGGTTCGCTGGAATCCTTGAGGATGCAGACCCAGGGCCGCCACCCCGGGGCAATCCCCCGGCCGCCGGCCCGGGTCTGCACGCGTTCACGCGTCTTTGCGACGGGCTGTCTCCCGGTAAAGATCCGAACCACCCAGGGAGCACGTCCGTTGGCAACAATCGCGCGGTGGTGCCTGCGCCACCGCCTCCTCGCCGTCCTGATCTGGCTGCTCGCCCTCGGCGCGACCGCGGCCGCCGCGGGGACCACCGGGGCGGCCTTCTCCAACGACTACGCGGTCCCGGGCACCGAGTCGGGCAAGGCGGCCGACCTCCTGCGGCAGGGCTTCCACGGCCAGGGCGGGGACACCGACACCGTCGTGTGGCGGGTCCCCGACCGCCCGGCCGGGACGCAGACCGACGGCGCGGGCCGGGACGGCGGCGGGGGCCGGGACGGCGGCGGGGGCCGGGACGGCGGCGCGGGCCGGGACGGCGGCGCGGGGCGGGACGGCAGCCGGTACCCGCAGGGCGTGCGCACCCCGGACGTCGAACAGCGCATGACGCGCGCCCTGGACACCATCGCGGCGCTCCCCGGCGTCGGATCGGTCGCCGGCCCGTACGGGCCAGGCCCGCAGAGCGCCGCGCAGATCAGCCCCGACGGGCGCACCGCCTACGCCGTGGTGACCTTCGACCGGCAGGCCGACGCCGTACCCGGGGCCCAGGCCCGGGCCGTGGTCGACGCGGCGAAGAACCCGGCCACCGAGGCCGACGGCCTCCGGGTCGAACTCGGCGGCCGCGCCGTGGGCCTGACCGAGGCCCCCACCGCCCACCTCGCCGAGGTCATCGGCGTGGCCGTGGCGGCGCTCGTGCTCTTCCTCGCCTTCGGCTCGCTCGCGGCGAGCCTGCTGCCCATCGCCACCGCCCTGGTCAGCGTCGGCACCGCCTACTTCGGCATCACCCTCCTCGGGCACGCCATGCCGGTCGCCGACTTCGCGCCGATGCTCGGCACCCTCGTCGGCCTCGGCGTCGGCATCGACTACGCCCTGTTCATCGTCACCCGCCACCGCAAGGCCCTGCTGCGCGGCCTGCCCGTCGCGGACGCGGCCGTCAGCGCCGTCGCCACCACCGGCCGGGCCGTGGTCTTCGCCGGGGCCACCGTCTGCATCGCCCTCCTCGGCATGCTGGTGCTGCGGCTGAACTTCCTCAACGGCGTTGCGATCGCCGCCTCCGTGACGGTCGTGCTGACGGTCGCCGCCTCGGTCACCCTGCTGCCGGCCCTCCTCTCGTACATCGGGCCGCGCGCCCTGTCCCGCCGCGAACGCCGCCGACTCGCCGCCGAAGGCCCGCAACCCGAGGAGGCCACCGGCTTCGCCGTCCGCTGGTCCGCCTTCGTGGAGCGGCACCCGAAGCTCCTCGGCGCCTTCGCCGCGGCGGTCATGCTGGTACTGGCGCTGCCCACGCTCTCCCTCCACCTGGGCACCTCCGACCAGGGCAACAACCCGGCCACCTCCACCACCAGGAAGGCCTACGACCTGCTGGCCGAGGGCTTCGGGCCGGGCACCAACGGCCCGCTGGCCGTCGTCGCCCGCCTCGAAGGAGCCGGGGACCGGCTCGCCGTCGACCGCCTGGCCGGGGAACTGCGTACCGCCGAGGGCGTGGCCTCCGCCGGACCGGCCGTCCTCAACCGCAGCGGGGACACGGCCGTGGTGACCGTCGTCCCGGACTCCGCCCCGCAGTCCCGGGCCACGAGCGCACTCGTCGACCGGCTCCGCGAGCAGGTCGTCCCGGACGCCCTGCGGGGCAGCTCCGTGCAGGCGTACGTCGGCGGGGTCACCGCGGGCTACGACGACTTCGCCGAGGTGGTCGTCGGGAAGCTGCCGCTGTTCGTCGGGGTGGTCATCGCCCTCGGCTGCCTGCTCCTGCTGCTGGCCTTCCGCTCCCTGGGCATCCCCGTCAAGGCCGCCGCCATGAACGTGGCGGCCGTGGCCTCCTCCTTCGGCGTCGTCGTGGCGGTCTTCCAGTGGGGCTGGGGCAGCGAGCTGCTGGGCCTGGGCAGCGCCGGGCCGATCGAGCCCTTCCTGCCGGTGATCATGGTCTCGGTCCTCTTCGGGCTGTCCATGGACTACCAGGTCTTCCTGGTCAGCCGGATGTACGAGGAGTGGCTGGAGACCGGCGACAACCGGCGGGCCGTCCGCGTCGGCCTCGCCGAGACCAGCCGGGTGATCAACTCCGCGGCCGTCATCATGATCTGCGTCTTCCTGGCCTTCGTGCTGAGCGGCGACCGGATCATCGCCCTGTTCGGCATCGCGCTCGCCGCAGCCGTGGCCCTGGACGCCTTCGTGCTGCGCACCCTGCTCGTCCCGGCCCTGATGCACCTGCTCGGCGGCGCGAACTGGTGGCTGCCCGGCTGGCTCGACCGGCTCCTGCCGAGGATCAGCATCGAGCCCGCGGAACTCCGCCCGTCCGCGGCGATCCCGCCCCAGCGTCCCGGTCCGCACCCCACCGCGACCGAGGACGGAACCGGGGGCGGGGCCGAGGACGGAACCGGGGCCGGGGACGGGGCCGAGGACGGAGCCGGGGCCGGGGCTGCCACCCGCTTCCGGTGACGCCCGGGCGCCCGGGCGCGGCCCGGGGCGGGGGTACCGCCCGGGCCGGGCGGGCGCGGACGGCCTGCCGGGGCGGCCTGCACGGGACCCGCCCGCACCGCGCAGTCCCGGGACGGACCCGGCACCGGCGAGGCCCGTGTCCCTCCCGTCACCGCGTTCTCAGAAACCTCTCATCCGGGACCCCTACGGTGCCAGGCATGGACACCACGAAGACCCCTGCCCCGAACGCCCCCGAGGCGGACACCACCCCGGCCGACCTCCGCAAGACCGGGGGCGCCCCGTCCGCCGAACCCGAGGGCGCGCCCGAGCCCCGTACCGAGCCGGCGCCCGGCACCGAACCCGCGGACGGAGCCGCCGGCGAACACCCGGACGGAGCGGACTTCGACGAGGAGTTCGACGAGGAGGTCGACGAGGACCCGGCCGACGGGGCGGAGCGCACCGGCGGCGTCGGCGCCGCCGCCTCCGCGATCGTGGCCGCCGGACTCTCCCTCATCGCCCTCAGCGGCAGCTGGGCCGCCCGCCTCCTGGCCGAACGGCAGGGCCTCGTAGGCCAGATCGGCGGGGACAAGACCGCCCCGCCCGCCGAGCAGATCGCGGCCCTCTACGGCGACGGCTGGCAGCTCACCGCCCTCGTCAACGGCGCCGTGTCCACCGTGGCCCTGCTGATCGCCGTCTTCGTCCTGGCCCGCCCCGCCTTCGGCACGCCCGCCCGCACCCTCCCCGCCTGGGTCCGGGCCGTCGCTTGGGCCGCGGTGGTACTCGGCGCCGTCGGCGTCCTGGTCTTCGGCTTCCTCTACTTCCTCCCCCTCCCGAAGGTGCCCGCCTAGGCCGTCCCGGCGGGGCAGCGCGGGCCCGGCCCGGCCGGGCGGGGTCGGGCTACGCGCCCCGGGCCGGGGGCCCGTACAGCTCCGCCAGCGCCGCGACCGCCTCGGCCACGGCCCGGCGGAGCTCCGGCGGGCCGAGCACCTCCGCCTCGCCGCCGAGGCGGAGCAGGTCGCCCACGGCGAGCGCGCCCGCCTCGACGGGAAGCCGGACGCTGAGCCGGCCCTCGGCATCCGCGCGCTCCCCTGCCGCCTCGGCTTCCGCCAGGGCCCGGCTCCCTGCCGCACCGAACTGCATGGGCAGCAGCTTCCGGCCGCGCGGCGACAGCCTGAGGTGGGCCATCCGCGTCGGCAGGGCGGCGGCCTCCAGACGCCCGGCGGACTCCGCCCAGTGGGCCGCAAGCACGAAACCCGCCGGCCGCTCGAACCCCTGGGCCAGGACCTCCACGCTCAGGAACCGGCTGACGCGGTAGGTGCGCACGGCCTCGCCGCCCCGCGCGACGAGGTACCAGATGCCGCCCTTGAGGACGAGGCCCAGCGGATGCAGCTCACGGTCCGCCTCACCGCCCCGGCGCCGGTAGCGGGCACGCAGGACCTGCTCCTCCCACACGGCCCGGGCGATCGGGCCGAGGTGCGGTACGGGGTCGGCGTCGCGGAACCACGCCGGGGCGTCGAGGTGGAAGCGGTCCTGCACCTGCCGGGCGCGCGCGCCCATCCCGGCGGGCAGCGCGGCCTGGAGCTTGAGCCGGGCGGCGGCCAGGTCCGCGCCCAGGCCGAGGTCATGGGCGGGCCCCGGGACCGAGGCGAGGAAGAGCGAGCCGGCCTGGGCGTCGGTGAGCCCGGTGAGCCGGGTCCGGTAGCCGTCCATCAGCCGGTACCCGCCGGCCGGCCCCCGGTCGGCGCGGACGGGGACCCCGGACGCGCTGAGGGCTTCGATGTCCCGGTAGACGGTGCGGACGGACACCTCCAGCTCGGCGGCGAGACCGGGTGCGGTCATCCGGCCGCGGTTCTGCAGCAGGAGCAGGAGGGACAGGAGGCGGTCGGCGCGCATGGGGCCATCGTGGCCCATACCTGACAGGAGGTGTCAGGTACGGCGCCGAAGCTGTGGGGACGCCGGGCGGAGGTCCCGCCCGGCGTCGAGAACCAGGAGCACCGGCATGCCCACCTCCACGAGCGGTACCTTCACCTTCGCCGACTGGGAGGAGTCCCCGGTCGGCGCGGCCGACGCCTCCCCGCGCCTCGCCCGCGCCCAGGTCCGCAACACGTTCACCGGCGGCATCGAGGCCGCGCGGACGCACTGCGCCTACACCATCGCCTACGCCGCGGGGAACAGCGGGAGCTTCGCCGGGATGGAACTGGTCGCCGGCTCTGTCGGCGGCCGCACGGGGGCGTTCGTCCTGGAGGAACGCGGCACCTTCGACGCCTCCGGCACCACCCGCTGCACATTCGAGGTGGTCCCCGGCAGCGCCACCGGCGACCTCGCGGGCCTCACGGGCTCCGGCTCCTTCACCGCCCGGCACGGCGAGGCATCCGTCGCCTACGCCTTCACCCACGACCTGCCCCGGGCCGGCCGCCGGCCCGCGCAGCCCGCCGGGCGGGCCACCTGTGAGGGGCCTTAGGGCCCATACGGGCCGGTGCGGCCCCGGACTAAGGCCCCCGGCCGCCCGCAGATGCGGCATGCTCCCGATGTGCCGGGACCCCCTGGGAAGCGAATCTTGGATCACACCGAACGAGGTGCCGGGAAGAGCAACGAGGGAGAACGAGATGTTCGAGTACGAGATGGCCGCCGTCCGCCGCGCCGAGCTGATCCGCGAGGCCGACGCGTACCGCATGGTCCGCGAGGCCCGCAAGGCGCGCAAGGCGGGCCGCGCCTCGCGCAGCCAGGAACCCGAAGGGTCGGTGAGGGGAGTCCACAGCCGCTTCACCCCCGCCGCGTGACCCGCGTCGCGATCCGCGCGGACTGACCCGTGATGAGCGGCGTACGGAAATCCGGTGCCGCCGACCAGGACGCCTGTGCGATCCTCGGCGGTGTGGAGACCAGATCTGTCAGCCCGGTGTTCGTCGGCCGCGCCGACGAACTGGCCGTACTCACCGACGCCCTGACCCGCGCTGCCGGACAGGAGCCGCAGGCCCTGCTCGTCGGGGGAGAGGCCGGGGTCGGCAAGACCCGCCTCACCGAGGAGTTCCTCTGCGAGGCGGCCCGCCGCGGCGCCGTGGTCGCCGTCGGAGGATGTGTGGAGATCGGGGCGGAGGGACTTCCCTTCGCCCCGTTCTCGACGGCCCTGCGCACCCTGCACCGCCACCTCCCGCAGGAACTGGCCGCCGCGGCCGCCGGACAGGAGGACGAACTCGCCCGCATCCTCCCCGAACTCGGCGAGACCCCGCGCGGACCCCACGACGAGGAGAGCACCGCCCGCCTCTTCGAGCTGACGGCCCGCATGCTCGAACGGCTCGCCACCGACCGCACGGTCGTCCTCGTCCTGGAAGACCTGCACTGGGCGGACACCTCCACCCGCCACCTGCTCTCCTACCTCTTCCGCACCCTCGCCAGCGGCCGGCTCGTCGTCGTCGCCACCTATCGCGCGGACGACGTCCACCGCCGCCACCCCCTGCGCCCGCTCCTCGCCGAACTCGACCGGCTGCGCACCGTCCAGCGCATCGAGCTGCCCCGGTTCAACCGGGCCGAGGTACGCCGCCAGCTCGCGGGCATCCTCGCCTCCCAGCCCGACGAGGCCTTCGTGGACTCCGTCTTCGACCGCTCCGACGGCAACGCCTTCTTCGTCGAGGAACTCGTCGCCTCCCGCGCGAACGGCTGCCGGGCCGGCCTCACCGAATCCCTGCGCGACCTGCTCCTCGTCCGCGTCGAGGTGCTGCCCGACGCCGCCCAGCGCGTCGTGCGCATCGTCGCCGAAGGCGGCTCCACCGTGGAGTACCCCCTGCTGCGCGCCGTCGCCGGGCTCACCGAGGACGAGCTCATCGAGGCGCTCCGGGCCGCCGTCGGCGCCAACATCCTGCTTCCGACCCCGGACGGCGACGGCTACCGCTTCCGGCACTCGCTGGTCCGCGAAGCCGTCAGCGACGACCTGCTGCCCGGCGAACGCGCCCGCGTCAACCGCCGCTACGCCGAGGCGATGGAGGCCGACGGCACCCTGATCCGCGCCGAGGAGCGGACCATCCGGCTGGCCAGCTACTGGTACCACGCCAACGACCCGGCGAAAGCCCTGCCCGCGGTCCTCGCCGCCTCCGTGGCCGCCCGCCGCCGGCACGCCTACTCCGAGCAGCTGCGCCTGCTGGAACGGGCCATGGACCTGTGGGAGAGCGTCCCGCCAGAGATCCGCGCGTCGCTGCGCCCGGCGGACTACACCGACGTGTACCCGCCGTGCGGCTGCGATCCGGCCACCACCCCGCTGCGGCGCCTGGACCTCCTCGCCGAGGCCACCGTGGCCGCCCGCTACGGAGGGGAGCGCGAACGCGCCCTGAAGATCACCAAGATGGCGCTGCGGCACCTGGAGGAGGACCCGGACCCGCTGCGGGCCGCGTGGTTCTGGACCGAGCGCTCCCGGCTGGTGTCCAGCCTGGCCCGCGGCGACGGCTGGGAGGAGATCGCCCGGGCGCAGGAGCTCGTCCGGGGGCTTCCCCCGTCCCAGGTGCACGCCGAGGTCCTGGTGCGGGCCGCCGGCTGGGGGATGCTCCACGACCCGGGGCCCGGGAACCTCGCCGCCGCCGAACGCGCCGTCGAGTACGCGCGGATGCTCGGTGCGGAGGACATCGAACTCAATGCGCGGATCACGGTCGGCGCCCTGCTCACCGACGCGGGCGACGCAGAGGGCGGCATCGCCGAGCTGCACGCGGTCAAGGACCGCGCCGCCGAACTGGGCCTCACGGCGCTGGCGGGACGTGCTCATATCAACCTCACCTCTCAGTTGGAAAGCATGGGCCGCTCCCACGAAGCCGTGGAGCTGGCCGAGATCGGAGCCGAACTCGTCCGCACTTCGCGGCTGTTCGACTCGGAAGCCTGGGTGCGGGGCAACCTCGCGGAGAGCCTGTACAGCCTCGGCCGCTGGGACGAGGCAGCCGAAGCGGCCCGGCGCACCCTGCTCGTCGGCCAGAGCGCCGCGCCCCGCGGCGCCGCCTCCGCCCGACTCGCCTACCTGGCCCTGGCCCGCGGTGAACTGGCCGAGGCCGCCCAGCAACTCGACGCCGCGCACGCCCACTTCGGCACCCACGAGACCCAGCCCCAGCACCGCCTGCCGCTCTTCCGCCTCGCGGTCGGCGTGGCCGCGGGCGAAGGCCGGCTTGGCGACGTCCGCATCGAGGCCGCCCGGGCCGTCGCCTTCGGCTTCGCCCTCGGACAGCACCGCTACGCCTGGCCCCTGCTGCTCGCCGCCGCCTCCGCCGAGGCCGACGCCCGCGGCCTGCCCGCCGCCGAAGCCGGCCGGGGGGAGGCCCTGGACCTGCTGCGCACCGCAGCCCGCCCGCTGCCCGCCCCGGGACCGCTGTGGACCGCCCACGCCGCATACCTGCGGGCCGAACTGCTGCGGGCCGAAGCCGCCGACACCGTCGCCGACTGGACCGGCGTGGAGCAGGCCGTCCGGCCGCTGGAGCGCCCCTACCTGCTGGCCCGGGTACAGCACCGGCTCGCCGAGGCCCTGCTGGCCGCCGGCGCCGACCGGGAGCCGGCGGCCTGCCTGCTCCGCGAGGCGCACGCCACCGCCGACGGGCTCGGCGCCCGCAGGCTGTGCGAGGACCTGGCCCTGCTGGCGCAGCGCGCCCGGATCTCCCTCACCGCGGCCGACGAGACCCCGGCCCCGCCCGCGACCGACCCCGTCGAGGCACTCGGCCTGACCAGCCGCGAGCGGGACGTGCTGCGCCTGGTCGCGGCGGGCAGCACCAATCGCGGGATCGCCGAGGAGCTCTTCATCTCACCGAAGACCGCCAGCGTGCACGTCTCGAACATCCTGGCGAAGCTGGGCGTCTCCGGCCGTGGCGAGGCGGCCGCCCTCGCCCACCGGCTGCGCCTCTTCGCCCCGGCGCCCGTGCCCGTCAGCCGTCGGCCGGAGGCTGCTCCGCAGGGCGTATGACGACCGTGCCGGACTCGAGGTCTATCGGCCCCCGCCCCGGGTCCCCGTCGCTGAGGTCGACCCGGGTCAGCTCCAGCCGCTTCTTCTCCTCCTCCGTGTGCCCCCGCCCCGGACTGAACAACTGCTCGATCATGTTGAACACCGCACCACGCGCCTTCCGCCCCCCGTCCGGGGGCCGTGCCGGTTACCGCACCGTCAGTGTCAGGATCCTGTCGTCGCCCGCTTCCGGCGACCCGCGCCCGTCCGTCTCGCTCGTGACCAGCAGCAACGCGTCACCCCCCAGGGCCACCACCGAGCGCAGCCGGCCGTACTTCCCCTCCAGGAAGGCCTCGGGCTCGGCCACCGGCACGGCTCCCGCCAGCGGGATGCGCCACAACCGGCTGCCCTTGAGACCGGCCATCCACACGGAGCCCTGCGCCACGGCGATCCCGCTCGGCGAGGCTTCGTCGGTCTTCCACACGGCCACCGGGTCCCGCATGCCGGGCCTGCCCGCCTTCCCCTCGGCCTCCGGCCAGCCGTAGTTCCCGCCGGGCTCCACCAGGTTCAGCTCGTCCCAGGTGTTCTGGCCGAACTCCGCCGCCCACAGCCGCTTGTCCTGGTCCCAGGCGAGCCCCTGCACATTGCGGTGCCCGAGGGAGTAGACGACCGAATCCGCCTCCGGATTGCCGTGCACCGGCTCGCCGTCCGGGGTCATGCGCAGGATCTTCCCGCCCAGGGAGCCCTTGTCCTGCGCGAGCCCGGTCTCGCCCGTCTCGCCCGTGCCCGCGTAGAGCATCTTGTCCGGGCCGAAGGCGATCCTGCCGCCGTTGTGGACGAGCCCCTTCGGGATGCCCCGGAACACCGTGTCGGGGGCGCCCAGTTGCTGCCCGGCCGGTCTCTTCTCGTCATAGCGCAGCCGCGCGATGCGGTTGTCGGACTCGGTGGTGAAGTACGCGTAGACCAGATGGTCCGTGGCGAAGGAGGGGGACAGGGCCAGGCCCAGCAGGCCGCCCTCCCCGCCCGGCGCCACCCCGGGCACCTTCCCGATCTGCGTCACCGCGCCCGACCCCGTCGCGACCCGGCTGATCGTCCCCTTGTCCCGGGAGGCGACCAACAGGTCCCCGCCGGGCAGCGGCGCCACCCCCCACGGTGATTCCAGCCCCTTGGCGACCTCGCCCGTCACCGTCACCGAGCCCTTGGCCGGCGGGGCGGCCGCCCCGGCTGAGGCGGAGGCGCTCCCGGAGGGAGCCGGGGAACCGCTCCCCGGTGGCGCCGTGCCCGGTGGCCCGCCCCCGTCGAATGCGCCGCCCGCCCCCTGCGAGCACCCGGCCAGCAGGGCGCCGCACCCGGCCAGCGCCACCGCGGCCAGCACACTCCGGCGCCGCACACCCGACCCGCCGGACCCGCCCGCGCCGCCGCCCGCCCCCGCACTGCCGCCGCCCGCACCGCCGGGGACCGGAGCCCCCGCCGCCCCGTGCCCCGTGCGCACCATCCGTCCGTATCGCATCGCCCTGCTCCCTTCCGGTCCTCCGAACCTGCCCCTCATCCGTCTCAACCGCTGGAGCGCATCGCGAAGTTCCGCCACTCGTACACCCGATCGAGTGGTCCTGGGGCGGCGCCCGTCAGTCCCAGGCTCCCACCGCCGCCGGCAGGGCCGCCATCTCGGCCAGGTCCCCGGCCGTCAGCCGCACCTCGGCCGCCCGGGCGTTCTCCGCCGCCCAGTGCGCCCGGTCGGCCCCCGGCACCGGCACCACCTGCGGCCCCTGCGCCAGCACCCAGGCCAGCGCCACCTGCGCCGCCGTGACCTCGGCCCCGTGCCTGCGGGCCACCCGCCGCAGCCCCGCCACCAGCTCCTGGTTCGAGGCCATCGCGTGCGCCGTGAACCGGGGGTGGCGCGCTCGGACGTCCTGGGATTCGAAACCCTGGCCCGGCGTCAGCGTCCCGGTCAGGAACCCGCTGCCCAGCGGCATCGCGGCCAGGAACCCGACCGCCCGCGCCGCGCACCACGGCAGGAGCTGCCACGCGGCCTCGGGCGACCACACCGACAGCTCCGCCTGCACCGCGCTCACCGGGAACACCTGCTGCACCCGTTCCAGGTGCCGCAGGGTGGTCCCGTACGCCCGGTCCCCGCGCCGCCCCGCCCCCGGGCCCGCCCCGGCGCCCAGCGCGCAGAAGCCCAGCGCCCGGACCTTGCCCGCGCCCACCAGCTCCGCCATGGCGCCCCAGGTCTCCTCCACCGGCACGTCCGGGTCCACCCGGTGCAGCTGGTAGAGGTCTATGACATCGGTCCGCAGCCGCCGCAGCGAGGCGTCGCAGGCCCGCCGCACGTACCCCGGCCTGCCGTCGGCCACCACGTGCTGGTCGCCCGCCCGCAGCCCCACCTTGGCCGAGACGAACGCCTCGGAACGCCGTCCGCGCAGCACCCGGCCCAGCAGCAGCTCATTGGTGTAGGGCCCGTACAGGTCCGCCGTGTCCAGGAGGTTCGCCCCCAGGTCCAGCGCCGCGTGCACGGCGGCCACCGATTCATGGCCCTGCCGGAACGACGGTGCGTACCCCCAGCTCATCGGCATGCAGCCGAGCCCGACGGCCCCCACCGACAAGGCCCCGGCCCCGATCGACCTGCGCTCCACTCCTGCGTCCCCCTCCCGCTGCCGCCCCCAAACTAACGGCTCGCCCCGGACGGCCTCGCATAGCCTCTCGATCATGACTGCAACCACCGGGGACGTCTGGCTCCCCTTCCCCGCCGCCGAGGTCCCCGGCCTCCCCGCCTCCTTCCGGTACCGCCACTGGGACGGAGAGGAGGAGTTCCCCGCCGATCCGGCCGACTGCGTCTTCTACGTGACCCCGTACATGAAGTCCGCCGAGGTCACCGCACGGCCGCTGGCCGCGATGGGCGCCGTCGAGGTCGTCCAGACCCTCACCGCGGGCATCGACCACGTCCGCGGCGCCCTCGGGGGCCTGCGTCCCGGCGTACGGCTGTGCAATGCCGCGGGTGTGCACACGGCCAGCACGGCCGAACTCGCCCTCACCCTGGTCCTGGCCTCCCTGCGCGGCATCCCCGCAATGGTCCGCGGCCAGGACCTGGAGGAGTGGCGGGGCGGGTTCTACGACGCCCTCGCGGACAAGTCCGTCCTGATCGTCGGGTACGGGTCGATCGGCTCGGCCGTCGAGGACCGGCTCGTGCCCTTCGAGTGCGGACCCGTCGCACGGGTCGCCCGCACGGCGCGCACCACCGCGCGCGGTCCGGTGCACGCCCTCGCCGAGCTGCCCCGACTGCTCCCGTACGCCGACGTGGTGATCCTGTGCACCCCCCTCACCGAGGACACCCGCGGCCTGGTCGGCACCGGCTTCCTGAGCCGCATGAAGGACGGCGCCCTGCTGGTGAACGTCGCGCGCGGACCCGTCGTCGACACCAACTCCCTGCTGGCGGAGCTGGAATCGGGCCGGCTGCGCGCCGCCCTCGACGTCACCGACCCGGAACCGCTCCCGGCGGGCCATCCGCTCTGGCACGCACCGAACGTCCTGATCACCCCCCATGTGGGCGGCAGCAGCACCGCGTTCGAGCCGCGGGCCAAGCGCCTCCTCGCCCGCCAGCTGACCCGGTTCGCCCAGGGAGAACCCGTGGAGCACACGGTGCTGACCACCGGCTGACACCCGCAGCCGGTACGCTCCGCAGTCATCCGGATGCACGCTGTGCCCCCAACTCCCCGCGTGGTAACGGAGAGTAGAGAAGGTATGTCCCTGAGTGACGAAAGTGGTGTATCGTCCGGAAGAAGGGGCTGCGCCGCGAACGTCTGGCGCTGGGGAGTGATCGGACACTTTGGGGGGCGACGGGCGATGCACGGCCAATGGACGAAGGATCCGACGCGGCACAGCCGCCGCAGGCGACGATGGGGTGCCCCCGAACCCGTAGGCGAGGGGGACCGGTGAGTGCCCCGGGGGCGGCGCTCCTGAACCGGCCGCCCGGCGCGACCGGCGGCAGGGGACTGGCGATGCAGCTGCTCCTCGCCGTGGTCAGCGGCGGGTACGCGGTGGGCGCCGCCCTCAACTGGGGCTCCGAGGAAGTCGCCGAGGTCATGGGCGACTTCGGACTGAGCGCGGCGGGACTGCTCGCCGCGGTCTCCTGCTACTCCTATGCGCGGTCGATCGACAGCCGCGAACGGCCCGCCTGGCTGCTCTTCGCCTTCTCCTCCCTCATGGGGGCCTCCGGCAATGCGGTCTGGGGCTGGTACGAGGTCGTCCTCGGCGTGGAAGTGCCCAAACCCTCCGTCGCCGACTTCGCCTTCCTGTGCTTCGCCCCGCCCGCCATCGTGGGCCTCCTCGTCCTCGCCAAACGGCCCGTGACCCGCGCCGGCTGGGTCTGCCTGGGGCTCGACTCCTGGCTCATCGGCGGATCCCTGCTCACCCTCTCCTGGAGCCTGGCCCTCGCGCACGCCGCGCAGACCGCCCAGTCGGGAGCCCCCGGCAGCGTTCCGCGCGCCGCCCTCTCGCTCGCCTACCCGCTGCTCGACATCGCGCTCGTCTCGATGGTCCTGGTCCTGCACTTCCGGCGCTCCGAGACCAACCGCTCCGCCGTCAACACCGCCATCGCGGCCCTCGCGCTGACCGTGCTCAGCGACGCGCTGTTCACCTCCCCGCTGCTGAGCGCCGAGTACCAGTCCGGCCAGCTGCTCGACGCCGGCTGGTTCGCCGGCTCCCTGCTGCTGGCCTACGCGCCCTGGGGTGCCCGCCGGCTCCACCCGGGCCTCGAACCCCTCGGCCACCCGCGCGGGGAGCGGGGGCACAGCCGGCCCATCACGGGCTCCCTGCCCGCCCTCGTCCCGTACCTCGCGGCGGCCGTCTGCACCCTCGGCATCCTCTACAACGTCGTGGACGGCCGGAAGGTCGACCGGATGGTCGTCTTCACCGGCTGCACCGTCGTGCTGGCCCTCGTCATCCGCCAGGGCATCATGCTCCTGGACAACATCGCCCTGACCCAGGAGCTGGCGCAGAAGGAGAACCACTTCCGCTCGCTCGTGCAGGGCTCCAGCGACGTCATCATGATCGCGGCGCCCACCGGGACCCTGCGCTACGTCAGCCCTGCGGCCGCCGGGGTGTACGGGCGCGAGGCGGAGGAGCTGGTCGGCACCGAGCTGGCCGCCCTCATCCACCCCGACGACCTCGGCCGGGTGGTCCACGAGGTGCGCCGCTTCCTCGCCGCCCCGCCGGCCGAGGAGCCCACCACCCGCATCGAGTGCCGGTTCAAGTCCGGCGAGGGCGAGTGGCTCAACGTGGAGTCCACCGTCAACCGCCACCAGGGCGGCCTCATCCTCAACAGCCGCGACGTCACCGAGCGGGTCCGGCTCCAGGCGCAGCTCCAGCACAGCGCCGAGCACGACGCGCTGACCGACCTGCCCAACCGGGCCCTGTTCACCCGCAGCGTCCGCCAGGCCCTCACCGGGCGCCGGGCCGGCGACCACAGCACCGCCGTGCTCTTCATCGACCTCGACGGCTTCAAGGCGGTCAACGACACGATCGGCCACCAGGCCGGCGACGAGCTGCTCGTCGAGGCCGCCCGCCGCCTCCAGGACTCCGTCCGGGCCGGGGACACCGCGGCCCGGCTCGGCGGGGACGAGTTCGCGGCCCTGATCCTCGGCGACGGCAGCCGGGACCGCAGTGCCCGCGAGTACCAGGTCCACGAGATCGCCGACCGGCTGCGCACCACCCTGTCCCAGCCGTACAGGATCGCGGGCAGCGAGGTCCGGGTCGCCGCCAGCATCGGCGTGGCCTTCGCCGACCCCGGCATCACCCCCTCGGACCTGATGCGCAACGCGGACCTGGCCATGTACCGGGCCAAGGCCGGGGGCAAGAACCGGGTCGAGATGTACGCCCCGCAGATGCAGGCCGAGGTGGTGCGCCGGGCCGAGCTGGCGGGCAGGCTGCGGACCGCCCTGCACGAGGGGGAGTTCGCCCTGCTGCACCAGCCGGTGGTGTCGCTGGCCACCGGTGAGGTCTCCGCCGTCGCCGCGCAGGCCCGCTGGCGGTCGGCCCAGGGGATCCTGTTCACCCCCGCGGAGTTCCTCCGGGTCGCCGAGGGCGGCGGCTGCGCCCCCGCCGGACCGGACGCCTCCCGGACCGCCGAGCTGGGGCGCTGGCTGCTGGAGGAGGCCGTGGAGCAGGCTGCCGACCGGCACCGGGCCGGGCACGACGTACCGGTGTCCGTCCGCATGACCGCCCAGCGGCTCCTGGACCGGGCCGTACCCACGGGCTCCGTGGAAGCCCTCCTGACCAGGCACGGGCTGCCCTCCGGCGCGCTGATCCTGGAGCTTGCCGTCTCCGACCCCAGGGTGCCCTTCGAGGACCTGGAGCGGCGCCTGGCGGCCCTGCACCGGCTCGGGGTGGGAATCGCCCTGGACGGCTTCGGCAGCGGGTACGCGGCCATCAGCGCCCTGCGCCGCCTCCCCGTCGACATGCTCAAACTCGACCGGGGCCTGGTGGAGGGGGTCGCGGAGTCCGCCCGCCTCCACAAGATCACCGCGGGGCTGTTGCGGATTGCGAACGACCTGGGCATGCAGTCGGTGGCCGACGGGGTCGACCTGCCGGAGCAGGTCATGGCACTGCGTGCGATGGGGTGCACACACGGGCAGGGAGTGGCATTTTCTGGCCCCCTCGACGAGTACAGGCTGCGGCGGGCGCTGGTGCGCGGTACGTTCCCGGTACCGGGCGGAGCAGCCCAGCCGGCCTTGGCCGGAGGCTCCACCGGAGGCTCGATGGTCATCCGCAGAGGCTCACATAATGAGACGCCCGTCCCACCTACTTGACATCCACCTCACGCCGGAGGGAGGGTCAGTGTCATGCGCACCCGAATTCTCGTACGTGGAAAGCGCGTCGGCTGAAGCTGGGGCCTGCATGTCCCCGCTCAACGCACCCGACGCGCTCCCCTCGCCTGCCTCCCGGCACGAGGGGTTTTTTGTTGCACTGGCACAGAGTCGAACCTTTGTAAAACCCTCAGCTTCGAGAAGAGAATGCCGATGACCGAGCAGGCCACCGGGGCCCACCATCCGCAGCCGCGGCCCCGTTCCGGCGGACACCAGACCGCCGCAGTTGAGCACGTCACGGGTGCGCAGTCCCTCATCCGCTCTCTCGAAGAGGTGGGGTGCGACACCGTCTTCGGCATCCCCGGCGGTGCCATCCTCCCCGCGTACGACCCGATGATGGACTCGAAGAAGGTCCGGCACATCCTGGTCCGCCACGAGCAGGGGGCCGGCCACGCCGCCACCGGCTACGCGCAGGCCACCGGGAAGGTCGGGGTCTGCATGGCCACCTCCGGCCCGGGCGCCACCAACCTGGTCACCCCGATCGCCGACGCGCACATGGACTCCGTGCCGCTGGTCGCGATCACCGGTCAGGTCTCCTCCAAGGCGATCGGCACCGACGCCTTCCAGGAGGCGGACATCGTCGGCATCACCATGCCGATCACGAAGCACAACTTCCTGGTCACGCGGGCCGAGGACATCCCGCGGACGATCGCGGAGGCCTTCCACATCGCCTCCACCGGCCGCCCCGGCCCGGTCCTGGTCGACATCGCCAAGGACGCCCTCCAGTCGAAGACCACCTTCAGCTGGCCGCCGGCCCAGGACCTGCCCGGCTACCGCCCGGTCACCAAGCCGCACGCCAAGCAGATCCGCGAGGCCGCCAAGCTCATCTGCCAGGCCAAGCGCCCGGTCCTGTACGTCGGCGGCGGCGTCATGAAGTCCGGCGCGACCGCCGAGCTGAAGGTCCTCGCCGAGCTGACCGGCGTCCCGGTCTGCACCACCCTGATGGCGCTGGGCTCCTTCCCCGACAGCCACCCCCTGCACGTCGGCATGCCGGGCATGCACGGCAGCGTCACCGGTGTCACCTCGCTGCAGAAGTCGGACCTGCTGATCGCCCTCGGCACCCGCTTCGACGACCGCGTCACGGGCAAGCTGGACAGCTTCGCCCCCTTCGCCAAGGTCATCCACGCGGACATCGACCCGGCCGAGATCGGCAAGAACCGCGCGGTGGACGTCCCGATCGTCGGTGACGCCCGCGAGGTCATCGCCGACCTGATCCAGGCCGTCCAGGCCGAGCACACCGAGGGCAACGCCGGGGACTACTCCGCCTGGTGGAAGGACCTCAGCCGCTGGCGGGAGACGTACCCGCTGGGCTACGACCTGCCCGCGGACGGCATGCTGTCCCCGCAGCAGGTCATCGAGCGCATCGGTGAACTCGCTCCCCAGGGCACCATCTACGCGGCGGGCGTCGGCCAGCACCAGATGTGGGCCTCGCACTTCGTCAAGTACGAGGAGCCCCGCACCTGGCTGAACTCCGGCGGCGCCGGAACCATGGGCTACGCGGTCCCGGCCGCGATGGGCGCCAAGGTCGGCATGCCCGAGCGCACGGTCTGGGCGATCGACGGCGACGGCTGCTTCCAGATGACCAACCAGGAACTGGTCACCTGCGCGCTGAACAACATCCCGATCAAGGTCGCGATCATCAACAACGGCGCGCTGGGCATGGTCCGCCAGTGGCAGACCCTCTTCTACAACCAGCGGTACTCCAACACCGTGCTGCACGCGGACGAGACCGGCCACGACACCGTCGGCTCCCAGCTCGGCGAGTCCGTCGCCCCCCGCAAGGGAACCCGCGTCCCCGACTTCGTCAAACTGTCCGAGGCCATGGGCTGCGTGGCGCTGCGCTGCGAGGACCCCGCCGACCTGGACCGGGTCATCGCCGAGGCCAACGCGATCAACGACCGCACCGTCGTCATCGACTTCATCGTCCACGAGGACGCCATGGTGTGGCCGATGGTCGCCGCCGGCACCTCCAACGACGAGGTCATGGCCGCCCGGGGCGTCCGTCCCGACTTCGGCGACAACGAAGACGACTGAGCCGAGAGAGCCGAGAGAGAGAACGCCTCACATGTCCAAGCACACGCTCTCCGTCCTGGTCGAGAACACGCCCGGCATCCTCGCCCGGATCGCCGCGCTGTTCTCCCGCCGCGGGTTCAACATCGACTCCCTCGCGGTCGGCGTCACCGAGCACCCCGACATCTCCCGCATCACCATCGTCGTGAACGTCGAGGACCTCCCGCTGGAGCAGGTGACCAAGCAGCTCAACAAGCTGGTCAACGTCCTCAAGATCGTCGAGCTGGAGCCGCACAACGCGATCGAACGCGAGCTCGTCCTCGTCAAGGTCCGCGCCGACAACGAGACCCGCTCGCAGATCGTCGAGATCGTCCAGCTGTTCCGGGCCAAGACGGTCGACGTCTCCCCGGAGGCCGTCACCATCGAGGCCACCGGGGGCACGGACAAGCTCGGCGCGATGCTGAAGATGCTGGAGCCCTTCGGCATCAAGGAACTCGTGCAGTCCGGCACGATCGCCATAGGGCGCGGCGGCCGGTCCATCACGGACCGCAGCCTGCGGGCGCTCGACCGCAGCGCCTGACCGCCTCAAGTCTGTACCGCTCGCATAGCGAGACCAGGAAACTCTGATTCCGTTCCCCGCCGTACGGTGGGAGCAACACCAGCGCACCAAGGAGATATCCCAGTGGCCGAGCTGTTCTACGAGAACGACGCCGACCTGTCCATCATCCAGGGCCGCAAGGTCGCGGTCATCGGTTACGGCAGCCAGGGCCACGCCCACGCGCTGTCGCTCCGTGACTCCGGCGTCGACGTCGTCGTCGGTCTGAAGGAGGGCTCGAAGTCCAAGGCCAAGGCCGAGGAGCAGGGCCTGAAGGTCGTCCCGGTGGCCGAGGCCGCCGCCTGGGCGAACGTCATCATGATCCTGGCTCCGGACCCGCTGCAGGCCGAGATCTACGAGGAGTCCGTCAAGGAGCACCTCGAGGAGGGCGACGCGCTCTTCTTCGGCCACGGCTTCAACGTCCGCTACGGCTTCATCAAGCCCCCGGCCAACGTGGACGTCGCCCTGGTCGCCCCGAAGGGCCCGGGCCACCTGGTCCGCCGCCAGTACGAGGAAGGCCGCGGCGTGCCCTGCATCGCCGCCGTCGAGCAGGACTTCTCCGGCTCCGCCTTCCAGCTGGCGCTCTCGTACGCGGCCGGCATCGGCGGCACCCGCGCCGGCGTCATCAAGACCACCTTCACCGAGGAGACCGAGACCGACCTCTTCGGGGAGCAGGCCGTCCTCTGCGGTGGCGCCTCCGCGCTGGTCAAGGCCGGTTTCGAGACCCTGACCGAGGCCGGCTACCAGCCGGAGATCGCCTACTTCGAGTGCCTCCACGAGCTGAAGCTCATCGTCGACCTCATGTACGAGGGCGGCCTGGAGAAGATGCGCTGGTCGGTCTCCGAGACCGCCGAGTGGGGCGACTACATCACCGGTCCCCGCATCATCACGGACGCCACCAAGGCCGAGATGAAGAAGGTCCTCGCGGAGATCCAGTCCGGCGAGTTCGCCAACACCTGGATGGCCGAGTACAAGGCCGGCCTGCCGAAGTACAACGAGTACAAGAAGGCCGACGAGGCCCACCTGCTGGAGACCACCGGCAAGAAGCTGCGCAAGCTGATGAGCTGGGTCGACAACGACGAGAGCTGATCGCGTGCGCGGCGGGGCCGGGGCACTGTGCCCCGGCCCCGCCGCGCCCGGGCGCCCGACCGCCGCGGGCCGCCCGGAGGCACGGAACGGGGCGCCCGCCGCACCCTCCTTGTCCACCTCGGCCAACCACGGACGGGTGATCCTTCCGTACAGGCGGAAATCCGGACCGTCCGCGCCACTACACTGCTCAACACATACGCGTCAGGCCCACAGTGTCGTGCGTCTTCCACGCGGCTACCCCCTCCACCGCCTGCGGCCGTCGGGACGGCCGTCCGCACTGGACTTGTGAGGACCCACGTGAGCTCGAAACCTGTCGTACTCATCGCCGAAGAGCTGTCGCCCGCCACGGTGGACGCGCTCGGCCCGGACTTCGAGATCCGGCACGTCAACGGAGCCGACCGCGCGGAGCTGCTGCCCGCGATCGTCGACGTCGACGCGATCCTCGTCCGCTCCGCCACCAAGGTCGACGCCGAGGCCATCGCCGCCGCCAAGAAGCTGCGCGTGGTCGCCCGCGCCGGCGTCGGTCTGGACAACGTCGACGTCTCCGCCGCCACCAAGGCCGGCGTCATGGTCGTCAACGCCCCGACATCGAACATCGTGACCGCCGCCGAGCTCGCCTGCGGCCTGCTCGTCGCGACGGCACGCAACATCCCGCAGGCCAACACCGCCCTGAAGAACGGCGAGTGGAAGCGGAACAAGTACACGGGTGTCGAACTCAGCGAGAAGACCCTCGGCGTCGTCGGCCTCGGCCGCATCGGCGTGCTGGTCGCCCAGCGCATGTCGGCCTTCGGCATGAAGATCGTCGCCTACGACCCCTACGTCCAGCCCGCGCGCGCCGCCCAGATGGGCGTCAAGATGCTGACCCTGGACGAGCTCCTCGAGGTCGCCGACTTCATCACCGTGCACCTGCCCAAGACCCCCGAGACCCTCGGTCTCATCGGCGACGAGGCCCTGCACAAGGTCAAGCCGTCCGTCCGCATCGTCAACGCCGCCCGTGGCGGGATCGTCGACGAGGCCGCGCTGTACACGGCCATCAAGGAGGGCCGCGTCGCGGGCGCCGGGCTCGACGTGTACGCCAAGGAGCCCTGCACCGACTCCCCGCTCTTCGAGCTGGACCAGGTCGTCTGCACCCCGCACCTCGGCGCGTCCACGGACGAGGCCCAGGAGAAGGCCGGCGTCTCGGTCGCCAAGTCGGTGCGCCTCGCGCTGGCCGGCGAGCTCGTGCCGGACGCGGTCAACGTCCAGGGCGGCGTCATCGCTGAGGACGTCCGTCCGGGCCTGCCGCTCGCCGAGAAGCTCGGGCGCATCTTCACCGCCCTCGCGGGCGAGGTCGCGGTCCGCCTCGACGTGGAGGTCTGCGGCGAGATCACCCAGCACGACGTCAAGGTGCTCGAACTCTCCGCGCTCAAGGGCGTCTTCGAGGACGTCGTCGACGAGACGGTCTCCTACGTCAACGCCCCGCTGTTCGCGCAGGAGCGCGGCGTCGAAGTCCGCCTGACCACCAGCTCGGAGTCCCCGGACCACCGCAACGTGGTGACCGTGCGCGGCACCCTGTCGGACGGTCAGGACGTCTCGGTCTCCGGCACCCTCGCCGGTCCCAAGCACCTGCAGAAGATTGTCGGCATCGGCGAGTTCGACGTGGACCTGGCGCTCGCCGACTTTATGGTCGTGCTGCGCTACGCCGACCGCCCGGGCGTGGTCGGCAAGGTCGGCCAGCTGCTCGGCGAGGCCGGTCTGAACATCGCCGGCATGCAGGTCGCCCGCGCCGAGGCGCACGGCGAGGCCCTCGCGGTGCTCACCGTCGACGCCGAGGTCCCGAGCGGTGTCCTCGCGGACATCGCCGCAGAGATCGGCGCGGTCTCCGCGCGTACGGTCACCCTCGGCTGACCCGCGCGGCGGGGCAGGACGGCGAAGGGCCCGGGGGAGACCCCGGGCCCTTTCGCATGCCGTCTGCGGCGCTCACCCCGCCCGGTGCAGCGCGCCCTGCTGCGCGGGGACTCCGGCGGACGGGGCGTGATCGGCCGGGTCCGGGGCCGGGTCCGGGGTCCCCGGCCGGCGCAGCAGGACCGCGGCGAGCAGCGCCGTCCCGAGCAGCAGCGCTGCGCCGCCCCAGGCCGCGTACTGCATGCCGTGGACGAAGGCCTCGCGGGCCAGGGCCAGCAGGTGGCTGCCCGCCGGGCCGCCGAGCTGCCGGGCGGTGGCGACGGCCCCGCCCAGCGTCTCCCGTACGGCGGGCTCTTCGCCGGCCAGGTCCGAGCGGTAGACGGCGGCGCCCAGGCTGCCCAGCACGGCCATGCCGAGGGCGCCGCCGAACTCGGTGCCGGTCTCCAGCAGGGAGGCGGCGGAGCCGGCCTTCTCGGCGGGGGCGGAGGCCAGGGCCATGTCGGAGACCAGGGACATGACGGCGACGATCCCCGAGGCGAGGACCCCGGCGCCGGCCAGCAGCAGCCAGAGTGCGTCGGTGTCCACCAGGGCGAGGAGGGCGAACCCGGCCGCAGCGAGGACGAATCCGCCGGCGATGACCCGGGCCCGGTCGACCTTCCGGGCGAGGGCGGCGGAGGCGGGGGCCGCGGCGCCGATGACCACCGAAGGGGCGAGGCTCCACAGGGCGGCCTCCAGGGTGCCCATGCCGAGCACCGACTGGAGGTACTGGGTGGTGAAGTAGGCCGAACCCATCATGGCGAAGGCGGCGACGGTGTTCAGCCCGACGCCCGCGGCGAATCCGCGTTTCGCGAAGAGGACCCGGTTGACCATGGCGTCGTCCCGGGTGCGCTGGCGGCGGACGAACAGGTACCCGAAGGCCAGTCCGGCGGCGAGGAAGCCGGCGCGCAGCGGTGTGAAGCCGTCGGCGGCGATCTCCTTGAGGCCGTAGACCACGGGCAGGACGGCGGCCATCGACAGCGGGACGCTCAGCAGGTCGAAGCGGCCGGGGGCCGGGTCCTTGAACTCCGGTACCAGGAGCGGCACGAGGACCAGCAGGAGCAGCATCGCCGGAACGTTGACGAGGAAGACCGCACCCCACCAGAAGTGGTTCAGCAGCAGTCCGCTCATGACCGAGCCGAGGGCGATGCCGCCCGTCATGGCCCCGGACCAGAGGGCGATGGCCCGGCTGCGCTGTGCGTCGTCCTGGAAGAGGTTCCGTACGAGGGCGAGCGTGGACGGCATCAGGGTCGCGCCGCCGACGCCGAGCAGGACGCGGGCCGCGATGAGCATCTCGGCGCTGGTGGCGTACGCGGCGCCGACCGAGGCCAGGCCGAAGGCGGCCGCGCCGATCAGCAGCAGGGTCCGCCGGCCGATCCGGTCGCCGAGCGAACCCATGGTGATCAGCAGGCCGGAGAGCGCGAAGGCGTAGCTGTCGAAGATCCACAGCTGCTGGGTGGCGCTGGGGTCCAGCTCCCGGGAGATGGCGGGGACGGCGAAGTAGAGGACGGAGACGTCCATGGAGACCAGGAGCAGGGGCAGCAGCAGGACGGTGAAGGCGGTCCATTCGCGGCGGCCGGCGAGGTGCGCCGTGGCGGCGGGGTGCGTCATGGAGAGGAATGTACAGCCGTTTAATACGGCTGTCTATGACGAATGTATTGAACTACCGTCTAGGACAGCTGTCTTGCTACCGTGACGGCATGGGACATCGTGAAGATCTGCTCGAAGGTGCCAAGACGTGCCTGCTGGAGAAGGGGTTCGCGCGGACGACGGCGCGCGACGTGGTCAGCGCCTCGGGGACGAACCTGGCCTCCATCGGCTACCACTACGGCTCGAAGGACGCACTGCTCGCCCAGGCGTACGTCGCCCTGGTGGAGGAGTGGGGCGAGAGCTTCCAGGCCGGCCTGACCGGGGAGGGCGGCTCGCTGGAGCGGTTCCGCGCGTTCTGGGAGGCCGTCGTGGCCCGGCAGCCGGCCTCGGGGCCCGTCTGGGCGGCCGGCCTGGAGGTCGCGCTGAGCGGGGAGCGGATGCCGGAACTGCGGGCGCAGCTCGCCGCCTCGCAGGGGGAGGGGCGCCGCGGGCTGGTCTCCATGCTGACCGGCACGCCGGAGGAGGAGCTCACCGAGCGGGACCTGCGCACCCTGGGCGCCTTCTACCAGGCGCTGCTCAACGGCCTGATGATGCAGTGGCTGTTCGACCCCTCGTCGGCGGCGGGCGCGGAGGAGTTCACCGAAGGCATGCGCCGGGCGGTGGAGCTGGCCGGACGGACCCCGGCGGACCCGGCGCAGCAGACCTGACCGGGCCCGGGCAGGCCGCGCCCGGTCAGGCCTGGAGGCGGGAGGCCTTCAGCGCCATGTGCAGCAGCAGGCGGTCCTCGCCCGCGTCCAGGTCGAGGCCGGTCAGCTGCTCCACCCGGCCCAGCCGGTAGTACAGGGTCTGGCGGTGGATGCCCAGGGCGGCGGCCGCGCGGCCGGCCTGGCCGGCGCAGTCCAGGAACACCTCGGCGGTCCGGGCGAGTTCCCGGTGCGCCGGCGCCAGCAGGGGGCGGGCCGAGGGGTCGCCGGCCGGGTCCGAGGCGAGGTCGGCCAGCATCCGGTACGGGCCGATCCCCGACCACTGGGCGACGGGGCCGAGCCGGGGCTGCGCCGCAGCCGCCCGGGCAGCCGCCGCGGCCTGCCGCCATCCGGCGGACAGCTCCGTGAGGGCCCTGACCGGCTCCGCGACCCCTGCCGTGATCCCGGCCGCGCCCCCCGCTGCCGGTACGCCGCCGGCAGCCGGTGCAGCCTGCGACAGCAGCCGCGAGGCCAGGTTCACGGCCGGGGTGAGGGTGTCCGTCGAGCGGAGCCTGACCAGGACCGCGAGGGCCCGTCCGGCGCCGCGGCCGCCCTCCTGGCCCGGGCCGGCCTCCGCCCCGCCCGAAGCCCGCCAGGGCGCCACGCACACGGCTGCGGCCCCCGGCACCGACTGCAGGGCCTCGCCCGACCAGGGGGCCAGGCACACCACCGCGTGCGTGCCCTCGCCGCCCGCGCCGAGCGCGACCCGCAGCGCGGCCACCGCCATGTCCTGCTGCCAGCCCCGCCCCGCCGTGAGCACGGCAAGGAACTCCCGCGACAGGTCGGCCCCCGCCTTCGCCTCCTCGGCGAGCAGCACCCCGATCCGCCGCGCCACCTCCATGGCCGCGGCCAGCGCCTGCGGCCCGGGGCCGGGCTCCTGGTCCAGCAGCCACACGTAGCCCTGGACGACCTCGCGGAAGCGCACCGGCAGGCAGATCCGTCCCCGGTGCACTCCGGCCTCCGGGGCGGCGGGGATCCGCACGGGGCCGGTGGCCCGGGCGATGCCGAAGGCCTCGAACCAGGACCGGACGGCGGCCGTCGACTGCCGGGTCAGGATGGAGCGGGTGCGGACGGGGTCCATGACGGCGTCGTCGTCGCTGTCGTGTGCGCCGAAGGCGATGAGGCGGAAGTCGCGGTTCTCCAGCGTCGCCGGCGCGCCCAGCAGCGCCGAGATCTCGTCCACCAGGTCCTGGTAATCGCCTTTCACCCGGCCATTCTCCCATCCGCCGCGGGCCCCTTCAGACATGTGTATGAGATCGCGACCACGGATGCGTGACAGCTGTCGATGGCAGAGGATCAAAGCGATCCTTAGGTTTCACGGTGGTTTTACTTGCGTTTCCCTGACGGCCCCGCCCGACCGGCGGCGGACCGTCCGCCCGCTTCTGCCACCCGTTGGAGGTGCCCCCGTGCTGGGTCCCGTGATCCTCGCCGCCTCGCGCAGCGACAAGATGCGCCGCATCGTCTCTGCCGCCCCGGTGACCAAGCCCGTGGTGACCCGGTTCATCCCCGGCGAGACGGTTGACCAGGTGATCCCGATCGTCGAGGAGCTCACCCGCAAGGGCCTCGAAGTCACCCTCGACGTCGTCGGCGAAGACATCACCACGGTGGAGCAGTCGCACGCCGCGCGCGACGCCTACCTGGAGCTCATCGGCCGCCTGGAGGCCCTGGGCCTCGGCGAGACCGTCGAGATGTCGGTCAAGCTGTCGATGTTCGGCCAGGCGCTGGAGGGCGGCCACGAGCTCGCCCTCGCCAACGTCCGCCCCGTCGTCGAGGCGGCCGCCGCGATCGGCACCACCGTCACCCTGGACGCCGAGGACCACACCACCCTCGACTCCATGTTCGCCATCCACGAGGAGCTGCGCCGGGACTTCCCGCAGACCGGCTGCGTGATCCAGGCGTACCTCTTCCGCACGGAGGCCGATGCCCGCCGCCTGGCCGCCGCCGGCAGCCGCGTCCGGATCGTGAAGGGCGCCTACAAGGAGCCCGCCGAGGTCGCGTACCTGGACAAGGCCGAGATCGACAAGGCGTACGTCCGCATCATGAGGATCCTCATGGACGGCGAGGGCTACCCGATGATCGGCTCCCACGACCCGCGCCTGATCGCCATCGCGCAGGAGCTGGCCCGGCAGGCCGGCCGCAAGCCGGACGAGTACGAGTTCCAGATGCTGTACGGCATCCGCAGCGAGGAGCACCTGCGGCTGGCCGCGGAGGGGCACCGGATGCGCGTCTACACCGCGTACGGGACGGACTGGTACGGCTACTTCATGCGCCGCCTCGCGGAGAAGCCCGCCAACCTCCTGTTCTTCCTCCGCTCGATGATCACCAAGAACTAGGCACCCCACTAGCTCAAGGAGTTACCAGCCCCATGGATGCTGTGACCCAGGTCCCCGCGCCGGTCAACGAGCCGGTCCACTCGTACGCCCCCGGCACCCCGGAGCGCGCGCGCCTCGAAGCACAGCTCAAGCAGCTGTCCGAGAACCCCATCGACCTCCCGATGACGATCAACGGTGTCAAGCGGATGGGCGCCGGCGAGCGCTTCGACGTGGTGCAGCCGCACGACCACAAGTCCGTCATCGGCACCTACGCCAACGCCACCCGGGCCGACGCTCAGGAGGCCGTCGACGCCGCCCTGGCCGCCGCCCCGGCCTGGCGCTCGATGGCCTTCGACGACCGCGCCGCGATCATCCTGCGCGCCGCCGAACTGCTGTCCGGTCCCTGGCGCGAGAAGCTCGCCGCCTCCACCATGCTGGGCCAGTCGAAGACGGCGCAGCAGGCCGAGATCGACACCCCGTGCGAGCTCGTCGACTTCTGGCGCTTCAACGTCCACTTCGCCCGCCAGATCATGGCCGAGCAGCCGGTCGCGAACTCCGCCGGCGTGTGGAACCGCAGCGACCACCGGCCGCTGGAGGGCTTCGTCTACGCGATCACGCCGTTCAACTTCACGGCCATCGCGGGCAACCTGCCGACCGCCCCCGCCCTCATGGGCAACGTGGTCGTCTGGAAGCCGTCCCCCACGCAGACCCACTCCGCGGTCCTCCTGATGGAGCTCCTGGAGGAGGCCGGCCTCCCCAAGGGCGTCATCAACCTGGTCACCGGCGACGGCATCGCGGTCTCCGAGGTGGCCCTGAACCACCCCGAGCTGGCCGGCATCCACTTCACCGGCTCGACCAAGACCTTCCAGTACCTGTGGAAGACGGTCGGCAACAACATCGAGAAGTACCGGTCTTACCCGCGCCTGGTCGGCGAGACCGGCGGCAAGGACTTCGTCGTCGCGCACCCGTCCGCGGACCGCGCCACCCTGAAGACCGCCCTGACCCGCGGCTCCTTCGAGTTCCAGGGCCAGAAGTGCTCGGCGTCCTCGCGCGCCTACATCCCGGCCTCGATCTGGAACGACGGCTTCAAGGAGGCCTTCGCGGCCGAGGTCGACGGCATCGCCATGGGCGACGTCCGCGACCTGACCAACTTCATCGGCGCCGTCATCGACGAGCGCTCCTTCGCGAAGAACAAGGCCGCGATCGACCGCGCCAAGGCCGACCCGACCTGCGAGATCGTGGCCGGCGGCAGCTACGACGACACGGAGGGCTACTTCGTCCGCCCGACCGTCATCGCCTGCACCGACCCGGAGAACGAGGTCTTCACGACCGAGTACTTCGGCCCGATCCTTGCGGTCCACGTCTACGAGGACGCGGACTTCGACGCCATGCTCGCGCAGATGGAGTCGGTCTCGGCCTACGCCCTGACCGGTTCGATCATCGCGGCTGACCGCTACGCGGCCGCCGATGCGATGGAGAAGCTCCGCTTCGCGGCGGGCAACTTCTACATCAACGACAAGTCGACCGGCGCCGTGGTCGGCCAGCAGCCCTTCGGCGGCGGCCGCGCCTCCGGCACCAACGACAAGGCCGGCGCCGCGACCAACCTCCAGCGCTGGACCTCGACCCGGTCCATCAAGGAGACCCTGGTCGCGCCGACCGAGTACGGCTACCCCCACATGGGCTGACCTCCGCCCCGCCGAGCCCCGCCCCCGCCCCGGTACCCCCAAGTCCGGAGCGGGGGCGGTCTCCATTCCGGGGCGCCGGTCCCGGGCCGCGGTGCTTGAGGCCCCGTCGGTCCCGGCCCCTACACCTCCACGATGACCTGGTCGAGGGACTTGCGGAGCAGGTCCGGTACCTCGCAGTCCTCCGACGGGTACCCGACCGGGACGACCGCGAAGGCCTTCTCGTTCTCCGGGCGCCCCAGGACCTGCGACAGGAACCGCATCGGGCTCGGCGTGTGGACCAGCGCGGCCAGGCCCGACAGGTGGAGCGCGGACAGGAGCATGCCGACGGCGATGCCGACCGACTCGTCGACGTAGTAGTGCTTGCGCTTCGCACCGTCGGGGCCGAGCCAGTACCGCTGCTGGAAGACCACGATCAGCGCCGGGGCGTCGGTCAGGTGCGTCTTCACCGCGTCCGTGCCCAGCGGGCGCAGGGCCGCAAGCCACTGGTCGCCGAGCCGTCCGTCGTAGGACAGCAGCTCCTCCTGCTCGGCGGCGGCGCGGATCCGGGCCCGCACGGCCGGGTCCTTGACCAGGACGAAGGTCCAGGGCTGCTGGTGCGCGCCGGAGGGAGCGGTCGCGGCGCAGGCGATGGCGTCCCGGACGGCCTGCTCGGGCACCGGGTCGGGCGAGAAGTGGCGTACGGTGCGCCGCTCGTCCATCCGGGCCCGCAACGCGGCGGCCCGCGCCAGGGATTCCGGCCCCGGCATGCGGGCGGGCTGGTAGGCGACGGGTCGGTACGGCTGGCCGTGGGTGGGCGTCCACTGCGTGGTCTCGGGTGACATGGGCCGAGTGTGCCGAGGCCGCGCCCGGGCCCGCCAGAGCCGCTTCGGCCGATTCCGGCCGGTGCATGCCCCTTGGCGTCCGCATGCCGGGACCGGCCCCCGGGCGGCGGCCCTTGGTACGGTCCGGCTACGGGCCCGTGGGACGCGGGCGCCGCACGGGCGGCCCCGCGCGCGCCGGGCCGGGCCCGGTACACCGACCGGCGGGAGCAGCCATGGGCACACGGACCGTGCACACCTCGGAGCTGTCCGGCGGCGAGCCGGAGGAGATCCGGGGCCTGCTCGACGAGGCCTTCGACGGGGACTTCGGCGACGAGGACTTCGCGCACGCACTCGGCGGGATGCACGTGCTGGTCCGCGACGCGGGCGGGGTGCTCGTCGCGCACGGCAGCGTGGTGCAGCGTCAGGTCGTGCACCGCGGCCGCGCCCTGCGGACCGGGTACGTCGAGGCGGTGGGGGTACGGGCCGGCCTGCGGCGGCAGGGGCTCGGCGGACGGGTGGTGGCCGCGCTCGAACGGATCGTGGCGGGGGCGTACGAACTCGGCGCGCTGTCGGCCTCGGAGGCGGGCGCGGCCCTCTACGAGAGCCGCGGCTGGCGGCCGTGGGACGGGCGGATCGGGACCCTCTCGCCGGACGGGCCGCTGCGGCTCCCCGAGGAGGAGGGCAGCACCTATGTGTGGGCCCCGCCCGGCGGGATCCGGCTGGACCCCGCGGGACGGCTCGACTTCGACTGGCGCAACGGGGACGTGCTGTAGCCGCGGCTGCGAGCCGGCCCGGGCACCGCGCCCGCAGGCCTCCGGCACCGCCGCCATGGGCCGCTCGGGGCGCCCGGGACGGGTGGGATACGTCACTGCGGTGGAATCCGGGTCGACTTCCTCTGGACCGGGTCTGACCTGCGAATTCACCCTCGAAGTGGGGGTAAGAGGAGCCGTGGAAGGGGTCGTTCCGGGGCGATCCGCGTCTCAGATAGTAGGAAGTCCGAGTAATTGCGAGGACATCCAGCAGGACCTGGCCTAGCTTGGTAGAAGCCGAACGTCTCGCCGATCAGGCGAATGGCGGTCGAGAGCGCGCGCCCCTGGCAGGCAACCCCTGCGGCGCACGGCTCCCCGCCTCTTCCGGCGCCTTGAAGGAACCCCTCATCCGTGGCCCCGCCACGCCGTGATCTCAAGGAGTCGATCCACATGACCCCCACCACCGCTGCCGTCCGCCGCATCCGCCACTCCTCCACGGCCGACGCCGACCGCAAGAACGCCGCCGCCGCCCTCCAGCGGGCCCTGGACCGCCGTGACAACGGCGGCTCGACCGGCCACTGACCCACCACCCGGCCGCCCCGACGTCCTGCGTCCCGCGGGATCCACCGGATCCCGCGGGCCGTGCGGCTCCCCGCTTCCACAGCCTCCCGGGCCCGTCGGCAGCGCCGGCCGCAGGACCCGTTGGTCCGAATAGTGGACGCCATGTGTCTGAGGGCTGATACACGGAGTACGGTTTCGCCATGTCGACCAGCATCAATCTCGCAGTGATCCCCGGTGATGGCATCGGCCAGGAAGTCGTGGCTCAGGGCCTCAAGGTCCTTACCGCGGTCCTGCCCCAGGACGTGAAGCTGGAGACCCGGCAGTACGACCTCGGCGCCCAGCGCTGGCACCGCACCGGCGAGACCCTCCCGGACGCGGAGCTCGAATCCCTGCGCCACCACGACGCGATCCTCCTGGGCGCCATCGGCGATCCCTCGGTCCCGTCCGGCGTGCTGGAACGCGGCCTGCTGCTCAAGCTCCGCTTCGCCTTCGACCACTTCATCAACCTGCGCCCGTCGAAGCTGTTCCCCAACACGGCCACCCCGCTCGCCGGCCGCCCGGAGATCGACTTCGTCGTGGTCCGCGAGGGCACCGAGGGCCCGTACACCGGCAACGGCGGCAGCCTGCGCACCGGCACCCCCGCCGAGGTCGCCACCGAGGTCAGCGTCAACACGGCCTACGGCGTGGAGCGCGTCGTCCGCGACGCCTTCGAGCGGGCGAACGCCCGCCCCCGCAGGAAGCTGACGCTGGTCCACAAGAACAACGTCCTCGTGTACGCCGGCCACCTGTGGAAGAACACCTTCGACCAGGTCGCCCGGGAGTACCCCGGGGTCACCACCGACTACCTGCACGTCGACGCCGCGACGATCTTCTTCGTCACCCAGCCGGAGCGCTTCGACGTCATCGTGACGGACAACCTCTTCGGTGACATCCTCACCGACCTCGCCGCTGCCGTGACCGGCGGCATCGGCCTCGCCGCCTCCGGGAACATCAACCCGACCGGCGCCTTCCCGTCCATGTTCGAGCCCGTCCACGGCTCGGCCCCGGACATCGCCAGCACCGGCAAGGCGGACCCGACCGCGACGATCCTCTCGGTCGCCCTCCTGCTGCGCCACCTCGGCTACGAGGAGCAGGCCGTCCGCATCGAGGACGCGGTCTCCGCGGACCTGGCCGCACGCGACGGCAGCTTCCGCTCCACCGACGAGATCGGCGACGCCCTCGCCGCGCGAGTAGCCGGCTGACCCTGGCAGCTCCACCTCGGGAAAGCCGCCAGGCAACAAATTGCCCGGCGGCTTTTCCTGTGCGGCCCCGGGTGCCACCATCTCCCCTGGGCCGCATCCCCCGTTTCACCGAAGCCTCCCTGCGCGCGATAATCGAACGCGAGGCCGCGGAATGCGGGGAAGCTCGGACGTCCTGGTACGCCGTGAGCGCGGTCCGCCATACACAACCGGTGAAGGACAAGCACTCATGACGACGCCCACGATCGAGCTCAAGCCCTCCTCGAACCCGCTGTCCGACGCGGAGCGCGAGGCGATCCTGGCCAGCCCCGGCTTCGGCCGCCACTTCACCGACAACATGGTGACGATCAAGTGGACCGAGGGCCGCGGCTGGCACGACGCCGAGCTGGTCCCGTACGCCCCGCTGTCGATCGACCCCGCGAACATGACGCTGCACTACGCGCAGACGATCTTCGAGGGCCTCAAGGCCTACCGACAGCCCGACGGCACCGTCGCCACCTTCCGCCCCGAGGCCAACGCGGAGCGCTTCCGGACCTCCGCCCGCCGCATGGCGATGCCGGAGCTGCCCGCCGAGCTGTTCATCGAGGCCTGCGACGCCCTCATCAAGCAGGACCGCGCCTGGGTCCCGGACTCGGGCGAAGCCTCTCTGTACCTGCGGCCGTTCATGTTCGCCAGCGAGGTCGGCCTCGGCGTCCGCCCGGCCAACGAGTTCCTCTTCATCGTCATCGCCTCGCCCGCCGGCGCGTACTTCCCCGGCGGCGTGAAGCCCGTCTCCGTGTGGCTGTCCGAGGACTACGTGCGTGCGGTCAAGGGCGGCACCGGCGCGGCCAAGACCGGCGGCAACTACGCCGCCTCCCTGGTCGCGCAGGCCCAGGCCGCCTCGCACGGCTGCGACCAGGTGGTCTGGCTCGACGCCGTCGAGCACCGCTGGATCGAGGAAATGGGCGGCATGAACCTGTACTTCGTGTACGGGGACCGCATCGTCACCCCCGAGCTGACCGGCTCGCTCCTTCCCGGCATCACCCGCGACTCCCTCCTCACCATCGCGCGGGACCTCGGCTACACCGCCGAGGAAGGCCGCATCACCACCGAGGACTGGAAGCGCGACAACGAGAACGGCACCCTGACCGAGGTCTTCGCCTGCGGCACCGCCGCCGTCATCACCCCGGTCGGCTCGGTCAAGTCCGAGCGCGCCGACTGGATCCAGGGCGACGGCCTGCCCGGCCAGGTCACCATGCGCCTGCGCAAGGCCCTGCTGGAGCTGCAGACCGGCCACGCCGCCGACCCGCACGGCTGGATGCACCCGCTCGGCTAGAGCCGCCCGGCCCACACGGCCGCAGTACCCGCAGGCCCCCCGCGTACCCACTGCCCGGGGGGCCTCCGGGCGCCGGGTCAGTGCTTCCGGTCGGCCTCGGGCGCCTCGCCTGCCCCGTCCGCCCCGCCTGCCCCGTCCGGCCCGTCCGGCCGTTGGGCCTCGTCCCGCCCGTGGTCCTCGGCAGTCCCGCCCTCCGGCTTCTTCCGGCGCTGCGCGTCCGCCGCGTCGGGGCCGCCCAGGGCCGTGAGGGTGTCACCGAACGCGTAGGCCAGGCCTGCGACCCCCTTGACGATCTTCGTCGCCACATATGCGAGCTCTTCCACGACGCCTCCCCGTGTCGTTCCCGGTGGCCCGTACTAGTCGGCCGCCACCGCTGTCTGCCCTGCCGGACCGGCGGCGGGAGCCGCCTGCGGCCGGATCGCCAGCGCGGAGTAGAGCGCACCGCCGACCAGCCCCGACAGGATGAAACTGCAGTCCACCCCGCCGGTCAGGCCCAGCAGCGGACCCTCGTACACCGGGGAGGACACGGCCGCCAGTCCCACGGCCGCGCCGGCCGCCCACGAGGCGGTGGCGCGGAGGTTCCAGCCGCCGCTGTACCAGTAGACGCCGCCGCGGGCCCGACGGTTGAACACCTGGAGCGCATCCGGATCGTAGACCCCGCGGCAGCGCACGTAGCCGATGAGGGTGATCACGGCCCACGGGGTGCCGAGCGCGGTCAGCACCAGGACGAACGAGGTCATCGCCGACTGCACGTCCCACTCGAAGGAGCCGACGAAGACGAAGGCGGTGGCGACGGCCGCGGCGACGAGCGTGGCCGTGGTCCGGGTCGCCCTCGGCACGATCGCGTCGAGGTCGAGGCCCATCGAGTACAGCATCAGCCCCGCGTTGCCCACCGAGCCGGCCGCGGCGGCAGCCAGCAGCGGCACCAGGTACCAGAACGGTGCGGCGTCCACGAGCGGGCCGGCGTACTCGGCACCGGCCCGCGCGGCCAGTGCCGTGAAGGTGCCGAACAGCTGGGGCACCAGCAGACCCACGAGCAGACCGGAGCCGGTGGCCCACAGCACCGTACGGGAACCGTGCCGGTGCGGGGAGATGTAGCGGGTGTAGTCGCCGAGCAGGGTGATGAAGGCGACCGGGCCGCTGAGCCCGGCGGCGACGGCGGCCAGCAGCCAGGTCGGCCAGAAGGAGCCGAGCAGGTACGGGGTCTGCGGCGGTGCGGCGGTGGTGAAGTCCCCGGCGTAGGCGAGGACCCCGGCGGCCAGCAGCACGAGCATGCCGATCGAGAGGATCTTGCTCATGCGCAGCAGCAGCCGGTAGCCGAAGACGGCCGCGACCACGGTGCAGGCGGCCAGGGCCCCGTACATCGCCGACCGTGAGAGGCCGGTGTCGGGGAGCCCGGTGAGCCGGGAGAGGACGCCGACCATCACGTCGCCGCCGATCCACAGGGTGAGGGCGGTGTAGCCGAGGGAGAGCAGCAGGCCGACCACGGAGCCGACCAGGCGGCCGCGGACGCCGAACTGGGCGCCGCTGGACGTGGAGAGGTTGGTCCCGGTACGCAGGGAGACCAGGGCGAGCGGCGCGGTGAAGGCGATGCCGGCGAGCGTACCGGCCACGATGGCGGTGACCGAGGGCCACAGGCCGAGTCCGAAGGACGGCGGCAGCCAGCCGAAGACGATCACGCCGAGACAGAGGTTGGAGCCCAGGAGGATCGAGACCAGGTCGCGGGGACCGCTCGTCCGCTCCTCCTCGGGAATGGTGTCGACTCCGCGCTGTTCGATGGGCATAGGGGGACTCCCTTGGCGGGGCGGCGGGGATGTACGAGAAGTTTGAGCGACACTCAATGTGACGCAGGCCCTGCCGCCAGGTCAATCATTCCCAGCGAGGAAATGAAGAGTTAGAGTGATGCTCTAACCCATTGACTCAAGAGGTGGTGGATCGGCGTGCGGCTGACCCCTACGGAGCGCGACCGCCTGCTGCTGCGCAGCGCGGCCGAACTGGCCAGGGCCCGGCGGGCCCGGGGCCTCAGGCTCAACGTCCCGGAGGCCACCGCGCTGATCGCGGACACGGTCTGCGAGGCGGCCCGTGACGGCAAGCGGCTGGCGGAGGCCATCGAGGAGGCCTGCAGCGTCCTCGGCCCCGGTGACGTCCTGCCGGGCGTGGCCGACGTGGTCACCGAGGTGCACGTGGAGGCCGTCTTCGACGACGGGTCCCGCCTCGCGGTGGTCTCCTCACCCGTCCGGGGCGCCGCTCCGCTCGGCGAGGACGCCCCCGGCGCGGTCCTGCCCGGCCCCGGCGCCCCGCAGCCGGAACCAGTCGTGACCCTGCACGTGCGCAACACGGCCCCCGTGCCGGTCAGCGTCACCTCCCACTTCCACTTCTTCGAGGCCAACCCGCGCCTCGACTTCGACCGCGCCGCCGCCTACGGGATGCGGCTCTGCGTCCCGGCGGGCTCCTCCGTACGGTTCGACCCGCACGGCGAGGGCGAGGTCGGCCTCGTCCCGATCGGCGGCGAGCGCATCGCGGTCGGATTCGCGGGACTGGTCGACGGCCCCCTGGACGCTCCCGGGGCCAGGGAGCTGGCACTGGAGCGCGCCGCCGCCTGCGGCTACCTGGGCGCGGCCCCCCACCGGGACCCCCACGGCGGCCCGGTGACCGGCACCGGCACCGGCCCCGGCACCGGCACCACCGAGCACGCGGACGGAGAACAGGCGTGAGCAGGAAGACCCCGCACAGCGACCACTGCGCACCGGGCAGCCGGCACATCGACCCGCACGAGTACGCCTCCGTCTTCGGCCCGCGGGCCGGGGACCGGGTGCGGCTCGGCGACTCCGGGCTCACCGTGCGGGTGGAGTCGGATGCGCAGAAGCCGGGCGACGAGTTCCTGGCCGGTTTCGGCAAGACGGCCCGGGACGGGCTGCACCTGAAGGCCGCCGCGGTACGGGACACCTGCGACGTGGTCATCAGCAACGTCCTGGTGATCGACGCCGTCCTCGGCATCCGCAAGGTGTCCATCGGCATCCGCGAGGGCCGGATCCACGCGATCGGCAGGGCCGGCAATCCGGACACCCTCGACGGAGTCGACGTCGTGGTCGGCACGGGCACCTCGATCGTCTCCGGCGAAGGCATGATCGCCACCGCCGGAGCGGTGGACACCCATGTGCACCTGCTCTCCCCACGGATCATGGAAGCCTCGCTCGCCGCAGGCGTCACCACGATCATCGGCCAGGAGTTCGGCCCCGTCTGGGGCGTCGGGGTCAACTCCCCGTGGGCCCTCAAGCACGCCTTCAACGCCTTCGACGCATGGCCGGTCAACATCGGCTTCCTGGCCCGGGGCTCCTCCTCGGATGCGGCGCCCCTGGTGGAGGCGCTGGCCGAAGGCGGTGCGTCCGGCTTCAAGGTGCACGAGGACATGGGCGCGCACACCCGGGCGCTGGACACGGCGCTGCGGGTGGCGGAGGAGCACGACGTGCAGGTCGCCCTGCACAGTGACGGGCTGAACGAGTGCCTCTCCGTCGAGGACACCCTGCGGGTGCTGGACGGCCGGACGATCCACGCCTTCCACATCGAGGGCTGCGGCGGCGGTCACGTGCCCAATGTGCTGAAGATGGCGGGCGTGCCGAACGTCATCGGCTCCTCCACCAATCCGACGCTGCCCTTCGGCCGGGACGCGGTCGCCGAGCACTACGGCATGATCGTCTCGGTCCACGACCTGAAGCCGGACCTGCCGGGCGACGCGGCGATGGCCCGCGACCGGATCCGGGCCGGGACGATGGGGGCCGAGGACGTCCTGCACGACCTCGGTGCGATCGGGATCACCTCCTCCGACGCCCAGGGCATGGGCCGCGCCGGCGAGACCATCCGCCGCACCTTCGCCATGGCCGCGAAGATGAAGGGCGAACTCGGCCCGCTGGAGGGCGACGGCGCAGGCGACGACAACGCCCGCGTCCTGCGCTACATCGCCAAGCTGACCATCAACCCGGCCATCGCGCACGGCCTGTCGCACGAGATCGGCTCCATCGAGGTCGGCAAACTCGCCGACATCGTGCTCTGGCGCCCGCAGTTCTTCGGCGCCAAACCCCAGCTGGTCCTCAAGTCCGGCTTCCCCGCCTACGGAGTCACCGGCGACCCCAATGCCGCCACCGACACCTGCGAACCACTCGTCCTCGGACCGCAGTTCGGCTCGTACGGGGCCACCGCCGCCGACATCTCCGTCGCCTTCGTCTCGGCCGCCGCCGCGGCGCTCGGCAGCGACGAGATGCCCACCCGCCGGCGCCGGGTCGCCGTCCGCGGCACCCGCGGCATCGGCCCCGGCGACCTGCTCCTCAACTCCCGGGTGGGCGCGGTCGACGTGGACGCGCGCAGCGGGCTGGTCTCCCTCGACGGGGAACCCCTGCGCTCCGAAGCCGCCGAATCGGTCTCCCTCAACCGCCTGTACTTCCTGTAAGCCGGCACTGCCCGTAAGGATTCGCCATGACCAAGCCCGCCGACCACGGCTTCCGGATGCCCGCCGAGTGGACCCCCCACGAGCGCACCTGGATGGCCTGGCCCCGCCCCAACCCGACCTTCACCGACGCGCAGGAACTTGCCGAGGCCCGCGAGGCCTGGGGCGCGGTGGCCCGGGCGGTGCGCGCCTTCGAGCCCGTGACCCTCGTGGTCGCGCCCGGTGACGCCGAGAGCGCCCGCGCGATCGTCGGCCAGGACGTGCAGCTCGTCGAGCAGGAGCTCGACGACGCCTGGATGCGCGACATCGGCCCGACCTTCGTGACCAACGACGCCGGTGAACTCGCGGCCGTCGACTGGACCTTCAACGGCTGGGGAGCCCAGGAGTGGGCCCGCTGGGAGCACGACTCGAAGATCGCCCGCCACGTGTCCGACGCGGCCGGCAGCCGCACGTACAGCACCCCGCTGGTCAACGAGGGCGGCGCCCTCCACGTCGACGGGGAGGGGACCGTGCTCCTCACCGACACCGTGCAGCTCGGCGAGGGCCGCAATCCCGGCTGGACCCGCCCGCAGGTCGAGGCGGAGGTCCACGCGCACCTCGGCACCACGAAGGCCATCTGGCTGCCGTACGGCCTGGCCGGCGACTACGGCACCTACGGCACGCAGGGGCACGTGGACATCGTCGCCGCCTTCGCCCGCCCCGGCGTCGTGATGGTGCACACCCAGCCCGACCCGGCGCACCCGGACCACGAGCGCTGCAAGACCATCGCGGCGATCCTGCGCGCCTCCACCGACGCCCGCGGACGGCAGCTGGAGGTCGTGGAGGTCCCCGCGCCGACCGTGCTGGAGGAGGACGGGGAGTGGGTGGACTACTCCTACATCAACCACTACCTGTGCAACGGCGGCGTGGTCCTGTGCGCCTTCGACGACCCGCGCGACGAGGAGGCGGCCGAGATCTTCCGCGGACTGTTCCCCGAGCGGACCGTGACCCTGGTCGACGCACGTACGATTTTCGCGGGGGGTGGCGGTATCCACTGCATCACCCAGCAGCAGCCGAAGGTCTGATCCGCGGACGCACGGCAGCCGACCGACGAGGAGTGGGCCCATGGTGGCGGGTGGAGTACCGGTACGGGCGGCGCGCAAGAACGCGCCCCCGCGCGAGGACGTACTCGTCGCCGCCATGGCCATGATCGCCGAGCGCGGCCTGGAGGGCCTGACCATGGCCGGGCTCGGCCGCGAGGTCGGCATGAGCAGCGGCCACCTCCTCTACTACTTCCGCAGCAAGGACGAGCTGCTGCTGCAGACCCTGGAGTGGAGCGAGGCCGCGCTGGGCACCGAGCGCCGGGCCCTGCTCGCCCGCCGCGGCCCGGTGCGCGAACGCCTGCGCGCGTACGTCGACCTGTACGTGCCCACGCAGGCCCGCGACCCGCACTGGACCCTGTGGCTGGAGGTCTGGAACCGCTCGCAGAACGCCGGCCCGCAGGAACGCGACCGCCAGGCCGCCATCGAGGGCGCCTGGCACCGCGACCTGGTGGCGCTCCTCGCAGAGGGCGTCTCGCGCGGCGAGTTCCGCACCGTGGACCCCGACCGGGTGGCCGCCCGCATGCGGGCCCTCCTCGACGGGTTCAGCATCCAGCTGGCCGTGGGCCTGCCCGAAGTGGACCGGGAGGCGATCCTCGACCACGTCGGGGAGTTCCTCACCGAGACCCTCACCCCGTAGGGCGCACCGCTGCCGGCCGGTCCGGGCGCGGTGCGCCCGGACCGCGGACCCGGCGCCTGCCCGGATGCTGAGATCCCCGTCCATGCGCGGCGGACGGTGTGGCACACTGCGGGCGTGCCTGCTCAGCTCATGATTATCGCCAGCAGCGCGCCGGTCCTCAGTGGCCGCTGAACCGTGGAAGACCTTCGCGGAAAGCGGCCACGTGCCCCAGACCCGCGCGCAAACCTCTCGCACCCGCGAGAGGTTTTTTCGTTTCCCGGCGCCATCCCTGCCGGGACGTGGACGCGCGCGATGATGGGGGCAGTGGATCCCGGGTCTCCGGAACCACTCATCCGACAGGAGTCAGATCAGCATGACGACGACACCAGAGGCGGCAACTGCGCTGTCCGGAGGCCTGGACGACAGCTTCCACGTCTTCGACACCACCCTGCGCGACGGCGCGCAGCGCGAGGGCATCAACCTCACCGTCGCGGACAAGCTGACGATCGCCCGTCATCTGGACGACTTCGGAGTGGGCTTCATCGAGGGCGGCTGGCCCGGCGCCAACCCCCGCGACACCGAGTTCTTCGCGCGGGCCCGCGCCGAGATCGCGTTCAAGAACGCCCAGCTGGTCGCCTTCGGCGCGACCCGCCGGGCCGGCGGCTCGGCCGCCCAGGACCCGCAGGTGAGGGCCCTGCTGGAATCGGGCGCCCCCGTCGTCACGCTCGTCGCCAAGTCGCACGACCGGCACGTCGAGCTGGCGCTGCGCACGACCCTCGAAGAGAACCTGGAGATGGTCCGCGACACCGTCTCCCACCTGGTCGCATCCGGCCGGCGGGTCTTCGTCGACTGCGAGCACTTCTTCGACGGCTACCGCGCCAACCCCGAGTACGCCAAGGCCGTCGTCCGCACCGCCCACGAGGCCGGCGCCGACGTGGTCATCCTCTGCGACACCAACGGAGGCATGCTGCCCGCGCAGGTGACGGCCACCGTCGCGACCGTCCTCGCCGACACCGGCGCACGGCTGGGCATCCACGCCCAGGACGACACCGGCTGCGCCGTCGCCAACACCCTGGCCGCGGTCGACGCGGGCGCCACCCACGTGCAGTGCACCGCGAACGGCTACGGCGAGCGCGTGGGCAACGCCAACCTCTTCCCCGTCGTGGCCGCACTGGAGATCAAGTACGGCCGCCGAGTGCTCCCCGACGGTGCGCTCGCCGAGATGACCCGGATCTCGCACGCCATCGCCGAGGTCGTCAACCTCACCCCCTCCACGCACCAGCCGTACGTCGGCGTCTCCGCCTTCGCGCACAAGGCCGGCCTGCACGCCTCGGCGATCAAGGTGGACCCGGACCTCTACCAGCACATCGACCCCGAGCGGGTCGGCAACACCATGCGGATGCTGGTCTCCGACATGGCCGGCCGCGCCTCCATCGAGCTCAAGGGCAAGGAGCTCGGCGTCGACCTCGGCGGGGACCGCGCGCTGATCTCCCGGGTCGTGGAGCGGGTCAAGGAGCGCGAGCTCCAGGGCTACACCTACGAGGCCGCCGACGCCTCCTTCGAACTGCTGCTGCGCGCCGAGGCCGAGGGCCGGGCCCGCAAGTACTTCCGCACCGAGTCCTGGCGGGCGATCGTCGAGGACCGGCCGGACGGCACCCACGCCAACGAGGCCACGGTCAAGCTGTGGGCCAAGGGCGAGCGGATCGTCGCGACGGCGGAGGGCAACGGCCCCGTCAACGCGCTGGACCGGGCCCTGCGCGTGGCGCTGGAGCGGTTCTATCCCCAGCTCGCCAAGTTCGAGCTGGTCGACTACAAGGTCCGCATCCTGGAGGGGACGCACGGCACGGAGTCCACGACCCGGGTGCTGGTCTCCACCACCGACGGGGTCCGCGAGTGGGCCACGGTCGGGGTGGCCCCCAACGTGATCGCCGCCTCCTGGCAGGCCCTGGAGGACGCCTTCACCTACGGGCTCCTGCGCGCGGGCGTCGAGCCGCCCGAGTAGTGCGCCGCCCGGCCGTGCGCCCTTCCGGGTGAAGACCGGGCAGCCGCGGCCCCGCGGGGGCGGCGCACGGCCGCCCGCCGGCCGCGGGACGGCTTTATGTCCAGCTCACACAGGAAAGGGCGGGTTCGGGTAGCGTCGTCCTATGAGGACCAGGCCGATATCCGTGCTCGCCTGCCTGCTGCTGGCGCTGTGGCCGGCCGCCCTCGCGGCCGCCCCGCAGGCGTCCGCGGCCACCGGGATCGCCGCCGTGGGGGAGGCCCTCAGGAAGGGCCCCGTCTACGTGGACCCCGGCGCCCGCGCACAGCTGTCCGAGGCGGACGCCGAGGCGCTCGCCCAGAAGATCGAAGACTCCGGGAAGCCGGTGTTCGTCGCCGTGCTGCCCGCCACGGAGCAGTTCCCTCCCGAGGGGCTGCTGGCGGCGGTGCGCGCCCAGACGGGAGTCACCGGGCTGTACGCCGTCCGCCTCGGCGACGGGTTCGACGCCGGCGCGGACCCGTCCGTCATGGCCCCCCGTGCCGTCCGCAACCTCACGGCTTCCGTGAAGACGGGCGCCCCGGCCGACGCCCGCACCCAGCTGGACACCTTCGTGGACCAGGCGGTCGGCCAGGCCCGGGGCCGCGCGCCCGCCTCCTGGGGGACGGCCGGCGCGGACGACGGCGCCCCCGTCGGCGGCCTGATCGCCCTCGGCGCGGTGGCCGTGGCCGGCGGCGGCGGTGCGTACGCGCTGGTCCGCCGCAACCGCCGGAGGAAGGAGGAGGTGCGCCGCGAGGCCGTCCAGCGGCTCGCGGTGGTCGTGGACGAGGACATCACGGCGTTCGGCGAGGAGCTGGAGCGCCTCGACTTCCACCCGGGCGAGCCCGGCGCGGACGAGGCCATGCGCCAGGACTACGCGCAGGGACTCGACTCGTACGAGAAGGCCAAGCAGATCATGGCCTCGGTGCAGTACCCCGAGGAGGTCAAGGGTGTGACCCGGGCGCTGGAGGACGGCCGGTACGCCCTGGCCCGGCTGGACGCCCGGCGCCGGGGACAGCCGCTCCCGGAGCGGCGGGCCCCCTGCTTCTTCGACCCCCGGCACGGGCCCAGCACCCAGGACGCCGACTGGGCCCCGGCGGGCGGCGCCTCCCGTACGGTGCCGGTCTGCGCGGCGGACGCGGTCCGGCTGCGCGACGGACAGGACCCGGCGGTGCGCACCGTCGACACCGAGCACGGTCCGCGCCCCTACTACGACGCCGGCCCGGCGTACGGTCCCTGGGCCGGCGGGTACTTCGGCGGCGGCATGCTCCCCGGCCTGCTGGTCGGCACGATGCTCGGCTCGATGATGGCCGGCCCCGCCTACGCCTCCGACTTCGGCGGCGGGAACGGCTTCGACGGATTCGAGGGAGGGGACGTCTCCGGCGCCGACTTCAACCCGGCCGACTTCGGCGGCGGGGACTTCGGCGGCGGAGGCTTCGACGGCGGCGGGGGCGGATTCGACGGCGGGGGCGGCTTCTAGTGCTGTGACCGGCCTCCCGCCCGGCCTCAGGCCTGGGCCTGCTTGACGGCCGAGATGTCGAAGGTCAGCTTCACCTTGTCGCTGACCATGACGCCACCGGTCTCCAGGGCCGCGTTCCAGGTCAGGCCCCAGTCGGACCGCAGGATCTCGGCGCTGCCCTCGAAGCCGACGCGCTGGTTGCCGTACACGTCGGTCGCGGCGCCGTTGAACTCCAGGTCGATGGAGAGCGGACGGGTGACGTCCTTGATGGTGAGCTCGCCGGTGATGCGGTAGGCATCGCCGCCCAGCTGGCGGGCCTCGGTGGAGCGGAAGGTCATCAGGGGGAAGGTCTCGGCGTCGAAGAAGTCACCGCTGCGCAGGTGGTTGTCGCGGTCGGCGATACCGGTGTCCACCGAGGCGATCGTGACGTCGAGGGTGGCGGTGGACCGGGCCGGGTCGCTGCCGTCGAGGTGCAGGGCGCCCTCGTGCTCGGTGAAGGAGCCGCGGACATTGGTCACCATCGCGTGGCGGACGGTGAAGCCGATGCTGCTGTGGGCGGGGTCGATGGTGTAGTCGCCGGTGAGTGCGGCGAGCGCCGGGTCCACCTCGATCGTGGCGACGGCGGCGCCGTCCGTGACCTGCGACTCCTGGCTGCGGCGGGTGAACAGACCCATGACGTGCTCCTCGGTGGATGCGGATGGCGGTCGTGAATGTTGAACTTTCAACGAGAAAGACGCTAGACCCATTCCGTTGAATTTTCAACATCCAGACAGGGTGTCACGGTGTTTTGTGCGGACCCCACAAAGGACGAAGGGCCCGTATGGCGGAGTCGATGCATCGTCCGGTGGTTCTGTCCGTCCCGGACAGCGGAACACGGCCGAGACTGTGTGGAACCAACGGAGGTTTTTCATGTACGGCTTCGTAAGGTCGGTACATGACCGTTGTGGACCAGACCCCGAGCGAGCCGACGGACGCCCGCGGCCGCGTCGCCGAGTTGCACTCCCTGCGCGAGCAGGCCCGGCGCGGCCCCAGTGACCGTGCGACCGAGGCGCAGCACGCCAAGGGCAAGCTGACGGCGCGCGAGCGCATCGCGCTCCTCCTCGACGAAGGGTCCTTCAAGGAGGTCGAGCAGCTGCGCCGGCACCGCGCCACGGGCTTCGGACTGGAGTCCAAGAAGCCCTACACGGACGGTGTGATCACCGGGTGGGGCACGGTCGAGGGCCGGACGGTCTTCGTGTACGCGCACGATTTCCGGATCTTCGGCGGGGCGCTGGGCGAGGCCCACGCGACGAAGATCCACAAGATCATGGACATGGCCATCGCGGCCGGTGCGCCGCTGGTCTCGCTGAACGACGGTGCGGGCGCCCGTATCCAGGAGGGCGTGTCCGCCCTGGCGGGCTACGGCGGCATCTTCCAGCGCAACACCCGGGCTTCGGGGGTGATCCCGCAGATCTCGGTCATGCTGGGCCCGTGCGCCGGCGGCGCCGCGTACTCGCCGGCGCTGACGGACTTCGTGTTCATGGTCCGCGACACCTCGCAGATGTTCATCACCGGGCCGGACGTGGTCCGTGCGGTGACGGGTGAGGAGATCACCCAGAACGGCCTCGGCGGCGCGGACGTGCACGCCGAGACCTCCGGTGTCGCGCACTTCGCGTACGACGACGAGGAGACCTGCATCGCCGAGGTCCGCTACCTCATCTCGATGCTGCCCTCCAACAACCGCGAGAACCCGCCGGTGCACGAGACCACCGACCCGGCCGACCGCCGCTCGGACGTACTGCTGGACCTGGTGCCGGCGGACGGCAACCGCCCGTACGACATGCTGAAGGTCATCGAGGAACTCGTCGACGAAGGCGACGTCCTGGAGATCCACGAGCGCTGGGCCCGCAACATCATCTGCGCCCTCGGCCGGATGAACGGCCAGGTCGTCGGCATCGTCGCCAACCAGCCCGGCCACCTGGCCGGCGTCCTGGACATCCACGCCTCGGAGAAGGCGGCGCGCTTCGTCCAGCTCTGCGACGCCTTCAACATCCCGATCATCACCCTGCTGGACGTCCCGGGCTTCCTGCCCGGCGTCGACCAGGAGCACGGCGGCATCATCCGCCACGGCGCCAAACTGCTCTACGCCTACTGCAACGCCACCGTCCCGCGGATCTCCCTGATCCTGCGCAAGGCCTACGGCGGCGCGTACATCGTCATGGACTCCCAGTCCATCGGCGCCGACCTCACCTACGCCTGGCCCACCAACGAGATCGCCGTCATGGGCGCCGAGGGCGCCGCCAACGTGATCTTCCGCAAGCAGATCGCGGACGCCGAGGACCCGGAGGCCATGCGTACGCGCATGGTCAAGGAGTACAAAGCCGAGCTGATGCACCCGTACTACGCGGCCGAGCGCGGCCTCGTCGACGACGTCATCGACCCCGCCGAGACCCGCGAGGTGCTCATCAGCGCCCTGGAGATGCTCCGCAACAAGCACGCCGACCTGCCGTCCCGCAAGCACGGCAACCCGCCGCAGTAACCGCGAAGGAGACCTGCCACCCCATGAGCAACGCCACCGACACCCTGCTGCGCGTCGAGAAGGGCAACGCCGCGCCGGAGGAGCTGGCCGCGATCACCGCCATCCTGCTCGCCCGCGCCGCGGCCACCCCCGGCACCGCGGTCCGCGCCCCCCGCTCCCAGGCCGGCTGGCGCCGCCTGGAGCGCACCCCGGGCTTCCGCGCCCCGCACAGCTGGCAGGGCTGAGTACCCGGGCCCGCCCCGCGTACGGCCGAAGGGCCCCGCACCCCTCGACGGGTGCGGGGCCTTGCGCATGCCCCCGGCAGGCAGCCCGGCACGGGCTCCCCGGGCAGGCCCGAAGGCCCGGGTACGCCGAAGGGCCGGACACGCCGAAGGCCCCCGCGCCGGATCACGCGGGGGCCTTCGCCGTACGGACGGGGACTGCTACCGCAGCCGGGCCATCAGGGCGTGCTCGACGAGCGTGATGAGCGCGCTCTTGGCGTCCGCGCGGTGGCGGGCGTCCGTGGTGATGATCGGGGCGTCCGGGCCGATCTGCAGGGCCTCGCGGACTTCCTCCGGGGTGTAGGGCTGGTGCCCGTCGAAACCGTTGAGGGCGATGACGAAGGGCAGGCCGCTGTTCTCGAAGTAGTCGACGGCGGGGAAGCAGTCGGCGAGGCGGCGGGTGTCGACGAGGACGACGGCGCCGATGGCGCCGCGGACCAGGTCGTCCCACATGAACCAGAAGCGGTCCTGGCCCGGGGTACCGAAGAGGTACAGGATCAGGTCCTGGTCGAGGGTGATGCGGCCGAAGTCCATGGCGACCGTGGTGGTCGTCTTGTCCCCGGTGTGGGTGAGGTCGTCGATGCCGGCGGAGGCGCTGGTCATGACGGCTTCGGTGCGCAGCGGGTTGATCTCGGAGACCGCGCCGACGAACGTGGTCTTGCCCACGCCGAAGCCGCCCGCCACCACGATCTTCGCGGAGGTGGTGGAGCGAGCCGCTCCGCCGTTAGAGCTTGCGAAGTCCACTGAGCACCCTTTCGAGCAGTGTCACATCTGGCTGGCCGCCGGCAGACTCGTCGCCGCCGGGCTGGTGAATGGCGACAAGGCCCGCCTCTGCCAGGTCGGCGACGAGGATGCGGGCGACACCAAGAGGAATGGAGAGGAGTGCCGAGATCTCCGCGACGGATTTGATCTCCTGGCACAGACGGCAGATGCGCTGGTGCTCGGGCAACTGCCCTTGCAGCCGCGCGGGATCGGCCGTGGTACTGACCAGCGCCTCGATGGCGAGCTGGTAGCGCGGCCGGGTCCGGCCGCCGGTCATGGCGTACGGACGCACCAGCGGATTGTGCGCCTTCGGAGCCGGCTGCCGCGCGGCGCGAGGAGGCTGCGCGGGCATCTGGGGCTGCTGAGGCTGCTGGGGCTGGCCGTACGGCTGCTGCTGGTAAGGGTTGTGCTCCGGCACGGGCCGGCTGGGGGAGGAGGGGAAGTTGAAGCGGTTCTGGTCGTGCCCACCCTGCGGCTGCTGCGCGCCGCCATAAGGATGTCCTCCGGGTGTTGTCACGTTTCCTCCTCCGACTCCACGTACGCGGTACTCCCTGTGGAACCGCGCCACCGCACCCTATGGTGCAGTGACGCGAAACGCACTGTCTGTCTGTTAGTTGAGAAGACTTCCCTGCAGCTCCGCACGCAGGTCCGGGGTGAGGACACTGCCCGCGCGGTCCACCAGGAGGGCCATCTCGTAGCCTACGAGGCCGATGTCGCACTCGGGGTGCGCGAGCACCGCGAGCGAGGATCCGTCGGAGACGGACATCAGGAAGAGGAACCCGCGGTCCATCTCCACCACGGTCTGGTTGACGGCGCCGCCCTCGAAGATGCGGGAGGCGCCGGCGGTCAGCGAGGTCAGACCGGAGGCCACGGCCGCCAGCTGATCGGCGCGGTCGCGCGGGAACCCGTCGGACATCGCCAGAAGGAGTCCGTCGGCGGAGACCACCACGGTGTGGGACACCCCTGGGGTGTTGTCCACGAAGTTCGTGATCAACCAGTTCAGGTTCTGTGCCGCCTGGCTCATCGCGCTCACACTAACGCTCCTGGTCATAGCTGTTACTTGACTGCTCGGAACCCGCGTTGCGACCCTGCTGGACGCCGCGGCGCAGGTTGCTCAACCTGCCGCGGACGTCCTCCGGGGCGCGGGAGACCTGGGGGCCGCCCTGCGGGGTCGACTCCGCGGTGCCCTCGACCAGGTTGGCCTTGGGTACCCGCCGAGGGAGACCGGACGGGGTGACCCCGCCCGCCTTCGGCTCACGGAGCTTTCCGGCCTGCTGCCAGCGCTCGTCGTTGCGTGAACGCCAAGCCGCCGTGCCTTCCGTCTCCTCCGGGGTCCGCTCCGCTTCAGCGGGCTGCTGCTGACGCTGCGGCCGCTGTTCGAAGAGGGATCCGGAAGACTCCGCTTCCTTCTGCGCCGGCTGCCACTGCTGCTGGCTGCCGCGACGCGGCAGGCCCGCCCCGGTCATCTTGTGGCCGGTGTCCGCAGCGGTACCCGGACGGTCGAAGCCTACGCGTTCCGGGGCCTGTTCGGGACCGGCCTTGGATTCCGATTCGGTCCCGTAATCCTGCTGGTAGTCCGCCGAGTAGGCGTTCTGCCCAGGCCAGTCGCCCTGCTCCGGCTGCGGTTCGTAGCCGTCTTCGTAACCCGCGGTGCCCTGCTGCTGGGCCTGGTATCCGGCTTCCGGATACGGGTAGCCCTGCTGGGGGTAGGACTCGTAGCCCGGCTGCGCGGGGAACTGCCCCGGAGCCTCGTACGGAGCTTCGTAGCCCTGCTCAGGCTGCTGCTGGTAGCCCTGGTACGGCTGATAGCCGTGCTCGGGCTGCGGTTCCGGATAGTCCTGCCCGGGCGCCTCGGCGTACTGCTGCTGCTCCTGCGGGAAGGTGACCTGGGCCTTCAGCGCGGCACGCCGCTCGTCGGCCTGCAGGGACCGGCCGACCGGGTCCAGCTCGCGGCCCCCGGCGCCCTGCTGGTCGTAGCGGGAGTCGTCGAAGCCGAGTTCGGCGGCGGTGCGCAGCGGGGCGGCCTGCTGGGCCTGCTGCTCCGGGATGATCTGCGAGACCGTGAAGTCGTCGTCCGGTACGCCCTCGCCACCGCCACCGTGGGTGATGGCGTCGGGGAGCATGACCAGCGACGTGGTGCCGGCCGCCTCGCCCGAGGGGCGCAGCTGGACGCGGATGCTGTGGCGGTCCGCCAGCCGGCCGACCACGAACAGGCCCATGCGCTGGGAGATCGCGGCGTCCACGGTCGGCGGGTTGGCCAGCTTGTGGTTGATGTCCGCGAAGTCCTCGGCGGTGAGGCCGATGCCCTTGTCGTGGATCTCGACCATGACGCGGCCGTCGGGCAGACGCGTGGCGTTGACGCGGACCTTGGTCTGCGGGGAGGAGAACGTGGTGGCGTTCTCCAGCAGCTCGGCGAGCAGGTGCACGAGGTCGGTCACGGCCTGGCCGTGGATCTCCGCCTCGGAGACGCCCGAGAGCTCGATGCGCTCGTACTGCTCCACCTCGGAGGAGGCGGCGCGCAGGACGTCGACGAGGGGCACCGGCTGGTCCCAGCGGCGGCCCGGCTCCTCACCCGCGAGGATGAGGAGGTTCTCGCCGTTGCGGCGCATACGGGTGGCCAGGTGGTCCAGGCGGAAGAGGTTCTCCAGCTGGTCCGGGTCCGCCTCGTTGTTCTCCAGGTCGGTGATGAGGGTCAGCTGGCCCTCGATCAGCGACTGGTTGCGCATGGAGAGGTTCGTGAAGATCGCGTTGACGTTCCCTCGCAGGAGCGCCTGCTCGGCGGCGAGCCGTACCGCTTCCTGGTGGACCTGGTCGAAGGCGCGGGCCACCTCGCCGATCTCGTCCTGGGAGTTGATCGGGATCGGGACGACACGGGTGTCGACCTTGCCCGGGTCGGTGCGCGAGAGCTGGTCGACGAGGGCCGGCAGGCGCTGCTCGGCGACCTCGAACGCGGCGGTGCGCAGGCGGGACATCGCGCGGCTCATCTGGCGGGCCATCATGCCGGCCAGGATGAAGGCCGCGAGGAGGGCCACGACGACGATGGCGCCGTTGATGATGGCGTCGTTGCGGGCCTCGTCGGAGATCACGATGGTGTCCTTGACGGCCTTGTCGAGGAGCTCCTTCTCGATCTCGTCGTAGCCGTCGAACTTCGACGTCGCCGCGAACTGCCAGTTCGCCGGGGTGGTCCCGTTCGCCGCGAGCTTGGCCTTGTTGTCGCCGCCGGCGATCGCATCGGTCATGCCGAGGAGCGGCGAGTTGTCGATCATGGGCGGCGCCTTGAAGACGGTGCCGGCCTGCTCCGCGGCCGTCTTGGCCTCGGCGAGCTTGACGGCGCCCTCCTGGGCCTTCTTGCCCATGACTTCCTTGAGGCGGTTCGTGTCCGCCTCGGTGCCCGCGGCGACGTACTCGCCGATGGCGATCTCTTCGAGGTAGTTGTACGAGGAGAAGGCGACGAGCTGGGCCTTGCGGATGTCCTCGTTCGCACTCGGGCGCACCAGGAGGTGGGTGCCGACGGAGCGCTGCAGCGAGTTCGCGGCCTTGGCCAGCTGGATCGCGTAGACCATGCGGCCGTACGAGGTCACGTTGCCGGTGCCGAGGCCGAGCTCGTTGGCGAACTGCATGAGGTAGTGCTGGACCAGCACGTAGCCCTCTTCGGTCGGGATGGGTCCCGCCGAGGTGGGGAGCTTCTTCTTCTCGCTCTCGAGCGGCGCCTGGTACGCGGTCTTGCGTACCTGCTCCAGCTTGGGCTCCTCCGAGCGGAAGAGCTCCAGGCGGCGCTCCAGCCCCTGCTGCTCGGGCATGTCCTGGACGGCCCTGTCGAACTTCGCCTTGGCGGTGTTCGTCGCCGCGTAGGCCGAGGAGACGGCCTCGCTCTTGGTGTCGCCGCTCAGGAGCGGCTCCGCCGTCAGGTCGCGCTCGTTGAGCAGCGCCTGGCTGTACTCGGAGGCGGCCTGGACGACCCTGGCTATCTTCTCGGCGTCCTTGGCCTCGTTCCAGGTGTCGATGGAGCCCTTCACCTGGAAGCCGCCCATGACCAGTCCGACGAGGACCGGCACGAGCAGGATGGCGTTCAGACGGGTCGGCACACGCCAGTTGCGGGGCGAGAACCTGCTGGTGCTCCCGACGCTGCCCGGTGGTTCCACGGGCACGTCGACGGGCGACGCGGCCGCTCGCGGCGGCGGGGTGAAGTTGCCGCGCGCGGGTTCATCCGCGGGGCTCGTGTTGCTTCGCCTCACTCGACCAACAACCTCTCGGCGGTGCTACTAGCTAGTTCGTTGAATTCCAGCACGGTTAACGGCCGTGTTCCAAACAGTTGAAATCGGCCATTCCTAGAGCCTTATGCCCCTCATAAACCGGACATAAAGTCCTTCCGGCGGCAAAAATGGGGGGAGTTGTGCGCGTAGCGGTACCAACTGAACGCTCACTGTGTCTGCCTGGCGGCAATTCTCTGTCGAAACGTTATGAACGAGAAGGGCGGGCCGTGTCGTAGGACACAGCCCGCCCCTCCTGCGCGGCAGTTGAAACCGTGTTACTTGAGCCGGGCCATCAGGGCGTGCTCGACGAGCGTGATGAGCGCGCTCTTGGCGTCCGCGCGGTGGCGGGCGTCCGTGGTGATGATCGGGGCGCCGGGTCCGATCTGCAAGGCCTCGCGGACTTCCTCCGGGGTGTACGGCTGGTGCCCCTCGAAGCCGTTGAGCGCCACGACGAAGGGCAGGCCGCTGTTCTCGAAGTAGTCGACGGCGGGGAAGCAGTCGGCGAGGCGGCGGGTGTCGACGAGGACGACGGCGCCGATGGCGCCGCGGACCAGGTCGTCCCACATGAACCAGAAGCGGTCCTGGCCCGGGGTACCGAAGAGGTACAGGATCAGGTCCTGGTCGAGGGTGATGCGGCCGAAGTCCATGGCGACCGTGGTGGTCGTCTTGTCCCCGGTGTGGGTGAGGTCGTCGATGCCGGCGGAGGCGCTGGTCATGACGGCTTCGGTGCGCAGCGGGTTGATCTCGGAGACCGCGCCGACGAACGTGGTCTTGCCCACGCCGAAGCCGCCCGCCACCACGATCTTCGCAGAGGTGGTGGAGCGAGCCGCTCCGCCGCTAGATGTTCCGAAGGCCACTGAGCACCCTTTCGAGCAGCGTTACATCCGGCGTGCCGCCGGCCTCTCCATTACCCGGCTGGTGGATGGCCACCATTCCGGCCTCCGCCAGGTCGGCGACGAGGATCCGGGCGACACCGAGCGGCATCGACAGCAGTGCGGAGACCTCCGCGACCGACTTGACCTCGCGGCACAGGGTGCAGATGCGCTGGTGCTCGGGAAGCAGGCCGGACAGGTGCATCGGATCGGCCGTGGTGCTGACCAGCGCCTCGATGGCGAGCTGGTAGCGCGGCCGGGTCCGGCCGCCGGTCATGGCGTACGGACGCACCAGCGGCTGATCGCCTTCCGAGTACGAATCTCCGTACGCATCGGGGTAGGCGGGGGGCGGGGTCATTGATCCTCCGGGCTGGACAGCAGTGGTCAGCGTGCCGTCTGACGGGGCGGCCGGTGGGGGGAAGGTATGACGGCCTGGCGGGTGTACGGGGTTCCGGGGGCGGGGCCCCGGTCTTCGGGCCGGCAGTACCGTCCGGCCCGAAGAGTGGAAGTCAGCTGAGCAGGCTTCCCTGCAGTTCTGCGCGCAGGTCCGGGGTGAGGACACTGCCCGCGCGGTCCACCAGGAGGGCCATCTCGTAGCCCACGAGGCCGATGTCGCACTCGGGGTGCGCGAGGACGGCCAGTGAGGATCCGTCGGAGACGGACATCAGGAAGAGGAACCCGCGGTCCATCTCGACCACGGTCTGGTTGACGGCGCCGCCCTCGAAGATGCGGGAGGCGCCGGCGGTCAGCGAGGTCAGACCGGAGGCCACGGCCGCCAGCTGGTCGGCGCGGTCACGCGGGAAACCTTCGGACATCGCCAGAAGGAGTCCGTCGGCGGAGACCACCACGGTGTGGGACACCCCTGGGGTGTTGTCCACGAAGTTGGTGATCAACCAGTTCAGGTTCTGTGCCGCCTGGCTCATCGAACTCAACTATCGCTCCTGCTGGTAAGTGGGGTCGATGTGGTAACTGCCGGTCGCCGGGCCGTTGTTGCCGGCCTGACGACCCTGCTGGATACCACGTCGGAGGTTGGTCAGACGGCCGCGTACGTCATCGGGCGCACGCGAGACCTGAGGACCTGCCTGGGCCTCGGCCTGCTGCTGCGCGGTGCCGGCCACGAGGTTCGCCCGTGGGACCCGGCGGGGCAGCCCCGAGGTGGTGATGCCGCCCGCGGCGGGCTGGCGCACGCGCTCGGCCTGCCGCATCAGCTCGTCGTTGGGCGAGGAGCGCCAGCTCACGGTCGGCATGGCGGCGGTCGCCGCGGGGTCGCCCACGGGTTCCGCAGCGCGCTGCGGAGCCGGAGCGGACTGCGGCTGGGGCTGCTGGGGCACCGCCGGCGCCTGCGCGGGGGCCTGCTGGCCCTCCTCGCGGAACCAGTTCGACTCCAGCGTGTCGAAGATCGGGCTGCGGGCGTCCCCGGCGTGCTGTGCCGGGGGCAGGGCCTCCGGGCGGTGCGCCTGCGGAAGCCGCGGAGCCTCGGGCCGCGCCTGCGGTGCGGGTGCGTACCCGCCGCCGGGCTGCGGAGCCTGGCCCGGTGCCTGCGGCTGCGGAGCCTGCGGCTGGGGGGCCTGGGGCTGCCGGGCGAAGCCTCCGACGCCGGGACCGCCGGGCCGGGGGGCCTGGGTGCCCGGGCGGGCGAACTGGCCCGTCGAGGAGGGGTCCGCGGGGCCGCGGAGCTCCGGGCGCTCGAACTGGCCGGTGGCGGACGGGCTCAGGGGGCCCCGTACGTCCGGACGCTCGAACTGGCCGGTCGTGCCGGCGCCGCCGTCCTGCGGGGGCAGCGGTGCGTTGTAGTCGGGGCGCGCGAACTCGGCGGTCGAACCGGGGCCCGACAGCTCGTCGTGGCCGCGGGCCTGGTCCGCACCCCAGCTCGCGGTCTGCGGGCCGGGCAGCTCCGCACGCGGAGCACCGCCGCGCGGCGGCAGCTGCGGCCGGGTGCCGCGCTGGGCCGGGGCCTGTGCCCCGGACTGCTGCTGGGCGGGCTGGGGCTGGTGGGGCTGCTGGGCGGGCTGCTGCGGCTGCTGCGGACGCTCGAAGCCGTTGCCGCCGCCGGTCCCGCCCTGGTTGCCCTGGGGGAATCCGGCCGGGCCGGAGCCCGGGCGGCCCTGCGGACCGCCGGCGGGGCCGCGCGTCGGCAGCGGCGCACCGGAGCCGAAGGCGCCCTGGCCCTGCCCGGCGGTGGTCGGACCCGCCTGCGGACGGCCGCCGGGAGCACCCGGGCCGCCCTGCTGCTGGGGGCGCCCGCCCTGCGGACCCTGCTGGGCCTGCGGACGCTGCTGACCCGCGGCGGCGCCGTCCCGGCCGGGCAGTGCCGTGCGCTGGCCGCCACCGGCGACCTGGCCGCGCTGCGGACCCGCGCCGACGGGGGGACGGTTTGCCGCGCCGGGCACCGAGCCCTGCGCGGCGGAGCCGCCCTGGCCGCCCGAGGGGCCGCCGCCGGGACCGCCCTGACCGGGCATCGGGCCGGGCTTCTTGCCGCCCTGGGCGACGTCCACCGGGAGCATGACGAGGGCCGTCGTACCGCCCGAGTCGGAGGGGCGCAGCTGGATGCGGATGCCGTGTCGCAGGGACAGGCGGCCGACCACGAACAGGCCCATGCGGCGGGAGACGGAGACGTCCACGGTGGGCGGCGAGGCGAGCCGCTCGTTGATCGCGGCGAGGTCCTCGGGGGAGAGGCCGATGCCGGTGTCGTGGATCTCGACGAGCACCCGGCCGTCGGGGAGCGCGTGGCCGGTGACCTTGACCTTGGTCTGCGGGGAGGAGAACGAGGTGGCGTTCTCCAGCAGCTCGGCGAGGAGGTGCACGAGGTCGTTGACCACGCGGCCGGCGACGTCGGTGCCGGGCACCGAGGACAGTTCGATGCGCTCGTACTGCTCCACCTCGGACGCCGCGGCGCGGAGCACGTCGACGAGCGGGACGGGGCGGGTCCACCGGCGGCCCGGCTCCTCGCCCGCGAGGACGAGGAGGTTCTCGCCGTTACGGCGCATGCGGGTCGCGAGGTGGTCGAGCTTGAAGAGCGAGGACAGCTGGTCCGGGTCGGCCTCGCGCGACTCCAGCTCGGAGATGAGCGAGAGCTGGCGCTGGATGAGGCCCTGCGAACGGCGCGAGAGGTTGGTGAACATCGCGTTGACGTTGCCTCGCAGGAGGGCCTGCTCGGCGGCGAGGCGGACGGCCTCGCGGTGCACGTCGTCGAAGGCCGCGGCCACCTGGCCGATCTCGTCGCGGGTGTGCACGCCGACCGACTCCACGGACGTGTCCACGTCCTGCGGGTCGGACTCGGAGAGCTGCTTGACGAGCTCGGGCAGCCGGTCCTGGGCCACGCGGGTCGCGGTGTCCTGGAGGCGGCGCAGCGAGCGGATCATCGAGCGGGCCATGACGAAGGCGCCGACGAGGGAGACGCCGAGGACGAGGAGGATCAGCGCACCGTTGATGATGGCGTCCTGCTGCGACTCGTTCTTCAGCTCGCGGGCCTTCTGCTCCATGTCCTCGAGCAGGGTCAGCTCGATGACCTTCATGGCCTGGAGCTTGGTGTCGTCCGCGTCGTACCAGTCCATCCAGGACCGGTTCTTCTCCTTGGTGAACTGTCCCTCGGTGCTCAGCACACGGCGCGCGTAGTGGTCGGCGCTGCCGATCTCCGTGTTGCCGTCGCCGAGCGCGGCGAGGAGTTCCTCGGGCTTGCCCTGGTAGACGAGTTCGAAGGTCTTCTTGGACTGGCTCTCGCCGCGCAGGGCGGAGAGGGCGAAGAGCCGGTCGTTCTCCAGCAGCTTGCCCTGGCGCTCGCTGCTGTCCGGCAGGGAGGCCGCGATGATCGCGCGCTGGATGGAGGCGTACTCCTTGGCGGAGGAGAAGGCCGCCAGGGCGCGCGTGCGCTTGATCATCTCGGGGCTGGAGGTGGCCTGGGCCATGTCCTGGGAGAGCGAGAGCAGCGAGACGATCAGCGCGTTGTACTCGGTGACGGTCTGCTGGGCGCCGTTGACGTACGCCTTGCGGCGGATGTCCTCGATGCCGGTGAGCTGGCGGCCGATCTGCAGGATGTTGTTGCGGATCGACTTGAGGGTCTCGTCCTTGTCCTGCGTGCCGTCGACCTTGTCGGTGGCCGCGTTGAAGGCCTCGGCTGCGGAGTCGGTGGTCTCGCGGACGCCCTCGACGATGCTGTTGGACTTGCCGGCCCCGCCGGACGCCGCGGCGACCGACAGCGGACCCGCGGACTTGTCCCGCTCCTCCTGGAGCGCGGCGGCCAGGTTGGTGGCCTGCCGGGTCATCGTCGTCAGCAGCTGCATGTGCTCCAGCTGGGCGATGTCGTTGAGCGAGTCGTTGATGCGGAAGCCGCCGAGCGTGGTGGCCGCGACGACCGGCAGGGTCAGCAGCGACACCAGTCGCGTGCTGATGCGCCAGTTCTGCATGGCGAGACGGGAGCCGGGCCCGCTGGGGGCCTTGGGTATCGCCACGTCCTGCTCGGCCGGACCGGTCTTGGACTTGGCGTCCTTGGCGGACTTCCCCCGGCCCTTCGCCTTCACCGCGGCGGAGGCGTCGGCGCGTGCGCCTTCGACAGCCGGCCCGCGGTTCTGGGCGTGCTGGGGCGAGGAGCCACGGTCGGTCCCGCCGCGGGGCTCCTGCTCCGCCGCAGCTTCCCCACGGCCCTGACGGGCCTGGGGAGACCCCTTGCCATCCCTCTTGAATCGTCCCTGCACTAGCGTCGCAACCTCTGGACCAGGCGTCCCGCCGGGCGACCGGTGGGACGGTGTCGAGTCGTGGGGCACAAACGGCCCCATGGTGGTCGTCGGTGACCGGCGCGTCTCCCTCTCCTTGCCGCCGCGCTCGGCGCTGTGTCGCGCCACCTGCGCGCCGGCTGTTCCCGCGGCGGTCCCGCGAATTCCAGCACAGTGGCGGATCTCCAACAAGGTGCGGGTGTGCGCCCGGAGGGTCGGTGACCGCACGTGACAGCAGGGCTACGGGATGTGCTCTGCCTTTCGGGAGGAATCGGACTTACGCGATCCAAACAATGCTGCTGGCAAGGTGTCCCAGTCCTGATGATCAGGAGCGGAATGGCGCATTCAGTAGGGCAATGTCCGTTTCGCGGGGTGACGTTGACTGTCCGTTATGGCCCGTATGCCGGGTCACGGGTGAGCAAACTCACATACCCATGGCCATTACTTACCGGTTCGGCGGGGGATTCAGATGTTTAGCCTTGCCCCTTGAAGGGTTGGCGCGCGCGCCCACCGAAGCCCCCACACGACAGACCGAGGGTCCAGAACTCCGATGAAGACGACGCGACCGATGTTCCGCAACATAGCCAACCCCCGCCGCACCACCCTCGCGCACCTCAAGGACGCGGAGGAGCTGCAGGCACCCCTGGCCGCGGAGCACACCGTCGAGCTGCCGGCGCAAACCGCGAACCCGCGCCGCACCGTCCTGATGGACGCACCCGTCGCCGTCGCCGCGCAGTAACCGGGGCGTGAGGCACGCCGAGCGGCCCTGCCCGCCGCGTTAGCCTGGGGTCCGCAGACTCCAGCCAGCGGACAGACAGAGGGGCAGACGCAACACGTGCGCATCGCCAGGTTCTCGATCGACGGCAATGTCGCCTTCGGCGCCGTGGAGGGCTCAGCCCCCGACGAGCTCGTCCTCGACATCATCAAGGGCATTCCGTTCGCGGACTTCGAGCTCTCCGGCACGAAGGTCCCGCTCAACAAGGTCCGGCTGCTGCCGCCCGTGCTCCCGAACAAGGTCGTGGCCATCGGCCGCAACTACGCGGAGCACGCGGCGGAGCTGGGCAACGCCATCTTCGACGACCAAGGCCGTCCGGACGCCCCGATCACCTTCTTCAAGCCCTCCACCTCGGTGGTCGGCCCGGGCGACCCCATCGCGTACCCCTCGTTCTCGCAGGAGGTCCACCACGAGGCGGAGCTCGCCGTCGTGATCGGCCGGATGTGCCGCGAGGTCCCCCGGGAGCGCGTCAAGGACGTCATCCTCGGCTACACCTGCGCCAACGACGTCACCGCACGCGACGTCCAGCAGCGGGAGAAGCAGTGGGCCCGCGCCAAGGGCTTCGACAGCTCCTGCCCCCTCGGCCCCTGGATCGAGACCGAGCTCGACCCGAGCGACCTCACCATCCAGTGCACGGTCAACGGCGAGCAGCGCCAGCTCGGCCGCACCAGCGAGATGGTCCGCCCCATCGAGGACCTGATCGTCCACATCACCGAGGCCATGACGCTGCTCCCGGGCGACGTCATCCTCACGGGGACCCCGGCCGGAGTCGGCCCCCTGCACGTCGGCGACGAGGTCGCCGTCACCATCGAAGGCATCGGCACTCTCACCAACAAGGTGATCAAGCGTGGCTAGCGCATCCCCCGTACGCGTCCGTTTCTGCCCCTCCCCGACCGGCAACCCCCACGTGGGCCTGGTCCGGACGGCTCTCTTCAACTGGGCGTTCGCCCGCCACCACGGCGGCACGTTCGTCTTCCGCATCGAGGACACCGACGCGGCCCGCGACTCCGAGGAGTCGTACGTCCAGCTGCTCGACTCGCTGCGCTGGCTCGGCTTCACCTGGGACGAGGGCCCCGAGGTGGGCGGCCCGCACGCCCCCTACCGGCAGTCCGAGCGCATGGACCTCTACCGGGACGTGGCGCAGAAGCTGCTCGACGGCGGCTACGCCTACCGCTGCTACTGCACCACCGAGGAGCTCGACGCGCGCCGCGCGGCCGCCCGGGCGGCCGGCAAGCCCTCCGGCTACGACGGCCACTGCCGCGAGCTCAGCACCGTCCAGGTCGAGGCGTACGAGGGCGAGCACCGCAGCTCCATCGTCCGCTTCCGGATGCCGGACGAGACCATCACCTTCACGGACCTGGTCCGCGGCGAGCTCTCCTTCACCCCCGAGAACGTGCCGGACTTCGGCATCGTCCGGGCGAACGGCGCCCCGCTCTACACGCTGGTCAACCCGGTCGACGACGCGCTGATGGAGATCACGCACGTCCTGCGTGGCGAGGACCTGCTCTCCTCCACCCCGCGCCAGATCGCGCTCTACAAGGCGCTGATCGAGCTGGGCGTGGCCCAGGCCGTCCCGGAGTTCGGCCACCTGCCGTACGTCATGGGCGAGGGCAACAAGAAGCTCTCCAAGCGCGACCCCGAGGCCTCGCTCAACCTGTACCGCGAGCGCGGCTTCCTCCCCGAGGGCCTGCTGAACTACCTCTCGCTCCTCGGCTGGTCCTTCTCCAAGGACCAGGACATCTTCTCCATCGAGGAGATGGTGGCGAAGTTCGACATCCCGGACGTCAACGCCAACCCGGCACGCTTCGACCTCAAGAAGGCCGAGGCGATCAACGCCGACCACATCCGGCTGCTGGACCCCAAGGCCTTCGCGGACGCCTGCACCCCGTGGCTGCGCGCCCCGCACGCCAACTGGGAGCCCGAGGAGTTCGACGCCGCGGCCTGGGAGCGCATCGCGCCGTACGCCCAGACCCGGGTGACGGTCCTGTCGGACATCACCGCCAACGTCGACTTCCTGTTCCGCAAGGAGCCGGTCGAGGACCAGGCCTCCTGGGACAAGGCCATGAAGGGCGACCCGGCGGCCCTCCTGACGACGGCGCGCGAGAACCTCGCCGCCGCCGACTGGAACGACCCCGAGTCCCTCAAGCAGGCCGTCCTGACCGCCGGCGAGGCCCACGGCCTCAAGCTCGGCAAGGCCCAGGCGCCGGTCCGGGTCGCCGTCACCGGCCGCACGGTCGGCCTGCCGCTCTTCGAGTCCCTGGAGATCCTGGGAGCCGAGAAGTCCCTGGCGCGCATCGACGCGGCCCTGGCCAAGCTCGCCGCATAGCCGCCCGCACGTCCCGCACGTCCCGCACGTCCCGCACGTCCCGCACGTCCCGCAGGGGGCGGCGGCCGATCCCCGGCCGCCGCCCCCTGCGGCGTCCCCCCGCGGCCTCCGTGCCGGGTTCGGGCCCGGCCGCCGGCCGGCCCGGGTAACGTCGGCGGCATGCCGATCCGCGCCGTGCTGTGGGACATCGACGACACCCTCTTCGACTACACGGGGGCCGACACCGCCGGCCTCGCCCGGCAGCTGGACACGGAGCACCTGGGGGAGCGGTACGGGACCCCCGCCCAGGCCCTGCTCGTCTGGCGGCAGGCCACCGACCGCCACTGGCTGCGCTTCGCCGCGGGCGAGACCACCTTCCAGGGGCAGCGGCTGGACCGGGTACGGGACTTCCTGGAGGCGCCCGGCATGACCGACGCCGAGGCCGGACGCTGGTTCGACCGGTACGTGGAGCACTACCGCGCCGCCTGGGCCCTCTTCCCGGACGTGGTGCCCGTACTGGACGCCCTCGCCGCCCGTTACCGGCACGGCGTGCTCTCCAACTCCAGCCTGGCCAACCAGGACCCCAAGCTGCGCCACCTCGGGCTGCGCGAGCGCTTCGAGGTGCTCGTGTGCGCCGCCGAGCTGGGCGTGAGCAAGCCCGACGCGGCCGCCTTCCTCGCGGCGTGCGAGGCGCTCGGGCTGCCGCCCGGGCAGGTGGCGTACGTGGGCGACCAGCCGGAGATCGACGCCCGCGGGGCACGCGACGCCGGACTCGTGGCGGTCTGGCTCGACCGCGACGGCACCCGCGGTGCGGGGCCCGAGGGCGTCCACCGGATCACCGGGCTCGCGGGTCTGCCGGAGCTGCTGGCCGGGGATACCCGTTTTGGAGCACGGTCAGGCATCCGGTAATGTTCTTTCTGCGCCGCCGGAGCGGGCCGAAAGGCCGGACGGAGGCGCCACCAAAAAAAGGGAAAGCCCCTCAAGGGGTTGACTTTTGGTGGGGTATAGTGTAATTGGCAACACGAGGGTTTCTGGTTCCCTTATTCTAGGTTCGAGTCCTGGTACCCCAGCGCAGTGCAGTAGTGACGCAGTGCTTGCCCCCGTTGTGTAGCGGCCTAGCACGCCGCCCTCTCAAGGCGGTAGCGCCGGTTCGAATCCGGTCGGGGGTACAGATCCTTCCCGCGAGATCTCCAGGGTCGCACCCGGACGTCTTGATGCAGGATCGCTAGGGCCCCCGTTGTGTAGCGGCCTAGCACGCCGCCCTCTCAAGGCGGTAGCGCCGGTTCGAATCCGGTCGGGGGTACTGTTGGTATGGTCTAGACCACTTTGGGCTATAGTGTAATTGGCAACACGAGGGTTTCTGGTTCCCTTATTCTAGGTTCGAGTCCTGGTAGCCCAGCGCAGTAACAGCAGCACCAGCAAGCCCCCGTTGTGTAGCGGCCTAGCACGCCGCCCTCTCAAGGCGGTAGCGCCGGTTCGAATCCGGTCGGGGGTACGCATCGAAGAGGCCCTCCGCGATCATCGCGGAGGGCCTCTTCGTCGTTTCCGGCCCCGCCGCCTCCCCCTCCCCCCGGGCACAAGTACGGGCCCGGCGGCGCGTGTTCGGACGTGTGCGGCGTCGTACGCGCCCCCGGGCCCGGGGGTGGAAGAGGGGAAAGGTCCGGCGGGGGGCCGGGGGAGTGCTCAGCCGGAGCGGCGCAGGGCCTCCGTGAGCCGGGCGGCCGCGTCGATGACGGCCTGGGCGTGCATCCGCCCCGGGTGGCGGGTCAGCCGCTCGATCGGACCGGAGACCGACACGGAGGCCACCACGCGGTTCGAGGGCCCGCGCACCGGCGCCGAGACGGAGGCCACACCGGGCTCCCGCTCGCCGATCGACTGGGCCCAGCCGCGGCGCCGTACGCCGGAGAGGGCCGTCGCCGTGAAGCGCGCGCCCTGCAGGCCGCGGTGGAGCCGCTCGGGCTCCTCCCAGGCCATCAGGATCTGCGCGGCCGAGCCGGCCTTCATCGGGAGCGTGGAGCCCACCGGGACGGTGTCCCGCAGGCCCGACAGCCGCTCCGCGGCCGCCACGCAGATGCGCATGTCCCCCTGGCGGCGGTAGAGCTGCGCGCTCTCCCCCGTCACGTCCCGGAGGTGGGTGAGTACCGGTCCCGCCGTGGCCAGCAGGCGGTCCTCGCCGGCCGCGGCGGCGAGCTCCGCCAGCCGCGGGCCGAGGATGAACCGGCCCTGCATGTCCCTCGCCACCATCCGGTGGTGTTCCAAAGCCACGGCAAGGCGATGCGCCGTGGGTCGTGCGAGCCCTGTCGCCGCGACCAGCCCGGCGAGGGTGGCCGGACCGGACTCCAGTGCGCTCAGTACCAGAGCTGCCTTGTCGAGAACGCCGACGCCGCTAGAGTTGTCCATGAAACGATATTCACGTCTCACACTGTGAAACGCAAGTTCAATTTTTCCAAGAACCAGCGAGTCTGTATGTGCGGGTCCACGAACCACTGGGTCCGAGCCGACGCCCGGGACGTGGGGTACGGGCGGTAGGCGCACCACATCTCTATGAAGCGCCGGCCCAACCGGCCGGCCGGAGGGAAAGCGATGGGTAGGACACTCGCGGAGAAGGTCTGGGACGACCATGTCGTCCGGCGCGCCGAGGGCGAGCCCGACCTCCTCTTCATCGATCTGCACCTGCTGCACGAGGTGACCAGCCCGCAGGCCTTCGAGGGCCTGCGCCAGGCCGGCCGCACCGTCCGACGCCTCGACCTCACCATCGCGACCGAGGACCACAACACCCCCACCCTCGACATCGACAAGCCGATCGCCGACCCGGTCTCCCGGGCCCAGCTGGAGACGCTGCGCAAGAACTGCGCCGAGTTCGGCGTGCGCCTGCACTCGCTGGGCGACGTGGAGCAGGGTGTCGTCCACGTGGTGGGACCGCAGCTGGGCCTGACCCAGCCCGGCACCACCGTGGTGTGCGGGGACTCGCACACCTCCACGCACGGCGCCTTCGGCGCGCTGGCCTTCGGCATCGGCACCAGCCAGGTCGAGCACGTGCTGGCCACCCAGACGCTGCCGCTGGCCCGCCCGAAGACGATGGCGATCACCGTCACCGGTGAGCTGGCCGAGGACGTGACCGCCAAGGACCTGATCCTCGCGATCATCGCCCGGATCGGTACCGGCGGCGGCCAGGGCTACATCCTGGAGTACCGCGGCGAGGCCGTCGAGAAGCTGTCGATGGAAGCCCGCATGACCATCTGCAACATGTCGATCGAGGCCGGCGCCCGGGCGGGCATGATCGCCCCCGACCAGACCACCTTCGACTACCTCCGGGGCCGCGACCACGCCCCCGCGGGCGAGGACTGGGACGCGGCGGTCGCCTACTGGAAGACCCTGCGCACCGACGACGACGCGGTCTTCGACGCCGAGGTCGTCATCGACGGCTCCGCGCTGGCCCCGTTCGTCACCTGGGGCACCAACCCGGGCCAGGGCGCGCCGCTGTCCGCGCACGTCCCCGACCCGGCTTCGTACGAGGACGCTTCGGAGCGCCACGCCGCCGAAAAGGCCCTGGAGTACATGGGGTTGACCGCCGGACAGCCGCTGCGCGACATCCGGGTCGACACCGTCTTCGTAGGCTCGTGCACCAACGGCCGCATCGAGGACCTGCGCGCCGTCGCCGGGATCATCGAGGGCCGCAAAGTCGCCGACGGCGTACGCATGCTGGTGGTCCCCGGCTCGGTGCGGGTGGCCCTCCAGGCGGTGGAGGAAGGCCTGGACAAGGTCTTCAAGGAGGCCGGCGCCGAATGGCGGCACGCGGGCTGCTCGATGTGCCTGGGGATGAACCCCGACCAACTGGCTCCCGGTGAGCGCTCCGCGTCCACCTCCAACCGCAACTTCGAGGGCCGGCAGGGCAAGGGCGGGCGCACCCACCTGGTCTCCCCGCAGGTGGCTGCCGCCACCGCGGTGCTGGGCCATCTGGCCTCGCCCGCCGACCTGTCCGACGCCACCGCGACCGCCGGAGTCTGAACCATGGAAGCCTTCACCACCCACACCGGCCGGGCCGTCCCGCTGCGCCGCAGCAACGTCGACACCGACCAGATCATCCCGGCCCACTGGCTCAAGAAGATCACCCGCGACGGCTTCGAGGACGGGCTCTTCGAGGCCTGGCGCAAGGACCCGGAGTTCATCACGAACCGTCCGGAGCGCGCGGGCGCGACCGTCCTGATCGCCGGTCCCGACTTCGGTACGGGCTCCTCGCGCGAGCACGCCGTCTGGGCCCTGCAGAACTTCGGCTTCAAGACGGTCATCTCCTCCCGCTTCGCCGACATCTTCCGCGGGAACTCGCTGAAGAACGGCCTGCTGACCGTGGTCCTGCCGCAGGAGACCGTCGAGCGGCTGTGGAAGCTGACCGAGGCCGACCCCACCGCCGAGGTCACGGTCGACCTGGTCGACCGCCAGGTGCGGGCCGAGGGCGTCGAGGCGGAGTTCGAACTCGACGACAACGCCCGCTGGAGGCTGCTGGAGGGGCTGGACGACATCTCCCTCACCCTTCAGAACGAAGGGGACATCGCGACCTACGAAAGCGGCCGTCCGGCCTTCAAGCCGCGCACCGTCAGGGTCTGATTCCAGCCTGATCAGCGCTTATTCGCCTTCGGGTGATCGCATGGGCAACACTGTGCCCCCCGCCTTCCGGTGGGGGGCACAGGCGTTTGTTGAGGCCCCGTGAGGCGACAACTCGCCCCAGATGGCACAATCTGTGCATGGAACGCGACAGTCAACTCGAGCTCTACGAGCTCGTCGCGGACCGGCTGAAAGAAGCACACACACGGGTGCGCTCACTGCAAGTCCCGGAGGGCGTAAGGATGGCGCTGTCCCGGAAGCTGTTGGTCGTCACGGCCGCGGCGAAGCACGATCTCGCCGATGCGGCAAGGCGCCTGGACAGGTTGATGAAGGACCTCGACGAGGGTCGATTCCCTGAAGGCGACTGATGCGAAGGAACTCCGTAACGGCCTACAGCGTTGCGGCACTAGGGTGATTAGCCCGTTTCGTGTTTGATTTGCGGTATATATCCGCCTAACGTGCGAAATAAGCTTGAACACATTCGTTCTGGCGAAGTCTCCGAAGGGGAAGACGTTGAACAAGGCGCAGCTCGTAGAAGCGATTGCCGACAAGCTGGGCGGCCGCCAGCAGGCCGCGGACGCTGTCGACGCGGTACTGGACGCGATCGTCCGCGCTACCGTCGGGGGCGACCGGGTCTCGGTCACGGGCTTCGGCTCGTTCGAGAAGGTCGACCGTCCGGCCCGCTACGCCCGCAACCCGCAGACGGGTGAGCGCGTCCGGGTCAAGAAGACCTCCGTTCCCCGCTTCCGCGCGGGCCAGGGCTTCAAGGACCTGGTCAGCGGCACCAAGAAGCTCCCCAAGGGCGGCGAGGTCTCGGTGAAGAAGGCGCCCAAGGGCAGCCTCACCGGGGGCGGCGCTTCCGCGACGGTCAAGAAGGCCGCGGCGAAGAGGGCCACCACCGCCAAGAAGACGGCGGCCAAGACCGCCGTCGCGAAGAAGACCACGGCGAAGAAGTCCACCGCCACCGCCAAGAAGACCGCGGTCAAGAGCACCGCCACGGCGAAGAAGGCGACGGCCACGGCGAAGAAGGCCACGGGCACCACCGCCACCGCCAAGAAGGCGACCCCCGCGGCGAAGAAGACCACCGCCACCGCGAAGAAGACCGCCCCGGCGGCCAAGAAGGCCACCGCCGCGACGAAGGCGCCCGCCAAGAAGACGGCGACGCGCAAGGCCACCGCGAAGAAGACCACCGCCCGCAAGAAGTAAGGGCACGAGTCACACACGCCGGGCCGGCTTCCCCCGCGGGGGAAGCCGGCCCGCGGTGCGCTCCGCGCACGCCGGACGGAACTCCGTCCGGCCGCCGCTCAGAAGGTCTGCAGCGTGACCAGGGTGATCCGCAGCTGCGCGCCCGCGCCGTCCGTCTCGATCCGCACCCGCTGCCCCGGACGCAGCAGCCGCAGCCCGCCCGCGTCGAAGGCCGGGGCCTCGAAGGGCACCGGGGTGCCGTCGTCCAGCAGCACACTGCCGCTGCGGGTCTCGGAGTCGTACGTGTACGCGGTCGCCTGCATACGGGCACTGTATCGGGCGGTGTACCGGCCCACGCCGAGGGTGAGGGCCGTCCTGAGGTCCTGCGCGGTGTCCACGTCCCGGCGCACGCTGTCCACGTCCCGCAGGCCGATTTCCACCGCCCCCGACGCCGAATGGCGGGCCCGCGACCGGCCGCCGAACGCGGGGGACAATTCGGCGTCCGGAGCGGCGGAAAGCAGTGTCGTGCCGATTCCGGCCGCATCCGCCAGAAATGCCCGGGGAAATGCCGATGCGTTGTCGAGCACGCGTAGCAATTCGCCGGGGCGCAGGGCGGGCAGGTCCGCGTTCATCGCGGCCACCGCCGCCGCCGGCCGGGCCGCGCGCACCGCCCGCGCCCCGTGGGCCAGGGCCGCGTTGAGCCCGGCCCCGGGCGCGTCCGCAACGATCCGCGCACCCAGCCGGGCCAGTTCCGCGGCGGCCCCGGCGTCGTCCGTGACGACCACCACATCGGCGACGGCCGCGCAGGCCAGCGCCGCCGCAACGGTGTCCTGGGCGAAGGCCAGCGCGAGCCCCGGGCGGGACGCGCCCACGGCCGCCGCGAGACGGCTCTTGGCCGCTGCCAGCGGCTTCAGCGGGACCACCAGGCTCCAGACGGCGTTCGTGGCCGCTCCCCTTCCCTACGGCGCGCTCCGGCACGGCCTTCTGCCATGGCCAGGTCATGGCCGGGTCATGTGTCGGCCCATTGTCGCCTCAAGCCGGTCCACCCGGGAGCCCGGTGCCCCGGGCGGGGCGTACGGTGTTCTCGACAGGGACCGGGCCCGCAGCGACACTTGCCCGGCTGTCGAGGTGCCCGCGCCGCGCACCTGTCCTAGAGGAAGGTGTCCGAGTGTCCCGCCGCAGAATCGGCTTCTGGTACCGCCTGGCCGCGGTCATCGCGAAACCGCCGCTGACAGTGTTCTTCAAGCGGGACTGGCGGGGAATGGAGCACATTCCGGCCGAGGGCGGCTTTATCACCGCGGTCAATCACAACTCGTATCTGGACCCGCTCTCCTACGCGCACTTCCAGTACAACACCGGCCGGGTGCCGCGATTGCTGGCGAAGGCGGCCCTCTTCAAGGTCCCCTTTGTGGGAGCGATCCTCCGCGGGTCCGGGCAGATCCCCGTCTACCGGGAGAGCACCAACGCCCTGGACGCATTCCGCGCCGCGGTGGCCGCGATCGAACGCGGCGAATGCGTCGCCTTCTATCCCGAGGGCACCCTCACCCGCGACCCCGACATGTGGCCGATGGCCGGCAAGACCGGCGCCGCACGTGTCGCACTGATCACCAGGGCCCCCGTCATCCCGGTGGCCCAGTGGGGCGCGAACCTCGCGATGCCGCCCTACGCCACGGAGAACAAGGTCCGGTTGTTCCCGCGCAAGACCCTCCAGGTCCTTGCCGGGCCGCCCGTGGACCTCTCCGCCTTCTACGACCGGGAACCCACCCCGGACGTCCTGAAGGAGGCCACCGAGGTCATCATGGCGGCCATCACCGCGCTGCTGGAGGACGTGCGGGGCGAAGCCGCCCCCGAGCAGCCGTACGACCATCGCAAGGCCAGGGAACAGCAGCGGCGCAAAGCCGCGGGGGAGGGCAAGAAGTGACTCGCGCCGTGAAGGCCACCGTCTTCGGAACAGGCTCCTGGGGCACGGCCTTCGCCATCGTGCTCGCCGACGCCGGCTGCGAGGTGACCCTGTGGGGCCGCCGCCAGGAGCTGGTCGACGCCATCAACACGGGGCGGACCAACCCGGACTACTTCCCCGACGTCGAACTCCCCGCGGGCCTGCGGGCCACCACCGACCCGGCGCAGGCCGCGGCCGCCGCCGACTTCACCGTCCTCGCCGTCCCCTCCCAGACCCTGCGCGGCAACCTGGCCGCCTGGGCGCCGCTGCTGGCCCCCGACACCGTGCTCGTCTCCCTGATGAAGGGCGTCGAACTCGGCACCACCAAGCGGATGAGCGAGGTCATCGAGGAGGTGGCCAAGGTCCCCGCGGAGCGCGTCGCCGTGGTCACCGGACCCAACCTGGCCCGCGAGATCGCCGCCCGGCAGCCCGCAGCCTCCGTCGTGGCCTGCGTCGACGAGGACGTGGCCCGCCGCCTCCAGGCCGCCTGCCACACCCCGTACTTCCGCCCGTACACGAGCACCGACGTCATCGGCTGCGAGCTCGGCGGCGCCGTCAAGAACGTCATCGGGCTGGCGGTCGGCATTGCCGACGGCATGGGACTGGGCGACAACACCAAGGGGTCCCTCATCACCCGGGGCCTCGCCGAAGCCACCCGGCTGGGCCTGGCGATGGGCGCCGACCCGCTGACCTTCTCCGGCCTCGCCGGCCTCGGCGACCTGGTCGCCACCTGCTCCTCGCCCCTCTCCCGCAACCACACCTTCGGGATCAACCTGGGCCGGGGCATGACGCTGGAGGAGACCATCGCGGTCACCAAGCAGACCGCCGAAGGGGTCAAGTCCTGCGAGTCGGTGGCCGATCTGGCCCGGCGCCACGGGGTCGACATGCCGATCACCGACACCGTCGTGGACATCGTCCACCACGGCAAGCCCACCCTGGTCGCGCTCAAGGAACTGATGGGACGCAGCGCCAAACCGGAACGCCACTGACTCCAATCCGGACGTCTGAGCGGGTACTCTCGTGGCGATATGAGCAGCGAGAACCTCCCCCAGACCCCTGAGCAGCAGGGCCGCAAGCCCCGCGTGGCCGTCGTGTTCGGCGGCCGCAGCTCGGAACACGCCATCTCGGTCGTCACCGCGGGCGCCGTGCTGCGTTCCATCGACCGCTCCACGTACGAGGTGCTGCCCATCGGCATCACCACGGACGGCCGGTGGGCACTGACCGCCGACGAGCCCGAGCGGATGGCCATCGCCGACCGCACGCTCCCCGACGTCGCGCAGCTCGCGGACTCCGAGGAGGGCTCCGTCGTGCTCTCGGTCGACCCCGCCACCCGCGAGGTCCTCTACACCGAGCCGGGCGCCGTGCCCAAGGCCCTGGGCGAGGTCGACGTCGTCTTCCCCGTACTGCACGGCCCCTACGGCGAGGACGGCACCCTCCAGGGCCTCCTGGAGCTGTCCGGCATCCCGTACGTCGGCTCCGGCGTCCTCGCCTCGGCCGTCGGCCAGGACAAGGACTACATGAAGCGGGTGTTCACCTCCTTCGGGCTGAAGGTCGGCCCGTACGTGACCATCCGGCCCCGCGCGTGGGAGTCCGACCGCGAGGCCGCCCGCGCCACGATCCTGGACTTCGCCGCCGAACACGGCTGGCCGCTGTTCGTCAAGCCCGCCCGGGCCGGCTCCTCGATCGGGATCACCAAGGTCGAGGACGCCGCCGGCCTCGACGCCGCCGTCGAAGAGGCCCGCCGGCACGACCCGAAGATCATCGTGGAGGCGCTGCTGCGCGGCCGCGAGATCGAGTGCGGGGTCCTGGAGTTCGAGGACGGGCCGCGCGCCAGCGCCCCCGCCGAGATCCCTCCGGTCTCCAGCCACGACTTCTACGACTTCGAGGCGAAGTACATCGACTCCGCCTCCGGGATCGTGCCGGCCCCGCTCACCGCGGAGCAGACCGCCGAGGTGCAGAGGCTCGCGATCGAGGCCTTCGAGGCCGCGTCCTGCGAGGGCCTGGTGCGCGCCGACTTCTTCCTCACGGAGGACGGCAGCTTCGTGATCAACGAGATCAACACGATGCCCGGCTTCACCCCCATCTCCATGTACCCGCGGATGTGGCAGGAGTCCGGCATCGAGTACCCGGAGCTGGTGGACCGCCTGATCCAGGCGGCACTGCGCCGCTCCACCGGCCTGCGCTAGACCGGCCCCGGACACAGCAGCGACCGCCCGCCGGGATGCCCGGCGGGCGGTCGCTGCCGGGTGGGGGCCCGTACCGCGGGCCCGGCGGGCGGATCAGTACGAGGAGATGCCCTCGGGCACCGTCTCGGCGATCGCGGCGGACAGCCCGACCAGCATCCCCGCGTCCGTGGCATGCTCCTTGTCGACCAGGACCTCCGTGTACGCCGTCCGCATGCCGGTGACGAACCTGAACCCGCCGTCGGACCGCTTGTCCAGCAGCCAGGCCACGTCGTTGACGTGGACGCCCTCCTGGTCCGGATCCAGCATCTCGGGGGGCTTGGGGACACCGCACCGCAGTACGATCGCCGAGCCGCCCCACGCGGCGGTCAGAGAGCTCTGCGGTTCGGTCCGGGTCCGCTCCAGGCCGGCCACCGTCTCGGGGAGCTCCTCGTGCAGTGCTCTGCACAGCTCTGCCACGGCGGCGGGCGGCGTGGGCGGGGGATCGATCCGGGCCGTGGGACTGCCCGGGGCACAACCCGCGAGGGCGGCCAGCGCCGTCGCGGCGGGCAGGACCAGGACACGCAGGGGCCGGCGGTGGAGGGACATCACCGGCCCAGAGTAGACGGGGGCTACAGATGGACCACCGGGCAGGTCAGGGTGCGGGTGATCCCCTCCACCTGCTGGACCTTGGCGACGACCATGCGGCCGAGTTCGTCCACGGTGTCGGCCTGGGCGCGCACGATCACGTCGTACGGCCCCGTCACGTCCTCGGCCTGGATCACCCCCGGGATCTGCCCGATGGACTCGGCGACGAACGACGCCTTGCCCACCTCGGTCTGGATGAGGATGTACGCCTGTACCACGGAACCTCCAGGGCGGCCACGAGGATCATTTCCCCTAACCTTCGGGTGGACCCCACACGAGGGACAGGGCCGGGGGAAGAAGGGACGCCACGGTACCGCGTCGGTGCGCGCCGCGGGGAGACCCGCGGGCGAGGCGCCGCGCACGGCGGGGCGTACGGAGAGCAGAAGTTGACGTATCTGTTGACGGTACCCAGAGCTGTGACGGCTCGCGACCGCAAGCGGACTGGGCAAGAAGGGGCACAGCGATGAAGGGCACTGTGGGCGAGCTGGGGGAGTTCGGGCTGATCCGTGAACTCACCTCACGGCTCACCACCACCCCGGCGGTCCGGCTCGGACCGGGCGACGACGCCGCGGTCGTGTCGGCCCCCGACCGGCGGGTCGTGGCGAGCACGGACATCCTCCTGGAGGGACGCCACTTCCGGCGCGACTGGTCCACGGCCTACGACGTCGGCCGCAAGGCCGCCGCGCAGAACCTCGCGGACATCGCCGCCATGGGCGCGGTCCCGACCGCGCTCCTGCTCGGCCTGGTCGTCCCGGCCGAACTGCCGGTCACCTGGCCGACCGAGCTGATGGACGGCATCCGCGACGAGTGCCAGGTCGCCGGCGCGGCCGTGGTCGGCGGGGACGTGGTCCGCGGCGACACCATCACCGTCGCGATCACCGCCCTGGGCGACCTGCGCAACCACGAGCCCGTCCTGCGCTCCGGTGCGCAGCCCGGGGACGTCGTCGCCGTCACCGGCTGGCTGGGCTGGTCCGCGGCCGGCTTCGCCGTGCTCTCGCGCGGCTTCCGCTCCCCGCGGGCCTTCGTGGAGGCGCACCGCCGCCCGGAGCCCCCGTACCACGCCGGCCCCGCGGCCGCCGGGCTGGGCGCCACCGCCATGACCGACGTCAGCGACGGCCTGATCGCCGACCTCGGGCACATCGCCGAGGCCAGCAAGGTGCGGATCGACCTGCGCACGGCGGCCGTCGACATCCCGACGCAGATGCACGACATCGGACAGGCCGTGGGAGTGGACCCGCTCCAGTGGGTGCTCACCGGGGGAGAGGACCACGCGATCGTGGCGACCTTCCCGCCGGACGTGAAGCTGCCGGCCCGCTGGAAGGTCATCGGCGGGGTGCTCAACCGCTCCGCGCTGCCCCAGGTGACCGTGGACGGCGCCCCCTGGGCCAGCGTCGGCGGCTGGGACCACTTCGGCGCCGACCCGGTGCCCGAGGAGCACCCGCGGTGAGCGCCGCCCCGCCGCTGTGCCTGACCGTCGCCGGATCGGACTCCGGCGGCGGCGCGGGCATCCAGGCCGACCTGAAGACGATGATGGCGCTCGGCGTGCACGGCATGAGCGTGGTGACGGCCGTGACGGCGCAGAACTCGCTCGGCGTACGGGGAGCCTGGGAACTGCCCGCCGAGGCCGTGACGGCCCAGTACCGGGCCGTGGTGGACGACATCGGGGTGCGGGCCGTGAAGACCGGCATGCTCTCCTCGGCCGTGCTGGTCGAGACGGTCGCCGAACTGCTCGCCGGGACCCCGGTCCCGGCCGTCGTGGACCCCGTGGGCGTCTCCAAGCACGGGGACGCGCTGCTCGCCGCCTCCGCGCTGGACGCCGTGCGCAGCGAACTGCTCCCGCGGGCCACCGTGGCCACCCCCAACCTCGACGAGGTGGCGCAGCTCACGGGCGTGGTCGTGCAGAGCGAGGACGACATGCGCCGGGCTGCCGATGCGGTGCTCGGCTACGGACCGCGCTGGGCGCTGGTCAAGGGCGGCCACCTCGCGGCGCACCGCGGCGAGGCCGTGGACCTGCTGACCGACGGGACCCGGGAGCAGTGGCTGCGCGCGCCCCGCCACGACAACCGGCACACCCACGGCACCGGCTGCACCCTCGCCGCCGCGATTGCCGCGGGTCTCGCGAAGGGGCTGGACGTCCCGCAGGCCGTCACCGCGGCCAAGGACTACGTCACGGGGGCGATAGCCGCGGGCTTCGCGCTGGGCGGGGGCATCGGCCCCGTGGACCACGGCTGGCAGGGCCGCTGACCGGCGGCTCCCCGGACGTTGCGGACAAGGCAAAAGGCCGGTTCACCAGAGGTGAACCGGCCTTCTTGGCAACCGGAAAGGGCTGCGCTACGACGGGAGGCGTCAGCGCGAGACCTTGCCGGCCTTGATGCACGAGGTGCAGGCGTTGAGGCGCTTCGGCGTCCCATTGACCACGGCACGGACGCGCTGGATGTTCGGGTTCCAGCGACGCGAGGTGCGGCGGTGCGAGTGGGAGATGCTGTTGCCGAAGCTCGGCCCCTTGGCGCAAACGTCGCAGTTGGCAGCCACAGGTCACTCCAAAGACTTCAGGTGCAATTACAGTGAAACCGGCGCACCGGATTCAAGAATCTGAAGTGGCTTGCCGGGGGAATGGCCCGATTCTCATCGGGCAACCGGAGCAGCATACAACGTCCGCGCCGGTCCAAGAAAACTACCACGGCTGCCGCCGCCCCCGCCCCGAGGTCCGGACGCCCCGGCAGCCCTTGGTTACCCTGCGGTGAACCCTGGCCCGCACAAGGAGGAACGCACGGTGCCGCACGCGCCCCAGCCGCAGCCCGCCCACGAGCTCGACGCCGCAGCGGTGCGCACCTGGAGCTCCCTGGCCGTGGCCGCGCTGGGCCGCGCCCGCGAGGACATCGACGCGATCAACGTCTACCCGGTCGCCGACGCCGACACCGGGACCAACCTCTACCTGACCGCCGAGTCCGCCGACCACGCCCTCACCGCCGCCTTCGAGGTCGCCGCCCGCACCGCCGTCCCGGACGTGACCGATGCCACCGGGGAGACCTCCCTGGCCGAGGCCGTACGGGCCTACGCGCACGGCGCCCTCGTCGGCGCCCGGGGCAACTCCGGGACGATCCTCGCGCAGCTGCTGCGCGGGGTGGCCGACGTGCTCGGGGACGAGCCCGCGGGTCGCGGGCCCGGCCGGCTGCTGGCCCAGGCGCTGACCCGGGCCGCGGAATCGGCGTACGCGGCCGTCGCGCACCCGGTGGAGGGCACCATGCTCACCGTCGCCACCGCCGCCGCCCGGGCCGGCGAAGCCGCCGGAGCCGCCGCCGGGACCGCCGCGGACGTGGCCCGCGCCGCCTACGACGGGGCCCGCTCGGCCCTGGCCGAGACCCCGGGGCAGCTGGCCGCGCTGGGCCGGGCCGGGGTGGTCGACGCCGGGGGCTGCGGGCTGGTGGCCGTCCTGGGGGCCCTCTTCCAGGCCCTGTCCGGCCAGGAGCCGGCCGCCGAACCGGTGCGCGGCCGGGCCGTGCCCGTACCGCAGACGCCCGAGCCCTGCGCGAGCGAGGACGGGCCCGCCTACGAGGTCGTCTACCTGCTGGAGGCCTCCGACGAGGCCGTCGGGGAACTGCGCCCGCGGCTGGACCGGCTCGGCGACTCCCTCGTCGTCGTCGGCGGCGACGGGCTGTGGAACGTCCACGTGCACGTCGACGACCCCGGCGCGGCCGTGGAGGCCGGCGTGGCCGCCGGCCGCCCCTACCGGATACGCATCACCCACTTCGGCGACGAGCGCCGCCGGGCCCGCGGCGAACGCACCCAGCGGGCCGTGGTCGCCCTGGTCCCCGGCGAGGGCCTGGCCGGGCTCTGCGCCGAAGCCGGCGCGACCGCCGTGCTGGTGCGCCCCGGCGAACTCCCCGCCGTCCCCGAGCTGCTCGACGCCATCCGGCGCGCCCACGCCCGCGAGGTGGTGCTGCTGCCCGGCGCCGCCGAGCTGCGGGCGGCCGCCGCCGCGGCCGCCGAACGGGCGCGCGCCGACGGCGTACGGGTGGCCGTGGTCCCCACCCGGTCGGCGGTCCAGGGCCTGGCCGCCCTCGCCGTGCACGACCCGGACGGCAGCTTCGACGAGGACGTGGTCGCGATGACCGCGGCGGCCGGAGCCACCCGGTACGGGGAACTGGCCGTCGCCGAACGGCAGTCCTTCACCTCCGCGGGCATCTGCCAGGCCGGCGACGTGCTCGGCCTCATCGACGGGGACGTCGCCGTCATCGGCGCCGGCCTCCCCGAGACCGCCGAAGCCGTCCTGGAGCGGATGCTCGGCTCCGGCGGCGAACTCGTCACGCTGGTCCTGGGGCCCGAGGTCCCCGACGCCCTCGCCGAACGCCTGGAGGCGTACGTCCAGCACGGGCACCTCGCCGTGGACACCGTCACCTACCGCGGCGGCCGGTACTCCGCCCCCCTGCTCATCGGGGTGGAGTAAGGGGTCGGGACGCGGGCCTGTCACCGCCATGGTGTGCAATGGAGGCCGTGCCCGCGCTCGACGAAGACCTCAAGAAGATCCTCGGCCCCGCCACCGCCAAGGTGCTGGCCGACCAGCTCGGCCTGCACACGGCCCTGGACCTCGTCCACCACTACCCGCGGCGGTACGCGGAGCGCGGTGAGCTGACCCCGCTGGCCGAGCTGGCGGACCAGCTCGACGAGCACGTGACGGTCGTCGCCCAGGTGGCCGACGCACGGATCCTGACCTTCAACGGCGGCCGGGGCAAACGGCTGGAGGTCACCATCACCGACGGCAGCGGCCGCCTCCAGCTCGTCTTCTTCGGCGCGGGCGTCCACAAGCCGCACAAGGACCTGCTGCCCGGCACCCGCGCGATGTTCGCGGGCAAGGTGGGCATGTTCAACCGCAAGCTCCAGCTCTCCCACCCCGCCTACGAGCCGCTGGGCACCGACGCGAGCGACCAGGACGCGGCCGCAGCCTTCGCCAACCAGCTGATCCCGATCTACCCGGCCTGCGCCAAGCTGGAGTCCTGGAAGATCACCAAGTGCGTGGACGCCGTGCTGCCCCGCGTCCAGGACGTCGTGGACCCGCTGCCCGCCGCACTGCGCGAGGGCCGCTCCCTGGTGCCCCTCACCGAGGCCCTGCTCAAGATCCACCGTCCGTCCGCCAAGACGGACGTCGAGGACGCCCGCCAGCGCCTGAAGTGGGACGAGGCCTTCGTCCTCCAGGTCGCCCTGGCCCGCCGCCGGCACGCCGACTCCCAGCTCCCGGCCGTCCCCCGGCGCCCCGCCCCCGGCGGACTGCTCGACTCCTTCGACGCCAAGCTGCCCTTCACCCTCACCGAGGGCCAGCTGAAGGTCTCCAAGGAGATCTTCGACGACCTCGCCACCAGCCATCCCATGCACCGCCTCCTCCAGGGCGAGGTCGGCAGCGGCAAGACCATGGTCGCGCTGCGGGCGATGCTCGCGGTCGTGGACAGCGGAGGGCAGGCCGCGATGCTCGCCCCCACCGAGGTGCTCGCCCAGCAGCACCACCGGTCCATCACCGAGATGATGGGCGAGCTGGCCGAGGCCGGCCTGCTCGGCGGGTCCGACCAAGGCACCAAGGTGGTCCTGCTGACCGGCTCGATGGGCATGCCCGCACGCCGCCAGGCCCTCCTCGACCTGGTCACCGGCGAGGCCGGGATCGTGATCGGCACGCACGCCCTGATCGAGGACAAGGTCCAGTTCCACGACCTCGGCCTGGTCGTCGTCGACGAACAGCACCGCTTCGGCGTGGAGCAGCGCGACGCCCTGCGCTCCAAGGGCAAACAGCCGCCGCACCTCCTGGTGATGACGGCGACCCCGATCCCGCGCACGGTGGCGATGACCGTCTTCGGCGACCTGGAGACCTCGGTCCTGGACCAGCTGCCCGCCGGCCGTTCCCCGATCGCCACCCACGTGGTGCCCGCCAAGGACAAACCGCACTTCCTGGCCCGGGCCTGGGAGCGGGTCCGCGAGGAGGTCGGGAACGGCCACCAGGCGTACGTGGTCTGCCCGCGCATCGGCGACGGCGAGGACGAGCCCAAGAAGAAGAAGGCCGCCGAGGAGGACGGGGACCGGCGCCCGCCGCTGGCCGTCCTGGAGACGGCCGAGCAGCTGTCCCGCGGCCCGCTCGCCGGGGTGCCGGTCGAGGTGCTGCACGGCCGGATGGACCCGGCCGACAAAGACGCCGTCATGCGCCGCTTCGCCGCCGGCGAGACCAAGGTGCTGGTGGCCACCACCGTCATCGAGGTCGGGGTGAACGTGCCGAACTCCACCGTGATGGTGGTCATGGACGCGGACCGGTTCGGCGTCTCCCAGCTGCACCAGCTGCGCGGCCGCGTCGGCCGCGGGTCCGCGCCCGGCCTGTGCCTGCTGGTCAGCGAGATGCACGAGGCGAGCCCCGCCCGCGCCCGGCTGGCCGCGGTCGCCGCCACCCTGGACGGGTTCGAGCTGTCCCGGATCGACCTGGAGCAGCGCCGGGAGGGCGACGTCCTCGGCCAGGCCCAGTCCGGGGTGCGCTCCTCGCTGCGGATGCTCGCCGTCATCGAGGACGAGGAGGTCATCGCCGAGGCCCGGGAGGAGGCCACCCGTACCGTGGCCGCGGATCCCGAGCTGGCCGGCCTGCCGGGCCTGCGCACCGCCCTGGACGCCCTGCTGGACACCGAGCGGGAGCAGTACCTGGAGAAGGGCTGACAATGGGGGGACCCGTTGTCCCCGCAGACCGAAGGACCTTCCAGATGACCCGCGTGATCGCCGGCAGCGCCGGCGGGCGACGGCTGGCCGTGCCCCCCGGCACCGGCACCCGGCCGACCTCGGACCGGATGCGCGAAGGGCTGTTCTCCACGTGGGAGTCGCTGCACGGCCTCGACGGAGCCCGGGTGCTCGACCTGTACGCGGGCTCGGGCGCCGTCGGACTCGAAGCCCTCTCCCGCGGGGCCGGCCACGCCCTGCTGGTCGAGAGCGACCCCCGGGCCGCGCAGGCCGTCCGCGAGAACATCAAGGCGCTGGGCCTGCCCGGCGCCGAGTTCCGGCCCGGCAGGGCGGAGCAGATCGTGGCGGCCCGGCCGGGCGGGGAACCGTACGACGTGGTCTTCCTGGACCCGCCGTACGCCGTCAGCCACGACGATCTTGGGGAGATCCTCCTCACACTCCGGTCCAATGGCTGGCTCACCGGCGATGCGCTCGTCACCGTGGAGCGCAGCACCAGGAGCGGCGCGTTCCCGTGGCCGCAAGGCTTCGACCCGCTCCGGTCGCGGAAGTACGGCGAGGGCACCCTTTGGTACGGTCGCGCCGCCTTCACCAGCGAAGACTCATGATGACCGCACCGGAGAGCGAGGGACTTCAGTTGCGCCGCGCCGTCTGTCCGGGGTCGTTCGACCCCATCACCAACGGACACCTCGACATCATCGGCCGGGCCTCCCGGCTCTACGACGTGGTCCACGTCGCCGTGATGATCAACCAGTCCAAGCAGGGGCTGTTCACCGTCGAGGAGCGGATCGAGCTGATCCGCGAGGCGACCGCCGACTACGGGAACATCGAGGTCGAGTCCTTCCACGGACTCCTCGTCGACTTCTGCAAGCAGCGGGACATCCCCGCCATCGTCAAGGGCCTGCGCGCCGTCAGCGACTTCGACTACGAACTCCAGATGGCCCAGATGAACATCGGGCTCTCGGGCGTCGAGACGCTGTTCGTGCCGACCAACCCCACCTACAGCTTCCTGTCCTCCTCCCTGGTCAAGGAAGTGGCCGCGTGGGGCGGCGACGTCGCCCACCTGCTGCCCGCGCACGTGCATGCGGCGCTGCTGGAGCGGCTGCCCGCCCGCTGACCTCCTGACGGGTCGTCAGCCGGTGTCGGCGACCCGGCCGGTGGCCCTACAGTCGTCCCGTCCGTCTCGGGAACCGCCCGAGGCCGAGAGAGTGCGAGCCCCCATGGACGTGCAGAAGAAGCTCGACGAGATCGTCGCGGCCGTCGCCGGCGCCCGGTCCATGCCCATGTCGGCCTCCTGCGTGGTCAACCGCGCCGAGCTGCTCGCCCGGCTCGAAGAGGTCCGCCAGGCGCTCCCGGGCTCGCTCGCACAGGCCCAGGAGCTCATCGGCGGCCGGGAGCAGCTCGTCGAGGAGGCCCGCCGGGAGGCGGACCGGATCATCGAGTCCGCCCACGACCAGCGGGGCTCGCTGATCTCCGACACGGAGGTCGCGCGCCGCTCGCAGGCCGAGGCGGACCGGATCCTCGCGGACGCCCGCAGGGAGGCCGAGGAGATCCGGGCCGAGGCCGACGACTACGTCGACAGCAAGCTGGCGAACTTCGAGGTCGTGCTGACCAAGACCATCGGCTCGGTGGACCGGGGCCGGGACAAGCTCCTCGGCCGCGGCCCCGTCGGGGACGGCTACCAGCAGTACGGCGACGGGGGCGACCCGGACGCCCCCGAGCGCAGCCGCGACCCGCAGGTCCAGCGCGAGCAGGCCGACGCGTACGTGGACACCAAGCTGGCCACCTTCGAGGCCGTGCTCTCCAAGACCCTGGAAGCCGTCGGCCGCGGCCGGCAGAAGCTGCTGGGCCGGGTCCCCTCCGACGACCTCGGCGTGCACATGGCGGCCCAGGACGCGGCGGGGCAGTCCTCGCGGTCGGCCAGCGACGCGGACTTCCTGGCCGGGCTGGCGGACCCCGTCCCGGCCGCACCGGCGCCCGCCCCGGTCCCGGCGCAGTCCGGGCCCGCGTACGAGGACTACGCCGCAGCCGCCCCGCAGCCCTACGCGGCGCAGTACGGGGGCGGGCAGGACGGCTACGCCTACCCGGGCCACCAGGACCCGTACGCCGGCTACCAGCAGCAGCCGGACCCGTACGCGGGCTACCGGCAGCAGGACCCGTACGACGGCTACCAGCAGCAGGCGCCGCAGGAGCAGCAGCAGGGGCTCGACGAGACCAGCCTGTTCGACACGAGCATGATCAATCTGGACCAGCTGCGCCAGTACGAACAGGGGCGCTAGGGCCGGATTGGGCTCAGGGCGAAGCGGCGGGTATCCTGGCTGTTCGGTCGCGCGTATGCACCGCGATCCATGCTGCCCACATGTGGCGGAAACTTTGATCTTCAGCGATCTGTGAAAGCAGGAACGGCCCTGAATACCCGCCTCGACCACCACAACCCCTTCGTGTTCGACACGCACGAACTGGGTCGGCGTCCTGGTGCCATGCAGCGGCTGTCCCGTGAGATCGCGGCACCGGCGGACCTCGGTCTCGTCGGCGTCATCGGGGTACCGGAAGGCGCCCCGCTGAAGCTCAGCCTCCGCCTGGAGTCGGTCATGGAAGGGGTGCTTGTCACAGGCACCGTCCGTGCATCCGCGACCGGGGAGTGCGTAAGGTGTCTGGAGTCCGTGGAGCGCGAGCTCAAGGCGGACTTCCAGGAGATGTTCTCGTACCCTGACGCCGACGACCGGAGCCGCTCCAAGGCGGAACCGGCCGACGACGCCGAGGACGACGAGGACACGCTCTTCCTCGAGGACGGCTTGTTCGACCTCGAACCCGTGCTGCGTGACGCGGTGGTGCTCGCACTGCCGATGCAGCCGGTGTGCCGGGAGGACTGTCTCGGACTGTGCCCCGATTGCGGGCTCAGCCTGAACGACGACCCGGAGCACCACCATGACGCCGTCGACATCCGTTGGGCGGCACTGCAGGGACTCGTCGTGACCGATCAGGACGACGAGAAGGACAACATGAGCGGCACTGCGTCTGACGGAGTTCAGAGCGCCGCCGAGAAGCAGGAGAAGTAGCCGTGGCTGTTCCGAAGCGGAAGATGTCGCGCAGCAACACGCGCCACCGCCGGTCGCAGTGGAAGGCTGCGGTCCCCACCCTGGTTTCGTGTGAGCGTTGCCAGGAGCCGAAGCTCCAGCACATTGCGTGCCCGAGCTGCGGCACCTACAACAAGCGCCAGGTCCTCGAGGTCTGAGCGGCTGGTGAGAGGCGCAATGTCTGAGCTGTCCAACGCTGAGAAGCAGGCAGACAGTAACAATGCGGCCTCGTCCCACACGCTTCTGGAAGGGCGGCTCGGGTATCGACTCGAGACCGCCCTTCTGGTGCGTGCACTGACCCACCGCTCGTACGCGTATGAGAACGGCGGTCTGCCCACCAACGAACGGCTGGAGTTCCTCGGGGACTCCGTGCTGGGACTGGTGGTCACGGACACGCTGTACACGACCCACCCGGACCTGCCCGAAGGCCAGCTGGCCAAACTGCGGGCCGCGGTGGTCAACTCACGCGCACTGGCGGAGGTCGGGCGCGGCCTCGAACTCGGCTCCTTCATCCGGCTCGGCCGGGGTGAAGAGGGCACGGGTGGCCGGGACAAGGCCTCCATCCTCGCCGACACCCTTGAAGCGGTGATCGGCGCGGTCTACCTCGACCAGGGCCTCGACGCGGCCTCGGAGCTGGTCCACCGGCTCTTTGACCCGCTCATCGAGAAGTCCTCGAACCTCGGGGCCGGCCTGGACTGGAAAACCAGCCTCCAGGAGCTCACGGCGGCCGAAGGTCTCGGCGTACCGGAATACCTGGTCACCGAGACCGGTCCGGACCACGAGAAGACCTTCACCGCTGCCGCTCGCGTCGGTGGTGTCTCGTACGGCACCGGCACCGGCCGCAGCAAGAAGGAAGCGGAACAGCAGGCTGCGGAGTCCGCCTGGCGCGGGATCCGCGCCGCGGCGGACGAGCGGATCGCGGCAGCCGCCGCTGCCGCCGCCGCTCCGGCAGAGGTCCCGGCTCCGGCCGGGGCGGAGGACGGCGGGGCGCCGACGCCCGTCGATCCGGCGCCGGAAGCCTGACCCTTCCTTCGGGACCCCTCCGCCCGCCCCTGTCACGACAGGGGCGGGCGGACCCGTTTCCGGGCTCGGGTACGCTCGCGACAGCCCGGGCTGCCGGCCCGCCGGGCCCCAGCCCGCCCGTCGTCCGTCCCGCGTCCGTCCGTCCCGCGTCCGTCCGTCCCGCGTCCGTCCGTCCGGAGGAACACCGTGCCCGAACTGCCCGAGGTGGAAGTCGTCCGGCGGGGGCTGGAGCGCTGGGTGGCCGGGCGGACCGTGGCGGAGGTCGAGGTACTGCACCCGCGGGCCGTGCGGCGGCACCCGGCGGGCGGAGCGGACTTCGCCGCGCGCCTCGGCGGACAGACGATCGGCGTACCGCGGCGGCGGGGCAAGTACCTGTGGCTGCCCCTGGAGGGCGGCGGGTTGTCCGTGCTCGGACACCTGGGGATGAGCGGGCAACTGCTGGTGCAGCCGCAGGACGCCCCCGACGAGAAGCACCTGAGGATCCGGGTCCGCTTCGACGACGGCGCCGGCACCGAGCTGCGCTTCGTCGACCAGCGCACCTTCGGCGGGCTCTCGCTCCACGAGGTGGCCGCCGACAGTGCGGAGGGGCTTCCCGACGTCATCGCGCACATCGCGCGGGACCCGCTGGACCCGCTGTTCGACGAGGGCGCCTACCACCTCGCGCTGCGCACCCGCCGGACCACGGTCAAGCGGGCCCTGCTGGACCAGTCCCTCATCAGCGGAGTCGGCAACATCTATGCCGACGAGGCCCTGTGGCGCGCGAGACTGCACTACGAGCGCCCCACCGCCACCCTGACGCGCCCCCGGAGCACGGAACTCCTCGGCCACGTCCGGGACGTCATGAACGCGGCCCTGGCCGTCGGCGGGACCAGCTTCGACAGCCTGTACGTCAACGTGAACGGGGAGTCGGGCTACTTCGACCGTTCGCTCGATGCCTACGGCCGGGAGGACGAGCCGTGCCGCCGCTGCGGTACGCCGATGCGGCGCCGGCCGTGGATGAACCGGTCGAGCTACTACTGCCCGCGCTGTCAGCGGCCGCCGCGCGCCGCATCGTAGGCCCGGCGGGAACCGAGCACCTGCGGCATGCTCCCCTCCAGGCAGTGGATGAGGGAGAGCAGCCGGTCCGCGACCTCGGCCCCCAGCGGGGTCAGCTCGTAGTCCACCCGGGGCGGGTTCGTCGGCTGCGCCTCACGGTGCACGATGCCGTCGCGTTCCAGCGCGTGCAGAGTCTGCGAGAGCATCTTCTCGCTGACCCCCTCCACCCGGCGCCGCAGCTCGTTGAAGCGGCACGGGCCCTCGCGCAGCGCGCCCACGGTCAGACTGCCCCAGCGGCCCGTGACGTGCTCCAGCGTCTCCCGGGAGGGGCAGGCGCGGGCGAACACGTCGAACGGCAGTTCCGCCTCGGCGGCTTCGGGGGCTCCGGTGCGGGGCGGGGTGGTCTCCATGTGACAAGCGTACTCCCCCGCAGCGCTAACTGCGGGGTTGCGCTTTCAAAAAGTTAGTGCTTCTCTTTCTCTCGTCGCACCGCGGCACCGCAGCACCGTCCCCGAGGGAGAACAGCCATGTCCGCAGCCCCGCACGCCCCCGTCGTCTCGATCGCCTACCACTCCGGGTACGGCCACACCGCCGTCATCGCCGAGGCCGTCCGGGCCGGGGCCGCCGACGCCGGCGCCACCGTGCACCTGGTCAAGGTCGACGAGATCGACGACGCCCAGTGGGAACTGCTCGACGCGTCCGACGCGATCGTCTTCGGCTCCCCGACCTACATGGGCACCGCTTCGGGCGCCTTCCACGTCTTCGCCGAGGCCAGCTCGAAGCGCTGGTTCGCCGACGCCTGGCTGGACAAGGTGGCCGCGGGCTTCACCAACTCGGCCTCCAAGAGCGGCGACAAGCTGCACACCCTGCAGTTCTTCCAGATCCTCGCCGCGCAGCACGGCATGAGCTGGGTCAACCTGGGCCTGAAGCCGGGCTGGAACGCCAGCACCGCGTCCGAGAACGACCTCAACCGCCTGGGCTTCTTCTCCGGCGCGGCCGCGCAGTCCAACTCGGACGAGGGCGCCGACGCCGTGCACAAGGCCGACATCGCGACCGCCGAGCACCTCGGGCGCCGCGTCACCGAGCAGACCCGCGTCGTCCTCGCGGGCCGGGCCGCACTGGCCGCGCTCGCGGCCTGACCCCGGCTGCCGGCGCCGCGACCGGTCACGGCGCCGGTGCGGCGACCGGACCGGTTCACCGGGTCACAGCACTAGAAGCCGAAGTCCTGCGTCCACCACGGGCCGCCGTCGGCGGCGTACAGGCCGACGCCCAGGGTGCGGAACTCGCAGTTGAGGATGTTCGCCTGATGGCCCGGGCTGTTCATCCAGGCCTTCATCACGGCTTCGGCGTCACCATGGCCGCGGGCGATGTTCTCGCCGCCGAGGCCCGACAGGCCGGCGGCGTCCGCGCGGTCCCACGGCGTCTTCCCGTCCGGGTCGGTGTGGTCGAAGAAGCCCCGTACGGCCATGTCCTTGCTGAAGGCGCCGGCCAGCGCGGCCAGCGGCGGGTTCGCCCGCACCGGACCGCATCCGGCCCGTGCGCGCTCCTGGTTGACCAGGGCGACCACGGCGGCCTCCGCCACCGCATGCCCGTCCGAGGGCGTCGACGGCGCCGGGGCGGCGGGCGCGGTGGAGGGCCTGACCGGCGCGGAGGGGGTGGGGGCCGGCGGCTTCGGAGCCGGGGCCCCGGTCTTCTCCGGAGCCGGATCCGGCGCCTTGCTCGAAGGGGCCGGCGCAGCCGCCGGGGGGTTGGCCGGTGCGGCGGGCGCCGTGGGCGTCGGTGCCGGCTCGGGCGCCTTGGCGGACGGGCTGGGAGAGGCCGACGGCCTGGGAGAGGCCGACGGCCTGGGAGAGGCCGACGGGCTGGGGGAGGCCGACGGGCTCGGGGAGGCGGGCGGGGCGACCGGCGCCGGGGACGAGGGCGACCGGCTGCCGGACGGGGTGAGGGACTGCCCGTCGGGGAGGCGACCGGACAGGTTGGGCAGGCCGCCCTGCCGCTGGGGGCTCGCGGAAGGCCTGGCCTTGGCCTCCGGGTCCGCGTCGCCGTCCGAACCGCTGACGCCGACGTAGGGGAAGGAGCCGCCGACCGGCACCATGCCGGTGGTCACGGCCGCCGCGCCGAGGGCCACGGCCACCGAGGCACCCAGCAGGCCGGTGCGCACGGCGGTACGGCGCCTGCCGTCGCGGTGCGGTGTGGCGGGGAGTCGGTGGCGTCCCATCGCTGGCGGCCCTCCTTGCAAGATCATCCCTTACTCACCCAAATGGGTGAGTTCATCGGTGCGCGACTGTACGGCATGGCACCCGGGGGCGATGTGACCCGAAAGTCCCCGCCCGGTTAGCGTTCACGCATGAGCGAAGAGGTCCGTCTGACCGCCTGGGTGCGCGGCCGTGTACAAGGAGTGGGCTTCCGCTGGTTCACCAGGGCGAACGCCCTGGAGATCGGCGGTGTCATCGGTTTCGCCCTCAACTTGGACGACGGGCGGGTACAGGTGGTGGCCGAAGGTCAACGTGAGAATTGCCACCGGCTCCTCGACTGGCTGCGCTCCGCCGACACGCCCGGGCGGGTGGACGGAGTGACAGAGATCTGGGGCACACCGCGCGGTGGCTACGACGGCTTCGCGATCAGGTGAGCGTTCGACTGATCATGCACTGATCACACTGTGGAGCCGTCCGCACCCGGTCGGAACTGCGCATTCTCCGTCGACGCGTTGCCACGGCGGGCGATCCGTGGAAGGCTCGGAAGCGAGGATGATCTCCACGCCCCCTGCGAGGGCCGGGTCGCCCGCCGATACGGGGCGTGATCGTGTTGACCGTCAAACTTTTTGGTGAGACGCTGGAAGCCCCGCGCACCTGAGCTGTTTGGCAGTGTTGGCAGTAGTAAGCGCAGTGACTGTCAGTTGCTGCCGGACATCCGCGGGTGCGATTCCCTCACGACCCACACCGCTTCGGTCGGTCACTCAGTGTGGAGGACCATCCATCATGGCAAAGGCGCTTCTCGGTTACGTCGGCGGTTCCGACCCGCGACTCCTCGCCGAGATGCGACGGCTTCAGCAGCGCGTCCAAGACCTTGAGTCCGAGCTCGTACGGATTCAGTCCGAAAACGACGCGCTGAACGCGGCCGCCGCTCAGCACGGAGACTCGCTGCTGGACAGCATCGATATCGACGTACCCCAGGCGGAGCCTGCGCTCACCTGACCCGCGCTCATTCGTCGCTCTCATCCAGCCCCGCATGATCTGCAAGGGACGCTTCGGCGTCCCTTCTTTCTTTCCCGCAGCACCGCCGCCCCGCCGCTTTCCCGGGTGAAACGGGCGGCGAAAGGTAGAGTCCGGCGGCGTGCACCTCAAGTCCCTGACCCTGCGCGGTTTCAAATCCTTTGCTTCCGCCACCACGCTCCGCTTCGAGCCCGGCATCACCTGCGTGGTGGGCCCGAACGGCTCCGGCAAGTCCAACGTCGTGGACGCCCTGTCCTGGGTCATGGGCGAACAGGGCGCCAAATCCCTGCGCGGCGGCAAGATGGAGGACGTCATCTTCGCGGGGACCACCGGGCGCCCGCCGCTCGGCCGCGCCGAGGTCTCGCTGACCATCGACAACTCCGACGGCGCCCTGCCGATCGACTACGCCGAAGTCACCATCACCCGGATCATGTTCCGCGGCGGCAGCAGCGAGTACCAGATCAACGGCGACACGTGCCGCCTGCTCGACATCCAGGACCTGCTGTCCGACTCCGGCATCGGCCGCGAGATGCACGTCATCGTCGGCCAGGGCCAGCTGGACTCCGTACTGCATGCCGACCCGATGGGCCGCCGCGCCTTCATCGAGGAGGCGGCCGGGGTGCTCAAGCACCGCAAGCGCAAGGAGAAGGCGCTGCGCAAGCTGGACGCGATGCAGGCCAACCTGGCCCGCGTCCAGGACCTCGGCGACGAGCTGCGCCGCCAGCTCAAGCCCCTGGGCCGGCAGGCGGCCGTGGCCCGCCGCGCCGCCGTCATCCAGGCCGACCTGCGCGACGCCCGGCTGCGGCTGCTCGCCGACGACCTGGTGGCACTGCGCGGCGCCCTCGCTGCGGAACTCGCGGACGAGGCGGCCCTCAAGGAGCGCAAGGAGGCCGCGGAGGCACAGCTCGCGGCGGCCCGGCGGCGCGAGGCTCAGCTGGAGGAGACCGTACGGGAGCTCGCGCCGCGGCTCGGTACGGCCCAGCAGATCTGGTACGCGCTCTCCCAGCTCGCCGAACGGGTCCGGGGGACCGCGTCCCTGGCGGACGCGCGGGTCAAGAGCGCCTCCGCCCCGGTGGAGGAGGAGCGGCGCGGCCGGGACCCCGAGGACCTGGAGAAGGAGGCCGCCCGGATCCGCGAGCAGGAGGCGGAGCTGACGGCTGCCCTGGAAGCCGCCTCGTACGCCCTGGAGGACACCTCGGCCCACCGGGCGGAGCTGGAGCGCGAACTGGCCGAGGAGGAGCGGCGGCTGCGGGACGCGGCGCGGGCCGTCGCCGACCGGCGCGAGGCCCTGGCCCGGCTGACGGGGCGGCTGGCGGCCGCCCGGTCCCGGGCGGCCGCCGCGCAGGCCGAGATCGACCGGCTGGTGGCGGCCCGGGACGACGCCGAGTCCCGGGCGGCGGCGGCCCGGGAGGAGTACGAGGCCCTCGCTGCCGAGGTCGGTGAGCTCGACGGCGACGCGGCGGAGGCGGTCGAGTACGAGGACGCCCGCGCGGCGCTGGCGCGGGCCGAGGAGGCGTCGGCCGCGGCCCGGGACGCGGTGACCGCCGCGGAGCGCTCCCGGGCCGCCGTGTCGGCCCGGCGCGATGCGCTCGCGCTCGGCCTGCGGCGCAAGGACGGCACCGGGGCGCTGCTCGCGGCGCGGGACCGGCTGGCGGGGCTGCTCGGCCCGGCGGCGGAGCGGCTGTCGGTCGCCACGGGGTACGAGGCCGCCGTGGCCGCGGCCCTGGGCGTGGCGGCGGACGCGCTGGCCGTGGCCTCACCGGAGGCGGCGGCCGCCGCCATCCGGCACCTGCGGGAGGCGGACGCGGGCCGCGCCGCGTTCCTGGTCGCCGGCCCGGGGACCGCGCCGGTACCGGGCCAGCCCGGAGACCCGGACCGGGCCCCGGCGCCGGCGGCTCCGGCCGTGGTGGCCCCGGCGCCAGCGGCTCCGGCCGCGGCGGCGGAGGCGGCGGGCGTCGGCGTCGTCGTGCAGGGGTGCGTACCGGCCGCCGGTCTGGTGCAGGGGGACCCCGGACTGCTGCGGGCCGTGGAGTGGGTGCTGCGCGACCACTTCGTGGTCGCCACCCTGGAGGAGGCCGAGGAGCTGGTCGCCCGGCGCCCCGGCGCGGTGGCCGTCACCGCCCTCGGCGACGTGCTCGGAGCACGGATCGCCCAGGGCGGCTCCGCCGGGGCGCCCAGCCTGATCGAGGTCCAGGCCGCCGTCGACGAGGCCGCGGGTGAACTGGCCCGGCTGGACGGGCAGTGCCGGGAGCTGGCCGGGGCCCTGGCAGCCGCGCAGCGCCACAGGCAGGATGCGGCGGCGCTGGTCGAGGAGCTCGGGGAACGCCGCCGGGCCGGTGAGCGGGCCCGGGCGGGGGCCGCGCAGCAGCTGGGGCGGCTCGCGGGCCAGGCCAAGGGCGCCGCGGGCGAGGCCGAGCGCAGCGTCACGGCCGCCGCCAAGGCCCAGGACGCGCTGGAGCAGGCGCTGATGGACGTGGAGGAGTGCGCGGAGCAGCTGGCCACGGCCGAGGAGAGCGACCCGGCGGGGGAGGGCGGGCAGGACCCGGACAGCTCCCGGCGCGACCGGCTCGCCGCCGACGGGGCCAACGCCCGGCAGACCGAGATGGAGGCCCGGCTGCAGCTGCGGACCCACGAGGAGCGGGTCAGGGCACTGGCCGGCCGGGCCGATGCGCTCGACCGCGCGGCCGCGGCGGAGCGCGAGGCCCGCACCCGGGCGGAACGCCGCCGCGCCCGGCGCCGGCACGAGGCCGAGGTGGCCGGCGCGGTGGCCGACGGCGCGCGGCAGCTGCTCGCGCACGTGGAGGTGTCGCTGGGCCGGGCCGACGAGGAGCGGGGCGCGGCCGAGCACGCCAAGGGGCGGTGGGAACGGGAGCTCGCCGAGGCCAGGAACCGCGGGCGGGAGCTGCTGGGCGCACTCGACAAGCTCACCGACTCCGTCCACCGCGGGGAGGTGCTGGGGGCCGAGAAGCGGCTGCGGATCGAGCAGCTGGAGTCCAGGGCGCTGGAGGAGTTCGGCATGGAGGCGGCCGGCCTGGTCGCCGAGTACGGCCCCGACCAGCCGGTGCCGCCGTCCCCGGCCGCCGAGGGCGAGGCCCTGCCGGAGGACCCGGAGCATCCGCGCAACCGGCCCGGCCCCTTCGACCGCGCCCGGCAGGAGAAGCGCCTCAAGGCAGCCGAACGCGCCTACCAGCAGCTCGGCAAGGTGAACCCGCTGGCGCTGGAGGAGTTCGCGGCCCTGGAGGAGCGCCACCGGTTCCTCAGCGAGCAGCTGGAGGACCTGCGCAAGACCCGCGCGGACCTCCTCCAGGTGGTGAAGGAGGTCGACGCACGCGTCGAGCAGGTCTTCACCGAGGCGTACCGGGACACGGCCAGGGAGTTCGAAGGGGTGTTCTCGCGGCTGTTCCCCGGCGGGGAGGGGCGGCTGGTCCTCACCGATCCCGACAACATGCTCGCCACCGGGGTGGACGTCGAGGCCCGCCCGCCCGGCAAGAAGGTCAAGCGGCTGTCCCTGCTGTCCGGCGGCGAGCGCTCGCTGACCGCGGTGGCCCTGCTGGTGTCCATCTTCAAGGCGCGCCCCAGTCCGTTCTACGTCATGGACGAGGTGGAGGCCGCGCTGGACGACACCAACCTGCAGCGGCTCATCCGGATCATGGAGGAGCTCCAGGAGAGCTCCCAGCTGATCGTGATCACCCATCAGAAGCGGACGATGGAGGTCGCCGATGCCCTGTACGGCGTCTCCATGCAGGGCGATGGAGTGTCCAAGGTGATCAGTCAGCGGCTCCGTTAGGGCTACTCGTCGTTCAAGGTGTGAATGATCGACACAACGAATCTCCCCGCGTACTGCGTTCATGGGGCAGAAACAGGTCCTTCACTCCCTATTGACTTCAAGAAGTGAAGCCATAAGCTCTCCTCTGTCGCCGCAGCCTTCAGGTGGTGGCGCACTGTTTGATGTGCGCCACTGGAGGCACACGTTCAGGCGACCACACGAGAGCCCACTTCCCCCACGCTGCCCGCCGTCGGCGCCGGGCCCAGGAGCGCACCTTGACCAGCACAGCGAACGCACCCGCGGCAGGCGGTGGAAACGCGTCCCAGCCCGAGCACCTGGGGCACGTCATCTTCATCACCGCCGCCGCGGCCATGGGCGGATTCCTCTTCGGATACGACAGCTCCGTCATCAACGGCGCCGTCGAGGCCATCCGCGACCGCTTCGACGTCGGCTCCGGAACCCTCGCCCAGGTGATCGCGGCCGCCCTGATCGGCTGCGCCTTCGGCGCCGCCACCGCCGGCCGCATCGCCGACCGCATCGGCCGGATCCGCTGCATGCAGATCGCCGCCGTCCTCTTCACCGCCAGCGCCATCGGCTCGGCCCTGCCGTTCGCGCTCTGGGACCTCGCGATGTGGCGCATCATCGGCGGCTTCGGCATCGGCATGGCCTCGGTGATCGGCCCCGCCTACATCGCCGAGGTCTCCCCGCCCGCCTACCGCGGCCGGCTCGCCTCCTTCCAGCAGGCCGCCATCGTCATCGGCATCGCGGTCTCCCAGCTGGTCAACTGGGGCATCCTCAACCTCGCCGACGGCGACCAGCGCGGCGAGATCGGCGGCCTGGAAGCCTGGCAGTGGATGCTCGGCGTCATGGTCGTCCCGGCCGTGCTCTACGGCCTGCTGTCCTTCGCGATCCCGGAGTCCCCGCGCTTCCTCGTCTCGGTCGGCCGCATGGACAAGGCCAAGACGGTCCTGCGCGAGGTCGAGGGCGAGGGCATCGACGCCGACGCCCGCGTCCGCGAGATCGACAACGCCATCCACTCGGAGCAGAAGTCGACCTTCAAGGACCTGCTCGGCGGCCGCATGGGCTTCCTGCCGATCGTCTGGGTCGGCATCGGCCTCTCCGTCTTCCAGCAGCTCGTCGGCATCAACGTGATCTTCTACTACAGCTCCTCGCTGTGGCAGTCCGTCGGCGTCGACCCGAGCTCCTCGTTCCTGTACTCCTTCGAGACCTCCGTCGTGAACATCATCGGCACGGTGATCGCGATGCTGCTCGTGGACCGGATCGGCCGCAAGCCGCTGGCCCTCATCGGCTCCGCCGGCATGACGATCTCCCTCGCCCTCGCCGCCTGGGCCTTCTCCTACCGGACGGGCAGCGGCGCGGATGTCTCCCTGCCGGAGACCCAGGGGCTCGTGGCCATCATCGCGGCCAACTGCTTCGTCCTCTTCTTCGCCCTGTCCTGGGGCGTGGTGGTCTGGGTGCTGCTCGGCGAGATGTTCCCGGGCCGGATCCGCGCCGCCGCCCTCGGCGTGGCGGCCGCCGCCCAGTGGATCGCCAACTGGGTCATCACCGTCAGCTTCCCGACGCTCTCGGACTGGAACCTCTCCGGTGCGTACGTCATCTACGCAGTCTTCGCCATGCTCTCGATCCCCTTCATCCTCAAGTGGGTGCCGGAGACCAAGGGCAAGGCGCTGGAGGAGATGGGGTAACCATCCCCGCCGCCACCCCTCTCCTCGATACTGCCCCGGCTCAGTCCTTGAGCCGGGGCAGTACCCGTTCGCACAGCAGGTGCAGGCTCCGCCAGCCCTCGTCCACCGGCATGCCCCCGCACAGCGGGTGCAGGACCAGGTTCCCGGCCTCGCCCGCGCCCCGGGCGTAGGCGAGCGCCTCGTCCGGAGTGAGGATCCGGTAGACGCCCTCCTCGCGGAGCTCCGCCACCGAGCGCGCCCCCGACCGCACCGCGCTGCGGATGTCCCGGGACTGCCAGGACGCGTACGTGCCCGCCTCGTGCAGGAAGTGCTCGCCGTACTGCGCCCACGTCCGGTCCGGGTCCTCCGCGATGTGCAGCAGCGGGGTCTGCGCCGCGGGCATCATGCAGAAGCCCTCCGTGCCGTACTCGGCCAACTTCGCCCGGTAGTACGCCTCCAGCTCGGGGAGGTGGGCGCTGGGGAAGAACGGCAGCCCCAGCCGGGCAGCGCGCCGGGCCGCCGCCTCGGAGCTGCCGCCGACCAGCAGCAGCGGGTGCGGCCGGGTGAAGGGGCGCGGGGTCACCCGTACGGTGCGGCCCCGGAACGCGAAGGGCTCCCCGGTCCACGCCTGCAGCAGGGTCTCCAGCAGCTCGTCCTGGAGGCGGCCGCGCCGGGCCCACTCCACGCCCTGCTGCGCGTACTCCTCGGGCCGGTAGCCGATGCCCGCGACCGTGACCAGCCGACCGCCGCTCAGCAGGTCCAGGACCGCGATCTCCTCGGCCGCCCTCAGCGGGTCGTACAGCGGGCCGATGATCGCCGAGACGGTGACCGCGATGCGGCGGGTGGCGCCGAAGACCGCGCCCGCGAAGGCGAACGGCGAGGGCAGCCAGTTGTTGGCGGTGCCGTGGTGCTCCTCGGTCTGGACGGTGTCGATCCCGCGGTCGTCGGCGTACCGGGCCATTTCCAGGGCCGCCCTGTAGCGGGCGGAGAGGGACTCCGGGGTGCCGTTCGGGTCGACGAGATTGAACCGGGCCACGGTGATGGGCATGGAGAAGTCCCCCTTCGCCGGATGGGGTGGGCGGGCGAAGGGGGACGTTAGCTGACGCAGCGTCAGTTGGACAGGGATTCCGTCGGCCGGGGCTCCGCCGTGCGCGGCAGCGCCGCGTACAGCACGCCCGAGGTGACGATCCCCGCGACCCAGCCGAGGCCGTTGTGCCCGATCCAGGTGTCCGAGAGCGGGCCGCTGAACCAGTCCACCGAGGTGAACAGCAGCCCCACCACCAGGGCGAGGGCCCAGGCGGTCATCGCCTGCCAGGCGAAGCCGCCCCGGTACCAGTAGGCGCTGGTCCGCGTGGTGTCCAGCAGGGCCGTGCCGTCGTAGGTCCTGCGGCGCAGCATGTCCACGCCGAAGACCCCGATCCACGCGGAGAAGGCCACGGCCAGCAGGGTCAGGAAGGAGATGAACGAGCCGAAGAAGCTGGTCGCCACCACCATCAGCAGGAAGCCGAAGACCAGGCTGATGACGGCGTTGACGCTGACCGCCCAGGCCCGGGGGACCTTGATGCCGAGGGTCTGCGCGGTGAAACCGGCCGAGTACATGGACATCGAGTTGATCAGCAGCATGCCGACGACGGCGATGAGCAGGTACGGCACCGCGATCCAGGTCGGCAGCAGCTCGCCGATGAAGGAGACCGGGTCCTGGGCGGTCGCCAGGTCCGGGGTGCCGACGGCCATGACCGCGCCCATCAGCACCATCGGCAGGACCACGACTCCCGCGCCGCCGACCGTCGCGGCGACCACGCCCCGGGAGGAGGCGGTGCGCGGCAGGTAGCGGGTGAAGTCGGGGCCGGAGGGCACCCAGCTGATACCGCCGGCCGCGATCGTGCCGATGCCCGCGACCATCATCGCCGTGGAGCCGGCCGGCTTGCCGAAGACGGCGGACCAGTCGGTGGTGGCCGCCAGGTAGCCGAGGACGAGCACGCTGAACGCGCCGAAGAGGTAGGTGGACCAGGTGGAGCAGACGCGCAGCGCCTTGATGCCCAGGCCCGAGACCACGAAGGTGCAGCCCACGAAGAACAGCAGGGTGACGACGATCAGGGCGGTGCTGCGCCTGATGCCGAAGAGCAGGTCGAGGACGGTCAGCACGGCATAGGCGCCGCTGACCGCGTTGATCGTCTCCCAGCCCCAGCGGGCCACCCAGATCAGCGCCCCCGGGAAGAGGTTGCCGCGCTGCCCGAACACGGCCCGCGACAGGGCCATGCCGGGCGCGCCGCCGCGCTTGCCGGCCAGCGAGATCACCCCGACGATCCCGTACGAGACCACGGGCGCCGCGACCGCGACGACCAGCACCTGCCAGATGTTCAGCTTGTTGAAGATCACCAGCCCGGCGCCCATGGTCAGCAGCAGCACGCTGATGTTGGCGGCGACCCAGGTGGGGACGAGCTCGCGGACCCGGCCCCGGCGCTCCCCGTCCGGTACGGGCTCCAGGCCCCGGGTCTCGACGGCGCTCCCGGCCGGACCCCCGGCGGGACTCCGGGAGGCGTTCTCGGCGGGACCCTCGGCGGGACCGTCGGCGGGGGCCGCTATGACGCCGGCGGCAGGCTCGGCAGGCATGGGTACTCCGTGGGGGAGGAGGTGGGGAGTCGCCCATCATCATAGATGTGCTGTTAAAACGGCCCATAGGGGCTTCAGTCCTGGTGGGAACCTCCAAGGTCCCGGCTTCCGCGCCCCGGTGGCCGATACTGGGGAGGTTATGGAAATCCTCATCCTTGCTGTAGTCATCGCCCTGGTCGCGGTCGGCGCGATCAGCGGGCTCGTGGTCAGCAGCCGCAAGAAGAAGCAGCTGCCGCCCCCGGCACCGTCGAGCACGCCGACCATCACTGCCCCGCCCGCCGAACCCCAGGTGGGGGAGGACGCCGCACCGACGGCCGAAGAGCCGCGCCGCACCATCGAGGAGGTCACCCTCCCCGATGCGGCGGCGGCCACCGACTCACCGGTCGCCGTCGAGGACCCGGTCGCCCCGGCCGCGCCCGCGATCGAGGTGCCCGAGCCCACCGCCGGCCGCCTGATCCGGCTGCGCGCCCGCCTCGCCCGGTCGCAGAACTCCCTCGGCAAGGGGCTGCTCACGCTGCTCTCCCGCGAGCACCTCGACGAGGACACCTGGGAGGAGATCGAGGAGACCCTCCTCATCGCCGACGTCGGTGTCGTCCCGACGCAGGAACTGGTCGACCGGCTCCGCGAGCGGGTCAAGGTGCTCGGCACCCGCACCCCCGCGGACCTGCGTGCGCTGCTGAAGGAGGAACTGCTGACCCTGGTCGGCACCGACTTCGACCGCGCCGTGAAGACCGAGAGCGGCGTCGACACCCCCGCCGTCGTGATGGTCGTCGGCGTGAACGGCACCGGCAAGACCACCACCACCGGAAAGCTGGCCCGGGTGCTCGTCGCCGACGGCCGCAGCGTGGTGCTCGGCGCAGCCGACACCTTCCGCGCCGCCGCCGCCGACCAGCTCCAGACCTGGGGGGAGCGCGTCGGCGCCCGCACCGTGCGCGGCCCCGAGGGCGGCGACCCCGCCTCGATCGCCTACGACGCGGTCAAGGAGGGCATCGCCGAGGGCGCCGACGTGGTGCTCATCGACACCGCGGGACGCCTGCACACCAAGACCGGCCTGATGGACGAGCTCGGCAAGGTCAAGCGCGTCGTGGAGAAGCACGGTCCGCTGGACGAGATCCTGCTGGTCCTCGACGCCACCACCGGCCAGAACGGACTGACGCAGGCCCGCGTCTTCGCCGAGGTGGTGGACATCACCGGCATCGTGCTGACCAAGCTCGACGGCACCGCCAAGGGCGGCATCGTCGTCGCCGTCCAGCGCGAGCTGGGCGTCCCGGTCAAGCTGATCGGTCTGGGCGAGGGCCCCGACGACCTGGCCCCCTTCGAGCCGGAGGCGTTCGTGGACGCCCTGATCGGCGACTGAACCGGCGACTGAACCGGCGAGTGAAGCACGGCCCCCGGGCGTACGTACGGCCCGCTCCCCCCGGCCGGGGGGAGCGGGCCGTACGCGTACCGGGCACGATCCGGCGGGACGCTCAGTGGCGGAAGCGGTGGCAGAGGTAGGCCAGGGTGCCCAGCAGCAGCCGGGCCTCGGGCGGGCCGCCGGCGCAGTCCAGGCCCGGGGGGCGCAGCCAGCGGACGGGGCCGCGGCCGGCCCGGTCGGAGGGCGGGGCGGTGACGAAGGCCCCCAGCCCCAGGGCCCGCAGGTCGAGGTCGGCGTCGTCCCAGCCCATCCGGTACAGCAGGTGTGGCAGCCCGGCCGCCGCACCGGGGGCCACGAAGAACTGGGCCCGGCCGTCGGGGGTCCCGGTGACCGGGCCCAGCGGCAGCCCCATCCGCTCCAGCCGGACGAGCGCGCGCCGTCCGACCTCCTCGGAGACCTCGATGACGTCGAAGGAGTGGCCCGCCGGCAGCAGGACCGCGGCGCCCGGGTAGCCGCCCCAGGCCTCGGTCACCTCGTCCAGGGTGGCGCCGGCCTTGACCGTGGGGGCGAAGGCCAGCGGGTGCGCCCCCGGCGCGGTACACCCCGGGTCCCCGCAGGAGCAGTCGCGGCCGGGTCCCGCGGCCCGGGCGCCCGGCACCACGTCCCAGCCCCACAGTCCGGTGTACTCCGCCACCGCCGTGCACTCCGAGGTCCGCCCGCGGCGCCGGACGCCGGAACGGAACTCCCTGGTGCCGCGGCTGCCGCCGATCGTGAAGCCCATGCCCATGCCCCCTCCAACGGGTCGGACGTGCCGGTGGTTACGACGCCGGCCGGACCTGCTGCCGGAGCGTGCCTGCGGGGCGTCCCCCGAGGGCCGCCCGGCGCACTCCTCGCCGCGCGCGCCCCGGGTGCACTCCAGTCCAACCGGTCCGTTCTCGCCTCGTGTCAAGTGAATCGCGCCTGGCCGGTGGCGAGTTCATTCAAAGGGGTGGCGAATGGTGGCGTTTGTGGAATCGACCTCGCCGTGGGGGTGATCGTAGGATTACTTTCGGTTGCACGAGCCCCGAAGGCGGACCCGAGCGTGGGTATGCCGGAGGCAATGAGTGAAGGACTTGTGAAGGTCCGTGGCGGCACCCGCCGTCCCCGCCAGGGTTCCGTGTGAAGAGGCTGAGCGGATGGGGGCGTTCCAGTGAGCGGCAGCGGCGCAAGCGGAACGGGTGAGGAGTCAGCCGACCGGAACGAGTCGCTGACCTCGTGGTTCGTGCGCAGCGGTTGGTCCAAGGGCGAACTCGCCCGCCAGGTCAACCGCCGGGCCCGCCAGATGGGCGCCCACCACATCAGCACCGACACCTCCCGGGTACGCCGCTGGCTGGACGGCGAGCAGCCGCGCGAGCCCGTCCCGCGGATCCTCTCCGAGCTGTTCTCCGAGCGCTTCGGCTCCGTCGTCGCCATCGAGCAGCTCGGGCTGCGCACCGCCCACCAGACCCCCTCCGTCTCGGGCGTCGACCTGCCCTGGGCCGGCCCGCAGACCGTGGAACTGCTCGGCGAGTTCTCCCGCAGCGACCTGATGCTGGCCCGCCGCGGCTTCCTCGGGACCTCGCTCGCCCTCTCCGCCGGCCCCGCCCTCATCGAGCCCATGCAGCGCTGGCTCGTCCCCGTCCCGGCCGCCGACCCGGGACCGCGGGAGGCGGGGCCGGCGGGCGCCCTCGGCGGCCACCGCCCGCCCAGGCTCTCCGAACCGGAACTCGACCTCCTCGATGCCACCACCGTGATGTTCCGCCAGTGGGACGCCCAATGCGGCGGCGGACTGCGCCGCAAAGCGGTCGTGGGCCAGCTGCACGAGGTCACCGACCTGCTCCAGGAGAGCCACCCCGCGCCGGTCATGAAGCGGCTGTTCAAGGTCGCCGCGGAACTCGCCGAACTGGCCGGCTGGATGAGCTACGACATCGGGCTGCACCCCACCGCGCAGAAGTACTTCGTCCTCGCCCTGCACGCCGCGAAGGAGGCCGGGGACAAGCCGCTCGGCTCGTACATCCTCTCCGGCATGAGCCGCCAGATGATCCACCTCGGCCGCCCCGAGGACGCCCTGGAACTCGTGCACCTCGCCCAGTACGGCAGCCGCGACTGCGCCGGCCCCCGCACCCAGGCCATGCTGTATGCGATGGAGGCCCGCGCGTACGCCAACATGGGGCAGCCCAGCCGCTGCAAGAGGGCCGTGCGGATGGCCGAGGACACCTTCGGCGACGTCGCCTTCGGAGGAGAGCCCGAACCCGACTGGATCCGCTTCTTCTCCGAGGCCGAGCTGAACGGGGAGAACTCGCACTCGTACCGCGACCTGGCCTACGTGGCGGGCCGCAGCCCCATGTACGCCTCCCTCGCCGAACCCGTCATGGAACGGGCCGTCCAGCTCTTCGAGAAGGACGAGGAGCACCAGCGCTCCTACGCCCTCAACCTGATCGGCATGGCCACCGTCCACCTGCTCCAACGCGAGCCCGAGCAGGCCGCCGTCCTCGTCGACCGCGCCCTCGACGTGGCGGGAAAGGTGCGCTCCGAACGGGTGAACACCCGGCTGCGCAAGACCGTGGACTCCGCCGCCCGTGAGTACGGCGGCGTCGCCGAGGTGGTCCGGCTCACCGACCACCTCGCCTCGCGGCTCCCCGAAGCCGCGGCGGCCGTCTGACGACCCGGGCGGCCGCCCCCTCAGGCCCCGGCCGCGGCAGTCACCCCGTGAAGCCCGATCAGGCTCCCCCAGCCAGGACGTCCGGGTACTGCCGCGGCCGGCTCTCCCCCCGCCGCCCGTTCATGGACGCGTAACACGCACGACCTCTTCGTCATCGGCACGAAACACCCAGCGGCGCCGCCGGAAACCGGCCTGCGCGAATCTCGGGGTCACTAACCGGCCAGCTCCCCCGCCCGGCCGGACACCCCGTACCGCCGCTCAGGTTTTCACGATCGCCCGCACGCGAACGTACCGACGACGAGGAGACGCCGATGGCATCAGCCATCACGACCCTCGCAGCAGACGCCCCGACGCTGTCTGCCGCGAACACCGGGTTCATGCTCATCTGCTCCGCCCTGGTCATGCTGATGACCCCGGGACTCGCCTTCTTCTACGGAGGCATGGTCCGCGTCAAGAGCAGCCTCAACATGCTGATGATGAGCTTCATCAGCCTCGGGATCGTCACGATCCTGTGGGTCCTCTACGGCTTCAGCCTCGCCTTCGGCACCGACTCCGGCTCCCTCATCGGCTGGAACTCCGACTACGTCGGCCTCAGCGGCATCGGGATCACCGAGCTCTGGGACGGCTACACCATCCCGGTCTACGTCTTCGCCGTCTTCCAGCTGATGTTCGCCGTCATCACCCCCGCCCTGATCAGCGGTGCGCTGGCCGACCGCGTCAAGTTCGGCTCCTGGGCCTTGTTCACCGCCCTGTGGGTGACCGTCGTCTACTTCCCCGTCGCCCACTGGGTCTGGGGCGCCGGCGGCTGGCTCTTCGAGCTCGGCGTCATCGACTTCGCCGGCGGCACCGCCGTCCACATCAACGCGGGCGCCGCCGCCCTCGGCGTGATCCTCGTCATCGGCAAGCGCGTCGGCTTCAAGAAGGACCCGATGCGCCCGCACAGCCTCCCCCTGGTGATGCTCGGCGCCGGCCTGCTCTGGTTCGGCTGGTTCGGCTTCAACGCGGGCTCCTGGCTCGGCAACGACGACGGCGTCGGCGCGGTCATGTTCGTCAACACCCAGGTGGCCACCGCCGCCGCCATGCTGGCCTGGCTCGGCTACGAGAAGCTGCGCCACGGCTCCTTCACCACCCTCGGCGCCGCCTCCGGCGCCGTCGCGGGCCTCGTCGCCATCACCCCCGCGGGCGGAGCCGTCAGCCCGCTCGGCGCGATCGCCGTCGGCGCCATCGCCGGCGTGCTCTGCGCCATGGCGGTGGGCCTGAAGTACAGGTTCGGCTTCGACGACTCCCTCGACGTGGTCGGCGTGCACCTCGTCGGCGGTGTCGCGGGCTCCCTGCTCGTCGGGCTCTTCGCCACCGGCGGAGTCCAGTCCGACGTGGCCGGCCTCTTCTACGGCGGCGGCCTGGAACAGCTCGGCAAGCAGGCCGTCGGCGTCTTCGCGGTCCTCGCCTACTCTCTCGTGGTGTCCGCGGTCCTCGCCTTCCTCCTCGACAAGACGATCGGGATGCGGGTCACCGAGGACGTCGAGGTCGCCGGCATCGACCAGGCCGAGCACGCCGAGACCGCCTACGACTTCAGCGGAGCCGGCGGCGGCACCGCCCCGCGCAGCACCGCCGCCCCCGCCCCCGCCGCGAGCAAGAAGGTTGACGCATGAAGCTGATCACCGCGATCGTCAAGCCGCACAAACTGGACGAGATCAAGGAGGCCCTCCAGGCCTTCGGGGTCCAGGGGCTGACCGTCTCCGAGGCCAGCGGCTACGGCCGCCAGCGCGGCCACACCGAGGTCTACCGCGGCGCCGAGTACCAGGTGGACCTCGTACCGAAGATCCGCATCGAGGTGCTCGTCGACGACAGCGAGGCCGAGGAACTGATCGAGCTCATCGTGCGCGTCGCCAGCACCGGCAAGATCGGCGACGGCAAGGTGTGGAGCGTCCCCGTGGACTCGGTGGTCCGGGTCCGCACAGGCGAGCGCGGCGCTGACGCGCTCTAGGTGACGGGAGCTCCCGGGTGACGAGCGTCGAAGAGAACACGGACCACACGGCCGACTCGGGACCCGGCGGTTACGCCGCGGCCCGGCTGCGGCTCCTCCAGGAGGAGCCGCAGTCCGGGCCTTCGCGGCGTTCCGCCCTGGCCGGGCTGACCGACGACTGGCTGACCGCGCTGTTCCGGACCGCCGTACGGGAGACCGGGGTGCGCGGCGCCGCCCTGGTGGCCGTCGGCGGCTACGGCCGGGCCGAACTCTCCCCGCGCAGCGACCTCGACCTGGTCCTGCTGCACGACGGCAAGGCCGAGCCGCGGGCCCTCGCCGCGCTGGCCGACCGGCTCTGGTACCCCGTGTGGGACCTGGGCCTCGCCCTCGACCACTCGGTACGGACCCCCGCCGAGGCCCGCAAGACCGCCGCCGAGGATTTGAAGGTGCACCTCGGCCTGCTGGACGCCCGGGCCGTCGCCGGGGACGCCGGGCTCCTCGCCGGACTGCGCACCTCGGTCCTCGCCGACTGGCGCAACCAGGCCGCCAAACGGCTCCCGGAGCTGCACTCCCTGTGCCGGGAGCGGGCCGAGCGGTCGGGTGAGCTGCGCTTCCTGCTGGAACCCGACCTCAAGGAGGCCCGGGGCGGGCTCCGGGACGCCACCGCCCTGCGCGCCGTGGCCGCGTCCTGGCTCGCCGACGCCCCACGCGAAGGGCTCGCCGAGGCCCGGCGCCGGCTGCTGGACGCCCGGGACGCCCTGCACCTGGTCACGGGCCGCGCCACCGACCGGCTCGCCCTCCAGGAGCAGGACCAGGTCGCGGCGCAGCTCGGGCTGCTCGACGCGGACGCGCTGCTGCGCGAGGTGTACGAGGCCGCCCGGGTCGTCGCGTACGCGGGGGACGTGACCTGGCGGGAGGTCGGCCGGGTCCTGCGGGCCCGCAGCACCCGGCCGAGGCTGCGCGGGCTGCTGGGCGGCCGGGGCGCCCCCGCCGGGGAGCGGGCGCCGCTGGCCGAGGGGGTCGTGGAGTCCGACGGGGAAGCCGTACTGGCGCTGGCCGCCCGCCCGGACCGCGATCCCGTGCTGGCGCTGCGGCTCGGCGCCGCCGCCGCCCAGGCGGGACTGCCCGTCTCGCTGCACGCCCTGCGCCGGCTCGCGGCGCAGAGCAGGCCGCTGCCGGTGCCCTGGCCGGCCGAGGCGCGCGAGCAGCTGCTGACGCTGCTGGGCGCGGGGGAGCCCACCGTCGCGGTGTGGGAGGCGATGGAGGCCGAAGGCCTGGTCACCCGCCTGCTGCCCGACTGGGAACGGGTCCGCTGCCGCCCGCAGCGCAACCCCGTCCACACCTGGACGGTCGACCGGCACCTGGTCGAGACGGCCGTACGGGCCTCGGTGCTCACCCGCCGGGTGGGCCGGCCCGACCTGCTGCTGATGGCCGCGCTGCTCCACGACATCGGCAAGGGCTGGCCAGGGGACCACTCGGTGGCCGGCGAGACCATCGCCCGGGACGTCGCCGTCCGGGTGGGCTTCGACGCGCAGGACGCCGCCGTCCTCGGCACCCTCGTCCGCCACCACCTGCTGCTGATCGACACCGCGACCCGGCGCGATCTGGACGACCCCGCCACCGTCGGTGCGGTCGCCGAGGCCGTGGGGTCCGCCGGCACGCTGGAGGTCCTGCACGCCCTGACCGAGGCCGATGCCCTCGCCACCGGCCCGGCCGCCTGGAGCGCCTGGCGGGCCTCCCTCGTCGCCGACCTGGTCGCGCGGGTCGCAGCCGTCCTCCAGGGCGCCGCCCCGGCGGCCGCCGAACCGGAGATCCCCACCACGGAGCAGGAGCGCCTCGCGGTGGAGGCCCTGCGCACCCGCGAGCCGGTCCTGGCGCTGCACGCCCGCGAGGAGGAGGACGCGGTCGGGGCGGAGCTCGTCGTGGCCGTCCCCGACCAGCCGGGGGTGCTCCCGGCGGCCGCCGGGGTCCTGGCCCTGCACCGGCTCACCGTACGCGCGGCCGAACTGCGCTCCCTGGAGCTCCCGGACCGGCTCGGCGAGGTGCTGGTGCTGCGCTGGCGGGTGGCCGCGGAGTACGGGGCGCTGCCTGAGGCCGCGCGGCTGCGCACCGACCTGGTCCGGGCCCTGGACGGCACGCTGGACGTCCCGGCGAGGCTGGCGGAACGCGAGGCCGCCTATCCGCGGCGCCGCGGGGTGGTCCCCCCGCCGCCGCGGGTCGCGGTGGTCCCGGCCGTCTCCTCGGTCGCCACCGTCCTGGAGGTCCGCGCCCCCGACGCCGTGGGGCTGCTGCACCGCATCGGGCGGGCCCTGGAAGCCGGGGGCGTCCGGGTCCGCAGCGCCCACGTCTCGACGCTGGGCGCGAACGCGGTGGACACGCTGTACGTCACCACCCCGGAGGGCAAACCGCTGGAGCCCGCCCCGGCCGCGGCCCTGGCGGAATCCGTCCAGGCGGCCCTCGGCTAGCCCGGGAGCGGCGGTCCGGGCCCTGCCTCCCCGGCCCCGTCCCCGCGCCCGGGCCGTCTCCTCCTGCGCCCCGGAAGGGAAAGCCGCCCGCGGGGTCGTGCCGGCGGCGCGGCCCGATACCCTGGGGGACGACCACCACGCCCCCGACCCGAGGAATCGCGACCACCGTGTTCGATACGCTCTCCGACCGCTTGGCGAATACCTTCAAGGGCCTGCGCGGCAAAGGCCGGCTGTCCGAGGCTGACATCGACGCAGCGGCCCGGGAAATCCGTATCGCCCTCCTCGAGGCCGATGTCGCCCTCCCGGTCGTCCGGTCCTTCATCGCCAACGTCAAGGAAAGGGCCCGCGGCGAGGAGGTCAGCAAGGCGCTGAACCCCGGCCAGCAGGTCCTGAAGATCGTCAACGACGAGCTCGTCACCATCCTGGGCGGCGAGACCCGGCGCCTGCGCTTCGCCAAGACCGCGCCCACCGTGATCATGCTCGCGGGTCTCCAGGGCGCCGGCAAGACCACCCTCGCCGGAAAGCTCGGCCTGTGGCTGAAGGGCCAGGGCCACGCCCCGCTGCTCGTCGCCTGCGACCTCCAGCGCCCCAACGCGGTCAACCAGCTGTCCGTCGTCGCCGAGCGTGCGGGCGTCGCGGTCTACGCGCCCCAGCCGGGCAACGGCGTCGGCGACCCGGTCCAGGTCGCGAAGGACTCCGTCGAGTACGCGCGCACCAAGCAGTTCGACATCGTGATCGTCGACACCGCCGGCCGCCTCGGCATCGACCAGGAGCTGATGCAGCAGGCCGCGGACATCCGCGACGCCGTCAGCCCCGACGAGATCCTCTTCGTCGTCGACGCCATGATCGGCCAGGACGCGGTCAACACCGCGGAGGCTTTCCGCGACGGCGTCGGCTTCGACGGCGTGGTGCTCTCCAAGCTCGACGGCGATGCCCGCGGCGGCGCCGCGCTCTCCATCGCGCACGTCACCGGCAAGCAGATCATGTTCGCCTCGAACGGCGAGAAGCTCGACGAGTTCGACGCCTTCCACCCGGACCGCATGGCGGGCCGGATCCTCGACATGGGTGACATGCTCACCCTCATCGAGCAGGCCGAGAAGACCTTCTCGCAGGCCGAGGCCGAGAAGATGGCGGCCAAGCTCGCCAAGGGCCCCAAGGAGTTCACGCTCGACGACTTCCTGGCCCAGATGGAGCAGGTCCGCAAGATGGGCTCCATCTCCAAGCTGCTCGGCATGCTCCCGGGCATGGGGCAGATCAAGGACCAGATCAACAACATCGACGAGCGCGACGTGGACCGCACCGCCGCGATCATCAAGTCGATGACCCCGGCCGAGCGCCAGGACCCGACGATCATCAACGGCTCGCGCCGGGCCCGGATCGCCAAGGGCTCCGGCACCGAGGTCAGCGCCGTCAAGTCGCTCGTCGAGCGCTTCTTCGACGCCCGCAAGATGATGTCCCGCATGGCCCAGGGCGGCGGCATGCCCGGCATGCCCGGCATCCCCGGGATGGGCGGCGGCCCCGGCCGGCAGAAGAAGCAGGTCAAGCAGGCCAAGGGCAAGCGCAAGAGCGGCAACCCCATGAAGCGCAGGGAAGAAGAGGCGGCAGCCGCCGCGCGCCGCGAGCAGGGCCCGCAGGCGGTCGAGCCGCCCGCGGGCGGCAACCCCTTCGGGCTCCCGGCCGGCGGCGGCCAGGGCGGCCAGGACTTCGACCTGCCGGACGAGTTCAAGAAGTTCATGAAGTAGGACCCGCGCAGACGCGCAGGACGGGCCCCGGCCGGGGGAGGCGACCACGTGGTCGCGCGGCCGGGGCCCGTCCTCGTCTGCGGGGGCAAGGGGCGCATTTGTCGCTTATGGTCGGCCGGGAGGACGGCAGAAGGAGGCGCCCCGTGCCCAGTCCCACGCCCGTACCGCCCCGCGACCGGGCGGACTCGCCCTGGCGCTCCGAGGGGGCGCCGCCCGCCCCCGCACCGAAGAGGCGGATGCCGGGCGGCTGGCGGGGGCTGATCCTGGCGGCCGCGATCGTGTTCGTGCTCACCAACCTGGTGCTGTCCTTCTTCAACGAGGGCGACGAGCCGACCATCTCGTACACCGAGTTCAGCAAGCAGGTCGCCAACGGCAACGTCTCGAAGATCTACTCCAAGGGCGACGCCATCCAGGGCCAGCTGAAGGAGTCCCGCAAGCTGCCCGACGGGGACAAGGACGACTACACCAAATTCGTCACCCAGCGCCCGGCCTTCGCCGACGACGACCTGTGGGCGAACCTCACCCGGCAGAACGTCACGGTGACCGCTTCCCCGGTCGTCGTCCAGCGCAGCTTCCTGGCCAACCTGCTGCTCTCCCTCGCCCCGATGCTGCTGCTCGTCCTGCTGTGGGTGGTCGTCGCCCGCCGGATGGGCGCCGCGGCGGGCGGCATGGGCGGCTTGGGCCGCAAGGCACCGCCCAAACCGGTGGAGCTCCAGGAGGGCGCCCCGCGCACGACCTTCGAGGACGTGGCCGGCATCGACGAGGTCGAGGGCGAGCTCAACGACGTCGTGGACTTCCTGAAGAACCCGCAGCAGTACCGGCGCATGGGCGCCCGGATGCCCCGGGGCGTCCTGCTGTCCGGGCCGCCCGGCACCGGCAAGACCCTGCTCGCGCGGGCGGTCGCGGGCGAGGCCGGGGTCCCCTTCTTCTCCGCCTCCGCCTCCGAGTTCATCGAGATGATCGTCGGCGTCGGCGCCTCCCGGGTCCGCGAACTGTTCACCGAGGCGCGCAAGGTGGCCCCCGCGATCATCTTCATCGACGAGATCGACACCATCGGCCGGGCCCGGGGCGCGGGCGCGGGCATGGGCGGCCACGACGAACGCGAGCAGACCCTGAACCAGATCCTGACCGAGATGGACGGGTTCACCGGTTCGGAGGGCGTGATCGTGCTGGCCGCCACCAACCGCGCCGACGTCCTGGACCCGGCGCTGACCCGGCCCGGCCGCTTCGACCGCACCGTGGTCGTCTCCCCGCCCGACCGGACCGGCCGCGAGGCGATCCTGCGCATCCACACCCGCGAGATCCCCCTCGCCGGCGACGTGGACCTGGCCCAGGTGGCCCGCACCACCCCCGGGATGACCGGCGCGGAACTGGCCAACCTGGCCAACGAGGCCGCCCTGCTGGCCGTCAGGCGCGGACAGCCCGCGGTCACCGCCGCCGACCTCTCCGACGCCCTGGAGAAGGTCCAGCTCGGCGCGGAACGCTCCCTGGTCATGCCGGAGGAGGAGCGCCGCCGCACCGCCTACCACGAGAGCGGCCACGCCCTGCTGGGCATGCTCCAGCCCGGCACCGACCCCGTCCGCAAGATCACCATCGTCCCCCGCGGCCGGGCCCTCGGCGTCACCCTCTCCGCCCCGGACGCCGACCGGTACGCCTACACCGAGCCCTACCTGCGCGCCCGCATCGTCGGAGCGCTGGGCGGCATGGCCGCCGAACAGGTGGTCTACGACGTGGTCACCACGGGCTCGGAGAGCGACCTCGAACAGGTCACCGGCCTCGCCCGCGGCATGGTCGCCCGCTGGGGCATGAGCGAACGCGTCGGCCGCCTCACCGCCGTCCCGTCCGACGGGCAGAGCCCCTACGGCCTGTCCGCCGCCCCCGCCACCCTGGACACCGTGGACCGCGAGATGCGCCGAGTGGTGGACGAGTGCTACGAGGAGGCCTGCCGCCTCCTGCGCGAACACCGCCCGCAGCTCGACGACCTGGCCGAGGCCCTCCTCGCCGCCGAGACCCTGGACGAGGCGGCCGCCTACGCCGCCGCGGGGATCCACCGGCCGGCCAAGGGCCACCCCGCGCAGGACTGAGCGCCCGGCGCGCGCCGCCGGGTCCCCTACGGGGCCCGGCCCGGCGCGCGCCCGCCGCTACGGCACCCGGGCGATGACGTACCGGAAGACGTTCGGCAGCCACACCGCGCCGTCGGCCCGCTCGTACGGGTGAAGCGCCTCCGCCAGCTCCTTCTCCGCCAGCGCCGCGTCGGCCGTCCCGAAGGACCCCGCGCCGCCCGCGCCCGCGGAGGCCGCACTCGCGCCGGAGTACAGCCCCGTCGACAGCAGCCCGCGGACCGCGCTGTCCACGTCCGCGTACCCGAACGGGCAGAACACCCGCCCTGATCCGTCCGGGCGCAGCCCGGCGCCCTCCACGGCCGCGTCGAGGTCCCGCGGCACCGGCCCGCCGCCCAGCACTGCGGGCACCGTGCAGCGCTCCACCGGACCCCAGTCGGCCAGCACCACGGCCCCGCCGCGGCGCACCGCGGGCAGCGCCGCGGCCAGGGCCGCGGGAGCGGGCGCGAAGGCGAACAGGGCGTCGTACGCCCGGTCCTCGGCGGGCGGCTCCGCCAGCACCTCCAGCAGCCGTTCACGGGCCAGGGCCCGGCGGGCCGGGTCCGCCTCCACGCCCGTGGCCGCGGCTCCCCGCCCGGCCGCGAGCAGCAGGGGCAGCCCCGCCCCGCAGTCGAGGCCGAGCAGCCGGTCGCCCGGCCCGACCTCCAGTCGGTCGTAGACCGCTTCGTACAGCGGTACCAGCATCCGTTCCTGGATCTCCGCCCAGTCCCGGGCGACGAGCGTCGCCGTCGGCATCGGTGTCATCGAAAGAGCGCTCCTGATTCCGTGTCGCCCCCTTGCCCCCGTTGCCAGGGAACTCCCCATTCGCCCCCGCGTCCAGAGGAGCGCGCCACCCGATTCACGCATCGAGTGCCCCGCGCCGTACCATTCGCGCCATGGCAAAGGCTCCCGTTCTCACCCCCCAGGCGGAGGATTTCCCCCGCTGGTACCAGGATCTGATCAACAAGGCCGAGCTGGCCGACAACGGTCCGGTCCGCGGCACCATGGTCATCCGGCCGTACGGCTACGGCCTGTGGGAGCGGATGCAGCAGGAGATGGACGCGCGCATCAAGGAAGCGGGCGCCCAGAACGCCTACTTCCCGCTGTTCATCCCGCAGTCGTACCTGACGCGGGAAGCGGAGCACGTCGAGGGCTTCGCCCCCGAGCTGGCGGTCGTCACGCACGGCGGTGGCAAGGAGCTGGAAGAACCGGTCGTGGTCCGGCCCACCTCCGAGACGATCGTCAACGACTACTTCTCCAAGTGGGTGCAGAGCTACCGCGACCTGCCGCTGCTCATCAACCAGTGGGCGAACGTGGTCCGCTGGGAGATGCGTCCGAGGGTGTTCCTCCGTACGAGCGAGTTCCTCTGGCAGGAGGGCCACACCGCCCACGCCACCTACGAGGACGCCCGCGAGTACGCCGCACGGATCCACCGCGACGTCTACGGCGACTTCATGACGAACGTGCTCGGCATCGACGTGGTGCTCGGCCGCAAGACCGCCAAGGAGCGCTTCGCCGGGGCCGTCAACACCCTCACGCTCGAGGGCATGATGGGCGACGGCAAGGCCCTCCAGCTGGGGACGAGCCACGAGCTCGGCACCAACTTCGCCAAGGCCTTCAACACGCAGTACCTGTCGAAGGAAGGCCGCCAGGAGCTGGTCTGGCAGACCTCGTGGGGCGTCTCCACCCGCATGGTCGGCGGCCTGATCATGTCGCACGGCGACGACAACGGCCTGCGGGTCCCGCCGCGCCTCGCGCACGTCCAGGTCGTCGTCATGGCGATCAAGGGCGACGAGGCCGTCGCGAAGGTCCGCGAACTGGGCGCGCAGCTCAAGGCCGCGGGCATCCGCGTGCAGGTCGACGACCGGGTCGACACCCCCTTCGGCCGCCGCGCCGTGGACTGGGAGCTCAAGGGCGTACCGGTCCGCATCGAGATCGGCCCCCGCGACCTGGAGGCCGGCACCGCGATGCTGGCCCGCCGCATCCCGGGCGGCAAGACCCCCGTCCGGATCGACGCCCTCGCCGGCCTGCTGCCCACGGTCCTCGACGAGGACCAGGCGCAGCTGCTGCGCGAGTCCCGCGAGCGCCGCGAGGCCCGCACGAGCGACGTCGCGACCATCGGGGAGGCCGCCGAGGCCGCCGTCGCCGGCGGCTGGGCGCGCATCCCGTGGGCCGACCTCGGCCCCGAAGGCGAGGCCAAGCTGGCCGAGCAGGCCGTCTCCGTGCGGTGCCTGCTCGCCGCGGACGGTTCCGTTCCGGAGGCCGACGACGCCCCCGGCACCGTCGCGATCGTCGCGCGCTCCTACTGAGCGGAGGACCCCGCCCCGGCGCGCGGCAGGAGCCGCACGCCGGGACGTGGCCCTGATCCGTACGCGTTACGTACCGACTCCTCCTGACATCGGCGCACCCGTCCTCGTCCGGACGCATGAGGCTGAACTGACTGGTACGTGCAAAAAATTTGGAATGGCCCGGAATCGGAACACCGGGGCACCCCGGCTCGTTGTCACGACGTGAGCACGACACCCCCTGTTCTCGCCGCAGAGCTGGCGCAGGCGTGGGCCGATATTCAGCGGTACCACCCCGAGCTGCCTGACCTTGCCGCGCCCGAGTCCCTGATCGGAGAGTCCTCGTCCGCCTGCGGCGCCGAGCTCTCCTTCGAGCGACTGCTGCACGAGGCAGTCCACGGCATCGCCGCCGCGCGCGGAGTCCGCGACACCTCGCGCGCAGGCCGCTACCACAACCGCAGATTCCTGGCGATCGCCGAGGAGATGGGACTGGACCACTCCGAGGAGCCGCACGCCAGCAGCGGCTTCTCCCTGGTCACGCTCAACCCCGAGGCCAAGAGGCGCTACCGGCCCACCATGGAGCGGCTGCAGCGCGCCCTGAAGGCGCACACGGCCGCCACCGCCGCCGACACCAAGCGCAGCTTCCGCGGGCCGGCCGCCCGGCACGGCTCCTCCGGGGGCGGCGTGCGCGTGAAGGCGGTCTGCGACTGCGGGCGCAACGTACGGGTGGTCCCCTCCGTACTGGCCCAGGCGCCCATCGTGTGCGGGGGCTGCATGAAGCCCTTCCGCATCCCCGAGGTGGCCATCGCGGCGGCCTCCTGACCCCGCCGGGCCCGCCCCCGGACGGGGGCCCGCCCGGGGGCTCGGCCGAGCGGGACGCAGGTCCACCCGCCCGGCCGAGCGCGCCGCGGGCGTATGGCACAATGGCTAGCTGTACTCGACAGTCGCATAGGACCCCTCTCTCCTCCGGCTGACGCGTCCATCGGGCACCCGAGTACCGCAACCCCACGTGGCATCTCATGTGCCCCACCACGTCAAGTTCAGGAGACACCACTCCAGTGGCAGTCAAGATCAAGCTCAAGCGCCTCGGCAAGATTCGCCAGCCGCACTACCGCATCGTCGTCGCCGACGCCCGCACCCGCCGGGACGGTCGCGCGATCGAAGAGATCGGTATCTACCACCCGACGTACAACCCGTCGCGCATCGAGGTCGACGCCGAGCGTGCGCAGTACTGGCTGTCGGTCGGCGCCCAGCCCACCGAGGCCGTGCTCGCCATCCTCAAGCTGACCGGTGACTGGCAGGCCCACAAGGGCCTCCCCGCCCCCGCGCCGCTGCTCCAGCCGGAGACGAAGGAGAGCAAGCGCCGCTCCTTCGACGAGTTCGCCAAGGCCCTCGAGGGTGGCGACGCCAAGGGCGAGGCCATCACGCAGAAGGCGAAGAAGGCCGACAAGAAGGCGGACGAGGCTGAGGCCACCGCCGAGTCGACCGAGGCCTGAGCATGCTCGAGGAGGCTCTTGAGCACCTCGTGAAGGGCATTGTGGACAACCCCGACGACGTGCAGGTCGCCTCGCGCAACCTGCGCCGCGGACAGGTGCTCGAGGTCCGGGTCCACCCGGACGACCTCGGCAAGGTGATCGGCCGCAACGGCCGCACCGCACGTGCTCTGCGTACCGTCGTGGGCGCCATCGGCGGCCGGGGCATCCGCGTCGACCTCGTCGACGTGGACCAGGTCCGCTGAGAAGTTGAAACACCGGCACGGGCCGGGGAGGGCGTTCTTCGCCCACCCCGGCCCGAGTCGTTTCCGCCCCCGGGCGGAGCCACCATGGAAGCAGGAGCCGCGACGGAGAGGTGCCTCCGCGCGAGCGGCGGCAGAACGGCCGCACGAAGGAGAGACACAGTGGAGCTGGTAGTCGCGCGGGTCGGCCGCGCCCACGGCATCAAGGGTGAGGTCACCGTCGAGGTGCGCACGGACGAGCCGGAACTGCGGCTCGGTCCGGGCGCCGTGCTCCGCACCGACCCCGCCGCGGCGGGACCGCTGACCATCGAGACGGGCCGGGTGCACAGCGGGAGGCTGCTGCTGCGCTTCGCCGGGGTCAAGGACCGCACCGGTGCCGAGGCGCTGCGCAACATCCTGCTGATCGCCGAGGTGGACCCGGCGGAGCTGCCCGAGGAGCCCGACGAGTTCTACGACCACCAGCTGATGGACCTGGACGTGGTCCTCGCCGACGGCACCGCGATCGGCCGCATCACCGAGATCTCCCACCTGCCCTCGCAGGACCTCTTCATCGTGGAGCGGCCGGACGGGACGGAGGTGATGGTCCCCTTCGTGGCGGAGATCGTCGCCGAGATCGACCTGGAGGAGCAGCGCTGCGTCATCACCCCGCCGCCCGGGCTGATCGACGAGCGCGAGGCGGTCGTCGTCTCGGCCCGCGACGAGGAATCCGGGGACGACGCCTGATGCGTCTCGACGTCGTCACGATCTTCCCCGAGTACCTGGAACCGCTGAACGTCTCCCTCGTCGGCAAGGCCCGCGCCCGCGGCCGGCTCGACGTCCGCGTCCACGACCTGCGGGAGTGGACGTACGACCGGCACAACACGGTCGACGACACCCCCTACGGTGGCGGCCCCGGCATGGTCATGAAGACCGAGCCCTGGGGCGAGGCCCTGGACGCCGTGCTGGCCGACGGGTACGAGGCGGGCGCGGGCGCTCCCGTCCTGGTCGTCCCGACGCCCAGCGGCCGGCCCTTCACCCAGGAGCTCGCGGTCGAACTGTCCGAACGCCCGTGGCTGGTCTTCACCCCGGCCCGGTACGAGGGCATCGACCGCCGCGTCATCGACGAGTACGCCACGCGCATGCCGGTGTACGAGGTCTCCATCGGGGACTACGTCCTGGCGGGCGGCGAGGCGGCCGTCCTGGTCGTCACCGAGGCCGTGGCCCGGCTGCTGCCCGGGGTGCTCGGCAACGCCGAGTCCCACCGCGACGACTCCTTCGCCCCCGGCGAGATGGCCAACCTGCTGGAGGGCCCGGTCTACACGAAGCCGCCGCTGTGGCGCGGCCGCGACATCCCCGAGGTGCTGCTGAGCGGGCATCACGGGAAGATCGCCCGCTGGCGCCGGGACGAGGCCTTCCGCCGGACCGCGCTGCACCGCCCGGACCTGATCGAGCGCTGCGAGGCCTCGGCCTTCGACAAGAAGGACCGCGAGATGCTGTCCGTGCTGGGCTGGAAGCCCTCCGCCGACGGCCGATTTTGGCGCAGGCCGCAGGCCGTGGAAGAATAGGCGGCTGCTGTGTGCTCGCGGGCGCCCCTGCCACAGGGGGACCGTCGTCCGCCGGGTGTCGCAGCTCCCGAATTCTCTCCGGAAACCCGCACCGGCGACCTGTGGCGTCGTGCGAAGAAAGCAGACGAAGAACATGTCTCACCTGCTCGATGGCGTCAACGCCGCCGCGCTCCGCTCGGACGTCCCGGCCTTCCGCCCGGGTGACACGATCAACGTGCACGTCCGCGTGATCGAGGGCAACCGCTCCCGTATCCAGCAGTTCAAGGGTGTCGTCATCCGCCGTCAGGGCGCCGGCGTCTCCGAGACCTTCACGGTCCGCAAGGTCTCCTTCAGCGTCGGCGTGGAGCGTACCTTCCCGGTGCACTCCCCGATCTTCGAGAAGATCGAGCTCGTCACCCGCGGTGACGTCCGCCGCGCCAAGCTGTACTACCTCCGTGAGCTCCGCGGCAAGGCCGCGAAGATCAAGGAGAAGCGCGACAACTGAGGTCCCCTCCGGGGTCCGGGGACGGCCGGATAGGCTCGCCCCCGATGGACACCGAAGCACCTCACCCGCAGCGCGGCCACTCTTCCCCCGACGAGGGGGAGGAGCGGCCGCGTTCTGCGTTCCCGCGTCCTGGGTTCCTGCGTCCCGGATCCCTGCGTCCTGGATCCCTGCGTCCCGGGTTCCCGCGCCGCAGCCGCGGGGCCGGCCGCCGACGGCCGCTGACCCTGCGGCGGGCCGGACTGCTCGGCGTGCTCTGCACCGTCGGGCTTCTGCTGTTCAGCAACTTCGTGCTGCAGCCCTTCCTGATCCCCAGCCGCTCGATGGAGCCCACCCTCCAGGTCGGGGACCGGGTGCTGGTCAACAAGCTGGCCTACGGCTCCGGCGAGCAGCCGCGCCGCGGCGACCTGGTGGTCTTCGACGGGGCCGGCTCCTTCGTGCAGGAGCCCGCGCGCGGCAACCCGGTCGGCGACGCCCTGCACGGCGCGGCCTCCGCGCTGGGGCTGGCGGAGCCCTCCGACACCGACTTCGTGAAGCGGGTCGTGGGTGTGGGCGGCGACGACGTGGTGTGCTGCGATGCGACCGGCCGGATCGAGGTCAACGGCGTCGCGCTGGACGAGCCGTACCTCCACCCCGGCGACGCTCCCTCGAAGGTGCCCTTCCGTATCGTCGTACCGCTTGGGACCCTGTGGGTCATGGGTGATCATCGTTCCCAGTCCCGGGACTCCCGGGACCACCTGGGGGAACCGGGCGGGGGGATGGTGCCGGTGGAGAAGGTGATCGGGCGGGCCGACTGGATCGGCTGGCCGCTCTCGCGCTGGGGCTCGACCGGCGGCGGACATGGGTAGCCGCGGCCGGCCGCGGGGCACCCGGGACCCGGAGCCCGAACCGGAACCGGAGCCGGAGCCGGTCCCCGTGGCGGAAGGCGGCCGCGCCGAGCGGCGCCGGACCGCCCGCCGGGTACGACGGCGCCGCCGCACCCGGCGGGCAGGGGAGATCCCCCTGCTGGTGGGCGTGGCCCTGTGCATAGCCCTGATCCTCAAGACGTTCCTGGTGCAGGCCTTCTTCATCCCGTCGGGCTCGATGGAGCAGACCATCCGCATCGGCGACCGCGTCCTGGTGGACAAGCTGACGCCGTGGTTCGGCTCCCCGGTCGAGCGCGGCGACGTCGTCGTGTTCCAGGACCCCGGCGGCTGGCTGAAGGGCGAGGCCGCCCGCCCGGCCCCGGACCCCGTCGGCGTCAAGCAGGTCAAGCAGGCGCTGACGTTCATCGGCCTGCTGCCCTCCGCGGACGAGCAGGACCTGATCAAGCGGGTCATCGGCGTGGGCGGGGACACCGTCACGTGCTGCGACGCCAAGGGCCGGGTCACCGTCAACGGCGCGCCGCTCGACGAGCCGTACGTGAACCCGGGCAACGCCCCCTCCGAGATCCGCTTCGAGGTGAAGGTGCCCGCCGGCCGACTGTTCGTCATGGGCGACCACCGGGCGAACTCCGCCGACTCCCGTTACCACCTCGACGAGCCCTTCGAGGGCACGATCGACGAGGACGAGGTCGTGGGCGAGGCCGTCGTGATCGCCTGGCCCTACGACCACTGGCGCCGGCTGGAGAACCCCGACACCTTCCGCATGGTGCCCGACCAGGCACGGCGTGAAGGGCGGCGCGGGGCGCACGGGCAGGCGCGCGGGCGGCGCCGGCGCGGTCGGGGCACGCCGTTCGCATAGTGTGTCCCGGGTCTCCCGCGCCTTAGGGAACTCCCGCTCGTTAAGGGAGGGGAGGGCCCGCGTCCGTTCGGCGCGGGCGGCGATCTCGATTGAGGAGTGGATGTGGGGGATGTGGCGGTAGGCGCACGATCCGGACGCGACGAGGGCGAGGACCGGCCGGACGAGGACGCCGTAGACCGCGAGGCCGAGGACGAAGGCGCCGCGGCGCGCCCGCACCGATCGTTCTGGAAGGAGCTGCCGCTCCTCATCGGCATCGCCCTGCTGCTGGCCCTGCTGATCAAGACCTTCCTGGTCCAGGCGTTCTCGATCCCGTCCGACTCGATGCAGAACACGCTGCAGCGGGGCGACCGGGTGCTGGTCGACAAGCTGACCCCGTGGTTCGGCTCCGAGCCGGAGCGGGGCGAGGTGGTCGTCTTCCACGACCCGGCGAACTGGCTGTCCGGGGAGCCGACCCCCGACCCGAACCTCGCGCAGAAGGTCCTCAGCAAGATCGGCCTGATGCCCTCGGCCGATGAGAAGGACCTGATCAAGCGGACCATCGCCATCGGCGGGGACACGGTCGAGTGCAAGAAGGGGGGACCGGTCGTCGTCAACGGCAAGGAGCTCGACGAGCCGTACATCTACCCCGGCAACACGGCGTGCGACGACGCCCCCTTCGGTCCCCTCACCGTGCCCAAGGGGAAGATCTGGGTGATGGGCGACCACCGCCAGAACTCCCAGGACTCCCGCTACCACATGCAGGACTCCACCGGCGGCTTCGTCCCGGTCGACAAGGTCGTCGGACGCGCCGTGGTCGTGGCCTGGCCGATCAACCGCTGGGCCACCCTGCCGGTCCCGGACACCTTCGACCAGCCGGGCATCGGCAACCAGGCCGCGGCGAGCGCCCTCGGCCTCGACGCCGCCGGTCTGGCGCCGGCCGGCCTCGGTCCCGCCGCCCTCGGGCTCACCGGCGCAGTGCCGGTCGTCCTGTGGCGGCGACGCAGGCTGACCAGCGGGCGTACCGCCGGGTAGGGTGCCGCCCAGGTCGACGATCTCCGAGGTGTGGGGGCGCTGGTATGGGCGGAACACAGGCAATACGCAGGAACAAGGACGGCCACGGCGGTCTCGGCAGCGTGCTGTCCGGGCTCGTCGTGGCCGTCGGCTTCGCACTCTTCCTCGGCGGCTTCGTGTGGGGAGCGCTGCTCTACCAGCCCTACACCGTGCCGACCGACTCGATGATGCCCACCGTGCGCCCCGGCGACCGGGTCCTGGCGCAGCGCATCGACGGCGACGAGGTGCACCGCGGCGACGTGGTCGTCTTCACCGACGAGCAGTGGAGCGATTCGCCCATGGTCAAGCGGGTCGTCGGCATCGGCGGCGACACCGTCAGGAGCGCCGGCGCCGGCGGCCCGCTCACGGTGAACGGGGTCCCCCTGGACGAGCCCTACATCGACGCCACCCAGCCGGGCACCGGCCTGGCCACCCCGCCCGGCGAGCCCCCGGCGCCCGGCACCCCCTTCGAGGTGACGGTGCCCGAGGGGAACCTCTTCCTGCTGGGCGACCGGCGGGCCGCCTCCCTGGACTCCCGTGCGCACCTGGAGGAGGCCGGCCAGGGGACCGTGCCCCGGACGGCCGTCGACGCCCGGGTCGACGCCCTGGCGTGGCCCTCGATGAAGATGCTGGAGCGGCCCCGGACGTACGCCGCCCTGCCCGGCGGGACCTCGCAGCCCGGGCCGCTCCGGCTCCAGCTGGCGGCGGTGGCGGCCGGCGCCGTCCTGGTGGTCCTGGGCGCCGCGTACGGGCCGCTGGTACGGGTCCTCGGGCGCGGGAGGCGCCGGGAGCGGGCCGATGCCTGAGCTGCCGACGGAGGTCCGCCGGGTGTCCCGGGTGATCCTGCTGGATCCCGCGGACCGGATCCTGCTGCTCCACGGCTTCGAGCCCGCCGACCCGGCGGTCACCTGGTGGTTCACCCCCGGCGGCGGACTGGAGGGCGAGGAGACCCGCGAGCAGGCCGCGCTGCGGGAACTCGCCGAGGAGACCGGCATCACCGAGGTGGAGCTGGGGCCGGTGCTGTGGCACCGGCGCTGCTCCTTCCCCTTCGACGGGCGGCGCTGGGAGCAGGACGAGTGGTACTTCCTCGCCCGTACCGACCGGACGGCCACCGAGATGAGCGGCCTCACCGAGCTGGAGCGGCGCAGCGTCGCCGGAGCCAGGTGGTGGACCTCCGAGGAACTTCTGGCGGCCCGTGAGACGGTGTACCCGACCAGACTCGCCGAGCTGCTGCGCACGCTGCTCGACGACGGCCCTCCGGGTACGCCGGTGGCCTTGGCCCCGGAAATCGTCTAGGGGAGCAGGGGCCTGGCGCACAATAGGGGGACGCACGGCTGAAGGGGAACATGCCATGAGTGCCGAGGACCTCGAAAAGTACGAGACCGAGATGGAGCTGAAGCTCTATCGGGAGTACCGCGACGTCGTCGGGCTGTTCAAGTACGTGATCGAGACCGAACGTCGGTTCTACCTCACCAACGACTACGAGATGCAGGTGCACTCGGTCCAGGGGGAGGTCTTCTTCGAGGTCTCCATGGCCGACGCCTGGGTCTGGGACATGTACCGGCCGGCCCGCTTCGTGAAGCAGGTCCGCGTACTGACCTTCAAGGACGTGAACATCGAGGAGCTCAACAAGAGCGACCTCGAACTGCCCGGCAGCTGAGGCCGCCCCCCGTACGGGTGACGGGGTTGTCCACAACGCCAGGGTTGTCCACCAAGATCCACAGGGTGGGCGGGGGTGCGCGATCGTCGGTGCCGGAGGTGGTGCCGGATGAACGCGAAGGGCGTGGCACAGCAGGCATTGGGACGGTACGGCGAGGAGCTCGCCGCCCGGCGGCTGACCGAGGCCGGGATGAGCGTGATCGCCCGGAACTGGCGGTGCCGCAGCGGGGAGATCGACATCGTCGCCCGGGACGGAGACGCCCTCGTCGTGTGCGAGGTCAAGACCCGGCGGGAAGGCGCCTTCGAGCACCCGATGGCCGCCGTGCGGCCCGGCAAGGCCGAGCGGCTGCGCCGGCTCGCCGGGCGCTGGCTCGCCGACCACGGAGGACCGCCCGCCGGCGGGGTGCGCATCGACCTCGTCGGCGTGGTGCTGCCCCGCCGCGGCGCGCCCGTGGTGGAGCACGTCAGGGGGGTGGCCTGATGGGGTTCGCGCGTGCCTGCTCGGTGGCCCTGGTGGGCGTCGAGGGGGTGGTCGTCGAGGTCCAGGCCGACCTGGAGCCGGGGGTCGCCGCCTTCACCCTGGTGGGGCTGCCCGACAAGACCCTTGTCGAGAGCCGGGACCGGGTGCGGGCCGCCGTGGTCAACTCCGGCGCGGCCTGGCCGCAGAAGAAGCTGACGGTCGGCCTCAGCCCCGCGTCCGTACCGAAGTCCGGCGCCGGTTTCGACCTGGCCGTGGCGGCGGCGGTGCTGGGCGCCGCCGAGGTGGTCGACCCCGCCGTGATCGCCGAACTCGTGCTCGTCGGGGAGCTGGGGCTCGACGGCCGGGTGCGGCCGGTCCGGGGCATCCTGCCGGCGGTGCTCGCCGCCGCGGAGGCCGGGTACCGGCAGGTGGTGGTGCCGCAGCAGTGCGCCGCCGAGGCCGCGCTGGTGCCCGAGGTCGGGGTGCTGGGCGTGCGCAGCCTGCGCCAGCTGATCGCCGTCCTGACGGACGCGGAGGTGCCGGAGGAGGAAGCCCCCGAGCCGCCCGGCCGCCCCGCCCCCCTGCCGGCGGGCCTGCTCCTCCCGGGCACCGGCCTGGGCACCGGACGGGCCGGCGGGACCGGGGGATGGGACGGACCCGACTTCGCCGAGGTCGCCGGCCAGCACGTCGCCCGGCGCGGTCTGGAGATCGCCGCGGCCGGAGGCCACCACATCCTGCTCAGCGGCCCACCGGGTGCGGGCAAGACCCTGCTGGCCGAGCGGTTGCCCGGCATCATGCCGCCGCTCACCCGGCAGGAGTCGCTGGAGGTGACCGCCGTCCACTCGGTCGCGGGCATCCTCCCGCCGGGGGAGCCCCTGGTCACCGTGCCGCCCTACTGCGCCCCGCACCATTCCGCCACGATGCAGGCCCTGGTCGGGGGCGGCAGCGGACTGCCGAGGCCCGGCGCCGTCTCACTGGCGCACAAGGGCGTGCTGTTCCTCGACGAGGCGCCCGAATTCCGGCCCCAGGTGCTCGACGCCCTGCGGCAGCCCCTCGAATCGGGCCAGATCGTGGTGGCCCGGGCCGCCGGGGTGATGCGGCTGCCCGCCCGCTTCCTGCTCGCCCTGGCGGCCAACCCCTGCCCCTGCGGGCGGCACACCCTGCACGGGGCGGGCTGCGACTGCCCGCCCTCGGCGGTCAGGCGCTACCAGGCCAGGCTGTCCGGCCCGCTGCTGGACCGGGTGGACCTGCGCATCGAAGTGGAGCCGGTGAGCCGCTCCGACCTGCTCGGCAACGCCGGGCGCGGGGAGGACAGCGCCACCGTCGCAGCCCGGGTCGCCGAGGCACGGGCGCGCGCGGCCCACCGCTTCGAAGGCTCCCCCTGGCGGATCAACAGCGAAGTCCCCGGGCGGGAGCTGCGCACTCGCTGGGAGCCCCTGCCCGGAGCGCTGGCCCCGGCCGAACGGGACCTGGAGCGGGGCCTGCTCACCGCGCGGGGCCTGGACCGGGTCCTGCGGGTGGCCTGGACGGTGGCCGACCTGGCAGGCCGGGCGCGGCCGGGGCCCCTGGACGTGGCCGTGGCGCTGGAACTGCGCACCGGCATCGCCCGCGGGGCCCCGCTCCTGAGGGGGGAGGGGACGTGACCCCGGAGGCCGAAGCCGAGGCGGTGGCCGAGCCGGTGGCCGAGCCGGAGGCGGTGGCGCGGGCGGCGCTGACCCGGGTCCTGGAGCCCGGGGACCGCCACGGCGGGCGCTGGCTGCGGGAGTTCGGAGGCGTGGAGCTGGTGCGGCTGCTGACCGGGCCCGAGGGGGAGCGGGGGCAGCCGGGCGGGGTGGGCGCCGAGCGGCTGGCCGGGTACCGCAGGCGGGCGGCCCGGGCCGACCCCGTGCGGGACCTCGCCGAGGCGGCCGCGGCCGGCATCCGGTTCGTCGTGCCCGGCTCGGCGCAGTGGCCGAGCCAGCTCGACGACCTGGGGGACGCCCGCCCGGTCGGGCTGTGGGTACGCGGGCCGGCGGACCTGCGGGCCTGGGCGCTGCGTTCGGTGGCCCTGGTCGGGGCCCGCGCCTGCACCCCGTACGGGGCCCACATGGCGCAGACTCTCGCCGCCGGGCTGGCCGAGCGCGGCTGGGTCGTGGTCTCCGGCGCGGCCTACGGCATCGACGGGGCCGCCCACCGCGGGGCGCTGGCCGCCGGCGGCGCCACCGTGGCGGTACTGGCCTGCGGAGCGGACGTCGCCTACCCGCGCGGACACACCGGGCTCCTCGACCGGATCGCGCGGCAGGGGCTCGTGCTGGGGGAGCTGCCGCCCGCCAGCCACCCGACGCCGAGCCGGTTCGTCCAGCGCAACCGGGTCATCGCCGCCCTGACCCGGGGCACGGTCGTGGTGGAGGCGGCCCACCGCAGCGGCTCCCTGGTCACCGCCCGCCGGGCCCAGGACCTCGGGCGCTTCACCATGGGCGTCCCGGGCCCCGCCACCAGCGGGCTGTCGGCCGGCGTGCACGAACTGCTGCGGGGCGGGGCGGCCACCCTCGTCACCGACGCGGCGGACGTGGTCGAACTCGTGGGCGACATGGGCGAGCTGACGCCCGAGCGGCGCGGACCGGTGCTCGCGCGCGACCTCCTGGCTCCGCAGACCGCCCGCGTCCTGGAGGCGCTCCCGGCCGGACGCCCGGCGGACGTCGGGGCGGTGGCACTTGCCTCCGGCACCGGCACCGATGAAGTCATCGGCAGACTGTACGAACTTCACTCTCTGGGGTTCGTCGAACGGCAGGGCGACGGCTGGCTGTTGGGCAGACGGGCGCCTGACGGCGGCACAGATGCCGGCGCGTCCCGGCGAGGCGGTGGTTGACCTGGGGCGTTCCGGTGAAAGAGTGAAACCGATGAGAGACGCGGTCTTCCCGGTGGCAGTCGCCGGGACCGAGCGCCAGGCGCCGGTCCCGGGTCGCCCGCGCGAGTCGGGACGCTCCTGCGCCCCCGCGAGATCCCGTACTCTTCGCGCACCGCGACACTTCCGTCACGCTACGCTCCCAAGGAATCCCGCTCCGGCAAAGGCGAAGCATGCCCCAGCACACCTCAGGGTCCGACCGCGCTGCGGTGCCCCCCGCTGCCCGCGGCAGCGTGCGGACCACCGCGCCCTCGTCCCTGGAGGTGCTGTGGCGCTCGTACAAGGACTCGGGTGACGAGCGGTTGCGGGAGCAGCTGATCCTGCACTACTCACCCCTGGTCAAGTACGTGGCGGGCCGGGTCAGCGTGGGCCTGCCGCCCAACGTGGAGCAGGCCGACTTCGTCTCCTCCGGGGTCTTCGGGCTCATCGACGCCATCGAGAAGTTCGACATCGAGCGGTCCATCAAGTTCGAGACGTACGCCATCACCCGCATCCGCGGCGCGATGATCGACGAGCTGCGGGCGCTGGACTGGATCCCGCGCTCGGTCCGGCAGAAGGCGCGGGCCGTGGAGCGCGCCTACGCCACACTGGAGGCCCAGCTGCGGCGCACCCCCTCGGAGTCCGAGGTCGCAGGGGAGATGGGCATCGGCGTGGACGACCTCCATGCCGTTTTCAGCCAGTTGTCCCTCGCCAACGTGGTCGCCCTGGAAGAGCTGCTGCACGTCGGCGGAGAGGGCGGCGACCGCCTGTCGCTGATGGACACCCTGGAGGACACCGCCGCGGACGACCCGGTGGAGGTGGCGGAGGACCGGGAGCTGCGGCGGCTGCTGGCACGGGCCATCAACACCCTGCCCGACCGGGAGAAGACGGTGGTGACCCTCTACTACTACGAGGGCCTCACGCTCGCCGAGATCGGCAACGTCCTGGGTGTCACCGAGAGCCGGGTCAGCCAGATCCACACCAAGTCGGTCCTCCAACTGCGCGCCAAGCTGGCGGATGTCGGGCGCTGAGCTTGCGGCGGCTCCGTAGAGTGGACGTGTGCCCAGGATTCGAGCGGCCTCCGTGGCCGAGCACCGGTCGATGCAGCGCGGCGCCCTCTTGGACGCCGCGCGCTCCCTGTTGTCCGAAGGCGGGACGGAGGCGCTGACCTTCCCCGCCCTCGCGGAGCGGACCGGGCTGGCCCGCTCCTCCGTCTACGAGTACTTCCGCTCCCGTGCGGCCGTGGTCGAAGAGCTGTGCGCGGTGGACTTCCCCGTCTGGGCCGCCGAGATCGAGGCGGTGATGGAGCGGGCCCCCACACCCGAGGCCAAGATCGAGGCCTACGTGCGCAGCCAGCTGGGCCTGGTCGGGGACCGCCGCCACCGGGCGGTCGTGGCGATCTCCGCCGGCGAGCTGGACGCGGGCGCGCGGGAGAAGATCCGCGCGGCCCACGGCGGCCTGGTGGCGATGATCGTCGAGGCGCTGGGCGCGCTCGGCCAGGCCGAGCCGAGGCTGGCCGCGATGCTGCTCCAGGGCGTCGTCGACGCGGCCGTCCGCCGGATCGAGCTCGGCGCCGCCGAGGACCCGGCCGTGGTGACGGAGGCCGCGGTGGCGATGGCCCTGCGGGGAGTCCGGGGCTGACGCCCCGCGGCTCCTGCCGGCCCCCTCGCCTCAGCCCTCCGCCGGCGGGACCGGCAGGAGCCGGGGAGCCGCCGGCGGCAGGAGCGTGAGCGGGTTGAGGTAGACCTCGCCCGCCAGCAGGCCCCAGTGCAGGCACGGGCCCGGGCAGTGGGAGCCCTCCGTGAGGACCGCCACCACCTGGCCCGCCGTGACCTGCTCCCCCTCGGCGACCAGCGGGCGGACCGGTTCGTAGGTCGTGCGCAGCCCGCCCGCCAGGGTCAGCGAGAGCACCCCGCGCCCGGCCACGGGTCCGGCGTGGTGCACCCGCCCCGCGCCGACCGCGCGCAGCTCCGCGCCCACCGGGGCGGCCAGGTCCACCCCCCGGTGGCCGGCGGCGTAGGGGGTCGGGGGCGGGTCCCACCAGCGGACCACGGCCAGCGGCGCGGGCAGCGGCCGGCCCTTCCCCGGCCCCGCCACCGGTGCCGGTTCGGCCACGGCCCCCGCCGGGGGCTCGGCCCTGGCCACCGCCGCGGGCTCGGGCGCGGCCCCCGCCGTGGCCGCGCCCGGCGGCGCCGCCTGGGCCAGCAGCAGGAACAGGCTGATCAGCAGTGTCGTCATGGGCCCAGGGTCCCGGGCCCGCGACCCCCGCGCCGGAGCCTGTGGAGGGCCGGCCCGATGTGGACAAGTACGTCACCCGGCATACCCGCCGGTCCCGTACACTTCTTGTGGCGATCCGGGTCACCGGGTCGACTTCGCACGCCCCAGCACCAGCCCGAAAGGGCCAGGTGACAGCGTCTCTCGGTCCCCTTCATGGGGGCAGGCCGCGGCGGGGCGTCAGGAACCAAACCGAGAAAACAAGGAGATGGCCATGGCCGTCGTCACGATGCGGGAGCTGCTGGAAAGCGGCGTCCACTTCGGTCACCAGACCCGCCGTTGGAACCCGAAGATGAAGCGCTTCATCTTCACGGAGCGCAACGGCATCTACATCATCGACCTCCTGCAGTCGCTGTCGTACATCGACCGCGCCTACGAGTTCGTGAAGGAGACCGTCGCGCACGGCGGCTCCATCATGTTCGTCGGTACCAAGAAGCAGGCGCAGGAGGCCATCGCCGAGCAGGCGACGCGCGTCGGCATGCCGTACGTCAACCAGCGCTGGCTGGGTGGCATGCTCACCAACTTCTCCACCGTCTACAAGCGCCTCCAGCGTCTGAAGGAGCTTGAGGCGATCGACTTCGAGGACGTCGCCGCCTCGGGTCTCACCAAGAAGGAGCTCCTGGTCCTCTCCCGCGAGAAGACCAAGCTGGAGAAGACCCTCGGTGGTATCCGCGAGATGTCGAAGGTCCCCAGCGCCGTCTGGATCGTCGACACCAAGAAGGAGCACATCGCCGTCGGTGAGGCGCGCAAGCTCCACATCCCGGTCGTCGCGATCCTCGACACCAACTGCGACCCCGACGAGGTCGACTACAAGATCCCGGGCAACGACGACGCGATCCGCTCCGTCACCCTGCTCACCCGCGTGATCGCCGACGCCGTCGCCGAGGGCCTCATCGCCCGCTCCGGCGCTGCGACCGGCGACTCGAAGCCGGGCGAGAAGGCCGCCGCCGAGCCGCTCGCCGAGTGGGAGCGCGACCTGCTCGAGGGTGACAAGAAGGCCGACGACGCCGAGGCCGCTCCGGCCGAGGCCGCCGCCGAGACCGTCGAGGCTCCGGCCGCCGAGGCCGAGGCCCCCGCCGCCGAGACCCCGGCCGCCGAGGCTGTCGAGGCTCCGGCCGCCGACGCCGAGCAGGCCTGACCCACTGAGAGCGTCCGGCGTTCACCCGCCGGGCACTCCCAGCACGGACGATGACGGCGGGGGAGCCGCGCCACGAGCGCGGCGCCTCCGCCGTTCACCCGTAGATCTACGACTTCGAGAGAGAATCACAGACTCATGGCGAACTACACCGCCGCTGACGTCAAGAAGCTCCGCGAGCTCACCGGCGCCGGCATGCTGGACTGCAAGAACGCGCTCGTTGACGCCGACGGCGACGTCGAGAAGGCCCAGGAGGCCCTCCGTATCAAGGGTCAGAAGGGCGTCGCCAAGCGCGAAGGCCGTTCTGCCGAGAACGGTGCCGTCGTCTCCCTCATCGCCGACGACAACACCTCCGGTGTCCTCGTCGAGCTGAAGTGCGAGACGGACTTCGTCGCCAAGGGCGAGAAGTTCCTGGCCGTCGCCAACCAGCTGGCCGCCCACGTGGCCGCCACCTCCCCGGCCGACCTCGAGGCGCTGCTCGCGTCCGAGATCGAGCCCGGCAAGACCGTCACCGCTTTCGTCGACGAGGCCAACGCCAACCTCGGCGAGAAGATCGTCCTGGACCGCTTCGCGCAGTTCACCGGCGGTTACGTGGCTTCGTACATGCACCGCACGATGCCCGACCTGCCGTTCCAGATCGGCGTCCTGATCGAGCTCGACAAGGAGAACGCGGACGTCGCCCGCGGCGTCGCGCAGCACATCGCCGCCTTCGCCCCGCAGTGGCTCTCCGCGGACGACGTCCCGGCCGAGAAGGTCGAGTCCGAGCGTCGCATCGCCGAAGAGGTCACCCGCGCGGAGGGCAAGCCCGAGGCTGCCATCGCGAAGATCGTCGAGGGTCGCGTCAACGGCTTCTTCAAGGAGGCCACCCTCCTCGGCCAGCCGTACGCGCTGGACAACAAGAAGTCCGTCCAGAAGGTCCTGGACGAGGCCGGTGTCACCCTGAAGCGCTTCTCGCGCATCAAGGTCGGCATCTGAGTCCGTCCGTACGCGACGGACACCGGACCCCGGTAGGGTCTGAAGCAGTCGTCCGCGCTTGCGCGAGGCGACCGCAGATCTGACGAGGAGGCCATTGCCGCAGAGGGAACCGCGAGGACCCACCGGCAATGGCCTTCTTCGTATGTGCACGAGGAGATCTCCATGAATCAGGGCGTGGACCCCCACACCGCTTCCGACGACAAGAGCGACCAGGACAAGAAGGGCCGCCGCTTCATGCTGAAGCTGTCGGGCGAGGCCTTCTCCGGTGGCGGAGGGCTCGGCGTCGACCCCGACGTCGTGCACGCCATCGCGCGTGAGATCGCCGCGGTGGTCCGCGACGGCGCGGAGATCGCCATCGTGATCGGCGGCGGCAACTTCTTCCGCGGCGCCGAGCTCCAGCAGCGCGGCATGGACCGGGCCCGGTCCGACTACATGGGCATGCTCGGCACCGTGATGAACTGCCTCGCCCTCCAGGACTTCCTGGAGAAGGAGGGCATCGACTCCCGCGTGCAGACCGCCATCACCATGGGCCAGGTCGCGGAGCCGTACATCCCGCTGCGCGCCGTGCGGCACCTGGAGAAGGGCCGCGTCGTCATCTTCGGCGCCGGCATGGGCATGCCGTACTTCTCCACCGACACCACGGCCGCCCAGCGCGCCCTGGAAATCGACGCCGAGGCCCTGCTCATGGGCAAGAACGGCGTCGACGGGGTCTACGACTCCGACCCGAAGAAGAACCCGGACGCGGTGAAGTTCGACGCGCTGGAGTACGGCGAGGTGCTCTCCCGCGACCTCAAGGTCGCCGACGCCACCGCCATCACCCTGTGCCGCGACAACAAGCTGCCGATCCTCGTCTTCGAGCTGCTCGCGGAGGGCAATATCGCGCGCGCCGTCAAGGGTGAGAAGATCGGCACGCTCGTCAGCGACCAGGGAACCCGGGCCTGAGCAGTTTGCTGCCGGACCGAACCCGCCCGGCTCGGCCCGTCCCGCCCGCCCGCCCGAACCATCCATTCAAGACATGCAGGAGCACGTGGTGACCGAAGAGATCCTCCTCGAGGCCGAGGAGAAGATGGAAAAGGCCGTCGTCGTCGCCAAGGAAGACTTCGCCGCGATTCGCACCGGTCGTGCGCACCCGGCGATGTTCAACAAGATCGTGGCGGACTACTACGGCGCCATCACGCCCATCAACCAGCTCGCCTCCTTCTCGGTGCCCGAGCCGCGCATGGCGATCGTGACCCCGTTCGACAAGAGCGCCCTGCGCAACATCGAGCAGGCCATCCGCGACTCCGACCTCGGGGTCAACCCGAGCAACGACGGCAGCATCATCCGGGTGACCTTCCCCGAGCTGACGCAGGACCGCCGCAAGGAGTACATCAAGGTCGCCCGCACCAAGGCCGAGGACTCCAAGGTCTCCATCCGCGCCGTGCGCCGCAAGGCCAAGGACGCCCTCGACAAGCTGGTCAAGGACAAGGAGGCCGGCGAGGACGAGGTGCGCCGCGCCGAGAAGGAGCTCGACGACACCACCGCGAAGTACGTCGCGCAGGTGGACGAGCTCCTGAAGCACAAGGAAGCCGAGCTCCTCGAAGTCTGATGAACGACTCTTCCTGGCAGCCGGAGCCGGTTCCGGCGGGTCCCGCATACGATGCGCAGGTGGGCCCGCACACTCGGCCCATGCCCATCGTGCCCGATGCCGCCGGCCGTGACTTCGACGACCGGGAAGCACGCGATCGGGGGGCCGCCGCAGACCGCGGCCCCCTCTTCCGCGCCGAGACGCCGCCGCAGGAGCCCATGCCCAGCCCCCCGCCTCCGCATGCCCCGCAGCCGCAGGACGCCTCGCCCCCGCCGCCGAAGAAGCGCGCCGGGCGGGACCTGCGGGCCGCCATAGGGGTGGGCGTCGGCCTCGGCGCGGTGATCTTCGCGTCCCTGTTCGTCGTCAAGGCCGTCTTCGTCGGCGTTGTCGTCGTCGCGGTCGTCGTGGGCCTGTGGGAGCTGACCTCCCGACTCCACGAGAAAAAGGGCATCAAGGCCCCGCTGGTGCCGCTCGCGGTCGGCGGCGCGGCCATGATCATCGCCGGGTACGTCCGCGGGGCCGAGGGCGCCTGGGTGGCGATGGCCCTGACCGCGCTGGCGGTCCTGGTCTGGCGGATGACCGAACCGCCCGAGAACTACCTCAAGGACGTCACGGCCGGCGTCTTCGCGGCGTTCTACGTCCCCTTCCTGGCGACCTTCGTGGCGATGCTGCTCACCGCCGACGACGGTCCGCAGCGCGTGGTCACCTTCCTGGTCCTGACCGTGGTCAGCGACACCGGGGCCTACGCCGTGGGCTGGCGCTGGGGCCGGCACAAGCTCGCGCCCCGCATCAGCCCCGGCAAGACCCGCGAGGGCCTGCTGGGCGCGGTGGCCTTCGCCATGGTGGCGGGCGCGCTGTGCATGGAGTTCCTCATCGACGGCGGCGCCTGGTGGCAGGGCCTCCTGCTGGGTCTCGCGGTTGCGGTCAGCGCCACGCTGGGCGACCTCGGCGAGTCGATGATCAAGCGCGACCTGGGCATCAAGGACATGGGCACCCTGCTGCCGGGCCACGGCGGCATCATGGACCGGCTCGACTCGCTCCTGCCGACGGCCCCCGTGGTGTGGCTGCTGCTGGCGGCCTTCGTGGGCACCGGCTGACCTGCGTCCGGCCGACCTGTACCGGCTGACCTGCGAAAAGGCGGCGTGACACGCCGGGCGGTTACTCTTGGAAGGCGCGCTGCTTCTGCGGCGCGCCTTTCGTCTTACAAGGAGTACCTGCCATGGCCCGCCCTGTTCCGGGAGAGCTCACCTTCGTCGCCCCGCGCGGAGCCAAGAAGCCTCCCCGGCACCTCGCCGACCTCACTCCCGAGGAGCGCCGCGAGGCGGTCGCCGCGATCGGTGAGAAGCCGTTCCGGGCCAAGCAGCTCTCCCAGCACTACTTCGCGCGCTACGCGCACGACCCGGCCGAGTGGACGGACATCCCCGCGGCCTCCCGCGAGAAGCTCCGCGAGGAGCTCCTGCCGGACCTGATGAACGTCATCCGGCACATCAGCTGCGACGACGACACCACCCGCAAGACCCTGTGGAAACTGCACGACGGCACGCTCGTCGAGTCCGTGCTGATGCGCTACCCCGACCGGGTCACCATGTGCATCTCCTCGCAGGCCGGCTGCGGCATGAACTGCCCGTTCTGCGCCACCGGCCAGGCCGGCCTGGACCGCAACCTGTCCACCGCCGAGATCGTCCACCAGATCGTCGACGGCATGCGCGCCCTGCGCGACGGCGAGGTCCCCGGCGGTCCGGCCCGCCTGTCGAACATCGTCTTCATGGGCATGGGCGAGCCGCTCGCCAACTACAACCGCGTCGTCGGCGCCATCCGCCGCCTCACCGACCCGGAGCCCGACGGCCTGGGCCTGTCGCAGCGCGGCATCACCGTCTCCACCGTCGGCCTGGTGCCGGCCATGCTGCGGTTCGCCGACGAGGGCTTCAAGTGCCGCCTCGCGGTCTCGCTGCACGCGCCCGACGACGAGCTGCGCGACACCCTGGTGCCCGTGAACACGCGGTGGAACGTCCGCGAGGTCCTCGGTGCGGCCTGGGAGTACGCGGAGAAGTCCGGCCGACGGATCTCCATCGAGTACGCGCTGATCCGCGACATCAACGACCAGGCCTGGCGCGGCGACCTGCTCGGCAAGCTGCTCAAGGGCAAGCGCGTGCACGTCAATCTGATCCCGCTGAACCCGACGCCCGGCTCGAAGTGGACCGCCTCGCGGCCCGAGGACGAGAAGGCCTTCGTCGAGGCCATCGCCCGGCACGGGGTGCCCGTGACCGTACGGGACACCCGCGGCCAGGAGATCGACGGCGCGTGCGGCCAGCTCGCGGCCTCGGAGCGCTAGTGCGGTGATCGGTATTCGGCCGCGGGGGTACCCTGTGGCCGAACCAATTTCATATTCCGACAGGGGAGCGCCACAGCGCTGAGAGTGCGGTCCGTCACCGCAGACCCTCTGAACCTCGCCCCGGTCATTCGGGGTAGGAAGTTCGGTCATTCACTCAAGCTGTTGCGCCCTGCCCGGCGTCCGCTCGCAGAGAGCGCCGGGCAGGGCCGCGTCTTCTCCTGGACATCCCAGGAGGAATTCACCAGTGAGCACCACCAAGAAGATCGCGGGCGCTGCGCTCGCCGCCGCGCTGGGCGTCACCACGCTCAGCGCCTGCGGCAAGGCCGAGGACGCCTCGCAGGCCGGGGGCGACGCCCCGAAGTCCACGACGGTCACCCTCGTCTCGCACGACTCCTTCAACGTGACCGAAGCGGTCCTGAAGGAGTTCGAGCAGCAGAGCGGCTACACCGTCAAGGTGCTGAAGTCCGGCGACGCGGGAGCCGCGCTCAACCAGGAGATCCTCACCAAGGGCTCCCCGCGCGGGGACGTGTTCTTCGGCGTCGACAACACCCTGCTCTCCCGCGCTCTCGACAACGGCATCTTCACGCCGTACGAGGCCAAGGGCCTGGACCAGGTCAAGCCGGAGTTCCAGCTGGACAAGGAGCACCGGGTCACCCCGGTCGACTCCGGTGACATCTGCGTGAACTACGACAAGGCCTACTTCGCCGAGAAGAAGCTCGCCCCGCCGCAGACGCTGGACGACCTGGTCAAGCCGGAGTACAAGAACCTGCTGGTCACCGAGAACGCCGCGACCTCCTCGCCGGGCCTCGGCTTCCTGCTCGCCTCCGTCGGCAAGTACGGCGACGGGGAGGCCTCCGGGGGAGGCTGGAAGGACTGGTGGAGCAAGCTCCAGGCCAACGGGGTCGAGGTCGTCGACGGCTGGGAGCAGGCCTACAACGAGCGGTTCTCCGGCTCCGCGGGCGGCAGGAAGGCCAAGGCCGACCGGCCGCTGGTGGTCTCCTACGCCAGCAGCCCGCCGGTGGAGGTGCTCTACGGGGAGCCGCAGCCGGCCGAGGCGCCGACGGGCGTGGCCACCGGCACCTGCTTCCGCCAGATCGAGTTCGCGGGCCTGCTCAAGGGCGCCGGGAACGAGGCGGGCGGCAAGGCGCTCCTGGACTTCCTGATCAGCAAGAAGTTCCAGGAGGACATGCCGCTGCAGATGTTCGTGAACCCGGTGACGAAGGACGCCTTGCTGCCGGAGCTGTTCACGAAGCACGGCGTGGTGGTCGACAAGCCCGAGAACGTGGCTCCCGAGACCATCGCCAAGAACCGTGAGCAGTGGGTCAAGGCATGGACCTCGCTCGTCGTGAAGTAGGCGGGACCGCGCAGGCGGGTACGGCGCCGGGGGGCGCCGTACCCGGCCCGGGCGCCGGCTCGGGGGCCGGCCCTGGGCGCGGCGAAGGGGGCAGGGCGGTCGCGGTGCGGCTCGCGCTGATGGCGGTGCCCCTCGCCTTCTTCGGCCTGTTCTTCGGCTGGCCCGTCGTCTCCATCGTCGGCCGCGGGCTGAAGACGGACGACGGCTGGCAGTTCGGCCGCATCGGCGAGGTGCCGGCCCGCCCCGACATCGCCGACGTCCTGTGGTTCACCACCTGGCAGGCCCTGGCCTCCACGGCGCTCACCCTGCTCGTCGCGCTGCCCGCCGCGTACGCCTTCGCGCGCCTGGAGTTCCCCGGCAAGCAGTTCCTGCGCGCCCTGGTCACCGTGCCCTTCGTGCTGCCGACCGTGGTCGTCGGCAGCGCCTTCCTCGCACTGGTCGGCCGGGGCGGCCTGCTGGACGAACGGTGGGGCGTCCGCCTGGACACCACCGTCTGGGCGATCCTGCTCGCCCACGTCTTCTTCAACTACGCGGTCGTCGTCCGTACCGTCGGCGGCCTCTGGGCGCAGCTGGACCCCCGCCAGGAGGAAGCCGCCCGGGTACTGGGCGCGGGGCGGTTCGCCGCCTGGCGGCGGGTGACGCTGCCCGCCCTGGGGCCGGCGGTGGCCGCCGCCTCGCTGATGGTGTTCCTGTTCACCTTCACCTCCTTCGGCGTCGTCCAGATCCTCGGCGGGCCCGCGTACTCCACGCTTGAGGTGGAGGTCTACCGCCAGACCGCGCAGCTCCTGGACCTGCCCACCGCGGCCGTCCTGACGATGGTGCAGTTCGCGGCCGTCGGCGGGGTCCTCGCCGTGCACGCCTGGACCGTGCGCAAGCGGGAGACGGCGCTGCGGCTGACGGACCCCGCCCGCACCGCGCACCCGCCCCGCGGCCGGGGGCAGCACCTCCTGCTCGGCGGGGTGCTGCTGACCGTGGCGCTGCTGATCGTGGCGCCGCTGGCCGTCCTCGTGGAACGGTCCTTCGACGCTCCCGGCGGATACGGCCTCGGCTTCTACCGGGCCCTCCAGGACGCCGGGGCCGGCGGCGGCACCTTCCTGGTGCCCCCGCTGGAGGCCGTCTGGAACTCCCTGCAGTACGCCCTGGCCGCCACCGCGATCGCGCTCGTCATCGGCGGGCTCGCCGCCGCGGCGCTGACCCGGCGCGGCGGCCGCTTCGTACGCGGCTTCGACGCGCTGCTGATGCTCCCGCTCGGGGTGTCCGCCGTGACGGTCGGCTTCGGCTTCCTGATCACCCTCGACGAGCCGCCGCTGGACCTGCGGACCTCGTGGATCCTGGTGCCGCTGGCGCAGGCCCTGGTGGGGGTGCCCTTCGTCGTACGGACCATGCTGCCGGTGCTGCGGGCCGTGGACGGGCGGCTGCGGGAGGCGGCCGCCGTACTCGGCGCGTCCCCGCTGCGGGCCTGGCGCGAGGTGGACCTGCCGCTCGTGCGGCGGGCCCTGCTGATCGCCGCCGGATTCGCCTTCGCGGTCTCGCTGGGCGAGTTCGGGGCGACCGTCTTCATCGCCCGGCCCGACCGGCCGACGCTGCCCGTGGCGGTGGCGCGGCTGCTGGGCCGGGCCGGCGAGCTGAACTACGGGCAGGCGATGGCCCTGAGCACGATCCTGATGCTGGTCTGCGCGGTGTCCCTGCTGGCACTGGAGCGGCTGCGCCCCGACAAGACCTCCGGAGAGTTCTGATGACCCTGCTCCAGTTGGAAGGGGTGTCGGTCCGCTTCGGTGAGCGCGCCGTCGTGGACGCCGTCGACCTCGCGGTGGCCGAGCACGAGACGGTGTGCGTGCTCGGGCCGAGCGGCAGCGGCAAGTCGACGCTGCTGCGCGTGGTCGCCGGGCTCCAGCAGGTGTCCGGCGGCCGGGTCCTGCTGGGCGGCGCCGACCAGGCCGGGGTGCCCGTGCACCGCAGGGGCGTCGGCTTGATGTTCCAGGACCACCAGCTGTTCCCGCACCGGGACGTCGGCGCGAACGTCTCCTTCGGGCTGCGCATGCGGGGCGCCCGCCGGGCCTCGTACGAGGCGCAGGTCGCCGGCCTGCTCGACCTGGTCGGCCTGCCCGGAGCCCAGGGCCGGGCGGTGGCCTCGCTGTCGGGCGGCGAGCAGCAGCGGGTGGCCCTGGCCCGGGCGCTGGCGCCCTCGCCCCGCGTCCTGATGCTGGACGAGCCGCTGGGCCAGTTGGACCGCGGGCTGCGGGAGCGGCTCGTGGTGGAGCTGCGCGCACTCTTCTCCCGGCTGGGCACCACCGTGCTGGCCGTCACCCACGACCAGGGGGAGGCCTTCGCGCTGGCCGACCGGGTGGTGGTCATGCGGGACGGCCGCATCGCGCAGGCCGGCAGCCCGCTGGAGGTCTGGCAGCGCCCGGCTTCGGAGTTCGTGGCCCGCTTCCTCGGCTTCGACAACGTGGTCCCGGCCATGGTGTCGGGCGGCTCCGCGGACACCCCGTGGGGCATGGTCCCGGTCCCCGGCTCGGTTCCGGACGGGCCGCGCACCCTGCTGGTCCGCCCCGCCGGGGTGCTGCTCGCCGGGGACGGGCTGCGCTGCGTCGTGGAGTCGCGCACCTTCCGCGGTACGCACGTCGCGCTCCGGCTGCGGCCCGAGGCGGGGCCGCAGCTGGAGGCGGAGTGCGCCCTGGCCGGGGCGCCGTCCCCGGGCGACCGGGTCGCGGTGGCCTTCGAACCGGCCGAGGTGGTCGTCCTGCCGGCGGAGCCCGCGGCCGGCCGGTGAACCTCTTCCGGTCACCGCACTAGGAGCGGATGCCCTCGCAGGAGACCAGCAGGTGGCGGGGGCCGCGCAGGACCGCGTTCTTGCGGTACTCGGGCGGGTCCTTTAGCAGCCGCGGGTTCTCCAGGCGGCGGGCCAGCTCGCTGAGGGCCAGCTGCGCCTCCTGCCGGGCCAGCGGGGCGCCGAAGCAGCTGTGGATGCCGCTGCCGAGGCCCAGGTGCTGGATGTCCCCGCGGTCCGGGTCGAAGCGCTCCGGGTTCTCGAAGCGGTTCGGATCCCGGTTCCCGGAGGCCAGCATCAGCCACAGGGAGGCGCCCTTGGGGATGGTGACACCGGCGACCTCGATGTCGGAGAGGGTGCTGCGCTGCGGCAGCAGCTGCACCGGCGGCTCGTACCGCAGCAGCTCCTCCACGATCGGCACGGACAGCTCCGGGTCCTCGCGCAGCCGCCCCAGGACGTCCGGGTGGCGCAGCAGGGTCAGCATGCCGTTGGTGATCAGGTTGACCGTGGTCTCGTGCCCCGCGATCAGCAGCAGCGCGGCCGTGCTGAGCACCTCCATGGTGGTCATCGAGCCGTCCGGGCCGTCCGCCGTCGCCAGCTGGGACAGCATGTCGTCGCCGGGGTCCTTGCGGCGCTGCTCGATCAGCCCGGCCAGGTACATGCCCAGCTCCATGCGCGCGTCCATGGCGCCCTTGCCGTGCAGCGCGGGGTCGGCGTCGGGGTCCGGGTCCAGGCTGGCGGCGAGCTTCTCCGCCCAGAGGTGGAAGCGCGGCTCGTCCTCGTGGGGCACCCCGAGCAGCCGGCAGATGACCGTGACGGGGAAGGGGTACGCGAACTGGTCGACCAGGTCGATCCGGTCCAGGTTCCCGGTGCGCGCGATGCCGTCGACGAGTTCGCCGACCAGGCCGGTGAGCTCGCCCAGCATGTCGTGCACCCGGTGCGGGGCGTGCGGGGGGCCGAACGGGCGGTTCGTCATCCGCCGCAGCCGGTCGTGGTCGGGAGGGTCGAGCTTCAGGAACGACGGGGGCAGCGCGGTGCCCTCCTCCTCGGACTGCCCGAGCGGGTCCTGCGAGGTCGACTTCAGGTTCCGGGCGTCGGAGCTGATCCGGGGGTCGTGCAGCAGGCTCTGGATCTCGTAGTACGTGCTGACGACGTACGGGCCGCCGTTCCCGTCGTGGAAGACCGGGGTCTTGCGGAGCTCCTCGTACAGCGGGTAGGGGTCGGCGCGGTTCGCGTAGTCGATGATCTCCCGCAGGATGTCTGGTGTCATGACGGGTCCTCGTGGTCCGGGCAGGGCGCGGTGCGCTCGCGAGGGGCCGCGGCGCGGTCAGTGGCGCGCGGGGGTGAAGGTCATCTTCCGGTCGGCCGGCGAGTAGCCGCTGAGCGTGATGGTCGGCCCGTGGGTCGGCACCGAGGGGTCGGGGAAGTCAGCCGGCAGCGGCTTGTTCCCCTCCGGCCTGCGGTCCACCGTGGAGAACGGCGGCGGGAACGGCGCGGTCGTCTCGATCTGCTGCTCGTAGAACGGCAGCCACCGGCACTGGTCGAAGGTGACGGCGGCGATCACCCGTCCCTGGTACCCGTACACGGCCGCGAACCGGCGCTCGGCGCGCGAGCCCTGCGTGATGAGGACCTCGGTGCCCATCGGCGGCACGCCGACCGACTTGATGTTCACTCCGAACTGGGAGGACCAGAAGGCCGGGACCCACAGGTGGGGGCGGCGCTCCGAGCTCTCGCTGAGCATGTTGTGCGCCGCGGTGTCGGCCTGGGCGACGGCATTGCCCCAGTGCTCCAGCGAAAGGAACTGGTAGCCGAACAGGGCGTGCGGGGAACGGGCCACGTCCCCCGCGACGTAGATGTCGTCGGTGACGATGCCCCGTACGTCGAAGGCCCGGCAGCCCGCGTCGCAGGCGATGCCCCGGGGGCCGGCGCCCAGGCCCGACCCGGCGAGCCACTCGGTGTTGCGCTGGGCACCCAGGGAGACGACCACCACGTCGGCCTCGACGGTGGACCCGTCGGAGAGGTGGGCGGCGCGGACCCGCCCGGAGGAGTCGCCCTCCAGCCCGGTCACCATCACCCCGGTGCGCAGGTCCACCCCGTGCTCCCGGTGCATCTCCGCGGCGACCTCGCCGATGACCCCGCCCAGCGCCCCGACCAGCGGGGCGTCGCCCCGTTCGGCGACGGTGACGTCCAGGCCGCGTTCCCGGCAGGCCGAGGCGATCTCGGAGCCGGTGAAACCGGCCCCGATGACGAGCACCCGGCGCGGTCCGGCGGCCAGGGCCCGCTGCAGCCCTTCGCCGTCGTCGCGGGTGCGCAGGACGAAGACGCCTTCGAGGGCGGCCTCGTCCTCGTGCGGCCACGGCCGCGCGCGGACCCCGGTCGCGATCAGCAGCCGGTCGTACCCGACCTCGTCCCCGTTGCCGAGCCGGACCCGGCGGGCGGCCATGTCCAGGCCGGTGGCCGGCACGCCGAGGCGCCAGTCGGCGTCGATGGCCCGGCGGCGGGGGAGCGCCGTGTGGTCGGCGACCGCCTTGCCGAGCAGGACCTGCTTGGACAGCGGAGGCCGGTCGTACGGTTCGTACGGCTCGTCGCCGATCATCGTGAGCGAACCGGCGAAGCCCTTCGCACGCAGGGTCTCGGCGGCCCGCAGGCCGGCCAGAGACGCCCCGACGACGACGATGCGGCCGTCGCGCTTGAGCTGTTCCAGACTGCCGTCACGTGCACCTTCACCGGTCACGGCGCGCCTCCGGAGGCGGCGCCGGCGCCCGTCGCGGACGGCCGGGGGGCCGCAGCCATGTCGGCGTCGGTGAGTTCCAGCAGGATGGCGCCGACGGGACAGGCGGCCACGGCGCGCAGGACGTTCTCGCGCTGCTCGGGATCGGCCTGCGGGTTGTAGAGCAACGACTCGTCGCCGTGCATGGCGAACACGTCGGGGGCGAGGAACGCGCACTGGGCATATCCCTGACAGCGGTTGAGGTCGACGACAAGCCTCATGACGGATCTGCCCTTCCCTCGGCCGGTATCCCCGTCACCCCCGGACAACCCCCGGAAACACCCGGGCCCTCCCGTTCCACCAGCATGCACGCGAGGCCGGGCGGCCGCCTGCCGGACCGTGAACGCGCAGCTCAGAGTGGGTCCGGCCGGTCGGGGCGGCCGGTTCGCGCGGTGCCGCGCCGGGCACGCAGGATGTACAGGCTGACGACCAGGGCCCAGAGCGGGAAGAGCAGTTCGGACCAGGGCACGCCCGAGCCCACGACGATCAGGACCAGGCCGATCAGGGTCCCCAGCACGGCCAGCGGCCGGGGGAAGACCCCGAGCATCCGCCCGATGGTGGAGGTCGCCAGCACGAAGACGGCGGCCATGCGCATGGCATAGGTCGCGAGCAGGGTGTACGCGTAGTGGCGCCCGAAGTCGGAGGGCGTGCCCTCGTCCAGTACGGTCCCGGCCGCCGCCGCGGCGGCGAACAGGGTGGCCACGAAGGCGAAGCCGCTGCCGAGAAACACGGTGGCGACGAAGCGGTCCTCGGCCTCGCCCGTGTGGGCGCGCAGGGCCCCCATGAACCAGAGGAAGAAGATGCCGGCGAACGGCACGATCTCCAGGGCCACCTGCACCGCCCAGCGGTGGTCCGCAGCGACGGGGGCGTCCGCGGCGTCACCCGCCGGTACGGCGATCCGCATGAGGACGATCGCCGCCCCGAGCAGCACGGCGAAGGCGATCCCGGCCATTCCGGCGGCGCGGGGCGTCTTCATCCGGTCGGTCGTGGGCTCCATGGCCCCTCGCTCTCTCCCCCGCTCCAGCAAGCGGCAGCCGCGCCCGCGCCACCACCGGGGACGGCCGACCGGGTGAGGCCCCGGCCGGCCGGGGCCTCACCCCACGGGCGCCGGGACCGCCGCCGCGGTCTCCTCCTCGGCGCCCTCGTGGTTGCCGAACCAGGCGACGGCCACCGCCCCGGCCACCGCCAGGACGAAGCCGAGCACGGCCAGCCAGGCCAGGCCCGGCCGGGACGCGTCGCCGAGCCACAGGACGCCGATCGCACCGGGGAGCACGGTCTCACCGACCACCAGGGCCGCGGTGGCGCCGTTCACCGAGCCGATCTGCAGGGCGACGGTGTGCAGGTACATGCCGCCGAAGCCCGCCAGCAGGATCGCGTAGAGCGCCGGGTCGGCGAGCAGGGCGCCCAGGTCGAAGGGCTCGATCCCGTTCAGGATGCGCACCCCTACCCCCAGCGCACCGAAGGCCAGGCCGGACAGCAGACCCGCCAGGATCGCGGCGCGGCCGCCGAGGAGGCGTACGGCGACGGTGCCGCCCACGATGATCAGCAGGGTCACCGCGAACAGCCACCAGTGCGTGGCCATCGGCGCGTGGTGGCCGCCCTCGTGGCCCGCGGCGGTCGCCAGCAGCACCAGCGCCGTGCAGACCACCCCGATGGAGGCCCACTCCTTGCGGGTGAGGCGGATGCCGAGCATCCGCACGCTCAGCACCGCCGTGATCACCAGGTTGGCGCTGATCACGGTCTGCGAGAGGAAGAGGGGGAGCATCCGCGCGGCGAGCGCGCCCAGGCCGAAGCCCACGAAGTCCAGGATCGTCCCGACGATGAATTCCCAGGTCATCGCCGCTTTCGCGGTGGACGACAGATTGGGGCCGCCGTGGGCGGTCACCCCGGCGGACGCCGGGGACATCCGGGCCGCGCGGCGCGATCCCACGGCTTGCAGGACGGATCCCGTGCCGTAGCAGATGGACGCCGCGACAGCGGTCAGCAGGCCTATGAGCACGGGGGGCTCCGTTCACGTCCGAGCAGGGTGTGCGGTACCTCTGGCAGACGTGGGAATCGCCGGGGAAGTTGCCTCCCGGGGTCAACGCATTTCGGCGAGGACCGCCGGAACCTCCTCGACCGAGTCGACGAGCGCGATCCGGGACTCCATCGCACGGCCGCGGGCCAATGCCTGCAGCAGCGGCCACACCGGCAGGTGCTCGGTCCAGTGGGTCCGGTCGACGAGCACCATCGGCGTCGCCTGGCCGCGCGACCCGTAGTAGTTGGGGGTCGCGTTGTCGAAGACCTCCTGCACCGTGCCCGCGGCCCCCGGCAGGAAGACCACGCCCGCGGTGGACCGGGCCAGCAGGCCGTCCTCCCGGGTGGCGTTGGCGAAGTACTTGGCGATGTGCGAGGCGAAGGCGTTGGGCGGCTCGTGGCCGTAGAACCAGGTCGGGATGCCCACCGACTCCCCGCCGGCGGGCCAGCGCTCCCGGACGGCGAAGGCGGCCCGCGCCCAGTCGGAGACGGACGGCAGGAAGGAGGGGGCCTTGGCGAGCAGTTCCAGCGCCTCGGGGAGGGCCTCGTCCGGCGCGGGGGCCAGGTAGGCGCCGAGGTTCGCGGCCTCCATCGCGCCGGGTCCGCCGCCGGTGGCCACCGTCAGCCCGGACCGGGCCAGGGTCCGGCCCAGCTCGGCCGCCCCGTGGTAGTCCGCGCCGCCGCGGGACATGGCGTGGCCGCCCATCACGCCCACGACCCGGGCACCCGCCAGGTGCTCGTCGAGGGCGTCGGAGACGGCGTCGTCGTGGACGGAGCGCAGCATCGAGGAGAAGACGTCACCGTCGGACCCGGTCTCCTGGAACCAGGCGTACGCCAGGGCGTCCGGGGTGGCCTCGTACCCGTCGGGCAGCCCGGAGAAGAGCTCCTCGGGGGTGTAGAGCAGACCGCGGTACGGGTTGAAGGGCAGGTCCGGCACCGGCGGGAAGACCAGGGCGCCGTCCGCGCGGACCTTCACCGAGGCGTCGGGCTCCATCGCGCAGCCCAGGAAGACCGCCGCCGACGTATCGGCGGACAGCAGCGCGAAGGTCCGCTCCAGCAGGTTGACCGACTGGATCCGGTAGCCGCTCAGCGAGCCGCGGGCCGCGACCCGGTCGAACTCGGCGAGCGTCTCGATCTCGATGTCTGCGTTGACCATTCGGCCCACACTAAGGGCTGTCCGGGTCAGCGGGTCAGAGCCAGGGACGTCAGCTGCGCCACACCCCAGCTGACGGGCACGCACACGGCGATCAGTGCCGAGGCCCGCAAACTCGCCGCGGACCGCAGGACCTTGGCGGGTGCGCCGAGGTCCAGCAGAGCCGTCCGCTCGGCGGCCCGGGACTGGCGGGACGCCGCCGCGGATGTGAGAAGGGTCGCGGCGGCGCACCCCGCGACCAGCGCGAGGGCCGGCCCGGACAGCGGACCCAGGGGCACCGGCAGCCCGCCCCGGTCGCGCAGCAGCAGGGCGCTCAGCGCGCCGGCGCCGATCGCGCACAGCACGCCCAGCGGTGGGCCCAGCCGGGGCGCCTCCTGCTGGAGGGCCCGTCCGGCGAGCAGCCGCAGGGCCCCGGGGCGCACGGCCTGGACCAGCGTCCCGCAGGCGTAGGCCAGGCCCGGGCCGGCCAGGGCGAGGCCGACCGCGGTCAGGGCCCAGCCGGTCAGGATGCCGGCGCCGTCCCGGCCGGAGTAGGCCTCGACGGCCAGCCCGCAAGCGGTCAGGGCGATGCCCCAGGGCAGCGCGGTCTGCGGGGGGAGCGGGCTGCGCTCGCCCGGCCGCAGCGCCAGCGCGGTGGCGGCCGAGGCGGCCAGCGGGACCAGCGCCAGCAGGGTGAGCGCGGCGGCCAGGGGCAGCGGCAGCTCGGCATGGAGCAGGCGGGCACCGGCGGCGTCGAAGGGCAGCCCGGCCAGGTCCCCGCGCAGGTGCAGGAAGACGGCCAGGGCCAGGGCGCTGCCCAGGGTGCAGGCGACGGCGGTGGAGAGGGTCGCGGCCAGGGTGAGGCGCACCGGTCCCAGCCCGACGGCGTCCAGGCCCTCCCGGGGCCGGGTGGCCGGGTCGGTCCGGGCCACGACGACGGCGAAGTGCACGGTGGCGGCCAGCGGGACCAGGGCCCACAGCAGCCGGGGGAACGATCCGGCGGGCCGGTCCAGGGCGTCCGCGAGCACGTACAGCAGCAGGAATCCCGTGCCGGCCGAGGCGGCGGCCACGAGGAGGCGGCGCAGCTGGACCAGCGGGCGGGAGCCGCGGGCTAGGCGGAGAGCGAGCACGCGTCCTGGTCCTCCGTGGTCTCGGGCCCGGCGGGCCCCGGGTCCACCGCGGCGGCCGCCGCGGCGGGTCTGCCGTCGAGCAGCGCCAGGTGGCGGTCTGCCGCGGCGGCGCTCTCCTCGTCGTGGGTGGCCAGCACCACGGTGATGGAGTGGGAGCGGGCCGCGGTGGTCAGCGTGCGCAGCAGCCGGGCGCGCTCGGCGCGGTGCAGCGGGGCCGTGGGCTCGTCGGCGAAGACCACCGCGGGGGTGCTGACCAGGGCCCGGGCCAGAGCCACGCGCTGGCACTCGGCCCGGTTCAGGGCGGCGGGCCGCTTGCGGGCGAGGGCGCCGATGTCCAGGCGGTCCAACCAGGCGCAGGCGGCCTGCTTGGCGGCGCGGTGGGAGGCGCCGGAGACCAGCAGCGGGAGGGCGGCGTTCTCCCACACCTTCAGTTCGGGCAGCAGCTGCGGCTCGGGGCCGATCCAGCCGAACCGGTCCCGGCGCAGCCCCTCGCGGGCGGCGGCGCCCATGGTGTGCACGGGGACGCTGTTGAACCAGACCTCGCCCTGCTCGGGGGTGAGCTGTCCGGACAGGCAGCGCAGCAAGGTGGTCTTGCCGCTGCCGCGCGGGCCGGTCACCGCCAGGATCTCGCCCTGGCGGACTCCGACGGAGACCCCGATGAGGCCGGGGGTCACTCCGGACTTCGTCCGGGGGGACACCCCGTGGGAGTAGTGCAGCGACCGGGCCCACAGGACGTCGCTGTCGGGCGGGCTGTCAGGGGGAGCCACCATGGCGTACACCTCCGTCCGGGGGAACGAAGCGGAACCGGTTCGGTCACTGGCGCCGCAATGAGATGTAAAGAGATGAACCGCTTGAATGCCGACAGCACGCGGCCCGGACCCCGCGTTCTCACTCGAACGGGGGATCCGGGCCGTGTGGTCGGACCTGGTGCAGCCTGGTCCGGGGCTCTTTAGAGCTTGGTCCACGCCTCGGTGAGCACCGAGCGCAGGATGCCTTCGATCTCGTCGAAGGTGCCCTGGTCCGCGATCAGCGGCGGGGCCAGCTGGATGACCGGGTCACCACGGTCGTCGGCGCGGCAGTACAGGCCGTTCTCGAACAGCGCCTTGGAGAGGAAGCCGTAGAGCACGCGCTCCGTCTCCTCGTCCGTGAAGGACTCCTTGGTGGCCTTGTCCTTGACGAGCTCGATGCCGTAGAAGAAACCGTTGCCGCGGACGTCGCCGACGATCGGCAGGTCGTGCAGCTTCTTCAGGGTGGTGAAGAAGTTGCCCTCCTGGTCCAGCACGTGCTGGTTCAGGCCTTCCTTGTCGAAGATGTCGAGGTTGGCCAGCGCCACCGCGGAGGACACCGGGTGCCCGCCGAAGGTGTAGCCGTGCAGGAAGGTGTTGTCGCCCTTGTAGAAGGGCTCCGCCAGGCGGTCCGAGATGATGCAGGCACCGATCGGGGAGTAGCCCGAGGTCATGCCCTTGGCACAGGTGATCATGTCCGGCACGTAGTCGAACTTGTCACAGGCGAACATCGTGCCGAGGCGGCCGAACGCGCAGATCGTCTCGTCGGAGACGAGGAGCACGTCGTACTCGTCGCAGATCTCGCGGACGCGCTGGAAGTACCCGGGCGGCGGCGGGAAGCAGCCGCCGGCGTTCTGCACCGGCTCCAGGAAGACGGCCGCGACGGTGTCGGCGCCCTCGAAGAGGATCTCCTGCTCGATCTGGTCGGCGCACCAGCGGCCGTAGGCCTCGGGGTCGTCGCCGTAGATCGGGGCGCGGTAGATGTTGGTGTTCGGCACCTTGTGCGCGCCGGGGACCAGCGGCTCGAAGGGGGCCTTGAGGGCCGGCAGGCCCGTGATGGACAGCGCGCCCTGCGGGGTGCCGTGGTAGGCGACCGCACGCGAGATGACCTTGTACTTGGTGTGCTTGCCCTGCAGCTTGAAGTACTGCTTCGCGAGCTTCCAGGCGGTCTCGACCGCCTCGCCGCCGCCGGTGGTGAAGAAGACCTTGTTCAGGTCGCCGGGGGCGTAGTGGGCGAGGCGCTCGGCGAGCTCGACGGCCTTGGGGTGCGCGTACGACCAGATGGGGAAGAACGCGAGTTCCTGCGCCTGCTTGTAGGCGACCTCGGCCAGTTCCTTGCGGCCGTGACCGGCGTTGACCACGAACAGGCCCGCGAGGCCGTCCAGGTAGCGCTTGCCCTTGTCGTCCCAGATGTAGGTGCCCTCGCCCCGGACGATGGTGGGGACGGGGGAGTTCTCGTAGGACGACATGCGGGTGAAGTGCATCCACAGGTGGTCGTACGCGGTCTTGGAGAGGTCCTGGCTCACGGTTATCTGGTTCCCCACATGTAGGTCTGCTTCTTCAGCTTCAGGTAAACGAAGCTTTCGGTTGATCGCACGCCGGGGAGCGTGCGGATCTTCTTGTTGATCGTCTCGAGCAGGTGGTCGTCGTCCTCGCAGACGATCTCCACCATCAGGTCGAACGATCCGGCGGTCATCACCACGTACTCGCACTCGGCCATGGCGGTGAGTGCGTCCGCCACCGGGTCGAGGTCTCCCTCGACGTTGATCCCGACCATGGCCTGGCGTCGCAGGCCCACGGTGAGGGGGTCGGTGACGGCGACGATCTGCATGACGCCCTGGTCGAGCAGCTTCTGCACGCGCTGGCGCACGGCGGCTTCCGACAGGCCGACCGCCTTGCCGATCGCTGCGTAGGGACGGCGTCCGTCCTCCTGCAGTTGCTCGATGATCGCCAGGGACACAGCATCGACCGAAGGGGACGGTTGTCTGTTCCTGGAATCTGCGCTTCGACTGACCACGACCTCACTGTGCACGAGGAGTCGTCTGTTCCGCAAGACGGAAGCGATGAAATTCGTTGTTTGGGACCTCCGATCTCACTGATTTCGTAGTTCGTGGCTGTCGGCCCTGTCGAAAGCGTCCGCGAACGAGCTAGGCTGGGGAGTCGTCTCAACCATTGGACATGTGATCAGGAGTGTGGCTGGAGTGACCACCGAACTGCGTCGTCTGCGCAACTACATCGGCGGGGAGTTCAAGGACGCCGCTGACGGGCGCACCACCGAGGTGGTCAACCCCGCCACCGGCGAGGCGTACGCCACGGCCCCGCTCTCGGGCCAGGCCGATGTCGACGCCGCCATGGCCGCGGCCGCGGCCGCCTTCCCGGGCTGGCGCGACACCACCCCCGCGGAGCGCCAGAAGGCCCTGCTGAAGATCGCGGACGCCTTCGAGTCGCGCGCGGAGGAGCTGGTCGCCGCCGAGTCGGAGAACACCGGCAAGCCGCTGGGCCTCACGGCCAGCGAGGAGCTGCCGCCGATGGTGGACCAGATCCGCTTCTTCGCGGGCGCCGCCCGCCTGCTCGAAGGCCGCTCGGCCGGCGAGTACATGGAGGGGATGACCTCGATCGTCCGCCGCGAGCCGGTCGGCGTCTGTGCCCAGGTCGCGCCGTGGAACTACCCGATGATGATGGCCGTGTGGAAGTTCGCCCCGGCCATCGCCGCGGGCAACACCGTGGTGCTCAAGCCCTCGGACACCACCCCCGCCTCCACCGTCCTGATGGCGGAGATCATCGACTCGGTGCTGCCCAAGGGCGTCTTCAACGTCGTCTGCGGCGACCGCGAGACCGGCAGGGCCATGGTGGAGCACTCCACCCCGGCCATGGCCTCCATCACCGGCTCGGTGCGGGCGGGCATGCAGGTCGCCGAGAGCGCCTCCAAGGACGTCAAGCGCGTCCACCTGGAGCTCGGCGGCAAGGCCCCGGTCGTGGTCTTCCAGGACGCCGACCTCGCCAAGGCCGTCGAGGACATCGCGGTCGCCGGCTACTTCAACGCCGGCCAGGACTGCACCGCCGCGACCCGCGTCCTGGTCCACGAGTCGGTCCACGACGAGTTCGTCTCCGCCCTCGCCAAGGCCGCCGCCGAGACGAAGACGGGCCGGCCGGACGACGAGGACGTGCTCTACGGCCCGCTGAACAACCCGAACCAGCTCAAGCAGGTCGCGGGCTTCATCGAGCGGCTCCCCGCACACGCCAAGGTCGAAGCGGGCGGCCACCAGGTCGGCGAGAAGGGCTACTTCTACGCCCCGACCGTGGTCTCCGGCCTCCGGCAGGACGACGAGATCATCCAGAACGAGGTCTTCGGCCCGGTCATCACCGTCCAGTCCTTCACGGACGAGGCCCAGGCCCTGGAGTACGCGAACGGCGTCGAGTTCGCCCTCGCCTCCTCCGTGTGGACCAAGGACCACGGCCGCGCGATGCGGATGTCCAAGAACCTCGACTTCGGCTGCGTGTGGATCAACACCCACATCCCGCTCGTCGCCGAGATGCCGCACGGCGGGTTCAAGAAGTCCGGTTACGGCAAGGACCTCTCCGCGTACGGCTTCGAGGACTACACGCGCATCAAGCACGTGATGACCTCGCTCGACGGCTGACCGTCCGCACCGGTCACAGCACAGCGTTGACGGGGCGGGCAGTAGACACCATGTCTATTGCCCGCCCCTTCGCGTTCCCCGAGGCTGAGCGCATGCCTGAACTCGCCTTCTCCCGTCGCGCCGCACTGCGCGGCCTCGGTGCCGCGGGCCTGTCGGCCGCCCTCGCCGGCTGCGGGGTGCCCGCAGCCCACGTCCCCGAGGAACGGCGCGCGGGGGCCGACAGGTCCGAGCAGGACCGGACCGTCACCTTCTCCAACTGGCCGCTGTACATCGACACCGGCGAGGACGACGAGGAGCGCCGTCCGACGCTGGAGTCCTTCTCGGAGCAGACCGGCATCGAGGTCCGGTACACCGAGGAGATCAACGACAACGACGAGTTCTTCGGCAAGATCAGCCCGGCCCTGATGAACCGCCAGGAGACGGGCCACGACCTGGTCGTGGTCAGCGACTGGATGGCCGCCCGCTTCGTCCACCTGGGCTGGGCGCAGAAGATGGACCGCTCGGCGCAGTCCCACGTGAGCCGCCACCTGGATCCGCAACTGCGCTCGCCCGCCTTCGACGAGGGCCGGCTGCACACCGTCCCCTGGCAGTCCGGGATCACCGGCATCGCGTACAACCGCCGGGCCCTGGGCCGGGAGATCAGGTCGGTTGCGGACCTGTGGCGGCCCGAACTCGCGGGCAGGGTCACGCTCTTCTCCGGGCTCGACGAGTCCTTCGCCCTGCTGATGCAGGGCAACGGCGTGGACGTCACCCGCTGGACGGAGTCCGACTTCCACCGGATGTGCGACCAGGTCGAGGAGGCGGTGCGCCGCCGGCACATCCGCCGCTTCACCGGCAACGACTACACCTCCGACCTGAGCAAGGGCGACGTACTGGCCTGCCAGGCCTATTCGGGCGACGCCGTCCAACTCCAGGCCGACAACCCGGACATCGAGTTCGTCGTCCCGGAGGAGGGGGCCGAACTCTGGTCGGAGAGCCTGCTCGTGCCCAACCTGGCCCGGCACAAGGCCAATGCCGAGGCGCTGGTCGACCACTACTACCGGCCGGAGGTGGCCGCGGAGCTGGCGGTTGCCGTCAACTACGTCTGCCCGGTCCCGGCCGCCCGCGAGGTGCTGGCCGGATCCGGCGTCCGGGAGCGGGCCGAACTGGCGGAGCACCCGCTGGTGTTCCCCGACGGTGCCATGCGCGCACGCCTCGCCGTGGCGCGGGACGTCTCCGCCGCGGAGCGCCGCTCCCTGGCCCGGCGGTGGAACGCGATCGTCGGGCTCTGAGCACGCCCCGGTCGGCAGAATTGAACTCGTTCAGGAAATTGGCTGAACGTGTTCAGAAATGAGCGTACGCTGCTGCCATGAGCGAGAGAAGCGCCCTTCAGCGGCGGATCCGTGCCTGGCTGGTCCTGTTCCTCGTCTGCCTCGTGATCAGCGGACTCACCGCCTTTCCGCTGGTCAGCGAAATTCACTGGGCCAATTCCGTCATCGACAACGGATGGCTGCGCCGGGTCGGGGACGGCCTGGACCAAGCCGACGCCCAGTACCCCTTCCTCCTCTACGGCACCGACTGGCTCGCCTTCGCGCACCTCTGCATCGCCGTCTTCTTCCTCGGGGTGTACCGCGACCCCGTCCGCAACATCTGGATCGTCGAAGCCGGCATGATCGCCTGCGCGGGCATCGTCCCGCTGGCCCTGATCTGCGGCCCGATCCGCGGGATCCCCTTCGGCTGGAGCCTCATCGACATGGCGTTCGGCGTCTTCGGGGTCATCCCGCTGCTGGTCCTGCGCCGCATGGTCAAACGCCTGGAGGCCCTGCCCGAGCCGGAGGCCGGGAGCGGGACCGGCGCCGGCCCGGTCACCGGACCCCGGCCCGCAGCCGCCGCCTGACCGCCGCCCGGCGGCAGTGCGGCCGGGTCCGGTGTCACCGTCCGAGTTCGGCCCGTACGGCGGTCAGCGCGTCCACCCGGTTCGTGGTGACCGAGTCGACCCCGGCCCGCACCAGCCTGCGCATCGTGCGCCGGGTGTCCGCCGTCCAGGCCGACACCAGCAGACCGTCCCGGTGCAGGGCGTCCGCCAGCTCCCGGTCGACCAGCCCGAAGCGGTAGTTGAGCCAGCGCGGCGCCACGGCGTCGATCAGCACCCGGCGCGGCGGCGACAGCGTGGTCCAGGTCAGCGCGATCTCCGCACCCGGGTCGGCGGCGCGCACCGCCAGCATGGTGCGCGGACCGGCGCAGTAGTAGGTCCGCTCCCGGGCCCCGCATTCACGGACCTGCCCGACCACGGTCCGCACCGCCTCCGCCGTGGCGCCGGGCAGGTCCAGCATCAGCCGGCCCGCCCCCGCCGTGAGCAGGGCGTCCCGCAGGGTCGGGACGGCGCCCTGCGTCAGCTCCTTGAGCTGCGCGGCCGACATCTCGTCGAGCCGCACGTCGTGGCCCCACAGCCGCTGGAGCGTCGCGTCGTGGAGCAGGACCGGCACCCCGTCGCGGGTCAGCCGTACGTCGATCTCGACCGCGTCCGCCCCGCGGGCGAACGCGGAGCGGATCGAGGGCAGGGTGTTCTCGCGGACACGGTAGGGATCGCCGCGGTGGCCGACGGCAGTCAGAGTGCGCATGCCCCCATTCTCAGGGGCACGCGGTCCGGCGGGAGGTCAGCGCGAGAGCCATTCGGCGGTGTACGCGTCGATCTCCGCGGCGAGCCTGGCCTTGCCGGTGTCGTCGAGGAAGGAGGCCTCGACGGCGTTCTTGGCGAGCCGGGCGAGGCCGAGTTCGTCGAGGTCCAGCAGTCGGGCCGCCACCGCGTACTCGTTGTTGAGGTCGGAGCCGAACATCGGCGGGTCGTCGCTGTTGATGGTGACGAGCACGCCCGCGTCGTACATCTCCTTGAGCGGGTGCAGGTCGAGGTCGGCCACCGCGCGCGTGGCGATGTTGGAGGTCGGGCAGACCTCCAGCGCGATGCGGTGCTCGGCCAGGTAGGCGAGGAGTTCCGGGTCCTGCGGGGAGCTGGTGCCGTGGCCGATGCGCTCGGCGCCCAGCTCGCGGATGGAGTCCCACACGGTCTCCGGGCCGGTGGTCTCGCCGGCGTGCGGCACGCTGTGCAGTCCGGCGGCGCGTGCCCGGTCGAAGTACGGCTTGAACTGCGGGCGGGGCACGCCGATCTCGGGGCCGCCGAGACCGAAGGAGACCAGGCCCTCGGGGCGCAGCTCGACCGCGAGGCGGGTGGTCTCCTCGGCGGCCTCCAGGCCGGCCTCGCCGGGGATGTCGAAGCACCAGCGCAGGATGACGCCGAACTCGCTCTCGGCCGCCTTGCGGGCGTCCTCGATGGCGGCCATGAAGGCGTTCTCGTCGATGCCGCGGCGGGTGGAGGAGTACGGGGTGACGGTCAGCTCGGCGTAGCGGATGTTCTGCCGGGCCATGTCCCGGGCGACCTCGAAGGTGAGGTGGCGGACGTCCTCGGGGGTGCGGACCAGGTCCACGACCGAGAGGTAGAGCTCGATGAAGTGGGCGAAGTCGGTGAAGGTGAAGTAGTCGGCCAGTGCCTCGGGGTCGGTGGGGACCTTCGAGTCGGGGTGCCGGGAGGCGAGTTCGGCGACGATCCGGGGGGAGGCGGAGCCGACGTGGTGGACGTGCAGTTCCGCCTTGGGCAGCCCCGCGATGAAGGGGTGCAGGTCGGTCATGGGGGGTGCCTCCGAGGTGGTGCAGGTGCGGTTGGTCCGGCCTCATCGTAGGCAGCCCCGGGGCCGTCGGTGCCAGCGCTTAGCATGGCTGGACGAGAGGGGGCCGCATGACCGACAACAGTCCCGAGTCGCGAGACCCGTGGGCACCGCCCGGGAGTCCCGCGGTGAACCCGGGCAAGGCGGGGGGCACGCCGGGCGTGTCGGGTCCGCCGTCCGTGCACGACCACCCGACCCTCGCCGGGATACCCGGGGAGGATCCCGCGGGGCCGCGGATACCGGGCCCGCCGCCCGCCTACGGATACCCGGCCCAGCCGGACCCCGGAGGCTACGGGTACCCCGGCCCGCCGCCCGCCCAGGCGGGGTACGGCTACCCCGGTGACGCGGGCTACCCCGGTGACGCGGGGCACCCCGGCGGCCCGGGCCGGCCCGGCCACCCGGGGTACGCGGGCTACCCCGGATATGCGGGTCCCACCGGGTACCCCTACGGCGGCCGCCCGATGAACAACGGCTTCGGGATCACCGCCCTGGTCCTGGGCATCCTCGCCGTGGTCGTCGTCTTCGGCTGCTTCACGGCGTTCCTGGCGATCCCGCTCGGCATCGGGGCCGTCGTCTACGGCGTGCTCGGCCGGGGCAGGGCGAGCCGCGGCGAGGCCGACAACGGCGGGATGGCGCTGGCCGGTCTGATCACCGGTTCGGTGGGCATCCTGCTGGGCGCCGTGATGACGACGCTCATGGTGACCGGGATCTGGCTGGACGGGGTGTACGACGACCCCGGGTTCGAGGACGACCCGTACTCCAACTCCCAGGTCCACGAACGGGTCTGACCCCTCCCGGGCTCCGGCGCCCTGACCGGCCCCGGACGGAACGCGCGGACCACCGCCCCGGCGGCGGTGGTCCGCCCGCCCGCCGCGGACGGTCAGGGCCCGGCCGTGCCCGCGGCGCGCACCCGCGCCGCCCGCGCGGTGCAGGCGCTGCCGAAGCCGGGGGTCACCCCGCGGCGCGCAGCCGCTGCCGGGCCTCCATCAGCGCGAAGCCCAGCAGGTTCAGCCCGCGCCAGCGGGCCGGGTCCAGGGCGCGCTCGTCGTCCGCGGCCAGCCCGATGCCCCAGATGCGGTCCATGGGACTGGCCTCCACCAGCACCCGGTCCCCGGTGGACAGCAGGTACGAGCGCAGGGCCGGATCCGAGCCGAACTTGTGCACGCTGCCCTCGACGACCAGGGCGAACCGCTCCCGCTCCCAGGTCGCGTCGTCGAAGCCGCGCACCAGCCGCCCGGCCTTCTTGGCGGCCGCCGGCGTGGTGGCCGCGAGGACGGTGCGCTCGGCCTCCGGGTCCCTGAAGAGGCGGGCCTTCCCGGCCATCATCCAGTGCTCCGCGGTGGCGTACCGGACGTCACCCACGGTGAACTCGGACGGCCACCACTGGCTCAGGCAGCTCGGTCCGAGCGTGCCGTCGGGCCTCGGACGGTGGCCCCAGAACGGCAGGTACTTCACCCGTTCACCGCTGCTGACCTGCTTGATCAGCTCATCGATCGTCTCCATGCACGCGAGTCTGGCAGTCGCCACAGACACTTCGTACGGGATTTCGGGCGCGCCTCGACACATGGTCGACCGATTCCGTCGCGTAATCAAAAGGCAACAACGGAATCACTTGGCCGAGGGCACCTCCTCTGTCAGGATCGGCACTCAATTCGAGCTGTAGCTCGAACTGTAGCTACGGAGAGCGTGAGAGCGTGATGGGCAACCGCTTCCAGGTCAAGGACCGCTTCGCGGGCGGCGCACAGTACATCGACGGGCAGCTGCGGCCCGGCACCTCCGGGCGGTCACACACCGTGGTCGACCCGGCCACCGGCGACGAGGTGCTCACCTACCGACTCGCGAGCACCGCCGACGTGGACGAGGCCGTCGCGGCCGCCGCCCGGGCCTTCCCCGGCTGGTCCGGCGCCACCCCCGGCGAGCGATCGGACGCCCTGCACCGGCTGGCCGAGGTACTGGCCGAGCAGGCGGAGGACTTCGCGTACGCCGAGTCCCTCCAGTGCGGCAAGCCGCTGAAGCTGACCACCGAATTCGACGTACCGGGCACCATCGACAACACCGCCTTCTTCGCGGGGGCCGCGCGTCACCTCCAGGGGCAGGCCGCCGGCGAGTACTCCGGCGACCACACCTCCTACGTACGCCGCGAGGCCCTCGGGGTCGTCGGCTCCATCGCCCCCTGGAACTACCCCCTCCAGATGGCCGCCTGGAAGATCCTCCCGGCCATCGCCGCGGGCAACACCATCGTCCTCAAGCCCGCCGAGCCGACCCCGCTGACCTCCCTGATGTTCGCCCAGGCGGCCAAGGAGGCGGGCCTGCCCGACGGCGTGATCAACATCGTGAACGGTGCGGGCCGCGAGGCGGGCGAGCACCTGGTCGGCCACCCGGACGTGGTCATGACCTCCTTCACGGGCTCCACCGCCGTCGGCAAGCGGGTCGCCGAGATCGCCACCGCCACCGTCAAGCGCCTCCACCTGGAGCTCGGCGGAAAGGCACCCTTCCTGGTCTTCGACGACGCCGACCTGGAGGCCGCCGCGCACGGCGCCGTGGCCGGCTCACTGATCAACACCGGTCAGGACTGCACCGCCGCGACCCGTGCCTACGTCCAGCGCCCCCTGCACGACGCCTTCGTCGCCCGGGTCGCCGAACTGATGGAGACCGTGCGCCTGGGCGACCCGTTCGCCCCCGCCACGGACCTCGGCCCGCTCGTCTCCCACGCCCAGCGCGACCGGGTCGCCGGCTTCGTCGAGCGCGCCCGCGGTTACGCCACCGTGGTCACCGGCGGCGGGGCGCCGGGCGACGGGGAGGGCGAGGAGGGCCTCGCCGGCGGCGCGTACTACCGGCCCACCCTCATCACCGGAGCCGCCCAGGACAGCGAGGTCGTCCAGTCCGAGATCTTCGGCCCGGTCCTCGTCGTGCTGCCCTTCGACACCGACGACGAGGGCATCGCCCTGGCCAACGACACCCCCTACGGACTCGCCGCATCGGCCTGGAGCCGCGACGTCTACCGGGCGGGCCGCGCCACCCGCGAGATCAAGGCGGGCTGCGTCTGGGTCAACGACCACATCCCGATCATCAGTGAGATGCCGCACGGCGGCTACAAGGCCAGTGGCTTCGGAAAGGACATGAGCGCCTACTCCTTCGAGGAGTACACGCAGGTCAAGCACGTGATGTACGACAACACCGCGGTCGCCGCCAAGGACTGGCACCGCACCGTCTTCGGGGACAGATAGCCACCAGCCGCCGGACCAGCGGCACGCACCCATCCCGAAAGGGCAACGCGCATGGAGCAGTTCGAGCCCGACCGCCTCTCGGCGGCGCAAGCCGCCGCGATACGGCGCAGCCTCACCGGCGGACGCGGCGCCCTCACGCGCCGGTCGCTGCTGCGCGCCTCCGGAGTCGGAGCGCTCACCGTCGGGGGCCTGTACTCCCTCACCGCCTGCGGGATCCCGCCCGCCAAGCGGGAGCAGGCAGCGGCGGCCTCCGACGACCACTCGGACCAGGAGAAGGAGATCAACTTCTCGAACTGGACCGAGTACATGGACACCGGTGAGGACGAGAAGTCCCGGCCCACGCTGGAGGAGTTCACCCGGCGGACCGGCATCAAGGTCACGTACACGGAGGACATCAACGACAACGTCGAGTTCTTCGGCAAGATCCGCCCGCAGCTCGCGGCCGGCCAGGACACCGGCCGCGACCTGATCGTCGTCACCGACTGGCTCGCCGCCCGGATCATCCGCCTCGGCTGGGCGCAGAAGTTGGACCCCTCGCAGCTGCCGCACGCCTACGCCAACCTGATCCCGCAGTTCCGCACCCCCGACTGGGACCCGGGCCGCTCGTACAGCTACCCCTGGACCGGCATCGACACCGTCATCGCCTACAACACCAAGGCCACCGGCGGGAAGAAGGTCGACTCGGTCACCCAGATGCTCGACGACCCCACCCTCAAGGGCCGGGTCGGCTTCCTCACCGAGATGCGCGACAGCGTCGGCATGACCCTGCTCGACCAGGGCAAGGACCCGGCGAAGTTCACCACCGCGGACTTCGACGGCGCCATCGGCCGGCTCCAGAAGGGCGTCGACACCCGGCAGATCCGCCGCTTCACCGGCAACGACTACACGGCGGACCTCGACAAGGGCGACCTCGCCGCGTGCCTCGCCTGGGCGGGCGACGTCATCCAGCTCCAGGCCGGCAACCCGGACATCCAGTACGCCATTCCGGCAGCCGGCTACATCACCTCCAGCGACAACCTGCTGGTCCCCGTCAACGCCCGGCACAAGGCCAACGCGGAGAAGCTCGTCGACTACTACTACGAGCCCGCGGTCGCGGCCCGACTGGCCGCCTTCATCAGCTACGTGTGCCCGGTGGACGGCGTCAAGGAGGAGCTGGCGAAGATCGACCCCGAGCTGGCCGACAACCCGCTGATCGTCCCGGACAAGGCCATGGCCGCCAAGGCCCGCGCCTTCCGCTCGCTGAGCAGCGAGGAAGAGACGGCGTACGAGGAGAAGTTCGCCAAGCTCATCGGCGCCTAGTGCGGTGACCGGAAAGGTCCACCGCGCCAGCCGGCCCCCCGCCCGGCGGCTCCCGCCCCGCGGCCGGCCGAGGCGAGTCCCCGACCCCTCCCCCCAACCAACCCCGGGACCCACCCATGACTGACAAGACCGCGGGCGGCGACGTCCGCCTCGCCGGGATCAGCAAGCACTACGGCACCTTCACCGCGGTGCACCCGCTGGACCTGACCATTCCCCAGGGCTCCTTCTTCGCCCTGCTCGGCGCCTCGGGCTGTGGGAAGACCACCACCCTGCGCATGATCGCCGGCCTGGAGGAGCCCTCCACCGGCACGGTCCACCTCGGCGACCGGGAGGTCACCGACCTGCCGCCGTACAAGCGCCCGGTCAACACGGTCTTCCAGAGCTACGCCCTCTTCCCGCACCTGAACATCTACGAGAACGTCGCCTTCGGGCTGCGCCGCCGAGGCATAAAATCCGTCAAGAAGCAGGTCGACGACATGCTGGAGCTGGTCCAGCTCGGGCAGTTCGCCCAGCGCAAGCCGCACCAGCTCTCCGGCGGCCAGCAGCAGCGCGTGGCCGTCGCCCGCGCCCTGATCAACCACCCCCAGGTACTCCTCCTCGACGAGCCGCTCGGCGCCCTCGACCTCAAGCTGCGCCGCCAGATGCAGCTGGAACTCAAGCGGATCCAGACCGAGGTCGGCATCACCTTCGTGCACGTCACGCACGACCAGGAGGAGGCCATGACCATGGCCGACACGGTCGCCGTGATGAACGGCGGCCGCGTCGAGCAGCTGGGCGCCCCCGCCGAGCTGTACGAGAACCCGGGCACCACCTTCGTCGCGAACTTCCTCGGCACCTCCAACCTCATCGAGGCCACGGTGGAGTCCGCCGGCCCCGAGGTGGCGGTCTCCGCCTCCGGCACGACGCTGCGGCTGCCCGCGGCCCGCTGTGCCACCACGCCCTCCACCGGCGGGAAGCTGCTGGTCGGGGTGCGCCCCGAGAAGATCTCGCTGGTCCACGCCGACGAGGTGCACACCGTCGCACCGGGCCGCAACAAGGTCGCGGGCCGGATCGCCGCCTCCTCCTTCATCGGCGTCTCCACCCAGTACGTCGTCGACAGCCCGGTCGGCCCCGGCCTGGAGGTGTACGCGCAGAACATCGAGCGGGACACCCGGCTGGTGCCCGGCGCCGAGGTGGTCCTGCACTGGAATCCGGAGCACAGCTTCGGACTGGACGCCGCCCAGGCCATCGACGCGGGCCTGGAGACGGTCGAGGAGTCCGCGTGAGCGCGACCACCGCGCCGCACCGGGCGCCCGCCCCCGCCGCCGAACCCGTGGCGCACCGCCCGGCCCTGCGCAAGCGGCTCGTCCCGTACTGGCTGCTGCTGCCCGGCATCCTGTGGCTGCTGGTCTTCTTCGTCCTGCCGATGGTCTACCAGGCCTCCACCTCGGTGCAGACCGGGTCCCTGGAAGAGGGCTTCCGGGTCACCTGGCACGTCCAGACCTACTGGGACGCCTTCACCGAGTACTACCCGCAGTTCCTGCGCTCCCTGCTGTACGCGGGCACCGCCACCGCGCTGTGCCTGCTCCTGGGGTACCCGCTGGCCTACCTGATCGCCTTCAAGGCGGGCCGCTGGCGCAACCTGCTGCTCGTCCTGGTGATCGCACCGTTCTTCACCAGCTTCCTGATCCGCACGCTCGCCTGGAAGACGATCCTGGCGGACGGCGGGCCGGTGGTCGGGGCCCTCAACAGCATCGGCTTCCTCGACGTCACGAGCTGGCTGGGCATGACCCAGGGCGACCGGGTGCTGGCCACGCCGCTCGCGGTCGTCTGCGGCCTGACGTACAACTTCCTGCCCTTCATGATCCTGCCGCTGTACTCCTCGCTGGAGCGCATCGACACCCGCCTGCACGAGGCGGCCGGGGACCTGTACGCCCGCCCCGCCACGGTGTTCCGGAAGGTCACCTTCCCGCTGTCGATGCCGGGCGTGGTCTCCGGGACCCTGCTCACCTTCATCCCGGCCAGCGGCGACTACGTGAACGCCGAACTGCTGGGCTCCACGGACACCCGGATGATCGGCAACGTCATCCAGTCGCAGTACCTGCGGATCCTCGACTACCCGACAGCGGCCGCGCTGTCCTTCATCCTCATGGCCATCGTGCTGATCATGGTGACCATCTACATCCGCCGAGCGGGGACGGAGGACCTGGTCTGATGCGCACACCCCTCACCTGGCTCCGGCGCAATCTGGTCGTCATCGCGGGCCTCGGCACGCTCGCCTACATGATCCTGCCGAACGTCGTCGTGACCGTCTTCTCCTTCAACAACCCCACCGGGCGCTTCAACTACGCCTGGCAGGAGTTCTCGCTGGACGCCTGGAAGGACCCCTGCGGAGTCGCCGACCTGTGCGGCTCGCTGTCGCTCTCCCTCCAGATCGCCCTGTGGGCCACCCTGGCCGCGACCGTCCTCGGCACCGCCATGGCCTTCGCGATGGTCCGCTACCGCTTCCGGGGCCGCGGGACCGTCAACTCGCTGATCTTCCTGCCCATGGCCATGCCCGAGATCGTGATGGCCGCCTCACTGCTCGCGCTCTTCCTCAACATGGGCGTCCGGCTGGGCTTCTGGACGATCCTCATCGCCCACGTCATGTTCTGCCTCAGCTTCGTCGTCGCCGCCGTCAAGGCGCGGGTCCTGTCCATGGACCCGCGGCTGGAGGAGGCTGCCCGCGACCTCTACGCCGGACCGGTGCAGACCTTCCTGCGCGTCACCCTGCCGATCGCGGCCCCGGGCATCGCGGCGGGAGCGCTGCTCTCCTTCGCGCTCTCGTTCGACGACTTCATCATCACCAACTTCAACTCGGGCAACACCGTCACCTTCCCCATGTTCGTGTGGGGTTCGGCGCAGCGCGGCACGCCCGTCCAGATCAACGTCATCGGCACGGCGATGTTCGTCATCGCGGTGCTGGTGGTCCTCGCCGGCCAGACGGTCGGCAACCGCCGCAAGAAGGCACAGCCGAAGTAGTCAGTTCCGTAGGGAGTTGGAAGACATGGCCCCAGTCGCCATGCGTAGTGCCGCACGATCCCTTTCCGAGGCGAAGCCGGTCCCGTACTGGCTGGACGACCCCGGCCGGCCCGCCGCGCAGCCGGCGCTCACCACCGACGAGCGGTGCGACCTGCTGGTCGTCGGCGCCGGCTACAGCGGACTGTGGACCGCGCTCCTCGCCAAGGAGCGCGACCCCGGGCGGGACGTCGTACTGATCGAGGGCAAGGAGGCGGGCTGGGCCGCCTCCGGCCGCAACGGCGGCTTCTGCGCCGCCTCCCTCACCCACGGGCTGGCCAACGGACTGGCCCGCTGGCCGCAGGAGCTCGCCCGGCTGGAGGAGATGGGCGCCCGCAACCTCGACGCCATCGAGGAGGCCGTCGCCCGCTACGGGATCGACTGCGACTTCGAACGCACCGGTGAGATCGACGTCGCCACCGAACCCCACCAGGTCGAGGAACTGCGCGCACTGCACGAGGAGGCACTGCGCCTGGGCCTCGCCGACGGCTCGGAGTGGCTGGACGGCGAGGCGGTGCGCGCCGAGGTCGACTCGCCGACCTTCCTGGCGGGCCTGTGGGACCGCGAGGGCGTCGCCATGCTCAACCCGGCGAAGCTGGCCTGGGGCCTCAAGCAGGCCTGCCTGGACCTCGGGGTGCGGATCTACGAGAACACCCGCGGGCTGAAGCTGGCCCGGGCGGGCGACGGGATGGCCGTCCGGACCCCGTACGGCACGGTCTTCGCCCGGCGGGTCGCGCTGGGCACCAACATCTTCCCCTCGCTGGTGCGCCGCATCCGCCCGTTGACCGTGCCGGTCTACGACTACGCGCTGATGACCGAGCCGCTGACCGCGGAGCAGCGCGCCGCGATCGGCTGGAAGAACCGGCAGGGCCTCGGCGACAGCGCCAATCAGTTCCACTACTTCCGGATCACCCCCGACCACCGCATCCTGTGGGGCGGCTACGACGCGATCTACCCCTACCGGGGCCGGCTCGACTCCGAGTACGACCACCGCCCCGAGACCTACCTCACGCTCGCGGAGCACTTCTTCACCGCGTTCCCGCAGCTGGAAGGCGTGAAGTTCAGCCACGCCTGGGGCGGCGCGATCGACACCTGCTCGCGGTTCTCGGCCTTCTTCGGCACCGCGCACGCCGGGAGGACGGCCTATGCGGCCGGCTACACCGGCCTCGGCGTGGGCGCCACCCGCTTCGGCGCGGAGGTGATGCTGGACCTGCTCGACGGGCTCGACACCGAGCGCACCCGGCTGGAGATGGTGCGCTCCAAGCCGATGCCCTTCCCGCCCGAGCCGTTCGCCTGGACCGGGATCACCCTCACCAAGTGGTCGCTGGCCCGCGCCGACCGCAGCGGCGGGCACCGCAACCTGTGGCTCCGCACGCTGGACCGCCTCGGACTCGGCTTCGACAGCTGATCGGTTCATCCGCTGATCGCGGTCCGTGCGCCCGGCGCACCGGGGACCGCCGTGTGACCCGTTTCACCACCACGGATGAGCCGAACCCGCGTCATGGTCGCGCCCGGCCCCGCTCTCTCCCGGTGAGGACCCTCACCGCACGAGACGAACGGAGGCCGGGCGATGACCGACCCGGAGGCCAAAGCGGCAGTGGAATGGCTGGTATCGGCGGCACCGGACCCCGGGGCCTGCCGGCGCGCATGGGAGCACAACCCCCTCGGGGTCGCCCTGCTGCCCGCCGGCCGGCGCTGGGACGTGCTGATCCTGCCCGGGGAGCTGGGCCAGGCCGCCCTGGAGGTACTGCACCTGCTCGTCGACCGGCCCGGCCCGGTGCTCGCCGACTTCGGCGTCAGGCGGCGGAGCCGCACCGTGTTCGGCCGGCTGGGCTTCTTCGTACCCCCGGGCACGGCCTCCCGCTGGATCGGCACGGGCGTACGGGGGGCCGGGCGCGGGACCTGGATCGTGGTCCCGTACCCCGGGCGGGCCACCGGCGGGGTGCGCTGGCTGGTGCTCCCGGACGGTGCGGGAACGCTCACCGACCCGGCCGTGCTGGAGCTCGCGATGCACGAGGCGGCCGCGCGGGTGCTGGCCGAGGAAGGCCGGAAGCCTTGACAAGGGCATTGGTCTGGACCATCTTGGGCGCCGCTGACCCCCTCCATCCCCCCATGCCCCGGAGGCAGTTGTGCGCAGAGCCTGGTCCCTCCTTACGGCCGCCGCCCTCGCGGCGGCCGGATTCCTCGCCGCGGGCCCGCCCGCGGCCGCGGCGGACGCCGACCTCGTCCGCAACGGCGGCTTCGAAACCGGCCTCGACGGCTGGACCTGCTCGGGCGTCGGCGCCACCACCGTCACCACCCCCGTCCACGGCGGCAGTTCCGCTCTCAAGGCCACCCCGGCCGGCCAGGACCACGCCCGCTGCTCCCAGAACGTCACGGTCAAGCCGGACTCCGCCTACACCCTCGCCGCCTGGGTCCAGGGCGCCTACGTCTACCTCGGCGCCTCCGGCACCGGCACCACCGACGTGTCGACGTGGACCCAGACCCCCGGCGCCTGGAAGCAGCTGACGACCGGTTTCCGCACCGGTCCCGCCACCACCTCGGTGACCGTCTACACCCACGGCTGGTACGGGCAGCCCGCCCACTTCACCGACGACCTCACCCTCGTCGGCCCCGACCCCGGCGGCCCCGGCCAGCCCCAGCCCCCGGCCGCCCCCACCGGCCTGACCGCCTCCGGCGCCACGGCCGGCAGCGTCAACCTGTCCTGGGCGGCGGCCGCGGGCGCCACCTCGTACAAGGTCCACCGCGCCGGCGCCGCGCCCCTGGCCGTCACCGGCACCTCGGCCACGGTCACCGGCCTCGCCGCCGCCACCACGTACGCCTTCCAGGTCAGCGCGGTGAACGCGGCGGGCGAGTCCCCGAAGAGCGCAGCGGTGTCCGCGACCACCACCGGCGGGGGCGACCCCGGCAACCCCGGCGGCGGCCTGCCCGCGCACGCCCTGGTCGGCTACCTCCACGCCAGCTTCGCCAACGGCTCCGGCTACCTCCGGATGGCCGACGTGCCCGCCTCCTGGGACGTCGTCAACCTGGCCTTCGGCGAACCGACGTCCGTGACCTCCGGCGACATCCGCTTCCAGCTGTGCCCGGTCGCCGAATGCCCCGGGGTCGAGACCCCGGCCGAGTTCAAGGCGGCGATCAAGGCCAAACAGGCCGCCGGCAAGAAGGTGCTGATCTCGATCGGCGGCCAGAACGGCCAGGTCCAGCTGGCCACCACGGCCGCCCGCGACACCTTCGTCTCGTCCGTCAGCAAGATCATCGACGAGTACGGGCTCAACGGCCTGGACATCGACTTCGAGGGCCACTCCCTCTCCCTGGCGACCGGGGACACCGACTTCCGCGCCCCCACCACCCCCGTGGTCGTCAACCTGATCGCGGCCGTGAAGACCCTGAAGGCCAAGTACGGGCCGGACTTCGTCCTGACCATGGCCCCGGAGACCTTCTTCGTCCAGCTCGGCTACCAGTTCTACGGCTCCGGCCCCTGGGGCGGCCAGGACCCGCGGGCCGGCGCCTACCTGCCGGTCATCCACGCCCTGCGCGACGACCTCACCCTGCTGCACGTCCAGGACTACAACTCCGGCCCGATCATGGGCCTGGACAACCAGTACCACTCCATGGGCGGCGCCGACTTCCACATCGCCATGACCGACATGCTGCTCACCGGCTTCCCCGTCGCCGGCAACACCGCCCGCGTCTTCCCGCCGCTGCGCCCCGACCAGGTCGCCGTCGGCCTCCCCGCCACGGCCAACGCGGGCAACGGCCACACCCCGCCCGCCGAGGTCGGCAAAGCCCTGGACTGCCTCACCAGGAAGACGAACTGCGGCAGCTACCAGACCCACGGCACCTGGCCCGCGCTGCGCGGCCTGATGACCTGGTCCATCAACTGGGACCGCTTCGGAGGCTGGGAGTTCAGCCGGAACTTCGACGCGTATTTCGGCTGACCGCCAGCAGCAGCGGCGCGCACAGCAGCAGGCTGGCCACCACGTCCAGCGGCCAGTGGAAACCCCGCAGGACGAGACCGGCGGCCGTCGCCCCCACCAGCAGGAGGGCGGCGGCCATCGGCCAGCCGCGGCGGGTGTACGGGGAGAGGAGCAGGGCCGCACCGACATAGGCGACGGCCGCGGTCGCCGTGTGCCCCGACGGGTAGTAGCCGGCAGCCCAGGGCTCCAGCGGGCCCGGCCGGGCGGTCCACTCCTTGAGCGGGACGACCAGGGCCGGCACCACGGCCATCGCCGAGACCGCGGCCAGGGCGCCCCGCCGGTTCCCGCGCCGGGCCGCGTACAGCGCGCACAGGAGCAGCACCGGCACGGCGACCGGGATGTTGCCGAGGTCGGCGAGGCGCTCGGTGACGGCGTCGGGGACCGTGCGCACCAGCGCGCGGCTCAGCCGCTCGTCGGGCGCCAGCAGGGGTCCCGAGACGAGGACCTGCCAGGTGGCCAGCGCGAGGAGGAGCGCGCACAGCGCCGGCAGGAGGGCGGCCCGCAGGACAGTCGCCCGCAGGACAGTGGCCGGCCGTCCCGGAACAGGGGGGATGGTTCCGGGACGGCCGCCCGGATCGGGTCGCCGTCCGCCCCGGGGGGTTTGGGGCCGACGACCGTCCGATCGGTGAGGAGTGTGCGCGAACGCATGCCCAGTGCGGCGCTGGGGAAGCCCGGTACTGGAATCGCCCCCGGTCACCCGGGAGCGGGGTGTCTCACTCATCTGCAGAAACCGTACGGCAGCGAACGGGGGACCGACAGCAGGATCGCTCTCCCGCCATCGGCCCCCCACACCTTCTTCACAGTGCCCGACGGTTACCGGCGGTACCGGGCGCGCGTCGGCGTGCGGATGTTCGCGCCGTTCGATCAGACGGCCGTGAACGCGACGATCAGGGGGCCGCGAACACGGCGATCAGAGGGCCGCGAACGCGGCGATCGGAGACCGTGAACACGGCGATCGGAGAGCCGCGAATTCGGCGACCGTAGAGCCGTGAACGAAGCGATCAGAGGGCCGCGAATCCGGCGACCGTAGAGCCGCGAACGAGGCGATCGGAGTGCCGCGAACGAGGCGATCAGAGGGCCGCGAACGCGGCCTCGATGACGTCCAAGCCCTCGTTCAGCAGGTCCTCGCCGATCACGATCGGCGGCAGGAAGCGGAGCACGTTGCCGTAGGTGCCGCAGGTGAGGACGAGCACGCCCTCGGCGTGGCAGGCCTTCGCCAGGGCGCCCGCCGCCTCCGGGAACGGGGTCTTGGAGACCGGGTCCTTGACCAGCTCGATCGCGATCATGGCACCGCGGCCGCGGATGTCGCCGATGATGTCGTACTTCTCCTGCATGGCCGTCAGGCGGGTCTTCATGACGGACTCGATCTTCTTCGCCGCGGCGTTGAGGTCGAGCTCCTTCATGGTCTCGATGGAGCCGAGCGCACCGGCGCACGCCACCGGGTTGCCGCCGTAGGTGCCGCCCAGGCCGCCGCCGTGGACCGCGTCCATCATCTCGGCGCGACCGGTCACCGCGGCGAGCGGCAGACCGCCCGCGATGCCCTTGGCGGTGGTGATCAGGTCGGGGACGATGCCCTCGTCCTCACACGCGAACCACTGACCGGTGCGGCAGAAGCCGGACTGGATCTCGTCCGCGACGAAGACGATGCCGTTGTCGTTGGCGAACTTCACCAGCGCCGGGAGGAAGCCCTTGGCCGGCTCGATGAAGCCGCCCTCGCCGAGGACCGGCTCGATGATGATCGCGGCGACGTTCTCGGCGCCGATCTGCTTGCTGATCTGGTCGATCGCCTGGGCGGCGGCCTCGGGACCGCAGTTCTCGGCGCCGGTGGGCCAGCGGTAGCCGTAGGCGACCGGGACGCGGTAGACCTCGGGGGCGAACGGACCGAAGCCCTGCTTGTACGGCATGTTCTTCGAGGTCAGCGCCATGGTCAGGTTCGTACGGCCGTGGTAGCCGTGGTCGAAGACGACGACGGCCTGACGCTTGGTGTACGAACGGGCGATCTTGACGGCGTTCTCGACGGCCTCGGCGCCCGAGTTGAACAGGGCCGACTTCTTGGCGTGGTCACCCGGGGTCAGCTCGGCGAGGGCCTCGCAGACCTCCACGTAGCCCTCGTACGGGGTGACCATGAAACAGGTGTGGGTGAAGTCGGCGAGCTGCGCGGAGGCGCGGCGCACGACGGCCTCGGCGGAGGCGCCGACCGAGGTCACGGCGATGCCGGAACCGAAGTCGATCAGGCGGTTGCCGTCGACGTCCTCGATGATGCCGCCGCCCGCACGGGCCGTGAAGACGGGGAGCACGGAGCCCACGCCGCCGGCGACCGTCGACAGACGGCGGGCCTGCAGCTCCTGCGACTTGGGGCCGGGGATCGCGGTGACGATGCGGCGCTCCTGCGGGACAGCGGTCATAGGGGGCTCCTGGGGGGTGTTTTCGGACGCACTTGTGTCTTTGTCCGCAGGCTAGGCCCGGGGGCGGTGGTCCTGCATGCTCCGTTCGGGAGTGGTGCCCGCGTGTCCTTGTCCGTGACGGCCATAGGAGGCAGCGGGCGCGTGTCTTGTGGACAGTGCCGCGGTACGTGCCACGGGCCGGGTACCGGGCACTAGATTGAGCGCCGCAGCGCACGGCACGGTCAGGGGGCAGGGGTTTCATGGACACCGAGGGCACGCACGACGGCCGCACCACCCGGGGCCGCATCCCGAACCCCACCCCACCCCCCCACCCCCCGATCCCCCCGAAACCCGCCCACGCACCGGGTGAGGGGGGCGCACTGTCAGCTTGGGCCCGAACCCCCAGGCCGGAGGCCGAACCGGGTGTCTGGAGGTTCGGGCACACTCCACGCGCCCAGGTGGAGGCCCCACAGACCCCGGACCGGGCCCTCGCCAGCGGCGCCGTCATCTCGTTCCTGGCCTGTGTCCTGGTCTGGTCCTTGATGCGCAATACGTACATCCCGTTCTGGGACGCGCCCCTCAAGCTCTTCACCCCGCACAGCTGGTGGTCCGGGAACGGTGAACCGGTCCGAGACACCGGCGGAGTGCAGGCCAAACCGATCTACGAGCTGCTGTTCGTCGCTGCTCTTCTCTACGGATTCGGCCGGCTCGGCAGCTGGAAGACCGCCTGGAGCCGCCTGGTCGTGGCCCGGGGCCCCTTGGTGCAGGCCCTCGCGGTCGTGCCGCTCGCCTACGTCACGCTGCTGCTCGTCCACAACTACCAGTTGCCCCTCAGGCAATTGGTCGAGGCATTCCTCGACTTCGACCTCGGCCCGGGGGGCGATGCGAAAGCCAACCGCGAGCTCATGACCACGGCCCGGACCGTGATCGACGCCGTTCTCGTGGCGGCGTTTGCATGGCTGGGCGGCGCCAGCCGGCTGCTGCGGCGGCTGCGGCCGACGTCCTTGCCCGCCGCCGCGGCGCCGACGCCCGACAGGCCGTCGACCGCGGCCGGAACAGGCCGTCCGCAGCGGACCCCCGAGGTCGCACCCGACGACCCCGTGCGGTGGCCGCAGGTGCGGGAGGCCGGGTTGGGGGAGGCTGCCGCGCGGTTGGAGGGGGAGGCAGCCGCCGGGCGGATGAACGACGTGGACTACGCCCGCATCCGCCGCGCCTGGGAGTCCGTACAGGCCGACCCCTCCCGCGCCCGGGCCTTCGCCGACGCCGTCCGCGACAAGGGCGCCGCCGCCTGCGGGCACCCCTCCGGGGCCCGGAACCTCCCCGCACGGGCCGCCCGGCACGACCTGCTGGCCCGGCAGGTGCTGCTGGGCACCGTCGAGGACGGCGTGCAGAACCCGTACGCCCGCCGCGGCACCGCCCTCGCCCTCGACCCCGGCGTCCTCGGCACCTCCCTGCTGGCCGTCGGCCCCTCCGGCAGCGGCAAGACCCACCGACTGGTGCGGCCCGTGGTCGAGTCGCTGGCGCTCCAGGCCCTCGCCGGACAGGCCGCCGTCGTCGCCGTCGGCGCGGCCGGGGCCCCGCTCGGACCCGACGCGGCGTACGACGTCGTGGTCCGCGTCGGCGACCCCGCCTCCGTCTACGATCTCGACCTCTACGGCGGCGCCACCGACCCCGACGAGGCCGCCACCCTGCTCGCCGAGGCCTTCGTCGGCGACGTCCCCGGCCTCGACGTCCGCCGGGCCGCAACCGCCCTCGCGCAGCTGCTCGGACCGTTCCGGACCGCGTACGGCCGGTTCCCCGCCGTGCCCGAGCTGCGCGAACTGCTCGACCAGGTGCCGCCCGCCCTCGCCGCGCTGCGCAGCGCCCTGGAGGACGCCGGACAGCTCCCCATGCTCCGCGAACTCGACGCCCGCGAACGCCAGCACGGCGCCCCCGCCGACCCGGGCCCGGCCCTCGCCGACCGGGTGGCCCTGCTCGACCGGCCCGCCTTCGCCGGGTTCTTCGACACCACCGGCCAGGGCAGGCCCTTCTCGCTGCGCGCCCTGGAACACCCCATCCGGGTCCGCATCGACCTCCCCGAACGCGGCCACGCCGACGCCTCCCGGATGCTGGCCCGGCTGCTCCTCGCCCAGTTCAACGCCGCCGCCGCGGCCCGCACCGACCGCTCCCTCTTCGCGCTGCTCGCCCTCGACGACGCCTCCCACACCCTCACGCCCGAGACCGTCCGCGGCGTCCAGCGGCTGCGCTCGGCCAACGCCGGCGTCCTGCTGACGCTGCGCACCCTGGACGACGTACCGGAGGCGCTGCGCACCCCGCTCCTCGGGGCCGTCGGCTGCCGGATGGCCTTCTCGGGCGTCACCACCTGGGACGGCAAGCGCTTCGCCGAGGCCTGGGGAACCGAATGGGTGGAGACCCGGGACGTCACCCACCGGACCGTCTTCGCCGACCAGCCGCTGACCCGCGCGATCCACGCCTTCCGCAAGCTCGTCACGGGCAAGGCGGTGACCACCGACGCGGTGACCGTGCGGCAGGTGGAGCGCGAGCGCTGGTCCGCCTCCGACCTCGCGCACGCCGTACCGCCCGGGTACGCGGTGCTCTCGCTGACCTCCGTACGCGGGGAACGGGCCGCTCCGCTGCTGGTCAGGCTCACCGGGGCGGCCTGATCGGCAGCGGACCCCGGCGGCCGGGACCCGTACGGGGTGGCAGAATCAAGGAAGCCATTCATACGACACGGCACAATGCGCACGCCGTTGCTCCCGCCGCCCCCTCCCGCGAAGGCCCCTGGTAACCGATGCCGCTCACCCTCGCCTCACTCGTCCAGCACTCGGCGCTCAAACTCAGCGTCCGGGCGGGGGAAGGCCGCCTCGACACCCCCGTGCGCTGGGCCCACGTCAGCGAGCTCGCCGACCCCGTCCCGTACATGGAGGGCGGCGAACTCCTCCTGGTCACCGCCATGAAGCTGGACGCCGAGGACCCCGAGGAGATGGGCCGCTACGTACGCCGCCTCGCCGCCGCGGGAGTCGTCGGCATCGGCTTCGCAGTCGGCGTCAACTACGAGGCCGTACCCGAAGCCCTCGTCGACGCCGCACGGGCCGAGGACCTGCCGCTGCTGGAAGTGCCGCGCCGGACCCCCTTCCTCGCGATCAGCAAGGCCGTCTCCGCGGCACTCGCCGCCGACCAGTACCGGGCGGTCACCGCCGGGTTCGAGGCACAGCGGGACCTGACCCGGGCCGCCCTGTCCGCCGACGGGCCCGCCGAACTGCTGGCCCGGCTGGCCGCCCACGTCCACGGCTGGGCCGCCCTCTACGACACCTCCGGCGCCGTCGTCGCCGCAGCCCCCGACTGGGCCGCGCGGCGCGCCGCGCGGCTGACCCCCGACGTGGAGCGGCTGCGGGAGCGGCCCGCCCCCGCGAGCGCCGTGGTCGGCGGATCCGACGACCGGGTCGAACTCCAGTCCCTGGGCACCGGCCGCCGGGCGCGGGGCGCGCTCGCCGTCGGCACCGCAGCACCGCTGGGCACCGCCGAGCGGTACGCCGTGCACTCCGCGGTGGCGCTGCTCACCCTCACCACCGAACGCTCCCGCTCCCTCAACGACGCCGAGTCCCGGCTGGGCGCGGCCGTGCTGCGCATGCTGCTGGCCGGGGAGGCCGAGCACGCCCGGACCGTGGCCGGCGACCTGTACGGGGCCCTGCTGGAGGCCCCCTTCCGGCTGATCGCGGCCGAACCGGCGCTGCCGGGCACCGCCCGGCCCGAGGGGCTGGCGCTGCTGGCCGACGCGGTGGAGTCCGCGGCCGCCCGCACCGGTGAGGCGCTGCTGGTGGTGCCCGAGGAGGGCCGGCTGCTGGTGCTGGCCGCCGACGGGGGCTCCGCCGTGCACGCCTGCGCGGACCACGCGGAGGCGCTGGAGTCCCGCCGGGGGCGGGAGGCGGCCGGGCCGGAACCGGACGAACTGGTCGTCGGGCTGTCGGCCCCCGCCGGGCCGGCGGGCGTGGCGGCGGCCATGAAACAGGCCGACCAGGCGCTGGCCGTGGCCCGGCGCCGGGGCCGGGCGCTGGTGGAGCACGAGGAGATGGCGGCCGGCTCGGTGCTGCCGCTGCTGGCCGACGAGGCCGTACGGGCCTTCGCGGACGGGACCCTGCGGGCGCTGCGCGAGCACGACGCGGTGGGGCGGGGCGACCTGGTGGCGTCCCTCCAGGCCTGGCTGTCGCGCCACGGGCAGTGGGATGCGGCTGCCGCCGACCTGGGGGTGCACCGGCACACCCTGCGCTACCGGATGAAGCGGGTCGAGGAGATCCTGGGCCGCTCCCTCGACGACCCGGACGTCCGCATGGAGCTTTGGCTCGCCCTGAAAACCACCCCCACCCCGCCCTGACCCTCCGGCCCGCCGCCGGGACGCCGCCGCCGGGGCCGCAGCCCGGGCTCCGCCGGGGCTCTTCGCCTCAAACGCCGGCGGGGCTGACGTGGCTGCCCGGGGCCCTGCCCGCTCGGGCCTGGCTGTGCCCCAGCCTTTCGCCTCAAGCGCCGGCGAGGCTGGTTTTGCGGGGCGGCGTCCTGCCTGTTCGGGCCTGGCTGCGCCCGGGGCTTTCGCCTCAAGCGCCGGCGGGGCTTGGGGGGCCGGGTCGGGGGTGGTGGGGCGGTGCCCCTCCGGAGGGTCCTCCTCGGCTCGCGCACTGAGCTCTGGCTGCGAGGGGTTGGTCCGGGGTTGCGCGCTCGTCCTGCGGGAACCCTCCTGCACGTCCCCACCCCACCGCTCGGGCGTTGACGGGCCAGGGGTGTGGAGCCGTGCAGGGGTGTTCCCGCAGGACGAGCGCGCAACCGCCCTGACGGCGTGGGGTCAGGCTCAGTGCGCGAGCCGAGGAGGACACCCCGGAGGGGCGCCGCACCCCGACCCCCACCGACCAACCCCCACCACCCCAACCCCAAAAATCCGAAGCCCCCGCCCAGCCCCCATCAGCCCAGCCGGCGCTTGAGGCGACAGCCCGGGCGCAGCCCAGGCACGGCCGCCAAGGCCACGGCCGACGCACCAAGCCCAGCCGGCGTTTGAGGCGAGAGCCCGGGCGCAGCCCAGGCCCGGCCGCCAAGGCCCAGGCCCGGCCGCCAAGGCCCAGGCACGGCTGCCAAGGCCCAGGCACGGCCGCCAAGGCACAGGCTCGGCCGCCGCGGCCGCCTCGGCTTCGGCGGAGCCCCTGCGGGTGGGGTCAGCTTTCCGTGCGGTACATCAGGTCCACCTCGTGGGTGGTGAAGCCGAGGGCTTCGTAGACGGCGAGGGCCGCCGGGTTGTCGGCGTCGACGTAGAGCATCGCGTGGGGCAGGCCCTGCGCCGCCAGGTGGCGCAGCCCGATGGCGGTGAGGGCCTTGCCGAGGCCGCCGCCCTGGGCGCCGGGCCGTACGCCGACCACGTACACCTCGCCGAGCGCCTGCTCCGCGTGGACCTTGGTCCAGTGGAAGCCGACGATCTCCCCGTCCCGCTCGGCGAGGAAGAAGCCCTTGGCGTCGAACCACGGTTGGGCGATCCGGTCGTCCAGGTCGCGCTGGGTCAGCGAGCCCTGTTCGGGGTGGTGGGCGAAGGCGGCCGCGTTCGCCGCGAGCCAGCCGGCGTCGTCGGTGCCGGGCACGAAGGTCCGTACGGTCACTCCGGCCGGCAGCGCCGGCTCGGGCAGCGGGTCCCCGGCGGCCAGCGGGCGGCGCAGCTGCCGCAGCTCGCGGAAGAGGGCGAGGCCGAGGACCTGGGCGAGGTGTCGGGCGGCCGATTTGCCGCCGTGGGCCCATACCCGGATCCGCTTGCCGGAGGCGGCCAGCAGGGCGGTGCCCAGGGCCCGCCCGTGGCCGCGTCCGCGCAGCGCCGGGTGGACGACGAACTCGGCGGCGGGGGCCTCCACCGGGTCGGTGTCCTCCAGTTGCCCGTATCCCACGAGCCGGTCGCCGACGGTGAGCAGGAAGTGCCGGATTCCCTCACGCGGTCCGCCCCGCAGCTGGAGCCGTCCCTGCTCGGACACGGCGGTGGTGCCGTCCGTACGCGCCGCCTCCCCGATCAGGGTGAGGACGGCCGCGGCCTGGTCCTCGGTCAGTTCGTCAAGGGTGTCGATCCGGCGTCCCGGCTCCGGGGCCGCTGCTGCGTCAGTCATGGGACGAGCGTACGACCGCGGCGGGCGCGGGGCGGAGTGCGGGACCGGCGTCGGTCCGTCTTCTGCACGTAACCACCTCGATACCCGTTACCCCCTGTCGTGCTACGCGCGTTGACCATAGGCTGCGGCGGACCTCCCACGCTGTATCGCTGTCCACAAAGGGGATTAAATGTCAGCGACGCCACAACGGCACCGCCGAGCCCGCCGGTTGACCCTCGCCGCCCTCGCCGTCACGACCGGAGCCGGGGCGATGGTCGCCGCCGCACTGCCGGCCGGGGCCGCGAGTGGCGGCGGTGCCGGCAAGAGCCGCACCGTCGATGTGCAGATGCTGTCGTTCAACGACTTGCACGGCACCCTCGAACCCCCGCAGGGCTCCTCGGGCTCCGTGACCGAGCGTCAGGCGGACGGCACCACCAAGGCCATACCGGCGGGCGGGGTCGAGTACCTCGCGACCAGCCTGCGCGAGGCCCGCAAGGGCCACGAGTTCTCCGTCACGGCGGCCGCCGGCGACATGATCGGCGGCAGCCCGATGCTGTCGGGGCTCTTCCACGACGAGCCGACCATCGAGGCGCTGAACAACCTGGACCTGGACGTCTCCAGTGTCGGCAACCACGAGTTCGACGAGGGCCGCACCGAGCTGCGCCGCATGGCGTACGGCGGCTGCCACCCCGTGGAGGGCTGCTTCGAGTACGGCAAGACCTTCACGGGCGCCGAGTTCCCGTACCTGGCCGCGAACGTCACGGACGAGAAGACCAAGCGTCCGATGATGTCGCCCACCTTCATCTGGAAGAAGGGGGACGTGAAGATCGGTTTCATCGGCGTCACCCTGGAGGGCACTCCGGACGTCGTCACCGCCGAGGGCGTCAAGGGCCTGAAGTTCGGCGACGAGGTCGAGACGATCAACAAGTACGCCGCCGAGCTGAACAAGCAGGGCGTCAAGTCGATCGTCGCGCTGATCCACGAGGGCGGTCTGCCCGCGAACGGCGCGTACAACTACGACTGCGACGCCCCGGGTGCGGGGGCCGGCATCTCCGGTGCCATCGTGGACATCGCCAAGAACGTGGACGCCAAGGTCGACGCGCTGGTGACGGGCCACACGCACCAGGCGTACGCGTGCACCATCCCGGACCCGGCGGGCAACCCGCGCACGGTCACCTCGGCCGCGTCGATCGGCCGCCTGTACACGGACACCACGCTCACCTACGACCGGCAGACCAAGGACATCGTGCGGACGCCGGTGGCCTCGCCGAAGCCGGTGAACAAGGTCGTGACCCGTGACCAGCCCAAGGCCGCGGACATGACCGGTCTGATCCAGCGCTGGAACGCCCTGGCGGCCCCGATCGCCAACCGTCCGCAGGGCTTCATCGCCGCCGACATCCCCGGCCGCGGCTCCGAGGCGCTGGAGAAGCCGCTGGGCGACCTGATCGCCGACGCGCAGCTGGAGGCGCTGGCCCCGGCCGACAAGGGCGGCGCGCAGCTGGCCCTGATGAACCCGGGCGGCATCCGCTCGGACCTCGCCTACAAGGCCTCGGGTGCGGAAGGCGACGGGGTGGTGACGTACGGCGAGTCCTTCACGGTCCAGCCCTTCACCAACATGATGAACATCGTGGACCTGACCGGCGCGCAGCTGGTGACGGCGCTCCAGCAGCAGGTCAGCGGGCCGGTCAACGGGACGAACCCGAAGATCCTCCAGGTGTCGAAGGGCTTCACGTACACCCTGGACATGACGAGGAGCGGCGCGGAGCGCGTCGTCGTGGACTCGGTGCGGCTGGGCGGTGTGGCCATCGACCCGGCGAAGACCTACCGGGTCGCGATGAACGAGTTCCTCGCGGGCGGCGGCGACGGGTTCACCGTCCTGAAGGAGCACAAGAACAAGCTGGTGGGCGCGTCCGACCTGGACTGCTTCAACGCCTACCTGACGAACAACTCCTCGGAGCAGGCGCCGATCGCGGTGCCGGCGGCGAACCGCATCACCGTCGTCAAGTGACGCGGGCGGGGGCGCCGGTCCCCGCGCGGTAGGTGCCCGGAGGGGCGGAGGGGCGGAGGGGCGGGGGGCCGGGTGGCCCCCCGCCCCTCCGGCGCGTGCCCCCTGTGGCCCCACCGGGCGCGTGCCCCCCGCCCCTCCGGCGCGGGCACCCCCGCCCCCCGCGGCCCCACCGGGCGCGTGCCCCCCCCGTAGCACCCCTCCCCGGAGCACCCCCGGCGCGTGCGCCCCCCCGGCGACGGGCCCCCGGCAGGGCGCTCAGAGGGTCTGGAGGAAGGCGGCCACGGCGTCGTGGAAGCCCTTCGGGTCCTGGAAGGGGACGTAGTGCTCGGTGTCCAGGCCGACGTACGAGGTCCCGGGTCGCCGGGCGACCATCGCGTCGGCCTGCCGCTGCGGCAGGGCCTGGCTGCGCAGGCCGTGGATCAGCAGGGCGGGGCAGCGGCTCGCGGTCCAGACGTCCCAGTGCTCGCCGGAGCCGGAGTCGACGGTGGCCAGGGTGTCCTGCGGGTGGAAGGGCAGCCGCCAGCCGCTGCCGTCGGGAAGCGGCCGCAGGCCGGCTGCCAAGCCCTCGCCCATGGGGCCGCACGCCGCGAGGAGTTCCTCGCGGGTGGGGGCGGTGTAGGGGAGGCGGGCGACGAAGTCGAAGAGGTTGGGGCCCTTGCCGGAGGGGCGTTCGACCGGGCCGTCGACGTTGATCAGCGCGGAGACGAGGTCGGGGCGGGCCGCGGCCAGGTGGTAGGCGTTGAGTCCGCCGAGGGAGAAGCCGAGGACGGGCAGCGGGTCCTGCCGGCCGAGGTGGTCGAGCAGGGCGACGAGGTCGCCGACGTAGCCCTCGCGGCTGTACTCGGCGGCGCGGTCGGAGTCGCCGTGGCCGCGCTGGTCGGGGGCGATGACCCGCCAGTCGTCGCCGAGGGCGGTGGCCAGTCCGGCGTAGTGGGCGCCTTCGGAGAGGCCGCCGTGCAGGGCGAGCAGCGGGCGGCCGGGGCCCCCGAAGTCCAGGTAGGACAGGACGCGGCCGTCGATGGTCATGTCGTGGCGCATGGTGCTGGTCTCCCCCGTGTAGTGGTGCCCGTGCGGGTGTCCGCCGGGTGTCCGTGCGGTGTTGCCCCGTGCGGGTGCCGTGCGGTGGTCCCCTTGCGGGGTGTCCGTGCGGTGTTTCCCGTGTCCTCAGCCTGCCATCAGTTGGGCGGGCGCGCAATACGTTTGTCTTGGGCGGTTGCGCAAAACGGCCGGGGCTACCATCCCGGCATGGGAAATCGTGAGGACCTGCTGGCCGGGGCGCGTCGCTGCCTGGAGGAGAAGGGGTACCTGCGCACCACCGTGCGCGACATCGCCTCCGCGGCGCAGGTGAGCATGGCCGCGATCGGCTACCACTTCGGCTCGCGCGAGGCCCTGCTGAACCAGGCGCTGTTCGCCGCCATGGACGAGTGGGCCGCCGGGTCCGGCCGGCTCGCCGGGCAGGGCGCTTCGGCCGCGGAGCGGTTCGCCGACACCTGGGACCGCAAGATCCGGGACTTCGCCGAGATGCGCTGGCTGTGGACCGCCTCCGTGGAGGCCTTCGTGCACGCCCAGTCCTCGCCCGAGCTGCTGGCGGTCCTGGCCGAAGGGCAGCGCCAGTCCCGGCGGATGGTGGCGGCCCAGCTGCGCGGGGAGGCGGAGGAGGACGTGGCGCAGGAGGACGTACGGTCCCTCGGCTCGGTGCACATCGCCCTGCTGAGCGGGGTGATGGTGCAGGTGCTGACCGACCCCGACCATGCGCCCACCGGTCACGAGATCGCCCAAGGGCTGCGCGGGCTCGCCGAGTTGCTGGAGAAGTAGGACCTACCGACGGGTAGTAAACGCGGGTCCCGCACGCCATAATCCGGTCCCACCACTGGGTCGGCGAAGGGGCGGGCATGGGCATGGCACTGGACCGGAGGGCGTTCCTCACGGGGGCGGGGGCACTGGCGGCGACGGCCGCCGTCGGGCTGGGCGCAGCCGCCCCGGCAGCGGCCCGGGCGCTCGGCACCCAGGACTGGATGGCGGGCCTGGCCGACTCCACCGCCCTCCAGCGGATGACCATCCCGGGCACCCACGACTCCGGCGCCACCAAGGGCGGCCTCTACGTCGCCTGCCAGAACACCTCGATCGCCCAGCAGCTCGACTCGGGCATCCGCTTCCTCGACGTCCGCTGCCGGGTCACGGGCGGCTCGTTCGCCATCCACCACGCGGCCTTCTTCCAGGACCTGATGTTCGGTGACGTCCTCGTCGCCTGCGGGAACTTCCTCGCCGCGCACCCCTCGGAGACCGTCCTGATGCGGGTCAAGCAGGAGTACTCCGGCGAGAGCGACGCCGCGTTCCGCGCGGTCTTCGACGACTACCTCGACCAGCGCGGCTGGCGCCCGCTCTTCCGCATCGCCGACACCCTGCCCTCCCTCGGGCAGGCCCGCGGCAAGGTGGTGCTCCTCGCCGACAACGGCGGCCTGCCCGGACTGCGCTACGGCGACGGCACCGTCTTCGACATCCAGGACGACTACAACACCGAGCCGTTCGCCAAGCGCGGCCGGATCGAGAACCACTTCCGCAAGGCCGTCCAGCAGCCCGGCAAGCTGTTCGTCAACTACGTCAGCACCGCGGCCTACATGCCGCCCCGCTGGAACTCCGACCGCCTCAACCCGCAGGTGCACTCCTTCGTCGACGGCGGGGAGCTGGCCGGCCGGACCGGCCTCGGCATCGTCCCGATGGACTTCCCGAACACCCGCTCCGGGCTGGTCGCCTCACTGATCCGGCACAACTGACGGGCCGGCCGGCGGCGGGGCCGGCGCTCCCGGGATGCGGAGCACCGCCTCCGTGCCCGGGCCGCCGCCCGCCGCCGGCCGCAGCTCGGCGCTGCCGCCGGACCGGGCCGCCGTACGCGCCACGATCGACAGGCCCAGCCCGCTGCCGGGCAGGGCGCGGGCCGAGGAGGACCGCCAGAACCGCTCGAAGACGTGCGGCAGGTCCTCCGCCGGGATGCCGGGCCCGTGGTCCCGTACGGTCAGCTCGCCGGCCCGCAGCGTCACCTCGACCTCGCCGTCCGGCGGGCTGAACTTCACCGCGTTGTCGAGCACGTTGACCACGGCCCGCTCCAGCGCCGCCGCCTCGCCCCGTACGTACCAGGGCTGCAGGTCGCAGGTGAAGCGCAGCTCCGGACCGCGCAGCCGGGCCCGGGACAGTGCGGTCCCGGTGATCTCGTGCAGGGCGACCACCCCGAGCGGCCCGTGCGGGGAGGCGTCCGGCCGGGACAGCTCCTGGAGGTCTCCGATCAGCGAGGCCAGCTCCGTCATCTGCGCCGTGACCGAGTCCAGCAGCTCCCTGCGGTCCTTCGCCGGGATGGCCCGGCCGGTGTCCTCGCTGCGGGCCAGCAGCTCGATGTTGGTGCGCAGTGAGGTGAGCGGGGTGCGCAGCTCGTGGCCGGCGTCCGCGATCAGCTGGGCCTGCCGCTCCTGGGAGGAGGCCAGGGCGGCGGTCATCGAGTTGAAGGACCGCGACAGGCGGGCGATCTCGTCGTCGCCCCGGTCGGGGATCCGCACGGTCAGGTCCTCGGTGCGGGCGATGTGCTCGACGGCGCCGGTGAGTTCGTCCACCGGCCGCAGTCCGGCCCGGGCCACCCACAGGCCGGCCGCGCCCGCGCCCACCACGCCGACGCCGCTGACCAGGAGCAGCACCCAGGCCAGGGTCGACAGCGGCTTGTCGATGTCTGCGAGGGGTTTGGCGATGGAGATGCCGAAGACGGGTCCGCCGGGCACCGCCTGCGCCGGCATCGTGTAGACGCGCATGTCGGTGCCGTCGGCCGTCGTCACGTCCTGGAGGGCGGCCCCGCGCTTGCCGGCGGCGATCTCCTTGTCCACGGAGGTGACGGGCAGCGTCGCCGACCCGCTCACCCAGCAGTGCTCGCCCTGCGCGGTGACGATCTGCACCGACGCGTTCAGCTTCCCGGCGATGTCCTGCTGCCCCTCGGGCGGCCGCGTCGCGCACTGGCGGCCGTCCAGCACCCGGCCCACCTGCGGGTTCGGGTTGGTCGCCATGAGGGAGCTGTCCAGCTGGTCGCGGAGCTGGGTGCGCACCATCACCCAGGACACCGCGGCCACGGCCGCCACGGCGAGCGCCACCGCGACCGTGACGAGCAGGGCCAGGCGGGAGCGCAGCGGCAGCGCGCGGAATCTGGCGGCGGGACTCACTCGGGCCCGCTCTCGCCGGCCCGCAGGACGTAGCCCACTCCGCGCACGGTGTGGACGAGCCGGGGCTCGCCGCCCGCCTCGGTCTTGCGGCGCAGGTACATCACGTACACGTCCAGGGAGTTGGAGCTGGGCTCGAAGTCGAAGCCCCACACGGTCTTGAGGATCTGCTCGCGGGTCAGGACCTGGCGGGGGTGCGCGAGGAACATCTCCAGCAGCGTGAACTCGGTCCGGGTCAGCTCCACCGGCCGTCCGGACCGGGTGACCTCGCGCGTGGCGAGGTCCATCCGCAGGTCGCCGAAGGCCAGGACGTCCTGCGGCCCCTCCCGGCCGGGCTGGGGGGCGGCATACGCGCTGCGGCGCAGCAGGGCGCGGACGCGGGCGAAGAGCTCGTCCAGCTCGAAGGGCTTGACGAGGTAGTCGTCGGCGCCCGCGTCGAGGCCGGTGACGCGGTCGCCGACGGTGTCGCGGGCGGTGAGCATCAGGATCGGGGTGACGCTGCCGGTGGCGCGCAGTCTGCGGGCTGCCGTCAGTCCGTCCATGCGGGGCATCTGGATGTCCAGGACCAGCAGGTCGGGGCCGTACGCGTCGGCCTTGTCGAGGGCGTCGAGCCCGTCCACGGCGGTCTCGACGGCATACCCCTCGAAGGCGAGGCTGCGGCGCAGGGCCTCGCGCACGGCCGGCTCGTCGTCGACGACGAGTACGCGCTGCTGGTCGCCTTCGGCGTTCATGGGTGCTCCCCCAGGGTGGTGGTGATCGTCCGGGCCGTGTGCCGCGGGGCGCCGGGCGCCTCCCGCGGAGTCCTCCCAGCGTCGCACGCGGGCGGCGCCGGACCGGGCGGAGCCGGGGCCTGTGTCAGAAGCCGGTGGTGAGGCCGTTGCCGCCCGAGCGGCCGTCCTCGGCCGAGGAGCCGCTGCCGGCGCCGCCGGGGCCGCCCTTGCGCAGGGAGTCCAGATCGGCCTTGATCGTGTCGACGGGGATGGCGAAGCCGAGGCCGACGCTGCCGGCGGTGGAGCCGTTGCTGGAGGGGGAGTAGATCGCCGAGGGCATCCCGATGATCTCGCCGTTGAGGTTGACGAGGGCGCCGCCGGAGTTGCCGGGGTTCAGGGAGGCGTCCGTCTGGATGGCCTTGTACGAGGTGGTGTCCGAGCCGGTGTTCCCGTTGAACTGCCGGCCCCCGTACGAGAACGGCCAGCCGCTGCCGTCCTGCTGCCCGCTCTGCGGGGACTGCTGTTCCGACTTCGGTACGCTCACCTCGCGCTCCAGGGCGGAGACGATGCCGCTGGTGACCGTGCCGGTGAGGCGGTCGGGGGAGCCGATGGCGACGACTTCGTCGCCGACCTTCACGCTGCCGGAGTCCCCGAGCGTGGCGGGCCGCAGGCCGCTCGCCCCCTGGAGCCTGATCAGGGCGAGGTCCTTGTCGGGGTCGGTGCCGACGGTCTTGGCCGGGTACTTCTTGCCGTCGCTCAGGGTCACCTGGATCCGGGAGGCCCCGTCCACGACGTGGTTGTTGGTGACGATCTCGCCGTCGGCGCTCAGCACGATTCCGGAGCCGGTGCCCTGCCCGGACGAGGTGGAGGTGTCGATGCGGACCACGGAGGGGCTGACCTGCTCGGCGACGCCGGAGACGGTGCCGTGGCCGGACTGGGAGACGTTGGTGCCGCTGACGCCCCCGCCGCCGGCCTGGTGGGTGCCGGTGAACTGCTGGACGGCGGCTGCGGTGCCGCCGCCGACCACGGCCGCCGCGAGGGCCACCGCCGCCAGCAGCGCGACCGGCCGCTTGGCGCGGGGTGCGGGGGCCGCGGCGTGGGCGGGGCCGGGTCCGGCCGGCCCGCCGCTCCCCGCGCCGGCCGGGAGGGTCTCGCCCCGGATGACCGGGGGCTGGTGCGCCTCGTGCCAGCCGGGTGCGGCGGGCGGGTACGCGGGCGGCGGCGGGTACGCGCCGGCGCCGACGTCCTGGGCCGGCCGTTCACCGCCCCGCTGCCGGCCCTCGCCGAAGGGCGCGGGCCGGTTCGGGCTCTCCTGCGGGTACTCGCCTTCGCGGCGGAAGCTGTCGGTCATGGATACGACTGTGGCCGCGGATGATGAGAGCTTCCTGAGTCCGGGCTGAGAAGCCCGACAGAACCGTGTATGCCCGGAATAAGGCCGGGCCCGGCCCGGTCCCGGGCGACGGCCCGGTCACCGCACTAGCGGCAGCCGCAGCTGCGGCGGACCACCAGGGCCGACGGGAACTGTTTGAGGCGCTCGCGGCGCGAGCCGGCGATGCGCAGGCCGTCGTCCAGGACGAGGTCGACCGCCGCGCGGGCCATGGCCGGCCGGTCGGAGGCGATGGTGGTCAGCGGCGGGTCCGTGAGGGCCGCCTCCTTGACGTCGTCGAAGCCGGCCACCGCCAGCTCCCCGGGCACGTCGATCCGCAGCTCGCGCGCGGCCCGCAGGACGCCGATGGCCTGGTCGTCCGTGGCGCAGAAGATCGCCGGCGGCCGGTCCGGCCCCGACAGCACCTCCAGGGCCACGGTGTAGGCGTCGTAGCGGTTGTACGGGGCCTCGAAGAGCCTGCCCTCCACCGAGCGCCCGGCCTCCAGCATGGCCCGCCGCCAGCCCTCGACGTGGTCCGCCACCGGGTCGCCGACCGACGGGGTGTTCTCGACCCCGCCGATGCAGGCCACGTACGCGTGCCCGTGCTCCAGCAGGTGCCGGGTGGCGAGCTGTGCGCCGCCGATGTCGTCGGTGATCACCGCGACGTCGTCGATGGCCTCGGGGCGCTCGTGCAGCAGCACGATCCGCGCGTCCCAGGCCTCGATCTCGGAGGCGGCCCGCTCGCTCATGCCCTGGCTGACCAGGATCAGACCGGAGACCCGCATGCCGAGGAAGGCCCGCAGGTAGTGGACCTCGCGCTCGTCGCGGTAGTCGGAGTTGCCGACCAGCACCATCTTCCCGCGCTCGGCCGCGGCCTGTTCCACGGCGTGCGCCATCTCCGCGAAGAACGGCTGCCGGGCGTCCGGGACGATCATGCCTATGAGGTCGGTGCGCCGGGACGCCATCGCCTGGGCGACCCGGTCCGGGCGGTAGCCCAGGTCCTTGATCGCGGCGAGGACACGCTCGCGCGTGGCCGGGGCGACCGGCCGGGGTCCGTTGTTGATGACGTAGCTCACGACGGCGGTAGAGGTACCCGCAAGTCGCGCCACGTCATCCCGCGTCACCTTGGCCACGCGCGGCAGTCTACGCGGGGTGACCTACCTCTGGGCAGGGCGTCCTGCGGAGTGGATTCCGGCGGCCTCTTCCGCCGACCGGGTGACGGCCGCGGCGGCCTGCGCGGCGGCCTCGGCGGCGGCCCGCTCGACCTTCTCCGGCGTGACGAAGCGGTAGCCGACGTTGCGGACGGTGCCGATCAGCGATTCGTGCTCGGGGCCGAGTTTCGCCCGCAGCCGCCGGACGTGCACGTCCACCGTCCGGGTGCCGCCGAAGTAGTCGTAGCCCCACACCTCCTGGAGCAGCTGGGCGCGGGTGAAGACCCGGCCGGGGTGCTGCGCGAGGTACTTGAGCAGCTCGAACTCCTTGAAGGTGAGGTCGAGCACCCGCCCCTTGAGCTTGGCGGAGTACGTGGCCTCGTCCACCGAGAGGTCGCCGTTGCGGATCTCCATCGGCGAGTCGTCGGCCCCCAGCTGCCGGCGGCCGGTGGCCAGCCGCAGCCGGGCCTCGACCTCGGCGGGTCCGGCGGTGTCGAGGAGGACGTCGTCGATGCCCCAGTCCGCGGTGACGGCCGCCAGGCCGCCCTCGGTGACGACGAGGACCAGCGGGCAGCCCGGCCCGGTGGAGCGCAGCAGCTGGCACAGCGACCGCACCTGCGGCAGGTCGCGGCGTCCGTCGACGAGGATCACGTCGGCGCCGGGGGTGTCCACGAGGGCGGGGCCCTCGGCCGGGGCGACCCGGACGGTGTGCAGGAGCAGGCCCAGGGCGGGCAGTACCTCGGTGGACGGCTGCAGGGCGTTCGTCAGGAGGAGCAGGGAGCTCATGCCCGACCACCCCGTCCCGTTCCGGTCGGTCGGTCTGGCACGTTTCGCTGGTCCATCACGTCGGTTCCTCCTCGGTCCCGTCGAGGACGTGCTGCTTCGTACGTGGTGCGTCGTGGTGCCCGGTGGTGCGTCGTCCCGTACGGCGTCCGTGCGGTCCCGCGCCCTGAGGCCGGACGGACACCACTGTTCCCGGGTCGTTCAACGTGCCGAAAGCACAAAAGGACCCGGGGGCAACATTGCCCGGATCCTCTCGCCAGCAGAATAGCCCACCTCCCGCTGCGGGGCCGAGGCCGTGAACGGTTCCACTTCTGTGGTGCCCGCCACGCACCCGGCCCGCGTATGTCCCGGTTTCACCGGATGGGCGGCCCCCCGGGGGGCCTGCCGGGCGCACCCGGGGCGCGCGGGTGCACGCCGGGGCGGGGGCGGCGAGGGGTCATCATGGAGGCCGACGGTAGAGAGCCGACGATAGGAGCTGCAGTGGCAACCGGAACCATCCGCTACTGGGCGGCGGCCAAGGCCGCGGCCAAGACGGCGGAGGAGCCGTACTCGGCGCAGACGCTGGCCGAGGCGCTCGACGCCGTGCGGGAACGCCACCCCGGGGAGCTGACCCGGGTCCTGCTGCGCTGCTCCTTCCTCGTGAACGAAGAGCCCGTGGGCAAGCGCCCGCACGATGCCGTCCAGCTGACCGAGGGGGGCACCGTCGAGGTGCTCCCGCCGTTCGCGGGCGGGTGAGCGGAAACCGATGAGCACCCCTGAGGAACAGCAGCAGCGACAGCAGCAGTACCGCCGGCAACTGCACCAGGAGCAGCAAGAGCACCAGGAGCAGCACCAGAACCAACACCAGGCGCAGCACCAGGACCAGGACCAGCACCAGCCGTACCCGCAGCCGGAGCCGGAGCACGATCCGTACGGGACCCAGACCTGGCAATCCGACACCTGGGACACCGGCTACCAGCCGCAGCACCCGCCGCTGGGCGCGGTGCCGGGGCAGCCGGTGGCGCCCGAGGGCTGGTTCCGCGACGAGGCCCCGGCCCCGACTCCGGCACCGGCCGAGGAGACCGCGTACCTGCCGCCCTACCCCGGCCCCGGACAGCAGGAGGGCGCCGCCCCGGACGGCTGGTTCCGCGAGGAGCCCGCAGCGCAGTGGCAGCAGCCGCAGCAGCCGCAGCAGCCGCAGGCCCCCGCCCCGGACTGGTCCCGGCAGCCCGAAACGGCCTACCTCCCGCCCTACCAGGAGCACCCGGCTCCCGCCGCGCCGTACCCCGCACCCGCACAGCAGCAGGGCGCTGCCCCGGACGGCTGGTTCCGTGACGAGGCCCCGGCGCAGCAGCCGCAGCAGCCCCCGGCCCAGGACTGGTCCCACGGCGGGACGCCCTGGCCGGACACCGCCGCGGCGGGGCCGGGCGGGTACCCGGCGCCCGGGTCCGCGGCCGCGGACCCGGAGCAGGTCCCCCGCCAGGTCCCGGCCGAGGAGACCGCCTACCTGCCCCCGTACCCCGGCCCCGGCCCGGAGGCCGCCGCGACGCCGGGCGAGGCACCGGGCGAGGCGCCGGGCGAGGCACCCGCGTACTCCCCGCCCACCCTCGGCGGGAACACCGTGCGCGCCGTCGACCCGGCCCAGGCCCGCGCCGAGGGCCTGTCGCCGATCATCGACCCGGGTCCGCAGCCGGCCCTGCTGACGGCCGCCCTCGGCGTCCTGCTGGCCGGAGCCGCCGCCCTCGGCCCGTACGCCCTGCTCGCGCCGCTGATCGTCCTCCAGGGCCTCACCGCGGCCGGCTGGTTCCGGCTCAACGGCATGTGGCCGGCCCGCCAGGGCATCGCCCTCGCCTTCCTGGGCGCCCTGGTCGCCGACGCGGCCGTGCTCGCGGTGGAGCCCGCGTACGGCCCCGGCGCCATCGTCGGCACCCTCGGCGCCTGGGTGCTGCTCACGCTGGTCCTCCAGTTGCGCAGCCACGCCGACCCGGACGAGCGGATGTACGGGCTGATGGCCTCGGTGGCCTCGGCCGCCCTCGCCATCGTCTGCACGGGATATCTGGCGGCCGGCACCGAGGCCGTCACCGTCGGCGGCGCGGCCGTCGCCGCGGCCGTCTTCGCCCGGGCGCTGCCGCTGCCCGCCGGGCCCTCGGTCGGCGTCTCGCTGGCCTCGGCCGCCGGCGTGGGCATCGCGGTGGGCGGGCTGACCGTCGGAGCGGGCGGCGGGGCGCTGCTCGGCCTGGCGGCGGGCGTGTGCGCGCTGGTCGGGCTGCGCGTGGCGGCGTACGACTACCCGTCCAAGTTCGTGCACATGACCGCCGGGGTCGCGCTGCCGCTGGCGGCGGCCGCGCCGGCCGTCTACCTGATCGGGCGGGTGGTGGGCTGACGGCCGTTTGACGGCGGCCATGGTCAACTAGAACGCACGTACCGACAAGCAGGGGGGTGGACACGTGCGTTTCCTGCGTGTCGTGGTGATCGTCGCAGTGGTCCTGGGGGCGCTGCTCGCAGGGGTGGACCGGTGGGCGGTCGGCTATGCCGAGGGCCGGCTGGCCGATCGGATACAGGCCCGCCAGGGCCTGTCCGGGAGCACCTCGGTGGACATCCACGGCTTCCCGTTCCTGACCCAGGCGCTCAGCCACGACCTGGAGCGAGTAGACATCGCGCTCAAGGGTGTGGACGCCACCGCCGACGGCCGCAAGCTGCGGCTGACGGAGCTGGACGCGCGTTTCCACGACGTCAAGCTCAACGGGGACTACACCGGGGGCACCGCCAGGCGGGCCGAGGGTGAGGCGCTCATCACCTGGGCGGACCTGACCGCGGCCTCGCAGACGGGTGCGACCCTCAGCTACGGCGGCGCGCCCGACAAGGTCAAGGTCACCGCGAGCGTCGAGGTGCTCGGCAAGTCCCTGACGCACAGCGTGGTGTCGACCATCAGCCTCCAGGACGCCGGGGACGGCAAGGAAGGGAAGATCGTCCGGGTGCGCGCGGACTCCGTGCCGGGCGACGGCGTCCCCGGGGTCGAGAAGGTGGTCCGCAGGAAGACCGACTTCGACCGCCGCCTGGACGACGGCCTGCCGGCGGGCCTGCGGCTGACCGCTCTGACCTCGGACGAGGCGGGTGTGCACCTCACGCTGGGCGGCTCGGACGTGGCGCTGGCCGGATCGTGAGACGACGCGGTCCGATCCTCAGATGAACGGACCGCAGGACAGGCCCCGGGAGTGGTCGGATGACCGCCCGGGGCTTTCTCGTCCCAGTATGCGGACGATCCTGTCTCGAAATATGACACACCGGTGACAGGGCGGCTGATTCGTCCCTACGATCCATCCCTATGAAGCATCAGCAGGCGGACCTCACGAAGCGGCGGGCAGTAGACCTGTGTCGCGTCGCCGCCATGCTCTGTCGATCCATGTGACCTTGAGCGATCCGCTCCACCAGCCGGACGACAGCCCCTTCGCCCCTTCCGCGTGACCGCACCGCCCACGGTTGCCTGCCGCCTCCCCGCGCAGGGCCCACGGGCGCACCCGGCCGCACGCACGCCGCACCCGCAGCCAGCAGGTCCGCAGCCTCACCAGCACCGCCCCGCCGCACACTGCCCCGGAGGAGAACACCATGAGCCGCAGCGACGTCCTCGTAGACGCCGACTGGGTCGAGGCCCACCTGAACGACCCGAAGGTCGTCATCGTCGAGGTGGACGAGGACACGTCCGCCTACGACAAGAACCACATCACCAACGCCGTCCGGATCGACTGGAAGAGCGACCTCCAGGACCCGGTGCGCCGCGACTTCGTGGACCAGGAGGGCTTCGAGAAGCTCCTCTCCGCCAAGGGCATCGCCAACGACGACACGGTCGTCCTCTACGGCGGCAACAACAACTGGTTCGCCTCGTACGCCTACTGGTACTTCAAGCTCTACGGCCACCAGGACGTCAAGCTCCTCGACGGCGGCCGCAAGAAGTGGGAGCTCGACTCCCGCGACCTCGTCGACGGCAAGGAGGTCCCCAACCGTCCGGCGACCACCTACAAGGCCAAGCCGCAGGACGCCTCGATCCGCGCCTTCCGCGACGACGTCGTGGCCGCGATCGGCAGCCTGAACCTGGTCGACGTGCGCTCGCCCGACGAGTTCTCCGGCAAGCTGCTCGCCCCGGCGCACCTCCCGCAGGAGCAGTCGCAGCGCCCCGGCCACGTGCCGAGCGCCCGCAACATCCCGTGGTCGAAGAACGCCAACGACGACGGCACCTTCAAGTCGGACGAAGAGCTGACGGCCCTCTACGAGGCCGAGCAGGTCGACCTGGCGAAGGACACCATCGCCTACTGCCGCATCGGTGAGCGCTCCGCGCTCACCTGGTTCGTGCTGCACGAGCTCCTGGGCCAGGAGAACGTCAAGAACTACGACGGCTCGTGGACCGAGTACGGCTCGCTGGTCGGCGTGCCGATCGAGCTCGGCCCCAACAAGTAAGCACAAGGCGACCCTGCCGGGCACGCAGGGCCCGTGGACGTACGACCTCTCTAGGACAGGACAGAGAACATGTGTGGAGCACAGATCGGCGGGCCCGACCTCGCGACGCTGAAGCCCGGTGAGACCGCCATCCAGGGCCAGGTGACCAAGAACGGCGAGCCGGTGTCCGGCTACGTCCGGCTGCTGGACTCGACCGGTGAGTTCACCGCCGAGGTCCCGACCTCGGCGACCGGCCAGTTCCGCTTCTACGCCGCCACCGGCTCCTGGACGCTGCGGGCGCTCGTCCCCGGTGCCCAGGGCGAGCGCGCCGTCGTGGTCGCCGAGGCGGGCGGCGTGACGGACGTGGCGATCGCGGTCTGACCGACCGTGCCCGTGCACCGATGACCGGCCGAAGGGCCGCACCTCCGGGGGTTGGACGCCACTGGAACGAGGTGCGGCCCTTCGCGCCGTCCGGATCCGCCCTACGCTGGAGTCATGTACGCCCGGCGCCGGCGCGCCTACTTCCTGCTCATGGGCGGATGCCTGGTCCTCTTCGTCTCCGCCTGGTCCTTCGTGCGCCTCTTCTCGGTGGAGGCGGCCGTGGCCCTGTGCGTGGTCGCCATGGTCATCCCCCCGGTCGCGGCGATGATCGCGAACCGGCGCGGCCCCGAGGACCGCTGGTGGGACGATCCCTCGGGGGACCGCACGTCCGACGAGTGGTGGGACGAACTGGACGGAAAACGACGTCACGAGGACTGAAACCCCTCGATGCGGAAACGTGATCGACTTCCGTACAACCGCTCCTCTCCAGGGCTGGTCATGGATGCACGCGGGTAATCCAACCCGCGCCTGACGTCCTGTGGGGGGACCTCCTTTGCAACCCGAACAGACCACCGCCGATCAGCGGAAAGAGGGGGAGAGCGGCCGGGACTCGGACACTCCGGACCTGCCCGCCGCTGCCGGGCCCGCACCCGGCCCGGAACCGACGCCCGAGCCCGGGCAGCCCCCGGCCCCCGAGCCCGCGACGGCCGATGCGGACACCGCAGCACCCGCTGCCGAACCCGCCGCCGAACCCGCCGCCGTGCCCGCCGATGTGCCTGCCGACGTGCCTGCCCCCGCGGCCCGCCGTCGCAGCCGGGCCCGGACGCCGCTGCTGATCGCCGCCGCGGCCGTACTCGGCGTCCTGGCCGGTACGGTCACCGGTTACGCGGTCCAGTACGACCGCGACCCCACCCCGCTGCCGCCCCTGGCCCAGCAGGACGTGGCGGCGCCGAAGCCGATCGCGCCGGACGACGCCACGACGCACCGGACGATCAACGCCAACCGCTGGCACAAGTCGGACGACGACCTCACCAGACTCCTGATCGAGGCGCCGAGCGGGGCGAAGCTCCAGGGCGTCGGGTACGACACCCCGGACTCCCTCGCGACCACCTTCGAGCGCCCGGACCTCGCCCTGCGGAGCCTGACGAAGAGCGGCTTCCGGAGGATGGCAATGGCGACGTGGACGCAGGACGACCGCGTCGTCGTGGAGGTCCGTCTGCTGCAGTTCGCCGACTTCGAGGGTGCGGACGACTACCTGCGGGAGCAGTCCGGCTACATGCCCGAGAAGGAGTTCGCGGGCAATGACGGCGTGGCCGTACCGGGCGTACCCGACACCCTCGGGCACGTGTGGGTGGATGCGGAACTCGACGAGGAGCCGGGCTACTACCCGACCCGCGAAGCGCGGGCTCTCATCCGCCGCGGCGACATCGTCGTGGACCTCTTCTACCACGACAACCGCGGCAAGATCGCCGAGAGCGACGTCATCGATCTGGCCACGAAGCAGCTGGAGCGACTGTGACCGAGCCCCAGCACCACGACACCCCGGCGGCGCCCGCCGCGCCCGCGCCCGCCGCGCCCGTACCCGCGCCCGCCGCGCCCGCGGCATCCGTGCCCGCGCCCGCGCCCGCCGCGCCCGCTGCATCCGTGCCCGCAGCCGTGGCGGCGACCGGGACCGGGACCGGGTCCGGGGCACCGGCCCCGGTGGAGCCTCCGCGCCGGTCCCGCCGCAAGGCCCTCACGCTCGTCGCGGCGGGAGTGGCCGCAGCCGTCCTCGCCGGCGGCGGGATCTGGGCCGCCGCGGCCATGGAGGACGCCGACCGCACCGCGCCGACCGCCTACTGGGTCCCCGTCGGCGAGCGCGTCAAGACGCCCGACGATCCCGCGGAGGTGCCGGCGAACGCTCTCACGGGCAGGCTGCTCCCGCTTCCCGGCGGCTACGTGTACGGCCCCGACCTCGGCGCCGACGGCAACAACTTCCACCTGTCGGGGGAGAAGGCGGTCGAGGGCTTCAAGGAGGCCCGCAACGGCCTTTCCCGCTCGGAGCGCAAGAAGCGCGACGACATGCTGGCCGAGCTCAAGCTCAAGGGCCTGGCGGGGCGGAGTTACGCCCAGGTCTCCGGCGAGATGATCGCGGAGGTCCGCGTCATGCAGGCGGACCCGCAGGCCCTCGGGTCGTTCTCGGAGGTCTCCAAGAAGCTCCTAGGCCTCACCGGTGACGGCCGCGACGCTCCGAAGGTGGACGGCTTCCCGGACGCCAAGTGCTCGCTGCTGGCGGTCGGCGAGGAGAAGAAGGAGAAGATCGACTCCGTTTACTGCGTGGCCGTCGAGGGCGACGTGATGGTCAACTTCCGCGCGTACGGACCCAAGCCCGGCTTCGCCCCGGCCGATGCCGTCGCCTTCTTCAAGAACCAGCTGAGCCACCTGAAGTCCCCCGGGGAGTCCGTGTGACCGAGCAGAACACCAGCGGGCCCTCCGCGGAGCCGCCCGCGGCCCCGACCGCCCCCAAGGACCGGCGCAAGCTGTTCGCCCTCCTGCGCTGGACCACCGCCCTGGTGGTCTTCGCCGGGACCGGCGCGGGCGTCGCGTACGGGATCGCGCAGCCCGAGCGCACCGAGATCCCGGGCCTGGCCACCGAGGACGACGGCCGCTGGGTCTACCCGCCCCTGGCCCTGCCCGCCCTGCCGGCCGGTGCGGCGCTGCCCTCCGCCGAGGACAATCCGGGCGGCATCCACTACGCGGGCCTGACCCAGCTGCTGCTGCCCGCGCCCGAGGGCTCGAAGCCCGATGCGGCGCTCAAGCTGGAGAAGGACTCGAAGGTGACCGCGGACACCTTCCTGGAGGAGTACGAGGCCGAGGCGCGCGAGACCCTCAAGAAGCACTTCCTCACCGACGGCCCGCGCGAGATCGCGGCCCGCGGCTGGACCATGCCGGACGGCACGGTGACCCGTGTCTACCTGGTGCGCTTCTCCTCTTCCGGATTCGTGGCCGCCGCGAACCTCTGCACGGGGCAGCGCAGTCTGAACGGTGTCCACAATCTGCCGCTGGACGTCGACTGGACGAAGGCCCGGAGTTCCCAGTCGATGGAGGGCGACAGCATCTCGCTCTACAAGGAGGGCGACCCCGTCGGGGACGAGCAGACCGCCCTCGGATGCATCCGGTCCGGTGATGTCCAGGCCGTGATCATCCAGCACCGCAAGGGCAAGGTGGCCTCCGTCCCCCTGCACCAGACGGCGATCCTGCAGAAGCAGCTGCTGGACTGACCCGCGGGGGCGGCGCGGTACCGCCGACCTCGAAGAGTGGGCCGCTCCCCGGGCCAGTAGGCTTGGGGACCGGCCCGTCCACCGCACCGAATCCTCCGAGGAGCACCCCGTGCTTGAGGCAGTCTTCACCTCCCTGCTGGTCCTGGTCTGCGTCGGCGTCCTGGCCTTCACCGGCCTGGCCGTCAAGAAGCTGTACCAGGGTCAGCGCTGAGCCCCGGCTCGGCAGACCGCCCCGGAACCCCTCCCACAGATCGCCTGAGCCACTCATGATCCAGATCCCGTCCGACCTGAACCCGGGCCTCGTCCCCCTCGCCTTCCTCCTCGGCAACTGGGAGGGCGCGGGCGTCTTCGACTTCCCGGGTGAGGAAAAGTGCAACTTCGGCCAGGAAGTCGTCTTCACCCACGACGGGCGGGACTTCCTGGAATACACCTCCCACACCTGGGTCCTCGACGCCGACGGCAATAAGGTGCGGCCGCTGGAGTCCGAGTCGGGCTACTGGCGCATCGACAAGGACCGCAAGGTCGAGATCGTCATGGTCCGCGACCAGGGCGTCGTCGAGGTCTGGTACGGCGAGCTGGCCGACCAGAAGCCCCAGATCGACGTGGTGACGGATGCGGTCGCGCGGACCGCGGCCTCCGGCCCGTACAGCGGCGGCAAGCGGCTCTACGGGTACGTGAAGAGCGACCTGATGTGGGTCGGCGAGAAGGCCACCCCGGACGTGGAGCTGCGCCCGTACATGTCGGCCCAGCTGAAGAAGGTCGTCACGCCCGAGGAGGTCGCCGAGATGGCGCGCAACCTCCCGGACATGCCGGACGACGGCATCGCCTTCTTCCGCTGACGGACCCGGCAGGCCGCCGCCCGGCACAAGGGCAGCACGAAGGAAGCAGCACGGAAGAAGGGGACCGCGGGCCCGCCCGCGGTCCCCTTCGCGCGCTTACACTGGCCGGGTGGTGAGCACCGACAGCACCGAGGGAACCGACTGGAAGACCGACCTGCGGCAGCGCGGATACCGGCTGACTCCGCAGCGCCAGCTTGTCCTGGAAGCAGTGGACGCGCTGGAGCACGCCTCCCCGGACGAGATCCTCGTCCACGTGCGCAAGACCGCCTCCGGGGTCAACATCTCCACCGTGTACCGGACGCTGGAGCTCCTGGAGGAGCTCGGGCTCGTCTCGCACGCCCACCTCGGGCACGGCGCCCCCACCTACCACCTCGCCGACCGGCACCACCACATCCACCTGGTCTGCCGCTCGTGCTCCGAGGTGATCGAGGCGGACGTGGACGTCGCCGCCGAGTTCACCGCGAAGCTCCGCGCCGCCTTCGGCTTCGAGACCGACATGAAGCACTTCGCGATCTTCGGGCTCTGCCGGAAGTGCGCCGCCAAGGACCGTGCCGGGCAGGCATGACCGGGTCGTAGGCTGGGTGCCATGACCAGCCCTTTGCTCCACCTCCCCGGCGCCGTGCAGGCCGAAGGCCGCGACGAGGGCGTCGCCGCCCACTACGGAGAGCTGTACGGCGAACAGCGCGCCCTCGCCGACGGCCGCGGTTTCGTCGACCTCTCGCACCGCGGGGTCGTCACCGTCACCGGCCCCGAGCGGCTGAGCTGGCTGCACCTGCTGCTGACCCAGCACCTCACGGAGCTGCCGGCCGGGCAGGCCACCGAAGCGCTGATCCTCTCCGCCAACGGCCACATCGAGCACGCGCTCTACCTCGTCGACGACGGCGAGACCACCTGGGCGCACGTGGAGCCCGGTACCCAGGAGGCGCTACTCGCCTACCTGGAGTCCATGAAGTTCTTTTACCGCGTCGAAACCGCCGACCGCACCGGGGAGTTCGCGGTCGTGCACCTGCCGGCCGGCTCGATCGCCGAGGTCGCCGGGAAGCACGCCGTACGGGAGACCGCGTACGGCCGGGACGTCTTCCTGCCCCGCACCGAGCTGGAGTCCTTCGCCGCCGCGCACGGCCCGGCCGCGGGGCTCCTCGCGTACGAGGCCCTGCGCGTCGAGGCGCACCGGCCGCGCCTCGGCCTGGAGACCGACCACCGCACCATCCCGCACGAACTGGGCTGGATCGGCACGGCAGTTCACCTCCAGAAGGGCTGCTACCGCGGCCAGGAGACGGTGGCCCGCGTCCACAACCTGGGGAAGCCCCCGCGCCGGCTGGTCTTCCTGCACCTGGACGGCTCCGAGGTGCTGCTCCCGGCGCACGGGACGCCGGTGCGGCTCGCCGCGGACGGCGAGGAGGGCCGCCAGCTCGGCTTCGTGACCACGGCCGTGCGCCACCACGAACTGGGCCCGATCGCGCTGGCGCTGGTCAAGAGGAACGTTCCGGTGGACGCGCCGCTGCTGGCCGGCGGCACGGCCGCCGCGCAGGAGGTCGTGGTGGCCCCGTAGGTCCGCCGGTCAGACGTCGATGACGAGGGTGAACGGGCCGTGGTTGGTCAGCGAGACCCGCATGTCCGCGCCGAACCGGCCCGTCGCCACCGTCGCGCCCAGCGCCCGCAGCTGCGCCACGACCTCGTCGACCAGCGGCTCGGCGACCGGGCCGGGCGCGGCCGCGTTCCACGTGGGGCGGCGGCCCTTGCGGGCGTCTCCGTAGAGCGTGAACTGGGAGATCACCAGCAGTGGGGCGTCCACGTCGCTGCAGGACTTCTCCGCCTCCAGGATGCGCACGGACCAGAGCTTGCGCGCCAGGACCGCCGCCTTCTCCGGGGTGTCGTCATGGGTCACCCCCACCAGGACGCACAGTCCCTCGCCGGTGATCTCGCCCACCGTCTCGCCCGCGACGACCACGGCCGCGCCGTCCACCCTCTGCACCACTGCTCGCATACCACCTGTGTACCAGGCGTGCACCCGTCCGGGGCCGATCGGGTGGACGGGGACTGCACGGTGCCCACGGAGAGTGGCACCATGCACGCAGGCGGTGCGGGTGCGCCGCACCGGTCGAGGGGACGGACTCGTTCGCATGAATACTTCTGGTACCTCCGTACCTGCTTCACCCGCTTCCGTGCCGACGGCCGCGGTACGACCGCCCGCGCAGCGCACCCCCGGTTCGCAGGACCCGGGGCCGGCGACCAGCGCCCTCGGCCTGCCGGAGCTGCGCGCGCTGCGCCGCGACGCCCAGCGCGACGAGGCCGACCTGAGCTATGTGCGGCGGCTGCTCCAGGGCCGCATCGACATCCTGCGCGCCGAGCTCGCGCGGCGCAGCGACCCCGAGTCCCCGGTGGTGGACCGGCTGTCGGAGATCCTCGCGGACGCCCCCTCCCGCCGCAGCGCCTCCGCCCGGCACGTCACGCTCGGTACCCCGCACAGCGAGGAGTACCGGGTGCTGGCCGCGGAGATGCTCTCCGACGTGGAACTGTCGGACCTGGGCGCCCGCACCGACGACGAGCTGTACGAGGGCATGGCCCGGCTGGTGCGGTACGAGCAGCAGGTCTCGCGGCGCCGCCAGCAGCTCCAGCGCACCGCCGACGAGTGCAGCGCGGAGATCACCCGCCGCTACCGCGAGGGCGAGGCGCAGGTCGACGACCTGCTGGCCTGAGCCCTGCCGGCCTGAGCGCGGCGGACGGGCGGGACGGGCGCGGTTGGATGGGCGGGGCGGGGGCGTGGGCGGGGTGAAAATCCGGGCGACGGCGGCCGCCGCGCCGATTAGCGTGGCCCGTCATGAGTGCTGACGTCCGGCCGATCGCCGCATCCGAACTCGCCGACTGGATGAGGGCCTTGAACACCGGGTTCCTCAGTCCGGCCGGGATCACCCCCTCCGACGTCGCCCAGCGCGCCGCCGAGTACGGCGACCTCAGCCGGCTCCAGGGCGGCTTCGACCGGGACACCGGCCGCTGCGTGGCCACCTTCCGCTCCTTCGCCCAGCAGCTGACCGTGCCGGGCGGCGCAGCCGTGCCCGCCAGTGCCGTCTCCAACGTCGCCGTGGCTCCCACCCACCGCCGCCGGGGCCTGCTGACACGGATGATGGCCGCCGAACTGGCCGCGGCCCGCGACCGCGGGGACGTGCTGTCGACGCTGATCGCTGCCGAGTACCCGATCTACGGACGGTACGGCTTCGGGCCTGCCGCGCACGCCGCCGAGTGGGAGATCGACGTACCGCGCACCGGCCTGGGCCGGCGGTGGTCGGCGCCCGCGGACGGCGGGCGGATCGACATGGCCGACGAGGCCGAGGTGCGGCGGGTCGGGCCGGGGCTGCACGAGCGGTTCCGGGCGGCCGTGCCGGGGGCGGTGGACCGGGGCGCGCACTGGTGGGAGCTGGCGACCGGGCTGGAGCAGGTCTCGTACCGGCCCTACCGGGACAGGTTCCACGCCGTCTACCGGACCGCGGCGGGCGAGGTCGCCGGGCTGGTCTCGTACGTGGCCGACGACCACTGGACGGACGCGAAGGTCCCGCTGAACACCGTGCAGGTCAAGGACCTGGTCGCGGTGACCCCGGACGCGCAGCGGGCCCTGTGGCACTTCCTGTGCTCCATCGACTGGGTGCTGAAGGTCCGCACCGGCCTGCGCGCCCCCGACGACCTCGTCACCGGGCTGCTGCCCGACCCGCGCTCCGCCAGGCCGCTGGCGGCCGCGGACTTCCTGTGGGTGCGGCTGCTGGACGTGGCGGCGGCGCTGCGCGCCCGGACCTACGCCGTGCCGGGGGTGCTCGTCCTGGACGTGGCCGATCCCGCGGGCCCGGCCGGGGGCCGGTACCGGCTGGACGCGGGCGCCGGCGCCTGCGAGCGCACCACGCAGGCACCGGACCTCCGGCTGGACGTGGCCGCGCTGGGTTCCCTCTACCTCGGGGATGCGTCCGCGGTGCGGCTGGCCGCGCTCGGGCGGGTGGCCGAGGAGCGGCCGGGGGCCGCTGCACGGGCCGATGCCGTCCTGCGCACCGCGCGCCGGCCGTGGTGCCCGGACGTCTTCTGACCTGCGTCTGTGCTTCCTGTCCCGGTTCCTGTCACATCGGCGGGCCCCGGTGCGTCAGGGTGGTGCAGGTGGAGCTGCGGGTGCATCGGCGCCGCGGAGGATCGGCGTACGGACGGGACGAGGGGAGCGCGGGATGACCGGCGACAGCGAATACTTGGCGGCGCGGTTCGAGGAGAAGCGCGGGCACCTGCGGGCGGTGGCGTACCGGATGCTCGGGTCGCTGTCCGAGGCGGAGGACGCCGTCCAGGAGGCCTGGTTCCGGCTCGACCGCTCGGACACCAGCGCCGTCGAGAACCTGGGCGGCTGGCTGACCACGGTCGTCGCCCGCGTCTGCCTGGACCAGCTGCGCTCGCGCAAGGCGCGCCGCGAGGAGTCCCTTGACGGCCCGGCGGGCTTCCCGGAGCCGCTCCTGAGTCCGCCGGACGGGCTGGACCCGGAGCAGGAGGTGCTCCTCGCGGACTCGGTCGGGCTCGCCCTGCTGGTCGTCCTGGAGCAACTGGCGCCCGCGGAGCGGCTGTCGTTCGTCCTGCACGACATGTTCGGGGTGCCCTTCGACGAGATCGCGCCCATCGTGGAGCGGACCCCGGCGGCGGCGCGGCAGCTGGCGAGCCGGGCGCGCCGCCGGGTGCAGGGCGGGGCGCCGACCCCGGACGCGGACACGGGCCGGCAGAAGGAGATCGTCGGGGCCTTCCTCACGGCGGCCCGGGGCGGCAGCTTCGAGGGGCTGATCGCGGTCCTCGACCCCGAGGTGGTGCTGCGCGTGGACCTGTCCGACATGGCCCTGGGCGCGGGCGCGGTGGCCCGGCAGGCCCTCACCTTCCAGCGGCTGGCGCCGTACGCCCGCCCGGCACTGGTCAACGGGGCGCCCGGGCTCGTCACCATCACCCCGGGCGGGAAGGCCGTCGGGGTCATGGGCTTCACGGTCAGCGGCGGCCGTATCGTCGCGATCGACATCCTGGCGGATCCGGAGCGTCTGGAGCGCGTGGACGTCACCGTGCTGGACTGAGACACCTGCGACGACGACCGAATCCTGAGGACTGAGCCGTTTGAGATCACTCGTGGAATCCCTGCGCACGGCAGGCTGCGTGTTCGCCGAGGAGGAGGCCGACCTGCTGGTCGGCGCCGCCCGCGACGACGGCCACCTCGCGGAGCTGCTGGCCCGCCGGGTGGCCGGTGAGCCGCTGGAGCACGTCGTGGGCTGGGCGGGGTTCTGCGGGCTGCGCATGGAGGTCGGCGCCGGCGCCTTCGTGCCGCGCCGCCGCACCGAGTTCCTGGTGGAGCAGGCGGCGGCGCTGGCCCGGCCCGGCGCGGTGGTGCTCGACCTGTGCTGCGGGGTGGGCGCGCTGGGCGCGGCCGTGGCGGCGCAGGTGCCGGGCGGGGTGGAGCTGCACGCGGCGGACATCGACCCGGTGGCGCTGGGGTACGCGCGGCGCAACGTGGCCCCGTACCGGGGCTCCGTGTGGCAGGGCGACCTGTACGGGGCGCTTCCCGCTTCGCTGCGCGGCCGGGTCGACGTCCTGGTGGTGAACGCCCCGTACGTGCCGACCGGGGAGATCGGGCTCATGCCCGCGGAGGCCCGCGACCACGAGCCGCTGGTCTCGCTGGACGGCGGCGCGGACGGCCTGGACGTCCACCGCAGGGTCGCGGCGGGCGCCCTCGGCTGGCTGGCGCCGGGCGGGCACCTGCTGATCGAGACGAGCGCCCGGCAGTCCCCGGTGACCGCCTCGGCCCTGGCCTCGGCGGGTTTCGCGGTCCGGGTGCTGAGTTCCCCGGAGCAGTACGCGACGGTGGTGGTCGCGGACGCGGGGGGCAGGGGGGGCGCGGGGAGTGCCGGGGGCGCCGGGGGCGTCAGCGGGTGAGGTGCCCGACGGTGGGGGCCACGGTGCCGAACAGGTCGGTGACCGTGGTCAGCGCCGCCGTCTGCAGGACGGCGGCGGGCACGGCGGTGCCGTCGGGCGCGGCCAGTGCGCGGGTGGCGGTCGCCTCGGCGACGACGGTGGGCCGGTAGCCGAGCCGGAAGGCCCCCTGGGCGGTGAAGGTGACGCACATGTGGGTCATGAACCCGGCCAGCACGAGGTCCGGTCCGGCGCCCAGGTCGCGCAGGGTCTTCTCCAGGCCGGTGGCGTGGAAGGCGTCGGGGAACTGCTTGACCACGACGGGTTCGCCTTCGAGGGGCGCCACTTCGGGGCTGATCGCGCCGATCTCGGCTCGGATGTCGTACGGGCTGCCCTCGCCCCCGTCGTTGACCACGTGCACGACCGGTGCGCCGGCCGCCCGGGCGGCGGCGAGCAGGCGGGCCCCCGCGGCGAGGGCGGGCTCGGCGCCTTCGAGGGCCATGACGCCGGAGCGGTAGGTGTTCTGGAAGTCGATCAGGACCAGTGCGCTGTCGGCGAGCCGGGGCAGTGTCCCGTCGAGGCCGATGACCTCGCGCAGGCTCGCGGAGGCGTTCGCGGGGGCGTTCGCAGGGGTGTCCGTGGGGAGGTGCACGGGGGTGTTCGGGGAGGCGTTCATGGCGGGGACTTCCTTCTCTGGTTCGGGGAGACACAGGGCGCGGACGGCCGTGGGCCGGTGTGCGAGGGCAGCGCGGAGGGCGTCCCGGCGGTGGGCACGGGAACGGCTCGCGGGTACGTGCGGGTACGTGCGGTTCAGGCGAGGGCGGTGCGGAAGCGGCGCCGGTAGGAGGCCGGGGTCGCGTTGATCTGCTTGCGGAAGGCGCGGTGCAGCGTCTCCACCGAGCCGAGTCCGGCGGCCGCCGCGACCTGCTCCAGCGGGTCGTCGGTGGTCTCCAGCAGCCTCCGGGCCGCCTCGACGCGGGCGGCTTCCACATAGGCGGCCGGACTGGTGCCGGTCTCCTGGCGGAAGACCCGGGCGAAGTGGCGCTCGCTCAGGCACATGCGCCCGGCGAGCGCCGCCGCCGACAGGTCCTCGTCGAGGTGCTCGGTGATGAAGGTGCGCAGGGCGTCGATGTCCCTGCGGGCGGCCGGCGGCCGGCTGAGCGGCACGCTGAACTGGCTCTGGCCGCCCTGCCGCCTCAGGTACATCACCAGCTGCCGGGCCACGGCCAGGGCCGCCGCCTCGCCGTGGTCCTCGGCGACCAGGGCGAGCGCCAGGTCCATGCAGGTGCTGATGCCCGCCCCGGTCCACACCCGGCCGGAGCGGACGAAGATCGGATCGGCGTCGACCCGTACCTCCGGGTGCTCGGCCGCGAGCTGGGCCGCGGTCGACCAGTGGGTGGTCGCCCGCCGGCCGTCCAGCAGCCCGGCGGCGGCGAGCAGGTGCGCGCCCACGCACACGGAGGCGATCCGGCGCGCGTGCGGGGCCGTGGCCCGCACCCACTCCACGACCTCGCGGTCGACCCGGGCCACCGGCCCGTCCGGCCCGATGTCGACGGCGCCGGGCACCAGCAGGGTGTCCACCGAGGCACCCACCTCGCCGAAGGACAGGTCCGGCAGCAGCCGCACCCCGGCGGAGGTGACGACCGGCTCCCTCCCGGGCCCGGCGAGCCGGACCTCGTACCCCGCGCGGCCCCCGGTCACCCGGTTGGCGAGGGCGAAGACCTCGGCCGGGCCGGTGACGTCGAGCAGGTCGACGTCCGGGAAGACCGCGACGACGACGCGGTGGGGAGGGGGCATGCGTCCATGGTCCCGGCCGCGCACCGTGACGGCAATGACGGCTCCGTGTCACATCCGGCCACCGGGGAGCGGCGATACGCGGGCCCGGGCGCGGCCGACACGGCGATGGGAGCTGCTGCAAGCAGTGTGCTTGCAAAAGTTAGCAGCGTGCGGCAGGATCGGCGCATGGCATCGCTCAACGTCGGAAACCTCGGCGAATACCTCCGCGAGCAGCGGCGGCAGGCCCAGCTCTCGCTGCGGCAGCTCGCCGATGCGGCAGGGGTGTCGAATCCGTACCTGAGCCAGATCGAGCGCGGGCTGCGCAAGCCGTCCGCGGACATCCTGCAGCAGCTGGCCAAGGCACTGCGCATCTCCGCGGAGACGCTGTACGTGCAGGCCGGAATGCTCGACGAGCGGGACCGGGACGAAGTGGAGACGCGCGCCGTCATCCTCGCCGACCCGTCCATCAACGAGCGGCAGAAGCAGGTGCTGCTCCAGATCTACGAGTCGTTCCGCAAGGAGAACGCGCTCGACGCTCCCCCGACCGCCGATGCGGTGCCGCCGCAGACCGACTGAACCTGATCCGGGAGGACCACCGCATGGCCATCGCCGATGACCTGAAGAAGACCCTCACCGACCCGACTCCCCTCTACTTCGCCGCGGGCACGGCCGACCTGGCCGTGCAGCAGGCGCGGAAGGTGCCGGGGCTCATCGAGCAGCTGCGCGCCGAGGCCCCCGCGCGCATCGAGGCCGTGAAGAACACGGACCCGAAGGTCGTGCAGGGCAAGGCCAAGGAGGCGCAGGAGGCGGTCACCGCCAAGGTCGCCGAGGTGCTGGGCGCGATCGACCCGAAGAAGCTCGGGGAGGCTGCGCAGGACCTGGCACTGCGCGGTGTCGGCGTGGCCGCCGAGTACGCCGTGCGCGCCAAGGAGACCTACGACAAGGTCGCCGAGCACGGCGAGCAGACCGTACGCGGCTGGCGCGGCGAGGTCTCCGAGGAGATCGTCGACATTGCCGTGGCCGTGGAGCCCGAGCCGGCGCCGAAGACCCCGGCGCAGGCCGGTCCGCAGTCGCAGACGGCCGCCGAGGCCGCCGGCGGGGCGGCCGACGAGGACAAGCCCGCAGCCCGCCGGACCGCCGCGCGCAAGGCCCCGGCCAAGAAGGCCGCCGTCACCGCGGGCGACGAGAGCTGAACCGCATGACCTGCGAGGGGCCGGGCACCTGCGGGGTGTCCGGCCCGTTGTAGTTCGCGAAGGGGTCCGGGCCGGTAGCGTGGGGTCGGACGCGAGTCAGACGCCCCGGGCGTGCGGAGTACGAGAAGGCGGTCGAAGCGATGTTGATGGACGGATTCGATCGAGGGGTGGTCCCGCTGATCGGGCTCGCCATGCTGGCGCTCGCGTTCGTGGCCTTCGTCCTCGCCCTCGTGGCCCGCGAGGACGCGTACCGGGCGGCGGGCAAGCAGACGAAGACCTTCTGGCTGGTCATCCTCGGCATCACCGTCCTCGTCGACTTCTTCCTGGGGATGCTCTTCCTGCAGATCGCCGGACTGGTCGCCACCATCGTGTTCTTCGTCGACGTGCGCCCGGCCCTCAAGCAGGTGTCCGGCGGCGGCAGGCGCCGCGGCGGCAGCAGCAGCGACGGGCCGTACGGTCCGTACAACGGCGGACGCTGACCCCGGCGGGCGGTGGCGGCCCACCCGTCCCCCGGCCGGTACGCCTGCGCCGCCCCTGTCGACCCGTTCCCGTCGGCCCGTTCCCCGTGGCCCGTACGCTCCGGCCCCGTGCGCTCGGGCCCTGTGCGCTCGGGCCCGCTACGCCCCGGCCGGTGCCGCTCGGCCCGTGGCCCTCAGCCCTCGGCGCGGGAGAGCAGGACCACGGCCACGTCGTCGGTGAGTTCGCCGCCGTTGAGGCGGCGGGCCTCGGTCACCGAGGCCTCCAGCAGGCTCTCCCCGCTCAGCCCCCGGTCCAGGTGGCGGTTGATCATCTCCACCATCCCGTCCTGCCCGAGCCGCTCCTTGCCCTCGCCGATGCGGCCCTCGATCAGACCGTCGGTGTAGAGCATCAGGCTCCAGGTGCCGCCGAGTTCGACCTGGCGGCGCGGCCAGCGGGCCCGCGGCAGGAGCCCGAGGGCCGGGCCGCTGTTCTCGTACGGGAGCAGCCGCGCCGGGCCGCCCGGCCGGGAGATCAGCGGGGCGGGATGGCCGGCCAGGCACAGGCCCGCCCGGCGGCCGTCGGGGGAGATGTCCACCGTGCATAGCGTCGCGAAGATCTCCTCGCAGGGCCGCTCCACCTCCAGGACCTCCTGGAGGGTGGCCAGCAGGTCGTCGCCGCACAGTCCGGCGAGCGTCAGGGCGCGCCAGGCGATCCGGAGCTCGACGCCCAGGGCCGCCTCGTCGGGGCCGTGGCCGCAGACGTCGCCGATCATGGCGTGGACGGTGCCGTCGGGGGTGCGGACGGTGTCGTAGAAGTCGCCGCCGAGCAGGGCGCGGCTGCGGCCCGGGCGGTAGCGCGCGGCGAAGCGCAGGTCCGAGCCCTCCAGCAGCGGGGTGGGGAGCAGCCCGCGTTCCAGCCGGGCGTTCTCCTGGGCCCGCAGTTTCGATTCTGCAAGCTTGTACTGGGCGATGTCCGCCCGTTTTCTCTCCACCGCGTACCGGATGGTGCGGCTGAGCAGCCGGCCGTCCAGCTCGTCCCGGAAGAGGAAGTCCTGGGCACCGACCCGGACGGCCTCGGCGGCGCGCTCGGCGTCGGCCTCGCAGGCGAGGACGAGCACGGCGTGGCGGGGCGCGAGGCGCAGGACCTGGCGGAGGGTGGCCAGCTGGTCGAGCGGGGTGCCGGCCGGGGGAGTGGCCGAGCCCGTCGTCCGCGGGGCCGGGTACGGGAGCGAGAGGTCCAGCAGGATGCAGTGCACGTCGGGGGTCAGCAGCCGGGCGGCCTCGGTGAGGTTGCGCGCGGTGCGCAGCCGGATGCGGTGGCCGTCGGCGTCGAGTATCTCGGGGACGGTGAGGTCGCCCGCGGGGTCGTCCGCGATGACCAGCAGGGTCAGCGGGGTGGCATGCGCCGTCGGCTGGGGGATGCCCCGCGGGAGTGCGGGGGCGGGCGGCGGTCCGCCCGGGCGGTCGGTCACCACCGGCGGGGCGGCCGGGTGCTCGGACGGGTGTGCGGCGGTCTGCTGGGCAGGCGGGTGGGCAGCGGGGTGCTCGGCGGTCTGCAGGACGGCCTGAGCGCTCTCCGAGACAGGGGTCTCCCTCTGCCGCGGTACGGGTGCGGGCATCGTCTCCGGTTCCTTCCCTCCCCCCGAGGGTGCGCTCGTCCGGGCGACCCTAGCGGTCCCTGCCCCGGGAGCGGAATGCCGATCCGGGCGCGGGGTTCGGCATATGCCGTTATCGCGGGGGAAAAACGCCCTGACCGGATGACCAATGTCACGGCGGGGGCCGCGGTGCGGCCCGGTGAGCGAGACGCCGGGACGGGCCGCCCGGTTGCCTCCGACGACCGATTCCCGGGGCAATCCCCGGGACGATCCCTGGCGCCCTCGTCCGTCAGCTTCCCCGCAGGCCCACCCGTCACTGCCGTCACCACCATGACAACCGTCACTCCCGCCCCCACCGTCGCAGCCGTGACGGCGGTCACCGCGGTGACGGCCGACACGGGTGCGAGTGCCACGGGTGCGGGTGCCACGGCGGGGACACGGGCGCGGCTGCCACGGCCGACACGGGAACGGGCGACACGGGTGCCACGGCCGACACGGGTGTCACCGGCGGCGCGGTTACGCGTCCGGCCGGACGACGGCCTTGATGGGCATGGAGCCCGCACCGGCCATGGTCACGTTCCGGCCGGGGCGCGGGGCGTGCACCATCGCGCCGTCGCCCACGTACATCCCGACGTGGCTCGCGTCGTCGAAGTAGATGATCAGGTCGCCCGGGCGCATGTCCTTCAGTGCGACCTTCGGCAGCAGCCGCAACTGCTCCTGCGAGGTCCGCGGAATGCCCTTGCCCGCCGCCCGCCAGGCCTGGGAGGTCAGGCCCGAGCAGTCGAACGAGCCGGGGCCCTCGGCGCCCCACACGTACGGCTTGCCGATCTGCGCGGTGGCGTACCGGACGGCGCTCTTGCCCGCGTCCGTCGCCCGCCCGTTCACGTCCTTCATCGCGCCCGTCGACAGCCAGGCGGTCTGCGCCTTGTACTGGGCGTCCTGTTCCAGCTGGATCAGCCGGGCCTTCTCCTCGGCCTCCAGCTTGCTCTCCAGCTCCTCCGCGGCCTTGATCTTGGCCTCGACCTCCTTCTTCGAGGCCTCCTGCTTCAGCCGGTTGGCCTCCAGCTTCTCCCACTCGGTGCTCGCGTCCTGCGCGTACTTCTCCAAGTCGCTCTGCGTGCGGTCCAGTTCGGAGAGCAGGTCCGATGCGGCCTTCTCGCCCTGGCGCAGCCGGTCCGCCCCTTCGAGGTACTTGCTTGGGCTCTCGCTCAGTGCCAGCTGCGCACCCGGGGGCAGTCCGCCCGAGCGGTACTGGGCGCGGGCCGCGGCGCCCGCCCGGGCCTTCAGGGTCTTGATCCGCTCCTGGCCGGAGACGACCTGACGGGCGATCTCGACGATCTTGTCGGACTGCGCCTTCGCCTCGCCCGCCGCGAGGTTGTACGCGTCGGTGGCCGTGCCCGCCTGGCGGTAGAGGCCCTCTATCTCCTTGCGGACCTGCTCCAGCGACTTCGCGCCGGGTGCCGGCGCCGGCGCCGGTGCCGGAGTGGTGGAAGGCGAGGGCTCGGGAGCCGGCGCCGCGTACGAGGTGCCCGCGGCGAGGCCCGGGGCCGTCAGTACCGCCAGCGCACACACCAGAGTGAAGGCGCTCGCGCCCCGCCGTCGCCCTACGCTCCGCATGGTTCCCCCAGGCACCAGGAGTCAGACCCGTCAGGAGATCTGACTATTCATCAGTAACTTGTTACTGCCTTCGGGATGGTGCCATGTGCCGGGGAATTCCAACACCCTTGTGGACAACGTGGCGATCTTGAGCGCCCGGTCGGAGCCGCCCCCGGTCCCCGCCCTGCACCGCCTGCCCCGACCTCCCCGACGGCTCTACGCCCGTCCCCGACGGCTGGACGCCCGTCCCCGACGGCTCGACGCCCGTCCCTGCGCTCCGCTTCCCCGGAGCCGGCCCGTCACCCCACCGGGCGCAACGCCTCCCAGCGCACCGTCAGTTCCCCCTGCCGCCACCGCCCGGGCCCGTCCGCCAGCGGCCAGTCGGCGGACAGGTCCCGCGCCGTCCGGATCCAGCGCTGCCGGGCTCCGTACGAGGCGTACGGGGCCGCCGCCGCCCACGCCCGGTCGGCATCGCGCAGGAAGGCGTGCACCGGCTCGCCCGGCACGTTCCGGTGGATCAGCGCCTTCGGCAGCCGCTCCGCCAGGTCCGAGGGGCGCTCCAGGGAGCCCAGCCGGGTCGCGAAGGTCACCGTGCGCGCCCCCTCCGGTCCCAGCGCCACCCACACGTGCCGCCGGCCGATCTCGTCGCAGGTCCCCTCCACCAGCAGCCCGTCCCGGTCCAGCCGCGCGCACAGCCGCGCCCACACCTCGGCGACCTGGTCCTCGTCGTACTGGCGCAGCACGTTCGCGGCGCGGATCAGCGACGGGCGCGCCCCGCCGTCCAGGGGCACCTCGAAACCGCCGTGCCGGAAGCCCAGCCCGTCCCGCTCGTACGGCTTCGCCGCCGCCACCCGCGCCGGATCGATCTCGATGCCGACCACCCGGACCCGCGGAGCCGCCTCCTGCAGCCGGCCCAGCAGCTCCACCGCGGTCCAGGGGGCGGCCCCGTACCCGAGGTCCACCGCGACCGGCGCCTGCGCGCGGCGCAGCGCGGGCCCGTGCACCGCCGCGATCCAGCGGTCCATCCGGCGCAGCCGGTTCGGGTTCGTCGTCCCGCGGGTCACCGTGCCCACGGGACGACCGGGGCGGCTGGCGGGCGGGGTACTGCGCGAGGACATGGGCCGAGCCTAAGCCGAGGGCGCATGCGGGAGAAAAGCCGGCAGCGCACGGCATCCCGGCAGCGCACGGAGAACCCGGCTGCGCACGGCATCCCGGCAGCGCACGGAGAACCCGGCTGCGCACGGCATCCCGGCAACGCACGGAAAACCCGGCTGCGCACGGCATCCCGGCAACGCACGGAAAACCCGGCAGCACACGGCATCCCGGCAGCGCGCGGAAAAAGTCGCCGGTCCCGGAATGCGCGGCACCGCCGTCCGGGTTGCACTCCTTGAAGGGCGCGGAGTGTGCTCTTCGCGCCACGCCGGCCGAGCGAGAGGACTGCTCCTTGAGTCAGTACGTGTCCCGCCTCGGCGGCAGCATCAGCGGCCGGATCGCCTCCGCCCGCGGCACCCGCCACGACCCGCCGCGGCTGCGCCTCCCGGCGGTGGGATACCACCGCAAGCCCCGTCGCGTGGCCATGCTCAGCGTGCACACCTCGCCGCTGCACCAGCCCGGCACCGGGGACGCCGGCGGGATGAACGTCTACATCGTGGAGCTGGCCAGACGCCTCGCCGCGATCAACATCGAGGTCGAGATCTTCACCCGGGCCACCCAGGGCGGCCTCGCCCCCGTGGTCGAGATGGCCCCCGGCGTCCTCGTACGGCACGTGGACGCGGGCCCGTACGAGGGCCTCGCCAAGGAGGAGCTGCCCGCCCAGCTGTGCGCCTTCACCCACGGCGTGATGCAGGCCTGGGCCGGCCACCGCCCCGGCTACTACGACCTCGTCCACTCCCACTACTGGCTCTCCGGCCACGTGGGCTGGCTCGCCGCCGAGCGCTGGGGCGTCCCCCTCGTCCACGCCATGCACACGATGGCCAAGGTCAAGAACGCGGCGCTGGCCGAGGGCGACACCCCCGAGCCCGCCGCCCGCGTCATCGGCGAGACCCAGATCGTGGCCGCCGCGAACCGGCTCATCGCGAACACGGCCGAGGAGGCCGACGAACTCGTCCGCCACTACGACGCCGACCCGGGCAAGGTCGCCGTGGTCCACCCCGGTGTGAACCTCGACCGCTTCACCACCGCCGACGGGCGGGCCGCGGCCCGCGCCCGCCTCGGACTCCCGCAGGACGCCGTGATCCCGCTCTTCGCCGGGCGGATCCAGCCGCTCAAGGCCCCCGACATCCTGCTGCGCGCCGTCGCCGAGCTGGTCGACCGCGACCCGTCGCTGCGCGCGCGGCTCCACGTGCCCGTGGTGGGCGGACCCAGCGGCAGTGGTCTGGCCAAGCCGGAGGGGCTGCAGAAACTCGCCGCGAAGCTGGGCATCGCCGACCTCGTGCACTTCCACCCGCCGGTGGGGCAGGACCGGCTCGCCGACTGGTTCCGGGCGGCCTCCGTGCTGGTCATGCCCTCGTACAACGAGTCCTTCGGGCTCGTCGCGATCGAGGCCCAGGCCACCGGGACGCCGGTGCTCGCCGCCGCGGTCGGCGGGCTGCCGGTCGCCGTCGACGACGGGGTCACCGGGATTCTCGTCCCCGGCCACGACCCGGTGGACTACGCCCGGGAACTGCGGCGCTTCGTGGACGAGCCCGGGCTCGCGGACCGGATGGGCGCCGAGGCCGCGCGGCACGCGCAGTTCTTCGGCTGGGACACGGCGGCGAGCGGGACGGCCGACGTGTACACGGCAGCGATGCACGATCACCGCCGTCGCGTACGCTCCCCCCATGGCTGACACCGACGACACCGCCGACCCGTCGAAGACCGTCGAGGCCGCGCTGGCCGAGGCGGAACTGAGCTGGGAGAGCCCCGAACCGGGCTCCTACGTCGTCCAGCTCCCCGGCACCCGCAAGCTGTCCACGACCTGCTCGCTGCGGATCGGCCGGCACTCCCTGTCGGTGAACGCCTTCGTGATCCGCCACCCCGACGAGAACGAGGCCGGCGTCCACCGCTGGCTCCTGGAGCGCAACCTCAAGCTGTACGGGCTCAGCTACGCCGTGGACCGCCTGGGGGACGTGTACGTCACCGGCCGCCTGCCGCTGTCCGTGGTGAACCCGCAGGAGCTGGACCGCCTGCTGGGCACGGTCCTGGAGGCGGCGGACGGGGCCTTCAACACCCTGCTGGAACTGGGCTTCGCGAGCGCGATCCGCCGTGAGTACGCCTGGCGCGTCTCCCGCGGCGAGACGACGCGCAACCTGGACGCCTTCAAGCACCTGACCCGGCCCGCCTGACGCCCGCAGACGCCGGGCCCCGGCCACCGGGCCCCGGACGCCACCGGGCCCCGGCCGCCAGGCCCCGGACGCCACCGGGCCCCGGCCGCCAGCCCCCAGCCCTGCGGGGTCTGCGGCCTACGCCTCGGCCACGGCGGCCGGCACCGGCGCGGGCACGGGCGGCCCGGCCCCGTCCGCCGCGGTGGCCTCGGTGCCGGCGACCGGGGCCGGGACCTCGGCGGGCAGCCGCCGCATCAGCAGCCAGTAGCCGGCTGCCGCGACCGTACCGAGGACGCCGGTGGCGGCCCACAGCCAGTTCGCCCCGTACCGGTCGATCAGGTGGCCCGCCATCAGCGGCGCGACCAGTGCGGCCACCGACCAGGACAGGTTGTACATCCCCTGGTAGCGCCCGCGGCCGTGCACGGGGGAGAGCCGGACGACCAGGCCCATCTGCGTCGGCGAGTTCACGATCTCGGCCAGCGTCCACACGCACACCGTCAGCGCGTACGCCCACAGCGGGCCGGCGAAGGCCGTCAGCGCGAACCCGTACCCGGCCAGCAGCGCCGACACCACCAGCAGCCGCTGCGGGTCGCGGTGCTCGATGAGCCGGGTCACCGGGATCTGGAGCAGCACGATCAGCAGCCCGTTCCCGGCGATGACCAGCCCGTAGTCCGCGGGCGAGAACCCGGCCGCGCCCATGGCGACGGGCAGCCCCACCGAGCCCTGGGTGAAGATCAGCGAGATCAGGAACGACAGCCCGACGACCCCCATGAACCGGCCGTCCCGCAGCACGGTCCCGAGCCCGATCCCGGCACCGGCGTCCTTGCCCGCGCCCCGGCCGGCGCCCGGGCCGGCCGCCGCCCCCGCGGCGGGGGCCGCCGCGGTGGGCCGGGACTCCGGCAGCCTGGCGTACACCAGCACCGCGCAGACCAGCGTCAGCGCGGCCTCGCCGAGGAAGCCGGCCAGGTAGCTGTACTCGGCGATCAGCCCGGCCGCGGTCGCGCTGACGGCGAAGCCGAGGTTGATGGCCCAGTAGTTGAGCGCGAAGGCCCGTACGCGGTCCTCGGGGCGCACGATGTCCGCCATCATCGCCGAGACGGCCGGACGGGACGCGTTCGAGGTCATGCCGACCAGCCCCGCCACGGCCGCGATGGCCGCCGGGCGCTCCATGAAGCCGAGCAGGGCCACCGAGAAGGCGGTCGAGACGTTCGCCGCCAGCATCGTCGGCCGCCGGCCCAGCCGGTCGGTCATCACCCCCGCGACGAGCGAGGAGACCACACCGCCGAGGCCGTGCAGGGCGACCACAAGTCCCGCGAACGAGGCCGAATAGCCCCGGTCCAGGGTGAGGTACATCGTCATGAAGGTGGCGACGAAGGCCCCGAGCCGGTTGACGAGCGTGCTCGCCCACAACCACCAGAACGCGCGTGGCAGCCCCGACACGCTCTCCCGGACAGCCCGTACGGCAGCGGCAACGGACATAAGGGATCCCCCCGGGGATGTAAGTGGCGCAACAACTCCTGGCACGTTACGAGCGGGGGCTTCCGCGCGCCACCCAATTGACGTCCGGCGTCAATCGGGACCCTCCCGGCCTCCCCTGGTACCGCGCGCGAGCGGCCCGGCCCGTCCATTAGGCTCGTACGCATGGCCGACGCACCGTACAAGCTGATCCTCCTCCGTCACGGCGAGAGCGAGTGGAACGCGAAGAACCTGTTCACCGGCTGGGTGGACGTCAACCTCAACGAGAAGGGCGAGAAGGAGGCGGTCCGCGGCGGTGAGCTGCTCAAGGACGCCGGCCTGCTCCCCGACGTCGTGCACACCTCGCTCCAGAAGCGCGCGATCCGCACCGCGCAGATGGCGCTGGAGGCAGCCGACCGCCACTGGATCCCCGTCCACCGCTCCTGGCGCCTGAACGAGCGCCACTACGGCGCCCTGCAGGGCAAGGACAAGGCCCAGACCCTCGCCGAGTTCGGCGAGGAGCAGTTCATGCTGTGGCGCCGCTCGTACGACACCCCGCCGCCGGCCCTCCAGGACGGTACGGAGTTCTCCCAGTCCGAGGACCCGCGCTACGCGACGATCCCGCCGGAGCTGCGCCCGAGGACGGAGTGCCTCAAGGACGTCGTCGTCCGCATGCTCCCGTACTGGTACGACGGCATCGTCCCGGACCTGCTGGCCGGCCGCACGGTCCTGGTCGCCGCGCACGGCAACTCCCTGCGCGCGCTGGTCAAGCACCTGGACGGGATCTCCGACGCCGACATCGCCGGCCTGAACATCCCGACGGGCATCCCGCTGGCCTACGAACTGGACGCCGACTTCAAGCCCCTCAAGCCGGGCGGCACCTACCTCGACCCGGACGCGGCGGCGGCGGCGATCGAGGCGGTCAAGAACCAGGGCAAGAAGAAGTAGCCTCCACGCGTCCGCGCCTCCCCGCTGCACGCCGGTACCGGTGCGGAGGGGAGGCGTTGTCGTACCGGACGTCCCCCGGGCGGCATCGCGGCGGGGGTGGCGGGGGCGCGGTGGGCGCATGTGCAGGGCCCCGGCCGGGGGTTTCCGGGCCGGGGCCCTGACCGTGCGTTCGGCCGGGTGGGCGGCGTCAGCCGCCGCACTGGCAGGGGGCACCGGACTGGCAGCCGCAGCCGCAGCCCGAGCCGCAGCCGCAGGCCGCGAGCAGCGGCAGGCGCAGCGGCTCCGGCCGGGGCTGCTGCTCCTGTTCCGGGGTGATGGGGACGGGGGAATCGGGCATGGTTCCTCCTCGGGCAGGCGGCGTACGGGCCGTCGCACGACGGACCGCCTTCGCCTCATTCATGCCCAGCCGCACCGGCGCGTCAACGGCGCATTGGGGCTCGTACCGTCCGGCCGGCGGGCGGTCAGACCCCGTCGACCTGGGTGGGCGCCTGGAGTTCGTCCGCGTGCTCGCCCGTGACCAGGTAGACCACGCGCTTGGCCACCGACACCGCGTGGTCCGCGAAGCGCTCGTAGTAGCGGCCCAGCAGGGTCACGTCGACCGCGGTCTCGATGCCGTGCTTCCAGCGGTCGTCCATCAGGTGCTGGAACAGCGTGCGGTGCAGCTGGTCCATCTCGTCGTCGTCCTGCTCCAGTTGGAGGGCCAGGTCGACGTCCTTCGTGATGATGACCTCGGCGGCCTTCGCCATCAGACGCTGCGCCAGCTGCCCCATCTCCAGGATGGTGGCGTGCAGGTCCCGCGGGACGGCCGTGTCCGGGAAGCGCAGCCGGGCGAGCTTGGCCACGTGCTGGGCCAGGTCGCCGCTGCGCTCCAGGTCGGCGCTCATCCGCAGCGAGGTCACGACGATGCGCAGGTCGGTGGCGACCGGCTGCTGGCGGGCCAGCAGGGCGATGGCGCGGGCCTCCAGGTCGTGCTGGAGGTCGTCGACCTTCTGGTCCGCGGCGATGACGCTCTCGGCGAGCTTCAGGTCGGCGTCGAGCATGGACGTCGTGGCCCGCCCGATCGCGGAACCGACCAGCCGTGCCATCTCGACCAGGCCCTCTCCGATCGAGTCCAGTTCCTCGTGGTACGCGTCACGCATGTCTGGTGTCCCTCTCTTGACCTGCTTCGGCCTGCTGCAGTGCTGCACTGCCGACTGCTGTCCGTGTGTACGGCCCGGGGCCCGGCCGGGGTGGCCCGCGGCCCCACGGTGACACGGTGGGCCGCAAACGCGTCCGACTCCGGCACCCCAAGTGAATCAACCCCGTCGCCAGGGTGAACTCTGGGCGACGACTGTTCGAGCTGCCACCCGAACGGCTGTGGAAGTGCCGTTCCGCCTGCTTAACCTGGATGCATGGACGTGAACGCGGCGGTCGCCGCAGCTGCAGCGATAGCCGGTCTTTGCACCGGTGTCATCGCGATGCTGGCGTTCCGCTGGAGCGAGCGCGACCAGGCCCGCCCCACCCGGAGCTCCATGCGCCCCGACATCAATGCGGTGCTCCCGCCCGGCGTGGACACCGTCCTCTCCGTGCTCCGCTCCTCCGCCGTCGTCCTGGACGAGGGGGACGCGGTGGTCAAGGCCAGTTCGGCGGCGTACGCCCTCGGCCTGGTCCGCGGCGGCAAGCTCGCCGTGGAACCCATGCTGCACATGGCCCGCGACACCCGGCGGGACGGGGAGATACGGCAGGTCGAGCTGGACCTGCCCCGGCGCGGCACCGGCCGCGGCGAGGCACTCGCCGTCTCGGCCCGGGTGGCGCCGCTCGGTTCCCGGCTGGTGCTCCTGCTGGTCGAGGACCTCACCGAGGCCCGCCGCATCGAGGCCGTCCGCCGTGACTTCGTGGCGAACGTGTCCCACGAACTGAAGACCCCGGTCGGAGCGATCTCCCTGCTCTCCGAGGCGGTCATGGACGCCGCCGACGACCCGGAGGCGGTGAGCCGCTTCGCGGGCCGGATGCAGATCGAGTCCACCCGGCTGATCAACCTCGTGCAGGAGCTCATCGACCTCTCCCGGGTGCAGAACGACGATCCGCTGGAGGACGCCGAGCCCGTCCGCGTGGACACGCTGGTCGCCGAGGCCATCGACCGGTGCCGCCACACGGCCTCCTCGAAGCAGATCACCATGGCCGCGGGCGGCACCGCCGACCTGCGCGTATGGGGCAACCGCGGACAGCTCGCGGCGGCCCTCGGAAACCTGGTCGAGAACGCCGTCAACTACAGCCCCGCCCGCACCCGCGTCGGCATCGCCGGACGCAGGGTGGCCGCACCGGGGGGAGAATTGATCGAGATAGCCGTGACCGACCAGGGCATCGGCATCCCGGAAAAGGACCGCGAGCGCATCTTCGAGCGCTTCTACCGCGTGGACCCGGCCCGCTCCCGCGCCACGGGAGGAACCGGCCTCGGGCTGGCGATCGTGAAGCACGTGGCGGCCTCGCACGGCGGGGAGGTGGCGGTCTGGAGCTCGGAGGGCCAGGGGTCCACCTTCACGCTGCGGCTGCCCGAAGCGGCCGCGCCGGCCCCCGCGACGCCGGCCGCCGGGACCCCCCGGGCCGTGCGCGACCCCGAGACACCAGCCCCGGCACCGGCCGCAGCGGAAGCCGCAGCACCAGCACAGCCACCAGCACCAGCACAGCCACCAGCACCAGCACCAGCACCAGCACCAGCACCAGCCATCCCTGCCCCGGAGGTCCTTCCGTGACCCGAGTGCTCGTCGTCGAGGATGAGGAATCCTTCAGCGACGCCCTGTCCTACATGCTCCGCAAGGAGGGCTTCGAGGTCGCCATCGCCGCGACCGGGCCCGACGGGCTCGACGAGTTCGAGCGCAACGGCGCCGACCTCGTCCTCCTCGACCTGATGCTCCCCGGCCTGCCCGGCACGGAGGTCTGCCGGCAGCTGCGCGGCCGCTCCAACGTGCCGGTGATCATGGTGACGGCCAAGGACAGCGAGATCGACAAGGTCGTCGGGCTGGAGATAGGAGCCGACGACTACGTCACGAAGCCCTTCTCCTCGCGGGAGCTGGTCGCCCGCATCCGCGCGGTCCTGCGCCGCCGCGGCGAGCCGGAGGAGGTCACCCCGGCCGCCCTGGAGGCAGGCCCCGTACGCATGGACGTCGACCGCCACGTGGTCACCGTCGGCGGCGGGAAGGTCGACCTCCCGCTGAAGGAGTTCGACCTGCTGGAGATGCTGCTGCGCAACGCGGGCCGGGTGCTGACCCGCATGCAGCTGATCGACCGGGTCTGGGGCGCGGACTACGTCGGCGACACCAAGACCCTCGACGTCCACGTGAAGCGGCTGCGCGCCAAGATCGAGCCGGACCCGGGCGCGCCGCGCTACCTGGTGACGGTGCGCGGGCTGGGCTACAAGTTCGAGCCGTAGGCCGGCGGCGCTCCTGCGCCGCTGCCTCCGGGCAGCAGGAAGGGCCCCCGGCCGCAGCAGCGGCCGGGGGCCCTTCCCGTACGTCGTGGTGGTGCGGCGGGGTCAGTGGCCCGCGGCGTGCGAGGCGGAGCCGGACGGGGAGCTGCCCGCGTTGCCTGAGGGGGAGCCGGCCGGGGAGCCGGAGACCGCGCCGGAGGGCGAACCCGAGGGCGCGCCGGACGGGGAGCCGGACGGGCTGCCCGAGGGGCTGGGGGCGGCCGGGGCGACCGTGGGGCCGTAGCCGGCGTACATGCCGTCGCCGGGGACCACGAAGGCGTCGAGTGCGACGCTGCCGGTGCGGCTGAGCTGGAAGACGACCTTCTGCACGTTGCCGTCCTCCAGGGCTTCGGCGCCCTCGATGGCCGCGGAGGCGTTGCCCTGACCGCCCAGCACCACGGAGCCGCCGGCCGGCACGGTGACCTTGCCGGAACCCTCGGAGGCCTTCAGGACGACCTTGGCCTTGCCACCCGGGAGGGTGACGCCGTCAAGGGTCTGCGGCTCGCTTCCCGAGTTGAACACGGTCGCGGAGACGGCAGCCGCGCCGGGGCCCTTCTTGTCCTTCTCGCCCTTGGTGATCACCAGGGCGTTCTGGACCATGATCTCGCCCTTGGTGACGGCGGCGTTGTCCGGCTTGATCTGGAGGGTCTGCGCGTCGTTGCCCGCACCGCAAGCGGCCAGCGAGGCGATCGAGAACACGACGGCAGTGGCGGCGAGGGCGCCGCGTCGAAGGCTGCGGCTCACGGCGGCGGCATCTCCTTGGACGTACGGAACGGAAGGGTGGACGCTCGGAACGGCCGAGGTAAAGCCGCTCTAAGGGTGTGTCAGCGGGCTTAGGTTACCGAGCCTCCGCCCCGCCCCCGCACCCGACCCTCCGCAGCGCACGGGCCGCCCTCACCCCGTCCCGCGATCGTGCATTCCGGACGCGGTCCCGGGAGCGCCAGTGATCAATTCCGGGGATTCCCTCGAACAGCGTTCGGTGATCAATTGCAGATTGGGCCGGAACCCCTCCGTACGGGTGCCCGCCAGTCGAACGGAGTAGTTCGGTTTCCAGCCTTCGAAACCGGCAAAACGGGACGTACGTCACGCTGATGGGTGTGCCGGACAGGTGTAGCGTGGCCCCTTTGCCCGGTCCGCGCAGCGCCCCCGACCTGCGAATACCCCCTCCGGGGAGCCCTGCGCAGCACGATCCTGTCGGTGTTGTCAAGCCCCGAGATATGCCCTGACCTGCGAAAACGCCATTCATAACAGTCAGTTCTCGTGTTACCCTGGATAGCCACGGAAGGGGTACCTGTCACATGACGTTCAAGGTTGGCGACACCGTGGTCTATCCCCATCACGGGGCCGCGCTGATCGAGGCCATTGAGACTCGTCAGATCAAAGGCGTGGACAAGACCTACTTGGTGCTCAAGGTCGCCCAGGGCGACCTGACGGTTCGTGTGCCTGCGGACAATGCGGAGTTCGTCGGTGTTCGCGACGTAGTCGGCCAGGACGGGCTGGACCGGGTCTTCGAGGTGCTTCGTGCACCGTACGCAGAAGAGCCGACGAACTGGTCCCGGCGCTACAAGGCAAATCTGGAGAAGCTCGCTTCTGGCGATGTCATCAAGGTCGCGGAAGTAGTGCGTGACCTGTGGCGTCGTGAGCGTGAGCGCGGGCTGTCCGCGGGTGAGAAGCGCATGCTCGCGAAGGCACGCCAGATCCTGGTGAGCGAGCTCGCGCTCGCCGAGAACACGAACGAGGACAAGGCCGAGGCCCTCCTCGACGAGGTGCTCGCGTCCTGACGCGAAACCCCGTCCACCGTGCACCTTCCGTTCAGCCGCGTCGTTCCCGACGGGGCTGATCAGACGGACCACACGGGTACATCAGAACAGTGTTCACACAGTTGTGCCGCGGTGCCCGCTGATCAGGCCTCTCCTCCACGAGAGTCCTGTCGCCGGGCGCTGCGGCATGTCTGTATCCGCACCGCTCGTCCCCGCACTCTGCTTCCCCACCTCTGTATCCGCAACCGCTGTACCCGCACCTTCGTCCCTGCCGGTGCTGCCGGTGCGCGCTGCTGAACCCGTCCCACCGGCGTGCCGGGTCCGGGCTGCCTGCTCGACCGGTCGTCACGGAAGGGACGAGGGCGTCGCACCCGGCACGCTCCAGGCCATACCCATGTCGGCCGAAGCCACAAACCTGGCCTGGCTGCGAACCCGGAGCTATCGGAGCATCGATGTCTGACGAACCGCGCCCCGCGGGCGCCCCGCACCCCCACCACACCGCCGCGGTCATCCCGGCCGCCGGCCGCGGGGTGCGCCTCGGCCCGGGCGCCCCCAAGGCCCTGAGGTCCCTGGGCGGCATCCCCATGCTGATCCACGCCGTCCGCGCGATGGCCCGCTCCCGGGCGGTCTCCCTCGTCGTGGTCGTCGCGCCCGGCGAGGACGTCGCCGGGGTGCGCCTCCTCCTCGACGAGCACGCGCTGCCCGAGCGCACCGAGACCCTGGTCGTCCCGGGCGGCGCGACCCGCCAGGAGTCGGTGCGCGCCGGCCTCGACGCGCTGCCCGGGCACATCACCTCCGTACTCGTCCACGACGCGGCCCGCCCGCTGGTCCCGGTGGACACCGTGGACGCGGTGGTCGAAGCGGTCCGCGAGGGCGCCCCCGCCGTGGTGCCGGCCCTGCCGCTGGCCGACACCGTCAAGGAGGTCGAGCCCGGCAGGCCCGGCGAGCCGGAGCCCGTCGTGGCCACCCCGGAGCGGGCCCGGCTGCGCGCCGTGCAGACTCCGCAGGGCTTCGACCGCGCCGTCCTGCTGCGCGCCCACGAGGAGGTCGGCTTCGGCGGGGAGGGGGCCACCGACGACGCGGGGATGGTGGAGCGGCTCGGCGTCACCGTCATGGTGGTGCCCGGCCACGAAGAGGCCTTCAAGGTCACCCGTCCGCTCGACCTGGTCCTCGCCGAGGCCGTACTCGCCCGCAGGAGGGCCACCGATGCCTACTGACCCCGCCGCCGGGCACACCGCCCGGCCCCTGATCCCGCTCGTCGGCATCGGCACCGACGTGCACGCCTTCGAGCCGGGCCGCGAACTGTGGTGCGCCGGCCTGCTGTGGGAGGGCGAGGACGGCCTCGCCGGGCACTCCGACGGCGACGTCGCCGCCCATGCCGCCTGCGACGCGCTGTTCTCCGCCGCGGGCGTCGGCGACCTCGGCGCGCACTTCGGCACCTCCCGGCCCGAATGGTCCGGCGCCGCCGGCGTCACCCTCCTGGCGGAGGCCGCCCGCATCGTCCGCGCCGAGGGCTTCGAGATCGGCAACATCGCGATCCAGGTGATCGGCGTCCGGCCGAAGATCGGGAAGCGGCGCGAAGAGGCGCAGAAGGCGCTCGCGGCGGCGGCGGGCGCCCCCGTGTCCGTGTCCGGCACCACCACGGACGGGCTGGGCCTGACCGGCCGCGCCGAGGGCCTCGCCGCCATCGCCACCGCCCTGGTGTACCGCACGAGCGGGGCCTGACCGCGGACCGCAGTGCGGCGGGGCGACGCACCGCTTCGGCAACAAAGGCGCCCCGCGTCCCGAAAGGGTCGCGGGGCACTGCTACAGGCGCACTACCCTGGATGCCGTGACTATTCGCCTGTACGACACCAGCGCCCGGCAGATCCGCGACTTCATCCCGCTCACCGCGGGCTGTGTCTCGATCTACCTCTGTGGCGCCACGGTGCAGGCCGCCCCGCACATCGGGCACATCCGGTCGGGCCTCAACTTCGACATGATGCGCCGCTGGTTCGAGTACCGGGGCTACGACGTCACCTTCATCCGCAACGTCACGGACATCGACGACAAGATCATCGCGAAGTCCGCGGAGCAGGGCCGCCCCTGGTGGTCCATCGGCTACGACAACGAGCGCGCCTTCAACGACGGCTACGCCGCGCTGGGCTGCCTCCCGCCGAGCTACGAGCCCCGCGCCACCGGCCACGTCACCGAGATGGTCGAGATGATGCGGGGCCTCATCGAGCGCGGCCACGCCTACGAGTCCGAGGGCAACGTCTACTTCGACGTGAAGTCGTACCCCGGCTACCTCGAACTCTCCCGCCAGGAGCTCGACAACATCCGCCAGCCGGAGAGCACCGGCGAGACCGGCAAGCGCGACGCCCGCGACTTCGCCATGTGGAAGACCGCCAAGCCCGGCGAGCCCTCCTGGGAGACCCCGTGGGGCCGCGGCCGCCCGGGCTGGCACCTGGAGTGCTCCGCGATGGCGCACAAGTACCTCGGTGAGGCCTTCGACATCCACGGCGGCGGCCTGGACCTGATCTTCCCGCACCACGAGAACGAGATCGCCCAGGCCAAGGCCTTCGGCGACGAGTTCGCCCGGTACTGGGTCCACAACGCCTGGGTCACCATGTCCGGCGAGAAGATGTCCAAGTCCCTCGGGAACTCGGTCCTCGTCTCCGAGATGGTCAAGCAGTGGCGCCCGATCGTGCTGCGCTACTACCTCGGCACCCCGCACTACCGGTCGATGATCGAGTACAGCGAGGAGGCCCTGCGCGAGGCCGAGTCCGCCTTCGCGCGGATCGAGGGCTTCTACCAGCGCGTCATCGAGAAGGCCGGCGGAGCCGTCGAACCGGCCGCCGAGGTCCCGCCCGCCTTCGCCGAGGCCATGGACGACGACCTGGGCGTCCCGCAGGCGCTGGCCATCGTCCACACCACGGTCCGGCAGGGCAACAGCGCCCTGGCCGCCGACGACAAGGACGCGGCCATCGCGCGGCTGTCCGAGGTGCGGGCGATGCTCGGCGTCCTCGGACTGGACCCGCTCGACCCGCACTGGGCCGGCGAGGCGGACCGCGGCGAGGACCTGCACGGGGCCGTCGACACGCTCGTCCGGCTGGTCCTGGAGCAGCGCGAGTCCGCCCGGGCCCGCAAGGACTGGGCGACCGCCGATGCCATCCGCGACCAGCTCCAGCAGTCCGGCCTGGTGATCGAGGACAGCCCGAGCGGCCCGCGCTGGACGCTCGGCCCCCGCTGAGCCCGGGCAGCTGAACCTGGTGTGCCGCCCGGCGTTCCGGGCGGCACACTCTTCATACGTACATACCGCAGCATCAACGAAAACAGGTAGAAGTCATGGCCGGGAACAGCCAGCGCAGGAACCGCCGCACGTCCAACAAGAAGGGTGCGACGGTCGGCAGCGGTGGCCAGCGGCGCAAGGGCCTGGAAGGCAAGGGCCCCACGCCCAAGGCCGAGGACCGCAAGAAGCACAAGGCGAACCGCATCAGCAACGCGATGGCCCGCCAGGCCGCCAAGCGCCGCCCGGCCCCGCGCCGCGGCGGTCCCAAGGGCAGCAGCGAGATGGTCGTCGGCCGCAACCCGGTCTTCGAGGCGCTGCGCGACGGTGTGCCGGCCACGACGCTCTACGTGCAGCAGTTCATCGACAACGACGAGCGGGTCCGCGAGGCCCTCCAGCTCGCGGCCGAGCGCGGCAACATCAACCTGATGGAGGCCCCGCGCCCCGAGCTCGACCGGATGACGAACGGGCTCAACCACCAGGGCATGGTCCTGCAGGTCCCGCCGTACGAGTACGCGCACCCGGAGGACCTCACCGCCGCCGCGTACGACAACGGCGAGGACCCGCTGATCGTCGCCCTCGACGGGGTCACCGACCCGCGCAACCTGGGCGCGATCGTCCGCTCCGTCTCCGCCTTCGGCGGCCACGGCGTGGTCATCCCCGAGCGCCGCGCCGCCGGCATGACCGCCGGTGCGTGGAAGACCTCGGCCGGCACCGCCGCCCGCACCCCGGTCTCCCGCGTCACCAACCTGACGCGCGCCCTGCAGGACTACAAGAAGGCCGGCATCGCCGTCGTCGGCCTCGCCGCCGAGGGCGAGCACACCGTCGGCGACCTGGCGGCGCTGTCCGGCCCGGTCGTCATCGTCGTCGGCTCCGAGGGCAAGGGCCTGGGCCGGCTCGTCGGCGAGAACTGCGACTACCTCGTGCGCATCCCGATGCCGGGCGGTGCGGAGTCCCTCAACGCCGGTGTCGCCGCGGGCGTCGTGCTGTACGAGGCGGCCCGCAGCCGCGCGAACCGGCCGCGTACCTGAGCGGTCCGGCGGGGCCGGGGCCGTTCGGGCCGCCGGCTCTGCCGAACGGCCCACGTTCCGTGACCCGTCAGCGTGTCACCCGGCCCGTTTCGGGCGGGGTGACTTGATCTTGACGGGTCTCGGACAGATCCCTGATGTCAAGGCAGTGTCCTAAACACCCATCACTCGGTTAGATGAGTGTGGACACCAGAACGTCAGGGTTCGACGACCAGCCCGCGCTGAGCATGGTCAAGGTGCCGTGCGATCCCGCACAGGTCATCGTCAACCACGCCAGCTTCCGCGTGCGGCTCGCACCGAGCCCGAGCGCGCGTTCCAAGCCCGCGAACGCCCCCGGCAGAGCGCCCGTCCTCGGCGGCGCCGTGGTCGCCGCCGCCGGAGCCACCCGCCGCCGGGCCCCCGTCGTCTGGAGCGGCAAGTCGGACGCCGGCGACGCCGCGGCGATGGGCGGACTGCTCCAGGCCGTGCGGGAGGCCGGCAGAGGCGGCGACGAGTACGACGGCGGCGCGACCCAGGTCATCCCGCGCGTCGACCTGGCCCAGGACCTCGCCGACGACACCCTCACCACGCCGACCGTCATCGGGCAGCGCACGTACGGGGATCCCGAGGAGACCCGCCCGCTGGCCCCCGTACGGGACGTGCCCCGCGGCGGCGGGTACCCCGGCGGCGAGAGCGGTCCCGGGCCGGACGCCCGCCGCGGCGGGTCCGACACCCGCGGGCAGGCCTCCTACTACCCCGGCCGCCGCATGAACCTGGGCGTCGTGCTGCTCCCGCTGCGCGTCTTCCTCGGCTTCATCTCCATCTACGCCGGCATGGGCAAGCTGTGCGACCCCGTCTACTTCGACGGCGGCGAACGCGGCTCCATGGTCACCTGGCTGCAGACCCTGCACCCGTGGGCGCTGGCGGAGCCGCTGCGCGACTTCGCCCTCGCGCACCCGGTCGGGGCGGGGCTGACCGTGGCCTTCCTCCAGGTCATCGTGGGCGTGCTGACGGTGTTCGGCCTGTGGCAGCGGTTCGCCGCGTGCTTCGGGGCGCTGCTGTCCGCCGCGCTGCTGATGACGGTGAGCTGGAAGACCGTGCCGGCGTACGACGCGCCCGACATCATCTACCTCGCCGCCTGGTCCCCGCTGATCATCGCGGGCGCCCCGGTGTACTCCCTCGACGGGCGGCTCGCGGGCGAGGCCTGGCGCACCCTCGGGCCGCGCTCGGAGATCTGGCGGCTGCGGCGGCGCGTCCTGCGGCGCGGGGCCGTCATGGCCACCGTGGTGTGCGGGCTGACCCTGCTCGTCGGTTCCCTGCTCGGCGGGGCCGTCCGCTCCACGACCGTGGTCACCGTGCCCGGTCCGGGTGAGCCCCCCGCCAACTACCTGCCGGGCACGCCGCTTCCGCAGGCTCCGGCCCGGCAGTCGCAGCAGCCCTCCGCGCAGCAGCCCTCGAAGACGGCGCAGCCCTCGGCCACGCCGAGCGAGCCGGCCGCGAAGCAGGGCCGCGGGGCGACGAGCGGGCCTTCCGCGCGGCAGAGTTCCGGGGCGGGCTCCGAGTCCCCGACCGCGACCCGCGGTACCACCGGCAAGCAGACCCCGCGCAGCACGCCGCGCCAGTCCGCTCCGCAGAAGCCGCCGTCCTCCTCCTCGGGTGCGGGCAGCGGCGGCAGCACCGGGGGCAGCAGCACCCCGGCCAAGCCGAAGCCCGGGCTGGTCGGCGGCCTCCTCGGCTGAACCCGCCCGCACGGCCTGGGATGCAGGCGCACGGGGCCCGGTATGCGCGAGCGTGCCGGGCCCCTTCGCGTGCGGGGCCGTACGGCGGCCCGAAGCCCCGGACGGAAGGCCTCAGGGGGCCGTCTGGGAGGCCAACTCCCGTGCGGCCTCGGTCAGGTCCTTGGCGGTGTCGATCGCCCGCCAGTAGGCCCCCTGGGGCAGCGGGAAGCCCGCCAGCCGGCGTTCACGGGCCAGGCGGGGGAAAGTGGTGCGCTCGTGGTCGCCCAAGTCCGGCAGGAGCGCTGCGAATTCGGGCCCGAAGACGTACACCCCGGCGTTGATCAGATAAGGCGACGGCGGGGATTCGATGAAGTCCAGCACCTGGCCGAACCCGTTGGTCTCCACGGCCCCCCAGGGGATCCGCGGCCGGGCGAGCGCCAGGGTCGCCGTCGCGCCGCGTTCGGCGTGGAAGGCGGCCATCTCGCGGAGCGAGAACCGGGTCCAGATGTCGCCGTTGGTCGCGAACCAGCCCTGCCCCGGCTCCGGGAGGTGCCGCGCGGCGTACTTGAGGCCGCCGCCGCGGCCCAGCGGCTCCGCCTCGACCACGGTCGTCACGCGCAGCGGCAACCGGGCCTGTCCGAGCCACTCCTGGAGCACCCCGGCGAGGTGTCCGCAGGACACCACCACGTCGGTGACCCCCTCGGCGGCCAGCCAGGCCAGCTGGTGCCCGATGATCGGCAGCCCGGTCCCCGGGATCTCCACCATGGGTTTGGGGCGGTCGTCCGTGTACGGCCGCAGCCGCGAACCCTGGCCGCCCGCCAGGACGACTGCCTGGGTGGGGACGGCGGGGTGCGCGGCTGCGGGGTGCACGGCTACGGGATCGGTGGATCGGGGTGCTGGAGGCGCGTCGGTCATGCCGGCCAGCGTAGGGACGCGGTACGGGTCAGCCCATGGAGGCGACGCCGGAGGCGTACGAGGTGTCGCACACGGGCCGCGCGACGGCCTGCGCCTTCGTCGGGCCGTACACCTCGACGGCGGCCCGCCCCAGCGCCTTGGCGATCCCCACGCAGTGCTCGGCGAGCGAGGGCCGCCGGTTCACCTCCTGCTGGAGGTGGGTGAGTACGTCACCCGGTTCCTGGCCCGTGCGCAGCTCTTCGACGAGCTTGTCGCGCAACACCTCCTGCGCGGCGCGCGGCTTCGCGGGGACGGAGACGTCCTCGGCGGAGGCGGTCAGGATCTGGGACGAGGATGTGTCCGCCCAAGGGACCATGGTGACCGCGAGGGTCCCGGACAGGACCAGGACGACGGGCAGGACCAGGGCGAGGGAACGGCCGATACGGCGGGCAGTATGGGTCACGAGGGCGAGAGTAGCGCTCGGTGAAGATTTGGCGACATTTAGTCACCCGGTCGGGGGATGGTTCGACGTGGTTTTTCGAATCGGGGGTTGACGGACAGGGCTGAATGCCCGTTCTGCCAGGGTTCCTTCCGTCCGCGCGCGGCCACCGGAGCCCGGCGCCGGTGCAACACACGGGAGAGGGGCGCCCCTCGGCGGGACGCCCCTCGAACCCGTCAGGCGGCGGCCCGGGTTGGCGGGCCGCCGGCGGGAGCCGTCAGTGGGAGAGGCGCTCCCCGGAAGAGGTGGAGAACACGTGGATCTCGCCGCCGCGCGGCACCACGTGCAGGGAGGAGCCCTTCTCCGGCACCTGCCGCCCGCCGACGCGGACCACGATGTCCTGGCCGCCCTCGGCCGCCGCTGTGGAGCCGTAGACGTAGCCGTCCGCGCCCAGTTCCTCGACGACGTTCACGGTGATGGTCAGGCCGCCGGTCTCGGCGAGGTCGAAGTGCTCCGGGCGGACGCCGACCGTGACGGTGCGGTCGCCGGCGTCGGCCGCGGCGGACAGCGCCTCGCGGGACACCGGGACGACGCTGTCGCCGAACTTCACGCCGCCGTCGGCGATCGGGACCTCGACCAGGTTCATGGCGGGCGAGCCGATGAACCCGGCGACGAACAGGTTCGCCGGACGGTCGTACATGTTGCGCGGGGTGTCGACCTGCTGGAGCAGGCCGTCCTTCAGGACGGCGACCCGGTCGCCCATGGTCATGGCCTCGACCTGGTCGTGGGTGACGTAGACGGTGGTGATGCCGAGGTCGCGCTGGAGCGCCGCGATCTGGGTACGGGTGGAGACGCGGAGCTTGGCGTCGAGGTTCGACAGCGGCTCGTCCATGAGGAACACCTGCGGCTTGCGCACGATGGCGCGGCCCATGGCGACGCGCTGTCGCTGGCCGCCCGAGAGCGCCTTCGGCTTGCGGTCGAGGTACTGGGTGAGGTCCAGCATCTTCGCCGCGTCCTCCACCTTGCGGCGGATGGTGGCCTTGTCCTCGCCGGCGATCTTGAGCGCGAAGCCCATGTTGTCGGCCACGGACATGTGCGGGTACAGCGCGTAGTTCTGGAACACCATCGCGATGTCCCGGTCCTTGGGCGGCAGGTGCGTGACGTCGCGGTCACCGATGCGGATGGCGCCGCCGTTGACGTCCTCAAGGCCCGCGAGCATGCGCAGGGAGGTGGACTTGCCGCAGCCGGAGGGGCCGACGAGGACGAGGAACTCGCCGTCCTCGATCTCCAGCTCCAGCTGGTCGACGGCGGGCTTGTCGCCGCCGGGGTACAGCCGGGACGCCTTGTCGAAGGTGACAGAAGCCATGGTGGTGAATCCCTTCTACCGGCAGGAACGTGCCGGACGATCCGAGTGGAAGGTCTAGTCCAGTAATAGGACTCCGGGCGACGCTACCCGCCGGGCGGCCTCCTGTCAGCCCTCCCGCCGAGGTGACTTCCGACTCGGTGCGATCCGCCGAACCCCCGCCCGCCGCCCGCCGGCGGACCCCCGGCGGCGCCGGGAACGTGATGGCCCGGCCGATGACCTGCTGTGTAGAGTGATGGCGGCCCCGCCCCCTTAGCTCAGTCCGGCCAGAGCAACGCACTTGTAATGCGTAGGTCGTCGGTTCGAATCCGACAGGGGGCTCTTGAGGTGCACATTGCGGGCTTCGGACACACCCACGTGTCTGAAGCCCGCAATGTGTTGTCGGTCCAGGGTGATCGATCACGCCCGACCGATGACGCGCTCCGGTATTCGTGTCCCGCGAGGCGCAGGTGCTACTAGCTTCCCAGGCTCTGCAACCGTGATTCGATCCAACCAGGGCGTCGCAAAAGTTCAAAGGTATCCACGGCGACAACTGCCTTTTCCGGCAGCTCCTCGTGGGGGTTCTCGTCCTGGAATGCCTCGAAAACCGTGAATCCCTCCTTTTGTAGAATGGACAGAGCGTCGGAGACTCGATGCGAGCGGCTTGGGCCGGTCCAGGCTTCCAAGGGGTGCGTCACCAGTACTGCCACATCGTCGTATTCCACTTCCCTGAGCACCGGTAGCCCGCCTATGATGTCCGTCTTCCAGTGCAGGAAACTATCGGCAAACCGCTTGGCGCGTGCGGCTGCGTATGCATCCGAAGTGGAGAAGTCCACCGTTCGCCCCTGGAGCAGGTCCAGCATCTGAACGGCGAGTCGCCAGTCGAGCAGGGGGTGATAAGCACTGTTTCCGTAGTCTTGCAAGCAGTCGTAGCAGGCTGAATCACAAGGACCGTACGTCGCACCACCTGAATTGTGGCCGCAGAGGTCGTCTGCAGCAGCGCGGGCAGCAATCAAGAGCTCCGCCGGATGCCTACCGAGCCAAGTCGAGTAGCCGGCGCCGTTCTCGAGCGTGTCCGAGAGGAAGACCTGAGCGTGAACCTCGTCGGCTTCTCCGCCTACCGGGAAAATTCCTGTGGAGAGCTCCGTTCCGTCGATGTCGAGAAGCCTGACCGCGGCAAGCTTGAGGAGGGTTCCCAGGGAGAGCCAAGCCGCTCGTGCGGCCATTCTTCGAGGGTCGAGTGCCATCCCGGCCGGCTGCTCGTGGAGCCCGACGCGGAGGACATCCGTCAGTTTGACTGACGCGAGGGCAAGCGTCTCCGGGTTGGTGAAGGTCGGTTTGTGGGGTAGTCCCAAGCGTTTTGCCCTGTCGACGTCAGACAAGAGCGTTGCGTCGAGCAGGCCGTCCTGGCCGAAGACCTTGCCGAACTGGAAACCGTCTCCTCCCCCTGTGTTGACGACGATGACACGGCCTTGACCGCTCAGATACTTCGATGCGGCTTCCCAGCGTTCGTCCAACGGGGACGCCGCATCGATGGTGAGACGGGCAGAACCCGCACGCGGGGTGAACTCGAAGGTCCCCTCGTAGTCCTGCGCCTGGTAGCTGGTGCGGAATCCGAGTGGTTGGCATGCGGGTAGGCGACGATAGTCGCCCTCCTCTTCATTCGCTTTGCAGACGACGCAGAGAACCTCCTCCTGATCGACCGTGATGGAAAGACACTTGGTGCATATTCCCACCATGAGGCGTTCAGCGTCGGCCTCCCTTCCGGTCTTCCACTGCCCCCCGACAGGTTCGTACGTCACCAGGCCTACCGCAGTGTGCAGCGCCTTGTCCTTGACGACCTCACCCCCGGGCGCCCATTCGGAGATGGCAATGTCGATGTCTCTGTCGATCACGTCTGTGAGCACGCGCCCGTGAGGCCTGGCATGATGCAGATTCCGAACGCGGGTGGGAAACCCGAACATCGGCAACACACCACGCTCGGCGAGCGTCTTGCTGAGCGGTTCATTTCCCGGGGCTCGGCGCACTGCATCCTCGATACGGCCGAAAAGGCTTGACGAGGCCCAGGCGACGAGGTCGTCCACAGTCGAACCGGTCGTGTCACCACCTTGTAGGAGTGCCGTGGCTGCGCGGGCTGCCTCGGCGGTGTTGTGCGTCAGCCACATCTGGACCTCGTCCCGGACGAGGGGCCATCCGCTGACACTGCCGAACGGGCCGTGAACATCGCGTCCCGCATCCCAGTCGCGGGTGTGTCCCACGGACCTGAATGCCGCGGAGAGCAGGCTTGCGGCAAGGCAGCGATGCAGGATCTCCGTACGGTCAAGATCGATGTACGGGCTGGGTGACGGGTCGCCCGTAATGCGTTCCGGGTGCTGGAAGTAGTGGTCGTCGTGAGTCCTCGTACCACGACACAAGGTGAGGGCGATGGAGAGGTGGTCCAGACGTCGGCCGGCGCGTCCGACGCGTTGCTGGTAGTTGAATCGCTGGGGCGGCATGTTCGCCATGACCACGGCACGTAGTCCGCCTACGTCGACTCCTGCCTCCATGGTCGTCGTGACACTGAGCAGGTCGACCTCATCGACCAACTGGATGTCCTGCGGGTTCAGAAAGACCCCCTGGAACCGGGCCTGTCGTTCCTGAGCAGCGTCCTTGTCCGTTTGTCCCGTCAGTTCCTCACAGTGGAGCCTGAATGCCGCCCCGGCTTCGCGCGCGAGGAAGGCGTAGTAGTCATTCTTGGTGGCGGCAGCAGGATCGAGGACTTCAACGGCCAGATCGGAGCTGAGGCAGAACGCGCAGATGCCCGCCGATGCGTGCAGATGCCGTCGGGTGCAGCGTCGGCAGCGCCACTCCTGCGTACCGGGGAGACGGATCCTGACCCGCTCTCCGTCGAGGCGAGGGTCGGAATTCGTCAGGCCCAGTGCACTGATCACCTCTTGTATCAGCACCTCGGGTAGGGCCCCGTGACGCAACGCGACAGCCTTGAGGTAACGCTGGGCCGCCGAGTGGAGACTTGTCAGCGCGTCCCGCTGTTCGCGGAACTGGCGGCGAACCCCCAGGAGCCTCAGTGAAGAACGACAGGCTTGTTGGAACACTTCGGGCTGCAGCTTCCTGCTCCCGCTGAGCAGGTCCTGCTCGGCCAGACCGATGCCCAATGACTCCAGGTCGCGGCCGCCACCGGCGAACACGGCTTGCTGAACCTGCACATAGACTGAGCGTTCAATCTTCTCTCGTAGGTTGAGGAGATCGCCCGTGAGACCTTCCACCGGTCGTCGCGTGGGGGCGGTTCCACCCCAGTCGTAGAGGTCTGTCCAGGGTCGGGATTCCGCACTCTTGCTCAAGGTGAAAGCCGGGCCGCCGGGATGAATGCCTAGCTTGAGGGCCTCACGGCTCACCACATTGCCCAGTTCCACGAGCGTCGGACCTTTTACCTCGGCGCGATACTTGGCAAGGTCTTCGTGCTGCTGATCACTGGCTGTCCCGTTCGCAATGGCCGCAAGCGCAGGAATCAGTTCTCTGGACGGCGACGATGCGAGATTGCTCAGCGCTTCTGCCCCCGCAGGGGAGTTGCTTCCCTTAAGGAAATCCAGAACAAGGGAGACTCGATCGTCTGGATGGTCGAGAATCGAGATCGCAAGCTGCCTGACCAAGTCCTGATGGTGAGACCGTTCAAGTCCCGCCGAGATCCGAGCGGCATCTTGACGGCTGTCGGAGAATACCACCAGCTTGGTCTTCAATTGGCGCTTGAGGGCGTCTGTCAACACTTGGTTCGATTTCTCGAAACCGGTTCCCATGGTGCGAATCGGTGAGCGGGACCGGGACGGGTCCTCGAAAGCGCGTGAATTTTTGAAGATTTCACGGTCTTCACGACACGAGGGGCAGGTGGTCGGGAAGGCCTTGACGTTGCTCAGAGCGGTGGGTGGATTGCTTCCGGCGACGAGGAGGTACCCATTTACTCCTGAATCTGGCCGGATGGAGACCTTACCGCTCGCTGTATGGAGGTGGGCGGGAACGAAAGCAAAAGAATACTTCGGCCGCGTCTTGTCGCCCGGTCGCCCCCCGGTGTGGTTGTGGGTTGCCTGATCGAGATCTGGTCGGGGCCCGTGCGTCGGAATGAAAACGCTGTAGACATCCGCAGTTCGATCGAGTTTCGCCTTGTCTGGGAGGGATTCCAGGTCGGTTGCGGTGGATACGAGATATCGGCATCCCGGATCCTTCTCCGCCATGGGTGAATTGAATCCGCCCAGGAGGACGTCGCCACAAGTATCGCAGTACAGGAGTTCCAGCACCCTCGCACCACATGCGCAGGCGTAGCGTGGATTGGTGTACACCTTGCCTACCAGGCGATCCTGCTCGCGTTGGTCGGGCGCCGCAGGGACTTCGCTGCAATGTCTGTCAGCGCATGCCCACATCCCGGTGACATTGCGGAAGAATAGGTGAAGGCGGAAGCGGGAGCCGGGGTCGTTCTGGCCGTCGAGCAGGGAGATGAAGCGGTCCGTTGCCTGCGCGGCAGAAGCTGGAGAAAGGCTCGGAAACAGTTGCTGAGACACCTCTGAGAGGGGTTTGGCTCGGAGGGAGTCATCCTCGTCACTCGCCCTGAAGGCAGACTGGAGTGCCGCGTGTCGTTCTTGCGGTTCGGGCAGGATTCCATCATCCTGCTTTTGCTGAACCCACGGGGTGAGGTTCGTGTTCCCCCTCACCCGGACGCGATCACCAGAAAGAACGGCAAATCGGTCGGGCGCGCGTCCAAAGAAATCGCTGAGGAATTTTCGATCGACCGGACTGGTCGGATCCATTGACGCCGAAGTGGCGACCACCGAAAGCTGATCGGAATCAGTCGACAGCCCGAGACGGTCGATCAGTTTTCTCAGGAGGTAGGCTACTTCCGTTCCCTGTGTGCCGCGGTACATGTGCAGTTCGTCCACGACCAGACTGAAAACGTTCGTCTTCGAGCTCGCCAGCCAGTCCCGAGTCTGCGCGAAAATGGCGTCTTCGTCGCGCCTCATCAACATGATGTTCAGCATGCTGTAGTTCGTGATCAGGACGTCTGGCGGGGATGTTTGCATGTCCCATCGAGAGCGCATTTCCGCGCCGAACGGGCGCTGGAGGAAATAGCGAGCGCCCTCTTCCGTCACATCGCCGTTCAGGATCCGGTTCTCAAGGTCGCTATAGCGCTTGTCCATCGACAGCAGGATTTTGCGAAGCTCCTTCAGCTTTGTCGAGTTCTTCCTCTGAGGCATGGGTCCCGCTACGGGGGTGCGTCCTGTGTAGCGGCCGAAATAGAAGCGGTTGCCGTCCCGCTCGGAGTCGAACCAGCTCCGCACATTCGGCGCGTCGAGGCTCCTGCGGAGCCTCATCAGCTGGTCCTCCACCAAGGCGTTCATGGGGTAGAGGAAGACGCTGCGCAGGGCTGCCGGACGCGCTTCGTCATGGCGCTGTGGCTTCCATTCCTCCGCCGCGCGCCACCAGGGGTTGTGCTCGCTGTCAGGGCGTGTCCCTTGCCAGCCACGTGACTCGGCGACGAGCCGCGCAAGCACAGGGACAAGGAAGGCTTCGGTCTTGCCGGAACCGGTACCCGACGTCACTACGACGTCTTGACCCGCCTGGCTGGCGAGCAGCGCCTCGGCTTGGTGGGTGTAGAGCCGGGGGATCCCCGCGAGCAGTCCTGCTTTCAGCAGCCCGGAGAGCTCAGGCAGGCCGATCTTCGCCGCAAGAGCGGCAAGGGGTTCCGGGGCCTGCACGTACTGGGGCAGGAGTTCCAGGTACGGCTCCTGGAACAGCACTCCGTCCGTGCGCAGGAGGCCCCGCAATTCTGCCGCCACTGAGGCGTCGCGTAGTGAGTATGCGGTGTCGTAGTACCGTTGGAAATACTCAGCCAATTGACGATGCACAGTCAATGGGGACATGCCAGGCATGCGGGTCCTTGGGTCAAGGGGCTTCAGGGAACGTACTGCAACTCTTGATAGAGGGCGTCTGCGACCAGTTTGGCGAATGGTTCGTCAATGTTCACGTACTTGGCGAAACTTCGCTGGTGCGAGGCCTGTTGTTGCCCGTCGGCAGGCGTCTCCTCGGTGAGTGCCGAGAGCCTGGGCAGGAGACCGCTGCGAAGCACCGCAGCACGGGCATGGAGGTGGGGCAACTGCATTCTGCTGGGCGCGTACAGTTCTTGGCGCGTTGAGGAGTACCGAAGCACCCAACGGTGCGTGCGGGACAACTCCGCGTAGATGACGGCTCGTTTTTCCGCGATGTAGCCCCGCATGTCGAGCCAGTAGACGTAGCGGTAGGTGGTGTAGCGCTGATAGCGGAACGCACCGTGCAGGGGTGGTTCGGCCGGGCCCTCATAGTCCGTCCACATGTCGCCACCCCCATCGGACATGCGCTGTGGAGCCAGACCGCCCGATCCCCGAAGGAGCCCCTGCTCCTGCAACATTTCCTGCAGGCGGGGAAGACGGCTGGCGATCTGGTCGGCAGCCCGGTCCTCGAAGCCGATGCCGAGCCGTTCGCTGACTGCCTCGGCGTATGTCGAATGAGGCACGCTCAGTAGCCGACACGCTGGCCCACCGGCCTGGGGGACAGGTGCTTGGATCGCTACGGAATCTCTGAACACCCGTTCCTTTGAGAGGTCCCTGAGCCTTTCCAGGAGCCAGATCGGTCGCTGGCCGACCAGCAGTACGTGACCGCCGCCATTGGTCAGGGTGGTCAGCGTCGGCGGGGTGACACTCCAGATGCGATTGCTCCAGTCCACCTCGGCATGTCCGAGTACCTGGAGGTTGTACAGGGCGATTCTCCAGTCGACGGCCGGGTGCTGAGGGTGGCAACTCGCCAACCACTCGTACGTCTCGCGGAAGGCATCGAGGGTTCCGCTGCCGCGTTCTGAGCACCACATGAGCATGTCGTCGTACATCACTGCCGCCCTCCAAACGCATAGCGAGACCAGTCGGCGCGACAAGCGTCGGGCGTTACGGCGACCGGGCCGTCACCTACAAGCCGGTGCCAGTCAGCGCGGTCCAACAGCTTCCATGACCCCGACGGTTTCCCGTAGCGGCCCTCGAGGACAGCCGGTGCACGGCTGACACTTCGAGAACCACTCGGCTTCACCCTCAGCAACCACACCGCCTGGAACGACAGAGCGGCCAGCAGGGCCTCCAAGTCGGCATGTCGCGCAGGAGGAACTGTGGACGGAAGCCAGGCCGGTGTTTCCGAGATCAGCAAAGCCGCGGTGCGGTCCCGACCCATCGCGTAGACGGCGTCCCCAAGACGCAGTGGTGTCATGGGAGGGAGACTGTCCCGTTCCGAACCGCTCAGGGTTGCACCTGCCAACAGGCCGGACGTCTGGTCCCACTCCGACGGGGCGTTGCCGAAGGGCTGGGCAACGCGCGACGCCACCATGGAGATCCTGGCGTCCTTGGAGCGAAGTGCGAGGACGACGGGAGCAGTCGTCTCGCGAAATCGTTGCACAAGAGTGAACGTGAGCCTGTGCTCGCCTACGGCGACCCGATGTTCACCAGCCACCAGAGGCAACCCCGCCAGCCTGACCGTAATGGTGTCCGCAGATTCGGCGAGGGGCAGGCGCTGCCCGTCGAGCGTGACCGTCTGAGGCCGACCGTCGGGAGCGGCCGGAAGCATGAGATCCGGCGCGTGGCCGACGAGGAAGGTGTGTCTCCCGCCTTCCATGCGAAGCCCGCCTACGAGCCTCGCCAACTGTCGGTGCAGCGGGGACAGTGCGCCCAGGCAGCCCGGAGCTGAAGCCGAGCGCGTAGGAACGTACCTGGTGAAGAGGGTCCAGCCGGCCGGCACCTGAACACGTCGCGTGAGCTTTGTGGGCTCGGCGCCACAGCTGCGCATGACCTCCTCGGCCTGGGCAGCGTAGGGGTTCCTCACGAGCACTCGATGGGGTACACCGATCTCTGCGGCGTTGACGGATGTCCACCGGCCCACCAAGTCGTTGGCCTGCAATACGTAACAGTCCTTGCCCGTCAGCATCAGCTTGAGAGTGCCGACGGGCAGATGACCGGAGAGCCCCGGGCCGGCCTCCAGGGCCGACGTGACCACAGGAGCCCACTCATGCCCGGGTGGCAAGACGAGTGGTGCGTCCGGCAGGTCTATCGAGGTGGCAGCGAAACCGGCCGGGATGCGTACCGCCAGCCCGTACGGTGCCCCTCCGTCGGTCGACGTCAGTGAGAGCGAGAGGCAGGGCGTACCGACGGAGTCCCTGGCAAGGCCGTCGTAGTGCTTGAGTTCCTGGTGCAGGATGTCAGCGAGAACGGCACGCAGCGGGAGGGCTTCCAGCGCTCGTACGATCCGCGGGCTCACACGGGCGAAGCTCCGCGACCACTCTTCGAATCGGGCGAGGAGTTCCGCCTTCGGCATGGTGTCGCCGGGGCGAAGTCCGATCACTGAGAAGAACTGGCCGACCTGGGCACGGTCGGAGCCCAGCAGCACAGCCTGCGAAAGAGATTTTCCGATGTAGACCTGCGTTGGGTGGGCGATTGCAGACGGCAGGCCGCGCCTTCCGCCCTCGTGTTCGACGAGCCACCACTCCAGTTGGTTCCACAGCGAGGGGACGACCTCGTCGTAGCCATCGGGCATGCCGGCCGCGCCGTCGATGCCGAGGATCTGGCGCAGGGGTTGGTAGTACGAGAACCTGCCGATCTGAGTGCCGTCCGTCCGGGACATGCGGGACGCGGCAAGCACCGTGGCTGCGAGCAGGGCTATGAAGGGCGGCCGGTCCGAGCCGCCCTCACGCCGCCACAGTCGTGTGCGTGCAGCCACCTTCTGAAACGGGTTTCGTCCGTAGACCACGCTCCTGATGGCAGCGTGGAAGTCGTCGGAGGGCGTCGCGGATGAGGGCGCAACTGCCTGTTGACCGTGCAGTTCCGCCAAGCGGGCATCGTCCACCGCCAGGTAGATGGGTACCGGATGGTCACGGACCGCGAAGAAGTGGTCGGTGAATGCCGTGTTCCAACTGTCGTAGTCCACACTCAGCCCCCCTTGTGCCGTTCAGGGAAAAGCTAGCGGACCTGAGGGTGGCAGTTGATCGCCGTACTCGTGTGCTATATTCTCCTGTTTTTAGTCTGGCCTATGAGCCATCTTGACAACCAGAGCGGGATGCTGTGAGCTCCCCTTGTCAAGCTCTTTCTGCCACACACTTGGAGCGCGTCCTGTCCGCCCCGCGAACGCCGGCCCAGCCTCACCGACTAGGCAAGGTCCTCTCCCTGTTCACCGGGGCTGGTGGCCTCGACATCGGTCTCGAGAGAGCCGGACTCGCGACCGTCGCGTGCCTCGAGCTGAACGACGATGCGCGGGCAGTGCTCGCTGCGAACCGGCCGGAGTGGCTCATGCCGGGCGACGGAGACGTCAACACCGCGGCGAAGTACCTCACCCCTGCTGCGCTCGGCATGAAGCCTGGCGAATTGGACCTGGTCGCCGGCGGGCCGCCCTGCCAGCCCTTCTCCAAGGCGGCGCAGTGGACTTCGAGCGCCCGGAGCGGCATGGAGGACGATCGCGCCAGGTGCGTCCACGGGATGCTCGATCTGGTCGAGAGTTTCCTGCCCAAGGCCGTACTGATCGAAAACGTCGAAGGGTTCCTGCAGGGCAAGGGCAGTGCTGCCGGCGTCATCCACGACCGGCTGCGCAGGATCAACGAGCAGTATGGGTCGTCCTACGAGTTGGTGGCGAAGGTGGTTGATGCGGCCGACTTCGGTGTGCCGCAGCACCGACGCCGGGCCATCGGTATCGCCTACCGAGAGGACGTGCAGGTCCGCCTGCCGGAACCGACTCACCTCGGTAGCCCCGTCCGGGCCTGGGACGCACTCTGGGACCTTGAGGAGCGAGAGAAGCCGGTGGCATCAGGACAGTGGGCCGGGCTGCTTCCCTCGATCCCTGAAGGAAGCAACTATCTGTACCTCACGGCCCGTGGTGACGGCGAGGAACTGTTCGGCTGGCGAACGCGCTACTGGTCCTTCCTGCTCAAGCTGGCCAAGGACCGGCCGTCCTGGACCCTTCCGGCATCTCCCGGGCCCAGTACGGGGCCGTTCCACTGGGACAACAGGCCGCTGTCGGTGCGCGAACAGATGCGACTGCAGACATTCCCCGACGACTGGACGATAGACCAGCCCTTCCGGGCGGGGCGCAGGCTCGTCGGGAACGCAACGCCACCGTTGCTTGCGGAAGTTCTCGGACGAATCATCGTCCAGGATCTGCAATTGGGAAGCATCCGTGCCAGGGCCCGGATGCTTAAGAGCCCGCCGACGCTCCTGCGTGAACGGCTGGACAAGCTCCCCCCTGCCGTTCCGCCCGCTGCAGTTCCCGAGAGATACGAACCGCATATTGGAAGCAAGGACGCGCATCCCGGTGAGGGCATCGGGCCGTCCCCCCGCTTGGCGGTCGTTCGCTGAACGTGGTGGGTCCGGTGGGTTTGAGGCCTCTCGCTGCGCTATTGGTCCGCAGACCCACTGGTCAGTGTCCTGTAGCCGCCGTGGCAGAAATCTGCACTACGGGCCAAGCCGCGGTACAGGGCCGCCTTCCAGTGGTTGACGCCACGCTTCTTTTCCGTCCCGTATGCCAGTGTTTCGAGGGTCTTGATCAGCCCTGAACTGCCTTGGGACGTGAATACCAGGTCGTAGAGTTCTATTTGGTCAGTCAGTTCGGATACCGCCTCTTTTTGATAGAATTCGAGCAGTTGTAGTATGTCGAATTGCCTCTCAATTCGACGATACAGGCCGCAGTTCAGTGAATCCGGCTTGTTTAGTGAGAAAGATATTGACACGGTTCCAGAGACCTGTACCGAGGCAATCAACACCTCCTCGTCCGGAGCCTGGTCGAAGTAGGCATGGAGCATCAAAAGGCCACTCTCGCGGTCGCAGTACGCCCCTTTCAGGCGGTTACACCTGTCGCAGACAGGGACCAGATTATCGGAGAGAATGGCATATTCCGGAAATGTGTCTTTGGGTAGGAAATGGTCGAGCACGCAAACTTGTGTGCGCCGGCAGAGCGGGCACTGGTAATTGGCAGGCTTGGCTGCGCGGAACAGAAGTTCGCGTAGTCCGTGGAGTGGCCTTCCTTTGTCGAGCAGATCGAAATTTGTCGACAGGGCGCGGGTGAGTTCATCGGGTTCCTGGCAGAGGGGCCGGGAGTTGATGATGTCGCTCAGGTTGTGCCGATAATCGCCGTATGCGGCAAGGACGGCCGCTCGCGATTGCAGCAGAATTTGCCGAGTGCTGGTGCGACGCCGGCTGATCGCCAGGTCGAGATCGGCCGCAGAATCCCTGACCGGACGGGGAAGGCTGCCTGTCACGGCTGATTACGCTCCCGCCCGATACTTGTCAGGTAGGCGAGTGACTGGGCGCTGAGTTCACCGTCGAACAGCTCGGTAATCTCGTGCAGGGAGAGAGTTTCGTTCATTGACCGCAGCGTCGAGTGAAAGTCGGTCGCACTGCTGTCCAGATTGAAGACGTGTCTCGTGAGGAGGCCTACGTTTTCGCCGAACGTTTCTACCTCGGGGCGCGAGGTGTCCGTGGAGTCGCCGAACCGCTGCAGGACGTGCACGTACCTGCTGGGCAGTTCTTGCAGCAGTACGGGGGAATGGGTAGCTGCTACGGCGTAGGAGTCGAATTCCTCGAGAAGCACGTTCAAACTCCGCATCATCGCTGCGAGCAGCGGCGGGTGAAGATGCGATTCCGGCTCGTCGATGAGGACGAGCGATCCGGGTTCCAAGTGAGCCACGAGCTGCACGATGATGTTGAGAACGAGTTTGTGTCCGGTACTGAGCTTATTGAAGGCGTGCCCCCAGTCGGCGTCATCGAGTGCAAAGCTGCCGGTCAATCCGACGCGTTGGAATGAAGGTTCCTGAGTGAGCGGTGCGAGTGCGGCGAGCAAGCGCGGCCTTCGTTCGCTCGATCTGGCACGCTCGAGCGCCATGGTGATCTCGTCGTGAATCTCCTCGATGCCTTTGAGAGAGTGTCGGCCGATCTCTCCGGCGCCGTTGCGCACATAGCGCCGCAGTCCGCAATATACGTACCCCGAAACCTCGCCGGTCTCTGCCAGTCGATCCTCTTCCTCCTGGTTCTTTCCCGGAAGGTCAAAAGTGTCGAAGGCGCTGTAGGATACGGCGACGACGGATGAAAATCTCAGTTCGGCGTTATCGCCGAGGAATCGTCCATATTTGACCGAAAAGCTGTTGGAATTCCGCTGGTGTAGATCCGCGTGTGCGGCGTTGGCGAGATTTCCGAGCAGCTGCGTCTTTCCGCACCCGTTGTATCCGATGATGGCGTTGATCCGGCCGGGGAGGGGAAGCCGGTCGACAAATTTTAAATCGATTTCAAATGGACCGCCGCCGACATTGGTCTGGAAGTTGAAGGCCAGGGACGAACTCCGTTCTTGACTCGATTCTTCGAACAGTGAAGTGGCATCCCGGAGGGCGAGTTCCGCGTTCCCGTACCGAAGGAGCGAAATCGATATGGCCGGCTCGTTCTCGAATGCCTCTCTGATGGAGGCGTCGAAGGCCATGTCGCGCAGTCCGACGAGCACGGCCTGACGTATTTGGGTGGGCAGGTTGTGAAGTGCTTCGTAGTAGGAGTATGCCTGGCCGAGTGAGCAGTAGGTATCGTCCAGTCTGCTGAAATGCTGGCTGATTTCAGTCAGTCCACTTTTCTGCCCTTTCTTCATGATTTTTACTGGTCCGAGTTCGATGGACGCCATTGTTTTGGAAATGTACAGGCGGGCGTCGAACATGGTCTGGAACCCGAAATCGCTCCAGTGATCTTGTTTGAGTATCACGACGGGCAAGGCCGGGGGTACCTTGACAGGTTTCCCGCGGGGGACTACTACGAATTGCATGGACCACTCCGCTGGTTGCCGGTACTGGAGTACGGGTGCGCGCAGGTGTCGAGGTTATCGGGGTGGGCGGTCCAGATCGGTAGGAACGAACGCTCATGCGCCCGCGGGGCGCGTGCGGACAGATAGTGGGACCCGGACCGTATCGGTCCGGGTCCTTTGGCGTGCCCGGCCGGGCGGGTCAGTGGCGGCCCGAGATGCGGTCCGCCAGGCGGGCCAGGGCAGTGGTGGTCGGGGTGTGGGTGGTCGATTCGCGGCGGTCCGCCGCGCGGTAGGCGCCGTACAGGGCCTGGACGCCGAGCCAGCGGAAGGGTTCCGGCTCCCAGCGGCGGACCCGGTGGCCGACCCACGGGAGGGCGGTCAGCTCGGTACGGGCGCCCAGGACCAGGTCGCGCAGGGTGCGGGCCGCGAGGTTGGCGGTGGCCACGCCCGAGCCGACGTAGCCGCCCGCCCAGCCCAGGCCCGTGGCCGGGTCGAGGGTGACGCTCGCGCACCAGTCGCGGGGCACGCCGAGGACGCCCGACCAGGCGTGGGTGATCTCCGTCCCGGCCAGGGCCGGGAAGAACGAGGTCAGCAGGGCGGTCAGGGCCTCGATCGTGGCGGCCTGGGTGCGGCCGTCGTTGTCGGTGCGCGAGCCGAAGCGGTAGGGGACACCGCGGCCGCCGATCGCGATGCGGTCGTCGGCGGTGCGCTGGGCGTACATGTAGGCGTGGGCCATGTCGCCGAGGACCTCCCGGCCCGACCAGCCCAGGCGCTCCCAGGTCTCCGGCGGGAGCGGAGCCGTGGCGATCATCGAGGAGTTCATCGGGAGCCAGGAGCGCTTCTGGCCCTTCAGGGAGGCCGTGAAGCCCTCGGTGCAGCGCAGGACGTACGGGGCACGGACCGTTCCGTACGGGGTGACGGCCCGGCGCGGGCCGATCTCCGTGACGGGTGTGGACTCGTGGATGACGACGCCGAGGCGTTCCGCGGCGGCGGCCAGGCCCTTGAGGAGTTTCAGGGGGTGGATGCGGGCGCCGTGCGGGCTCCAGCTCGCGCCGACGGCGTCGGCGACGCCGATACGGGCGCGGGCGGCGGTGGCGCCGTACAGCTCGCGGTCGGTCTCGCCGAAGGCGGTCTCGGCGGCGTGGAAGGCCTTCAGGCGGGTCAGCTGGGCGGGGTTGCGGGCGACTTCGAGTACGCCGCCGCGGTGGATGTCGGCGTCGATGCCCTCCTTCGCGGCGATGTCGACGACCTCGGTGACGGTGTCGTTCATGGCCTGCTGGAGGCGCTGGGCGGCGGCGCGGCCGTGGAGGGCGGCGTAGCGGTCGCGGCCGGCGATGCCGTTGTAGAGCCAGCCGCCGTTGCGGCCGGAGGCGCCGTAGCCGCAGAACTTCTGCTCCAGGACGGTGACATGGAGGTCGGGGGCGGCCGATTTGAGGTAGTACGCCGTCCACAGGCCGGTGTAGCCGCCGCCGACGATGACGACGTCGGCCGTGGCATCGCCGGTGAGGGGGACGCGGGGTGGGGCGGCGTCGGGGGCGGTGCGGTCCGTCGCGTACCAGAAGGAGATGCCGCCGTTGATCGTCATGGGGATGTGCTACAGGGCGTGCGGGAGGGGTGTCCAGGGACGGAGTGTCGGGTACGGGGCCGCGCGGGGCGGCCGGATGACCGGTGCGGCGGGGCGGGGGGCCCCGTAGGGTGCGCCGGTTCCTCCCCGCTGCCCCGCGCCTCATCTGCCGCCTTCTAGGCTGCCCGGATGATCCGAAGCGCCCGCGTCACCGACGTCCCCGCCCTGTACGCCATGATCCGCGAGCTCGCGCAGTACGAGGAGTCGCTCCACGAGGTCCGCGTCACCGAGGAGCAGCTGCGCGAGGCGCTGTTCGGAGCGCAGCCGGCGGCGTTCTGCCACGTGGCGCACGCACCGGACGGCGAGGTCGTCGGCTTCGCGCTCTGGTTCCTGACCTTCTCGACCTGGCGGGGGGTGCACGGGATCCATCTGGAGGACCTGTACGTGCGTCCGGGCGTGCGCGGCGGCGGGTACGGGAAGGCGCTGCTGGCGGAGCTGGCGCGGACCTGCGTGCAGCGGGGCTACGAGCGGCTGGAGTGGTCGGTCCTGGACTGGAACACCCCGGCGGTCGACTTCTACCGGTCGGTCGGAGCGGTGGCGATGGACGGGTGGACGGTGAACCGGCTGACGGACGGTCCGCTGCACGCACTGGCGGCCGCGGCCCGTTAGGCGGTGGGGCGGGCGTCCGACGGGTGGGGTTCCAGGACGACCTTGCCGGTGGTCGCGCGGGTCTCCAGGGCGCGGTGGGCGGCGGCCGCCTCGGTGAGGGGGAAGCGGGTCAGGGCCGGGCGCAGGCGGCCTTCGGCGGCTTCGGCGAGGGCGCGCGTCTCCAGGGTGCGCAGCGGGTCGGGGGTGCCGACGCGCTGGAGCATGGCGGGGCCGAGGACGTGCCGGGTGGTGATGCCGCGGGCCGTCAGGGCGGCCTGCTCGGCGCCGGTGAGGGCCAGCGGGCCTTGCGACCAGCCGAAGACCAGGTGCAGGGCGCCGGGCGCGAGCAGCTCCAGGGCGGTGCGGGCGGTGGCGCCGCCGACGGAGTCGAAGAGGACGGTGGCGCCGCCGGGGTGGCGGGCGCGGACGGCTTCGGCCCAGCCGGGTGCGGTGTAGTCGAGGGCGAGGTCGGCGCCGTTCGCCGCGGCCAGGGCGGCCTTGGCGGGGCCCCCGGCGAGGGCGGCGACCTCGGCGCCGGCGTTCTTGGCGTACTGGACCAGCAGGGTGCCGATGCCGCCCGCCGCGGCGGGGACCAGCGCGACCGCCCCCGGTCCGAGCTCCGCGAACTGGAGGATGCCGAGGGCGGTGCGGCCGGTGCCGATCATGGCGACGGCCTCGGCGGGCCCGAGCCCCTCGGGTACGGGGTGCAGCCGGGCGGCGTCGGCGACGGCGTACTCGGCGTACCCGCCGGGCGCGAAGCCGAGGTGGACGACGACCCGGCGGCCCAGCCAGGCCGGGTCGGTGCCCGGGCCGAGGGCGTCGACGGTGCCGGCGACCTCCCGGCCGGGCACGGTGGGCAGTTCGGGCAGGGCGGGGGCGGGGCCCTGCACGCCCTCGCGGAGGCTGGTGTCGAGCAGGTGCACGCCCGCGGCGGCCACGGCGATGCGGACCTGGCCGGGGGCGGGTACCGGGGCGGGGACGGTCTCGGGCACGAGGTGGTCGGCGGGGCCGAAGGCGTGCAGCCGGACGGCGGTCATGGTCAGGGCTCCTGTGGTCATGGGGCCAGCCTCCGACCTGGAGCGCGGTTGAGGTCAAGGGGCTTCTGTCGGCGGGGTGGGCCAGGATGGGGCGATGGCGACGGTGCGAAGAGGACGGCGGCCGGAGACGGTCAAGGCGGCACGGCGGCCGGAGGTCCGGCTTCCGGAGCTGACGGTGTGGCAGGGCGGTGGCCTGGAGCCGGACGGGGACTACGACGGGCTGGACTTCGCCGACCTGGACTGGGCGGGGCAGGAGGGGGCCGGGGCCCGGTTCATGGACTGCGCGGTGCGGCGGTGCTCGCTGGATGAGGCGGGGCTGGCGAGGGCCAGGATTCTGGACTCGGTGCTGGAGGGGGTCCGCGGGGTGGGGACGGACCTGTCGGGGGCCTCGCTGCGGGACGTGGAGCTGGTGGACGCGCGGCTGGGCGGCGTCCAGCTGTACGGGGCCGCGCTGGAGCGGGTGGTGGTCCGCGGCGGCAAGATCGACTACCTGAACCTGCGGGAGGCCCGGCTGCGGGACGTGGTCTTCGAGGGGTGCGTGCTGGTGGAGCCGGACTTCGCGGGGGCCGTCCTGGAGCGGGTGGAGTTCCGGGACTGTGCGCTGCGGGGGGCGGATTTCACCGGGGCGCGGCTGGCGGACGTGGACCTGCGGGCCGCGGCCGAGCTGGACCTGGCCCGCGGGGTGGACGCGCTGGCCGGGGCGGTGATCAGCCCGGGCCAGCTGTTCGACCTGGCTCCGGCGCTGGCGGCGCAGCTGGGGCTGCGGGTGGTCCCGTAGGCGCCGGCCCCGCGTACCCGTGGGCCCCGTGGGCGCAGGCCCCGCGGGCCCGTGCCGCCGGCCGGGTGCGCGGGCGGGTCAGGCCGGGACGCGGGGGAAGCGGGACTGGAGCATCCAGACGGCCGGGTTGTCCGCCAGGCCGTCGTGCATGTCGACGAGGTCCGCGATCAGGTCGTGCAGGAAGTCGCGGGCTTCGCGGCGCAGCAGCCGGTGGCTGAAGGTCAGCGGTTCCTCGTCGCCCGGCATCCAGTCGGCCTCGATGTCGACCCAGCCGAAGCGGCGTGCGAAGAGCATCCGGTCCGTGGATTCGGTGAAGTCGAGCTCGGCGTACTGGCGGTTGGCGGAGCGGCTGCCGCGGGGGTCCTGGTCGAGCTGCTCGACGATGTCGCACAGGGCCCAGGCGAAGTCCAGCACCGGCACCCATCCCCAGGCCGTGGACACTTCCCGGTCCGCGTTCGTGTCGGCGAGGTACACGTCCCCGCAGAACAGGTCGTGCCGCAGGGTGTGGACGTCCGCGGAGCGGTAGTCGGTCTGCGGGGGGTCGGGGAAGCGCCGGGAGAGGGAGTAGCCGATGTCGAGCACGTAGCCGATGGTGTCACGGCCCCGCGGCCCCGCGGCCCCGCGGCCCCACGGCCCCACGGCCCCGCGGCCCCGCGGCCCCGCGGCCCCACGGCCCCACGGCCCCGCGGCCCTGCGGCCCCGCGGCCCCGCGGCCTGGGGGCCGGGCGGGGTCGCCGCCCGTCACGGCAGCAGGCGCTGCTCCTTGGCCACCGCGACCGCGCCCGCCCGGGTGTCGACGCCGAGCTTGTCGTAGATGCGGCCCAGGTGGGTCTTGACCGTGGCCTCGCTGATGAACAGGGCGCGGGCGATGTCCCGGTTGCCGAGCCCGCGGGCCAGCTGGCCGAGGATGTCCAGCTCGCGGTCGGTGAGGGTGGGGCGGGTGCCGCGCATGTGGGCCATGACCCGGCTGGCCACCGGCGCCGACAGGGTGGTGCGGCCCTGCGCCGCCGAGTGGATGGCGGCGAACAGCTCCTCGGGGCGCTCCGCCTTGAGGAGGTAGCCCGTCGCGCCCGCGCCGATGGCCCGGGTGATGTCGGCGTCCGTGTCGTAGGTGGTGAGGACCAGGACGTGCGGCGGGTCGGGGAGGGCCGTGATGCGGCGGGTGGCCTCGACGCCGTCGATGCCCTCGCCCAGCTGGAGGTCCATCAGCACCACGTCGGGGCCGAGCCGGGCGGCCAGGGCGACGGCCTCCTCGCCGCTGCCCGCCTCGCCGAGCACCTCGATGTCGGGCTCGCTGCCGAGCAGGGCGAGCAGGCCGGCCCGGACGACCACGTGGTCGTCGCAGAGGAGGATCGTCGTCATGGGGCCGGCTCCAGGGGGATGGCCGCGGAGAGGACCGTGCCCTCGCCCGGCGTGGATTCGATCGTCAGGGTGCCGCCCAGCTGGCGGACGCGGGCGCGCATCGCGGGGAGGCCGTGTCCGCGGTCCGGAGCGGCGGCGGGCCCGTCGCGGGGCTCGGTGAAGCCGTGGCCGTCGTCGGCGACGTCCAGGACCACCTGGTCGCCGAGGAAGCTCAGGGTCAGCGCGGCCGTCCGGGCGCCGGAGTGCTCCCGTACGTTCGCCAGGGCGCCCTGGGCTATGCGCAGCAGCGCCGACTGCACGCGGTCGGGGAGCGGGGCGGGGGCGCCTTCGAGGTGGAAGCGGACCGCGATGTCCGGGCCGGCGTCCAGGGTGCGCAGCGCCTGCGCGAGGCCGGCGCCGCCGGCGAGCTCGGGCGGCGCGAGGTCGTGGACCAGGCGGCGCGCCTCGGCGAGGCCGCGGGCGGCGATGTCGGTGGCGGTGCGGACGTGGGTCCGGGCGGTGCCGGGGTCGCAGTCCCAGGTGCGGTCGGCGGCCTGGAGCAGCATCTGCTGGCTGGACAGGTGCTGCGCGAGGGTGTCGTGGATCTCCATGGACAGCCGCTGCCGCTCGGCGAGGGTGCCTTCGCGGCGTTCGGTGGCGGCGAGTTCCCGGCGGGTGCGGATCAGGTCGTCGATCAGGGTGCGCTGGGCCTGCGCCTGGCGCTCCATGTGGACGAAGACGGCCGTCGCGAGGGCGGCGACGGCCGGCGGGGCCAGCAGCAGGTTCGGATCGAAGGCGGTGGCGAGCTGGAGCTGGGCGATCACGACGAAGACGGTCAGCAGGGCGACCAGGACGATCGCGGCGCGCGGCGGGAGGGTGCGCAGGGCGGTGAAGAAGAGCGGTACGGCGCACCAGGCGAAGCTCGGCGCGAGGACCACCAGGACCACCCAGGTCGCGACGACCAGGCCGAGCCAGACGAGCCGGCGGGGCGGCCGGCGGACCGCCCGGCCGGCGGCGGGCCCCGAGGCGCCCACGGCCGGGCCGAGGACGTAGAGCAGGGCCAGGGCGATGCTCAGCGCGAGGACCCACGGTGTCCGGGGCTCGCCGGGGTGGCGCAGCAGGAAGCGGGCCACCGATGCGCCGAGGAGCAGGAAGAAGGCGGCGTGCATGACGGTGGCCAGGGTGCGCGTGTCGGCATCGGCCGGGGTGCGCTGCCGCGGGGGTGCGGGGCTCACGGGGTGCTCCTGGCTCCTCGGGTCGGGTACGTCCATCCTGCCGTGTCCCGGCGGGCGGCCCGGTGTCCCCGGCCGGTGGGTCCGGGGCTCCGCCCCCGGCCCCGCGCCTCGGCCGCCGGCCGGGCACCACCCTGCCGAGCCTGCGGGGGCGCCGCATCGACCGAACGGCTGACCCCGGGGTCAACCGGTGCGGTGTGCGGCGGGAGCCGGTACGCGGACGGGGCGCAGGGGGTTCCGGGCCCAGGCTGGGAGCAGTGGACGAGCCGGCCCGCCGGGTCAGGAGCGCCCGCCCCGATGCCGTCACCGTGTCACCGTTCTCAGGAGCAGAGATGAACACCCGCACCCGCGTCCTCACCGGTACCGCCCTCGCCGTCGCCCTGGGCGCCGGGACCTTCGGCGCGGTCAGCGCCAGCGCGTCCCCCGCGGCCGAGGCCGCCCCGGCCGCCGTCTCCGCGAAGAAGGACGACGCGAAGAAGGACGACGCGAAGAAGGACGACGCGAAGGACAAGGACTTCACCACGACCACCCACCTCACGGTCGACGCCGCCACCCGCGCCGCCCAGGCCGCGCTGGACGCCGCCGAGAAGGAGAACCAGAAGGTGACGGTCGCGGTCGTCGACCGCAACGGCAACACCATCGTCACCCTGCGCGGGGACGGCGCGGGCCCGCAGTCCTACGAGTCCGCGGAGCGCAAGGCCTTCACCGCGGTGTCCTGGAACGCCCCGACCTCGGTGCTCGTGGGCCGCCTCGCGCAGACCCCGAACCTGAAGGACATCCCCGGCACCCTCTTCCTCGGCGGCGGCACCCCGGTGCAGGCGAACGGCGCTCCCGTCGCGGGCATCGGCGTGGCCGGCGCCCCCAGCGGCGACCTGGACGAGAAGTTCGCGAAGGCCGGCGCCGACGCGCTCGGCAAGTAGCTCCCGCACGGGCGCCGATCAGGTCGTCTCTTCCGGATCGTGCCGGCTCTGCCGGGCGGGCCGGTCCCCGACCCGACCCGCAGGAGACGGCCTAGGATCGGGTGCGTGGAACCACGGACCCGAGCCCGCCTGGCCCTGCCGGCCGCCGCCGCCCTGCTCGTCCTCACCGGGGCGTGCACGGGCGGCGCCGTGCAGGGCCGGCCGGGCGCCTCGGGGCTGCGCGACCCGTACTTCCCGAAGGCGGGCAACGGCGGCTACGACGTGCAGCACTACGCGCTGGACCTCGCCTACGACCCCGGCGACGGGCTCCTGCACGGCAAGGCGGTCATCACCGCCCGCGCCGAGCAGGGGCTCAGCTCCTTCAACCTCGACCTGGCGGGCCTGCGCGTGGACTCCGTCGAGGTGCAGGGCGCCGCGGCCCGGTACAACCGGACCGGCAACGAGCTGACGGTGCGCCCGGCCGAGGACCTGGAGAAGGGCGAGGTCTTCCGCACGGAGGTCGCGTACGGCGGCAAGCCGAAGACGCTCACGGACCCCGACGGCTCCCAGGAGGGCTGGATCACCACCGGGGACGGCGCGGTGGGCGTCGGCGAGCCGGTCGGCTCGATGACCTGGTTCCCCGGCAACCACCACCCCAGCGACAAGGCCGCCTACGACATCACCCTGACCGTCCCGCAGGGCTACGAGGCGGTGTCCAACGGCGAGTTGCGCTCCCGCTCCGACGCCGGCGGGGGCCGGACCGCCTTCGCCTGGCACAACCCGGAGCCGATGGCCGGCTACCTGGCGACCGCCGCCGTGGGCCGGTTCACGGTGACGACGGGGCGGACCGCTTCGGGCGTCGCCCTCTACACCGCGGTGGCGCCGCAGGAGGCCGCGGCCGGTTCCGGTCCGCTGGCGCGGCTGCCCGAGATGGTCGAGTGGGGCAGCAGCCGCTTCGGCCCGTACCCCTTCGGCACGGCGGGCGCGATCGTGCTGCCGGCGGGTTCCCTGTCCTACGCCCTGGAGACGCAGACCAAACCCGTGTACGCCGGTGCGCCCGGCGAGGACGGGCTCGTCGTGCACGAGTTGGCCCACCAGTGGTTCGGCGACTCGGTGTCGCCGGAGTCCTGGAAGGACATGTGGCTCAACGAGGGCTTCGCCACCTACGCCGAGTGGCTGTGGGACGAGGACCACGAGGGGGCCACGGCCGAGGAGCACTTCCAGGCCTTCCTGGACGGCGACACGGACGTGGACGACGAGGCGGACTCCGACTGGTACGCCTTCCCGCCCGCCGCCCCGCCGGGCTCCGAGGAGATCTCCGACCCGCCGGTCTACCACCGGGGGGCGATGGTCCTGCACCGGATCCGCCAGGAGGTGGGCGACGAGGAGTTCTTCGCCCTGCTGCGCGGCTGGGCCGCCGACCACCGCCACGGCAACGCGGACACGGCCGGGTTCACCGCGTACGCCGAGGAGAGCACGGGCCATGACCTGGAGAAGGTCTGGGACGTCTGGCTGTACGGGCAGAAGCGCCCGCACTAGGGCGTGTCTCCCGGGGCGTGCCCGGGGGTGTTCAGGCCAGCGGTTTGCGCAGGACCGTGCAGGGGCGGCCGCGTTCGAGGTCGGGGCCCGTGCGCAGGGGCGCGTAGCCCTGGGCCTGCCAGAAGGCGAGGGCCTTGGTGTTCGCGTCCAGTACGGCGATCCGCACGCCCGTGCGTCCGGCCGCGCGGAACCGGTCCTCGACGAGGCCCGCCAGGGCCCGGCCGTACCCCTTGCGGTGCGCGGTGGCGTCGATGAGCAGCAGGCCGATCCAGGGGTCCGGGTCGCCGGAGTCCGGGTCGGGGTGGTGCGCCAGGGTGGCGGCGAGGCCGACGAGCCGGCCGGCGGAGCGGGCGAGGAGCACTTCGGCCCCGTCGTGGGCGAGTTCGTCGGCGAGGGCGGCCGCGACCTGTTCGACGGTGATGCGGCCCGGGTCGGGAAAGTCGCCGCTGAGGTCGAAGAACGCGTGGTTCGTTGCGTACAGGGCGGCGATCTCGGTGAGGACCGGGCCCGGGAGGGCGCCGTCCACGGGCAGGAGCGGTTGCAGGATCACCCGGTGAACGGTAGCGAAGCCCCCTCCCAGGACGGCCGGGAGGGGGCTTCACCGCAAGACTTCCTGCGCGGGGTCACGCAGGGAGCCGGTCTCAGACGTTGACGCCGAAGTCCTGCGCGATGCCGGTGAGGCCCGAGGCGTAGCCCTGGCCCACGGCGCGGAACTTCCACTCGGCGCCGCTGCGGTAGAGCTCGCCGAAGACCATCGCGGTCTCGGTGGCCGCGTCCTCGGAGAGGTCGTAGCGGGCGATCTCGGCGCCGCCGGCCTGGTTCACGACGCGGATGTACGCGTTGCGGACCTGGCCGAAGTTCTGGCTGCGGCTTTCGGCGTCGTAGATGGAGACCGGGAAGACGATCTTGTCCACGTCGGCGGGGAGGCCGGCGAGGTTGACGTTGATGGCCTCGTCGTCGCCCGCGCCCTCACCGGTGCGGTTGTCACCGGTGTGCACGATGGTCTGGTCCGGGGTGGACTTGTTGTTGAAGAACACGAAGTGGCCGTCGGAGACGACCTTGCCCGTGGCGTTCACCGCGATGGCCGAGGCGTCGAGGTCGAAGTCGACACCGGTGGTGGTGCGCACGTCCCAGCCGAGGCCGACCGTGACGGCAGTGAGGCCGGGGGCCTCCTTCGTGAGCGAGACGTTGCCGCCCTTGGACAGGCTGACAGCCATGGGAATGTCCCTTTCCTCATCCGACATGCACGTGCACGCAGTGTGTGACCGCGCTGTGCGGCCAAGTTACCGCTGTCTTCTCCAACGCGAGGAAGGGCGGGCGGGTTCCCGTCGGGAAATGCGGCGGACGTGAAATGCGGGTGACGCGGCCGGAGCGGGCACGGATCATAGGGGCATGCCTGGTCCCCATGTCATCCGCGGTTCGGTCGTGCTCCCCGAGGGCGAGCTCGCCTGGCGCTTCTCGCGTTCTTCGGGGCCGGGCGGCCAGCACGTGAACACCTCCGACTCGCGGGTGGAACTGCTCTTCGACCTGGCCGCGACGAAAGCGCTGCCGGAGGTGTGGAAGGAGCGGGCGCTGGAGCGGCTCGCATCGCGCCTGGTGGACGGGGTGGTGACCGTACGGGCCTCCGAGCACCGCTCGCAGTTCCGCAACCGGGAGATGGCGCTGGTCAGGATGGCTTCGCTGCTGGCGGAGGCCACGGCGCCGCCGCCGAAGCCGCGCCGGGCGACGAAGATCCCGCGGGGCATCAACGAGCGGCGGCTGCGGGAGAAGAAGGCGCGAGGCGACACGAAGCGCGGCCGCACCGGCCGCGACTGGTAGCCGGAGCGAGCCGGAGCGAGCCGGAGCCAGCCGGAGCCAGCCGGAGCCGGGAGCGCACAGGGGCAGGCCTCCGCCCGTGGCGGGTCAGCCGCTCAGGTGCCGGTAGCGGCCCCGGAAGTACGTCAGGGGCGGGGCGTCCGGGGACGGCAGCGCCGCCGTCAGGACCCGCCCGACGACCAGGGTGTGGTCGCCCGCGGCCACGCGGTTCTCGGTGCGGCATTCGAGGGTGGCGAGGGCGCCGGTCAGCAGGGGCGCGCCGGAGGCCCCGCCCCGCTCGTACGGCAGGTCGGCGAAGAGCAGCCGGTCGCTGATGCGGCCCTTCATCGCGAAGCGGCCCGCGACCTGGAGCTGGTGGTCGGCCAGGACGGAGACGGCCCACAGGGGCTGCTCGGCCAGCAGGTCGTCCATCCGGGACCCCTCGCGCAGGCTCACCAGCACCAGCGGCGGGTCCAGGGACACCGACATGAAGGCGGTCGCCGTCATGCCCACGTCCTCGCCGCGCGGCCCGTCCGCCGTCAGGGGCGTCTCGTGGGCGGTGATCAGGCACACGCCCGCGGCCAGCCGGGACATGGCGGCCCGGAACTCGTCGTTGCTCACTCCCCCAGGATGGGGGGTGCGGGGGACGGCCGGGGCACCGGGGCGGGGCATGCGGGACACGGGGGGCACAGGGGTCGTTTTCGGCACGGCAACACGCTAGGGTCGCGATCCCGCCCGGCACATCGGGCCCTGGTCGGAGCCGTGTCCCCGCCCCGCGGCCTAGGACCGGCCGTATCGTTTGCCCGCGTGAACGAGAGGGAGCGCTCTCTGTCGGGAAGGGCCCGTTGCGCCCCTTTATTCATCTCATGTGACTTGAGTCACAGACGGCAAGATTTGTTGACCCTGTGTACCTGCCGCACAGCTCACTGTGATTCAGTGGACGGGACACCGCAACGAAACGCCGATGACATACCTGGAGTTGCTGTCGAGGTCTCGGGGAGAGCGAGCAATGGAGACCGAGTCGGAGCCGTACGTCCGTCTTGCGACCCTGCGGCAGCTGCACCGGGTGGTGGCCGAGCTCAACACGGCCAGGAGCCTGGCGGACACTCTGCAGACCGTCGTGGACGGCATCGTCGTGGGCCTCGGCTACGAACTCGCCTGTGTCAACCTCGTACGCCCCGACGGTGATCTCGTCGTCGCCGCCTTCGCCGGAGACCCCGCCGCCGAGGCGCTGATCACCGGCCGGGTCGGCTCCCGCGCCTCCTGGGAACGCCGCCTGACGATGGGTGAGGACTGGGACGGGCTGCGGTTCATCCCGCACACCGAGGGCTGGGTCCTCATGGAGGACGACGTCCCGCAGTGGCACACCGAGGGGCCCGAACCCCGCTTCGAGGACGAGTGGCACCCCGAGGACCGGTTGTACGCCCCCATGTATGCGTCCGCCGGGGAACTTCTGGGTGTCATTTCGGTGGACAGACCGAGGAACGGGCGCCGGCCGGGCGCCTGGGGGCGCGAGGCGCTCCAGATGTACGCCTTCCAGGCGGCGATTGCGATCAGCAACGCACGGCTGCGCGCGAACATGCAGCGCGCCCTGGTGCGGCTGGAACGCGAGCAGCAGGCCCTGCGGGCCAGTGAAGAGTCGTTCCGCCAGGCCTTCGAGTACGCCCCCAGCGGCATGGCCATCGCCGAGATGGGCGGGGACCAGCACGGCCGGCTGCTGCGCACCAACGACGCCCTGTGCAGGCTGCTGGGGCGCCCGGCCTCCGTCCTGCGCCGCTACTCCTTCTCCGACCTGGTCCACCCCGAGGACATCGGCACCCTGCTGCGCACCTCCGCCGAGGGCGGCCGGGCCGAGCTGCGGCTGGGCCGCCGGGACGGCACGTACGTATGGGTCTCGCTGCGCAACTCCGTGGTCGCGGACGCCGCGGACGGGCCGCGCTTCCTGCTGACGCACGTCGAGGACATCGAGGAGCGCAAGCGGCACGAGCTCCAGCTGGCGCACCGGGCCAGCCACGACTCGCTGACCGGGCTCCCCAACAGCGCCGAGCTGCGGGCCCGCCTCGGCGCGCGGCTGTGCCGCAGACCGCAGTCCGTGCGGGCCACCGCGGTCGAGGCCCTGGACGCGGCCTTCGAGGGGCGCGAGGGGTACGCCGGGGGCCACGAGGTGCGGGTCGAGGCGGGTGGTGCGGGCGAGCACGGGTTTCAGCCCGACGGTCCGGACCGCTACGCCGGGCACGACCCCTTCGAGTTCCCCGGCTCGCTGCCCGCGCAGGCCGACGGCCCGTACGACCACCACGTGCACACGGTCGCGCCCGCGACCGACATCGACGACGGGACGAAGGGGCTCGCGGTCCTCTTCTGCGATCTCGACGGCTTCAAGTCGATCAACGACCGCTTCGGCCACCACACGGGGGACGCGGTCCTGATCGAGGTGGCCCGGCGGCTGACGACCTGCGTCAGGGACGGTGACACCGTCGCCCGGCTGGGTGGTGACGAATTCGTCGTCCTCGCCGACGGCCTCGGCGCGGCCGACGCCGCCGACCTGGCGGTCCGGCTGCGCAACGCGATCATCCCGCCGATCCGGGTGGACGGCCGCGCGGTCCGTGTCGGGGCCAGTTTCGGCATCGGCTGGGCCAGCTGCGGGATGTCCGCGGACGAGGTGCTGCGCTCCGCCGACCAGCGGATGTACGTGGAGAAGCGGTCGCGTTCCAAGGCGCACCGGCGGGCCGGCTGAACCGGTCGGCCGCCCGGGGGTCCACGTGTTCGGGGTAGGCTCCCGTGGGTTGAAAGGAGTGACCTGCGATGACGACGCCCGCGAACAACGGCCCGCACAGTGGGGCGAACAAGCCCGAGGACGATGATCCGTTCGGGTATCTCTACGCGGACGGCCAGGCGGCCGGAGCCACGCCACCCGCCTCGGGCGGTGGATACGGCTATCCGGGCCCTTCGGCCGGTGGTCATTCCGGCCCGCAGCCGGGCGTGCCCCGTACCTCGCACCACCAGGTGCGCACGGTCGGCGAGCGGACGTACGGCGGCCAGCGCGGCCCCGTCCCGCAGCAGCCGGGCCCCGGGCAGCAGCCCCCGTACCAGGCCCAGTACCAGGCCCCCGAGGCGCTCCAGGCGAACGGCTACGGGGTTCCCCCGCAGCAGCAGCCCCCGCAGCACCAGACGCAGACGATCTCGCACTCCGGCGGGCACGGCGGGCACGGCGGGCACGGCGGCGGCGGGTCCAGCCGCAAGGGCATGCTGATCGCGGCCGCGGCGGTGGTCGCGGCCGTGGCCATCGGCATCGGTGCGGCCGTGGCCTTCGGCGACAAGGACAAGAAGGACGAGGGGAAGTCCGGGGGCGGCGAGCAGAACCCCTCCTCGGCCCCGCAGAACCCGGCGTCACCGACCCCGAGCGGCTCCGCGCAGCCCTCGGAGGCCCCGCTGCCCAAGGCGGACGCCTCGGGCGCGGGCATGGACCTCACGGGCGGCGCCGTGCTGCAGAGCGCGGTGCCGGGCGCCAAGAGCGCGGGCGGCCAGTACGTCGGCGGCTTCAACCAGCTCGGCGCGGCCGTCACCTGGACCGTCGAGGTGCCCAAGGACGGCGAGTACACCTTCCGGATGCTCTACGGGGTGCCCGGCAAGGACGCCAACACGACGCTGACGGTCAACGGCACCGCCCAGAACCGTGCGCTCAACATGAAGAACTTTGCGAAGGCCGCCGAGGGGGACTGGGCCAAGGGGTGGACGAACACCTACGCCTACGTCAACCTCAAGAAGGGCACGAACACCATCAGGATCTCCTGTGAGCAGGGGAACTCGTGCGAAGCGGCCATCGACCAGTTCGTGCTGGAGAAGCGCTGACCGAGGTCCCGGCCGGCCGGTGACCCCGGTCGCCGGCCGGGGTCACCGGGCCCCGGTCACCTGCACCGACCCCCGTACCTCCTCGTAGGTGCGGGGGTCGAACTCTCCCGCGGCCGGGGCCGCGACCGTGGCCGCCGACAGGGCGACGGCGCGGACCAGCCGCTCCGGCCAGTCCAGCCCCTCCACCAGACCCGACAGCAGACCGGCGACCGCGGAGTCGCCGGCTCCGGTGGGGTTGCCGGCCAGGGCGCGGGGCGGCGCCGCCCGCCAGCCGCCCCGGGCCGTGGCGGCCAGCAGTCCCTCCGGGCCCAGTGAGGTGACCACCGCGTGGGCGCCCCGTCGCAGGGCGTCGCGGGTGGCGGGCAGCGGCTCGCGGAAGCCGGTCAGCTCGGCCAGTTCGGCGGCGTTCGGCTTGATCATCTCGGGGCGGGCGGCCACCCCGCGGCGCAGGGCCTCGCCGCTGGTGTCCAGCAGGACCGGCACCCCGGCCGCGCGGGCGGTCCGTACGAGCACCGCGTACGCGCCGACCGGGACGCCGGGCGGCAGGCTGCCGCACAGGGCCACGGCGCGGACGCCGTCCAGCAGGGCCTGGTACCGGGCCAGGAAGCCGGCCCACTCGGCGGGGGTGACCAGGGGGCCGGGTTCGTTGAACTGCGTGGTGTCGCCCGAGGTCTCGTCGACGACGGCGACGGTGCGGCGGGTGGCGCCGGCACAGGGGAGCAGGGCGTCCACCACGCCGGGGGAGGCGGCCAGCAGCTCCCGTACGAGGGCGCCGGCGGGGCCGCCCGCGAAGCCGGTGGCCGTCACCGGGTGGCCGAGCGCGGCCAGCACCCGGGCCACGTTGACGCCCTTGCCGCCGGGGCGTTCGGCGACGGCGGTGACCCGGTGCGAGGCGTGCGGGCGCAGGCGCGGGACGCGGTAGGTGACGTCGAGTGCGCAATTGAGCGTCACGGTCAGGATCATGGGCTCCCCCGGGTCTGTCGGTGCCGGGATCATGCCAAACGCAGAGCGGCCGGCCCAGTCCCGGGGCCGACCGCTGCACCGCTTTCCAGCCGCTCGGCCGTCAAAGCGCCCGTCAGGCCGCCGCCCGGACAGCCGGGCTGACGATCCATTCGCCGCGCCGCATGACGCCCCGGACGTCGAAACCGGCGTCGAGGACGACCAGGTCCGCGTACTTTCCGGGCTCCAGCGAGCCGATCCGGTCGTAGAGGCCGAGCAGCCTGGCCGGGTTGGCGGAGATCGCCTGCACCACGGACTCCACGGGGAGCCTGTCGAGGGTGACCGAGCGCTTGAAGGCGGTGTCCAGGGTCAGGGTCGAGCCCGCGATGGAGCCGCCCTCGACGAGCCGGGCCACGCCCTGGCGGACCTCGACTTCCAGCTGGCCGAGGCGGTAGGTCCCGTCGCCGAAGCCGGCCGCGTCCATCGCGTCGGTGATCAGCGCCACGCGGTGCGCGCCTGCGTGGTGGAAGGCCAGCTCCAGCATGGCCGGGTGCAGGTGGGTGCCGTCGTTGATCAGCTCGACGGTGATCCGCTCGTCCTCCAGCAGCGCCGCGATGGGGCCCGGCGCGCGGTGCTCCATGCCCGGCATCGCGTTGTAGAGGTGGGTGGCCACGGTCGCGCCCGCGTCGATGGCCTCGCGCGTCTGCTCGTAGGTGGAGTCGGTGTGGCCGATCGCGGCGATGACCCCCTGCTCGGCGAGCAGCCGTACGGAGTCCAGGCCGCCCGGCAGCTCGGTGGCCAGGGTGAACATGCGGGCTGCGCCGTGCGAGGCGTCGACCAGCTTGCGGACCTCCGCCGGGTCGGGGTCGCGCAGCAGGGTCTCCTCGTGGGCGCCCTTGCGGCAGGGGTTGATGAAGGGGCCCTCGAAGTGGATGCCCGCGATCTCGCCCTGCTGGGTCAGCTCGGCGAGCATCCCGGCCCGCCGGGCCAGTTCGGCGAGGTCCCCGGTGACGGTGGAGGCCACCAGGGTGGTGGTGCCGTGCTCGCGGTGGGTGCGTACGCCGCGCAGGACCTCCTCGGCGGTGCCGGAGGTGAAGGAGGCGCCGCCCCCGCCGTGGTTGTGCATGTCCACGAAGCCGGGGACGATCCAGTGCCCGCCGAGGTCGAGGACCGCGGCGCCCTCCCGGGCGCTGCCGGCGATGCGGTCGCCCTCGACGATGACCCGGCCGTTGGCCACGGTTCCGGTGGGCAGCACCACCCTGGCGCCGGAGAGAACAGTGCTGTGTGCGCTTCCGGACATCAGGCAGGTACCTCCGTGGCGAGTAGGTCCCAGGCGAGCAGACCCGCGCCCAGGCATCCGGCGGTGTCCCCGAGGGCAGCCGGAACGATGTGGGGGAGCCGCTGGAACGTCACGCGCTCCTCGACGGCCGCCCGTAGCGGTGTGAACAAGGTTTCCCCCGCCTCCGCGAGCCCGCCACCGATGATCAGCGTGCGCGGGTCCAGCAGGGTGATGGCGGTGACCAGCCCGTCGGCGAGGGCGCCGACCGCAGCCAGCCAGACCTCGCGGGCGCGCGGGTCGCCGTCCCGGACGGCCTTGGCGCAGTCCGCGGCGTCGGCGCCGGGGTCCCCGCCGGCCGCGGCCCAGGCGCGGCTGACCGCGGAGGCGGAGGCGAGGGTCTCCAGGCAGCCGCGCTGTCCGCAGCCGCAGGCGGGGCCGCCGGGACGGACCACGATGTGCCCGATCTCGCCCGCGTAGCCGTGGGCGCCCGCTTCGATGCGGCCGGCGATGCCGATGGCTCCGGCGATGCCGGTGCCCAGGGGGACGAAGAGGAACCGGTCGGCGCCGCGCCCCGCCCCGATGCGGCCCTCGGCGAGTCCGCCCGTGCGGACGTCGTGGCCGAGGGCCACGGGGATGCCGCCGAGGCGCCGGGTGAGCAGCTCCCTCATCGGCACGTCGCGCCAGCCCAGGTTCGCCGCGTACACGGCGATCCCGTTCTCGGCGTCGACGATCCCGGGTACGGCGACCCCGGCGGCGCAGGCGGGGGCTCCGAAGCGCTCCCGGCCGGTGTCGAGGAGCTCGGCGGCGAAGTCCTGGATCGTCTCGACGACGGCTTCGGGACCCCGCTCGCGGCCGGTGGCGCGGCGCACCTCGTGGAGCAGGGTGCCGTCGGCGGCGACCAGGGCGGCTTTCATCCCGGTGCCGCCCACATCGAGGGCGATGACGTGTTTCACGGGTTTCACAGGGGACAGTCTCGCGTGCTCGGCGTGGAAAGGTCTAGTCCATTGAGGGGGATTGTTGAGTGGCCATACAAATCCGGGACCGGGCTCCGGACACGAACCGGCCACGAGCGGGTTCCGGATGTGGACCCGCCGCCAAAGTGGTGTAGACCTTACGTGGATCGTACGTACAACAAGGGGTGGATGGAGAACTGTGAAGGGCCGTTACCTGAACCTGGCCGCGTCGGGCGCCGCGCTGTGCCTGACAGCCGTGACGCTGACGGGCTGCGGAGCCGTCGGTGGACTCACCGGGGACAACGAGGTGACCCTGCGGGTCGTGGCGGCCGACTACGGGGACAATCCGCAGAACTCGTCCGCGACGTACTGGAAGGACCTCGCCGACAGCTTCGAGAAGGCCCACCCGGACATCCGCGTCGAGGTGAGCGTCTACTCCTGGTCCGAGGTCGACGCCAAGGTCGCCGAGATGGTCAAGGCCGGCAAGGCCCCCGACATCGCCCAGATCGGCGCCTACGCCGACTACGCGGCCGACGACAAGCTGTACTCCGTGGACGAGCTGCTCTCCGTGAAGACGGAGGCCGACTTCCTCGGGCCGCTCGCCGACGCGGGCAAGGTCAACCGGGTCCAGTACGGCATGCCCTTCGTGGCCAGCACCCGGCTGCTCTTCTACAACGAGAAGCTGTTCGCCGACGCCGGCATCGTCCCCAAGGACGGGAAGACCCCCTGGCAGCCGAAGAGCTGGGCGGAGCTGGAAGCCGCCGCGAAGAAGCTGAAGGCCGCCGGGGTCCAGACCCCCCTCGCGCTGCCCCTGGGCCGCGAGGAGGCACAGGCCGAGACCATGATGTGGATGCTCGCGGGAGGCGGCGGCTACACCGACAACGAGGAGGCGTACTCCATCGACTCGGCCGACAACATCAAGACGCTGGAGTTCCTGCGCGACAAGATGGTCGGCCAGGGCCTGACCGGCCCGGTGGAGCCCGGCAAGCTGGACCGCCAGGCCGCCTTCGACGCCTTCACGCGCGGCGAGGTCGGCATGCTCAACGGCCACCCCACGCTGCTGAAGCAGGCCGCCGGCAAGGGGGTGAAGTTCGGCATGGTCACCCTGCCCACCTCCGACGGCACCGAGCACTCGGCGATGGGCGTCGCGGACTGGATGATGGCCTTCAAGACCGGGCACAAGGCCGAGTCCGGCGCGTTCCTGGACTACGTGTACGAGGCGAAGAACGTGACCGCCTTCACCAACGCCTACGACCTGCTGCCCGTGACCACGAGCGGCTACCGGGCCGTGCAGTCCGGCACGGGCGGGTCCGCGCCGCAGCTGAAGACCTTCCTGGCGGCCCTGCCCAACGCCCGGCTGTACCCGGTCGGCAAGAAGTCCTGGGCGGGCGTGAGCGAGGACATCAAGCAGGACATCGGCAAGACCGTGCAGCCGGGCGGGCAGCCGGCGAAGGTCCTGGAGGACATCGCGACGGCCGCGCGGGCGGCGGACCCGCGCTGAACCGGACCGCCGGCCGCGGGACCGCCGGCCGCGGGACCGCCGGCCGCGGGACCGCCGCGCGCGGACCGCTGTCGGCGGGCGGCGTTAATCTGGCGGTATGACGGACGACGGGCAGCAGCTGACGGCCGCGGAGGCCGCGGTGCTCGCCTGCGAGGGACGCACCTGGCCCGGGCCCGGAGCCAAGGAACGGGCCATACGCGAGACCCTGGGAATGACCCCGGTCCGCTACTACCAGCTGCTCAACGCCCTCATGGACGATCCGCGGGCCCTGGCGCACGCCCCCGGCACGGTCAACCGGCTGCGGCGCATCCGCGAGGCGCAGCGCTCCCGGAGGTGACGGACGCGTGCCGCCCGCGCCGGGAGCACCCCGCGCCGTAGCCGTCACCCGGCCGGGCCGTTAGGGTCGTCCGTATGGGGAGCCAGCCGCACGAACTGCCGACGCCCGTCACCGCCGCCGGACGCGAGGGCCTCGACGCCCTGCTCCGCGCACCCCGCCGGTCCGTGGTCGCCCTCGACTTCGACGGCACCCTCGCCGACATCGTCCCGGACCCGGACCAGGCCCGCGCCCATCCCGGAGCCGTGCCGGCGCTGGCCGCGCTGGCCCCCGAGGTGGCCTCGGTGGCCGTCATCACCGGCCGCCCGGCGGGCGTGGCCGTCCGCTACGGCGGCTTCGCCGGGGTGCCGGGCCTGGAGCACCTGGTGGTCCTCGGGCACTACGGGGCCGAGCGCTGGGACGCCGTCACCGGCACCGTCCACGCCCCCGCCGAGCACCCCGGGGTGGCCGCGGTACGGGCCGAGCTGCCGGGGTTCCTGGAGTCGATCGGGGCCTGGCGCGGTACCTGGATCGAGGAGAAGGGCCGCGCGCTGGCCGTGCACACCCGCCGGGCCGCGGACCCGGAGGCCGCCTTCGCCGCCCTGCGGGAGCCCCTGGCCGAGCTCGCCGCCCGGCACGGGCTGATGGTCGAGCCGGGCCGGGCCGTGCTGGAGCTGCGGCCGCCGGGGACCGACAAGGGGGTCGCCCTGACGGAGTTCCTCGCGGAGACGGGGGCGGAGGCGGTGCTGTACGCCGGGGACGACCTCGGGGACCTGGCGGCCTTTGCGGCCGTGGAGAAGCGGCGTACGGACGGGCTGCCGGGGCTGCTGGTGTGCAGCGGCTCGGCCGAGGTCCCGGAACTGGCCTCCCGCGCCGACCTGGTCCTCCCCGGACCGGCCCAGGTGGTCGCCTTCCTCTCCACCCTGGCGACATCCCTCACCGCCTGAGCCGGGGCCGGGTTCACCGGGCGGAGCCTGGGCTGCGCCCGGGCTTTCGCCTCAAGCGCCGGCGGGGCTGGTTGTGCCGGGCCGGGCCTGGGCTGCGGTGAAGGATGGGCGGGGCCCCGGTCGGCCTGTGGGGCTTTTCAGCCCCGCCGGCGATTGAGGCGAAGGCTCAGGCGGAGCCCTGGTCGGCGCGGGCAGGGGCTCCGCCCGGGGTCACCGGGAGAGGGCGGTGAGCTGGGCTTCGAACCAGGCTGACGGGGGGAGGGCGGTGGCGGCGGCCGCGAGGCGTTTGGTGCGGTCCGCGCGTTCCGCCGCCGGCATGGCCAGCGCAGCGTGCAGCGCCTCGGCCGTCGCCGACACGTCGTACGGGTTCACCGTCAGCGCCTGCTCGCGCAGCTCCTCGTACGCCCCCGCCCCGGTGGACAGCACCAGCGCGCACCCCGCCTCGGAGACCACCGGGATCTCCTTCGCCACGAGGTTCATGCCGTCCCGCACCGGGTTCACCAGCGCCACGTCCGCCATCCGGTACGCCGCCAGCGAGCGCGAGAAGTCGTCCTGCACGGACACCAGCACCGGCTGCCAGTCCGGCGTGCCGAACTCCGCGTTGACCTCGTCCGCCAGCTCCCGCACCGCGGCCGTGTACGACCGGTACGCCTCCAGGTCCTGCCGCGACGGGTAGGCCGAGGCCAGGTGCACGACCTCGCCGCGCCACTCGGGGTGGACCGTCAGCAGCTCCCGGTAGGCCAGCAGCCCGCGCAGGATGTTCTTCGACAGCTCCGTCCGGTCCACCCGGACGACCGTCTTGCGTCCGGCGACCTCCTCCCGGAGTCCCGCCAGCTTCTCGTCGACCTCGGGGCGGTGCGCGAGCGCCCGCAGTTCGTCCGCGTCCACGCCCAGCGGGAACACGGCGACCCGCGTGCGTTCCTCGTCGGGCCGGGCGCCCGCCCGGAAGGAGTCCGCCCAGGCCGTGGTGTGGAAGCCGACCACGTCCGCGCCGAGCATCCCCTGCACCAGCTGCTCCCGGACGTCGCCGGGCAGCATGTCCAGGAACTCGGGCGCCGCCCACGGGGTGTGCGTGAAGTGCGCGATCCGCAGGTCGGGGCGCAGTTCGCGCAGCGCGCCCGGGACCAGGGCCAGGTGGTAGTCCTGCACCAGGACCCGCGCTCCCTCGGCCGCCTCATGGGCGAGGGCTTCGGCGAAGGCCTGGTTGTAGGCGGTGTACGACTGCCACTGCTCCCGGAAGCGGGCGTCGAAGACGGGGGTCCGCGGGCTGTCGTAGAGGTGGTGGTGCGTGAACCAGAGGACGGAGTTCGCGATGCCGTTGTACGCGTCGTCGTACACCGCGGGATCGATGTCCAGCATCCGGACCCCCGGTTCGGACACGCCGCGCCGGACCGCCTCCCGGTCCCCGTCCGACAGGGCCGCGCAGATCCACAGCGCGTCCGGCTGCTGCGCCAGCGCGGCGGACAGGCCGGAGACGAGACCACCCCCGCCCCGGCGCGCATCGAGGGTGCCGTCCGCGGAGAGGTCGTAGGAGAGCGGGCCGCGGTTCGCCGCGACGAGTACCTGAGAAGCCATGCGGCCAACCTAGCCCGGCCCGTGCATGCTCAAACGTGTGTGATCGTCACGCCACGCGGCGTCGCGCGTACTCGGTGACCGTCACCATCGGCGGCCGCTCCTCGGTGTCCACCGGGTGGGTGTGCGGGACGAAGCCCTCGGGCCCGCGTTCGAACTGGACGAGTTCCGGCCGGACGAGGTGCCCGCGGGAGAGGCGCACCTGCGCCGTGCGGTAGATCGCCGCGGCCATCCGGCCGAGCGCGCGCCCGTCCTGGTGGCGGTGGAGCCGCACCCCGACGTCCACCTGGGCCAGTGCGTCCAGACCGACCGTGTGCAGGGCGTCGACCAGCAGGCCCAGCTCCACCCCGTACCCCACGGGGAAGGGGAGCCGCTCCAGCAGCCCGCGGCGCACGGCGTACTCGCCGCCCAGCGGCTGGACGAACCCGGCGAGCTGCGGCCAGTGGAGGTTCAGCAGCGGGCGGGCGACGAGTTCGGTGACCCGGCCGCCCTGCCCGGGGGCGTCGCCGAGGGGCCGGTCGTACATCGCCTTGACGAACTGCACCTCGGGGTCGGTCAGCAGGGGCCCGAGGATTCCGGAGACGAAGGCGGAGGAGAAGTCGCGCAGGTCCGCGTCGACGAAGCAGACCACGTCCCCGGTGGTGGCCAGCAGCGAGCGCCACAGCACCTCGCCCTTGCCGGGCAGGGCCGGTATCCGCGGCAGGACGTCGTCGCGGTGCACGACGCGGGCGCCGGCCTTCGCCGCGACCTCGGCCGTGCGGTCGGTCGAGCCCGAGTCCACCACGAGCAGTTCGTCCACCAGCGGGACGGGCAGCCCGTCCATGAGGTCCCGCCGGATCGCCTCGACGATGGCGCCGACGGTCGCCTCCTCGTCGAGGGCGGGGAGCACCACGCTGACCGTGGTGCCGGCTGCCCGTTTCCGGTCGAGCAGCTGGTCGAGCGGTCGGTCTGCGGCGGACCAGGAGCGGGCGGCCAGCCAGCGCTCCACCTCTTCCAGCACTCTCAGCACTCCCTGCGGTCGGGCGGATCGGCCCAAGCCCGGATCCATCTCGCGGTTCGGACGGTTGTCTCAACCGGCCGGGGCCTTCGGTTACAGTCTTGAACAACGCGAAGGACCATCGCATGTCGGGGGTCCTCGTGCACAAACGCCCGGGTGCGCCGCAGAGCGCGTCGCCCGGTGCCATACCGCTCATCCAGAGGGGCAGAGGGACACGGCCCGTTGAAGCCCCGGCAACCCTCCAGTCGGTCTCGCGATCGCGTACGTCAGCGACAACAGCGAGGTCCCCGGCTAGGGAAGGTGCCAAATCCGTCTCATGGCGAAGTGCGCCATGGGGAAGATGAGGAGAAAGGGCCTCGCCATCATGGCTGCACAGACTGCCACCTCTGCCGACGTCGATTCGGTCGATCTCGGACCCGCCACCGGCCTCTCCTGTCGCGAGTGCGGTACCCGCTTCGCTCTCGGCCCGATCTTCGCGTGCGCCGAGTGCTTCGGACCCCTGGAAGTCGCCTACGACCTCCCCACCGGCGACCCGGAGGCGCTGCGCGCCGCGATCGAGGCCGGCCCGGACAACATCTGGCGCTACGCGCCGCTGCTGCCCGTCCCCGCGGACGTGGCCTCCAAGCCCAGCCTGAACCCGGGCTTCACCAAGCTGGTGGACGCGGCGAACCTGGCCAAGGAGCTGGGCGTCACCGGCAAGCTGTACGTGAAGGACGACTCCGGCAACCCGACGCACTCCTTCAAGGACCGCGTCGTGGCCATCGCCGTCGAGGCGGCCCGCGCCTTCGGCTTCACCACCCTCTCGTGCTCCTCCACCGGCAACCTGGCCGGCGCGGTCGGCGCCGCGGCCGCCCGGGCCGGATTCCGCTCCTGCGTGTTCATCCCGCACGACCTGGAGCAGGGCAAGGTCGTCATGGCCGGGGTGTACGGCGGCGACCTGGTCGGCATCGAGGGCAACTACGACGACGTCAACCGCTTCTGCTCCGAGCTCATCGGCGACCCGCTGGGCGAGGGCTGGGGCTTCGTCAACGTCAATCTGCGCCCGTACTACGGCGAGGGTTCCAAGACCCTGGCGTACGAGATCTGCGAGCAGCTCGGCTGGCAGCTGCCCGACCAGATCGTCATCCCGATCGCATCCGGCTCGCAGCTGACGAAGATCGACAAGGGTCTGCAGGAGCTGGTCAGGCTGGGCCTCGTCGAGGACAAGCCCTACAAGATCTTCGGTGCGCAGGCCGAGGGCTGCTCCCCGGTCTCGACCGCCTTCAAGGCGGGTCACGAGGTGGTCCGCCCGCAGAAGCCGAACACCATCGCCAAGTCCCTGGCGATCGGCAACCCGGCGGACGGCCCGTACGTCCTGGACATCGCGCGGCGCACCGGCGGCTACGTCGAGGACGTCAACGACGAGCAGGTCGTCGAGGCCATCAAGATCCTCGCGCAGACCGAGGGCATCTTTGCGGAGACCGCGGGCGGCGTGACCGTCGGCGTGACGAAGAAGCTCATCGAGAACGGGCTGCTCGACCCGGCGCTGACCACGGTGGTCCTGAACACCGGCGACGGCCTGAAGACCCTGGAGGCGGTGGCCGCGGACAGCGGGCAGACCGCCACCATCCGCCCGAGCCTGGACGCGTTCCGCGCCGCCAACCTGGCCTGACCCTCCCCCTGCACACCGGAAAGGCAGTAGCGCCATGAGCGTCAACGTCCGCATCCCCACCATCCTGCGCACCTACACCGGCGGCCGGGCCGAGGTGTCCGCCGAGGGCGCCACGCTGGCCGAGGTCATCGAGTCGCTGGAGAAGAGCCACCCGGGCATCGCCGCGCGGGTCCTGGACGACCAGGGCAAGCTGCGGCGCTTCGTGAACGTCTACGTGAACGACGACGACGTGCGCTTCGAGGGCGGCCTGGAAGCGGTCACCCCGGACGGTTCGGGCGTTTCGATCATTCCTGCCGTTGCGGGCGGATGACCCTCCGGTAACTGACACGCGAAACCGAAATTGCCCCCTCCGCCACAAAGCGGAGGGGGCAATTCTGCTTGATTGGGCGCGGTAGGGTTGGGGAAGTCCCCTCCGCTGTTCTTGCCCGCCGCATATGAACGGGCCGCGTGAGGGTCGACATCGGGTCAATGTGCAAGTGCGGTATGGGGCTTTGGCGCAATATGCCCGGCCCGAGTTGCCCGTGGATATGCCAAATTTTCACTCTATTTCAATCTTTCCCGGTGTCCTGAATTCTCGTCGGATTGACCTGTTGCAGACAGCACCCGCGCAGATACATTCAGCCTCGGTCGACGCGTTCCGACGCAGGTGAAGACCCGGGACCGCGAAGTGCGTTCCTGCGCAAGGGCCAGTAATAGGGGAGTTAGGCATGGCTCAGGGCACCGTCAAGTGGTTCAACGCGGAGAAGGGCTACGGCTTCATCGCGGTCGACGGTGGTGCGGATGTGTTCGTCCACTACAGCGCCATCCAGATGGACGGGTACCGCACCCTTGAAGAAGGTCAGCGGGTCGAGTTCGAGATCTCGCAGGGCCAGAAGGGTCCGCAGGCGGACATGGTCAAGCTCGCACTCGGCTGATCCCGGCGCGATCGACCGCCCACGCGAACGCCACGAGGGGCCCACATCCTGGACACGGGATGTGGGCCCCTCGTGCGTCGTGGCCGGCCGGCCCGTGTCCTGCCTGACTCGTGGGCCGGTCTTGACCCAAGCCGCTTGCACTCGCGGGGGGCGAGTGCTAATCATTGGCGTTAGCACTCTCCAAGTGAGAGTGCTACCGATACGAGGACCGGGCCGGTGAGGCCCGCAGGGTCCGGCGGGAAGGAACCGCCGGGCGTGCAGGCCGTCCGTCGCGGGCGCGGGCGCGGTCCGGAGCAATCCACCCCTTCCCCCATGGCCTACGGCATGGGAGGGACCCCCTGGGAGGACCACTTCAGATGGCCAAGATCATTGCGTTCGACGAGGAGGCCCGGCGCGGCCTCGAGCGTGGGATGAACCAGCTCGCCGACGCCGTCAAGGTCACCCTTGGCCCCAAGGGTCGCAACGTCGTCCTTGAGAAGAAGTGGGGCGCGCCCACGATCACCAATGACGGCGTCTCCATCGCCAAGGAGATCGAGCTCGAGGACCCGTACGAGAAGATCGGCGCCGAGCTGGTCAAGGAAGTCGCCAAGAAGACGGACGACGTCGCCGGCGACGGTACGACCACCGCCACCGTGCTCGCCCAGGCGCTCGTACGCGAGGGTCTGCGCAACGTGGCCGCCGGTGCCAACCCGATGGCCCTCAAGCGCGGTATCGAGAAGGCCGTCGAGGCCGTCTCCGCCGCCCTGCTCGCGCAGGCCAAGGATGTCGAGACCAAGGAGCAGATCGCTTCGACGGCCTCCATCTCCGCCGCCGACACGCAGATCGGCGAGCTCATCGCCGAGGCGATGGACAAGGTCGGCAAGGAAGGCGTCATCACGGTCGAGGAGTCGCAGACCTTCGGCCTGGAGCTTGAGCTCACCGAGGGCATGCGCTTCGACAAGGGCTACATCTCGGCGTACTTCGCCACCGACATGGAGCGTATGGAGGCGTCGCTCGACGACCCGTACATCCTGATCGTCAACTCCAAGATCGGCTCGGTCAAGGACCTGCTGCCGCTCCTGGAGAAGGTCATGCAGTCCGGCAAGCCGCTGCTGATCATCGCCGAGGACGTCGAGGGCGAGGCCCTGTCGACCCTGGTCGTCAACAAGATCCGCGGCACCTTCAAGTCCGTCGCCGTCAAGGCCCCGGGCTTCGGCGACCGCCGCAAGGCCATGCTCGGCGACATCGCCATCCTCACCGGTGGCACCGTCATCTCCGAGGAGGTCGGCCTCAAGCTGGAGAACGCCGGTCTCGACCTGCTCGGCCGTGCCCGCAAGGTCGTCATCACCAAGGACGAGACCACGATCGTCGACGGCTCCGGCGACAGCGACCAGGTCCAGGGTCGCGTCAACCAGATCCGCGCCGAGATCGAGAACTCCGACTCGGACTACGACCGTGAGAAGCTCCAGGAGCGCCTCGCGAAGCTGGCCGGCGGCGTGGCCGTCATCAAGGCCGGTGCCGCGACCGAGGTCGAGCTCAAGGAGCGCAAGCACCGCATCGAGGACGCCGTCCGCAACGCGAAGGCGGCCGTCGAGGAGGGCATCGTCGCCGGTGGTGGCGTGGCCCTGCTGCAGGCCTCCTCGGTCTTCGAGAAGCTCGACCTGTCGGGTGACGAGGCGACCGGCGCCAACGCCGTGAAGCTCGCGCTGGAGGCCCCGCTGAAGCAGATCGCCGTCAACGGCGGTCTCGAGGGCGGCGTCGTCGTGGAGAAGGTCCGCAACCTCACCGTGGGCTGGGGCCTGAACGCCGCGACCGGCGAGTACGTCGACATGATCGCCGAGGGCATCATCGACCCGGCGAAGGTCACGCGCTCCGCGCTGCAGAACGCCGCGTCGATCGCCGCGCTGTTCCTCACCACCGAGGCCGTCATCGCCGACAAGCCCGAGAAGGCCGGTGCCCCCGCGGGCGGCGGCATGCCGGGCGGTGACATGGACTTCTGATCGGCCCCTGGCTGATCGGCTGTTCTCGAACCGAGGGCGGCACCCACTCCGGACGGAGCGGGTGCCGCCCTCGGGCGTGTCCGGCTCCCGTGGTCGTGGGAACACGCCAAGTCCCGAGCATGATCATTGTCTGCTGCGGGTCCACCGCGTGCGGGCGCGCCGGAGCAGACTTGCAGGGCGCGGCAGGCCGGCCGCCGCGCCCGTGCCCCGGCCGACCCAAGGACCGTGATCGTGAACGAGCGTGTTCTCGCCCCCCGCAACCGGGGCTTCCTCTTCCTCGACTCCCACCCGGCGGGCTGCCGGCAGCTGGTCGCCGACATGTGGCAGGCCTGTCCCGCCCCTGCCCCGGCCCCCGCTGCGGCTCCCGACGGGGCGGGCGGGGCCGGCGGGGCGGCGGGGGACGGACCGGTCGCGCTGGTCATCGGCTCCTCCGCCGGGTACGGTCTCGCGGCCGTGCTCGCCGGGCTCAAGCGCGCCGGGATCCGCGGGATCGCGGTGTGCTTCGAGAAGGCGCCCACCGCCCGGCGCACGGCGACGGCCGGCTGGTACCGCACCGCGGCCACCGCCGACCTCGCCCGCGCCGCCGGACGGGACCTGGTCTTCGTCAACGGGGACGCGTTCTCCGACGCGGTGAAGGACGAGGTCGCCGACCTGGTCGAGCAGCGGTTCGGCGGCCGGCTGGACCACCTGGTCTACTCGGTGGCCGCGCCCCGGCGCACCGACCCCGACACGGGCGCCGTCTACGCCTCGGTCCTCAAGCCGATCGGCCGGGCCGGCCGCACCAAGACGCTCGTCTTCGACGGCGAGGGCGCCGCCGAGGTCCGCGAGGTGGAGACCGGGCCGGCCGAGGGCGACGACGTGGAGCAGACCGTCGCCGTGATGGGCGGCGCGGACTGGGAGCGCTGGATCGACCGGCTCGCCGGGCGGGGGCTGCTCGCCGACGGGTTCTCCACCGCCGCGCTGTCGTACATCGGCTCGCCGCTGACGGCGGAGATCTACCGGCAGGGCACCATCGGCGCGGCCAAGGCCCATCTGGAGGCCACCGCCCGCACCCTTGACGCGCGGCTCGCCACGCTGGTCGGCGGGCGGGCCGTGACCTCCGTCAACGGCGCCGCCGTCACCCAGTCCTCCACCGCGATCCCGGGCATCGCCCTGTACACCGGCTTGCTGCGCGGTGTCCTCGGCGAGGGCCTCGTCCCGCCGGTCCACCAGCTGGCCGCCCTGTGGGACCAGCTGACCGGCGCCGCCCCGCTCGCCGTCGACGAGGAGGGCCGGGTCCGCCTGGACGCCTTCGAACTGTCCGGCGCGGTCCAGGCGGAGGTGGCGCGGCGCTGGGCCGAGGCCACCACGGAGACCGTCGCGGGCCTGGCCGACCTCGACTGGTTCCGCACGGAGGTCCGGCGGCTCTACGGGTTCTCCGTGCCCGGCATCGACTACGCCGCCCCGGTCGCCACCGACGTCCCCTGGCCCCGCCCGACCCCCTGACGCGTGCCCGGTGGCCGGGACGGGGCAGCCGTGGGGCGGCGGATTTGGTTGACTCGGGGTATGAGCATGAGCCGAGCACCCTTCGTCAAGATCTGCGGCCTGAAGACCGCCCAGGACGTCGACGCGGCCGTGGAGGCGGGAGCCGACGCCGTCGGGTTCGTCTTCGCGCCCGGCAGCCCGCGGACCGTCACGGCCGCCGCGGCCCGGGAGCTCGCCGCGCGGGTGCCGGCCGGGGTGCTGACCGTCGGGGTGTTCCGGGCGCAGCCGGTGGCGGAGGTGCGGCGGTTCGCCGAGGAGAGCGGCGTACGGGGCGTGCAACTGCACGGCGAGGAGGGCCCGGAGGAGTTCGCTGCGCTGCGCGCCGTGGGCCGGACGCTGCTGCGGGCCACCGCGGAACACGTGCGCAGCTGCGGCGAGTACGGGGAGGACCTGCTGCTGCTCGACGCCCCCGACCCCGGCTCCGGCAAGCCGTGGAACTGGGGTTCCGCGGAGTTCACCGCGCCGCGGGGCCACTGGCTGCTGGCGGGCGGGCTGGACCCCGAGACCGTCGGCGAGGCCCTGCGGGCGACGGGGGCCTGGGGCGTGGACGTGTCCAGCGGGGTCGAAAGGGAGCGCGGGGTGAAGTCCCCCGCGCTGATCCGCGCCTTCGTGCGCGCGGCGCACGCCTCTGTTCGCTGAACGCAGTCATGCGATTACTCTGAGCGAGAACCGGAGGTTGGCCCGGTTTCCACCGGGCACAGCACAGGCATGGTCTCGGAAACGCTCGGATGGCTGCGGCGCCTGACCCGCCGCCTCGCCCCCCAGGACGGCGGGGGCCCCGTTCTCTTCGCGCCCCGCCGCGCCCCCGTCTTCACCGCCGACTTCTCCTCACCCGACCAGTGGGTCGCCGGCCGCTCCTGGGCCTATCCCGACGGCGGCCCGGTCAACCCCGGCGACAACAAGCTCGACCACCTCACCGCCGATCCCGCCTACAGCCGCTCCGGTGTCTTCCGGGCCACGCTGCGCCCGGACGGCAACTGGGACGCCGGGCTGCTCACCACCGAGGGCAGCGACCAGGGCTTCATGGTGCGCACCGGCGACGTGCTGGAGGCGCGGGTGAAGCTCCCGGTGGAGCGGGGCGCCTGGCCGGCGATCTGGACCTGGCGGGACGGCGGCCAGGAGATCGACGTCTTCGAGTACCACCCGGACAACCCGGACCTGCTGGAGCTCTCCAACCACGTCCGCGAGGCGCACCGCTACCACCGCGACCCGGCGGTACGGCCCGGTGCGTGGGTGGACCTGAAGGTGGAGTTCGGCCGGACGTCGGTGGTCTGGTGGGTCAACGGGGCGCGGGTGTTCGCCGACCGCCGTGGTGTGGGCCGCGGCTGGCACGCCTACCTGATCGTCAACCTGTCGGTGTCCGCCGGGCGCTACCACCCCGCGCCGGGCCCGGAGCTGACGGAGATGGCGTACGAGGTCGCGCAGTTGCGGGTGTACCGGGGCTGAGCGGCCGCCGGCCTCGGACGGCCCCGAAGCCGGCGGCGCCTGGGGTGGCGGCGGACCGTCCGGGTGATCCTCGTGGCGGGGCCGCGGGCCGTCCGGGCTCACCCGACCGGGGCGCGGCCGGTGCGGCGCGGGCGGGCCGCGCTGCCCGCACGGGCGGGACGGGCCGGGGCGGGGCGGCCGCCGGACCGTGCCGGGGGTTCGAACCGGCCCGGCGGGTGGCACCGATGGGAGGTGAGCCGTCCCCGCACGAGCACACGGTGCCGTGGGGGCGGCTCATCCATGCCGGTCCCTGCCCCCGTCCGGGAGTTCCCCCCATGCGCCTGCCCGCCCGTGCGTCCGCCGCCGCCCTGCTCTGCGTCATCCCGTTCACGGCGGGAGGCGCCTTCGCCGCGGCCCCGGAGCCGGTCCCGGCCCCGTTGAAGACCGCGGCCCGGCCGGTGCCCGGCCGGTACATCGTGACCCTGGAGAAGGGGGCGGACGCGGCGCGTGCGGCGAAGGAGCTGGGCCTTGAGCCGTCGTTCCTCTACGGTTCGGCGCTGAACGGCTTCGCCGTCCCGTTGACCCCCCGTCAGCTGGAGCGCGTCCGCAGCAGCCCGGCCGTCACCGCGGTCGAGGAGGACGCCGAGGTGCAGTCCGTGCCGCAGCCGGCCGGGGCGGGAGGGGCGCGGGTTCCGGCGGCCTCCTGGGGGCTGGACCGGATCGACCAGCGGGCACTGCCGCTGGACCGGGACGTCACGGTCCTGGGCGACGGCGCCGGGGTGACCGCGTACATCCTGGACACCGGCATCGACTTCGCCCACGAGGAGTTCGGCGGGCGCGCCAGGGCCGGTTTCGACGCCGTCGGCGACGGACGCGGCGGCCAGGACTGCCAGGGCCACGGCACGCACGTCGCGGGCACGGTGGCCGGGGCGACGTACGGGGTGGCGCGCAGGGCGGACCTGGTCAGCGTCCGCGTCCTCGGCTGCGACGGCACCGGGACGTGGTCGGGGATCGTCGCCGGGATGGACTGGGTGGCCAAGAACGCCCGGCAGCCCGCCGTCCTGAACGCCTCCCTGGGCGGGGACACCTCGGACGCGGTCAACGACGCGGCCACCGCGCTCTTCGACGCGGGTGTCCTGCCGGTGGTCGCGGCCGGCAACAGCGCGAAGGACGCCTGTCTGGTCTCGCCCGCGTCCGCCGCACGGGTGCTCACCGTCGCCGCCTCCGACGAGCGGGACGCACAGAGCGGCTTCTCCAACCACGGCCCCTGCGTCTCCCTGTACGCGCCCGGCCAGGCCGTCGTCTCCGCGAAGCTGGGCGGCGGCAGCCTGGCCCTGGACGGTACGTCGATGGCCGCCCCGCACGCCGCCGGCGTCGCCGTGCTGTACCGGGCGGCGCACCCGGGGGCGGGGCCCCAGGAGGTCATCGAGTTCCTGGAGGCGGAGTCCACCAAGGACGTGCTGACCGGCGTCGGCGCGGGCGGGCCGAACCGGCTGCTGTTCACCGGCGGCCTCTGACCGGTGTGCACCGGCGGCCCCGTCAGGGGGTGAGGGCCGGTTCCTTCGGCGCCGGGCCGGTGGACGGGGGCGGGGCGGCCGGGGCGGGGGGCGTGTCGAGGTCGGCCAGCATCCGGTCGGTGAAGCCGAAGAAGTAGGTGGCGAGGAAGCCCACCAGGTAGCCGATGCCGAGGCCTCCCGCGTAGACGGTGAGGCTGGCGGCCAGGCCCGAGGTGCCGTCCAGCAGGGGGAACAGGGCCCAGCCGGAGGGTCCGATGGCGGTGGAGCCGAAGGCGATGCCGACCTGGTGGGCGAGGCCCACGAAGGCGCCGCCGGCCGCGCCGCCGACGCAGGCGGTGACGAAGGGGCGGCCCAGCGGCAGGGAGACGCCGTAGATCAGCGGTTCGCCGATGCCCAGGAAGCCGGCGGGGAGGGCGGACTTGACGGTGGCGCGGACCGAGGCGTTGTGCGGGAGCCGGTAGTAGACGGCGATGGCGGCGCCGACCTGGCCCGCGCCCGCCATGGCCAGGATGGGCAGCAGCACCGTGTAGCCGGACTGCTCGATCAGCGTGGTGTGGATGGGGATGAGGGCCTGGTGCAGGCCGAGCATCACCAGCGGGAGGAAGAGGCCGCCCAGGACCAGGCCCGCGAAGGCGCCGCCGCCGGCGAGGAGCCGGTCGGCGAAGGTGCCGATGGCGGAGGAGGCCTCGCCGGCGAGGAACATCAGGCCGAACAGGGTCACCAGGCCGGAGACCAGCACCGTGAGGGTGGGGGTGACCAGGACGTCCAGGGCCTCCGGAATCCGCTTGCTGCACCACTTCTCGATCCGGACGGCGAGCAGGGCGGCGGCGAGGGCCCCGAGCACGCCGCCCTGGCCGGGGGAGAGCTGCTGGCCGAAGGCGTCGATCTTGGCGACGCCCGGGAAGACGATGACGGCGGCGACCGCGCCGCCCAGGACCGGGGTGCCGCCGAACTCCTTGGCGGTGTTGTAGCCGACGAAGACCGCGATCAGGGACATGAACCCGGAGGCGATCGCCGCGAGGGCGGGCACGACGGCGGGCAGCCAGCCGAGGTTGGTCAGCAGGCCGTTGAGGCCGGCGATGATCCCGCAGCCGATGAGGGCCGGGATCAGGGGGACGAAGATGTTCGCGATCCGGCGCAGGAAGAGCTTGAAGGGGGTGGCGTTGCGCGCCTTCCGCGCCGCCTTCAGGGCGGACCCCTGGGCGGCGAGCCCGTCCGCCGTGACCGGGGCCGCCCGGTCACCGGAGGGCCCGGGGCCGGCGGCGGGGGCGGCGGCGGGGGCGGGCTGCGCCGTGCGGCCCTCCTCGACCAGGGCTTCGAACTCGGGGGTGACGCGGGCGACCGCGCCCGGGCCGAGCACGATCTGGTAGGTGTCGTCCTCGACGACGCCGAGGACCGCGGGCAGCGCCTTGAGGGCTTCGTCCTGGACCAGGGCGCGGTCCCGCAGGGCGATGCGCAGCCGGGTCATGCAGTGCGCCGTCGACAGGACGTTGTCCGGGCCGCCGACCAGGGGGAGGATCGCGGCGGCAGTGGCGCGGTTCTTGTCAGTGGACATGGGGTCGCCTTGCGTCGGGGGTCAGCTGGTCTGGGCGAGGGCGGCGCGGAGGTGGCCCTGCGAGGCCGTGAGGAGCTCGGCGGCGCGCGCGCCGTCGACCCCGCCGAGGACCACGAGGATGGCGTCCTTCACCTCGCCGCCGGTGGCGGTGAGCGCGGCCTCGATCTCCTCGTCGGGGGCGCCGGTGGCCAGGGCGACGATGCGGCGGGCGCGGGCGTACAGCTTGTCGTTGGAGGAGCGCATGTCGACCATCAGGTTCCCGTACGTCTTCCCGAGCCGGATCATCGTGATCGTCGAGATCATGTTGAGGACGAGCTTCTGGGCGGTGCCCGCCTTCAGGCGGGTGGACCCGGTGAGCAGTTCGGGGCCGACGACCACCTCGATGCCGTGCTCGGCAGCGGCGGCGAGCGCGGATCCCGCGTTGCAGGACAGGCCGGCGGTCAGGGCGCCGCGGGCGCGGGCGAAGGCGACGGCGCCGACCGCGTACGGGGTGCGGCCGGAGGCGGAGACGCCGATCACCGTGTCGTCGGCGGTCAGGGCGAGGGCGGTGAGGTCCGCGGCGGCGAGCTCCGCGGAGTCCTCGGCGCCTTCGACGGCCTTGACCATGGCGGAGGGACCGCCCGCGATCAGGCCGAGGACCTGGGCGGGGTCGGTGTTGAAGGTGGGCGGGCACTCGCTGGCGTCCAGCACGCCGAGCCGGCCGGCGGTGCCGGCACCCGCGTAGACGAGCCGTCCGCCGCGGGCCATGCGCGCCGCGACGGCGTCGATCACTGCGGCGATCTGCGGCAGCGCTCCGGCGACGGCGGCGGGGACGGTGGCGTCCTCGGCGTTCATGGTGCGGACGATGTCGAGGGTGGAGAGCCGGTCGATCTCGGCGAGTTCGGGGCGGAAGGCCTCGGTGGTCAGGGTCTCCAGCTGGGCGCGCAGTGCGGCGTGGGCGGTCATGGGGCGGCTCCTGGCGGTTCGGTCAGCGCGGGGTGGCCGGGCCGCGCCTGCCGCCGGGGACGGTGGCGCGGTGGCGGGGTGCGAGCGCCTCGTAGGAGGCGGCGAGGGCGGGCGCGGCGGTCTCGTAGGTCTGCTGGGCGACGCCGACGAAGAGGCAGTCGACGACGAGGAGCTGGCTGGTCCGGCTGGACATGGCGGCCGGGCGCAGCTGGGTCTCGCGGGCTGCGGAGGTGGCCAGGACCAGGTCGGCGTAGTGGGAGACGGGGGCGTTCGGGCGGGCGGTGAGGGCGATGGTGGTGGCGCCGCGCTCGAAGGCGGTGCGCAGCGGGTCGATCACGTCGTCGGTGGCGCCGGAGTGGGTGATGGCGACCGCCACGTCACCGGGGCGCAGCTGGACGGCGCCGGTCACGGCGAGGTGGGGGTCGGCGTGGGCCTGCGCGACGAGCCCGATGCGCAGCAGCTTCTGCGCCAGGTCCTGGCCGACGAGGGCCGAGGCGCCGATGCCGTAGATGTCGATGCGGCGGGCGGTGGCCAGGGCGGTGACGGCTCCGGCCAGCTGGGCCAGGTCGAGGCCGGCCGCGGTGTCGGCGAGGGTCTGGGCCTCTTCCCGGGCGAGTTTGGCGACGACGTCGGAGAGGGGGTCGTCGACGGCTATGCCGACGGTGACGGCGGGGGCGGCGCCGGACTCCTGCTGGGCGGCCAGCGCGGCGAGGGCAAGGCGCAGGTCACGGTAGCCGGGGTAGCCCAGGAGGCGGGCGGCGCGGACGACGGTGGCCTCGCTGGTGCCGGTGTGCTCCGCGAGGGCGGTGACGGTCAGGCGCGAGCAGCCCGCCGGGTCCTCGGCGACGGCCTCGGCGACGGCCAGTACGGACCGCGTCATGGAGGGGCCGAGGCTGCGCACGCGCGCCCGCAGGGCCATCCCGGAGGGTACGGGCACCGTGCCGGCCTGCGCGGCCGTGCCGGCCTGCGCCGGGCCTGCCGGGTCCGGGGCGGCCGGGTACGGGGCTGGCGGGGTGCCGGGGGCCCGGCGCCGGGGCGAGTGGCTGGAAGTTTCCTTCGCGTTCGTGCTCACGGCTGAAACTTATTTTCGCCGAGGGTGGGCGTCAAGGCGCCATACGTCACAGCGGGGAAAGGGCCTTGGCCAGGTTGGGCCGTACGGGGCCACAATGAGGCCATGGACCACGCGACCCCCCTGGAGCAGGCGCTGCACGTCGCCCGCGCACTCGTTCTCGCCGACCTCGCCGCCGGCCAGGTCGCCGATGCCGATGTCGTCTCCCTCGTCGAGGACTCGGTCACGCACCGCCGGTGGTGGGTGGAGCAGTGGCCGGAGGGGGTCGACTACCTCGCCGGGCTCGTCGCCCAGGACGTGCAGGACGCGCTGCTGGAGAAGTACGGGCGCTGGCCGCTGTGCCCGGTCTGCAACCACGGCGACCCGCATGCCCTGGACGTGGAGCCGGAGCTGGGCCCCGATCCGCACTGGGTGTGCTCGGAGGCGGGCGTGAAGGTGGCGGCCGTCGGCGGCCTCGGCACGGTCTTCGGCCGGTGACCCTCTACATCGACCCCCCGACCTGGCCGGGTCACGGCCGCATGTGGTCGCACCTGGTCAGCGACGTGTCGTACGAGGAGCTGCACGCCTTCGCGGCGGCCATCGGCTGCCCGCCGCGGGCCTTCGAGCGGGACCACTACGACGTCCCCTCGCACCGGTACGCGGACGCGGTCGACGCGGGCGCGGTGCAGATCGGCAGCAAGGAGCTCGTCGCCCGGCTGACGGCGGCGGGCCTGCGCCGCCCGAAGGGCCGCCCCCAGCCGTAACCGGCGTAGCGGACCGGGCGCGGCCGAGGAACGCCCGCGTCCCTGTCCGCGGCCCGGTCCGCCGGGCCGCCGCCCGCTCAGGCGCGCGCGGGCTCGGCCGCCGGGACCGTGGCGGGACCGGGCGCCGAGGCGGCGACGACGCGGGCGGCGCGGGGCGGCGTACGCCGGTCCAGGCGCAGGGAGACCACCGTGAGGGCGATCGCGGTGACCGTCATGGCGGCGCCCGCCCAGGCGGTGGCGGAGAAGCCGAGGCCCGCGTCGATGACGGTGCCGCCGAGCCAGGGGCCGCCGGTGTTGCCGAGGTTGAACGCGGCCGTCGTGGTGGCGCCGGCCAGGGTGGGCGCGGCGCCGGCGACGTTGAACATGCGGGCGTTGAGCGCCGGGGCGGTGAAGAACGCCGAGAAGCCGAGCAGGAACGACAGCGCGATCGCGGCGGCCTGCGTGGAGGCCAGCAGGGCGAGCGCCGTCAGGAAGGCGGTCGAGGCGGTGATGCCCCAGAGCAGCACGCCGAACAGGTGCGCGTCGGCGACCCGGCCGCCGAGGGTGGTGCCGGCGAGCGCGCCGACGCCGAAGAGGCCGAGGATCCAGGGGACCCACTGGGAGTCGAGTCCGGCCACGTCCGTGAGCAGCGGGGACAGGTAGCTGAAGGCGCAGAAGACGCCGCCCGCGGCGAGGGCCGTGACCACGATGGACAGCCACACCTGCCGGTCGCGGTAGATGCGCAGCTCCTGCCCGAGGCGGGGCTTCTCGTCGGGCAGCGGGATCTTCGGGATCAGGGCGAGGATGCCGGCGAGGGCGACGGCGGAGGCCGCGCCCACGGACCAGAAGGCGGAGCGCCAGCCCAGGTGCTCGCCGAGGAAGGCCCCGGCGGGGACGCCCAGGACGTTGGCGATGGACAGGCCGCCGATCATGACGGCCATCGCGCGGGCCCGCTGGTGGCGTTCGACCATGGCGATGGCGACGGCCGCGCCGACGGCCCAGAACCCGGCGCAGGCCAGGGCCGAGACCACGCGGGAGGCGAAGAGCAGCTCGTAGGTGGGGGCCAGTGCGCCCGCGACCTGTCCGAGGCCGAAGAGGCTGATCAGCGTGACGAGGGTGGTGCGCCGGGGCAGCCGCAGGGTGGCCACGGCCAGCAGGGGCGCGCCGATCACCATGCCGATGGCGAAGGCCGATATGAGCAGGCCGGCCTGCGGGATGGTGACGCCCATGTCCTCGGCGATCGGCGGCAGGAGCCCGGAGAGCATGAACTCGCTGGTGCCGAGTGCGAAGACGGACAGGCCGAGGACGTAGACGGCGACGGGCATGCGGGTGCGTGTGGCGGCTTCGGGCATGTATCTCACCAACCGTGCCGAAACGGATGACATTCCCCGGGAATGTGTCAGCCCTGTGAATCCAGCAGTGCCAGCTCGGTGGCGAGGTTGGTCCGGGCCGGGCCCTCCCAGTGGGCGGTGCCGTACGGGGTGCGGAAGAGCCGGGGCAGGCCGAGGAGCCGGCGCAGTACGGCGGTCCGGCCGGTCCGGAAGGCGTCGTCGGGGACGAAGCCGTACTCCTCGCGGACGGCGGCGGCGTAGGCGGCGTACGCGGCGGGGGCGCCGGCCAGGACCGCGAGGTCGGCGTCGCAGAGCACCTCGCCGTCCGTGTCGCCGGGGGCCGGGTCGTGGGTGACGGTCAGCCGGACCAGGCGGGCCACCTCGGCGGTGCGGGCGGCGCCGATGCCGAGTTCGGGCAGGGCGCGCTCGGCGAGGGCGGCGCTGCGCTCCTCGTTCTCGGAGCGGTCGGGACGGTAGACGGCGTCGTGGAACCAGGCGGCGAGGCGGACGGCGGCGGGGTCGGCGGCGTACGGCTCCAGCGTGTCGACGTGCCGCAGGACGGCGGCCAGGTGGGCGGTGGTGTGGTAGCGCCGCTGCGGCTCCGCCCAGGCGGCGAGGAGGCGGTCGGCGTAGGGGGCGGGGTCGGCGGCCGCGTCCGCGCCGGCTGCGGCGACGGTGGCCCGCCAGCGGGCTCGGAGGTCCGTGGTGTCGGTGTGCGGGGTGCCTGTGTCCATGCGCACATTGTGGGGGTGGCGCGATTGTGCTGGTGGAGCCGGGGCGCAGGCCCGTACCCTGGATATTGGACTAGACCTATTTCCCCTACGGGCCGTATGGCCGTACGGGCCCCGCGAAGTGTGCCGAAGGATGGGATCGAATGAGCAACCGTGCGCTCCTGGAGGTGATCGCCCTCGACGCGGAGGACGCGGTCGCGGCCCAGGCCGGTGGGGCGGACCGACTGGAGCTGGTCACCGACATGGCCGCCGACGGGCTCACCCCGCCGCGCGAGACCTTCGCGGCGATCCGGGCGGCGGTCGACATCCCGCTGCGCGTGATGCTCCGCAAGGCCGACGGGTTCGCGGCCGGGGACGCCGCGCAGCTCGCCGTCCTGGTCGAGGAGGCGCGGGCGCTGCGGGCCGAGGGCGCCGACGAGTTCGTCCTCGGCTTCCTGCACGCGGACGGCAGCCCCGACCTCGGCGCCGTGGAGGCGGTGGTGGCGGAGCTGGGCGGCTGCCGCTGGACCTTCCACCGGGCCATCGACCGCGCGGCCGACCGCGACGGCCTGCGCAAGGCGGTCGCGGACCTGCCCGGGCTGGACACCTACCTGACGGCGGGATCGGCGGCCGGCGTCGAGGACGGGCTGGCGGTGCTGGTCGCCGAGGCGGCGCGGCGGGGCGAGCCGGGGTACGGGCCCCGGCTGCTGGTCGGCGGCGGTCTGACCCTCGGGCACCTGCCGGAGCTCCGCGGGGCGGGCATCGACGCGTTCCACATCGGCGGCGCGGCCCGGCCGGACGGCTGGGGCCGCCCGGTCTCCCCCGAGGCCGTCGCCCGGTGGCGGTCCGCACTGGCCTGACGGGCGGCCCGGCGCCGGTCGGCTCGGCGCCCGTCGGCCCGGCGCCCGGGGTCCGCGCGACCGAACGCCGGACGCCGGACGACGGGCGCCGGGCGCCGGATGTCGGACGCCGCCGGGCGGGCCCGGGCACGCCCGGCGGCCCGGGTTGACCCTCGACCTGGTGGAGGGCGCAGAGTCCCGGGTGTGGAGAACACCATGCGCAGCATCGGAGAGATGGCCCGGGACAGCGGGCTGAGCGTGAGCGCCCTGAGGTTCTACGACGGCGCCGGGGTGCTGGTCCCGGACCGGGTGGACCCGGTGAGCGGCTACCGCTGGTACGGCGCCGGGCAGTTGGACGAGTCCCGGCTGCTGGCCCGGCTGCGCCGAACCGGCATGCCGCTGGCCGACATCCGGCTGGTCCTGGCCGGCTGGTCCGGGACGGACACCGACCTGGTGCTCCGGCTCCTGGACGCGCACCTGCGCCGCCTCGAAGCAGGGCTGTCCGATGCCCGCACCGAGTTCTCCGCACTCCGAGCGCTACTCGCCTGCAGGGAGAACCCCGTGACCACACCCCCGACCGCCGTCCTGCGCCTCACCGTCCCCGCACCCGCACTGGCCGCCGCGCTGGACGCGGTCCGTTTCGCCGCCGGCAGCGACCCGGAGCTGCCGGTGCTCGGCGGCGTCCTGTTCGACGCCGAGGGCCCGGCGCTCCGCGTCGTGGCCACCGACCGGTACCGGCTGGCCGTCGCCCGGAGCGCCGCCGACGGCCACGACGGGCCCCGCGTGCAGGCCATCGTCCCCACTCCGCTGGTCGACGCGATGCGGGCGCTGCTGGGCGACGACCCCTCCGTCCGGCTCACCGTGGACGGCGGCCGGGTGGCCCTGGAGACGGGCGACCGGCAGGTGGCCGGCCGGTGCCTCGACCACGACTTCCCCGACTACCGCCGCCTCGTCCGCCTGCCGGCGGGACGCCGCGCCCCCGTCGACGCCGCGGCGCTCCGGGAGGCGCTGGAGCGGGGACCCGTCCGGGGCGGCGGGGGGCGAGAGCAGGACGGCTCGCCCCGCGGGATCAGCGTGCTCGCGGTGGGGGACGACGGCCTGGTCACCGTCTGCGGCGGCGAAGACGGGGAGGGCGGCCCGGACCGGATCGCCGTCGACCGCGGGTTCCTCCTGGACGCCCTCGCCGCCGCAGGCGGGGAGGAGCTGTTCCTTGAGTACGGCGGCCCGACGGCACCCCTGGCGGTCCGCCGGACCGACACCGAGGAGACCTTCTCGCTCCTGATGCCGGTCCGCCTGGAGGACTGACACGGCTGCCGCCCGGCGGCTCAGGCGAGGGCGGCGGGGAGCGGGTCGGCGTGCAGGAGGGTGAGGCCGGAGACGGCCCGGGTGAGGCAGACGTAGAGGCGGCGCAGGCCGGTCCGCTCGTCCGGTTCGCCCTCGACGATCGCGGCGGGCTCGTCCAGTACCACGTAGTCGTACTCCAGGCCCTTCGCCAGCGAGGCCGGGACCAGTGTCAGCCGCGACTGCGCCGTGGTCTCCTCGCCCGGCGACAGGTACGCCATCCCCGCCTGAGCCAGCGCCTGCGCGAGCACCGGGACCCGCGCGTCCGCCGCGATCAGGCCGATCGAGCCCTCGTACGCGAGGGAGTCGCGGCAGGCCGCCACCACCGCCGCCGGCAGGTCCGCCACGGGGGAGACCACCAGTGAGCCCGGCGCCTCGCGGACCGAGGCGACCGGGGCCAGCCCCGGCGAGATCGACGGCAGCAGCCGGGAGGCGTACGCGATCACCTCGCGCGGCACGCGGAAACCCGCCGTCAGCTCTTCCACCAGCGCCTGTGGCTTCCCCAGATGAGTCAGCGCCACCTCCCAGCTGCGGGTGGCCCAGGGGGTGGTGCCCTGTGCGAGGTCGCCGAGCACCGTCGCCGAGCCCGTCGTGCAGCGCCGCCCCACCGCCCGGTACTGCATCGGCGACAGGTCCTGCGCCTCGTCGAGCACCACGTGGCCCAGCGAGTGCGTCCGCTCCACCAGGTCCGCCGCCTCGTCGACGAGGACCAGGTCCGCCGCCGACCACTTTGCCGACTTCACGCTGCGCGGCGGCTTCGCCCACAGCAGGAGTTCCTGCTCCTCCGCGCACAGGAGGCCCTCGGCGTGCAGCGCGAGGAACCCGGGGTCGGAGAGGAGGCGCAGGACGAGCTTCGCCGGTTCGACCGCCGGCCACATCTGCTTCACCGCGGCCTTGACCGCCGCGCTGCGGGCCACCGCGTCCTGCACGCGGTCGTCCGGTGCCTCGCCCGCCTGCTCCATCCGGACGAGCACGGCGTGCGCGATCCGCCGGGGCAGCGCCTCGCGGGCGGCGCCGTAGCGGATGTCCCGGTCCAGGAGCTCGGTGACCAGCTCTTCCAGCTCGTACGCGGGAATCCGCCAGCGGCGCGAGCCGCGGACCACCATCAGCGCCTCGGTGGGCAGGGAGACGTGCGAGCGGACAGCGCGGCGCAGCACCTGCGCCATGCGGGCGTCGCCCTTGACGACGGCGGTCGCGGCCGGGTCGGCGCCGCGCACCTCCAGTCCCTCGCGGGCCACCAGGTCGTCGACGGTGGCCTGCTTGACCTCCAGCTCGCCGAGGGCGGGCAGCACCTGCTCGATGTAGTGGAGGAAGGAGCGGTTCGGCCCGATGACGAGGGTTCCGGTGCGGGCGAGCCGCTCGCGGTGGGCGTACAGCAGGTAGGCGACCCGGTGCAGGCCCACCGCGGTCTTCCCGGTGCCGGGGCCGCCCTGCACGCACACCGAACCGGACAGGCCGGAGCGCACGATCTCGTCCTGCTCGGGCTGGATCGTCGCGACGATGTCCCGCATGGGGCCGACGCGCGGCCGCTCGATCTCCTGCTGGAGCAGCCTGCTGACCGCGGTCGCCTCGGCGGGGTCGCGCAGGTGCTCGTCCTCGTACGCGGTGAGCTCGCCGCCCGTGTAACCGAAGCGGCGGCGCAAGCCGATGTCCTGCGGGTCCTTCCGGGAGGCCCGGTAGAACGGCTGGGAGACCGGCGCGCGCCAGTCGATGACCATCGGGTCGCCGCCGGCGTCGTGCACGTGCCGGCGGCCGATGTAGAACTGCTCGCCCTCCGCGCCCTCGGCGAGCTCCGCGCCGGGGGAGTGCACATAGTCGAGACGGCCGAAGAAGAGCGGGGTGTGGGCGAGGTCGGCGAGGGCCTTGATGCGGTCGTCGATCTGGGCCTGGAGGACGACCGCGTTGACCCAGTTCGCGGTGACGTCGCGGATGTCGAGGGACTCGGCGTCCGCGCGCATGGCGCGCAGCGCGGACCGCGAGGCGGCGAGGTGGGCGCGTTCACGGGCGAGCGGGTCGGTGCCGGCTGCGTCTGCGTCTGCGTCTGCGCCTGCGGTGTCGTGGGGCGCGGTGTCGGATTCCGGGGCGTGCGCGGGCACGGGACTGCCTCCAGCTGCTGCTGATGATCGGGGTGATCGGTACGAACAGACGGCCCGCCGGTTGCCGACCGGCGAGCGGCTCTCCCCGACGTGCGGTGGGAGGCGGCAGGAGCGGAGATTCTAGCCATCGGGGCGCGGCGGCGCGAACGGTTTCCGGGCGTCGGCAGCCGTCTGGGCCGGAACGCCCGTACGGGTGGGGGTCGGCCTGGAGTAGGGGGTCCCGGGGGCCCGTATGGGCCGAGAGGGGGAGACCGGGCGCCCCGGGGTTCCGCCCCTCGGCCGATGCGCCGGGCGGGGGCGCCGACCCACCATGGATCCATGAGCACCGCAACCCTCGCCCCGGCCCGGGGCCGCCGCCCGAGCGGCGCCACCGCCCTTTCCGACTCCCGCCCCCGCACCGGCCTCGGCGGCGTCCTGCGCGCCGCGAAGGTGTTCGCCGCGGCCACCGTCAGCGTGGTCCTGCTGGGCGAGTACGCCGAGGACGCCGGCGTCGCCCGCCGCTGACGCACCCACCGGCCCACCGGCCCACCGACCACCGGACCTCCGGGCCACCGACCACCGCGCCACCAACCCCCGGACCTCCGACCGCCGGCCGTCCGGCGGGGCTTGGCCGGATACCGCGGACGGAGCCGGGTGATCCACTAGGGTCGCGCCGTGATCCGGACCACCGACGCCAGCCGCTCGTCCTCGTCGTCCGCCGGCGCCCTGCTCAGCGGGCCGCTGCTCGCGCTCGGCGTGCTCTGCGTGGCCCTGCGGATCCCGATGGCGGACGCCTTCGCCGACGGCCTGTCCACCGCCGAGTGGCAGCCGCCGTCCGCGTACCCGCCGTTCGCGGCGATCCTGTTCACCCCCGCCGCCTGGCTGCCGCCGGGGCTGCTGCGCGCCGTGTTCGTCCTCGGCAACGCCTGTCTGCTCGCCCTGCTGGTGCTGTTGTCCTGCCGGCTCGCCGGCCTGCCCGCCCGGACCGGGCCCGTGCTCGCCGCAACCATCGCCGGGCTGTGGCTGGAGCCCCTGTTCCAGGCCCCGCTGCCCGCCCAGATCAACCTGGCCCTCGCCTGCCTGGCCGTATGGGACCTCGGCCGGCCGCAGGCGGCGCTCGGCAAGGGCTTCGCGCTGGGCATCGCCGCCGGAGCCACCCCGGCCTCGGCGGTCCTCGCCGGGTACCTGCTGCTGACCGGCCGCGTCCGCGCCGGGCTGACGGCCCTGGCCGCCTTCACCGGCACCGCGCTGCTGGGGCTGCTCGTCCTGCCCCAGGCCTCCGCGGAGTTCTGGGCCCGGCACCTGCCCCTGGGGGACTGGTCACGGCTGTGGGTGTGGGCCGTCCCCCTGACGGCCGTCCTGATCGCCCTGGTGGGCCGGGCGGCCGCCCGGGGCCGTCAGCCCTCGGCCAGCAACTCGTCGGCGTCCATGATCCGGTAGGCGTAGCCCTGCTCGGCCAGGAAGCGCTGCCGGTGCGCCGCGAAGTCCTGGTCGATCGTGTCCCGCGCCACCACCGAGTAGAAGCGGGCCTCGTGGCCGTCGGCCTTCGGGCGCAGGACGCGGCCCAGTCGCTGCGCCTCCTCCTGGCGGGAGCCGAAGGTGCCCGACACCTGGATCGCGACCGTGGCCTCGGGCAGGTCGATGGAGAAGTTCGCCACCTTCGACACGACCAGCACGCTGATCTCGCCCTCCCGGAAGGCGTTGAAGAGCTTCTCCCGCTGCGCGTTGGAGGTCTCGCCCTTGATCACGGGGGCGTCGAGGTGCTCGCCGAGCTCGTCGAGCTGGTCGATGTACTGGCCGATGACGAGGGTCTGCTCGCCCTGGTGCTTGCGCACCAGCGCCTCCGTGACCTTCCGCTTCGTCGCCGTCGTCGCGCAGAAGCGGTACTTCTCCTCCGTCTCGGCGGTCGCGTACGCCAGCCGCTCCGACTCCGTCAGGTTCACGCGGACCTCGACGCAGTCGGCCGGCGCGATGTAGCCCTGCGCCTCGATCTCCTTCCACGGAGCGTCGAAGCGCTTCGGCCCGATGAGGGAGAACACGTCCGACTCGCGCCCGTCCTCGCGGACGAGGGTCGCCGTCAGGCCGAGGCGGCGGCGGGCCTGCAGGTCGGCGGTGAACTTGAACACCGGCGCGGGCAGCAGGTGCACCTCGTCGTAGACGATCAGGCCCCAGTCCCGGGAGTCGAAGAGCTCCAGGTGCGGGTAGACGCCCTTCCGCTTCGTGGTCAGGACCTGGTACGTCGCGATGGTGACCGGCCGGATCTCCTTGCGGGTGCCGGAGTACTCGCCGATCTCCTCCTCGGTCAGCGAGGTCCGCTTGACCAGCTCGTGCTTCCACTGGCGGGCCGAGACGGTGTTCGTGACCAGGATCAGCGTCGTCGCCTTCGCCATGGCCATCGCCCCGGCGCCCACCAGCGTCTTGCCGGCGCCGCAGGGCAGCACGACCACACCGGAACCGCCGTGCCAGAAGCCCTCGACGGCCTGCTGCTGGTACGGGCGCAGCGCCCAGCCGTCCTCGGCCAGGTCGATCTGGTGCGCCTCGCCGTCGACGTACCCGGCGAGGTCCTCGGCCGGCCAGCCCAGCTTGAGCAGCGTCTGCTTGATCTGGCCGCGCTCGGAGGGGTGCACGGCCACCGTGTCGGCGTCGAGCCGCGCCCCGACGAGCGGGGTGATCCGCTTGGAGCGCAGGATCTCCTCCAGCACCGGGCGGTCGGTGCTGGTCAGCACCAGCCCGTGCACCGGGTGCTTGCTGAGGGTCAGCCGGCCGTAGCGCGCCATGGTCTCGGCGACGTCGACGAGCAGGGCGTGCGGCACGGGGTAGCGGGAGAACTCCACGAGCGCGTCGACGACCTGCTCGGCGTCGTGCCCGGCGGCCCGCGCGTTCCACAGGCCCAGCGGGGTGATCCGGTAGGTGTGGATGTGCTCGGGTGCCCGCTCCAGCTCGGCGAAGGGAGCGATGGCCCGCCGGGCGGCGCCGGAGAGTTCGTGGTCGACCTCCAGAAGGAGGGTTTTGTCGCTTTGGACGATCAGTGGACCATTCACGCGCGGCGCCCCGTTTCACTCAGGTCAAACCTCCAGTGTGCCGTACGCCCTGGTGACACGGAACCCGCCGCCCCACGGCACCTCCGCGGGCACCCCCGACACACGGGCCGGGGCCGGCGCCGCACGGTTGACGGGGTGGCCGGGGAGGAGTTGCCTGGGGGAATGGACGATCTTCACATCGAGCGGGCGGACGCGGGCCGGGGCGACGGTCAGGCCCTGCGGGACTGGCAGTACGTCCACAACCTGGTCGTTCCCACGGCCCCGCTCTCCGCCGCCGAGGTGCGCGAGCGGGCGGGCCGGGGCCGGCTCGACGTCGCGTACGCCGGCGGCGTGCTGGTGGGCTGCATGACGGTCCGGCCGCCCGCCGACGGGGAGCCGCTGCCCACGGTGATCGCGCGGATCCTGCCCGAGCACCGCCGCCGGGGGCACGGCGGCCGGCTGTACGCGTACGGGCTGGCCCAGGCCCGGGAGCTCGGGGCGCGGCGGATCCGGACGGTGGTCCTGGAGTCGAACCGGGACGGCCTGCGGTTCGCGCTGGCGCACGGCTTCACCGAGGTCGACCGGTACGTGCTGCCCGGCGACACGGTCCCCTTCATCGACCTGGAGGCCGAGGTGGGGGCGCAGGCGCCACAGCAGTAGTGCTGTGACCGGAAAGGTTCAGGCGCCCAGGTGGGGCAGGGGCCCTGCGGGGTACGGGAGTTCCACGGGCAGCAGGGCGCGCGCGGCCGTGTCCTCGCCGGCCCGGACCAGGGAGTGGACCTCCCGGGCCAGCGGGGTGACGTCGCGGATCGAGACGGTCCACTCGTCGGCGTACGCCCGCGAGGCCGGGCCGGACAGGCCCAGTTGCAGCGAGCGGTACGGCAGTGCGTTCAGGTGCAGGTCCCGCTCCGGGTCCCACTGGACGCGGACCGAGGCCGTGCGCAGCGCCCGCCGCCAGGTGTCCCGGTCCGGGTGGACGCCGGGGGCGTGGTGGGAGAGGCAGGCCTCGCCCAGCGCCCGGTCGAAGCCCTCGCGGGTGACCTCGATCGCGAGGACGGTCTCCTGGCCTGGCTTGGCGGCCCACCCGCAGCGGTACATCATCCACAGGAACGAGGGCTTGACCCAGGTCATCCGCTCCCGCTTCCAGTCCGGCGGGAAGCGCCCGTCACGGGCCGCCGGGACCCCCAGGCGGGGGTCGTAGGCCTGGTACACGGTGACGGTGTTGGCGGTGTGCACGGCGCGGATCCGGCGGGCCGGTTCGCCGCCGCGGGCGGCGGGTTCGTGGTCGGGCATGGCTTCAGCCTGCGGGGCCGCGTCCGGAAGGGCCACCGCTTTTCCGGCCCCCGCCGCGGGCCTGGCGGGCCTGGACGCAGTACGGGGGCCGCGCGGCCCCCTCAGAGGTGCTCGTCCGCGAGCTCCGCGACGCCGGTGATCCGGTGCAGGGCGAAGGTGCGGACCTCGTCGGCCGTGTGGTCGTAGCCGGTGACGAAGCCGCCCTCCACCCGCACGGGGGCGATGACCCGCTGGCTGGCCGCGCCGTCCGCGTTCACGTAGCCGATCCACACCGCCGTCCCGGTCAGCGCGGCCGCCTGCACCGTGGCCAGGGTCTCCGCCGCGCTCGTGCGCGGGAGTTCACCGGGCGCGCCGGTGGCCGCGGCGGGCTCCTTGCGGACCGCCGTCGCCGCCAGGTCGCCGGCGCGGATGGCGCGTACGGCCGCCGACAGCAGCGTCGCGTCCGGGACCGGCGGCCCGTCCGGGACCGGGGCGGGCGCCGAACGGGGCGGTGTACGGCGGGCGTCGGCCCGGGCCACGAGCACGTCGCCGGTACGGGACTCGGCGGCCGGCGCGTACCCCATCGCCCGCAACCCGTCGAGCAGCGCCGTCGGTTCGGCCTGCGCGGCCAGCACCGTCGGCGCGAGGCGGCGCAGCCCCAGCCCGGCCGAGCGCTTGTCGGCGAGGATCTCGCCGAGCATCGCGTCGTCGTCGCAGCGCACGTACGAGGAGGCTGCGCCGACCCGCAGGTGCCCGTGCCGGCGGGCCACGTCGTCGATCAGGTACGCCAGCGGCTGCGGGACCGGGGTACGGCTGTGCTCCTTGAGGAAGGCGTGCAGGTCGGCGGCGGCATGGCCGGCGTCCAGGGCGCGGCGCACCGAGCCGGGCGTGAACCGGTACACCGTCGCCCCGCCCTTGGACTCCACGTCGGCGAGCACCGCCAGGGTGTCGCCGAGCGGGCGGCGCAGCGGCCCGGGGGCCACCGCCGTCAGGTCGGCCTGGAGCAGTACGTGGTCCACGGGCTCGGGGAGCAGCGGGGCCAGCAGCGGCGCCGGGTCGCGGTGCTCCAGCAGGGCGCGTCCGAAGGCGCTGAGTGCGCCGCGCCCGGTGACGCCGAGGACCTCCGCCTCGGTGAGGGCCCAGCGCGCGAGGCGGGCCCGCAGGTCGCTCGCGCCGCGGACGGGGCGTTCCCAGGCGAGCCGCGCCAGCAGGGCGTCCGGGTCGGCGGAGGCCCCTTCGGGCAGGTCGGCCAGGAGTTCCAGGACGCGCCGGCGCACCTCGGCGGCGGCGGAGCGGTCCAGTTCGGGGCCGAGGGCGGACAGGGTGCGGCCCTTGGCGTCCTGTTCGCCGACCAGTCCGGCCGTGCGGGTGGCGGGCAGCCATGCCGCGGCCAGCGCCGCCCACCGGTCCGGCGGGGGGAGTTCGCACCAGTCGTCGAAGGCGGGGGTGGGCGCGTACCGCTCGTCGGCCTCTCCGTCGCTCGCCAGCAGCCCGGCCGCGTAGCCGAGTTCGATCCAGAAGGCCGCCGCGCTCTCCGTGGTGTCCAGGGCGGCGGCGGCGCGCTTGAGGTCCCGTACGGAGAGGCCGCCCGCGCGCAGTACCGGCGGACCGGCGTGCTCCCAGGACTTCACCAGTTCCTCGACGGTCGACAGCGCGGCCAGTGCCTGGCCGGCGGCGTTGGCGTCCACCAGCGGCGGGCGGTGCTCGCGGTGCACGGTCACCGGCGGCGCCACCGGCGCGGTGTCCCGGTGGGCGAGGCCGCCGCGCAGGTGGAGGGCGACCTCGCGGGGCAGGACCACGGTCCGGGCGGTGGCGGGCAGCAGCAGGCCGCGGTCGCGCAGCCAGCGCACCGGCGGGGTCGGCTGGGGGGTGACCTCCCCGTACGGCGGGCCCCATACGAGCCGCCCCAGCACCTGGTGCGCCTCCGCCGGGGCCTCGTCCAGCAGTGCGGACATCCGGTCCGGGTCGGTGAACAGTCCGGTCAGCGCGGTTACCGCGGACACCGGGTCGTGGGTGGCGGGCAGCCCGGCGGCCAGCACGATCTCCTGGATGCGGGTGGGTGACATCCCGGCCGTCGCCTCGGCGACGGTCGGGCCCAGCCCGGTCGGGGAGGGCCGCTGGGCCGAGGGTGCCAGCAGCTCGCGGGCCGTGCGGACCAGCCGCAGCCGGTCCCCGTCGCCCCACACCAGGGCCTGGTCGCGCAGGGTCCCCAGGGCCCGGGGGAGCGCGGCGCGGACCGGGTGCGCGTCCCGGCTCGCGGGATCCGCGCCGGACCGCCCGGTGAGCAGGGACTCCAGCACCGGGTACGGGCACGGTTCGGGAGCCACCGCCAGGGCTTCGGCGGTCTGCAGCGCGAACCGGTCGAGGCGCTCCAGGGCCCGGACGACCGAGGCCCGGGTCCCGGCCCGGGTGGCCAGCTGGGTCACGTCGCCCGGCACCGGGCCGATCAGGTCCGGTCGTGCCCGCAGCAGAGCCGCGAGGGCCGCGTCGTCGCGGCTGCGCAGGGCCTCGGCGAGGGACCGCGGACCGCCTGCACCCGTGGCCTCGGCCGGACTTCGGCCCGTACCCGCCCCCGTTCTTCCCGCAGCAGTGCTTGCCTCAGGCACAGTCGCCTCCTGGTCGCGTCGGCCGGTCAGTCGGCCGGTCCCCATCCGGCCAACGGTATCCGCTGTGCCCCGGACCGCTCCACGGGCGCACGCGCTACGGTTCCGGCAGGCGGTACGGGAGGAGCCGGGGCATGGGGATCGAGAGCGACCATCTGGTCTACGAATATCTGAGCCGCGTCGGGGACTTGGCGCAGCGCCGGCAGCTGTCCTCCGGTGACCGGATGCGGCTGGTGGCGGGGCTGCGCGACGAGATCGACCGTCGGCGCGCCACGTACGAACCGGAGACCACCGCCGCGGTACGGCGCATCCTGGAGCGGATCGGCACGCCCGAGGAGATCCTGGACACCCTCGCGGCCTCCGGCGGCGCCACCGCCGCGGCGCCCGCGGCGGAGCCCCCGCAGTCCGTGCCGGTGCAGCGGGGGCCGGGCCGTCTGATGCGCCGCGGGGCAGCGGCCGGGCCCGCCGCGCCGGCGGGGCCGCAGAACGTGCCTCCGCACCTGGCCGGGCTCGACGACCTCGGCCCCTCGGGCGGCGCCGAACCCGACTGGTGGCGGGTGGCGCCGGGGGCGTACGGGGGGCCCCGAGTGGAGGGGTTCGCGGGCGGCATCGAGATCCCGGACCTGTTCAAGGGGGACTACGAGGAGGACGGCGCCCCCGAGGACGGGCCCGGGGAGACGGACGCGGCGCCGGCCGGAGCGGCGGCGGCGGGTGCGCCGGCCGGAGCGGCGCCCGGGGCGGCCGCCGGGGAGCGCCGGCAGACCCTGGTCCGGTTCCTGCGGGAGCGGCGGCGGGCACGCAGGGAGGCCGCCGCGGCGGCCCCCGCGCCGCCGGCCGCGGCGGTCGCGGCCGCGGTCCGGCCCCGGCCGAACGCCTTCCTGCTGCTGGCGGCGGCCGTCCTCGTCGCCGGTGTGCTCAGCGGCTACTGGCTGCTCCTCCTCGTGGGCTGGGCCCTGCCGTACGCCTCGCGGGTGCTGGCCCCGGCCGAGCGCAAGTGGGTCGTGTTCGGACCGCCGGGGCTGGTCCTCGCGGGGGCCGGGCTGTGGCTGTGGGGCCGGATGAACGGCAAGTGGGGCCAGACCCTGGCCGAGGACCAGCTGAGCGGGGCCCTGACCGGCATGTGGCCGTGGCTGCTGCGGGGCGCGGGGCTGGCCTCGGCGGCGTACCTGGTGTGGCGGGCCCGCCGCCGCTGACCCCCGGGGGCGTCCGGGCCGGGGCCCGCGCTGCCGGCGCCTGTGCTGTCGGCGCCTGCGCCTTCACGGTCCGGCAAGGCGGCCCTCGGCCGGTGTTCTCCTCCCGGCGGCCCGCGTCGGCACAATGGCCGGTATGAACCTCACCGTCGGCTTCGACCTCGACATGACCCTCATCGATTCGCGCCCGGGCATCAAGGCCGCCTACCAGGCCCTGTCCGCCGAGACGGGCACGTACATCGACGCCGACGCGGCCGTGACGCGGCTGGGTCCGCCGCTGGACGAGGAGCTCGCGCACTGGTTCCCCGCGGACGAGATCCCGGCCGTGGCCGACCGGTACCGGGAGATCTACCCCGCGCACGCCATCGCTCCGACCCCGGCGCTGCCGGGGGCACGCGAGGCGGTCGAGGCCGTCCGGTCCCTAGGCGGCCGGGCGATCGTCGTCACCGCCAAGCACGAGCCCAACGCCCGCCTGCACCTGCGGCACCTCGGCATCGAGCCGGACGCCGTCATCGGCTGGCTGTGGGCGGAGGCCAAGGCCGGTGCGCTGCGCGAGTACGGGGCCCAGGTCTACGTCGGCGACCACGTCGGCGACGTGCGGGGGGCCCGTACGGCCGGGGCGCTGTCGGTTGCGGTGCCGACCGGTCCGTGCGCGGAGCCGGAACTGCGTGCGGCGGGCGCCGACGTGGTGCTCCCGGACCTGACCGCGCTGCCGGCCTGGCTCGCGCGGTACGTGGCCGGTCAGGACCCGCAGGAGGCGGCGTAGGCGGCGCGGGCGGTCCCCTTGCGGTGGGGCCCGGCCGGGCCCGACCGGGTCAGGCCTGCGACTCCCGGGCGGCCCGGCGGCCGGCCGCGGCCGAGCGGAGCACGCCCGCGGCGGAGAGGGCGAAGCCGACGCCCATGAGCATGCACACGGCCCAGGCCCACGAGGGGAACGGGTCGACGTCGAGGAACAGCGGGGCCATCGTGGCGAGCGTGGCGACGGCGCCCGCGAGGAACACGATGCCGCCGGCCTTGACCAGGCCGTCGCCGGGCCGGGCTTCGTCGGCGCGAGAAGTTTCAGTCACCGCACCAGGGTAGTTCCCGCCGCCCGCCGGCCGGGTCCGCGCCCAGGGACGAGATCCGGGCAGAGGGGGTTCGGCCATGCTTGACGGGGTGGTTGTGAGGGGAGACTCTTCACAGCGGAGCAGGCAGTCACGGCCTTGGTACATGGATACCCTGACCTGCTGAGACATGTTGGTTCGGTTTCGGGTATGTGAGACGGGGTGCGTGCTTTGCCCACCGGCAAGGTCAAGTGGTTCAACAGCGAGAAGGGCTTCGGCTTCCTCTCCCGCGACGACGGCGGCGACGTCTTCGTCCACTCGTCGGTCCTCCCCAGCGGCGTCGAGGCCCTCAAGCCCGGCCAGCGCGTCGAGTTCGGCGTCGTCGCCGGCCAGCGCGGGGACCAGGCCCTGTCGGTGACGGTGCTCGACCCGGCGCCGTCCGTCGCGGCCGCCCAGCGCCGCAAGCCCGACGAGCTCGCCTCGATCGTGCAGGACCTGACGACCCTGCTGGAGAACATCACCCCGATGCTGGAGCGCGGCCGCTACCCCGACAAGGTGCACGGCGGCAAGATCGCCGGTCTGCTGCGCGCCGTGGCCGACCAGCTCGACGTCTGACCCGCGCCGGCCACCGGTCCCGGGCCCCGGCTGCTGCCCCGCCGCTCGCTGCGAGCCGCGGGGCAGTGCCGTGTGCGGCCCGGTCCTAGGGGAAGTCCAGCGCGCCCGGCGCGATCGCCGGCACCAGGCCCTCGGCGGCCGCCCGGGTCAGCAGCCCCCGTACCGCCGCGTACCCGTCCTCGCCGAGGTCGGCGGTGAACTCGTTGACGTAGAGCCCGATGTGCTGGTCGGCGACGGCCGGGTCCAGTTCCTGCGCGTGGGCGCGGACGTAGGGCCGCGAGGCCTCCGGGTCCGCCCAGGCCATCCGTACCGACGTGCGGGCCGCCGCGGCCAGCGCGCGCAGCCGTTCCGTGCCCAGCGACCGCTTCGCGATGATCGCGCCGAGGGGGATCGGCAGGCCCGTGGTGGACTCCCAGTGCTCGCCCATGTCGGCCAGGCAGTGCAGCCCGTAGTCCCGGTAGGTGAACCGGGCCTCGTGGATGACCAGTCCGGCGTCCACCCGGCCGTCGCGCACCGCGGGCATGATCTCGTGGAACGGCAGCACGACCACCGTGCCGACGCCCTCGGGCAGCACGTCGGCCGCCCACAGCCGGAACAGCAGGTAGGCGGTGGAGCGTTCGCTCGGCACGGCGACCGTACGGCCCGTCAGGTCCAGGCCGGGCTCCCGGGACAGCACGAGCGGGCCGCAGCCGCGCCCCAGGGCCCCGCCGCAGGGCAGCAGCGCGTACTCCTCCAGCACCCAGGGCAGGACGGCGTAGGACACCTTCAGCACGTCCAGTTCGCCGCGTTCGGCCATGCCGTTGGTGAGGTCGATGTCGGCGAAGGCGACGTCGAGGGCGGGCGCGTCCGGCACCCGGCCGTGGGCCCAGGCGTCGAAGACGAAGGTGTCGTTCGGACAGGGCGAATAGGCGATCCGCAGCGGTGCGGGGTCAGCGGTGTTCATGGCGTTCTCCCCAGTTCGCGAGTACGGGCCCCAGGACGCGGAAGCCGTCGGCGAGGGCGGCGAGTGCGTCCCCGATCCGCCAGGCGGCACGGTCGCGCGGGCCCACGGCGTTGGAGACCGCCCGGATCTCCAGCACGGGCAGCCCGTGCGCGGCCGCCGCCTCCGCGACCCCGAAACCCTCCATGGCCTCGGCGCCGGCCATCGGGTGGCGGGCGGCCAGGGCGGCGGCCCGGGCGGCGGTGCCGGTGACGGTGGAGGCGCTCAGCACGGGCGCGAGCAGCGCCCCGGTGGCCTCGGCGGCGCGGGCCGCGAGTTCGGCGGGCGGCAGGTGCACGGCGTGCCCGAAGCCGAGGGTCTGCACGTCGAGGAAGCCCTCGTCGGTCTCGGCCCCCAGGTCGGCGGCGACGATCGCGTCCGCGACGACGAGGGAGCCCACCGGCGCGGCGGGCGGGAACCCGCCGCCGATCCCGGCGGAGACGACGAGTGCGTACGGGGACAGGGCCAGGGCCGTGGCGGTGGCGGCCGCGGCGGCCGCCGGGCCGACGCCCCCGACGAGCACGTCGAAGGCGGTGCCCGGAAGGTCCCGGCGGGCGATGAGGTACCCGCCGGGGAGGGTGCGCGGCTCTGGACCGAAGGCGTCCGGATGAGGGGTCAGGCCGGTGAGGACGGAGTCGGCCTCCGCCGCCACCGCGGTCACGACGAGCGCGCGCACGGGTACCGCCCGGCTACTTGAGCTTGAGGTTGAAGGACCAGACGGACAGGGGCTTGCCGTCCTCGGCCACCTGGACGATGGCGAGCTTCTTCGACGAGGGGGCCTCGCCCTGGCCGCCGGTCGCGAAGACGTCGGCGCCCGGGAAGCTGCGGTAGGTGTTCGAGGAGGGCTCGGTGATCGGCTGCCCGTCGAGGACCGCCTGCCACTTCCTGCCGTCCTCGACGACCTCCGGCTCCACCCCGAGGCGCAGCGTGTCGCCCCGGGTGTACTCGACGGTCTTGGCGTCCTTCAGGCCGGTGAGGCACTGCTGGACCTTGTCCGTGGAGAGCTCGGTGCCGTCGTGGCAGGCGGATTCGGCGGACACCGACGAGGTGCCGACGGTGACGGTCGCCAGCGGGGTCGGCTTGTCGCCGCAGGCGGAGAGGAGGAGGAGGCCGGCGGACACGGCTCCGAGGGCCGCGACGCTGCGGCGGGCCCTACCCGAGAAAAGCGGTGCGGTCATGAGCCGAAGGCTATCGGGCCCCTGGGCTGCGCCGCTGCACGGGGTCCCACCGGCCGCGTTGCGGCGCCGCCGGACCGCGGGCCCCGTCACGGGACGGGCTACGCCACGCGGGGGCGGGAGGTGCCCGGGTGGTGTCCGGGGGAGGAGAGGAGGCCGCGGACGGCCATCGTGGTGCCCAGGGCCACCACGACCGCGGCGACGGCCATCCCCAGGACGCCGTTCAGCGGCAGCGCGATGCCGATGGCGCCGCCCAGCACCCAGGCCACCTGCAGCAGGGTCTCCGAACGGGCGAACGCGGAGGTGCGCACGGCCTCCGGCACGTCGCGCTGGATCATCGCGTCCAGGGAGAGCTTCGCCAGCGCCTGGCAGAAGCCGGCGGTCGCGGCGAGCACGGCCATGAAGAGCCCGCTGAACAGGACCGCCGCCAGCACCGCCACGCCGAGGGTGGCGGACAGCACCGCCGCGATGATGGCCTCCGGAGCGCGCGCCCGCAGCCAGGCGCCCACCGCCGTGCCGCAGGCGTTGCCGACGCCCGCGCAGACGCCCACGATGCCCAGCGACACCGCGGCGCTCTGCCCTGCCAGGGGGTGTTCGCGCAGCAGGAACGCCAGGAAGAAGATCAGGAATCCGGACAGGGCGCGCATCGAGGCGTTCGCCAGCAGCCCGCACAGCACCGGGCGGCTGACCGTGCGCAGGCCCGGCCGCTTCGAGTGCGCCTCGTGCGTCGAGAGCCGGGCGCGGCGCTCGCCCTTGGCCTCGTCCACCTTGTGGGGCAGCGTGAAGGCGGCGAAGGTGCCCCAGATGAAGATCGCGCAAGCCCCGTACAGGGGCCACGGCGGCCCGATCATCTGCAGGCCCGCGCCGACCGGCGCCGCCGCGCCGGTGGCCAGCAACCCGGCCAGCGTCACCCGGGAGTTCGCCTTGACGAGTGAGAACCCGGGGGGCAGCAGCCGGGGCACCACCGCGCTGCGGACCACCCCGTACGCCTTGGACGCCACCAGGACGCCCAGGGCCGCCGGATAGAGCTCCAGGCCCCCGGTGGCCACCGCGCCGGACATCATCACCGCCAGCAGGGCCCGGGCCAGCATCGCGGCCGCCATCGCGGCCCGCCGCCCGTGCGGCAGCCGGTCCAGCAGGGGACCGATCACCGGGGCCAGCAGGGTGAAGGGGGCCATCGTGATCGCCAGGTACAGCGCGACCCGGCCGCGGGCCTCGTCCGTGGGGACGGAGAAGAACACCGTGGAGGCCAGCGCCACGGTGATCATCACATCGCCGGCGCCGTTGATGGCGTGCAGTTCGATGAGCTTGCCGAGCCCCGATTCGCCGGCGCCGTGGGCGTGCGTGGCCCGGCGGATCCCCCGCGCCGTGCCGGTGATGGGCAGGTGCAGGGCATGCCCCATGGCTCGGCCGGCCTTCCTGGCCGGTCCCGAGCCGTCACCGGACGACCGTACGGATGCCACGTGGCCATAGTGCCCCACAGGGGCCCGTACGAACGTCCCCCGGCGCGTCGCGGATGCCCGACGGCCCCGGTCCGGCACCGGTTCACCGCGTCCTCGTCCCGCGAATCGGACCTTGCATGTGGGCCCGGGGCTTCGGAGGAGGTAGCGTGCGTAGCGCGCCACCGGCGGTTGCTCTTGGCCGCGCGCCTCTTCGCGATCCCGCAGAATGGATCGCAGGCAGGTGCGCCCGAGGCCGATCGGGTGCGGACGTCGACGCGGCCCTCTGGTCCGCTCCGCCCGCGCCACGTACGGACAGCACCGACGGGTCGTTGTGGACGACAGTACGGACGGCGCACACGTGAGACGGCGTAGGAGAGAACGAGACCAGTGAGTGCTGCGACGACGCGAAGCCGTACCCCGCGTACCCCCGACCGCCTGTGCGCCGAGGCGGTAGAACTCGCCCGCGCGGCGGCCGAGGAGGCCGCCTTCCCCGGCGTGGTGGGGGAGCACGCCTCCGTCGTGGCGGAGGGCGACCGGGTCGTCACCCACTACTTCGAGTGCAAGGAACCGGGCTACCGGGGCTGGCGCTGGGCCGTCACCGTGACCCGCGCCTCCCGCGCGAAGAACGTCACCCTCGACGAAACGGTGCTGCTGCCCGGCGACGACGCCCTGCTGGCCCCCGAGTGGGTGCCGTGGAGCGAGCGGCTGCGCCCCGGCGACATGGGCCCCGGCGACCTGCTGCCCACCGACGCCGAGGACCTGCGCCTGGAGCAGGGCTGGTCGGGCGAGGACGCCCCGCCGCCGAACTCGGTGGTCTCCCCCGAGATGGCCGAACTGGTCGAGGCGGAGGACGCCGACGTCACCGACCGCACCGTGGTCCCGGTCCGCGGCTCCATCACCTCCGTCGCCGAGGAACTCGGCATGCGGCGCGCCCGCGTCCTGTCCCGGTACGGCCTGCACAGCGCGGCCGACCGCTGGGACGAGGCCTTCGGGGCGAAGACCCCGATGGCGCAGGCGGCGCCCGCCTCCTGCGTCTCCTGCGGCTTCCTCGTCGCGGTCGGCGGCTCGCTCGGCCAGGCCTTCGGTGTCTGCGCGAACGAGTTCAGCCCGGCGGACGGACGGCTGGTGTCGCTGTCCTACGGCTGCGGCGGCCACTCGGAGGCCGCGGTCATGCCCGCGCCGCTGCGGCCCGCGCCGCCCGTGCTGGACTCGATGGCCGCGGACGAGTTCTCGCTGCGGCCCTCCCGCGACACCGGCTCCGTGCCGGAGGCGGACCTCCCGGCGCCCGACCTCGGCCACTCCTGAGCCGCAGCCGCACGGCGGCCGCCGCGCACGACACGACAGCGCCCGCCCGGGCCGGCCCGGGCGGGCGCTGTCGTGTGCGGCGGAAGGGGGCTCAGGCGGAGACGGAGGACTGCTCGGGCCGGGCCGCACCGTCCGCGCCGTCGGGGCCGGGGATCGGGCCGGGCGCGGTCCCGGGCCGGTCCGCGGCGGCCGGCTCGCGCTGCAGCTTCCGCACGAACCAGGGCGTCCAGTTCTTCGCCTTCATCGCCGGGGACTCGACCAGGTGCCAGGACAGGGCCGCCAGGACCACCGTGCCGGCCATCGCCAGCAGCAGGAAGACCGGCTTGCCGTACTTGGCGTAGCCCGTCAGGGCCAGGGCCTGCTCGACGGTGAAGCCGTAGATGTAGATGCCGTACGAGTAGTCGCGCTTGCGCCCGACCTTCTGGAAGGGGCGCGGCAGCCGCACCGCGAGCCAGATCAGCAGGTACGCGAAGGCGGGGTAGCCGAAGACGAAGACGCCGCCGAAGAGCAGCGTGCCGCCGAGGACCAGGGCGCAGAGCGCGGCCAGGGTGTCGTTGACGGGCAGCCGGTCGCGGTACAGCTGGAAGGTGGCGCCGATCAGGAACACGAAGCACAGGTGGACCACCATGTGCACCGACATGGACCCGAGGAAGGGCACCTGGGCGGCCGCCGCCATGTCACCGGGGATGCCGCGCAGGGAGGGGGCGGTGACCCAGTCGCGCAGGATCAGCAGGCCGAGGGCTCCGGCGAGCAGCGGGACGAACTTGCGGGCCCGGGTGAGGACCCCGCCGGCGGCCAGCAGGCCGACCATGATGTAGCAGAAGATCTCGTACTTCAGGGACCAGAGGGCGCCGTTGACGCCCGGGTCGAAGTTGGTCCCGCGGGCCTTTCCTTCGGCGAGCACCCCGGATATGTCCCAGTGGGTGCTGGCCGAGGTGTTCCACATGCCCTGGACGTAGCTCAGGGGCCCCTGGGGGTGGTTCCAGTAGCCGTTCACGGAGCCGTGGAGCCAGTAGTAGAGCGCCGGCATGATCAGCAGCGCGGACACCAGCAGGGAGCCCCACAGGCCGGGCAGGATGCGCAGCGCGCGGTGCCAGGCGTAGCGGCCGGAGGTGGTCCGGGCCCCACTGCCGCTGATCATGAACCCGGAGAGGACGAAGAACCCGATCACGGACATCTTGCCGATGTCGGTCTGTTCGCCGCTCCAGCGCCACAGCGGGTCCAGGGGGCCCCAGCCGAGGGGCCACAGGTGCGAGAGCACGACCGACGAGGCGAGGACCAGCCGCAGCACGCCGAAGCTGTTGGCCCGCGAGGAGTACAGCTCGGCGAGGGTTCCGCGGTGTCCGGGCAGGACGGGTGCTCTGCGAGGCATCAGGGGGTCAGACTTCCTGGGAGGGGGCGCCGGAGGGGGCCGGTTCAGCGTAGGGCCTGGACGCGGGTCAGGTCCGGGCCGCGGAGGCGGCCGCCCACAGTTCGGCGACCGCGTCGCGCAGGCTGCGGACCGGCTTCCAGTCCAGCGCGCGCTCGGTGGCGCTGATGTCGAGCTGGTGCCACTCGGTCTCCGGGCCGCCGCCGTCCGGCGCGGGCACCTCGGTGACCTGCGTGGGGACACCGCTCTCCTCGATGAGCAGCTCGACGAGCTCGCGGGCGCTGCTCGCCCGGCCGAGTCCCAGGTTGAGGACCGGCGGGCAGGGCCCGGCGGGGGCGAGCGCGGCGACCATGGCGTCGACCCCGTCCTGGAGGTGCAGGAACTCGCGCCGGGCCGTCAGCGGCATCAGCGACAGCTGCGCGGTGCCGCCCGCTGCCTGCGCCTCGGCCAGCTTGCCGGCCATGACGCCGAGCAGGCTGTGCGCGGGCTGGCCGGCGCCGACGACGTTGCCCAGGCGCAGCACGACCGCGTCCAGGCCCCGGTCGCGGACGGCGCCGGCGATCAGCTCGGTGGCCTGGAGCTTGAGCTGCCCGTAGACCGTCGAGGGCCGGGCGGGGGAGTCCTCGGTGTAGGTCTCGCCGACCGGGAACAGGCCGTACTCGTGCACGGTGCCGATCTGCACCAGCCGCGGCGGCCGCGGCATCGAGCCGAGGGCCTCCAGCAGCCGGCTGACCATGCCCAGGTTCGCCGGGACCATCTGCTCGTCCGTCAGGCCCCACATGCCGCCGGCCGCGTTGACGACCACGTCGATGCGGTGCTCCGTGAACAGCCGTGCCAGGTCGGCCGGTGCGTCGGCGGTGAGATCGAAGGCGGCGAAGTCCCCGGGCAGCGCCGGGGAGGGCTGCTTGCGGGCCACGGCGAGCAGGCCGTGGCCGCGCTCCTGGAGCGTGCTGCACAGCCTGCGGCCGATGAAGCCGGTGGCGCCGAGGACGGCCACACGGGGCAGGGGCGGGGTGACGGACATGGGTGTGGCTCCCGGCAGTCGGAGGAGGTGGGCGGACGGGGCCGGCCGTCAGCGGTGGTCGGTGCCGATGACGTGCCGCATCAGCGTGCGGGCGCCCTCGCCCTGCTTGTTCTTCAGTGCGCCGGGCAGCATCGTCGCCGCGTGGATGCGCGAGGACAGGTGCAGCCGGGAGGCCTTCGCGGCCTTCGTCCAGCCATGGGAGTCCAGCCGGTCCGCGACGTCCATGAAGAAGCGGTTGGCCTCCTCGAAGCGGCGGCCGGTGAAGGCCTGCCGGGAGGAGATGCTGACGGCGTGCCGGCGGTACTGGAAGCACAGGGTGTCGCTGACCAGCATCTGCTCGCCGTCCTGGAGCAGGTCGATGACCAGCGCGAGGTCCTGGGTGACCTCCAGGTTGTCGCGGAAGCCCGCCTTGCGGACCGCTTCGGTGCGCCAGCAGATCGACGGGAAGAACAGCCAGTTGCCGCGCAGCAGGCTGGTGGCGAGCCGTTCGCCGCCCATCAGCAGCTCGCCGGTGAACCGGGGTGCGTAGAGCCGCTTCTTGGACTGGTCGACGAGCCCCTCGCTGATCCTGCCGTCGCCGTCGATGACCTGGACGCCGGGCTGGACCATGCCCAGGCCGGGGTGGGCGGCCAGCGCGGCCCGCACCGTCGCCACGTACGAGGGCAGCATGATGTCGTCGGTGCCCATCATCACGAAGTGCTCTTCGCGGACCAAGCCCAGGCACTTGCGGTAGTTGCCGGTGACGCCGAGGTTCTGCTCGTTGCGCTGGTACGAGACCCGCGGGTCGTCGAGCTCCGCGAACCAGCCCGGGACGTCCGGTTCCTTGCCGTCGTCCACGACCGTCAGCCGCCAGTGGGGGTCGCTCTGGGCCAGGACGCTGCGTACGGCGGCCTGCATCAGGGCCACGTCGCCGTAGTAGGGCAGCATGATGTCGAGAGTTGTCATGGGCGGCGCACCAGGGGTTTCGGGAGGGACGGAACGGGGCTCAGCCGGCGTCGCGCAGCGACCGGCGGTGACGCAGGCAGTCCTCGAAGTCCGGCAGCAGACCGGACGCGAGGGCCTCGGCGAGCGAGGGGGCGGCCGCGTCGCGGGCCGACAGCTGGGCGGCCGTGCCGGCCGGCCAGGCGATGGCCAGGTCCGGGTCGAGCGGGTGCACCGAGTGCTCGGCGGCCGGGTTGAAGGTCTCCGAGCACAGGTACGACAGGGTCGCGTCGTCGCTGAGCGCGCAGAAGCCGTGGCCCAGGCCCTCGGAGATGTACACCGCGCGGCGGTCCGTGTCGTCGAGGCGGACGAACTCGTGGGTGCCGAAGGTGGGCGAGCCCACCCGCAGGTCGACGATCACGTCGAGGACGGCGCCGCGCACGCAGGTCACGTACTTGGCCTGGCCGGGCGGGACGTCGGCGAAGTGGATGCCGCGCACCACGTCCTTCGCGGACACCGACAGGTTGCCCTGCGCCAGGCGCAGCGGGTGCCCGACGGCCTCGGCGAGGTGGTCGAAGCGGTACCACTCCATGAACAGCCCGCGCGGGTCGCCGTGCTGGACGGGGGTGATCTCCCAGGCGCCCTCGATGGAGAGCTCGCGGAACTTCATCGGCTGTTCTCCTCGTCGAGCAGGGCCAGCAGGTACTCGCCGTAACCGCTCTTGAGCAGGGGCTCGGCGAGCTCGCGGAGCTGTTCGCCGGTGACGAAGCCGGACCGCCAGGCGGTCTCCTCGATGCAGCCGATCTTGAAGCCCTGGCGTTCCTCGATGACCCGGACGAACTCGGAGGCCTGGACCATGGAGACGAAGGTGCCGGTGTCGAGCCAGGCGGTACCGCGGTCCAGGACGGTGACCTGGAGGTCGCCGGAGCGCAGGTAGGCCTCGTTGACCGCGGTTATCTCCAGTTCGCCGCGGGCGCTCGGCTCGATGCCGCGGGCGATCTCGACGACGCGGTTGTCGTAGAAGTAGAGGCCGGGCACCGCGTAGCGGGACTTGGGCTTCTCCGGCTTCTCCTCGATGGAGATGACCTGGCCGTCCGCGTCGAACTCGACGACGCCGTAGGCCGTCGGGTCGGCGACGGGGTAGGCGAAGACCATGCCGCCCTTGGGGTCGGTGCGCTGCGCGAGCCGGGTGCCGAGGCCGCTGCCGTGGAAGATGTTGTCGCCGAGGATCAGCGCGACCGGCTCGTCGCCGATGAAGTCGGCGCCGAGCACGAAGGCCTGCGCGATGCCCTCGGGGCGCTCCTGCACGGCGTACTGGAGGTCCAGGCCGAGCTGCGAGCCGTCGCCGAGGAGGCGCTGGAACTGCTCCTGGTCCTGCGGGGTGGTGATGATGAGGATCTCGCGGATCCCCGCCATGACCAGCGTGGAGAGCGGGTAGTAGATCATGGGCTTGTCGAAGACGGGCAGGAGCTGCTTCGACACGGCTCGGGTCAAGGGCCAGAGGCGGGAGCCGGTGCCGCCCGCAAGGAGAATTCCACGCATGGACGCCACCATACGTTGCGTCCCTTCGGGTGAGGTAACCCGCGAGAGGCGCCCGCCGACCGTGCAGTGAACCGCCCGGCGGTCGCACAGTAAGCTGAAAGCACTATGCGCATTCTCGTGACCGGTGGCGCCGGTTTCATCGGCTCGCAGTTCGTCCGCTCCCTCCTCTCGCAGGACCCGACGGCGCGGATCACTGTCCTCGACAAGCTGACCTACTCCGGCGTCGAGGAGAACCTGGCCCCCGTCGCGGACCACCCCGGCTACACCTTCGTCCGCGGTGACATCTGCGACGTCGACGCCGTCGACCAGGTGATGGCCGGCCACGACGCCGTCGTGCACTTCGCGGCCGAATCGCACGTGGACCGCTCCATCGCGGGCGCCGGCCCCTTCGTGATGACCAACGTCGTCGGCACCCAGGTGCTGCTGGACGCCGCCCGCAAGCACGGCGTCGGCCGCTTCGTGCACGTCTCCACCGACGAGGTCTACGGCTCCATCAGCGAGGGCTCCTGGACCGAGGAGTGGCCGCTCGCCCCCAACTCCCCGTACTCCGCCTCCAAGGCGTCCTCCGACCTGCTGGCGCTGGCCTACCACCGCACGCACGGCATGGACGTCGTGGTGACGCGCTGCTCCAACAACTACGGGCCGTACCAGTTCCCCGAGAAGGTCATCCCGCTGTTCGTGTCGAACCTGATGGACGGCAAGCACGTCCCGCTCTACGGCGACGGCGGCAACGTCCGCGACTGGCTGCACGTCTCCGACCACTGCCGCGGCATCGACCTGGCCCTGCGCAAGGGCCGCGCCGGCGAGGTCTACAACATCGGCGGCGGCACCGAGCTCACCAACAAGGAGCTCACCGGCATCCTGCTGGACGCCGCCGGCGTCGGCTGGGACATGGTCGACCGCGTCGAGGACCGCAAGGGCCACGACCTGCGCTACTCCATCGACATCAGCAAGATCAGTGCCGAGCTCGGCTACGCGCCGCAGGTCACCTTCGCGGACGGCATCAAGGACACCATCGCCTGGTACCGCGAGAACCGCGCCTGGTGGGAGCCGCTCAAGGTGAAGGCCGCCCAGCAGTCGTGAACGCGTCGGATGCCCCGGCGGCCGTGAAGCGGTCGCCGCTGGCGAAGCTGGCCGACACCCTGCCGCCGGGCACCCTGCTGGTGATCGGCGGCACCGTCGTGCTCGGGGCCGCCTCCTACGTCCACCTGATGGCGGCCGGCCACAGCCTCGACACCGACGCCATGGCCTCGCTGTCCGTGCTGTGGACGGTCCTCATGTCCGTCGGCATCGGCCTGTTCTTCCCCGTCGAGCAGGAACTCACCCGGATCGTCGCCGCCCACCGCGTCGGCGGCCGCGGGGTCGCCGGCGTGCTGCGCCGTGTGACGGTGCTCACCGCCGCCATGTCCGGGCTGCTGATGGCGGCCATGGCGGCCGCCGCCCGCCCCCTCGCCGACACCTTCTTCGACGGTCGCACGGACATGGTCCTGGCGCTGGGCCTGGCCTTCGTCGCGATGGCCGCGGGCAATGTGACCCGCGGCGTCCTGGCCGGCCTCGGCCGCTTCGGGCCCTACGGCTGGCAGCTGGGCATCGACGGCGTCCTGCGCATCGCCCTGGCCGTGGCCTTCGCCCTCGCCGGCGTCCGCTCGCCGCTGGCCTTCGCGCTGATCCTCACCGCCGCCCCGCTCGTCGCGCTCCTCGCCACGGTGCGCCCCGTACGCCAAGGCCTCGGCCCCGGCCCGGCCGACAGCTGGAAGGGGCTGCTCGGCGGCCTCGGCCCGCTGATCGCCTCGACCCTGCTCTCCCAGGTCGTCGTCAACGCCGCCGTGGTCAGCACCAAGCTGATCGCACCCGCCGAGGACGCCCTCGTCGCCGGGCTGTTGAACGCCATCGTGCTGGCCCGCGTCCCGCTGTTCGTCTTCGGCTCGCTCCAGGCCTCCCTGCTGTCGGGTCTGTCGGCGGCCGCCGCGGCCGGCGACCGGGCCGGCTTCACCCGGCTCCTCGGCCGCACCAGCCTCGTGGTCACCGCACTGGGCGTGGCCGGCGGCGTACCCGCCACCCTGCTCGGACCCTGGCTGATCCAGGTGCTGTTCAAGGCGGAGGACGGACTGGGCCAGGCCGTCTTCTTCTGGATCTCCGCCGGAACCCTCTGCTACATGCTGGCGATGGTGCTCGGCCAGGCCCTGATGGTCCTGCACCGGCACCGCCTGCAACTGCTCTGCTGGGCCGCGGCGACCGTGGTCCTGATCGGCGTGACCCTGCTGCCCGGCGCCGTCGCCACCCGGGTGTCCCTCGCCTACACCGTCGCCGCGCTCGTCGCGGTGCTCGCCATGGCCACGGCGCTGTGGCTGACCTTCCCGCGCGTGCCCGCCGCGGCCGGCGGGGCCCCCGAGCCGACCCTGGTGGACACGGCATGACCACGACCCCGACCACGACGACGCCCCCGACGACGCCCCCGACCACCACCCCCGCGGCCCCGCAGCCGCGGCCGCGGTCCCAGCCTGGAGCCACCATGTCCGAGTACGACGACGTATGGCTGGTCATCCCGGCCTACAACGAGGGCACCGTCATCGCCGAGGTCGTCGAGAACGCCCGCAAGGTGTTCCCGAACATCGTCGTGGTCGACGACGGCAGCACCGACGACTCGGCCGAGCACATCCTGACCACCGGCGCCCACCTGGTGCGCCACCCGGTCAACCTCGGCCAGGGCGCCGCCCTGCAGACCGGTCTGGCGTACGCACTCGCCCAGCCCGGCGCGGAGTTCTTCGCGACCTTCGACGCCGACGGCCAGCACCAGACCCCCGACGTCGAGAAGATGGTGGCCCTGCTGCGCACCGGTGAAGCGGACGTCGTCCTCGGCTCGCGGTTCATCGAGCAGACCGGCGAGGTCCCGTGGATCAAGCGGGTCGTCCTGCGGACGGCCGCCGCGGTCAGCCCCACCGCCCGCAAGCTCAAACTGACCGACGCGCACAACGGCCTGCGGGTCCTCAACCGCGCCGCCGCCTCGAAGATCCGCATCACCCACAACGGCATGGCGCACGCCTCGGAACTCGTGGCGTTCCTGGCCTCCTCGGGCCTGCGCGTCACCGAGGTCCCGGTGGACATCCTCTACACCGAGTACTCCATGTCCAAGGGCCAGTCCCTGATCAACGGCGTGAACATAGTCTTCGACATCTCCCTGCGCTCCCGGAAGTAGCCCGGCGACAGGCCCCCGCAGCGCCCCGCTCGCGTAGCCTCGGCCCCATGCCCCGCAAGGACAGCCGTGCCCGCCGTCTCGTGGCCGACGGGTGCGCCTACGGCTGGGCGGTCCGCCACGGGCACCGTGTGCAGGCCGGCGGCGGCTGCCGCACGACCCTCACCCTGTACGCCCGCCCGCGCGGCGCCGGCGGACTGCTGCGCTTCGTCTTCGACGAGGGGCCGGGCCGGTACGTCGCGGGCTTCACCGCCGGGTCGGGCGAGGTCGCAGACGTGGGCGCCGGAGCCCTGAACCTCCACGAGCCGGGTACCGTACGGGTCCTGCTCGACGCGGCGCTGGCGCGCGGATGGCAGCCGCAGGAGCGCGGCGAGACGCGGCTCGACGGCTGGACCTTCCTGCCGGCCGCGGTCGCCGCGGGCCGCTGAGCCCGCTGCCCCCTGCCCCCGGGCTCCTTCGCCGGACCCCTCCGCGGTGACTTCGCCGAGGCCGGCGCGGTCACTTCGCCGGTCGGCGCCGCAGCAGCCGCTTGCCCGCGAAACCGATCGCCAGGGCCGCCACCAGGACGAGGGCGCCCTTGGTGAAACCGCCCTGCGGCTGCGGCGACTGCGCCGACGGGGACGCATCGGGCGCGGAGCCCGGCCCCGGCCCGCCCCCGGGGGACGCCGAGGCCGAGGGGGCCGGTCCGACCGGGACGGCCACCACCCGGCTGGACCCGCCCTCCGCCCCGAACATCAGCGCCGAACCGTCCGCCGCGTACGTCACCGACTCGGCCTGCCCCTGCCACGGCGCGTCCACCCGCTCGCCCCCGCCCTGCGGCCGCCCGTCCTTCCACGGGTAGGTCTTCGCGAAGAAGTAACCGCGCAGGGCCAGTTGACCGCCGTCCGGTGAGAACGCCCCGTCCGTCACCCACGGCAGGTCCGCGACCCGCCGGAACACGTTCGGACCGCCTGCCGACAACTGCGCGGGACCCTCGTACAGGCCGCCCTTGTCCTCGCTCTTGCTCGCGATGTACACCCGGCCCGTCACCGGATGCACCATCAGCGCCTCCGCGTTGCGCGGCCCGTCCGCGTACCGCACCGTGAACTGCGTGGCCTTGACGCTCACATCGGCCAGTTCCTTCGGCTCGGGGAACCGGTAGATCCACACGTGGTCCCAGCTCCCGTCCAGGTTGTCGCCGATGTCCCCGAGGTACACCTGCCCGTCCGGGCCCAGCGAGACGGCCTCGACGTCGCGCGGCCTGCCGATGCCGGTGAGGGTCACCCGGGCCACCGTCCTGCCCGTCGCCGAGTCCACCGCATAGACGTACGGGCCGTCGTCGCTGTCGTTGTGCGTCCAGTACACCCCCGGATGGATCCGGCTGGCGGCCAGCCCGCTCGACTCCTTGATCCGGGGATCGGTCATGGTGAAGGAGGCCGCTCCGGGCTCCTGCGCCGCGACCGCCGCCCCTGCGGGCAGCAGCGCCAGGACGGCGGCGGTGAACAGGGCGGACGACACGGGCAGCAGGCGCATCCGTCCAGCTTGCCAGCCCGCGCCGGGTGTCCGGCATCACAGGGGCGCCCGCGCCGTGATCCGCGATGATGACCGGATGCGTTTCATGTTCGTCGGCGACTCCATGACCATCGGACGCGCCGGCGACTGGACCTGGCGCTACCGGATGTGGCAGCACCTGAGCGCCGCCCCCGACGGCCCCCACGACATCGTCGGCCCGCGCTGCGAGCTGTACGACACCGGGGCCGGCGCACCCGTCAGCCACGCCTACGCCGACCCGGGCTTCCCGCAGCAGGCCCGCCGCCACCTGGCCGGCTGGGGCGAGGGCTGGCAGCACATGGCGCCGCTGATGGGCCCCGCCGTCCGCGCCACCGGGGCGGAGGTGCTGCTGGTCTCCCTCGGCCTGATCGACCTCGGCTTCTACACCCGCGCCGACCAGACCGCCGAGAACGTGCGGAGCTTCGTGGCCGGGGCCCGTGCCGCCCGGCCGGACGTGCGGATGGTGTTCCTGCCGGTCATACCGAACGTGCGGGCCGAGACCGACGGGCCCTTCGCCGCCGAGGTCACCCGCTTCAACGAACTCCTCGCAAAGGCGGTCGCCGACCTCGGCACCGACGCCTCGCCGGTCCTGCTGGCCGCGCGCCCCGCCGCGTACGACATCCACCACGACACCTACGACGGCACCCACCCCAACGCCTCCGGCGAGCACCGCCTCGCGGGCGAGTTCGCGGCCGTCCTCCACCAGGCCTGGGGCGTCGGCGGCCCCTACCGGCCGCAGCGCACGCCGTAACACGCCCGCCACAGGGGGGTCTTGCCTTGAGTGGACTCCAGGCAGTTGGCTTGGGTCCCATGAAGTACACACAGCTCGGACGCACCGGCCTCAAGGTCAGCCGACTCGTGCTCGGCACCATGAACTTCGGCCCGCAGACCTCCGAACCCGAGAGCCACGCCATCATGGACGCGGCCCACGGGGCGGGCATCAACTTCTTCGACACGGCCAACGTGTATGGGTGGGGCGAGAACAAGGGCCGCACCGAGGAGATCATCGGCACCTGGTTCGCCCAGGGCGGCGGCCGCCGCGAGAAGACGGTCCTCGCCACCAAGGTGTACGGCTCGATGGCCGCGGAGGGCGACCCCTGGCCCAACTACGACCGGCTGTCGGCCGTGAACATCCGGCGGGCCGTCGAGGCGAGCCTCAAGCGGCTGCAGACCGACCACATCGACGTCTACCAGTTCCACCACGTCGACCGGCAGACCCCCTTCGAGGAGATCTGGCAGGCCGTCGAGGTCCTGATCCAGCAGGGGAAGATCCTCTACGCGGGCTCCTCCAACTTCCCCGGCTGGAAGATCGCCCAGGCCAACGAGACCGCGGCCCGCCAGGGCCGCCTCGGCCTGGTCAGCGAGCAGTGCCTCTACAACCTGGCCGAGCGGCGCGCGGAGATGGAGGTCATCCCGGCCGCCGAGGCGTACGGGCTGGGGGTCATCCCCTGGTCCCCGCTGCACGGCGGCCTGCTGGGCGGCGCCATCCGCAAGGCCGCGGCCTCCGGGCGTTCGGCGAGCGGCCGTTCGGCGGACGCCCTGCAGAACAGCTCCGTGCGCTCGCAGGTGCAGGCGTACGAGGACCTGCTGGACAAGCACGGGCTGGAGCCGGGAGAGGTGGCGCTGGCCTGGCTGCTGACCCGCCCCGGGGTCACCGGCCCCATCGTCGGGCCGCGTACACCGGAGCAGCTCGACTCGGCGCTGCGCGCGGTGGAGCTGGAGCTCCCGCAGGAGGTCCTGGCGGGCCTGGACGAGATCTTCCCCGGGCCGGGCGCCTCGCCGGAGGCCTTCGCCTGGTAGGGGGAGCGGCGGCGGCCCGCGGGACCTACCGGCCGACGGCCGCCGCCACGGCCACCACGACGAACATCAGCACGAGCACACCGGCCATGACACGGTTTCTGGTCTTGGGATCCACCCGTCGAGACTAACGCGGCAGCCCCTGCGCCGTGGACGCAGGGGCTGTGCGGGGCCTCAGCCGCCCAGCGGCCAGCTCGCGGCGACCTCGTACCGGGGCTGTTCCCCCGCCACCCCGCTGACGGGCAGGTTGCTGCGGACCAGGAAGAGGTCGCCGACCTGCCAGGACGTGCCCTCGTACCCGTCGAGGGCCGCCGCGTAGGGCTGCAGGCCGACGCCCTCGCGGGAGCGGCCCAGGGTCAGGTGCGGGGTGTAGCGGCGGTGCTGCTCCATCGGTACGCCGGCCCGCCGGGCGGCCGCATCGGCCCGCTCCGCCAGGCGCCGCAGCGCGTCGAGGTCCCCGGCGGCGCCCACCCACAGCGCACGGTCGCCGAAGTGCCCGCAGCCGTGCAGGCGCAGGGCGAAGGGTGCGGTGCGGGCGGCGGCCCGGGCGAGGCGGGCGTGCAGGTCCGCCAGGACCTCCTCCCGCACCTCCCCCAGGAACGCGAGCGTGAGGTGCCAGCCGGCCTCGCCGGTCCATCTCAGCCGGTCGTCGCGCAGCGGGCGTACGGCGGCCGCCAGCTCGGCGACGGCCGTCTCGGGCGGCAGGACGGCGGCGAACAGTCTCATGCCCCGAGCCTAGGCCGCCGTCACCAGTTCGCGGCTGCGGACCGACGGGACGAAGGACACCCCGCGGCGGCTCAGCCGCAGGCGCAGGTTGCCCACCCGCGCCAGGACCACGGCGATCAGCACGGAGGCAGCCAGGGAGATCAGGCCGCCCGCGGCCATCCCGATGCGGGCGCCGTAGGTGTCGGTGATCCAGCCCAGCAGCGGGGCGCCCAGCGGGGTGCCGCCGGTGAAGACCATCATGAACAGGGCCATGACCCGGCCCCGCATCTCGGGGTCGGTCGCCATCTGGACACTGGAGTTGGCGGTGACGTTGACCGTCAGGCCGAAGATCCCGATGGGGACGAGCAGCGCCGCGAACAGCCAGAAGCCGGGTGCGAAGGCCGTCACCACGAGCAGGGCCGAGAACAGGACGGCTGCGGCGACCAGCAGGCGCAGCCGGGAGTGCCCGCGGCGGGCGGCGAGCAGGGCGCCGGCGAGGGAACCGGCCGCGATCAGGGTGTTGAAGAGGCCGTAGGTGCCGGCGTCGCCGTGGAAGACGTCGTTGACGAAGGCGGAGAGCCAGATCGGGAAGTTGAACCCGAAGGTGCCGATGAAGCCCACCAGCACGATCGGCCAGACCAGCTCGGGGCGGCCGGCGACGTACTTCAGGCCCTCGCGGAGCTGCCCCTTGGCGCGGGGCTGCACCTCCACCGGGTGCAGTTCGTCCGTCCGCATCAGCAGCAGGCCCACGATGGGCGCGGCGAAGGACAGCCCGTTCAGCAGGAAGGCCCAGCCGGAGCCGACGGCGGTGATGAGCACGCCGGCGATCGCCGGGCCGACCAGCCGCGCGGACTGGAAGTTGGCGGAGTTCAGGCTGACGGCGTTGGCCACCTGGTCCTTGCCGACCATCTCGGGCACGAAGGTCTGCCGGGCCGGGTTGTCGACCACGGTGACGAGGCCGAGCAGGAAGGCGGCGAGGTAGACGTGCCAGACCTGGACGTGTCCCGCCAGGGTCAGCACCGCCAGGGCGATGCCGGTGAGGCCCATGGCGCCCTGGGTGGCGAGCAGCAGGGGCCGCTTGGGCAGCCGGTCGGCGAGGACGCCTCCGTAGAGGCCGAACATCAGCATCGGCAGGAACTGCAGGGCGATGGTGATGCCGACGGCGGAGGCGGAGCCGGTCAGCGAGAGGACGAGCCAGTCCTGGGCGATGCGCTGCATCCAGGTGCCCGTGTTCGAGACGACCTGGCCGGTCGCGAAGAGCCGGTAGTTGCGGATCCTCAGCGAGCTGAACATCGAGTTCTTGCCCGCGGGTACGGCAGTCGTGAGGGTGGATGTGCGGCCGGGTGCGGAGTCTGCTCCGGTTCCCGTACTCAAAAGCGTTCGCCTCCAGGCGTCGTTCCTTACAGGTGTGCGAGCTTCTCCAGGACGGGGGCTGCGGCGCGCAGCTTGGCCCATTCGTCCTCGGTGAGCTCGGCCGCGAGCCCGGCCAGGAAGGCGTTGCGCTTGCGGCGGCTCTCTTCGAGCATCGCCTCGGCCTCTTCGGTCTGGCGGACCACCTTCTGGCGGCGGTCGTCGGGGTGCGGCTCCAGCGTGACCAGTCCCTTGGCCTCCAGCAGGGCGACGATGCGGGTCATCGACGGCGGCTGGACGTGCTCGCGGCGCGCCAGCTCACCGGGGGTGGCCTGGCCGCAGCGGGCGAGGGTGCCGAGGACCGAAATCTCGGTCGGGCTCAGCGACTCGTCGACGCGCTGGTGCTTCAGGCGCCGTCCCAGTCGCATGACGGCGGAGCGGAGGTCGTTCACGGCGGCAGCGTCGCCGCCATGGGAGAGGTCGTGCATGTCCTTAGAGTAACTCATTACTCTTCCTAAGGAAACCGGGCGATCCGTCGTCACTCGTACGGGTGAGTCGGCGGCCGAAAGTGACCCGCGTCCGCACCCGATGCCCCGACTCTTTCGGCATGGGGACACATGTGCTGAGCATGCGCATAGACGGGGAGCTCCTGGAGCGGCTCCGGACTCATGCCGCCAAACGCGGAATGAGCGTCCAGGACTATGTGGTCCGGACGCTCATTCGCGACGATTTCGACGAGCGCTTCCAGGCGGCCGTCGACGAGACGGAGAAGTTCTACGGGCTGACCTGAGGCCGTGCGCCGGGGCCCGGACGGGCTCAGGTGAGGCCGAGGGCCGGCATCGCGTAGTAGAAGACGAACACCGCCGACACCGCGTACATCGCCACGGGGACCTCGCGGCCCCGGCCGGTCGCCAGCCGCAGGACGCTGAAGCTCACGAAGCCGATCCCGATGCCGTTGGTGATGGAGTACGTGAAGGGCATCATCACCATGGCCAGGAAGGCCGGGACGGCGATGGTGAAGTCGCTCCAGTCGATGTCCCTGACCGAGCCCGCCATGATCAGGAAGCCGACCGCCACGAGCGCCGGGGTGGCCGCCTGGGACGGGACCATGGTGGCGAGCGGGGTGAGGAACAGCGCCACGGCGAAGAGGCCGCCCGTCACCACGTTCGCGAGGCCGGTACGGGCGCCCTCGCCGACCCCGGCCGTGGACTCCACGAAGCAGGTGGTGGCGGAGGAGGAGGTGGCGCCGCCCGAGGCGACGGCCAGGCCGTCGATCAGCAGGACCCGGTTGATGCCGGGGAAGTTGCCATCCTTGTCGATCAGCTTGGCCTCGTCGCCGACTCCGAGGATGGTGCCCATCGCGTCGAAGAAGCAGGACAGCAGCACGGTGAAGACGAAGAGGATCCCGGTCAGCATGCCGACCTTGTCGAAGCCGCCGAACAGGCTGACCTGACCGACGAGCCCGAAGTCGGGGGCGGCCACCGGGTTGCCCCGCCACTCGGGGACCGTCAGGCCCCAGGCCTCGCCCGGCAGCCCGGCCACGAGCTGGACGACGACCGCGGCCAGGGTCATCACCACGATGGAGATCAGGATCGCGCCCGGCGTCTTGCGGATCAGCAGGGTGAGGGTGAGCAGCACGCCGACCACGAAGATCAGGACCGGCCAGCCGTCCAGGTGGCCGTCGGCGCCGAGCTGGAGCGGGACCGTGGTGTGCGCGGCGTCCGGGATGCGGGAGACGAAGCCCGAGTCGACCAGGCCGATCAGCAGGATGAACAGGCCGATGCCGATGGCGATGCCCTTGCGCAGGCCCAGCGGGACGGCGCTCATGACCCGCTCGCGCAGGCCGGTGGCGACGAGCAGCATCACCACGAAGCCGGCCAGCACCACCATGCCCATGGCGTCCGGCCAGCTCATCCGCGGGGCGAGCTGGAGGGCGACGACCGTGTTGACGCCGAGGCCGGCGGCCAGCGCGATCGGCACGTTGCCGATGACGCCCATGAGGAGCGTGGTGAAGGCGGCCGTCAGGACGGTCGCGGTGACGAGCTGGCTGCCGTCGAGCTGGTGCCCGTACATGTCCTTCGCGCTGCCCAGGATGATCGGGTTCAGCACGATGATGTAGGCCATCGCGAAGAAGGTCGCGAACCCGCCGCGGACCTCGCGGGCCACGGTGGAGCCGCGCTCGGAGATCTTGAAGTAGCGGTCCACTGCGGAACTCCCCTGGGGGACGGGATCCGGTGCGGTAGCGGCAGGGGCGGGGGCCGGGGTGCTCATACGGTCCTCATTGGGTGTTCATACGAAGAAAGTGGGCCACGCCCAAACCGTTTCAGTATGAACACATGAACGAAGGGCCGTCCATCTCCGCGCGTAGACCCGCCCTCGCCCCGCCTAGACTCGGACCATGGCGAAATGGACTGCGCAGCACGAGGCGCCCGAGCCCCTTGAGGGCCCGGTGGTCGCGACCGTCACCGGCGGCACGATCATCTGGTTCGCCCTGTTCCTGGTGCAGCTCCCCTTCTACGGGTGGTTCGCCGGCCGTGGCCAGTTGTGGTGGGTGTGGACCTGCGCAGCCGGCGGCTTCCTCGGGCTGATCGGCATCTGGTACGTCCGCGGCCGGGACGCGGCACTCAAACGGCACGCGGCGCAGGCCGAGGCGGCGGCGCAGGCCGAAGCGGCCGCCGCGCGGTCCGACGGCGCGAAGCCGGCCGAGCCGGACGCCTGAGCTCTCCTGCGGACGCCTGAGCCCGCTCCGGACACTCAAGACCTCCGCCGAAGCCTCCCTTCGGCGGCCTGAGCCCCCCTCCGGGGGGAGGCCGCCGACGCGGCCGGTGCCACCGGGGGACGATCCCGGTCATCCCGAAGTCGGATCTTCGGATGCCTCGGCGGGTGAACCGTGCGAACCGCCTTTACCGTCGGAAGCATGACGCAGCGGGCACAGACCGAATCCGAAGGGCCCGAGCCCGGCGGCACGACCGCCGCTGCCGCCATCGACGCGGGGGCCGAACTGGACCCCGTACACCCCGTGCCGCCGCCCTCCCCCCGGTTCAAGCCGGCCGGACTGACCACCGCCGAGGTCGCCGAACGCGTGGCCCGCGGCGACGTCAACGACGTCCCCGTCCGCAGCAGCCGCTCCACCGCCGACATCGTCCGCGGCAACGTCTTCACCCGGTTCAACGCCATCATCGGCCTGCTCTGGGTGATCATGCTGTTCGTCGCACCGATCCAGGACAGCCTCTTCGGCTTCGTGATCGTCGCCAACACCGGTATCGGCATCATCCAGGAGCTGCGCGCCAAGAAGACCCTCGACGGGCTCGCCGTCATCGGCGAGGCCAAACCCGGCGTCCGCCGCGACGGCCGCACGGCGGAGATCTCCACCTCCGAGATCGTCCTCGGCGACGTCATCGAACTCGACCCCGGCGACAAGGTCGTCGTCGACGGCATCCTCGGCGAGGCCGACGGCCTGGAGATCGACGAGTCCCTGCTCACCGGCGAAGCCGACCCCGTCCTGAAGAAACCCGGCGACCCGGTCATGTCCGGGTCCTTCGTGGTCGCCGGCGGCGGAGCCTTCACCGCCACCAAGGTCGGCCGCGCCGCCTACGCCGCCCAGCTCGCCGAAGAGGCGTCCCGCTTCACGCTCGTCCACTCCGAGCTGCGCTCCGGCATCTCCACCATCCTCAAGTACGTCACCTGGATGATGGTCCCGACCTCGATCGGCCTGATCGTCAGCCAACTGATCGTCAAGGACAACAACCTCAAGGACTCCCTCGCCCGGACCGTCGGCGGCATCGTCCCGATGATCCCCGAGGGGCTCGTCCTGCTGACCTCCGTCGCCTTCGCCATCGGCGTCATCCGGCTCGGCCGCAAGCAGTGCCTGGTGCAGGAACTCCCCGCCATCGAGGGCCTCGCCCGCGTCGACGTGGTCTGCCTCGACAAGACCGGCACCCTCACCGAGGGCGGCATGGACGTCACCGAGCTCCGCCCCCTCGGCGGAGCCGAGACCGCCCACGTCAGGAAGGTCCTCGGCGCGCTCGGCGAGTCCGACCCGCGCCCCAACGCCAGCCTCCAGGCCATCATCGACGCCTACCCGGACAGCGCGGAATGGCGCTGCACGGAGTCCCTGCCGTTCTCCTCCGCCCGCAAGTACAGCGGCGCCAGCTTCAGCGAGGGCGACGGCGAGAACAGCACCTGGCTGCTCGGCGCCCCCGACGTGCTCCTGCCGGCCGGGGACCCGGTCCTCGACGAGATCGACGCCCTCAACGAGCAGGGCCTGCGCGTCCTCCTCCTGGCCCGCTCCGCCCGCGACCTCGACGACGCGGCCGTCGCCACCGGGGTCAGGCCCACGGCCCTGGTCGTCCTGGAGCAGCGGCTGCGCCCCGACGCCGCCGACACGCTCCGCTACTTCGAGGACCAGAACGTCAAGGCGAAGGTGATCTCCGGGGACAACGCGGTCTCCGTCGGCGCCGTCGCCGGGAAGCTGGGCCTGCCCGGCGCGACGAACACCGTCGACGCCCGCACGCTGCCCGCCGACCAGAGCGGCATGGCGCAGGTCCTCGACGAGAACTCCGTCTTCGGACGGGTCTCCCCGCAGCAGAAACGCGACATGGTCGCCGCCCTCCAGTCCAGGGGGCACACCGTCGCGATGACCGGCGACGGCGTCAACGACGTCCTCGCCCTCAAGGACGCCGACATCGGCGTCAGCATGGGATCGGGTTCCGAGGCCACCCGCGCCGTCGCGCAGATCGTGCTCCTGAACAACAGCTTCTCCACGCTCCCCTCGGTGGTCGCCGAGGGCCGCCGCGTCATCGGCAACATCACCCGCGTGGCGACGCTCTTCCTCACCAAGACGGTCTACTCGGTGCTGCTGGCCGTCCTGGTGGTCTGCTCTCAGGTCGAGTACCCCTTCCTGCCCCGCCACCTGACGCTGCTGTCCACCCTCACCATCGGCATCCCGGCGTTCTTCCTCGCCCTGGCGCCCAACAAGGAACGCGCCCGGCCCCACTTCGTGAAACGGGTGATGCGCTACGCGATCCCCGGCGGCGTCATCGCGGCGGCCGCCACCTTCGCCACGTACCTGGTCGCCCGGCACCACTACAGCGGTCCGGACGCGCTGAGCGCCGAGACCAGCGTGGCCACCCTCACGCTGTTCCTGACCTCGATGTGGGTGCTGGCGATCATCGCCCGGCCGTACACCTGGTGGCGGGTGGCCCTGGTCGGCGCGATGGGGCTGGCCTTCCTGATCGTCCTGGTCGTGCCCTGGCTCCAGCAGTTCTTCCAGCTGAAGCTGGTGGGCACCACCATGCCGTGGACGGCCGTCGGCATCGCCGCGGCCGCCGCCGTCCTCATCGAGTTCACCTTCCGCCAGGTGGACCGCAGATTCCCCGCATGACGGACCCCCCCGGCTTCCGCGCCGTCCGGGCCCCGACCCCTGTACGGGGCCCGGACGGCGCGGAAGCCGGGGGGTCAGGCCGCCAGCTCGTGCGCCGTGCGGGCCGCGACACGGCCGCGCAGCGCCAGGGTCGCCGCCGCCGTGGCGAGGCCGGCGCCCAGCGCCGTCCACCACAGGACCGCGGCGCCCAAACCCGTGTACAGGGCCACCCCCGCGGTGAGCGCGGTGAACCGGGCCACGCCCCAGGTCCAGCCGAACGCCCCCTGGTAGCGGCCGCGGGCGTGCGCCGGAGCGAGATGGGAGACCATCGCCGCCGAGATCCCGGCCACCACCACCTCGCCGAGCGACCAGACGGCCACCGACACCGTGTAACCGGCGATCCCGTCGGCCAGCCCCGTCAGCGCCACCCCGACCGCGATCAACGCACTGCCCGCCGCCTGCACCGGCAGCTGCGGCAGCTTCGCGAGGCGGCCCGTCACGAACGGCTGGAGCCCCACCACCAGCACCGCGTTCACCGCGGCCAGCGCCCCGTACACGGCCGGCGGGAGCCCGCTGTCGCGGACGGCCAGCGGCAGTGCGACCTCGGTCAGCGAGTACACGAACAGCTGGATGCCGAACAGCGGCAGCAGCAGCACCATCAGCCGGTCGCGCAGGACGACCCCGTAGCCGGCCCCCGTGCCCTCGCCGGGCGCCGGCCGTTCCCGCTCGGGCTCGGGCAGCCGGGCCGCCACCACGGCCGCGTAGACCAGCAGCGTCGCGGCGTCCACGGCGAACAGCAGCCAGTACCCGTGCGCCGCGAGAAGACCGCCCAGTACGCCCGCGCCGGCCGTGCCGATGTTGACGCCCCAGCCGAACAAGGCGTACGCGCGCTGCCGCCGCTGCGCGTCCACCGAGTCGGCCATCAGCGCGTACGCGGCCGGGGAGACCGCCGCCGAGGCCGCGCTGAGCAGCAGCGCCGCCGCCGCCATCGTCCACACCCCCGGCGCCAGGAACAGGGCGCCCTGCGCCACGGCGGCGCCCGTCAGCCCGGCCAGCATCGTGGGACGGCGGCCCAACCGGTCGGCGAGGACCCCGCCGAGCACCGGGCCCAGCAGGTTGCCCGCGCCCAGCGCGCCCAGGACGTACGCGGTCTGCGTACCGGTGACGCCCCGGTCGGCCAACAGGAACACCAGGAAAGGGGTGACGAGGTGGCCGAGCCGGTTGACGACCGTGCCGGCGAAGAGGGTCCACACGGTGGACGGGAGACCGCGGAAGGTGGAGGGCATGGCAGGAGCCTGCGGCCTGCCCCCGGCGAACCGAATTGATTAAGCTCAGAACGAATCCAACGGACACAACGATCCAACGGACACAACGATCCGACAGATCCGACAGATCCGACAGATCCAACGAATCCGACAGATCCAACGGATCCAACGAATCCAGGGGGCGCAGGCATGGAAGCGGGACTGGACTTCTCCACGGCCGACCTGGCACAGACCAGGTTCGCCGTCTCACCGATGTGGGAGGTCGTCACCAGCTACCGGCTGCTGAACGACCCCGCCGACCCCCCGCTGCACCGGCGCTGGGCGGCCCAGGTGCGGCCCCGGCTGCTGCGCGCCGGCCTGGACCGGGGCTGGCTGGCCGCGCTCGTCCCCGGCGGCGGCTACCTCGCCGACTTCCTCAACCCGACCCCCGCCGGGCCCTTCCCCGAGCTCTCCGCCGAACTGGCCGCCATCCGCCGCAGCACCCCGGAGCAGGTCCGCGCGGACCTCGCCGTGCTCCAGTCCAAGTCCCCCCGGCCGTCGCCCCGGCTGCGGCTGCTCCACGAGGAGCCCGCGGCCGCACTGGAGAAGGTCGCGGAGGAGGTCGCGACGTACTGGGAGCTCGCCCTCGCCCCGTACTGGCCCCGCATCCGCCGGCTGCTGGAGGCCGACGTGTTCCACCGCGCCCGGCAGGTCGCCGAGCACGGCTCCGCGCACGTCCTCAACGAGCTGCACGACAGCGTCAGCTGGGACGCCGGCACCCTGCGCATGGTCCGCCGGCAGTGCAATCTCACCCGGGACCAGGCCGGCGCCGGATTGCTCCTGGTGCCCTCCGCCTTCGCCTGGCCCCGCGTACTGACCCGCTCGGTACCCGCCGAGCCGCCCCAACTGGCCTACCCCGCGCGGGGAATCGGCGACCTGTGGGAGCCCCGGACGGCCGGAGGCGCCGCCGAGGCGGTCGCCGCCGTCCTCGGCCGGTCCCGCGCGCAGCTGCTCGCCGAACTCGACACCCCGGCCTCCACCACCCAACTGGCCCGCAGTTGCGGACTGTCCGCGCCCGGCGTCTCCCAGCACCTGACCGCCCTGCGCAACGCCGGCCTGGTCACCGCGCACCGCAACGGCCGCTCGGTGCTCTACGCCCGCACGGCCGTCGCCGACGCCCTCCTCGCCCCGTCCGCGGCACCCTGACGCGGACCCGGACCCCGTCGGTCACCGCACTAGTCGAACCAGCGGTCCCGGGCCAGTTCCGAGGTCCGGGACGGGTCCTCCAGCAGCGCCGCGACCTCGAAGCGGCGCGGCCACTGGCCCGCCGACCAGGCCAAACCCGCCGCCACACCCTCCAGCGTCGCGGCGTGCAGGGTGCCGTCCGGGGTGCGCCGCCAGTCCAGCTCGATGCCGCCCGCCACCAGCTCCTCGTGCTCCCAGTACGTCAGCGGGGTCGACGGGCCCAGCAGCAGCGCCACCGACTCCGGGACCTCGTGCTCCTCGCCCGGGGTGGTCACCTCCGCCGCCACCGTGTCCGAGAGGCGGCGCACCTGTAGCAGCTCCGCGAGGTCCGCCGCCCGCGACGGGGCCACCGGCAGCAGCGGCAGGCCCGCCGTCAGCGGCAGCAGGTCCGGGGCGTCGGCGATCACCGCGTCGGCGGCGTCCACCACCATCACCTCGCCGTCCACCACCGCGCGCAGCTCGTCGGGCAGGGTCACCTGCTCGGGGTCCAGCTCCGCCAGCGCCCCGTACAGTCCGTGCAGCTGGCGCCCCGTCACCTCCCGGTCCGGGTCCGCGAGCCGGCCCAGCAGCTCGGCCGCGCCGCCGGGCTCCTCCAGCAGGGCCGCCACGGTGGTGCGCACGCCCAGGGCCCGCAGCACCTGCTCGTCCTCGAAGCCGGTGGCGTCCGCCGGGCTGTACAGGCCCTCCAGCAGCGGGTCGCCGCCCGCCGCGCGCAGGCCCGCCGGGCGACGGCCGTCGAGGACCGGGTGGTCGCGCAGCCACCACGCCGTGTACGGGCGCACCGACTCGGTGGTGCCGTCCGGGAGCAGGATCCGCACCGGCTGGGTCAGCGCGTCCCGCAGCGGCGGCCGGGCGAGCATGGCCAGCGCCTGCGGCCAGCAGTCGTCGTCGACCAGGTCGAGGTCGCGCACGGCCACCAGTTCGGTCGCCACCGGCGGGACGGGCAGCTCCGGCAGCTGGTCCAGCAGGTCCTCGCACCACACGTCCACCGCGTCCAGCAGACCTGCGTCGTCCGGTTCTGCGAAGTCGCCCTCACGCGGCTCCAGTTCGTCGGGGTCCAGGACCAGGTCGGTGGTGCGCACCAGCTGGAATTCGGCCAACACCCCGCAGGCCGTGAGCGGGCCCGCGCCCCATCGTTCGGCCAGCTCGGCGTCCACGTACGGCACTTCGTCCTCGCGGATCACGGAGGCCAAGGGGGAACCGGGCAGCAGCAGTTCGCCCGCCGGGGTCGGTTCGCCGTCCTCGTCGGGCAGGGCCAGCGCACCCAGCCAGGGCTCGTCCCCGGGCGCCAGATCGGCGTCGCGGACCAGGCCCAGCACCAGCTCCGCCAGCTCCTCCGGGTCGAGGGCGTCCTCGTCCCAGATCTCCCCGGCGTCCAGCGAGGCCGCGACGGCCGCCCGCACCTGCGGGGTCGTCAGGACCGCGCGGGGGGTCGCAGGCAGGGCGCCGAGCTTCTCCAGCAGCGGGTGCGCCGCGTCCGGGTGCGCCACCTTCAGCCCGAGCCGCGCCAGCTCGGCGGGGGTGTCGGAGTCCGGCAGCAGCAGGTGGCGGGGGCCGATCGCGGTACGGCCGTCGGCCAGCGGCACCGGCAGCCCGGACAGCCGGTCGGGGTCGACCCCGGCGAGGCTGTCGTAGAGCCGGTGCCACCAGTCGGGGGTCCGCTCGATGCCCGCGATCCGCTCGATGGCATCGCCCAGCGGAAGCCGGCCGACGCCCAGGGCGCGCAGCTCGGAGCGCCGCTCCAGACCGGCCGGCAGGAGCGTGGGCAGGACCTCGGCGAGGACCCGTACGGTGTCGGCGCCCGCACCTTCCACGACCTCGGCCTCGAAGGGGCGCAGCGCCGCCCGCTCCCCGGTGTCCTCGGGCGGCGCGGCCGCGGCGAGGAAAGCCGTACGGGGGAGCCGGCCGAGGACGGCGGCGCGCAGGGCCCCGTCCAGCTCGCCCTTGCCTAGCGGGCCGGGGACCAGGTCGACCAGGGCGGTGGTCACCGGGTCCCAGGAGCCCAGGAGTTCGGCGTACGCGTCGGCGGCGCGCTCCACCAGGAAGTCGGTCAGCGGCCCGGGCGCCGGATGGCGGCGGCTGGTGTCCAGCGGCAGGGTCGCGATGAGCAGGGCGGGGATGCCCAGCGGTTCGTCGGTCGGGGTCGGCGCGTGCACGACGGGCGCGGTCGCCGGGCGCAGCGGGGCGCCCTCGGCGTCGACGGGCACGGCCCAGGACACCGCCCAGGAGGGTCGCAGCCGCTCCTCGACGGGCCGGTCGGCGAGCAGCGCCTTGTCCAGGGGGCCGCCGCGGCGGACGGTGCGCCAGCGGTTCGTCCCCGTGCGGGAGTCCTCGATGACGGTGTACGGGCCCTCGTCGTGCCGGAAGAGGGTGCGGGCCGGTGCGCCGGGGGTCTCCACCACGATCTCGCGCAGCCCGGGCAGGGTGAGCAGCAGGGCGTCGTCGATGCCGGCCAGGAGCCGCTCGACGAGGTCCCCGGCCGCGGCGTCGCGCAACGGCAGCACGACCACCGTGTCGTATCCGTCGGGGGCGCTCCCCTCGGCGGGCAGCGGCAGGCGCAGCAGGGGGACGTGTCCGTCGCGGCGGCGCAGTTCGTTCCCGAGGCCGGGGCTGCCGACGGCGGCGCCGCGGGCCAGTTCGCGGGCCTCGGCCAGGGACCAGCGGACCCCGCCGTGCCGGCCCAGGACGGCGGGTTCGTCGGAGACGGCGAGGACGGCGGCGAAGCCGACGCCGAACCGGCCGACGCTCTGGCCCGCGCCCGGGTCCGCGGCGGCGGGCTCCCGCTTGGCGGAGGCGCGCAGGGTGCTCAGGGACTCCACCCCCGTCGCGTCCAGCGGGGCGCCGGTGTTGGCGACGGCCAGCACCGCGTGCCCCTCGACGCCCGCGTGCAGGGTCAGCCGCAGCCGGCCCGCGACCCTGGCGCGGGCGGCCGCATCGGCGGCGTTCTGCGCCAGCTCGACCACGAGCCGGTCGCGGTAGCCGCCGAGGGCCAGGTCCTCTTCGGCGTTGGCGTCCTCGCGGAAGCGGGCCGGGCCCGCTCCCCAGGCATCGAGGACCCCGCGCCGCAGCCGGGCCGTTCCGAAGGGGTCCACGCCGCTCTCGGCCGCCGTCACTCGCAGGTTCACGCCGCTGCCTCCATGCTGTGCCGCCTTCGAAGATGCCGGAGCCCTCGAACCTGCCCCGAACTTCCTGAAGGTATCGCGTGAGCGGCTATGCCTTGCCCGTGAGGTGGGCGAACACGATCACGTTGGCGTCCCAGTGGCGGTCCTTCGTGAGGTTCCCGCCGCAGGTGATCAGGCGCAGTTCGGCGGCCCCGCGGGTGTCCCCGTAGACCTTGTCGGTGGGGAAGGCGTCCTTTTTGTACGTCTCCACGTCGTCGACGGCGAACACGGCGGTGCTGCCGTCCTGGCGGTGGACCTCGACCTGCTGGTCCTTCTTCAGCCGCTTCAGGTTGTAGAAGACCGCCTCGGGGGCCTGCGGGGTGTCCATGTGGCCGACGACGGCGGCTGCGCCCGGCTCCCCGGGGGTGGGGCCCTGCCGGTACCAGGCGGCATCCTGCGGTTTGGCGAAGTCCGGTTCCTGCATGACGCCCCGGGCGTCCAGGGCGACCGTGTCGAGGGGGGCGTCCACGCCGATGGCGGGGATCGTGATCCGGTCCGGGACGGACGGCGTCAGGACGGTGACGGCCGCCGCGTTCGCCGCGGAGTGCGGGGCGTCCGCGGCGCGGGCGTTCCCGCCGACGCCGGCCGAACAGCCGCAGGCCAGCACGACCGCGAGGGCGGGGGCCCCCGCCAGGGCGGCCGCTCGGCGCACGCGGTGGGTGCGGCGCGGGCGGACGCCCTGGCGGAGCGTGCCGGGGTCAGGCATTGCCGGCCTCGGGCAGCGCGGCGAGCGCGGGGGCCCGGCCGGTGTTCACCGGGCCGAGGGGCTTCTTGTGCTCGCTGGGCTTGAGGGGCTTCACGGACGGGTCGACGTGCGGCTTCACGGACGGGTCCTGCTGCGGCTTGGCGTCTTTGGCGGGGGTGGCCTCGGTGGAGAACCTGACGGTGTCGAACTGCTTGCCGTCCGCGTAGGCCTTGACCCCGTAGTAGCCGCTCTTGACGTCCTTGGCGACGGTGGCGGTACCGGTCCAGGTGCCCTTGCCGTCGTTCCTCAGGTCGACCTGGCCGCCGAAGGCGTCGGAGCGCACGAAGGCGCTCTTCCCGGTCGCCTTGACGGTGACGGCGACCTTGTCGCCGGGGCGGCCGAAGTCGGTGGACAGGCTCAGGGCGGGGGCTTGCGGGGTGGGGGTCGGGCGGGGGGTTGCGGCCTTCACGTCCAACTGCGCGGTGGCCTGGAGCCGGGAGCCGTCGGGGCCGGTGCCGGTGAGGGAGATGCCGTGGGTACCCGCCTCGACCTGGGCGACCTTGGCGGTGCCGCCGCGGCCGTCGGTCATCTTCACGTCGTCCAGGGCCCGGGAGGAGACGGAGAGGTTCGTCGAACCGTCGGGGACCTCCATCGAGAAGCTGATGGAGTCGCCCGGCTTGGCAGTGGCGGCCGACAGCTTCAGGGCCGCGGAGACCGCCTGGGGGCTGGAGGTGGGGGTGGGGGTGGAGCTGGCGCTGGAGCTGGAGTTGCTCTCGGGCGTCGGTGCGTCGGCGGCGAACGCGGTGGCGGTGCTGCCGAGGGCCATCGACGAGGCGAGCGCGATCGCCGCGAGGGAGAGTGCCTTGCGCATGAGGTTTCCTCCTGAACGGGCCGGGGGTTTTCCCGGCACACCAGACATGAGGGACATCCTGGGCGCTTTGGTTGCACGGCCGCCGGGGGCCTGCGGTTTCCGTGCGAAGCCCCTGCCGAAGGTCCTTCGGACGGAAACCGCAGGCCGCACGGGAGGCTGAAATCTCCCGTTTGCGGTTTCTTTGCCCCGATTTTTGGGACCTAGGTCCCGGCCCGGAGAGCGGAACGCCGGAGCCCCCGGTGGCGGAAGGTCACCGGGGGCTCCGTGGGACGCGGGTAAGCGCGGAAGCGCGGAAGCGCGGAAGCGCGCTGGCGCGTCAGCGCGTTGGTGTCAGAGCTTCTCGATCACGAAGTCGATGCACGCGGTCAGCGCCTGCACGTCCGCCGGGTCCACCGCCGGGAACATCGCCACGCGCAGCTGGTTGCGGCCCAGCTTGCGGTACGGCTCGGTGTCCACGATGCCGTTGGCCCGCAGCACCTTGGCGACCGCCGCCGCGTCGATGTCGTCGGAGAAGTCGATCGTGCCGATGACCGCGGACCGCTTGTCGGCGTCCACGACGAACGGCGTCGCGTACTTCGACGCCTCGGCCCAGCCGTACAGGTTGCGCGCGCTGGCCGCCGTACGGCCCGTCGCGAACTCCAGGCCGCCCTGGCCGTTGAGCCACTGCAACTGCTGGTCCAGCAGGAACAGGGTCGACAGCGCCGGGGTGTTGTACGTCTGGTTCTTCAGCGAGTTGTCGATCGCCGTCGGCAGCGAGAAGAACTCCGGGATGTGCCGGCCGGAGTCGTGCACGCGCTGCGCCCGCTCCAGGGCGGCCGGCGAGAACGCGGCCAGCCACAGGCCGCCGTCCGAGGCGAAGGACTTCTGCGGTGCGAAGTAGTAGACGTCCGTCTCGGTGATGTCCACCGGCAGGCCGCCGGCCCCCGACGTCGCGTCCACCAGGACGAGGGACCCGGCATCCGCGCCCGCGACCCGCTTCAGCGGCGCCGCGACACCCGTCGAGGTCTCGTTGTGGGTGTACGCGTACACGTCCACGCCCGCCTCCGCGACCGGCTCGGGGTGCGTTCCCGGCTCGGAGGAGATCACGGTCGGCGCGTCCAGCCACGGCGCGAGCTTGGCGGCCTTCGCGAACTTCGAGGAGAACTCGCCGAAGGTGAGGTGCTGGGACTTCTGCTCGATCAGCCCGTGCGTCGCGATGTCCCAGAAGGCGGTGGAGCCGCCGTTGCCCAGGATCACCTCATAGCCCTCGGGAAGGGAGAAGAGGTCCCGGACACCCTGGCGCACCGAGCCGACCAGGTTCTTGACCGGGGCTTGGCGGTGAGAGGTTCCGAGCAGGGAGGTTCCGGTGGCGGCGAGGGCGTCCAGCGCCTCGGTCCGCACCTTGGAGGGGCCCGCGCCGAAGCGTCCGTCGGCGGGCTTGATGTCAGCGGGAATCTGGATCTCGGCCACGAGCGGAGCGTATCGGGTCCGGCGCACCGCATCCGAGCCGCGTCCACCCGGTGAGACGCCCCCGGACGGTGCGAAGGTGGGGGCGTGACGTCATCCGGGAAGCCCGACCGGGCGCGGCGGCCGGCCCGCCGGCCCGAGGAGGAGCTGCGGCGCGCCCTCGCCCACGACCTGCGCGCCGGCCTGCGCGGCGAGGTGGACTTCGGCGCCGCCGCCCGCGCCCTCGCCACGATGGACGCCTCCAACTACCGGCGGGTCCCGCTGGGCGTGGTCGCCCCCCGCGACGCCGAGGACGTGGCCACCGCGCTCCGCTTGTGCGCCGAGGCCGGGGTCCCGGTCGTCCCGCGGGGCGGCGCCACCTCCATCGCCGGCCAGGCCACCGGCACGGGCGTGGTCCTCGACCTCACCCGGCACATGAACGCCCTGCTCTCGGTGGACCCGCAGTCCCGCACCGCCGTCGTCCAGCCCGGCCTGGTCCTCGACCGGCTGCGCGCCGCCGTGCGCCCGTACGGCCTCACCTTCGGACCCGACCCCTCCACGCACTCCCGCTGCACCCTCGGCGGCATGATCGGCAACAACGCGTGCGGCGCCCACTCGGTGGCCTGGGGCACCACCGCCGACAATGTGGCCGCCCTGGCGGTGACCCGGTACGGCGGCTCCGCCCACCGGATCTCCACCGGCTGGACCGGCGCCCCCGACGGGCTGCGCACGCTGGCCGAGGCCGGCCTCGGGGTGCTGCGGACCGGGATGCCGCCCGCGTTCACCCGCAGGATCTCCGGTTACGGAACCCTCGACGCCCTGCTGCCCGAACGGGGCGTGCACCAGGCCCGCGCGTTCTGCGGCAGCGAGGGCACGCTCGGCGTGGTCACCGAGGCCGTCGTGCACCTGGTCGAGACGCCGCACAGCCCGGTCCTCGCCGTCCTCGGCTACCCCGACGAGAGTGCGGCCGCGGACGCGGCGGCCGGACTGCTGCCCCACGGCCCGCTGACGGTCGAGGGAATGGCGCAGGACCTGGTGGGGTCGGCCGCGGGGCTGCCCCGGGGCGGCGCCTGGCTGTTCGTCGAGATGCCCGACGAGGGCCGCGCACACGCCCTCGTCCGGGCCGCCGACGCACTGGACGCGGCCGTCGTCACCGATCCCGCCGGACAGCGGGCCCTGTGGCGGATCCGCGAGGACGCGGCCGGCACCGCCACCCGTACGCCCGACGGGCGGACGGCCTGGCCGGGATGGGAGGACTGCGCCGTCCCCCCGGCCCGGCTGGGGGCCTACCTGCGCGAGTTCAGGGCCCTGCTGGCGGCGCACGGCCTGCACGGATCCCCGTACGGGCACTTCGGCGAAGGCTGCGTCCACGTACGCATCGACTTCGACCTGGTCTCGCCCTCCGGCGTGGCCCGGTTCCGGACCTTCTCCGAGGAACTCGCCGACCTGGTCGTCGGACACGGCGGCTCCCTGTCCGGCGAGCACGGGGACGGCCAGGCACGGGCGGAGCTGCTGCCCAGGATGTACGGGCCGGACGCCATCGCCCTCTTCGGCGCGTACAAGGACGTGTGGGACCCGGCCGGCGGGATGAACCCGGGGATGCTGGTCCGGCCTGCCCGGCTCGACGAGAACCTCCGCTTCGCCGTCCTCCCGCAGACCCCCTTCGCCGGGGAGGTCGCCCGCTGCGTCGGCGTCGCCAAGTGCCGCACGACCGCACCGGGCGGACCCGGCGTGATGTGCCCCTCCTTCCGGGTCACGGGCGAGGAGCAGCACTCCACCCGCGGCCGGGCCCGGCTGCTGCACGAGATGCTCGCCGGGGAAGTCCTCACCGACGGCTGGCGCTCACCGGAGGTCGCCGAGGCCCTGGACCTGTGCCTGGGCTGCAAGGGATGCCGCAGCGACTGCCCGGTGGGCGTGGACATGGCCGCGTACAAGGCCGAGTTCCTGCACCGGCACTGGGCCGGCCGCATCCGCCCGCTGTCCCACTACACCCTGGGCGGCCTCCCCGGCTGGCTCCGCCTGATCACCGCCCTGCGCGCGACCCGCGTCGCCAACGCCCTGGCCCGCCGCCTCCCCGTCCCGGGACTGGACCGCCGCCGCGCCCTGCCGGAACTCGCGCAGGAACCCTTCAGCCACTGGTGGCGCACGCAGCCCCCCGCCCCTGCCGCCCCTGCCGCCGAGTGCGGGTCCGGGTTCGGGTGCGGGTGCGGGTGCGGGTCCGGATCCGGGTTCGCGTCCGGGTCCGGGTCCGGGTTCGCGCCGCCGACCGCGGTCACGCTGTGGCCCGACACCTTCACCGAGTACCTGCACCCCGCGGCGGGCCGGGCCGCGGTACGGGTCCTGCGCGCCGCCGGCCTGCACGTCGAAGTCCCCGCCGCCCGGGTGTGCTGCGGCCTGACCTACGTCTCCACCGGCCGGCTCGACCGGGCCCGCACCGTCGCCCGCCGCACCCTGGACGCCCTGGGGGAGCCCCGCGGCCCCGTCGTCGTCCTGGAACCGAGCTGCGCCGCGGCCCTGCGCGCCGACCTCCCCGCCCTGCTCCCGGACGACCCCCGCGCCCACCGCCTCGCGGCAGCGGTACGGACCTTCGCGGAAACCCTGGAGGAGTACGCGCCGGCCTGGCAGCCGCCGCGCCTGGACCGGCCCGTCGCCGGCCAGACCCACTGCCACCAGCACGCCGTCCTGGGTGACGGCCCCGACCGGCGGCTGCGCGAGCGGGCCGGGCTGACCGGCGGGCTCAGCGGCGGCTGCTGCGGCCTGGCGGGCAACTTCGGCTTCGAGCCGGGCCACCACGAGGTGTCCGTGGCCTGCGCCGAGGAACAGCTGCTGCCGTCCCTGCGCACGGCCGCCCCCGACACCCTGGTCCAGGCCGACGGCTACTCCTGCCGCACCCAGATCGCCCAGCTGGGCGGCGGCGCCTTCCGGGCCCGGCACCTGGCGGAGCTCCTGGCAGAGGGCCTGGGGGAGGGCCCGGGGGAAGGCCTGGCAGCGGGTTCGGGGGAGGGCTCGGGGGAGGGCTCGGGGGAGGGGTCCCCGGCCGGACCGGACACACCGCCGTAGTGAAGCTGTAAGGAAAAACCTGCAGATACGGGCCTTACCGAGCGCGTAATCTGGAGGGATGCCCGCTCCCTCCCCCTCACCGTCGACCACCGCCGCCCCCAGCGCGGAAGCCGCTCTTCCGCTCCCTGCGGAAGGCGGCCGCGCCCTCGGACCGGTCGCCCTGGTCATCTCGGCGGGCATCTCCGTACAGTTCGGCGCCGCCCTCGCCGTCACGATCATGCCGAGGGCCGGAGCCGCCGGCGTGGTCACGCTGCGCCTTGCCGCCGCCGCGCTCGTCCTGCTCCTGCTGTGCCGGCCCAAGGTCCGCGGCTACTCCCGCGCCGACTGGGGCACCGTCCTCACCTTCGGCCTCACCATGGCGGGCATGAACGGCCTCTTCTACCAGGCCGTGGACCGGATCCCGCTCGGCCCGGCCGTCACCCTGGAGGTCCTCGGCCCGCTCGCCCTGTCGGTCATCGTCTCGCGGCGCCTGGTCAACCTGCTCTGGGCCGGACTGGCCCTGGCCGGCGTGGCCCTGCTCTCCGGGCACGGCGGCGGGTCCGGCTTCGGCTCCCTCGACCCGGCCGGCGCGGCCTTCGCACTCGGCGCGGGCGCGATGTGGGCCGCGTACATCGTCTTCAGCGCACGGACCGGCCGCCGCTTCCCGCAAGCCGACGGCCTGGCCCTCGCCATGGCGGTGGCCGCGGTCGTCTCCCTCCCCCTGGGCGTCGTCGAAGCCGGCGCCGACCTGCTCGTCCCGAGCACCCTCGCGCTCGGCGCGGGCGTGGCCGTACTGTCCTCGGTGCTCCCGTACACCCTGGAACTCCTGGCCCTGCGCCGCATGCCCGCCCCCACCTTCGCGATCCTGATGAGCCTGGAACCGGCCATCGCCGCCACCGCGGGCTTCCTCGTCCTCCACCAGGCTTTGTCAGCCCTGGACGCCCTGGCCATCGCCCTGGTGATCGCCGCCAGCATGGGCGCGGTCCGCTCCCAGATCCGCCGGCGCCCGACCGGGGGATGAGGGGGGGTGGGGGCTTCGGGGGCTGTGTGCCGCCTGGGCGGTGTCGGGGTGGTGTGGGGGTTTCCCGTCAGTCCCAGGGTCCTTCCGGGTCGGGCCGTCCCCTCAAGGGCGCTCCTTCGTCGCGTCGCTACGCGATGGCCTGCGGCCACCCTTGACCGGCCGTCCCGCCCCGGAAAGACAAGGACTGTCGGGAACCCCCCAGAAGGACGCTCACCGGGGGCCCATAGCCCTCGGGACGGCCAGTGAGGCGCGGGCGAAGCCCCCGCGCACCAGCTCGTAACCCCTGCCGCGCTGCTCGGCGGCCGCCACCCGTCTGTGGCTCGGCGGCTGCCACCCGTCTGTGGCTTGGGGGCTTGGGGTGAGCCGCGGGCTCTCCGCTGCCCCCGGCGCTCGGTTTGGCGGCTGCCACCCGTCTGTGGCTTGGGGGCTTGGGGGCTTGGGATGAGCCGCGCAAGTCCTCCGCTGCCCTCCGGCGCCCTCCGCCGCCCTCCGCCGCCCTCTGCCGCCCTCCGCCGCTCTTCGGCGCCCTCCGCCGCCCTCCGCCGCCCTCCGGCGCCCTCCGGCGCCCGGGTGGGCGGCCATCGGCCGTCTGTGGCTTGGGGGGGCTTGGGGTGAGCCGTGGACTCTCCGCTGCCTCCGGCGCCCGGTTTGGCCGCTGTCGGCCGTCTGGGGTTTGGGGTGAGCCGGTCACCCCGGAACCCGCCCCGCGGCGGCCCCCGCCGCGCCGGTACCGCCCCCTCACCCCAGAGGCAGGTCCACGTACGACGGGGTGGGTTCCGGGGAGGTGAAGGACAGGGTGGCGCGGGGGAGGTTGGCGTCGCCGTAGAAGGGGTCGCGGGCGTCGATGACCAGCATGAGGCGGTGGCCGCGGGGGACGTCGTACGCGGTGGCCTGGAGGTCGATGTCCGCGCTGATCAGGCTGTCGGGCGGGGAGTCCAGGTCGGTGTACGGGGCGTGCGTGATGAGGTGGGCGGTGTCGTCGGGCGCCACGTCCAGCAGGTACGCGACGAAAGTGGAGCCCGGGTTCGCCGCGCGGTAGGTGACGCGCAGGCGGGGTGTTCCGCGCAGCCGGGTGGTCTCGCGGGCCGGGGCCGCGGTCCAGACCGCCGCCACGGAGCGGTCGAGTTCGCCGGCCGGGTAGACCTTCGGGCGTCCGGCCATCTCCTGGTAGCCGGACAGGACGAGAGAGTCGGCGACGGTGGCCGGGGTGTCCGCCCCGCACAGCACGCCCGCCGTCCAGCCGGCCTCCGCCTCCTCGGTGAGCTCCCCGCTGCCCGCCAGGTGCAGCCGGTGTACTTCCTCGGTGACGGAGGCCCAGGTGGGACGGGGTTCGAGGGTTTTGCTCCACATGACCTCGTTGAGGACCTGCCCCTCGGCGTCGATGCCGTTGTCGACGCCCTTGAGGTGGCGGTCGAACCAGCGGTGGGCGTCCGTCCAGATGCGGTTCGGCAGGCCCAGCATGCCCGAGGATTCCGGGCCTGAGTGGTCGCCGATGGAGAGGAGGAGGCGTTTGGGGCCGGTCAGTTCGTTGAACATCTTCAGGGTCTGGTGGGAGGGGAAGAGCGTCTCGTGCCAGGCGTGCGCGAAGAGCACGGGCACCTGGCGGCGGTTGAGTTCCTTGATGTGGGTGAAGGGCGAGCGGGGCTCCGCCCACCGCAGGGTCCCGTGGATGTCGCGGTCGGCCAGTACGTTGTCGAAGACGCTCTGCGTCTGCGGGCTCAGGCGGGCCTTCGCGGCGGCGTCGAGCAGTGCCCGTACGGCCGCGACGTGGCGGGTGGAGTTCTCGTAGAACGCCTCCCCGAGGTCGCCCCAGGTGCTCAGTGCGACCACGGCATCGACGCGGGTGTCGTGCGCGGCGACGAGCTGGCTGATGCCGGAGCCGTAGGAGTCCCCGAGGAAGCCGATCTTCGTCACGGGGCCGGTGCTGCGCTCGATGAGGTGGTCGAGGGCGTGGCTGCCGTCGGCGACGTCGAGCGGGCCCGCGACCTCGACGCGGCCTTCGGAGGCGGCGAAGCCGCGGGTGGTGTAGGCGAGGACGTCGTAGCCGCGGGCCGCGAAGAGGGTGGCCTGGACGGCGTACGCGAGCCAGCCCAGGTCGGTCCAGGGGGAGGGCATCACGATCACCGGCCGGGGCTGTACGCCGGTGTGCCGCCAGAGTGCGGCGTCGAGCAGGTCGCCGTCGGCTCCGGTCACCTTGCCGCGGGTGAAGACGGCGAGGGAGCGGGCCTGTGCGACCTCGGTGGCGCGGGCGGGGGAGAGGCCGGTGACATCGCCGCTCTCCAGTGCGCCGACGAAGGCGGAGAGGGTGGTCGGGTCGAGTTCGGGGAGGAGGGAGAAGGGGGTTCGTCCGGCTGCAGTCACGTCGGTTCATCCTCTGTGTCGAGTGACATGAACGTGGTGGTGTGCGCGCCCGGGCCCGGAGCGGAACGTCCAGTATCGACGGGACATCCGGGGATCTGGCGCGAGTTGCCGGTTCCGGCCTGAATCGCCCCGTCCGTGCGGGGGTCCGCGCCGGCGCAGGACCTGCGAACGGCGTTGCGTTGCGCCAAGTCGGCTTTGACGGGGGGCGGTTGAGGGGGCTGGCGGGAACGCGCCGGATCGCGACTGAATCATGCAAGCATGCTTGATTGTTTTCTTGCGGCCTGCCACGCTTCCCCTCACGCCGAGAGGGGAGCGCACCGTGCCCGATCCGTCCGCCGCCGCAGGAGATGCCGCACCAGATGCCGCAGCCGACCTCCCAGGGGCGGCGGCGCCCCCGAACCGGGTCTCCGCCTCCTCGGCTGCCGTGTTCGCCGACCTCGGGGCGGAAGGCGCCGAACTCGACCAGCTGGTCGGCGGGTTGACCGCGGCCGACTGGGCGCGGGCCACTCCCGCGCCGGGCTGGACCATCGCTCACCAGATCGCGCACCTGCACTGGACCGACCGGGCCGCGCTGCTCTCGCTGACCGACGCCGACGCCTTCGGCGCCCTGGTCGAGGAGGCCCTGAAGGCTCCCGACTCCTTCGTCGACGAGGGCGCCGAGGAGGGGGCCGCGCTGGCGCCCGCCGAGCTGCTGGCCCGTTGGCGGGCCGGCCGCGCCGCCCTCGGGGCGGCCCTGGCGCAGGCCTCCCCGGACGTTCGCTTCCCCTGGTACGGGCCCCCGATGAAGGTGGCCTCGACGGCTGGCGCCCGGCTGATGGAGACCTGGGCGCACGGGCAGGACGTCGCCGACGCCCTCGGGGTGCGGCGTGTTCCGACCGCGCGGCTGCGGCACGTGGCCCGGATCGGCGTACGGGCCCGGGACTACGCCCATGCCGTCCGCGGACTGCCGTCCCCGGTGGGGGAGTTCCGGGTGGAGCTGACGGCTCCGGACGGGGCCGGGGTATGGGCGTACGGGCCTCCCGGCGCCGAGCAGCGGGTCAGCGGGCCGGCGCTGGACTTCTGCCTGCTGGTGACCCGGCGGGCCCACCGGGCCGATCTCGCGCTGACCGCGACCGGCCCGGACGCGGACCGGTGGCTGGACACCGCGCAGGCTTTCGCCGGCCCGGCCGGGCCGGGGCGCGCACCGCGGGACGCGCAATGAGCGGCACCGGCGGAGGAACCGCCGGCCCCGGACCCGGCATACCCGGCGGCCCCGCGGGCCGCCGGGGTCCCGTCCGGCGGCCGTTGCGCATCGGCAACGCCTCCGGGTTCTACGGGGACCGTTTCGACGCCCTGCGCGAGATGCTCACCGGCGGCCCGCTGGACGTGGTGACCGGGGACTACCTGGCCGAGCTGACCATGCTCATCCTCGGCCGCGACCGCCTGAAGAACCCGGGCCTCGGCTATGCGAAGACCTTCCTGCGGCAGATGGAGGAAGGGCTCGGGCTGGCCCGTGAGCGGGGTGTCCGGATCGTCACGAACGCAGGCGGCCTCAACCCGGCCGGGCTCGCCGCCGCGGTCCGCGCGCTGGCGGCGGAGGTGGGCGTGCCCGTCACCGTCGCGTACGTCGAGGGCGACGACCTGATGCCCCACGAGGACGCCCTCACGGCCAACGCCTACCTCGGGGGCGCCGGCATCACGGCCTGCCTGCGGGCGGGCGCGGATGTGGTGGTGACCGGCCGGGTCACCGACGCGGCGCTGGTCAGCGGTCCGGCGGCCTGGTGGTTCGACTGGGCGCCCGACGCCTACGACCGGCTGGCGGGGGCGGTGGTCGCGGGCCATGTCCTGGAGTGCGGTACGCAGGCCACCGGCGGCAACTACTCCTTCTTCACCGGCCACGACGTCCGCCGCCCGGGATTTCCCCTCGCGGAGGTCTCCGCGGACGGCTCGTCGGTGATCACCAAGCACCCGGGCACGGGCGGAGCCGTCACCCTCGGTACGGTCACCGCCCAACTCCTGTACGAGACCCAGGGGGTGCGCTACCTCGGCCCCGATGTGACGGCCCGGCTGGACACGGTCCGGCTGACCGCGGTGGGGCCCGACCGGGTCCGCGTCTCGGGTGTCCTCGGTGAGGCGCCGCCGCCCACGCTGAAGGCGGGCGTCACCCGCATCGGCGGCTGGCGCAACGAGGTGGTGTTCGTCCTGACCGGCTTGGACATCGAGGCGAAGGCGTCCCTGGTCCGCGAGCAGCTGGCGGGCCCCCTGGCCGGGGTGGCTGACGCCGTCTGGACCCTGGCCCGTACGGACCACGAGGACGCGGCGACGCAGGAGACGGCCAGCGCCCTGCTGCGGCTGGTCGTGCGCGACCCGTCCCCGGACCGTGTCGGGCGCAGCCTGACCTCGGCGGCCGTGGAGCTCGCCCTCGGCAGCTACCCCGGCTTCCACGTGACGGCGCCTCCGGGCCCGGCCCAGCCGTACGGGGTGTTCACCTCGGCCCTGGTCCCCGCCGACGCCGTCCCGCACACGGCCGTCCTCCCCGACGGCAGCCGCCTGGACCTGGCCCCGCCGCGGACCACGACCCCGACGACGCCCACGACGCCCCCGACGACACCCCCTGCTCCGGAACCGGCGGCGGACCCGGTCCCTGCCGTACCCACCGTGCGGGCGCCGCTCGGTGCCGTGGCCGGGGCCCGCAGCGGGGACAAGGGCGGCGACGCCAACGTCGGCGTCTGGGTGGGCTCCGCCGACGCATGGCACTGGCTGCACCGCGCCCTCACCGTGGACGCGTTCCGGGCCCTGCTCCCCGAGACCGCGGGCCTCACCGTCACCCGGCACGTCCTTGCGAACCTGCGCGCCCTGAACTTCACCGTCGGCGGCATCCTCGGCGACGGGGTCGCCTCCGGGCACCGCTTCGACGCCCAGGGCAAAGCCCTCGGCGAATGGCTGCGCGCCCGCCACCTCGACATCCCGGCCCACCTGCTGCCCGCACCGGAAGTGAGCGGCCCATGACCCGCCTCGGCACCACCGTCGACCCCCGCACCCCCGAGTACGCGCAGGCCCGTACCGCGGCCCTGGAACGTCTGGCCGCGCTCGACACCGAGCACGCCAAGGCCCTCGCGGGCGGCGGCGAGAAGTACACCGAGCGGCACCGGGGGCGCGGCAAGCTCCTCGCCCGTGAGCGGGTCGAGCTGCTCCTCGACCCGGACACGCCCTTCCTGGAGCTGTCCCCGCTGGCCGCCTGGGGCAGCGACCACCCCGTGGGCGCTTCCATGGTCACCGGGATCGGCACGGTCGAGGGCGTCACCTGCCTGGTCACCGCCAACGACCCCACCGTACGGGGCGGCGCCAGCAACCCGTGGACGCTGAAGAAAGCCCTGCGGGCCAACGAGATCGCCCGTCAGAACCGGCTGCCCTGCATCAGCCTGGTCGAGTCCGGCGGGGCCGACCTCCCGTCCCAGAAGGAGATCTTCATCCCGGGCGGGGCGATCTTCCGGGACATCACCCGGCTGTCGGCCGAGGGCATCCCGAGCGTGGCCGTGGTCTTCGGGAACTCGACGGCCGGCGGTGCGTACATCCCCGGGATGTCCGACCACACCGTCATGATCAAGGACCGGTCGAAGGTGTTCCTGGGGGGCCCGCCGCTGGTCAAGATGGCCACCGGCGAGGAGAGCGACGACGAGTCCCTCGGCGGGGCCGACATGCACGCCCGCACCTCCGGCCTCGCCGACCACTACGCCCTCGACGAGTACGACGCCATCCGCCAGGCCCGCCGCATCGTGGCCCGGCTCAACCACCGCAGGCCGTACGCGGAGCCGCCACGGGCCGAGGAGCCCCTGTACGACCCGGAAGAGCTCCTGGGGATCGTCCCGCCCGACCTGAAGACGCCCTTCGACCCCCGCGAGGTCATCGCCCGCCTCGTCGACGCCTCCGACTTCGACGAGTTCAAGCCGCTCTACGGCACCAGCCTGGTCACCGGCTGGGCCACCCTGCACGGCTACCCGGTCGGCATCCTCGCCAATGCGCAGGGCGTGCTGTTCAGCGCCGAATCGCAGAAGGCCGCCCAGTTCATCCAGCTCGCCAACCAGCGCGACATCCCGCTGCTCTTCCTGCACAACACCACCGGCTACATGGTCGGCAAGGAGTACGAGCAGGGCGGCATCATCAAGCACGGCTCGATGATGATCAATGCGGTGTCGAACTCGAAGGTCCCCCACCTGTCCGTCCTCGTCGGCGCCTCCTACGGCGCCGGGCACTACGGCATGTGCGGACGTGCCTTCGAGCCTCGTTTCCTCTTCGCGTGGCCCGGGGCCAAGTCCGCGGTCATGGGCCCCCAGCAGCTCGCCGGGGTGCTCTCCATCGTGTCCCGGCAGTCCGCCGCCGCGAAGGGGCTCCCCTACGACGAGGAGCAGGACGCCGGGATGCGGGCCTTCGTCGAGGCGCAGATCGAGTCCGAATCCCTGCCCATGTTCCTGTCGGGGCGGCTGTACGACGACGGGGTCATCGACCCGCGCGACACCCGCACCGTCCTCGGCCTGTGCCTGTCGGCCGTCCACAACGCCCCCGTCGAGGGCGTCCGCGGCGGCTTCGGCGTCTTCCGGATGTGAGCCCGCAGATGACCATGACCCAGTCGATCACTTCCCTGCTCGTCGCCAACCGCGGCGAGATCGCCGTACGGATCTTCCGTACGGCCCGCGCCCTGGGCCTGGACACGGTCGCCGTCCATTCCGATCCGGACGCCGACGCCCTCCACGTCCGCTGCGCCGACGCGGCCGTGCGTCTGCCCGGCGCGGCCCCCGCCGACACCTACCTGCGGGGCGACCTGGTCATCCGGGCCGCCCTCGCCGCGGGCGCCGACGCCGTCCACCCCGGCTACGGGTTCCTCTCCGAGAACGCCGGTTTCGCCCGCGCGGTCCAGGCCGCCGGCCTGACCTGGATCGGTCCGCCCCCCGACGCCATCGAGGCCATGGCCTCCAAGACCCGGGCGAAGGAGCTGATGCGCGCCGCCGGGGTGCCCCTGCTGGAGCCCGTCGACCCGGCCGCCGCGACCGCCGCCGACCTGCCGCTGCTGCTCAAGGCCGCCGCGGGCGGCGGGGGGCGGGGGATGCGCGTGGTGCGCGACCTCGACACCCTCAAGGAGGACCTGGAGGGCGCCGTGGCCGAGGCCCGGTCCGCCTTCGGCGACGGCGAGGTCTTCGCCGAGCCCTACGTGGAGCGGGCGCGCCACGTCGAGGTGCAGGTCCTCGCCGACGCCCACGGCACGGTCTGGGCCCTCGGCACCCGCGACTGCTCCCTGCAGCGCCGCCACCAGAAAGTCATTGAGGAGGCTCCCGCCCCCGGCCTGCCGGACTCCCTGCGCGAAACCCTGCACACCGCCGCCGTCGCCGCCGCCCGGGCCGTCTCCTACCGGGGTGCGGGCACCGTCGAGTTCCTGGTCACCGACGACGGCCGGGCCTGCTTCCTGGAGATGAACACCCGCCTCCAGGTCGAACACCCCGTCACCGAAGCCGTCTTCGGCCTGGACCTCGTCGCCCTCCAGCTGCGCACCGCCGAGGGCGCGGCCCTGCCGCCGGAGCCCCCGCAGCCCGCCGGGCACGCCGTCGAGGCCCGCCTGTACGCCGAGGACCCGGCGCAGGACTGGCGGCCGCAAGCCGGTGTCCTGCACACCCTCGACGTCCCCGGCACCGTCCGGGTGGACACCGGCTTCGCCGGCGGCGACCCGGTCGGCGTCCACTACGACCCGATGCTCGCCAAGGTCGTCGCGCACGCCCCGACCCGCGCCGAGGCGGTCCGGGTCCTCGCCCACGCCCTGGCCGCAGCCCGCATCCACGGACTCACCACCAACCGGGACCTCCTCGTACGGTCCCTGCGCCACCCCGAGTTCGCCTCCGGGCAGGCCGACACCGGCTTCTACGGGCGCCACCTCGCCGCGCTGACCGGGGACGCTCCCGACGCCGGCCCGGCCGCGCTGGCCGCGGCCCTCGCCGACGCGGCCCCGGGCCCGCACGCCCCGCTCGCCGCCCGCCTGGGCGGCTGGCGCAACCTGCGCTCCCAGCCACGGACCCGCCGGTACACGGCGGCCGCCGGGGCCACCGAGTACACGGTCCAGTACGAGCCCGTGGACCATCCCGGCGTGCGGGTACTGGCCGCCACCCCCGACCTCGTCACGCTCGAAGTCGACGGCATCCGGCGCCTGTTCCACGTGAAACGACATGCGAACACGTCGGAGGTGTACGTCGACTCCGCGCTCGGCTCCCACACCTTCGTCCCCGTCCCCCGGTTCGCGGACCCCCAGGACCGCACCGAACCGGGCTCCCTGCTGGCCCCCATGCCCGGCACCGTCGTCCGTGTCGCCGAGGGCCTCGCCCCCGGCACCCCCGTCACCGCCGGGCAGCCCCTGCTCTGGCTGGAGGCCATGAAGATGGAACACCGCATCCTCGCGCCCGCCTCCGGCACGCTCACCGCGCTCCACGCCGCCACCGGCCAACAGGTCGAGTTCGGCGCCCTGCTCGCCGTAGTCCAGGAGGAACCGCAGTCATGAGCTCCGCCATCGAGACCCAAGAGCACAAGGCCCTGCGCGCCGCCGTCGCCGCATTGGGACGCAAGTACGGCCGGGACTACCTGTCCCGCGTCGCCCGCGAGGGCGGCCACCCGGACGAGCTGTGGGCGGACGCCGCCCAGCTCGGCTACCTCGGCGTCAGCCTGCCGGAGGAGTACGGCGGCGGAGGCGGTGGCATCGCCGAACTCTCCATCGTCCTCGAAGAACTCGGGGCCGCAGGCTGCCCGCTGCTCATGATGGTCGTGTCACCCGCCATCTGCGGCACCGTGATCTCCCGCTTCGGCACCCCGGAGCAGAAGCGGGCCTGGCTGCCGGGCCTGGCCGACGGCACCCGCACCATGGCCTTCGGCATCACCGAGCCCGACGCCGGATCCAACTCGCACCGCATCACCACCACCGCCCGCCGCGACGGGGACGACTGGATCCTCACCGGCCGCAAGGTGTTCATCTCCGGCGTGGACATCGCCGACGCCACCCTCATCGTGGGACGCACCGAGGACGCCCGGAGCGGGCGCCTCAAGCCCTGCCTGTTCATCGTGCCGCGCGAGGCCCCCGGCTTCTCCCGCACCGTCATCGACATGGAACTCCAGGCCGCAGAGAAGCAGTTCGAGCTGGTCCTGGACGAGGTCCGGCTGCCCGCGGACGCCCTCGTCGGCGACGAGGACGCCGGCCTGCTCCAGCTGTTCGCCGGGCTCAACCCCGAACGGACCATGACCGCCGCCTTCGCGATCGGCATGGGCCGCTACGCCCTCGCCACGGCCGTGGACTACGCCCGGACCCGGCAGGTGTGGAAGGAGCCCATCGGCGCGCACCAGGCCGTCGCCCACCCGCTCGCCCAGGCCCACATCGAGCTGGAACTGGCCCGGCTGATGATGCAGAGGGCTGCCGCGCTGTATGACGCGGGTGACGACATGGGGGCCGGTGAGGCGGCGAACATGGCCAAGTACGCGGCCGGGGAGGCCTGTGTGCGTGCGGTGGACCAGTCGGTCCACACCCTCGGCGGCAACGGCCTCACCCGTGAGTACGGGCTGGCCTCCCTGATCACGGCCTCCCGGGTGGCCCGCATAGCCCCGGTCAGCCGCGAGATGATCCTCAACTTCATATCCCACCAAACCCTGCACCTCCCCAAGTCCTACTGACCCCCACCAGAGCCACCCCTTACCGCCGGAGCCGGGACCGGGGCCTTGGCGGCCGGGCCTGGGCCTTGGCGGCTGGGCTGGGGCTGCGCCCGGGCCGTCGCCTCAAGCGCCGGCTGGGCTGGGACGCCGGAGCCCGGGCCTTGGCTGCCGGGCCGGGGCTGCGCCCGGGCTGTCGCCTCAAGCGCCGGCTGGGCTGGGATGGCGGAGGCCGGGCCTTGGCGGCCGAGCCGGGGCTGCGCCCCAGCTGTCGCCTCAAGCGCCGGCTGGGCTGGGACGCCAGAGCCCGGGCCTTGGCTGCCGGGCCTGGGCTGCGCCCGGGCTGTCGCCTCAAGCGCCGGCGGGGCTGATGGTGGTTGGGCGGGGGTTGGGGTGGGGCGCCCAACCGCGGTGTCCTCCTCGGCTTGCGCACTGAGCCTGACCGCACGTCATCAAGGTGGTTGCGTGCTCGTCATGCGGAGGCACCCCTGGCCCGTCAACGCCCGAGCGGTGGGGTGGGGACGTGCAGGAGGGTTCCCGCAGGACGAGCGCGCAACCCCGGACCAGCCCTCGCAGCCAGAGCTCGGTGCGCGAGCCGAGGAGGACCCTCCGGAGGGGCACCGCCCCACCACCCCCGACCCGGCCCCCCAAGCCCCGCCGGCGCTTGAGGCGAAAGCCTCGGGCGCAGCCAGGCCCGAACAGGCAGGGCCCCGGCCCGCAAATCCAGCCCCGCCGGCGCTTGAGGCGAAGAGCTGGGGCGCAGCCCGGCCCGGACCGGCAGGGCCCCGGCCCGGACCGGCAGGGCCCCGGCTCAGCGGGATACCGCCAAGCCCCGCAGGGACATCCGCACGTACGCTCCCGGAACGACCCGGGAGACCCACCCCGCCGCCCACCCCCTCCGGAGGAGCCATGGCCACACTCGTCCACACCGCCCACGCACAACCGCCCGGCGTCACCACCCTCACCCTGGACTCCCCGGCCAACCGCAACGCGCTCTCCGCCGGCCTCGTGGCCGAGCTGCGGGCCGCGCTCGCCGCGGCCGCCGCGGACCCCGGCACCCGGACCGTGGTCCTCACCCACACCGGCACCACCTTCTGCGCCGGCGCCGACCTCAAGTCGCCCTGCGACCCGGCCGACTTCCTGGCCCTGCTCCGCGAGATCGCCGCACTGTCCAAGCCCGTCGTCGGCCGCGTCACCGGCCACGTCCGGGCCGGCGGCCTCGGCCTGCTCGGGGTCTGCGACATCGCGGCCGCCGGGGCGGGATCCACGTACGCCTTCACCGAGACGCACCTGGGCGTGGTCCCGGCCGTCATCTCCGCGCCGATGCTGGCGCTCCTCGACCCGCGCGCCGCGTCCCGCTACCTGCTGACCGCCGAGGCCTTCGACGCCGCCGAGGCCGCCCGGATCGGTCTGCTCACCCTGCACGGGGACGACGTGGACGAGGTACTGGCCCCCGTGCTCGCGGGGCTGCGCAAGGCCGGCCCGGAGGCCCTCGCCGCCACCAAGAGGCTGGTGACCGCCGGGCTGCGCACCGCCCTGGAGCGCGACGGGGCCGCGCTCGCGGAGCTCTCCGCCCGCCACTTCGCCTCCGCCGAGGCCCGTGAGGGCATCACCGCCCGTTTCGAGCGGCGGGACCCGTCATGGGCGCTGTGACCGGGGCCGGCCCCAAGCAGGCGCGCAGCCGCGTCACCCGCCGCCACCTCTTGGAGGCGGCCGTCTCCTGTCTGGCCGAGCACGGCTGGGCCGGTTCCACCGTCGCCGTGGTCGCCGAACGCGCCGGCGTGTCCCGCGGCGCGGCCCAGCACCACTTCCCGACCCGTGAGGACCTCTTCACGGCGGCCGTCGAGTACGTGGCGGAGGAGCGGTCGACGGCCCTGCGGGAGCTCTTCCACACCGCCCCGGCCGCCCGCCCCACCGTGGTCGGGGTCTTGGTCGACCTGTACACGGGCGCCTTGTTCCGGGCCGCGCTGCAGCTGTGGGTGGCGGCCTCCAACGAGGAGCAGTTGCGCCCCCGCGTCACCGAACTGGAGGCGCGGGTCGGCCGCGAGACCCACCGGATCGCCGTGGAGCTGCTCGGCGCGGACGAGTCCGAGCCCGGGGTGCGGGAGACGGTGCAGGGCCTCCTGGACATGGCCCGCGGCCTCGGCCTGGCCAACGTCCTCACCGACGACACGGCCCGCCGTGCCCGGGTGGTCGCCCAGTGGTCCCGCATCCTGGACGCGGCCCTGGGCTGAGCCCGCCCCCGGGGCGGACCGGCCCCCCCGGGCCGGACCACGCCCCCGGGCCGGCCCCCCGGCGCCGGCCGCCCGTACGCACGGGGGCGCCGCGCCCCGGAGGGGGCCGGGGCGCGGCGCCCAGGGGGGCGGTGCCGGGGGCCGGTCAGGCGGTCTCGGCGATGTCCGCGTACCCCTCGATGTCGCGCGGGTCGCGCTGGCCCGGTCCGGTGTAGCGGGCCGAGGGCCTCACCAGGCGGCCGGTGCGCTTCTGCTCCAGGATGTGCGCCGACCAGCCGGCGGTACGGGCGCAGGTGAACATCGAGGTGAACATGTGCGCCGGGACCTCCGCGAAGTCCAGCATGATCGCGGCCCAGAACTCCACGTTCGTGGCGAGCACCCGGTCGGGGCGGCGTGCGTGCAGCTCTTCGAGTGCGGCCTTCTCCAGGGCCGCGGCCACCTCGTAGCGCGGTGCGTCGAGCTCCTTGGCGGTGCGGCGCAGGACGCGCGCCCGGGGGTCCTCGGCGCGGTACACGCGGTGCCCGAAGCCCATCAGGCGCTCGCCCTTGTCGAGGGCCTTCTTCACGTAGGCGACGGCGTCACCGGTGCGCTCGATCTCCTCGATCATGCCGAGGACGCGGGACGGGGCCCCGCCGTGCAGCGGCCCGGACATCGCCCCGACCGCCCCGGACAGGGCGGCCGCCACGTCCGCGCCGGTGGAGGCGATGACGCGGGCGGTGAAGGTGGAGGCGTTCATGCCGTGCTCGGCGGCCGAGGTCCAGTACGCGTCGACGGCCTTGACGTGCCGCGGGTCGGGCTCGCCGCGCCAGCGGATCATGAACCGTTCGACCACGGACTCGGCCTTGTCGATCTCCCGCTGGGGCACCATCGCGCGGCCCTGGCCGCGGGCGGACTGGGCGACGTACGACAGGGCCATGACGGCGGCGCGCGCCAGGTCGTCGCGGGCGGTCCGCTCGTCGATGTCCAGGAGCGGTTTGAGGCCCCACACGGGGGCCAGCATGGCCAGGGCGGACTGTACGTCGACCCGGATGTCACCGGAGTGGACCGGGATGGGGAAGGGCTCGGCGGCCGGCAGGCCGGGGTTGAAGGCACCGTCGACCAGCAGGCCCCATACGTTCCCGAACGAGACGTGACCGACGAGGTCTTCGATGTCGACGCCCCGGTAGCGGAGGGATCCGCCTTCCTTGTCGGGCTCGGCGATCTCCGTTTCGAACGCGACGACACCTTCGAGCCCGGGTACGAAGTCGGACATCAGGCGGCTCCTCAGATAGTGCGAACACGCGCGGCTCCCGGCGTGATTCGCGGTCCGGCGCGGTCATCCCCGTTGATGCCCGGCGCGGCCGGAGGTCACCCGCACGGGGACGTCCGGACCGGCCCCAAGATTTTGTCCGCTCGGGATGGTGTGCGGAAGCGTGACGTCCGGCACACCTCGGGCAGTCGTACTGGGGCAGGATGGCACGCGTGACCGACCACGACCTTGATCCTGCCGTCATGCGCAAGCAGTACCGCTCGCAGATCGTCACGGAGGAGAGCCTCGCCGAGGACCCGATGCGGCAGTTCGCGCGGTGGTTCCGGCAGGCCGCCGACGCGAACCTCTTCGAGCCGAACGCGATGGTCGTCTCCACGGCGACCGAGGACGGCCGCCCCAGCACCCGCACCGTGCTGCTGAAGCAGTTCGACGAGCGGGGCTTCGTCTTCTTCACCAACTACGGCTCCCGCAAGGGGCGCGAGATCGACGCGAATCCGCACGTCTGCCTGCTCTTCCCGTGGCACCCCATCGCCCGGCAGGTGATCGTCACCGGTACGGCGGCCCGGATCGGCCGCGACGAGACGGCGGCGTACTTCCGCTCCCGGCCGCACGGCTCCCAGCTGGGTGCCTGGGCGAGCGAGCAGTCCTCGGTGATCGCCTCCCGCGGCGAGCTGGACCGGCGCTACGCGGAGCTTGAGGCCCGCTACCCGGAAGGCGAACAGGTCCCGGTCCCGCCGCAGTGGGGCGGGCTGCGCGTCACGCCGGACGCCGTGGAGTTCTGGCAGGGCCACGAGAACCGGCTGCACGACCGCCTGCGCTACGTCCTGGAGGACGGCCGGCCCGGCACCTGGCACGTGGAGCGCCTCTGCCCCTGACGGGGTGGGCCCGGGACACGCAGGCTGCCGGACATGCAGGGCCCCGGACATGCAGGGCCCCGGACATGCAGACGACCCGTGGGCTCGGGATCCTCTCCTGCAGTGAGAGGAGCCGGCCGGACGTACCGGCGAGCCCACGGGTCGGGTGACTGCTGGGGATTGGCGCCTGGCGAACCCGCCGGGCACCGCACTGGGTGCGTGCGACGACGGGCGCTTAGCCCGCAGTCACCTCACGCGTCCGGTTACCGTACATTTCCGGAACCACCTCCCTTCTCGTGTACAGCAGAGCCTAGGAGCCTGTCCGGCAGGGCACAACCGTTTATTTCCCCGGCCGCTCCCTGTCCGCTCTCCTCCCGCTCCCCTTCTGCTCTCCGGCACCTCCAGCCGATCATTTCGGGACATTCAGGGGAACGGGGTGTGGGGTGCGTCACGTTCCAGTTCAATGATCTGACGTGCCGCACACACGAACACCTGCAGGGGGTGCCAGGTGAGTGCCTTCGGACGTGGTGAGACCACCGACGATCTGCTCGCAGCGCTGCTCGACGGGATGGACGCAGCCCTGTGCGCGTTCGACGCCGACGGCGTGATCACGCACTGGAACCGGGAAGCCGAGCGGATCCTCGGCTGGTCCGCCGCCGAGGCGGTGGGGCGCAAGGGCTTCGCCGGGTGGGCGGTACGGGCCGCCGACGCGCAGGACGTCCAGGACCGGCTGATGGCGGCCCAGGACGTGCCGGGGCGGCAGGTGCACGAGTTCGCGCTGCTGACCAAGGACGGCGGACGGGTCCTGGTACGGACCCAGTCCGCCGGGGTGCCGGGCGCCGACGGGAAACCGTCCGGGGTGTACTGCGCGTTCAGCGAGGTGCACGCCCAGATCGACCTGGAACGCTCCATCGCGCTCAGCGAGGCCCTGATGGACGACGCCTCGTGGGGCGTGGTCCTCGTCGATGTCGACCTGCGGCCCGCCGTGGTCAACGCGCACGCCGCGCGGGCCTTCGGCACCGGCCGCACCGCCCTGCTCGGCCGGCCGCTCGGGGAGCTCCTCACCCAGGGCGTGGAGGAGCTGGAGGGCGCCTTGCAGCACGTCCTGGCGGAAGGGGCCCCGCCCGCGCCGGTGGAACTGTGGGTGTCGGTGCGCACCGCGGAGGGGGTGCGGCGGCGGTGCTGGCGGTGCGGGTTCCTGCGGCTGGCGTCGCCGCTGGCGGAGGAGCCCGTGCCGCTCGGGGTGGGCTGGCTGTTCCAGGACGTCACCGAGGCCCGGCAGGCCCAGCTCGACACGGCGCAGCTGCGGTTCCGCTCCCAGCAGCTGCACCGGTCGGGGCGGGTCGCCGCCGAGTGCGAGGACCCGGTGGAAGCGGCTGGCGTGCGCCTGGACTTCGCCCTGGCGGGTTTCGCCGAGCATGCGCTGCTGGACGTCCTGGGGCAGTCGCCCGAGCCGGGCCGGCGCCGCCTCGTGCGGTCGGCGGCGTCCCCGCCGGTACTGCCCGGGCCCGGGTCGCTCCCCGTGCGGTACGGGGCCGGGCACCCGGCGCTCCAGGCGCTGGACCGGATCGGTTCGGTACGGGCCTCGGCCCCCCGCGGCGAGGCCGATGCGCCGTGGGCCAGGGAACGCCAGTGGCCGGAGGACGCGGTGCACGCCCTGTGCACGGTGCTGCGCAGCCGCGGCCGGACGGTGGGGGCGCTGACCTTCCTGCGCGGGCCCTCCCGGCCGGCCTTCGAACGGGCCGACGCGGAGTACGCGGAAGAGGTCGCCGCCCGGATCGCCGCCGACCTGGACCTCGCGGCGGCGTACAGCCGCTAGTTCGGCACACCGCCGACGCCCGGTGTACCGGCCGTCAGTGGTTCTCGCCGACCTGCGGCGGGGCGGGCAGTTCCCAGACGTGGGCGGGGGTGGCGATCTCGGTGACGGCCTTCCCGATGAGGGTGCTGTACGAGTTCCCGTCGTCGGCGTCGGAGTTGACCAGGACGACCCGCGTGGCCTTCTCCTGCGGCAGGTGCGCGGCGATCGTCTCGTAGCCGGGCAGCTCACCGTTGTGCCCGAGCCAGCCGTTGATCTGGAGGATGCCGAGGCCGTAGGAGACCCCGGGCGCGCCGACGGGCCGCATGCGCAGCCGCTGCGCCTGCGTGGCGGGGGACAGCAGTCGGCCCTCGGCCAGGGCCGGGGCCCAGGTGTGCAGGTCCTCAAGGGTGGAGGTGATCCCTCCGGCGGCCCAGGCCCAGGAGGGGTTCCAGCCGGTGGCGGTGGTCACCGAGCCGTCCGGGGTGAAGTTCGTGTAGCCCTGGGCGTGCGGTTCGGGGAACCGGTCGGCGCTCGGAAGGGCGGTGTCGGTCAGTTTCAGCGGGTCGAGGACGTGGTGGCGCAGGTAGCCGTCCAGGGGCTGCCCGCTCATCTGCTCGATGAGCAGGCCGAGGAGGATCGTGTTGGTGTTGCTGTATTCCCACGCGGTCCCCGGCGGGAAGTTGGCGGGGTGCGCGAAGGCGAAGTCGAGGAGCTGCTGCGGGGTGTACTCGCGCTGCGGGTCGGCGCGCAGGGCGTCCAGGAACTTCTTGTCCTCGGTGTAGTTGTAGAGGCCGCTGCGCATGGAGGCCAGCTGCCGCACGGTGATCCCGGCGCCGCCGGGCACGCCGTCCACGTACTGGGAGATCGGGTCGTCGAGTCTGACGCGGCCCTCGTCGACGAGCTGGAGGACGGCGGTGACGGTGAAGGTCTTCGTCACGCTGCCGATGCGGGTGTAGAGGTCCGTCTTCATGGGGGTGCCGGACTTCGTGTCGGCGAGGCCGAAGCTCTTCACGTAGTCGCCGCGGCCCGCCGTCCACAGGCCGACGGTCACACCCGGCATGCCGGCCTTCTTCATGGCCGCGGTGATCGCCGCATCGAGCCGGGCGGCCAGCGCCGGGTCGACGTCCCCCTGTACGAGGCCCGGCTGCCCGGAGGCTTGCCGTACGGAGTCCTGCCGGACGGAGTCCTGCGCGGCGGCGGAGGCGGCGGCGGGGGCGGCGGCGGGGGCGGCGGCCACGCCCGTGAGGGACAGCAGGAGCGCCGCCGCGCCGGCTCCGAGGGCGCGGCGACGGGCGCGCGGAGGGCGTCGGCGGGGCTGCGGCCGCGGGGCGGGGAGGGAGGACATGCCCGGTCACCTCTGGTGTGCGGAGCCCCGAGTGCCGTTCCCCCCATGGTAGGAACGGGGTGCCCGTCCGGCGACCGGCCGGGTCAGTGGCGGAAGAAGATCCGGTCCCCGTACTCCTGCATGACGCGGCCGTTCCACTCGTGGCCGCCGTCGACGTTGCCCGAGCGCAGCAGCGGGGGCTCCACCCCGCGGCCGGCGAGCTCGCCGGCGGCCGCCGCCATGACGGCCTGCATGATGGCGCTGGTCACGACGGTGGAGGCGGGGGCGAAGGGGGCGTCGATGCCGTCGAGGGTGAGTTCGGCGTCACCGACGGCGATCTTGCTGTCGAGGACCACGTCGCAGTGGTCCTTGAGGAAGGTCCCGGAGACGTGCCGGGACCGGGTGCCGGTCGCATACGCCACCGAGGTCACACCGATCACCTTCAGGCCGATGGCGCGGGCGTTCATGGCCATCTCCACCGGCAGGGCGTTGCGCCCGGAGAGGGAGATGATCACGAGGACGTCCCCCGAGGAGGCGGGGCTGCTGTCGAGGACGGCGCCGGCCAGGCCGTCGACCCGCTCCAGGGCGCTGCCCAGCGTCGCGGGCATCACGTCGATGCCGGCCGTGCCCGGTACGGCGAGGAAGTTCATCAGGGCGAGCCCGCCCGCCCGGTACACCACGTCCTGGGCGGGGAGCGAGGAGTGCCCGGCGCCGAAGGCGAACAGCCGGTTGCCGCCCGCGACCGCGTCCGCGACGAGGGTCCCGGCCTCGGCGATGTGCGCGGCCTCCTCGTCCCGGACCCGCTCCAGCAGGCCGATGGCCGCGTCGAAGAACTGACCGGCCAGCTTGCTCTCGCTCATACGCCGATGGCCTTCCGGGGGTGGGGGGGCTTGTGTGTCCGCCGTCACCGTGCGGTCTGGACCAAGGGTGTGTCAATACGAACGTCAACCGCGGTCCGAAAGGCCCCGCACGGGATGTCCGGCCAAGGCCTTGCCGTCGGCACGGGACGGTTGTCCGCCCGATGCGTCAGAATTGGGTGCAGGGCCAGCGCACGCAATCCGAGGGGCACGAATGTCCGGACTGATCGATACCACGGAGATGTATCTCCGCACCATCCTCGAGCTGGAAGAGGAAGGCGTGGTCCCCATGCGCGCCCGTATCGCCGAGCGGCTCGACCAGAGCGGTCCGACGGTGAGCCAGACGGTGGCGCGCATGGAGCGGGACGGCCTGGTGGCCGTCGCCAGCGACCGCCATCTGGAACTGACCGACGAGGGCCGCAAGCTGGCGACGCGCGTGATGCGCAAGCACCGTCTCGCCGAGTGCCTCCTCGTCGACGTGATCGGCCTGGAGTGGGAGCAGGTGCACGCCGAGGCCTGCCGGTGGGAGCACGTGATGAGCGAGGCGGTGGAGCGCCGGGTGCTGGAACTGCTGCGGCACCCGACCGAGTCGCCGTACGGGAACCCGATCCCGGGCCTGGAGGAGCTGGGGGAGAAGGCCGAGGCCGACCCGTTCCTGGCCGACGGCATGATCAGCCTGGCGGAGCTGGACCCGGGCAGCGAGGGCAAGACCGTGGTGGTGCGCCGTATCGGCGAGCCGATCCAGACGGATGCCCAGCTGATGTACACGCTGCGCCGCGCGGGCGTGCAGCCCGGGTCGGTGGTGAGTGTGACCGAGTCGGCGGGCGGGGTGCTGGTCGGCAGCGGCGGCGAGGCCGCCGAGCTGGACGACGAGGTCGCCTCGCACGTGTTCGTCGCGAAGCGCTGAGCTGCGTTTCGGGATCGGGCCGCGGCCACTGCGGGCGGATCGCCGCCGCTGATTCGTCCGTACGGGCCCGTCGCGGCCCGTGAGCCTGGTAGCACTGTGGTGTCGGTCGTGGCGCACGCCGTGGCTCGGGTCGTGGCTCGGGTCGTGGCATCAGGTGGTGGGGCGGGGTGTGTGAGGGGGGTGGCCGGTCCCGGCGCCTCGCGGCGCCGGGACCGGCCTTCCCCTCATGACCTGGAGCCCCGAGCTCTCAAGGTCATCCCCTTCGGACCGTCTTCCCCGAGCGGCCCGCCTCCCTGTGGAAAGGATCTCCATCGGCAGCGGCGGCCAATCCTTGAGCAAGGTCACTCGAAAGAGCGGTGTTGTCGGCGGGAGCCCTATTTTCGAATACGGGTTCGATAGTCTGGCCGGGAGCGAAGGGGGTGCATCTGCGGTGGTACAGCGCATCGATGTGACGGCAGCCGACGGAGTGCGCCTGGCCGCCTGGGAGTTCCGCGAGGCCGCTGCGGAGCCCGAGGCCGCCGGGAGCGCCGCAGCGGCCTCCGGTTCCGCCGCCGGGTCGGGCGCCGGGTCGGGCGCCGGTTCCGCCGCCGGTTCCGGTGGGCCGCAGCGGCCCGGCGTCCTGTTACTCCACGGGCTGATGGGCCGGGCCTTCCACTGGGCCGGTACCGCCCGCTGGCTTTCCGAGCACCGCCGGGTCGTGGCCCTGGACCAGCGCGGCCACGGCCAGAGCGACCGCCCGCCCCCGGGCCCCGGCATCCTGAGCTCCCTGGGCCGCGAAGCCTTCGTGGCCGACGCCGAAGCCGCGGTCGAGCAGCTCGGCCTCGCCCCCGTGACCCTCATCGGCCACTCCATGGGAGCCCTCACCGCCTGGCAGCTCGCGGCGCGCCGCCCCGACCTGGTCGAGGCGCTGGTGATCTGCGACATGCGGGCCTCCGCGCTCGGCGAGGCCTCCCAGCAGGAGTGGGAGGAGTGGTTCCACCGCTGGCCCCTGCCCTTCCCCACCCAGGACGCCGCCCGCCGCTGGTTCGGCGAGGACGACCCCCGGGTGGAGCGCCCCGACCCGGGCCGCGGTGCCTTCTTCGCCGAGGTCATGCACCAGGCCGCGGACGGCTGGCGCCCGCTCTTCTCCCGCCGCCAGATGCTCACGGCCCGGGAGACCTGGGTCCACGACGCCCACTGGGAGGAGCTGGCCCAGGTCCGCTGCCCGACCCTGGTGGTCCGCGGGCTCGACGGGGAGCTGGGCCGGGCCGAGGCCCAGGAAATGGTCCGCGTCCTCCCGGCGGGCCGGTACGCGGAGATCCCCGACGCGGGCCACTACCTCCACTACGACCAGCCGGCGGCCTGGCGCGCGGCGGTGGAACCCTTCCTGAACGGCATCAGGGCAACCCGTACCTGACCCCGCCGGCCGCCCCCGGCCGCCCCCGGCAGGCCGCCGCCGGGCGAACCGGTTCGCGTCGGGTTCGGGGCGGGCGCACCCTGGAGGGAGGTGACCCCCTGTGGAGGTGATGAACCATGTCCACGCTCGTCGGGTGGCACGTGGAGCTCGAGTTCACCGAGGAAGGCCACCGCACCAGTGCGGCGGCCCTGGTCAGGCTCGGGGACGGCTCCGAGTTCAGGGCGCACGGCTATGCCATGCGCCACCCCTCCGATCCGGAGCAGCTGCGGGTCGGTGAAGAGATCGCGGGCGCTCGCGCGCTGATGGATCTCGCGTCCCAGATGTTGCAGAAGGCGCACCAGGAGATCGACGAGGCGACCGGCCGCCACTCCTACCCGCTGAACCGCTGAACCGCTGCACCGCAGAACCGCTGAACCGCTGAACCGCTGAACCGCGGCGCGCCGGCCTCCGCTCCCGCCGCCGGGCCCGGACCCCCGTACCGGGGCCGGCGGTGGAGGCGCCGGCGGTGGCGCCTCGGTTTCAGGCGGCGGTCCGGCGGCGGAACAGCAGGCCCGCCAGCGAGACCGCCACCGCCATCAGGGCGACGCACCAACCCACGGCCACCCAGGGGGCGTTCCCGGCGGGCTGGGCCAGGAGCAGGGCGCGCAGGGACTCGATCACCGGGGTCAGCGGCTGGTGGTCGGCGAAGCCGTGCAGCCAGCCGGGCATGGTCTCGACGGGGACGAAGGCGCTGGAGGGGTACGGCAGGAACATCATCAGGAAGGTGAACCCGCCCGCCGCCTCCGGCGACTTGGCGAGCAGTCCGAGCGCGGCGGCCAGCCACGAGATGGCCGTGATGTACAGGGTGAGGAGTCCGGCAGCGGCCAGGAAGGCGGCCCCGGAGGCCTGCGGGCGGAAGCCGATGGCGAGGGCGACCGCCAGCACCAGGCCGGTCGACAGCAGGTTGCGCAGGACCGAGGCCGTCACGTGGCCGGCGAGGATCGGGACGCCGCCGACGTCCAGGGAACGCAGGCGGTCGACGACGCCGTTGCCCATGTCGTCGGCCACGCTCACCGCGGTGCTCGCCGCACCGAAGCCCGCGCACAGCAGCATGGCGCCGGGGACCACGTACGTCACGTACGTCGTTCCGGTGTCGATGGCCCCGCCGAAGAAGTAGACGAAGATCAGCATCAGCATGACCGGCAGCATCAGTGCGGTGATCAGTGCGTCCGGCCGGCGGCGGCTGATGCGCAGGCTGCGTCCGGCGAGGGTGAGGGCGGCGGTGGTCATGTGGCGGCTCCCGTCAGGGTGAGGAACACGTCGTCGAGGGTGGCGCTGCGGAGTGTGAAGCGGTCCACGCGGGTGCGGTCCGGGTCGATCTCGTCGAGCAGCGCCCGTACGTGGGCGGCGCTGCCGTCGGTGGTGAGGCCGAGGACGAGTTCCCCCGGCAGGTGGTGCACCGCCCGTGCGGCGAGAGCTTCGTAGGCGTCGTTGCTGGTCAGGGTCAGGTCGAGCCGGTGACCTGCGACGCGTGACTTCAGGGCGGCCGGGGTGCCCTCGGCGGCGATCCGTCCCGCGGCCAGCACGGCGACCCGGTCGGCGAGCTGATCGGCCTCCTCCAGGTACTGGGTGGTGAGCAGCACGGTCGTGCCGTCGGCGCGCAGCTCCCGTACGAGGTCCCACAGGTCCTGGCGGCTGCGCGGGTCCAGGCCGGCGGTGGGCTCGTCGAGGAAGAGCACCTCGGGACGGGTGACCAGGCTCGCGGCGAGGTCGAGGCGGCGGCGCATGCCGCCCGAGTACGTCTTCGCGGTGCGCCCGGCGGCCTCGGTGAGCCCGAAGCGGTCGAGCAGCGAGTCGGCCCGGGTGCGGGCCTCGCGGGCGGACAGACCGGCGAGGCGGCCGGTCATGCGGAGCATCTCGGTGCCGGTCTGGAGGTCGTCGACGGCCGCGAACTGGCCGGTCAGGCTGATGCGTTCGCGCACCCGGGTGCGTGCGGTGGTGACGTCGTGCCCGGCGACGCGGGCGGTGCCGGAGTCGGCGGCGGTGAGGGTGGCCAGGATCCGGACCGTGGTGGTCTTGCCCGCGCCGTTGGGGCCGAGGAGGGCGAGGACGCTGCCGCGCGGGACGGCCAGGTCGATGCCGTCGAGGACCGGGAGGTCCCCGTAGGACTTGGTCAGGCCGAGGGCGTGGATACCGGGCTCGTTCGGGGTCATCGAGGAGCCGTCCCTTCTTCTGCGTATGCGGTACGCGCTTCTGTGTAAGTAATACACAGAACTAGGATGTGGGTCAACGGCGTACGAGGGAGGAGGCGGCGATGGTGAAGGAACCGGCGGGCGAGACGGGACTCCCGGCGAGCCTGGAAATGGCCTGGGGCCTGCGCGACCGCCCCGGCAAGGGCCCCCGCCCGACCCTGACGCTCCCGCGGATCGTGGACGCCGCCGTCGCCCTCGCGGCGGCGGAGGGCATCGAGGCCGTCTCCATGGGCCGCGTGGCCAAGGAACTCGGCGTCTCGACCATGTCCCTCTACCGGTACGTCACGGCGAAGGAAGAGCTCTACATCCTGATGGCGGACGCCGGCGTGGGCACGCCCCCGCCGGTGCCGGCCGACGGGGAGGAACGCGGCTGGCGGGAACGGCTTGCGGACTGGGCGTACGCGCAGCGGGCCGTCCTCATGGCCAACACCTGGATCCTGCGCATCCCCCTCACCGGGGCCCCGGTCAGCCCGAACCAGCTCGCCTGGATGGAACGCGGGCTCGCCGCGCTGGCCGACACCGGCCTGCGGGAGAGCGAGAAGGTCTCGGCCATCGTCCTGGTCGGCGGGCTGGTGCGGAACGAGGCCGTGATGGCCGCCGACATGATGGACGCCATCGTGAAGTCCGGGGTCGCACCGGACCGGGTGATGGCCCAGTACGTGCAGACCCTGCGCCTGATGACCGGCCCGGACACGCACCCGGCGGTGACGCGGCTCCTGGAGTCCGACGCGTTCGCGGGCTCCGACGAGCCGGACTTCCAGTTCGGCTTCGGCCTGAACCGCATCCTGGACGGCCTGGCCGAGCTGATCAGCTCGCGGTCCACTCCGTAAGGGCGGCCCAGGCGGAGGGGGCCAGGTCCAGCACGGGGCCGCCGGGAACCTTCGAGTCCCGGACGTGGACCCTCCCCGGGCAGGTGGCGACCTCGACGCAGTTGCCGCCCTCGCTGGCGCTGTAGCTGGACTTGAACCACGTGAGTTGGGTGCTCATGGATCTCCTAGCAGCCGTTTCAACAGGTCCCTGGTTTCCTCGGGGTTGAGGGCCTGTGTCCGCAGCATCGCATACTTCATGGACAGGATGCTGACCTCGTCGAGGTGGGAGACGACCAGGCTGCCGCGCTGCGTTTCGAGGTATGCGATGTGCTGGTGCTCAGGGGTTTCCAACAGGACGAAAGGGCCGTCCAAGGCCGGATGGCGGACGCGGTCCAGTGGCAGCACCTGAATGGAAACGCCGGTCATCTCCGAGCACATCAGCAGGTGTCGCAGCTGCTCGCTGAGGACCGGCCGGCCACCTAGCGGGCAGGTAAGGGCCGGTTCCCAGATGACGAAGCTGGCCAGCATCGGCTTCTCGCGCCGCAGGATGCTCTGGCGGTCGAGGCGAGCCGCTGTCTGGTCCGCGATCTCCCCGTCGGCATAGAGCGGGACGCGGCTGCGGAAGACCGCCTCTGCATAGGCCTTCGTCTGCAACAGGCCCGGTACGACCTGGTTCTCGTACGAGGACAGAGCCGCGGCCTTTTGCTCCAGGTTGATCAGCGGCTCCGCCCATGGGGGGATCACGTCCATTTGCGGCATCTTGTGCGCGGCGACAGTCAGCACTCCGGGGAGCCCGAGCTCCTGGTCCATCAGCTCGGCCACGTCCGGCATCAGGGGCCGTCGGCCCTGTTCGATGGAGGCGACGCTCTCCTCCTGGAGGCCCACGCGCTTGCCTAGCTCTTTCTGGGTCAGTCCTTTGGCGAGGCGACAGACGGCGACCTGCTCGCCGACCATCCTCATCGCTGTCGAGTTGGGCCGTGCCCGCTTCCTTGGTGGCATGAACGTGAACTCCCCATCTGCGCCAGCGACATATCCGTGTCGACCCGTACTGGATGCGGGTACGGGTCTCGGCACTGCTCAACGCTAGTCACGGAACGCCACGATGGTCCGGTGAACCTCAACATGCAGGCGGCCCTGGTGCGCGACCGCCTCTACCTGCGTTGTCCCCGGACCGTCGCTGCCGCGCGACACTTCACGCGTGACACCTTGCACGCCTGGGGAGTGGCCTCGCGGCAGGACGAGATGTTGCTCTGCGTGAGCGAACTGGCGACCAACGCGCTGCGGCACGGCGTGCCCGCCGGACGGGGGTACCGGCTGCGGTTGCTCGCCTTCGAGGACACCACCGTCCGCATCGAGGTCCACGACAGCGGGCCCGGGCGCTCCCGGATCGAGCAGCGCGGGTCGGGCGGCGCCCAGGGAGGGCGCGGACTGCACCTCGTGGCCGCGTTCGCGGACGCCTGGGGGGTGCTGCCCCGTACGCCCGGCAAGGTGGTCTGGTGCGAGTTCCGTTGAGCCGCGGGCTCCGGCCGGGCGGGGGCCCGGGCGGAGCCGAACGCGGGGAGGGGTCAGGCCGGGTCTTCCGGAGCCTGGGCGGTGATCACGGCGAAGGGTCCGCCCTGCGGGTCGGTGAGGACGGCCATGCGGCCCACCGGCATGTCGAAGGCGGGGGCGAGGACGTTGCCCCCGGCGCGGGTGGCGGCCGCCTGGATGCTGTCGACGTCGTCGACCTGGAAGTACGGGAGCCAGTTGGGCGGGGTGCCCGGCGGCAGCTTGTCGAGGCCCAGCATGCCGCCGACGGCCCGGTCGCCGACCTTGAACTCCGTGTACCCCTCGGTGCCCGGCATCGTGGAGTTGGCCGTGGTGACGGGCAGCACGGCCGAGTAGAACGCGGCGGCGGCCGGTACGTCCGCGGTGCTCAGTTCGTTCCAGATCAGGGCGCCGTGCTCGTTGACGATGCCCGCGCCGTCGAAGGCGCGCGCCTCCCACAGGCCGAAGACGGCGCCGGTCGGGTCGGCGACGACCGCCATCCGCCCGAGGTCCATGACGTCCATCGGGCCCACCAGGATTCGGCCGCGGGCGTCGGAGACCGCCTTGAGGGTGGCGTCGATGCCGTCGGTGGCCAGGTACGTCGTCCACGCGGTCGGGGGCATCGGGTCGGGCACGGAACCGTCCGGGTTCATCGCCTTCATGATGCCGGCGACGGGGCGGCCCTTGAGGGTGCAGACGGAGTAGCCGCCCTGCTCGGCCGGGCCGACCTCGCCCTGCCAGCCGAAGAGGTCGCAGTAGAAGTCCAGGGCCGCCTGCTGGTCGGGGACGAACAGGTCGATCCAGCACGGAGTGCCGGGCTTGTAGGGGCCGTTCATGTCGGGCACGGAGGCCTCCGGGGGAGGGTGGGGGTGGGACGGGCCGTCCCCTACCCGGCCCGTACGGCCCGAACCGGGCCGTACGGGTGACGTCGGGGTAGCGGAAAGGCGGGCGGCTCAGGCCGTGGTGCGGCGGCGGCGGTGGCGTCCGGTGCCGGCGATCAGCGCGGCGCCCAGGACCAAGGCCGTTCCGGAGCCGCCGAGCGCCCAGCTGGTGGCCGGGTCACCCCCGGTGGCGGCGAGCCCGCCGCCGGTGGTCGCGGTGACGGTGCCCGTGCCCGTGCCCGTGCCGGTGTGGATCGGGGTGGTGCCGATGCCCGTGCCGGTGTGGATCGGGGTGGTGCCGGTACCGCCGTTCGGCTTCGGCCCGCCGCCACCGGGGGTTCCGCCGCCCGGGGTCTCCCCACCGGGCGTTCCGCCACCGGCGGTTCCGCCACCAGGGGCCCCGCCCCCCGGGGTCTCCCCGCCGGGCGTACCGCCACCGGGGGTTCCGCCGCCCGGGGTCTCCCCGCCGGGCGTCCCGCCACCAGGGGTTCCGCCGCCAGGGGTCTCCTCACCCGGGGTTCCGCCCCCCGGGGCCTCCCCACCGGGCGTACCGCCACCGGGGGTCTCCCCGCCGGGCGTCCCGCCACCCGGGGTCCCGCCCACCGGGGTCTCCCCGCCGGGCGTCCCGCCACCCGGGGTCTCCCCACCAGGGGTCTCCCCACCAGGGGTCCCGCCACCCGGGGTTCCGCCGCCCGGGGTCTCCCCGTCGGGGGTTTCGCCGTCTGGGGCGGGGGCCGGGGTGAGGAGGGTGGTCAGGTGGCGGGGTGAGCGGGAGCCGGCCCACGGCGGGGGGGTTTCCGCGTCGACCTGGGACGTGCCCCAGGAGAAGAAGGACACGGCGCCGGTCGGGGTGTCCGCGGCGAAACGGACGCGGACCGGGACGTCGAAGGCGTCACCGGCGGCGATCGGGCCGCTGACGAGGCCGCCCGCGAAGAAGTAGCCCTCCTCGTCCGAGGTGATCTCCACCGGCTGCCAGGCCGCCGCCTGGCCGTCCGCGCCGGTCCGCAGGACCTCTACGGTGATCTGCACGGCCTGCATGGACACGAAGTCGGGCCGGGCCAGGACCAGTCCCACGCTGAAGGCGTTCAGCGCGCCCTTGCCCGCGTTGTCCACCCGTACCGACAGGTTCGTCCAGTCGCCGCCCGCCCGGAGCGACTCCGGCACCCCGCTCACCGCCAGGGCCGGGCCCTCGGTGAAGAGCGGGTCCTCGTCACCGCCGGGTGCTCCGGCGATCCGGGTCGCGTACGAGGACGCGGGGGAGGTGCCGGTGGAGCTGCCGACCCTGCTGACGCCGTCCGCGGTCAGGTCGAACGGCACCACGGGGGTGTCGGGCGCGAAGCTGATCCGTACCTCGATCGTCCGGACCTGGCCGGAGGCGACGGTGGCGGCCGGGCCGAGCGCGTACCCCAGCGCGGGGGCCGAAGCCTGGCGCTGCACCGGAGCGGCGGCCGTCCACGACCCGCCGGCCGGCCGGTACTCGACCGCGACGTGGGCTGCCTGGAACTGCCCGCCGGCCTGGGAGACGCCCAGTACGGGCGTGTAGGCGGGTACGGCGACGTGGCCCGCGTTGTCCACCGTCACCGTGAGCGGGGTCCAGCTGCCGTCGGCCTTGAAGCCCCCCGCGGGGATGCCCTGGACGGTGACCTCGGGCCCCATCAGGAGGCGGTCGGACCCGGAGTCCTGACCGTCCTCCACAGCCTGTGCAGGAACTTCGGCCTGCGCCGGTGCGGGCGCCGGTGCGGGCGCAGGCGCCTCGGGCAGGGCGGGCGCGGCCACGGCCGGGGCGGCGGCCTGCAGCGGCCCCGTGCTCCCGTCCTCCGCCGTGCCCCCGGCCCCCTCCGCACCCTTCGCTCCGGCCCTCGCCGGGCCCTGCGCCTCGGACTTGGTCTCGGACTGCCCCCGGGACGTCACCCCGGGCTTGGTCCCGGACTTGGCCTGCGCCCCGCTCTTCCCCTTGGCCGGTGCCGGTGCCGGTGCCTCCGCCGTGGCGGGCGTCGCGGCGGCCTCGGAACTGTCCGCCGGTGCCGTGTCCGGCACGGACACCGCGGGCTGCTCCTCGGCCACCGCCGGTGCGGCCATCAGGAGCGTCTGGCCGGCCACCGCGGCTGCTGCCACGACGGCCATGCGCGTGAACTGCATGATCTTTCCCTCCCCGGGTTCCGGACACTGTCCGGATCCACCCCAAACCCCTTGGAAGGCGCCAAGGCTAGTGAGACGGAGGGAGCTTGCAGAGGGCTACAGGATTGCGACATTCGTACGGTCCCGACCACACCAGCCGGGCCCGTACGAGTGAACGGAACTCACCCCTCCGCCCCAAGGGCCCCGTGGTGGCCGGGCCGGATTCCGCTGCGGCGGACCCATGGCCGGATGCGGTGCCGGTGCCGGTGCCGGTGCACGGCCGACGGCCCCTGCCCCCGGGTGGGGGAGGGGCCGTCGGGCGGCGGGGTGGTCAGAGCTTTTCGGGGGTGCGGATGCCCAGGAGGGCCATGCCCTTGCTCAGGGTGCGGGCGGTCAGGTCGCACAGGAACAGGCGGTTCTCGCCCACGACCAGCTCCGGCTGCGGCTTCACCACCGGGCACTCGGTGTAGAACGTCGTGAACAGCGAGGACAGCTGGTAGAGGTACGCGGCCAGCTTGTGCGGGGCGTACTCCGCGGCCGCCTCCTCGATCAGGGCGCCGAACTGGTCCAGGTGCAGGCCCAGCGCCCGCTCGGCGGGGGCCAGGGCGAGCTCGGGGTGGGCGGCCGGGGAGCGGTCGCCCGCATTGCGCAGGATCGACCGGATCCGGGCGTACGCGTACTGGAGGTACACGGACGTGTCACCGGTGAGGGACACCATCTGGTCCAGGTCGAACTTGTAGTCGCGGGCCGCCGAGGTGGACAGGTCGGCGTACTTGACCGCGCCGATGCCGACCTGGAGGCCGTTCTCCACGATCTCCTGCTCGGTGAGCAGACCGCGCTCCTTGTCCTTGTCCCGGACCACGGCCGTGGCCCGCTCCACGGCCTCGTCCAGCAGGTCCACCAGCCGGACCGTCTCGCCCTCACGGGTCTTGAACGGCTTGCCGTCCTTGCCGAGGACCGTGCCGAAGGCCAGCTGTACGGCCTCGGTGCCCTCGGTCAGCCAGCCCGCGCGGCGGGCCGTCTCGAAGACCATCCTGAAGTGCAGGGACTGCCGCGCGTCCACCACGTAGATCAGGGTGGTCGCGCCCAGCTCGCCCACCCGGTTGCGGATGGCGGAGAGGTCGGTGGCGGCGTAGCCGAAGCCGCCGTCCGACTTCTGCACGATCAGCGGGGTCGGGTTGCCGTCCGGGCCCTTGACGTCGTCGAAGAACACGCACAGCGCGCCGTTGGAGCGGACGGCGACGCCCGACTCCTCCAGCAGCGCGCAGGTCTCGGCGAGCATGTCGTTGTACCCGGACTCGCCGACCACGTCGGGGTCCTGGATGTCCATGTCCAGCTTGGTGAAGACGGAGTAGAAGTAGATCTTCGACTCGTCCACGAACCGCTGCCACAGCGCCAGGGTCTCGGGCTCGCCGGCCTGGAGGTCCACCACCCGGGCCCGGGCGCGGGTCTTGAACTCCTCGTCGGAGTCGAAGAGCGTCCGCGAGGCCTTGTAGAGGCGGTTGAGGTTGGACATGGCCTCCTCGCCGGAGACCTCCTCATCGGACTTGTGGTCCAGCTCGTGCGGGTGCTCCAGCAGGTACTGGATGAGCATGCCGAACTGGGTGCCCCAGTCGCCGATGTGGTGGCGGCGGATGACCTTCTCGCCGGTGAACTCCAGGATCTCGACCATCGCGGCGCCGATCACGGCGGAGCGCAGGTGCCCGACGTGCATCTCCTTGGCGACGTTCGGCTGGGCGTAGTCGATCACCGTGGTGCCGGGGTTCCCGGTGAGCGGGACGCCGAGGCGGTCGTCGGCCGCCCGCAGGGCGAGGGTCTCGATGATCGCCCGGTCGGTGATCGTGATGTTGAGGAAGCCGGGGCCGGAGACCTCGATCTCCTGGATCAGGTCACCGGTCGGGAGGCCCTCGACCACGGTGGTGGCCAGCTCGCGCGGGTTGGCCTTGGCCTTCTTCGCGAGGGCCAGGATCCCGTTGGCCTGGAAGTCGGCCCGGTCGCTTCGTCGCAGCAGGGGGTCGACGCCACCGGCCTCCGGCAGCGCCGCCGCGAGGGCGTCCGCGACGCGCTGATTGACGGAAGAAGCGAGGGAAGGGACCGAGGCCATGAGCTGCCGTTCCTGTGAGGTTGTGCCGGTGGGTGCACTTGGGTGTTCCGACAAGTGCCGAGTATCCCACGCGGCCGCTGCCGGTTCTTCTGGATATGCGGCCGCGGAGCAACCCCGGAGCGGCCCGATCCGTCTGGGAGAATGGCCGGAGCCAGCATTCGAGTAGAAGGACGTGTCGTGGCTCAGAGCAGCACCGAGACCGACTGGGTCTCCCGTTTCGCGGACGAGGTCATCGCCGAGGCGGAGCGCCGAGCACCCGGCAAACCTGTCGTCGTCGCGTCCGGACTCTCCCCTTCCGGCCCGATCCACCTGGGCAACCTGCGCGAGGTCATGACCCCGCACCTGGTCGCCGACGAGATCCGCCGCCGCGGCCACGAGGTCCGGCACCTGATCTCCTGGGACGACTACGACCGCTACCGCAAGGTGCCCAAGGGCATCCCGGGCGTGGACGAGGAGACCTACGGCCAGTACATCGGCCGCCCGCTGACGGCCGTCCCGGCGCCCGCCGGGTCCCCGTACGCGAGCTGGGCCGAGCACTTCAAGGCCGCCATGGTCGAGGCGCTGGCCGAGCTGGGCGTCGAGTACGACCCGATCAGCCAGACCGAGCAGTACACCTCGGGCGTGTACCGCGAGCAGGTGCTGCACGCGATGAAGCACCGCGGCGACATCGACGCCGTCCTCGACCAGTACCGCACCAAGCAGAAGCCGGGCGGCAAGAAGCCCCAGCAGAAGCAGGTCGACGAGGCCGAGCTGGAGGCCGCCGAGGGCTCAGGCGCCGCCGCCGAGGACGACGGCAGCAGCGCCGAGGGCGGGTACTTCCCGTACAAGCCGTACTGCGCCGAGTGCGGCAAGGACTTCACGAAGGTCACCTCGTACGACGACGAGACCACCGAGCTGACCTACGTCTGCACCGAGGACGCCTTCACCGAGACGGTCAAGCTCAGCGAGTTCAACCGCGGCAAGCTGGTCTGGAAGGTCGACTGGCCGATGCGCTGGGCCTTCGAGGGCGTGGTCTTCGAGCCCTCCGGCGTCGACCACTCCTCGCCCGGCTCGTCCTTCCAGGTCGGCGGCCAGATCGTGCACATCTTCGGCGGCGAGCAGCCGATCGGGCCGATGTACGCGTTCGTCGGCATCAGTGGCATGGCCAAGATGTCCTCCAGCAAGGGAGGGGTCCCCACCCCGGCCGACGCGCTGAAGATCATGGAGCCGCAGCTGCTGCGCTGGCTGTACGCCCGCCGCCGCCCGAACCAGTCCTTCAAGATCGCCTTCGACCAGGAGATCCAGCGGCTCTACGACGAGTGGGACAAGCTGGAGGCCAAGGTCGCCGACGGCTCCGTGCTGCCCGCCGACGCCGCCGCGCACACCCGCGCCGTGCGCACCGCCGCCGCCGAACTGCCGCGCACCCCGCGGCCGATGCCGTACCGGACGCTCGCATCCGTCGTCGACGTCACCGCCGGCCACGACGAGCAGACCCTGCGCATCCTGAGCGACCTGGACCCGGAGCAGCCGCTCACCTCGCTCGACGAGGTACGGCCGCGCCTGGACCGCGCCGAGAACTGGATCACCACGCAGGTCCCGGCCGACCAGCGGACCCTGGTGCGCGAGGAGCCCGACACGGAGCTCCTGTCCTCCCTGGACGCCGACGGCCGCGAGTCGCTGCGGCTGCTGCTGGAGGGCCTGGACACGCACTGGTCCCTCGACGGGCTGACCACGCTCGTCTACGGCGTCCCGAAGGTGATGGCCGGCCTGGAGCCCGATGCCAAGCCGACGCCGGAGCTCAAGGTCGCCCAGCGGACCTTCTTCGCGCTCCTCTACCGGCTCCTCGTGACCCGGGAGACCGGACCGCGCCTGCCCACGCTGCTGCTGGCGGTGGGCGCCGACCGGGTGCGCAGGCTGCTCACCGTCTGAGCCCCCGCACTGCACGAAGGGCCCGCACCCCTCGGGGTGCGGGCCCTTCTGCCGTCCGCGGGCGGCCGGTGCCGCGGCCGTCGGCGGACGCCCGGGTGCGGGTGCGGGCTACGCGATGTGCTCGTTCTCCAGGTCCTTCTGGTAGCGCTGCTTGAAGGCGGGGATCATCCGGCGCAGCAGCGAACCGCTGCGCGGGTGGGTCACGCCGTAACCGTCCGAGAGGTGTATGTCGAGGGCCTCGGCGGTCGGGAAGTCGTTCTGCTCGTCGACCAGCGCACGGAACACCTTGTACGCGGACTCGGCGAACTCCGCCTCGTCCGGGGTGTCCGCCGGGTCCGGCAGCGGCCCGGGCCGCTCGCCCCGGCCGTCCTGCGCGCCTTCCGGGCGGGGCGCCGGGACCGGCAGGTCCGGCCGGCGGCCCTGCTGCTCCTCCGGGCCCGCCGGAGGCATGACCGGAATCGGCTCCAGCCCCTCCACGTACTGCGGGTTGTAGCCCCCTTCGTACGCCGCCTGCGGGGCCAGCGGGGCCGCGAACCAGGCGCTGTTGTGGGCCGCGGGCATGGCCGTCGGCTCCACCGCGAACGGCGGGGGAGCGGAGGCGCCCTGCGGGACGGGGGCCTGGGGGGCCTGCTGCTGCCCGGCCTCCACCGGCCCGGGCCCTTGCACCGGGCCCTGCACGGAACCGGCCGCGGAGCCCTGCGCCCGGCCCGGTACCTGCCCCGGTACCTGCCCCGGCTGCCGGCCCGGCCCGTCCGCCGTCACCCCGGTCTCCGGCATCGGCCCGTCCGCCGTGGCCCCGTCCGCCGTGGCCAGGGTCGTCTCCTCCTCCGTCGCCGCCGTCGCCGGGACGAGGGCCGTCGGCCCGGCCGCCTCGGGGAGCAGCTGCGGGACGCCGTGCGGGACACCGCCCGGGGCCGCCGCCTCCAGCACCGGAGCCGGGGCCGCGGACCCCGGGGGCAGCAGCGCCGGGTCGATGCCCGCCGCCGCCAGCCCCTCCGGGGCCGTCTGCGCCAGCGGCACGCCGATCCGCGCCAGCCGCAGCGGCATCAGGGCCGCCACCGGGGCCTTGCGCCGCCACGCGCGCCCGTACCGGGCCTGCAACCGCGCCTGGTAGATCAGCCGGTCCTGCTCCATGCCGACCGCCTGCTCGTAGGAGCGCAGCTCCCACAGCTTCATCCGGCGCCACAGCTTGAAGGTGGGCACCGGGGACAGCAGCCACCGCGTGATGCGCACGCCCTCCATGTGCCGGTCCGCGGTGATGTCCGCGATCCGGCCGACCGCGTGCCGGGCCGCCTCCACCGTCACCACGAAGAGGATCGGGATGACGGCGTGCATGCCGACGCCCAGCGGATCGGGCCAGGAGGCCGCCCCGTTGAAGGCGATCGTCGCCGCCGTCAGCAGCCAGGCCGTCTGGCGCAGCAGCGGGAAGGGGATACGGAGCCAGGTCAGCAGCAGGTCCAGGGCGAGCAGGACGCAGATGCCCGCGTCGATGCCGATGGGGAACACCAGCGAGAAGCTGCCGAACCCTTTCTGCACGGCGAGGGTCCGCACGGCGGCGTACGAGCCCGCGAAACCGATGCCGGCGATGACCACGGCTCCCGCGACCACGATGCCGATGAGTATCCGGTGCGTACGAGACAGCTCCATCGCGGCCACCCGCGATCCCCTCCCTTGTCGGGTCCCCTGGCCGGGTCCCCCGCCAGGTCCTTACCGAGCCTTTACCGGGCTGCGGCAGGCACAGCGTACGGGTGACTGGATGTCAGCGCTCCGGTAGGCCCCCGGCTCCCCGCCGGGACCCGCCGCCGCCCCTACTGCTGGGGCTGCGCCGACTGCTGCTGCGAGGCCTCCTGCGACGGCTGCTGCGAGGACTGCTGCTGGTTGGCGGTGTCCACCGAGGCGACCGCCTCCTTGGCCGCCGCAATGGCGTCCTGGAGCAGCTTCGCCTGGTCCGGGGCGCCGGCGCCCTCGTACGCGGCGCCGTTGTAGTCGAGGGTGACGACCACGTTCTGCGTGCGGGCGACGACCGTGGTGTTGAGGAAGTCCACGTCCTTCTTCACGCCGTACGTGACCGAGGTCCCCTGGTCGCCGATGCCGCCGGCCGGCTCCGCCTTCACGTTCTGCGCGCCCTCGGTGGCCTTCGCCGCCTCGACCTGCTTGGTGTACTGCTCCTCGGCCCGCTTGTTCGCGGCGCCCAGCGAGGCGTGCGAGTCGTAGCGGAAGAGGGAGATCGAGAGCCAGCGGTACTGCGAGCCCTTCAGGCCGTCCTCGTCCAGGCCGTTCCAGGAGCAGCTGGCGCGGCTGGCCAGGTCGTTCGACTTGGTCGCGCTGCCGTTCTTGTCCTTGGCCTCCGGTACCAGCGTCTCGATGGTCTTCGTCTGGACGGCCTTGCACGGGTCGGGCAGCGCGGCGAACGCGGCCTTCTCCAGCGTGGGCGACGGCTTCGCACTCGGCTTGGCGGAAGCAGAGGAACCGGACTTCTTGCCGCTGTCCGAACCCGAGGAGGCCTTGCCCGAATCGGACGAGCACCCGGCGACGGTGAGGATCACCGGGACGGCTGCGCAGGCGAGGACGCGAGTGAGGCGCGAGGCTGATCGGTGCATGTTTCCTTCAGTGGCTTCGTGGTCTTCTTCGGGCGCGGAACCCCGGCAACGGTAGCCCGACCCGGAGTCCGCCTGCTGTGCGCGGCGTCACGCCCGGCTCGGGAGCACACCGCTCACTCGTTGAACCGCTCGACGAGTGCCTGCGCCAACTCCCTTGCCCCGGACTGGATTTCGGCGCTCGCAGGCACCGTGCCGGGCAGTGCGGGCTGCACGCTGTACTCGACCGTGACGATGACATTCGAGGTGCGGAACACAATCCGCACGGTCCGCGACTGGGCCGCGGTGGCCCCGGCGGGGCTCAGCTTGTCGTCCAGGAAGGCGTCGTTGCCGAGCCCCTCCAGGACCCGCGAGCCGAGCTCGGGCGGGGCCGAGGCCGAGGGCGAACCGGAGGGCGAGGGGCTGCCGCCGGCGCTGCCGCTCGGAGCCGGGCCCGCGGCCGGCCCCCCGGGCGCCTGCGTCCCGGACGGCGCGGGCGCCGAACCCGGGGCGGCCGTGCCCGGAGAAGCCGTGCCCGGCGTCGCGCTCGCCGTGGGCCCCGGGAAGGGCAGGTGCGCGTCGGTGAGCTGGCGCACGTAGACCTGCCGCGCCTTGTCGTCGTCGCTGGCGACGCCGCGGTCGTAGGAGACCACGCGCTCGAAGTCGACGGACAGCAGCCGGGTGTCCTGCGGGGACTGCACGCTCCAGCGGCAGCCGACGCGCCGGTCCCCGTCGAAGGAGGCGGCCGCGGTGCCCGCGTACAGCTGAGTCCGCTGCTCCTCGGTGAGGGAGTCGGCGGCCGGCAGCATGGCCCGGACCCGCTTGGGGTCGGCGGCCTTGCAGGGCTGGGGCAGGCTGCGGTACTTCCCCGGCGGGGCCGGGGGCGGGGCCGTACTGCCGCCCGCCTTCGAGTCGCCGGTGCTGCCGTTGCCGTCACTGCCGGTGCACGCGGCCAGGCCGGCCGCGCCGGCCACGAGTGCGCCGACCATCACGATGCCTGGCAGGACTCCCCGTACCGCCTTGCGCTGCACGTCCCATGGCTCCCTTCGACCGGCCGGATGCCCGGCGGTCAGGAAATTGCGTTGCCGCGGCTCGGGCGCGGATGGACACAATGTCTATCGCACACGCTGGTGCTGGCGCCGGTCCTCTGTCGCATTTGGGACCAAGAGCGAGGCTTTTTGCGTTTAGTGAATTTTCTTTGGCTTTCGGGGGATTGAGGCTGCATGTCGTACGTAGAGGTGCCCGGGGCGCAGGTTCCCATCCGGATGTGGACGGATCCGGCGTCGGTGGAGGCCGGCGCGATGCAGCAGTTGCACAACGTCGCCACCCTGCCGTGGATCAAGGGCCTGGCCGTGATGCCGGACGTCCACTACGGCAAGGGCGCCACGGTCGGCTCGGTCATCGCCATGAAGGACGCGGTCTGCCCGGCGGCGGTGGGCGTGGACATCGGCTGCGGCATGTCGGCGGTGAAGACCTCCCTGACGGCGAACGACCTGCCGGGGGACCTGTCGAAGCTGCGGTCGAAGATCGAGCAGGCCATTCCGGTGGGCATGGGCCTGCACAAGGAGCCCGTGGACCCGGAGCGGTTGTACGGCTTCTCGGTGCAGGGGTATGACGACCTCTGGAAGCGCTTCGACCACCTCGCGGACGCGGTGAAGTTCCGGCGTGACCGGGCCCTGAAGCAAACCGGAACCCTTGGCTCCGGAAATCACTTCATCGAGTTCTGCATCGACGAGGCGGGGTCGGTCTGGCTGATGCTGCACTCAGGTTCGCGGAACATCGGCAACGAGCTCGCCGCGCACCACATCGGCGTGGCCCGTGGCCTCGCACACAATCAGAACCTGGTGGACCGGGACCTGGCGGTGTTCCTGGCGGCCACGCCCGAGATGGAGGCGTACCGCAACGACCTCTTCTGGGCGCAGGAGTACGCGAAGTACAACCGCGCCGCGATGATGAGCCTGTTCAAGGAGGTCGTCCGCAAGGAGTTCCGCAAGGCGAAGGTCTCCTTCGACCGCGAGATCAGCTGCCACCACAACTACGTGGCGGAGGAGCGGTACGACGGCATGGACCTGCTGGTGACCCGCAAGGGCGCGATCCGCGCGGGCAGCGGCGACTACGGGATCATCCCGGGCTCCATGGGAACGGGCTCGTACATCGTGAAGGGCCTCGGCAACGAGAAGTCCTTCAACTCGGCTTCGCACGGCGCCGGCCGGAAGATGAGCCGGACGGCGGCGAAGAAGCGGTTCTCGGCGCGCGACCTGGCGGAGCAGACCCAGGGCGTGGAGTGCCGCAAGGACGCGGGCGTCGTGGACGAGATCCCGGGCGCGTACAAGTCGATCGAGCAGGTCATCGACCAGCAGACCGACCTGGTCGAGGTCGTGGCCAAGCTCAAGCAGGTCATCTGCATCAAGGGCTGACGTCCGCGCAGACCGTGCCCGCGCAGGCCTCGGGGGAGGGCGCAGGCCCGGACCGGTCCGCCCGGTCCGGGTCTGCGCAGGCTCGTCGCCGCAGGCCTACAGCTCCCGGTGGACCTTGGTGTTCGAGGCCTGGGCGCGGGGGCGGACCACCAGCAGGTCGATGTTGACGTGGCTGGGGCGGGTCACCGCCCAGGTGATGGTGTCGGCCACGTCGTCGGCCGACAGGGGGTCCGCGACGCCCGCGTACACCTTGGCGGCCTTCTCGGTGTCGCCGCGGAAGCGGGTGGTGGCGAACTCCTCGGTCTTGACCATGCCGGGGGCGATCTCGATGACGCGGACCGGCTGGCCGACGATCTCCAGGCGGAGGGTCTCGGCAAGGACGCGGGCGCCGTTCTTGGCGGCGACGTACCCCGCCCCGCCCTCATAGGTGGAGTGGCCCGCGGTGGAGGACAGCACGACCACCGTGCCGTCGCCGGAGGCGGTGAGCGCCGGGAGCAGGGCCTGGGTGACGTGGAGCGTGCCGATGACGTTGACCTCGTACATCGTGCGCCAGTCGGCGGGGTCGCCGGTGGCGACGGGTTCGGCGCCGAGGGCGCCGCCCGCGTTGTTGACGAGGACGTCGCACCGGTCGAGGGCGGCGGCGAAGGCGTCCACGGCGGCCCGGTCGGTGACGTCGAGGGCGTGCGCCGCAGCGGAGTGGCCCGCGTCGGTGATCTCCGCGGCGAGGGCCTCGATCCGGTCCTTGCGGCGGGCGGTGAGGACGACGTGGTAGCCGGCCGCGGCGAGCTGCCGGGCGGTGGCCGCGCCGATGCCGCTGCTCGCGCCGGTGACTACGGCGGTTCGGGTGGCGGCCGTGCTCATGCGGGCTCCTCGGTCGTTCGTACGGACGAATACCCGCCAGCATAGGCGCGGCTCAGCGGCCGCGCGGGGCGTACATGATCAGGGCCATGCCGGCCAGGCAGACGAGTGCGCCGGCGATGTCCCAGCGGTCGGGGCGGTACCCGTCGGCCACGGCTCCCCAGACCAGGGAGCCGGCGACGAACACCCCGCCGTACGCGGCGAGGACGCGGGCGAAGTCCCCCTCGGGCTGGAGGGTGGCGACGAAGCCGTAGAGGCCGAGGGCGAGGGCCCCGGCGCCGGCCCAGGCCCAGCCCCGGTGCCCCCGGACGCCCTGCCAGACGAGCCAGGCGCCGCCGATCTCCAGGAGGGCGGCGAGGCAGAAGAGGGCGGCGGAGCGGGCGATCTGCATGGCCCAAAGGTACGCAGCGCGGTGGGGCGGGGGCCGGGGCAGATGGGGCAGGCGCGCCCTCGTTCGTGTGATGGTCCGACCGGCCGCTCCCGCGGCTGGTTAGCGTTCGCGCGAGGAGGTGGTGTCGGTGCGCCGTGGTGCCGTGCGAAGTGTGGTGGTGGCCGGGGTACTCGTCCTGGGTGCGGTCGGGCAGGCGCGGGCGGCCACGGCCGACCCGGAGGCGGACGTGGCGTACCACGGCCGGGTGGCCCTGTCCCAGGGGCACCTGCGGGTCTGGCTGGTACCGGAGAACGACGGGCCCGCGCCGCTGCCCAACGCGACCGTCCGGGTGCGCCTGTCGGCCGACCTCGCCGACCGGCAGGACCTGGCGGGGGGCTGCGCCCGGGCCGGCCTGCGCGAGGTGGTGTGCGAGACGGGACCGCTGCCGCTGCACGGGCGGGGTCGTCACATCGGGCTGGCACTGGAGCTGCGGGAGCCGGCGGCGGAGGTGGAGGTCAGGGTGGACACCTGGTGGAACGGCGGGGCGACCGACCGCGACCTGACGAACAACGAGCACGTGGTGCTGGCCCTGGACACGGGCGACACCTACGCCTTCTGAGCCGATGCCAGCCGATGCCAGCCGACGGCACAGGAGGGCGCGGGCGCAGGGCGTCAGGGCGCGGCGCAGGGCGTCAGGGCGTACGGGTCCTGCCGGCGGAGTCGGGCGTGGCCGGGCGGTCTGCGGCGGTGCCGAAAGCGGCGACGGCCTCGTCCACGATCTGCTCCAGGCGGGCGTGGTGGGCGCCGCGCCAGTAGACGCGGTCGCAGTCGCCGCACTGGGCGAAGACGTCGTAGGAGCGCTGCGTGCCGTGTTCGAGGCGGTCGCCGACGCTGTCCTTGTCGGCTTGGTGGAGGCGGCCGTTGCAGGCGGTGCAGCGGCTCCACGGGGCGAGGGCGGGGGCGAAGCGGCCGAGGACGTCGCGGACCTGCTCGTCGGGGTTGTCGCTGTAGACGTAGGCCCCGGCGAAGAGTTCGCGGCGGCGCAGCAGTCCGCGGTCGCGGGAGAGCAGGACGCGCTGCTCGGCGGCGGAGCGGGTGGCGAGCGCCGGGTCGCCGATGTCCTCGTTCTCGTAGGCGGCGTCGACGCCGAGCAGCCGCAGGCGGCGGGCGAGGGTGCCGAGGTGCACGTCGAGGAGGAAGCGCAGCGGGGCTCCGGGGACGGGTTGGGGCCGTTCGACACCGAGCACCTCGACGGACTGGCCGTCCCGGGGCACGTAGGAGACGGGGACCTCGCGCCCGTCGACGAGGAGGCGGCCGACCTCGGTGAGCGGCACGCCTGCCGATTCGACGACGTGGCCGAGGCTGGAGGCGCCGTCGGTGGCCGTCGGTACGCGTTCGGCGCGCCGGCTCGGCGAGGCGAACAGGCGCAGTTCGGGGGCGAGAGTCAGCTGGATGCAGGGTCCGTTCACCCTGTCAGCATGCCATCGGGGGCCGGGTGTCCGCGGCCGGTTTACGGGGCCTGCGCGGCCGTGCCGCCTGCCGTGCCGCCGGTCGCGCGGCCGGCCTCGGCGCAGTGGTTCCGGGCCGCCCCGTTGCGGGGCCGGGGCGGTGTGCCGCACCGGCCCCGCCGGCTGCTGCTGCTGCGCCGATCGCATCGGCTGGAGCGCGCACCTGCGGGCGTTCGGCGGCCTAGCCGACCCGCTCGGCGAGGAAGGCCTCCCAGGTGCGGGTGCCGACCTGGGTGCCGGTGAGGGCGAGGTTGTCGCCGGCGCGGTAGGCCTTGCCGGCCTTTCCGGGCATCCGGATGGGCAGCAGGGGGCGGCGCTTGCCGGTGGCGGCGAGGTAGCTGCGCAGGAGGTCGCCGAGGGGGTAGACCTTGGGGCCGGCGATGTCGGCGACGCGGCCGGCGGGCTGGCCGAGGGTGAGTTCGACGAGGCGGGCGGCGACTTCGCGGGAGTCGACGGGCTGGAACTGGAGGCCGCCGGGGGCGGGGACGATGGGCATCTTGGCCATCTTCTCGCCCATCATGAGGACGATGTCGTGGAACTGGGCGGCGCGGAGCATGGTCCAGGGGATGCCGGAGCCGGTGACGGCGTTCTCGGCGTCGAGCTGGGTCTTGAACCAGCCGAGGGGCATGGTGTCGGCGCCGATGACGGAGATGTAGACGAGGTGCTTGACTCCGGCGCGCTTGGCGGCGTCGACGACGTTCTGGGTGACCTTGTCGTCGCCCTTGGTGCCGCCGGCGAGGTGCAGGACGGTGTCGATGCCCTTGAGGGCGGTGTCGAGGCCGTCGCCGTTCATCAGGTCGACGGAGAAGTACTCGATGCCGGGGGTGTTCTCGCGCGGGGTCCGCGCCACGATGCGTACGTCGCGGCCGGCGGCCCGCAGGAGCGGGACGACGTGCTTGCCGAGGTTGCCCGTGCCACCGGTGACCAGGATGGGTGAGGTCATGGCTTCTTCTCCCCTGAGTGTGAGGACCGGGGGTGCCCCGGTCGCATCAGCCGTTCTGCTGTTCTGCCTCCCTGACGCCGGGGGTGCGGGGAATGTGACCGGCATCGGACATCGAATTCGTGTTCGAGCGTACGGAGCCCGGTCTCAGGCGGGCCCGGCCCGGCGGGCCGGCCTCAGGCGGGCCGACGGCCCGGGGCGCCCGGTCAGCGCAGCGGCAGGCGCCAGTCGAAGCTCGGGTGCGGGACCCCGGCCGGGTACTCGAACTCGATCCGCCCGAGGCATTCGAAGCCCGCGCGGCGGCAGACCCCGTTGGAGGCGGGGTGGTCCGTCCCGGGGAAGGCGTGGACGGCGTCCCGGTCGCCGTGGGCCCGGATGTGGGCCAGCAGTTCCTCCAGGGCGGCCGCCGCCAGTCCGCGGCCCTGGAACTCGGGGAGCACCGCCCAGCCGGTCTCGTACACCGGTCCGCCGCGCCACTCCCGCTCCCAGAACCCGATGGATCCGGCGGCCCGGACCTCCCCCTCGGCCCCGCCGCCGCCCGACCGGCCCGGCTGGCCCGGCTGGATCGACCGGCCCGGCTCGCCCGGTCCCAGCAGGTCGATCCGGAAGATCCGTCCGGCGGCCGGCTCCCGTGTGCTCAGGGCCTCGTACCGCTGCTGGCGGGCGGCGAGCCGCTCCTGCGACTCGGGGCCGCCCAGGTACCGGGTCATCTCCGGCTCGTTGCACCGGACCAGCAGCCAGAAGTCCGCCGCCGACCAGGCCGTCAGCCGTACCGCACGCTTGCGCTCCACCATGGCCGCGAGCCTAGTGCCGGGGTGGCGCGCGGGCGGGACGGGACTCAGGGCCAGACCAGGCAGTACGGCTGGTGGCCCGCCTCGTGGAGGCGGTTGGAGAAGTCCTGCCACTCGTGGAGCAGCTGGTAGACGTTGAACGCGTCGCGGGGTCCGCCGCGGTCGGGGACCGTGGACCAGATGAAGGCGGCGGCGCCCACGGATTCCTCGCCGATCCCGCGGAGCGGGTCGACGACCGTCATCGGGAGTTTGACCACGGCGTAGTCGGGGTGCAGGACGACCAGTTCCAGCGGGGGCACCTTGTGGAGGGGTATGCCCTCGATGCCGGTCAGGACCATCGCGGCCACCGTCTCCGGCTTGATCTTGGTGAACATCCCGCCCATGCCCAGCTCGTCGCCGCCGAGCTCCTCGGGCCGCATCGTGACCGGGACCCGGGCCGCCGTCGCGCCGTCGGGGGCGCCGAAGTACTTGTACGTCACTCCCATGCCGCGTCCCCGGGGGAGTCCGTCCGGCGGCTGTGCGGGCATCGGCACCGCGTCGGCCGCCTCGGCTGCGCGCCGGTGCCTGCCCCGGCGGCGGGACTCGCGGGCACGCTGCGGGTCCAGCCCGTCCGTACCCTCGCCCGGTCCACCACCGCGTTGCATATCTCCACCCGACTGGTCTTGCCTGCCCCGGCCACGCTGCCCCCGCGACGCAGCCTGATCATCATGGCAGTGACCTCCCCCGCGGCAGCGTGGTGAAACGCCCGTCCGCAAGTCTGTCGCGGCCTCTGAGACCATGGCTGATGTGAGCTACCCGTACCCGTATGAAGCCCCAGTTTCGCAGACGCTCTTCGAGCGCGCTTCCCTCGTGACCCCCGGCGGCGTGAACTCTCCGGTGCGCGCCTTCCGCGCCGTGGGCGGTACGCCCCGGTTCATGGTGTCCGGCACCGGTCCGTACCTCACCGACGCCGACGGCCGGGAGTACGTCGACCTCGTGTGCTCCTGGGGACCGATGATCCTCGGCCATTCCCACCCCGCCGTGATCGAGGCCGTCCAGGCCGCGGTCGCCCGCGGCACGTCCTTCGGCACTCCCGGCGAGGGCGAGGTCGCGCTCGGCGAGGAGATCGTGGCGCGTATCGGGCCCGTCGAGCAGGTGAGGCTCGTCTCGTCCGGGACGGAGGCCACCATGTCGGCGATCCGCCTGGCGCGCGGCTTCACGGGCCGCGCCAAGGTGGTGAAGTTCGCGGGTTGCTACCACGGCCATGTGGACGCGCTGCTGGCCGCCGCCGGTTCCGGACTGGCGACCTTCGCCCTGCCCGACACCCCCGGCGTGACCGGTGCGCAGGCCGGGGACACGATCGTGCTCCCCTACAACGACCTCGAAGCGGTGCGCGCGGCCTTCGCCGCGCACCCCGGCGAGATCGCCTGTGTGATCACCGAGGCGGCGCCCGGCAACATGGGCGTCGTCACCCCGGCGCCCGGGTTCAACCAGGGCCTCGCGGACGTGTGCCGGGAGAACGGTGCGCTCTACATCTCCGACGAGGTCATGACGGGTTTCCGCACCTCCCGCGCCGGCTGGTACGGCGTCGACGGGGTGGAGCCCGACCTGATGACCTTCGGCAAGGTCATGGGCGGCGGTTTCCCGGCGGCGGCCTTCGGGGGCCGCGCCGACGTCATGGGCCACCTCGCGCCCGCCGGCCCGGTCTACCAGGCCGGCACGCTCTCCGGTAACCCCGTGGCCACCGCGGCCGGCCTCGCGCAGCTGCGCCTGCTGGACGAGGCGGCGTACGAGAAGGTCGACGCGGTGTCGGCCGAGATCCAGGGCCTGGTCACCGGCGCGCTGCGCAAGGAGGGTGTGGCGCACCGGCTGCAGACCGCGTCCAACATGTTCTCCGTGTTCTTCACGGAGGACGAGGTGAAGAACTACGACGACGCCAAGAAGCAGGAGAGCTTCCGCTTCAACGGCTTCTTCCACTCGATGCTGTCCCAGGGCGTCTACCTGCCGCCTTCGGCGTTCGAGTCCTGGTTCGTGTCCACCGCCCACGACGAGCGGGCGATCGAGCGCATCGCGGCGGCCCTGCCGGCCGCCGCCCGAGCGGCCGCGGAGGCCACCGCATGAGCAGCAGTGACATCCCGGGCATCCCGGTCGTTCCGGGCGTGCCCGCCGATGCGGGCGCCCCGGCGGCCGCCGAGATCACCGTCGTCCACCTGCTGAGGCACGGTGAGGTGCACAATCCGGACGGGGTCCTCTACGGGCGCCGCGAGGGCTACCACCTCTCCGAGCTGGGCCGGCAGATGGCGGACCGGGTGGCCGAGCACCTGGAGAGTCGCGACATCACGCACGTGGTCTCCTCCCCACTGGAGCGGGCGCAGGAGACGGCCGCGCCGGTCGCCAAGAGCCACGGGCTGGACCTGGCCACGGACCGGCGGCTGCTGGAGGCGGAGAACGTCTTCGAGGGCAAGACCTTCGGCGTGGGCGACGGCGCGCTGCGCAAGCCGGCCAACTGGAAGCACCTGACGAACCCGTTCAAGCCGTCCTGGGGCGAGCCGTACGTCGAGCAGGTCGTGCGGATGATGGGCGCGCTGGAGGCGGCGCGCGACGCGGCCCGCGGGCACGAGGCCGTGGCGGTCAGCCACCAGCTGCCGATCTGGATCGTGCGCAGTTTCGCGGAGAAGCGGCGGCTGTGGCACGACCCGAGGCGCCGTCAGTGCACGCTGGCCTCGCTGACGTCGTTCACGTACCAGGGCGACCAGCTGGTGTCGGTGGGCTACAGCGAGCCGGCCCGGGACCTGGTCCCGGCGCACCTGCTGGCCGGGGCGAAGCCGGTGAAGGGGAAGTCGAAGGCCTTCGGGGCCTGAGGGCGGCGGCCTCGCGCCGCCCCCCGCAGCCGTCGGCACGCCCGGTTCCTCCCCCGGTGAGGTCCACCGGTGCACCGGTGGTGACGAACCGTTACAGCTTTACCTAAATAAATACAAGCTGCGCGGGAATCACCGTTCCAGTGCCGCGAGTTATGTCCGATTGTCCGTTTATATGGATTTCGACATGCGCTGCGCGAGGGACGACGGGACGGTGACATGCACGACTTCAGTCGAAGGGGAGTCCTCGGTCTGGGACTCGGGGCGGCCGCGGCGGCCGCTGCCGGGGCCGGCCTGGCGGGCTGCGGGGCCGGCTCGGGTGGCGCCGGCCCCGGCAACCCCGGCCCGGTGGATCCCACCAGGCCCGGTGCTCCGGCGGCCAAGCCGATCGGCGACGGTTCCACCGCCGACACCGGACCGCAGCCCCACCAGCCGGACAAGCCCGTGCCGCTCCAGCCGGGCGAGACCCCGCCGCAGTTCGTCGTCTTCAGCTGGGACGGCGCGGGGGAGGTCGGCAACGGCCTCTTCCCGCGCTTCCTCAAACTGGCCAAGGACCACGGCGCGGCCATGACCTTCTTCCTGTCGGGCCTCTACCTGCTGCCCGAGTCGAAGCAGAGCCTGTACCGGCCGCCGAACAACCCCGTCGGGGCCTCGGACATCGGCTACCTCAAGGACGAGAACATCCGCGCCACCCTCGGGCACGTCCGCCAGGCGTGGCTGGACGGCCACGAGATGGGGACCCACTTCAACGGGCACTTCTGCGGGGGCGCCGGCTCCGTCGGGAAGTGGACGCCGCAGGACTGGCACAGCGAGATCGACCAAGCTGTGTCGTTCGTCACCAACTGGCGCACGCACACCGGCTTCACCGACCTCGAACCGCTGCCCTTCGACTACCGCAAGGAGCTGGTCGGCGCCCGTACGCCCTGCCTGCTGGGCCAGGAGAACCTGCTGCCGACGGCGCGGGACCTGGGCTGGCGCTACGACTCCAGCTCACCGGGCGGCCTCCAGGTCTGGCCGGTGCGCAAATCGGGCGTATGGGATTTGCCACTGCAGTCCCTGCCCTTCCCCGGGCACTCCTTCGAGGTGCTGAGCATGGACTACAACATCCTCGCCAACCAGTCGAAGAACAGCACCCGGGGCATGCCCGCCAACTATCCGGGCTGGCGCACCCAGGCGACCGCCACCTACCTCGGCGGGTTCCGGCGGGCCTATGAGACCAACCGCGCACCGCTCTTCATCGGCAACCACTTCGAGGAGTGGAACGGCGGCATCTACATGGATGCCGTCGAGGAAGCCCTCAAGGGCATGTCGGACAAAAAGGACGTACGTCTCGTATCCTTCCGCCAGTTCACCGACTGGCTGGACGTCCAGGACGCCAACCTGCTCGCCCGGCTGCGCGCCCTCGCCCCCGGCGAGGCGCCGGCCGGCGGCTGGTCCGCCTACCTCGCGGCAACCTGACCCCCGGGCGGCGACCCGGCTCCACCGTCGCCCGAGCAGGTGCCGGCCAGGTCCCGACCAGGTCCTGACCAGGTTCTTCGCGAGCCTCCGGGGGGCGGGGTACATCCACAAACCGCACATGCGAAACTTTTCACATGAGCCTTAGCCGCGCGGGTGTCCGCCGAAGTAGCCGCCGCTCGAACCGCGGCCGCACCCTCCTGCTGACCGCGGTGACCGCTGCGGGTGCGCTGACGCTGACGTCCTGCATCGGATCGGACGACGGCGACAAGGTCTCCGGCAGCGGCGGCGGCAACTACGTGACGGGCGCGAGCGGCATCTCGACCGTCGCCCGCGGCGAACGCACCGAGGCCCCCAGGCTCGACGGCGAGACCGTCGACGGCAAGACGCTCGACACCACCGCCCTCAAGGGCAAGGTCGTCGTCCTCAACGTGTGGGGCTCCTGGTGCCCGCCGTGCCGCAACGAGGCCAAATACTTCGCGCAGGTCTCCAAGGAGCTGGCCGACGGCGGCCAGGACGTCTCCTTCGTCGGGATCAACACCCGTGACAACAGCAAGCAGAACGCGACCGCCTTCGAGGAGAACTACGGGATCACCTACCCGAGCCTCTACGACCCCGACGGCAAGCTGATGCTCCGCTTCCCCAAGGGCACCCTGAACCCGAAGGCGATCCCCTCCACGATCGTCCTCGACAAGGAGGGCCGGATCGCCGCCCGCGCGCTCGTCGCGATCGACGACCAGCAGCTGCGCTCGATGATCGACCCCCTCCTCGCGGAGAAGTGACCCGCGTGCTCGCCGCTGCCCCCGCGGTCCCCGACGTCCTGCTCGCCGCCGAGGCGACCGGGGTGAACAGCACCGTCCTGAGCGGCGCCCTGCTGCTGGCCCTGCCCATCTCCGTGCTCGCCGGGCTGCTCTCCTTCTTCTCGCCCTGCGTGCTCCCCCTGGTCCCCGGCTACCTCTCGTACGTCACCGGCATCAGCGGAGCCGACCTCGCCGAGGCCCGGCGCGGCCGGATGGTGGCGGGCGCGAGCCTGTTCATCGCCGGGTTCACCGCCGTCTTCGTCTCCACCGGGGCGCTCTTCGGGTACTTCGGCGAGGTGCTCCAGGACAACATGGGGACGATCACCCGGGTCCTCGGCGGCCTGGTGATCGTCCTCGGCCTCTTCTTCATGGGGGCCATCCCGGGGCTGACGATGCGCGAGTTCCGCTTCCACCGGAAGCCGACCGCCGGCCTGGTCGGTGCCCCCGTGCTCGGCGTGCTCTTCGGCCTCGGCTGGACCCCCTGCATGGGACCCACGCTCGCCGCCGTCAGCACCCTCTCCCTCGACCAGGCCAGCGCCGGCCGCGGAGCACTGCTGACGGTGGCCTACTGCCTCGGCCTGGGACTGCCCTTCGTCCTGGCCGCGGTCGCCTTCCGCAAGGCGCTCGGCGCGTTCGGCTGGGTGAAGAGGCACTACGCGTGGGTGATGCGCATCGGGGGCGGCATGCTGGTCCTCACCGGCCTGCTCCTCGTCACAGGGTTGTGGGGCAGCATCGTCAACGACATGCAGAGCTGGACCCAAGGCTTCACGGTGGGGATCTGAGGACGTAACGGACATGAGTACGACAGACAAGACGCCCGCCGAGGCTGCGCACCGCACCGAGGACCCCGCCGCAGGGCAGCGGGAGGACGAGCAGGAGCACGCGCACGGCGCCGCCGGAGCCCAGCTGTCGACCGCACCGCTGGAGGACGGCCCGGCCGCGCCCGTGGGCATCGGCGTGCTCGGCTGGGCGCGGTGGTTCTGGCGGCAGCTCACCTCCATGCGGGTGGCGCTGATCCTGCTCTTCCTGCTCTCCCTGGGGTCCATCCCCGGCTCCCTCATCCCGCAGACCCAGGTCGACGCGATGAAGGTGGAGGCGTGGAAGGACACCCACGAGGCCTGGGTGCCCGTCGCCGAGAAGCTCCAGCTCTTCGACGTCTACAGCTCGGTGTGGTTCTCCGCGATCTACATCCTGCTGTTCGTGTCGCTCATCGGCTGCATCGTCCCGCGCACCTGGCAGTTCGTCGGCCAGCTCAGCGGCCGCCCGCCCGGCGCCCCCAAGCGGCTGGACCGGCTGCCCGCCTACACCACGTGGCGTACGGACAAGGCCGCCGAGGAGGTGCTCGCCCACGCCAGGACCCTGCTGGGCGGCCGCCGCTTCCGCACCGAGGCCGCCGGGAACTCCGTCGCCGCCGAGAAGGGCTACCTGCGCGAGGCCGGGAACCTGGCCTTCCACATCGCCCTGATCGTGCTCCTCGTGGCCTTCGCCACCGGGCAGCTCTTCAAGTCGGAGGGCGGCAAGCTCGTCCTGCGCGGCAAGGGCTTCTCGAACACCCTGACCCAGTACGACGACTTCAAGTACGGCAGCCTCTTCGACTCGGACGACCTGCCGCCCTTCTCGTTCACGCTGGACCGGTTCGACGCGGAGTACGAGCGCACCGGCCCGCAGAAGGGCACCGCCCGCGAGTTCAAGGCGTACGTCACCTACAGCGAGGGCCCGGACGGCGCCGCCAAGAAGGCGGAGATCGAGGTCAACCGGCCCCTGGAGGTCGACGGCTCCAAGGTCTACCTGCTCGGCCACGGCTACGCGCCGGTGGTCTCGGTGACCGACGCCACCGGCAAGGTCGTCTACAAGGACGCCGTGCCGATGCTGCCCTTCGACTCCAACCTCAGCTCCTCGGGCGCCGTCAAGGTGACGGACGGCTACCGGAACCCCGCCGGTGAGAAGGAGCAGCTCGGCTTCAACGCCATGTTCGTGCCGACCTTCGCCGGCGACGGCAAGGGCACGATGTTCTCGCAGTTCCCCTCGCTGGAGTTCCCGGTGCTCGCCCTGAGCGCCTACCACGGCAGCCTGGGCGTGGACTCGGGCCTGCCGCAGAACGTGTACCAGCTGAACACCTCCAAGATGCAGGAGTTCAAGGACGCCGACGGCGGGCTCTTCAAGCAGAAGATGCGGCCCGGCGAGTCGATGACGCTGCCCGGCGGCGCGGGCACCGTGAAGTTCGAGGGCATCGAGCGGTGGGCCACCTTCCAGGTGTCCCAGCAGCCCGGCAACTCCCTCGCGCTCGGCGGCGCGATCGTGGCCATCGCCGGACTGTCCGCCTCCCTGTTCATCCGGCGCCGCCGGATCTGGGTCCGCGCGGTGACCGGCAAGGACGGCGTGACCGTCGTCGAGATGGCGGGCCTCGGCCGCAGCGAGTCCGCGAAACTCCCCGAGGAGCTGGCGGTGCTCTCCGCCACGCTGCACGAGCAGGCGCCCTCGGCGCCCCCACCTGTCGAAGCAGAAGAAGGAGAGCGCGGATGACGCCGCTCGCAGCCGCAGCCAATGAGAACCTGGCCGAGATCAGCAACTACCTGATCTATTCGTCGATGGCGGTCTACACGCTCGCCTTCCTCGCGCACATCGCCGAATGGGTCTTCGGCAGCCGCAGCAAGGTGGGCCGGACGGCCGCCGCGCTGACCGGCGGTGCCGCCGCGGCCGCCGGGACCCCCTCCGTGCAGGTGCGCGGCAAGGCCGGGGCGGCGGGGAGCACCGCCGTCCTCGACAAGCCCCGGGTCGTCACCCGGTCCGCGGCCGGCAGCCGGGACGTCCCGGACGGTCCGGGCGCCGCCGGCGGCACCGTGCAGGGCGACCTGTACGGGCGGATCGCGGTCTCGCTGACCGCGCTGGGCTTCCTCATCGAGGCGGGCGGCGTCGTCGCCCGCGCGATGTCGGTGCAGCGGGCCCCCTGGGGCAACATGTACGAGTTCTCGATCACCTTCTCCACGGTGGCCGTGGGCGCGTACCTGGTCCTGCTGCTCCTGAAGAAGAACGTCCGCTGGCTGGGCCTGATCTTGGTCACGACGGTCCTGCTGGACCTGGGCATCGCCGTCAAGGTCCTCTACACGGCCAGCGACCAGCTGGTCCCCGCCCTGGACTCGTACTGGCTGTACATCCACGTCTCCACGGCGATCTTCTGCGGTGCGGTGTTCTACATCGGCGCCGCCGCCACGGTCCTCTACCTGTTCCGCGACACCTACGAGAGCCACCTCGAACAGGGCCGCACCCCGGGGCGTCTGCGCACCTCGGTGATGGAGCGGCTGCCCTCCGCGGCCTCGCTGGACAAGTTCGCCTACCGCATCAACGCGGCCGTCTTCCCGCTGTGGACCTTCACGATCATCGCGGGCGCGATCTGGGCCGGCGACGCCTGGGGCCGCTACTGGGGCTGGGACCCCAAGGAGGTCTGGTCCTTCGTGACGTGGGTGGCGTACGCCTGCTACCTGCATGCCCGCGCTACCGCCGGCTGGAAGGGACGCAAGGCCGCCTACCTGGCGATCTTCGCCTTCGCCTGCTGGATCTGGAACTACTACGGCGTGAACATGGTGCTCAACGGCCTGCACTCCTACTCGGGCGTCTGACCCGCAAGAGCGCCGAACCGCTCCACCGATGGCACGGCTCCGACGAGCCGTGCCATCGGCGCATCCCGCGCCGATCGACACGCCGCACGGACCGGCGGACCATGGAAGGGACCGCACCCGTCGACTCCCTCCGCGGAGGAACCATGACGAACCGGCGCACACGTCTCTCCCTGGCCGCTCCGCTGCTGGCGGGCGCCCTCCTCGCCGCCCCGGCGGCCCTCACCTGGAGCGCGGCCTCCGCCGCGCCCGCGGCCACCTGCTCGATCTCCGGGGTCTTCCCCAACGGGAAGGTGCACCTGTCCGGCGGCGGCTTCACCCCGGGCAGCGCCTTCCTGTCCTCGCCGACGGCCGCGGGGGGACAGATCACCATCCCGGCGAACGGCGGCTTCACCCTGACCGACGTGGAGAACGCCCAGTACACGGTGACCCAGGCCAACGAGCACACCCAGTGCAGCGGCTTCAAGGGCGCCGCCACCCCGAGCACGCCCACGACGCCCGACACCCCGAGCAAGCCCGACACCCCGGGCAAGCCCGCCATGCCCTAGGGCTGCTCGCCCCGCCCGCCGTCCTTGCCGTCCTGCTCGTCCTTGAGGGACTTCAGGAACTCCGGGTTGTCGTCGGGCGCGACCCACTGCGTCCGGCGCCTGCCGCCGCCCGCGAAGCCGCCGCCCGCGCCGGGCACCGGGCGCTTCTTGCCCGCGAACAGCCAGACGACCGGGCCGACGATGGAGAAGAGCAGGATGATGATCACCCAGACCACCTTCGGGAGGTGCTTCACCTCGTCCTCGGGCGTGTTCAGGCAGTCGATGAAGGCGTAGATGGTCAGCCCGATGATCAGCAGGAACGGCAGATAGCGCAGCACGGTGCGGGACCGACTCCCAGGCAGTGGCGGCGGCCCGCGAGGGGCCCGGTGACGGCTCCAGCGTAGTTGGTGACGGATACTGGCCCCTATGGCTTACGACGATCTCCGCTCGCTGCTCCGGGCTCTGGAGCGGGAGGGCGACCTCAAGCGCATCAAGGCCGAAGTCGATCCGTACCTGGAGATCGGCGAGATCGTCGACCGGGTGAACAAGGCGAACGGCCCGGCCCTCCTCTTCGAGAACGTCAAGGGCTCGGCGATGCCGCTGGCCATGAACGTCTTCGGGACCGACCGGCGCCTCCTGAAGGCCCTCGGCCTGAAGTCGTACGCGGAGATCAGCGAGAAGATCGGCGGCCTGCTCAAGCCGGAGCTGCCGCAGGGCTTCATCGGCGTCCGCGAGGCCTTCGGCAAGCTCGGCTCGATGGTCCACGTGCCCCCGAAGAAGATCAAGGGCGACGCCCCCGTCCACGAGGTCGTCCTCACCGGCGACGACGTGGACCTCGACCGGCTGCCGGCCCTCTTCACCTGGCCCAAGGACGGCGGCTCCTTCTTCAACCTGGGCCTGACGCACACCAAGCACCCCGAGACCGGCGTGCGCAACCTCGGGCTCTACCGCCTCCAGCGCCACGACAAGCGCACCATCGGCATGCACTGGCAGATCCACAAGGACAGCCGCAACCACTACGCGGTCGCCGCCGCCCGCGGCGAGCGGCTGCCGGTCGCGATCGCCTTCGGCTGCCCGCCCGCCGTGACCTACGCGTCCACCGCTCCGCTGCCGGGGGACATCGACGAGTACCTCTTCGCCGGGTTCGTCGCCGGCAAGCGGATCGAGATGGTCGACTGCAAGACCGTGCCGCTCCAGGTCCCCGCGCACGCGGAGGTCGTCATCGAGGGCTGGCTGGAGCCGGGCGAGATGCTCCCCGAGGGCCCCTTCGGCGACCACACGGGCTTCTACACCCCGCAGGAGCCGTTCCCCGCGCTGACGATCGACTGCGTGACCATGCGCAAGCGCCCGCTCCTCCAGTCGATCGTCGTCGGCCGTCCGCCGACGGAGGACGGACCGCTGGGCCGCGCGACGGAGCGCTTCTTCCTGCCGCTGCTCAAGATCATCGTGCCGGACATCGTGGACTACCACCTCCCGGAGTCGGGCGGCTTCCACAACTGCGCGATCGTCTCGATCGACAAGAAGTACCCCAAGCACGCGCAGAAGGTCATGCACGCCGTCTGGGGCGCCCACATGATGTCGCTGACCAAGCTGATCATCGTGGTGGACAAGGACTGCGACGTCCACGACCTGCACGAGGTCTCCTGGCGGGCCCTCGGCAACACCGACTACTCCCGGGACCTGACCGTCGTCGAGGGCCCGGTGGACCACCTCGACCACGCCTCCTACCAGCAGTTCTGGGGAGGCAAGGCGGGCATCGACGCCACCCGGAAGCTGCCCGAGGAGGGCTACACCCGCGACGGCGGCTGGCCCGAGATGGTGGAGTCCGACCCCGCGACCGCGGCCCTCGTCGACCGCCGCTGGAAGGAGTACGGCCTGTGAGCCCGATCGCCGTGGGCGGCCCCGCCCTCTACCTCGGCACCGAGGAGACCTACGTGGCCCTCCTGCGCCCGGACATCGACCCCACCCAGCCCGGGGTCGTGCTGGCCGCCCGGGAGGCGGGCGTCTCGCCCGAGGAGTTCGCGGGCCCGTCCGACGTGTGGAACGTGCTCGTCGACCGTGAGGACGGGGAAGGCGACGGCTTCGAACTGCCCGGTCTGCGCGACGCCGAGGCCGAGGACTTCGCGGAGCGCCTGCTGGCCGCCGTCGCCGCGGGCGGGCCGTTCACCCTGGAGGCGGGCTCGGTCCTGGCCCTCGACGCCCGCCCGACCGGCGAGGGGTACGCCTTCTCGGTCCGGGTCACCCCGCCGGAGGGCGAGGAGGCCCGCCCGATCGACCTGGAGATCGGATCCGTGCCCACCGGGGAGCTGACGGACCACCTCGAAGCCTTCCGCAGGAGCCTCGCATGATGACCACCGCCGACGAAGTGGTCGGGCCCGGCCCCGCGCCCCGGTCCGCCGGCAAGGTGAAGGCGTTCCTGCGGCTCGTGATGATCGAGCACTCCGTCTTCGCGCTGCCCTTCGCCTACATTGCCGCGCTCACCGCCATGTTCCGGCTCGACGGGAGCGTGCACTGGGACACGCTGCTGCTCGTCACCGTGTGCATGGTCGGCCTGCGGACCTTCGCGATGGCCGCGAACCGGATCATCGACCGCGAGATCGACTCCCGCAATCCCCGTACGGCGGGCCGTGAACTGGTGACCGGCGCGGTGTCGGTGCGCACCGCCTGGACCGGCGCCGGGGTGGCGCTCGTCTTCTTCCTCGGCTCGGCCTGGCTGCTCAATCCGCTGTGCTTCGCGCTGGCGCCGCTCGCCGTGGTGCCGATGGTGGTGTACCCGTACGGCAAGCGGTTCACCGACTTCCCGCACGCCATCCTGGGCCTGGCCCAGGCCATCGGGCCGATCGGGGCCTGGCTGGCCGTCACCGGCGCCTGGTCGTGGGACGCGGTGGTCCTCGGGCTCGCCGTCGGTGTGTGGATCGGCGGCTTCGACCTGATCTTCGGCTCCCAGGACGTCGCCGCGGACCGGGCCGAGGGCGTCCGGTCCGTCCCGGCCCGCTACGGCGTCCCCGCCGCCCTGTGGGGGGCGCGCGGCGCGCACGTGGTGACCACGGGCCTGCTGGTCTGGTTCGGCCTCGCCACGGGCGCGGGCGCCCTGTACTGGGCGGGCCTGGTGATCGTCGCCGCCGCCTTCTGCTACGAGCACACGATCGTCACCCCGCACGACCTGTCCCGGCTGAACCGGGCCTTCTTCACGGTCAACGGGTTCATCGGGATCGCCCTGTTCGTGTGCGCGCTGCTGGACCTGATCGTCCGCGGCCTGACCGTCTAGCGCGCGCGGCGACCTGACCCGAGCCCGGCCAGGGGTGGCCGGATAGTCTCGGAGGTATGACTGAGCGCAAGCGCACCCCGTGGGTGGTCGGGGTTTCCGGGGCGTCCGGGACGCCGTACGCGGCGGCGGTGATCCGCGGGCTGCTGGCGGCCGGGGAGAGTGTGGACCTGGTGGTCAGCCGGGCCTCGCGGCTCACCCTGCTGGACGAGACGGGGATCGCCTTCCGCGACGCGCACTGGCGGGAGGACCTCACGCAGTGGCTGGCACGCGGGGCGGACGGGAAGCCGGGGACCTTCGCCGAGTTCGACGGCGATGTCCGGTACTGGGGGGCGGGCGACCTGGCTGCGGGGCCGAGTTCGGGCTCGTACCCCGCCAAGGGGATGCTCGTCGTGCCCGCGTCCACGGCCTGCGTGGCGGGGGTGGCGCTCGGACTGTCGAAGGACCTGCTCCAGCGGGTGGCGAGCGTGACGCTCAAGGAGCGGCGCAGGCTGGTGGTGGCCGTGCGGGAGACCCCGCTGAACGGCCAGACGCTGAAGCACATGGTGGCGCTGGACGAGGCGGGCGCCATCGTGCTGCCCGCCTCTCCGGCGTTCTACTCGGGTGCGACGCACATCCAGGACCTGGTGGACTTCGTCGCAGGGCGGGTGCTGGACGCGGCAGGGGTGCCGCACCGGCTGTACCGCCGTTGGGAGGGGGAGCTTGGCAGCGCCCGCTCGGGTGGTTAGCGCTTCTTGGCGCTGCCGGGCTTGCGGGTCTTGTCGACCCGGTGGGCGGCGGCGGGCTGGTGGGCACGGGATCGGTTGGCCAGCTCCTGGAGCTGTCGCATGTGCGCGTAGGCCATCTCGATCGTGTACACGGTGAACCACTCCTGAAGATCGTCATTGATCTGTTGAAAGATTCACAGGGTGTTGACCCTGTGTGCCTTAGATTCTATACCTAGACTTGCAGGATCGCCGAATAATGGAAGGCTCCACGTAAATGGACACGGTGGACAGGCAGCTCATCCAGGCACTCCGGGAGAACGGCCGTGCCTCGTACGCAGAGCTGGGCCGTCTCGTGGGGCTCTCCGGCCCCAGCGTCACCGACCGGATCAACCGTCTGGAGACGGCCGGCGTCATCACCGGATACCGCGCGACCGTGGACGCGGCCTCGCTCGGCCTCGGCGTCACGGCGCTGATCGGCATCTCCCTGTCCGACGCGGCGGACCACGAAGACGTGGCCCGGCGGCTCAAGGACCTCGCGGAGATCGAGGACTGCTGGTTCATCGCCGGCGACGACTCGTTCATGCTCAAGGTTCGCGTCAGTGATGTGGACGGCCTGGAGAAGATCATCCGCAGGCTCTCCGGGACCAAGGGCGTCTCCCGCACCCGTACCACGATCGTGCTCTCGACGAAGTGGGAGAACCGGGTCGGGGAACTGCCCGAGGAGGGCTGAGAGTACGGTTGGCGGGGTCGCTTGCAGTAGGACCGTACTGCGGGACACGAGGACACAGAGGAAGGCGGGCCACCGGTATGGACGCTGGGCTGAAGCGCGAGCTGGAGGAGAAGGTCCGTTCCGGTGAGCGGCTGACGCGTGAGGACGGCATCGCCCTCTACGAGTCGGACGACCTGGCATGGCTCGGTGGCCTCGCTCACGAGGTGCGGACGCGCAAGAACGGTGACGTCGTCCACTTCAACGTCAACCGCCACCTGAACATGACGAACGTGTGCACCGCGTCGTGCGCGTACTGCTCCTTCCAGCGCAAGCCGGGGGAGAAGGACGCGTACACGATGCGGATCGAGGAGGCCGTGCGCCTGGCGAAGGCCATGGAGAACGAGAACCTCACCGAGCTGCACATCGTGAACGGGCTGCACCCCAACCTGCCGTGGCGCTACTACCCGCGGTCGCTCTCGGAGCTGAAGAAGGCCCTGCCCGAGGTGTCGCTGAAGGCGTTCACGGCGACGGAGATCCACCACTTCGAGACGATCTCGGGGATGTCCGCCTCGGACATCCTCGACGAGCTGATCGAGGCGGGCCTGGAGTCCCTCACCGGCGGCGGCGCGGAGATCTTCGACTGGGAGGTGCGCCAGCACATCGTGGACCACCGCACCCACTGGGAGGACTGGTCGCGGATCCACCGGCTGGCGCACTCGAAGGGGATCAAGACCCCGGCGACGATGCTGTACGGCCACATCGAGGAGCCGCGCCACCGGGTGGACCACGTGCTGCGGCTGCGCGAGCTCCAGGACGAGACGGGCGGGTTCCAGGTCTTCATCCCGCTGCGGTACCAGCACGACTTCGTGGACATGAAGGACGGCAAGGTCCGCAACAAGCTGCAGGCGCGGACGTCGATGGCGACGGGCGCCGAGGCGCTGAAGACGTTCGCGGTCTCGCGGCTGCTCTTCGACAACGTGCCGCACGTGAAGGTGTTCTGGGTCATGCACGGCGTGCAGACGGCCCAGCTGGCGCTGCAGTACGGGGCCGACGACATGGACGGCTCGGTCGTGGAGTACAAGATCACGCACGATGCGGACAACTACGGGACCCCGGACAAGCTGGGCCGTGACGACCTGCTCGAACTGATCCGCGACGCCGGCTTCCGCCCGGTCGAGCGCAACACGCGCTACGAGGTGATCCGCGAGTACCCCGGTCCCGACGCGAGCCTGCGCGAGACCCCCCAGGCCATGCGCGTCTGACCGGCCCTGCGCCGGGGTCCGACCGGCCCCGCACCTCACCGGCAGCCCCGGCCCGCCTCGCGCGGGCCGGGGCTGCGGGCGTTCCGGCGCGGAAGGCTTTGCCGAGGGGGCCGGGTAAGGCCTAATCTTGCTGTGTGGCTCTTACTTTCACCGTGGACCCCGTGATCGACCCCGCCCTCCGCGACGGCATCCTGCGGCTGTGGGCCGACGTCAGCAACGCGGGCGGCGCCGTGGGCTTCGTCCCGCCCGTGACTCCGGACGACATCCGCCCGGCCCTGCTGAAGCAGCTCGCCGCGGTCGCCGGCGGGGGCTCCCGGCTCGTCGTCGGATACGACGAGGAGGGCAGGGTCGCCGCCACGTCCTTCCTCACCCACAACACCCACCGGCTGCAACGGCACTGGCTGTGGGCGTACACGGTGATGGTCCACCCCCGGTACCAGGGTCTCGGGCACGGCCGCGACCTGATGGCCGCGACCGCCGACGCGGCCCGCTCCATCGAGGGCATCGACGCGATCAGGCTCGGCTGCCGCGGCGGCCTGGGCCTGGAGGGCTTCTACGCGTCCTGCGGATACCGCGAGGTCGGCCGGGTCCCCGGCGCCATCCGCGTCGCCCCCGGCGACGACCGGGACGACATCACGATGCTGCTGCCGCTGCACTGACGCGCCCGGCGGCCCGGCCCCCCGGCCAGGGGCCGGGCTGCGGCGTGCTTCACTGGACGGGAACGAGCCGCCGTACCACCACGACGAGAGAGAAGGGGTCACCGTGTCCCTCAAGCCGAGCGCAACGATCCGCTACACCGCCATGCGCCTGGGCATCTTCGTCGGGTGCCTCCTGGTCGTCGCCGGCCTGGTGCGCATGGGCTGGGTGCCGTCCGGGCTCGGTGACGCGAACGTCGCCTGGGTCGTGCTGCTCGCCCTCGTGCTGTCCGCGCCGCTCTCCTTCGTCCTGCTGCGCAAGCAGCGCGACGAGATGTCCCAGCAGATCTCCGGCCGTGTCGCGGGCGCGAAGGACAAGCTGGCCGCGAACCGCAACCAGGAGGACGCGGCCGACGACGCCGCCCGCGTCGGCTCGTAACGCGCTCCGTCGCCCCTCACCCACCGAAAGCCCCTGCATCCGGGAACACCCCCGGAGCGCCGGGGCTTTGGCGTTTCCGGGAGGGGTGTGGGGGACAGTCGTGCGGGAAGGTCAAAGTACGCCTTTGAGTTTCCCAAAGGAGAAGTGTTAGCGTGTTCAACATGTTGACCGCAGCTGCGCACCCGATGACCACGAGCGTCACGCTCGTGGCGCGCCTGCACGTCGACCTCTGCCGCCGCGTGTCCGCGGCCTGTTGCTGTTGTCGCTGAATCCCGCTCCTCGTTGAGCCGAATCGATACAGCAGCGGTCCCGGCCGGCCCTTTTCCGGCTGCCGCCACCGCAGAACCGACCCCCGCCAGTTCCCCGTGCGTCACCTCCGGAGAGTGTCCGTGTCCGCGACCCCTCAGGCCCAGGCTCCCGCCAAGGCCTCGTTCAAGTTCCCCTTCTGGGCCCAGATAATCGCCGGCCTCGTGCTCGGTGTGCTGTTCGGCTGGCTGGCCCGCAGCCAGGACATCAGCTGGCTCGGCACCACCCTGGAGAAGACCGGCGACATCTTCATCCAGCTGCTGAAGCTGGCCATCGCCCCGCTCGTCTTCTTCGCGATCCTGGTGTCGATCACCAACCTCCGCAAGGTCAACAACGCCGCGCGGCTCGCCTCCCGCACCCTGCTGTGGTTCATGATCACCTCGCTGATCGCGGTCGGCATCGGCATCGCCATCGGCCTGCTCACCGACCCCGGCTCCGGCACCGGCCTCACCGCCGCCGACGGCAAGGAGCCCAAGAAGACCGGCTCCTGGATCGACTTCCTGACCGGCATCGTGCCGACGGACATCATCACGCCGTTCACCGAGCTGAAGGTCCTCCAGATCGTCTTCCTGGCCGTGGTCGCCGGCATCGCCGCCCTCCAGCTCGGCAGCAAGGCCAAGCCGGTCCTCGACCTCGCCGAGTCGGTGCTGGAACTCCTGCAGAAGGCCCTGTGGTGGGTCATCCGCCTCGCCCCGATCGGCACCATCGGCCTCATCGGCACCGCGATCGCCACCTACGGCTGGGACCTGATCGGCAAGTACGCCACCTTCACCGCCGACATCTACATCGGCTGCGCGCTCGTGATGTTCGGCGTCTACCCGCTGCTGCTCGCCACCGTCGCCAAGGTCAGCCCGCTCCAGTTCTTCAAGGGCGCCTGGCCGGCCATCCAGCTGGCCTTCGTCTCCCGCTCCTCGGTCGGCACCATGCCGGTCACCCAGAAGGTCACCGAGCGCCTCGGCGTCCCGAAGGAGTACGCCTCCTTCGCCGTCCCGTTCGGCGCCACCACCAAGATGGACGGCTGCGCCGCGATCTACCCCGCGCTCGCCGCGATCTTCATCGCGCAGATCTTCGACGTGCAGCTGGGCATCAAGGAGTACCTCCTCATCGTCTTCGTCTCGGTCATCGGCTCGGCCGCGACGGCCGGCCTGACCGGTGCCACCGTCATGCTGACCCTGACGCTCTCCACCCTCGGCCTGCCGCTCGCCGGCGTCGGCCTGCTGATGGCGATCGACCCGATCCTCGACATGATGCGCACCGCCACCAACGTGGCGGGCCAGGCGCTGGTCCCGGTCATCGTCTCGGCCCGTGAGGGGATCCTGGACAAGGAGGCCTACGCCTCCGCCTCGGCCTCCCCGCTCGACGAGCCCGCCCCGGCCCCGGCCGAGCCCGCCGTCGCGCAGGAGAAGGTCCCGGTCGCCGTCTGACCCGCCCCTCCGCACTCGCCGCAGCCCCCGCCCCCGTCCGGGCGGGGGCTGTGGCGTGTCCTCGCGCCGAAGCCCCGCTCAGTGCCGGACGGCGTGTGCGACGAACCCCGCCCAGGCGCGGGGCGCGAAGGCGAGGCCGGGGAGCCGGGTGTCCTTGGAGTCGCGGACGTGGACGGTGGCAGGGGTGGCTGCCACCTCGACGCAGGAGTCGCCCTCGCTGCCGCTGCTGTAGGTGCTCTTGAACCACACGAGCTCGGGGGTGGCGCTCATGAGGCGTGACCGAGGAACGCCGCCCAGGCGCCGGGGGTGAGGGCGAGGGGCGACAGCGTGACGTCCTTGGAGTCGCGGACGTGGACGGTGGTGGGGGTGGTGGCCACCTCGACGCAGGAGTTGATGTCGCCGCTGTCGCTGTAGCTGCTCTTGAACCACGCCAGCTCGGCAGCGGCGCTCATGAGGCGTGGCCGACGAACGCCGCCCAGGCGCGGGGCGCGAAGGCGAGGGGCGACAGCGTGACGTCCTTGGAGTCGCGGACGTGGACGGTGGCGGGGGTGGTGGCCACCTCGACGCAGGAGTCGCCCTCGCTGCCGTCGCTGTACGAGCTCTTGACCCAGTGAAGTTCGGGGTTGCCCATCATCCTTCTCCCAGCAGTTCCTCGATGAAGGCCCTGGACTCCAACGGCGTCAATGCCTGGGCCCGGACCATGCCATAGCGCAGCTCAAGGACCCGGAGCTGCCTCGGGTCGGAAACCGGACGCCCGCCGAAGGCGCCCTCCGAGCGGCCCACCGCCGTACCGTTCTCGAACTTGAGCACTTCGATCCCGCCGTCCATACCGGCATGCACTTCACAATTGATCGGCATCACCTGGAAGGCCACGTGCCGCAACCCGGCCACCCCCAGAGCGCGTTCGAGCTGCTGCCGCCAGACCATTGTGCCCCCGATGCGGCGGCGCAGGGTCGCCTCCTCCTGCACGATGCTGAGCGACGGGGCCGGTTGCCGGTCGAAGAAGGCGCGGCGAGCCATGCGGGCCGCCACGTACCGCTCCACCTCGTCCTCCCCGTAGGCGGGCTGTCGCATCTCGAACAGAGCCCGCGCATAGTCCTCCGTCTGTAGGAGGCCGTGCACGCCGTGGATGCGATAGGCCCCTATCTCGACGGCCCGGCTCTCCATGTTCGCCAGATCACGAACCTTCTTCGGGTACCGGACCTGTTCCACGTCCGCCTTCATCGCGGCGATCTTCCCGCCCGCCCGTAGGGTCTCGTCCGCCTTGTCCAGGTACTCGGGGCGGGGGATCCGCTTGCCCGCCTCGACCTTGCGGACCAGGTCCTCCCCGTACCCGATCGCATGGCCGAAGGCTGCGGCGCCGATGCCCGCCTCCTCGCGCCATGCGCGGAGCTGGCGGCCGAGCGCGGCCAGTACCGCCGCACCCTGTTCGTCCTCCGGGTCGACGTCCCAGCCCGTGTCTTCCGTACCGTCCCGATCCACGGTCCTGCCTCCTGATCGCCTCCGCCCGGACAGCCGGGACAGGGTCGGACAGCGCCGGACAAAGCCCGGACGCAAGGGGGTTGCCGCTTCTCACGGTAGGCCGGTCCGGACACGCTGAGTGACGTGAATACGCATATTCGTGACACCGGGCGCCGCTTCGGCGCCCTGCTCGCCGCCACCCCCCGCGGCGCCCGGCAGGCGCGGCGGCTGGCCGTCGAGCGGATTGCCGCGTGGGGGCTGCCCACGGACGGGCCGGAGCTCGTGGTGGCCGAGTTGGCCGCCAATGCCGTGACGCACGGGCGGGTCCCCGGGCGGGGCTTCCGGATCGAGCTCGCCCTGTCCTGCGGGGTGTTGCGGATCGAGGTGGTCGACACCCGGGGTGACCGGGTCCCCCGGTTCCGCGACGCGGACGGGGGTGCGGAGGGCGGGCGGGGGCTGGTCCTCGTGGAGGCGGTCGCGGACCGCTGGGGGGTGGACCGGGGGCTGCCGCCCGGCAAGACCGTGTGGGCCGAATGGGATGTGCCCGGAGAGTGCCGGGAACCGTGACGCGGGGGGCCGGTATCCGGTGGTCGCCGACGTCAAAGGCGTTAAATCACCTCAGGTAAATCCAACCCAACCCACCCCACCGGCCCCGCATCACTCACATGGGTGAAGTGCGCCAACTGGGCTGGCTTTGGGCATGGTTGGCGGGCATATGCTCGCCCCACCACCTCAGACATGAGACGGCCCCCGGCGGGACTGCCATCCCGGTCGAGGGCCTGGCCGACCAGGAAGTCCGCGAGGCTTCCCTCCCCCGCAAGGCTTCCCGATGGCTTTCGAGCACCCTAGCGCGACCCCGCGCCCCTCGTCCCGCATTCCCGCCGGGACCCCCCGATCCGGTGTGGTCCACGTCAACGTGCGGCACGCCGACCACTACACCGTGGTCGGCAACCACCTCGCCCAGCACCCCCGGTTGTCGCTGGTCGCCATCGGACTCGCCACCCACATCCAGTCGCTGCCGGAAGGCGCCGCCGTCGGCATCAAGGCCCTCGCCGAGCGGTTCCCCGAGGGTGAGGTCCGGATCGCCTCCGCCCTGCGGGAGTTGGAGGCGTACGGGTACCTGGAGCGGCGGCGCGTCCGGCTGGCCACCGGGCACGTGGTCACCCGCACGCTGTCCTACAACCGGCCGCCCGGTGACGGTCCCGAGCCGCCTCCGCCCCCACCCCGGCCGAAGCGCCGTACGCCGGCGGCCCGGGCGGACCGCGCCGTGACCCGGGAACGGCGCCCCGAACCGCAACCCGAGCCGCAGCCGCAGTCGCCGCCCGAGCCGCAGCCGGAGATGCGACCCGAGCCGCAGGCCGATCCTCAGCCGCCACCCCAGTCACCACCGCAGCCGCCACCCCAGTCACCACCCCAGTCGGCACCGCAGCCGCAACCGCCGGCGCCGGCCGAGTCCGTGCCGCGGGCCCCGTCACGGTTCCGGCCGCAGCCGTGGGGCGATGACGCCGCCGCCGCATCCGTCCACCAGGACGCCGTCGACCTCCTCGCCCGCCTCCGAACGGACGATCCGCGGCTGCTGCTCCCCGAGCACCACGTCCGGCGGCTCGCGCCCGACGTGGCCGCCTGGCTGGATCGCGGGGCCGCGCCGGAGGCCGTACGCCGCCTGCTGGCCGGCGACCTTCCCGTGGACCTGCGCCACCCGGCGGGGCTGATCGCCCACCGGCTCCGGACCCAGATGCCGCCCCACCTCCCCCCAGAGCCGGCGGAACCGCAGGCCAGGCGCCCGGACCCGTTCCAGACCTGCGACGGCTGCGAACGGGCCTTCCGCGCCCGGCTGCCGGGCCGCTGCCAGGACTGCCCGCCGGAGACGAGCGCCGCGTAGGCCGCGGACCGGCGGCGGGGCGGGATCGCGAGGGGGGCGTCCGCAGGCCCCCTCCGCCCGGCCGGGACGCATCCCCGTCCCGGCCGGGCGGGCGCGGGGGAACGGTGCGCAGGCCTCGGGGAGGACTCGGGGGGCCCGGTGGGAAGGCGCGGTGAAGATGCCTTCACGGGGCTGGTCAGCGCGGGTTACCGCTGCGTAAATTACCGGCGGTAACGCCCGTGTAGCCGAGGAGAGTGCGCCGTGGGAGCCGACCCGCAGCCGGTCATGCCCGTCAGGCCAGTGGAGCCCGTGGAGCCCGTGAAGACCCTCGTCGACGGGGTGGTGCGCGAGGTGTGGGTGCCCCCGCTGGTGGGCCCCCCGGCCGCCGGGTCGCTCGGGGACATCCCCTTCGACAACGCCCGCGAGGCCCCCGGTGAGGCGGTCCTCGCCCGCAAGGACCGGGACGGCACCTGGCGGGACGTGAGCGCCGCCCAGTTCGCGGCCGAGGTGCTCGCCGTCGCCAAGGGGCTCATCGCCGAGGGCCTGCGCGAGGGCGACCGGCTCGCCATCATGGCCCGCACGACCTACGAGTGGACCCTGCTCGACTTCGCCGGATGGGCCGCCGGACTGGTCACCGTGCCCATCTACCCCACGTCCTCCGCCCTCCAGGCCCGCTGGATCCTCCACGACTCCGGGGCCGTCGCCTGCGCCGTCGAGGACACCACCCAGGCCCGCATCATCAGCGCCGACCGGGCCGCCCTGCCGGCGCTCGCACACCTGTGGGAGTTCGACACCGGCGCGGTGGCCCGCCTCGTCAGAGCCGGGGAGCGGATCCCCGACGCCCTGGTGCACGCACGGCGGAGAGCCCGTACGCCCGCATCCGTCGCCACCCTCGTCTACACCTCCGGCACCACCGGGCGCCCCAAGGGGTGCGTGCTCACGCACGCCAACTTCTTCGCCGAGGTGGACAACGCCGTCGCACTGCTCCACCCCGTCTTCACGTCCGCCGGCAAGGACCCGGCCTCCACCCTGCTGTTCCTGCCGCTCAGCCACATCTTCGGGCGGATGGTGGCCGTCGGCTGCATGCGGGCCCGCGTCAAGCTCGGGCATGCGCCCAGCATCCGTACGGAAGACCTCCTCGCGGACCTCGCCGGCTTCCGGCCGACCTTCCTGCTGGCGATCCCGTACGTCCTGGAGAAGGTCTACAACACCGCCCGCGCCACTGCCGAGGGCATGGGCCGCGCCGCCTCCTTCGACCGGGCCGCCCGCATCGCCCGCCGCATCGGCGAGGCAGCCGGGGGCAGACCCCCGGGGCCCGTCCTGCGCGCGGCGCGCGCCCTGTACGACCCGCTGGTCTACCGGCGGATCCGGGCCGCGATGGGCGGCCGGGTGCGCTACGTGCTGAGCGGCGGCTCCCCGCTGGGGCACCGGCTCGCCGCCTTCTACACGGGCGCGGGCATCGAGGTCTTCGAGGGGTACGGCCTGACCGAGACGACCGCGGCCGGCACGGTGACCCCGCCGCAGCGGCCCCGGCTCGGCACGGTCGGGTGGCCGCTGCCGGGCACGGCCGTACGGATCGCGGACGACGGGGAGGTGCTGCTCGCCGGGCCGCACGTGTTCGCCGGCTACTGGAACACGGCGCACGGGGTCCAGCCGGGCAGCTGGCTGGCCACCGGGGACATCGGGCAGCTGGACGCCGACGGGTACCTCACCATCACCGGCCGCAAGAAGGACCTGATCATCACCGCCGGAGGCAAGAACGTGGCCCCCGCCCCGCTGGAGGACTGGCTGCGGGCCCACCCGCTCATCGGGCAGTGCATGGTCGTGGGGGAGCACCGGCCCTACGTCACCGCCCTCATCACGCTGGAACCGGACGGGCTGCTGCACTGGCGCCGGATGCGCAAGAAGGAGTCCGTGCCCCTGCGCCGGCTGGTGCAGGACGAGGAACTGCGGGCGGAGCTCCAGCGGGCCGTCGACGAGGCGAACCAGCTGGTGTCGCGGCCGGAGTCGATCCGGGACTTCGCCGTCCTGCCGGAGGAGTTCACCGAGGCCCGCGGCCACCTGACCCCTTCCCTGAAACTCAAGCGGGCCGTGATCGCGCGGGAGTACGCGGCCCGCATCGATGAGCTGTACCGGTCCCCACGCGAGCGCGAGCGCTAGGGCGTGCAGGGCGGGCCGGGCCCCGACACGCTCCGAAGGAGGCGGCTCTGGCCGCCCGCTCCGGGTCGCGCGGGCGCGCTGCCCCGGCTGCCGTGCTGGGCGGGCGCGGCCGGGGGAGCGCGCTTAGGGTGGGCGGAGCCGGTCCGGGGGGCCCGTCCGAGGAGGGTGCAGTGCGCCGTTCCCGCTCCCGTTCCCGTTCCCTGTCCTGGTCCTGGTCCCGCTCGCCGGGGCCGTCCCCGTCCCCTTCCTCCCGTCCCCTGTCGGGGCCCCGGTTGCGGTCCCGGACCGCCGCCGGGGCCTGCGTGGTGCTGCTGGCCTCGCTCGGGGCGTGGCAGTCCCCGTCCCCGGGGCCCGGCGTCGACCCCCTCGAACGGTTCCACGGGCAGCGGCTGCGCTGGGGGGACTGCCCCGAGAAGCCGGTGCCCGCCGAGATGCGGTGCGCCACCGTCCTGGTGCCGCTCGACCACGCGGCCCCCGGCAAGGGCACGGTCGCGGTGGCCCTCGCCCGCATCCCCGCCACCGACCGGAAGAAGCGGATCGGCTCGCTCCTGCTGAACTTCGGGGGCCCCGGCGCCTCGGGCCTCGCCGGACTCGCCGCCGATCCGAAGCTGCTGGCCGAACTCGGCGAGCAGTACGACCTCGTCTCCTTCGATCCCCGGGGCGTCGGGCACAGCCAGCCCGTCTCCTGCGGAGGGTCCCAGGAGGCCGAGGACGGGGCGGGCGACGCCGCCCAGCAGCTGGCGGCCCTGCGGTCCGTGGTCAAGCGCTGCGAACTGGCCTCGGGGCCGGTCCTCCCGTACATCGGCACCGTCAACGTCTCCCGGGACCTGGACGTCATCCGCGAGGTCCTCGGCGACCGGAAGCTCAACTTCCTCGGCTTCTCCTACGGGACCCGGGTCGGCGCCGTCTACGCCGCCCTGTTCCCCCGCCGGACCGGCCGCATGGTCCTCGACGGGGTCGACACCCTCTCGGAGCCCTTGGTGGAGCAGGCCCTCGCCTCCGCGCGCGGCCAGCAGCGGGCCCTCGACCGCTTCCTGACGTGGTGCGCCCACCAGCCGGGCTGCGTCTACGGGACGAACACCCGCACCGCGAAGGAAAAGGTCGACGACCTGGTGGCGCGGCTCGACGAACGGCCGCTGGTCGGCCAGGACGGCTCGCACTTCACCGGCCAGGACGCGGTGGCCTCGATCGCCGCCGCCCTGTACTCCCCGCTCATGTGGCCCGCCCTCGCCGAAGGGCTGAAGGGCGCCGAGGAGCAGGCGGACCCGGTCGGGCTGCTCCAGCTCGGCGGCCCGACCGATCCCCCCGGGACCGGCGGCGACGACGACGGCGATGGCGGCGACGGCGGCAGCGGCGGCGACGGCGGGTGGCCCCGGCCGGGGGCCGCTCCGGTGCCGGCCGACAACGCCGAGGCGGCGCTCGCCGCAGTGACGTGCGCCGACGACCCGGACCGGTCCGCGGACCGGTCGAGCCCGGCCGCGATAGAAGCCGAAATGGCCACCCTGCGCGGGGAGTTCCTCAAGGCCTCCCGGGTCTTCGGGCCGCGCCAGCTGATGACCGTACTGTCCTGCTACGGCCGGCCCGCCGGCACCGACTTCATCCGCAGGATCGACCACCCGGGAGCCCCGCGCATGCTGCTGGTCGGCACGCGCGGCGACCCCGCGACCCCGTACGAGTGGACCGAGGAGACGGCCGCCCGGCTCGGCTCGGCAGTGGTCGTGGACAACCGGGGCGACGGCCACACCGGGTACCCGTCCTCGGCCTGCGTCCGGGACCACGTGGACCGGTTCCTGATCGACGGCCGGCTGCCGTCCGGGACACGGGCCTGCCCCGCCGGGGAGTGAACCCCCGGCGGGGGCTGCCGTCCGGGACACGGGCCTGCCCCGCCGGGGAGTGAACCCCCGGCGGGGGCTGCCGTCCGGGACACGGGCCTGCCCCGCCGGGGAGTGAACCCCCGGCGGGACGGGCGGGCGTTCCCGTCAGCAGTTGCCGTGGGTGGGGCGCCCGGCGAAGCGGTCCGCCAGCCAGTTTCCGACGTGGGGTGACCGGGTGATCACCCCGCTGACGTGCTCACCGACCCAGACGGTGTCGAACTCCACGTCGGCGCCCTTCGCACACCATTCGGAGCGCAGCTGCCGGCCCACCCCGTAGGGGATCAACTCGTCGGCGAGCGCGTGGTACTGGTACACCGGCGCGGCCGGGGCGGTCCGCCCGAGCCGGCTCTGGTTCAGCCGGGCCTGCCAGTCCGGCTGGGCGAGCGGGTTCCTGGTGGTCAGGTCGGAGATCCGCTTGAAGGAGCCGGCGATCGCATCGATCGCCACGCAGTTCTCCTTCATCCCCGCGACGAGCAGTCTGCCCGCCGGGTTGAGGTAGGAGTCCAGGTCCAGCTCGGGGAAGGCCGCGTCCTGGCCGGCGGCGGCCATGAAGATGAGCCCGGAGCCGTAGGAGCCGTTGTTGAAGTCCGCCACCTTCAGCAGGTCGGCCGGGACCCCGCCGGTCGCCGTGCCCTTCACCTGGAGCTCCGGGGCGTACGAGCCCTGCAGCTCGGCGGCCCAGCTGCCGGCCTGCCCGCCCTGGGAGTAGCCCACGATGGCGACCGGGCCGTCCGGCGACAGCCCCGCCTGCGGCAGCCGCTGGGCGGCGCGGGCCGCGTCCAGCACGGCGTGCCCGGCGGAGGGGCCCACGGTGTAGGTGTGCACGCCCGGGGTGCCCAGGCCCTCGTAGTCGGTGACGACCACGGCCCAGCCGCGCAGGGTGAGCTGCTGGATGAGATTGGCCTCCAGGCCCGTCCCGCGGGGGAAGTTGCTGCTCGGCGCGCAGGAGTCGCCCATGCCGACCGTGCCCACGGCGTACGTGATCAGGGGGCGCGGGCCGGTGCGGCCGTCCTGCGGGACGATGACGGTGCCGGAGACGAGGTTGGGGGCGCCGTCCGCCGTGGTGGAGCGGTAGTGGATCTTCCAGGCCCGGGTGTTCGTCGGCTGGCCCGGCAGCGGGTGGAAGGCGGACGGGGCGCTGCTGACGACGTCCCCGGGACGGGCGGCCGCGGGGCTCTCCGCGGCGCCGGCGGAGGCGGGGATCCAGGCCGACAGGGCCAGTGCGGCGACGGCGGCGAGGGCGGTGCCACGGGTGCGGGTGCGGGGGTTGCGGCGGCTGTGGCGGCTGTGGCGGTTGCGCGCGGGGGTTCGACAACGCATGGGCGGCTCTCCCAACGGCTCGTTCCGTGCGGGGCGGGTGAGCCGAAGGTAGTGACCGACCGGCAGCACGGTCGCTGACCGCGCAGCTCACCTTTGCTGGCCCGGCACGCCACCCCCGCGGCCGCTCACCCCCGCTGCCCCGCGGCCGCTCACCCCTGCCGCCCCGCGGCCGCTCAGCCTCCCGACGCCATCCGGTAGGCCCCCGGGGTCGTCCCGGTCCAGCGGCGGAACGCCCGGTGGAAGGCGGTGTCCTCGGAGAAGCCGAGCCGGGCGGCGAGCTCCGCGATCGGCTCGCCGCCCTCCGCCAGGCCCGCGATCGCCGCGTCCCTGCGCACGTGGTCCTTCAGTTCCTGGAAGGAGGTCCCCTCCTCCCGGAGCCTGCGCCGCAGCGTCGCCGGGGACACCGCCAGCCGGGCCGCCACCTCCCCGAGTGCCGGAAGCGCCGGCGTGCGGGCCAGCTGCCGGGTCAGGCTCCGGCGTACCTGTTCGGCGACGGTGGTCCCGTACTCCGGCCGGGACAGCAGGTCGAAGGGGGCCCGGCGCAGCATCGCGTCGAGGGCCGCCTCGTCCCGTACCAGCGGGGCGGTCAGCCAGTGCGCGTCGAAGGCGGCGCCCGTACGGTCCGCACCGAAGCGGACCGGGCAGTCGAAGAGGATCTCGTACTCGGCCTCGTGCGGCGGCGGCGGATAGCAGAACGACGCGTGGCGCAGCGGGATGCGCCGCCCGATCAGCCAGCTGCTCAGCCGGTGCCAGATGGCCAGCACGCACTCGGACAGGAAGTGGTCCTCGTCGCGCGCGAAGCCGCCCGGGACCGTGAACCGCGCCTCGCCGCCCTCGACTTCGAGCGCCAGCTCCGGACCGCCCGGGAACAGACCGTAGAAGGCGGCCGCCCGCACGGTGGCCGCGCCGAGGTCCGGGCAGCCCAGTGAGGCGTGGCACATCATCGCGAAGGTCCCGGGACGGCTGGGAAGGGCGCCCAGGCCCAGGAACTCGTCCTGGGTGGTCCGGTACAGCGCCCGGAACAGACGGGCGAACTGCGCGGGTGTGATCCGCGCCCGGTCGTCCCCCAGCAGCAGCGGGGGGATCTGCGCCTCCTGGAGCAGCGGCACGGTGTCGATGCCGCTGCCGCGGGCCCCCGCGAGCACGGCCCGTACGTGGTGCACGGTGATCGTCCGCATCCCCATGGCTCCGACGGTAGCCCCGATGAGCGCTGCGGTCAGCGGTGGTGACGCTTCCGGTCATGCCGCGTGCGCGCCGCGGCTGCCTAGCGTCGGAGGTCACCAATCCCGGGGAGGGCATGCCATGGACGATCGGCCGCGCACGCTGGCGGAGTTCACCCGGTGGACCGAGGAGCGGTACGGGCAGCAGACCGCGCTGAGGTTCCGCGCGGCGGACGGCGGATGGCAGACCCGGACCTACGCCGAACTGGGCGCGGACGTAAGGGCCGCGGGCCGCGCCCTGATCGCCCTCGGCGTCGCGCCCGGCGAGCGGGTGGCCGTCCTGGCCGAGACCCGCCCGCAGTGGACGTACACCCACTTCGGGGTGCTCGCGGCGGGCGCCGTACTCGTCCCCGTGTACCCCACCGCGGGGGAGGAGGAGCTGGCCTGGGTCCTGGCGGACTCGGCGGCCGTGGTCGTGGTCTGCGACGACCAGCGCCAGCGGGACCGGGTCGAGGCCCTGCGGGCGAAGCTCCCGGCGCTGCGGGAGACCGTCCTGATGGACGTCCTGCCCGCACGGGCGTCCGGACCCGGGCAGGAGCCCCTGCCCGAGTCCGCGCTGCCGGCCCGGGCGGCGGCCGTCGCACCCGGGGCGGACGCCTCCCTCGTGTACACCTCCGGCACGACGGGCCCGCCCAAGGGCTGCCGCCTCACACACGCCAATCTGGGCGCGATCCAGGACGCGACGCTGCCCCTCGTCAGGGGCGGTCCCGGCGACTGCACCTACCTCTACCTGCCGCTCGCCCACCTGCTGGCCCAGCTGGTCCAGTTCACGACGCTGCTGGAGGGCGGGGAGCTCTGCTACTTCGGCGGCCGCATCGAGGACGTCCTCCAGGAGCTCACCGAGGTGCGCCCCACCCATCTGCCGTCCGTACCACGGCTGTTCGAGAAGCTGCACGCGGTGGTGGTCTCCCTCGCGGAAGCGGGCGAGGGCGGCCGGGGACGCGTCGAGGAGGCGGTGCGGCTGGGCGTCCTGGCGGCCGAGGGCCGGCTGCCCCGGGAGTCGCGGGCCGCGTACGAGGCGGCGGAGGCCTCGCTGTACGCCCCGGTCCGGGCCGCCTTCGGCGGGCGCCTCACGTGGGCGCTCACCGGCGGCGCCCCGATCGCCCCGGCGACCCTGGACTTCCTGCGGGCGTGCGGGATCGCCGTCTACGAGGGGTACGGGATGACGGAGTCCGGCGGCGTGATCTCCCTCAACCATCCCGGGGCGGTCCGGCCCGGCACGGTCGGCCGCCCGATCGCGGGCTGCGAGGTGCGGATCGCGGACGACGGGGAGGTGCTGGCGCGGGGGCCGATGGTGTTCCCCGGCTACCACGCCGACGAGACGGCGACCGCGCAGGCGCTGGACGCGCAGGGGTGGCTGCACACGGGCGACCTCGGGGAACTGGACGCCGACGGCTACCTGCGCATCACCGGCCGCAAGAAGGAGCTCATCATCACCTCGGCGGGCAAGAACCTCACCCCGACCGAGGTCGAGTTCGCCGTGCAGCGCTCCCCGTACGTCTCGCGCGCCGTCCTGATCGGCGACCGCCGCCCGCACCCCGTCGCCCTGGTCACCCTGGACACGGAGGAGGTCGCCGCCTGGGCCGGCCGCGAGGGCCTGGACCTCGGCCCCGACCCGTCCGGCCATCCGGCCGTCCGGGCGCTGGTGGAGGCCGCGGTCGCGGAGGCCAATGCCACGGTGTCCCGACCGGCCCGCATCCGCGCGTTCCACGTCCTGCCGGAGGACCTCTCGGTGAGCGCCGGCACCCTGACCCCGACCCTCAAACTCCGCCGCCGCGCCGTGGAGGAGCGCTACGCCCGGCAGATCGAGGCCTTGTACGCGGGCTGAGCCCTCCCCGGACGACGGGGCCGGACGGGCTGCTCAGCCCTGCGGGGACTCCGTCAGGCGGCGCACCTCGGCGGCGTGCTCGCTGAGGCGGTGTCCGGTGCTGCCCGAGGTGTAGAGGACCGTGCCGACCACGGCCGTCGGCAGGGAGAGCAGCGTGAGGGCCAGCAGCCCGGCCCAGTCCCGCTGCGAGGAGCACAGGGTGCCCTCGGCATCGGCGTAGTCCCGGGAGGGGCGGCCCCGGACGTCCTGCGCGGTGTAGAAGACGCGGGATTCGCAGTCGACGTCGTCACGGCTGTCGGAGGAGGTGAAGGGCAGGAGCAGCTGGGAGGCGGTCCACAGCCAGATGCCGGCGGAGGCGGCGAGCAGGCCGAAGCCCCAGGCCTGGGCGCGGCGGGCGCGTTCCCGGAACTGCGTGTCGTACACCAGTGCTCTCATGGCGCCGAAATTATCAGCCGGGAACGGCCGCAACGGCCGGCCGGCCGGGCCCGGCAGCCGGGCCTCGCAGAGCAGGTCAGGGCCGCCGGTGCTCGGCGACCAGCTGCCGGAAGGCCTGCGGGGTGACGGACGCGATGCCGTCGCCCGAGTTCACGGTGAGCTTCGTCCCGTCGATGAAGACCGCCGGGGTGCCCTTCATGCCCTCGTCCCGGAAGGCCTGACCGACCTTCTCCACCCACGGCATGTACGTGAGGTCCGTGACGGCCCGGTCGAAGGCGGGCGTCCGCAGCCCCGGCACCCGGCCCGCGAGGTCCAGGAGCGTGTCCGTGGAGGCGTAGACGTCGTCCGTCTCCCTCGCGGGGTGGTGGGCGAAGAGCACCTGGGCGTACGCCATGAACTTCTCGGGGCTCTCGTTGACGGCCGCGCCCAGGGCGTTCAGGGCGCGCCGGGAGCCCCGGCCGCCGAAGGCCTGGTCCAGGAAGGTCGCGAAGCGGTACTCGATGCGGTACTCGCCGGCGTCCGCCTGCTCCTTGAAGGTCGGGCCCAGGCCCTGTTCGACGCCGGCGCAGAACGGGCAGCGCGGGTCGAGCCAGACGGTCAGGGTGTGCGGGGCGCCGGCCCGGCCGTACGGGACGACGATCCCGTCTTCGCCCTCGGTGTGCGCGGGTTGGACGAATGGCCTGCCCGCGGCTTCGCCGTCGTCCGATCCGCCCGGCTTCGCCGCAAGGATCCCGGCGGCGGCAGCGATCACGAGGACGGTGGACAGGCCCGCCCCGACGAGGAGGCGGCCGCGCAGCCGGGCCCGCCGGACCTCGGCCGCGCGCTCGTTGCGGAGCCGCTCGCGGGCCTCGCGGCGCTGGTCGCTCTTCCCGGTGCTCGCCATGAACACCAGCGTAAGGAGTGAACTCGGGTGAAAGCGGGGGTCTTTCGGGTCAATCGGACACGGTCGAAGGTCCTCGGTGCCGAAGGTCGGGAGCCCCGGGTAAAGCTGAGACGAATGGTGTGCCACAAGTACCGGGGGGGACGGCGAGTCGGATCCGAATACCTGATAGACAGGGGATATTCACGGCTCATCGGGCCGTCAGCTTTGTCGGCCGCCTCGGGGGGATCGCCGCACTGTGAAGCCGCTTCACCGTCACCTCGTCAGTACCTCGCGCAAGGTCCTGTGCACGGCTGCGCTCGCCGCCAGCCTGACCACGGCCGCGGTGGTGACCAATCCGTCGACCGCGGATGCGGGGGAGTCCGGGCCCACCCCGGACAGCCCGCAGGCCACCGACCGCGGCGACGCCCGCCTCGACCTCCCCGCGGAGGTCGCCGACCCGCAGGTGCCCCCGGCGGGGACGGCCGGGACCGAGGGGGGCAGCGCGATACCCGGCACGGCCCTCGACGCGTACCAGCGGGCCGAGGTGTCGGTGGCCGCCGCGCTGCCCGGCTGCAAGCTGCCCTGGCAGCTGCTCGCGGGCATCGGCCGCGTCGAGTCGGTGCACGCCTCGGGCTACGGCCTCCAGGCGGACGGCTCGACCGAGAAGCCGATCCGCGGCCCGCGCCTCGACGGCAACGGCTACGCCAAGATCCTCGACACGGACAAGGGCGAGTGGGACGCGGACGCCGAGTTCGACCGGGCGTTCGGCCCGATGCAGTTCATCCCTTCGACCTGGGCCACCTGGAAGGCCGACGGCAACGGGGACGGCAAGCGCGACGCGAACAACATCTACGACGCGGCGCTGGGCGCCGGCCTGTACCTGTGCGCGGGGGACAAGGACCTGAGCAGCGCGGCCGACCTGGACCGGGCGATCCTCAGCTACAACAACTCGCGCGAGTACGTGAACACCGTGCTCGGCTACATGCGCCAGTACCAGGACGGCGGGGTCTCCGGGATCGCCAACCCGCCCGCCGGGAACTACCCGACGACGCCGCCGGGCAGCCTGCCCACCCCGCAGCCGGTGACCCCCGTGGTCACCCCGCAGCAGCCGGTGCGTCCGGCGCCTTCGACCACGCCGTCGACGAGGCCCCCGACCACGACCCCGACCACGCCGCCCACCACGCCCCCGACCACTCCGCCGGCCGAGCCGCAGAAGCCGGTCCCGCCGGTGGTGCAGCTGGACAAGCTGGAGGCGGTGGGCGGTTCCGCACTCAAGGCCGAGGCGGGTGCGCCCGTCACACCCGGGGCCAAGGTCACGGCCCACCTCAGTGACGGCAAGCCGGCCGTCGGCCAGGAAGTCGTCTTCGCGGTCGAGGCCGACACCACGGGCGGCACCGCGTTCGCGCAGGCCAAGGACTCCGTCGTGGTCAAGACCGGCGCCGACGGCACCGCGGCGGCCCCGGCCCTCACGGCCGGAGCCAAGGCGGGCACCTTCACCCTGCGGGCCTCGGCCTACGGACGCGCGGGGGTGCGGACGGTGACCTTCACCGGCACGGTCACCCCCAAGCCCCTCCCGTTCGCGGACCTGCTGGCCCGCGCCGACGGCGGGACGAAGCCGCTGGAGGCGGTCGCCGGGAAGAGCATCAAGGGCGTCGAGGTCCTGGCCACGGCGGAGGGCAAGCCCGTCGCCGGTACGGAGGCCACCGCGACCCTGGTCGTGAAGGACGCGGACGGCGCCTGGGTCCCGGTGGACCCGGCGACCGCCAAGGGCCCCCACTTCCGGGACGCCGAGGGCAAGAAGCTCTTCACCCGGCAGCTGGCCGCGACCGGCGCCGACGGCAGGACCGCCGTACCGGAGCTGTTCACCGCCGAGGTGCCCGAGGGCACGTACTTCCTGCGGCTTACCACCCCGCAGAAGGTGACCCTGGTCCTGGAGCTGAAGATCACCGCGCCCGAACCGGCCCCGCCGACGACTCCGACCACGCCCACCACGCCGGAGAAGCCCGCCACGCCCCCAACCGACCCGGCGAAGTAGCGGCCGAAGCAGGGCACGACGAAGCCGCCCCGGCGCCGTGGAAACGGCGCCGGGGCGGCTTCGTCCTGTCCCCCCGCCGGGAGGGCCAAGGCAGGAGCCCCGCCGCTCTGCTGGCGCAGAGGGGACGGGGCTCCTTGGGTACTGCATTTCCAACCGCGAGAGTTGGCCCAGGCGACTAGGCCGGGGTGACGTTCTCCGCCTGCGGGCCCTTCGGACCCTGCGTGACGTCGAAGTTCACCGTCTGGTTCTCCTCCAGGGAGCGGAAGCCAGAGGCGTTGATCGCGGAGTAGTGGACGAAGACATCCGGGCCGCCGCCGTCCTGGGCGATGAAGCCGAAGCCCTTTTCAGCGTTGAACCACTTCACGGTTCCGGTAGCCATGAGCCCTCCTATGGGCCAAAGGGTCGCCCTGCTCCAGAACCTGCTAAGAAGTCTGAAAACTACAAAAGCCTGCGGGTCACATTCTCCGCAGGCCTCGTACTGCAAGGGAAACCAAACTGCAACTTGCGACGAGCCTAGCATGCACCCCGCGGCCGAGACCAGAGGGAAAGATCACGTCACTCGGACGTTTGAGACGCGCCGGATCGCTGACGTGTGACCCGCTGAGAGGGGCGGGGGGAGCGGAGGGCTAGTCTCGCGATGTGGACGTCTATCGCAGCCGGCCCCGCGTCGGCCACATCCAGTTCCTGAACTGCCTGCCCCTGTACTGGGGGCTGGCGAGAACCGGCACGCTGCTGGACCTGGAGCTGACCAAGGACACTCCCGAAAAGCTCAGCGAGCGCCTGGTCCAGGGGGACCTGGACATCGCCCCCATCACCCTCGTCGAGTTCCTGCGCAACGCCGACCAGCTCGTCGCCTTCCCCGACCTCGCCGTCGGCTGCGACGGCCCGGTCATGTCGTGCGTGATCGTCTCGCAGGTGCCGCTGGAGGAGCTCGACGGCGCCCGCGTCGCCCTCGGTTCGACCTCCCGCACCTCCGTACGCCTCGCCCAGCTGCTGCTCTCCGAGCAGTACGGGGTCCGGCCCGACTACTACACCTGCCCCCCCGACCTGGGCGTGATGATGCAGGAGGCCGAGGCGGCCGTGCTGATCGGCGACACCGCCCTGCGGGCCGCCCTGCACGACGCCCCGCGGCTGGGCCTGACGGTGTACGACCTCGGGCAGATGTGGAAGGAGTGGACCGGGCTCCCCTTCGTCTTCGCGGTCTGGGCCGCCCGCAAGGACTACCTGGCGCGGGAGCCCTCCGTCGTGGCCTCGGTCCACGAGGCCTTCCTCGCCTCCCGCGACCTCTCCCTCGAAGAGGTGGCCAAGGTCGCCGAGCAGGCGGCCCGCTGGGAGGCCTTCGACGCCGACCTGCTGGAGCGGTACTTCACCACGCTCGACTTCCGCTTCGGTCCCGATCAGCTCGCCGGCGTCCGGGAATTCGCCCGCCGTACCGGAGCGACCACCGGATACCCGGCGGACGTCGCCGTGGAGCTGCTGCCCGTACCGGTCGCAGAACGCTGACCCCTTTCCCGGCAATTCCCTTGCCCTCGGCATTCCGTTCCCCCGGAAGGAATATCCGGAATATCCAGGGGAATCGGGAGTGGCCCCGTGATCAGCCGCCCACCGCCTAAGGTGCTGCATGGCCGGACCGCACGGGCCCGGTGACCGGGGGATGGGGACAGGATGCAGCCGCTCGAAGCCGGCGAACCGCGGACCATCGGCGCCTACCGGCTGCTCGGCCGGCTCGGAGCGGGCGGCATGGGCCGGGTCTACCTGGGGCGCAGCGAGGGCGGCCGGACCGTCGCCGTCAAGGTCGTGCACCCGCACCTCGCCGCCGACGAGGAGTTCCGGGCCCGGTTCCGCCGCGAGGTGGCCGCCGCCCGCAGGGTCGGCGGGGAGTGGACCGCGCCCGTGCTGGACGCCGACCCCGAGGCCGCCGTGCCGTGGGTGGCCACCGGGTACGTGGCCGGCCCCTCCCTCGACCGGGCGGTGGCCGGGCACGGGCCGCTGCCGGAGGAATCCGTACGGGCCGTCGGCGCGGGCCTGGCCCGCGCCCTGATGGCGGTGCACGCGCTGGGCCTGGTCCACCGGGACGTGAAGCCGTCGAACGTGCTGCTCACCCTGGACGGGCCCCGGCTGATCGACTTCGGGATCGCCCGGGTCACCTGGGGGTCCCCCCTGACGGAGTCCGGGGGCGGCACCGTCACGCTCACCTCCACCGGAGTCTCGGTCGGCTCGCCCGGCTACATGGCGCCCGAGCAGATCCTCGGGAAGGGGGTCACCGGGGCGGCCGACGTCTTCTCCCTCGGCGCGGTCCTCGCCTTCGCCGCGGCGGGCCGGCCGCCCTTCACCGGGGACAACTCGGCGACCCTCCTCTACAAGGTGGTCCACGAGCCGCCCGAGCTGGACGGGGTCCCGGCGGGACCGCTGCGCGAGCTCATAGCGGCCTGCCTGGCCAAGACGGCCGCGGACCGTCCCGCCCCGCAGGAGGTCGCCGCCGCCCTCCCCGGGGCGCTGCCCGCGCCGGGCTGGCTCCCGGCGGCCCTGGTCGAGGAGGCCAGCCGGGCCGCGGTGGCCCTGCTCGACCTGGAACCGGCCGCCGCGGAGAGCCCCTCGGGCCCGGTCCCCTTCAGCACGCCCTCGTACGGAGGACCGTCCGCCCCGGCCGGCAACGGCGGCTTCGGGGCGCCGGACCCCTCCTACGCCCACGGCGGCGGCCCGTACGGCCCGCCCGCCGGGACGGCCGGCGGCGGGGCGGCGCAGCAGCGGACCGCGCCCGACGGCCACCGGGTCAGCCTGACCGCCGCCGGGCGCCGCTTCAGCTGCACCCTCGTCCTCGGCGCGGCCGTCGTGCTGGCGGCGCTGTCCGGGGGGCTCTACGGGGCGGGTCTGCTGCCCGGCACCGGGCGGGAGGAGGGCGGCAGCGCGGCCGACGGCGGTGGGCGGCCCGCCACCTCCGCCCCGGCGCCCGGGGCCACTGCCTCGCCGCCGGCGCCCACCCCGGGCGCCAGCGCCCCCACCGACGGGGACCTGCCCCAGGGCACCCGCCAGGACGTCCCCGAGGCGCTCACCGGCACCTGGAAGGGCACCGTCACCACGGCCCGGCTGGGAGTCGCCTCGGAGTTCGAGATCACCATCAGGGGCGGGAAGACCGGCGAGGTCGTCGCCCGGGACACGTCGGTGGTCCCCGTCCTCGGCACCGACTGCAGCGGCGACTGGAAGCTGGCCTCCGCCACCGACCGCTCGCTGGTCCTGGACTCCTCGGGCGGCCCCAACCCGGCTCCCGGCATCTGCTCCAACGGCTCGGCCCGCGAGCAGTTCACCCTCAACGCGGACGGAACCCTGCACTACAGGTCGGGTGACGGACCCGCCGGGAACCCCGAGGGCGACCTGACCCGTGGCCCCTGAAAGCCGCCGCCCGGCCCTGGCGTAGGCTGGATCGGTCCGGACCTCTTGACACACCGCCGAAAGGTGACGCACCGGTGACCGACCAGGCCGCTCTCCAGTCTGTCCTCGACCGCGCCGCCGCAGGGGGCCGGATCACCCAGGAAGAGGCGCTCGACCTCTACCGCCACGCGCCGCTGCACGCCCTCGGCCAGGCGGCCGACGCGGTGCGCCGGGCCCGGTACGCGGGTACGGAGCACATCGCGACGTACATCATCGAGCGGAACATCAACTACACCAACGTGTGTGTGACGGCGTGCAAGTTCTGCGCGTTCTACGCGGCGCCGAAGGACACGAAGAAGGGCTGGTCCCGGGACCTCGACGACATCCTGCGCCGCTGCGCGGAGACCGTCGAACTGGGCGGCACGCAGATCATGTTCCAGGGCGGGCACCACCCGGAGTACGGGGTGGAGTACTACGAGGAGCACTTCTCCGCGATCAAGAAGGCGTTCCCGCAGCTGGTCATCCACTCCCTCGGCGCGTCCGAGGTCGAGCACATGGCGAAGATCTCGGGCGTCTCCGCGGAAGAGGCGATCCGCCGGATCCACGCCGCCGGCCTGGACTCCTTCGCGGGCGCGGGCGCCGAACTCCTGCCGGAGCGGCCGCGCAAGGCGATCGCGCCGCTGAAGGAGTCGGGGGAGCGGTGGCTGGAGATCATGGAGATCGCCCACCGGCTGGGTGTCGAGTCGACCTCGACGATGCTGATGGGCACGGGTGAGACCAACGCGGAGCGCATCGAGCACCTGGCGATGATCCGGGACACCCAGGACCGCACGGGCGGCTTCCGGGCGTTCATCCCGTACACGTACCAGCCGGAGAACAACCACCTCAAGGGCCGCACACAGGCGACGATCTTCGAGTACCTGCGGATCATCGCGGTGGCGCGGCTGTTCCTCGACAACGTGGCGCACATCCAGGGCTCCTGGCTGACGGTGGGCAAGGAAGCCGGCCAGCTGTCGCTGCACTTCGGTGCCGACGACCTCGGTTCGATCATGCTGGAGGAGAACGTGGTCTCCTCGGCCGGTGCCAAGCACCGCTCGAACCGGCAGGAGATCATCGACCTGATCCGCAAGGCGGGCCGCACCCCGGCGCAGCGTGCGACGACGTACGAGCACCTGCTGGTCCACGAGGACCCGGCGGACGACCCGGCGGACGACCGGGTGGTCTCGCACATCTCCTCCACCGCCATCGAAGGCGGCACCGCCCACCCCGAGCTGAAGCTCATCTCCACGAACTGACCCCGCCGTGCTGACGCTTCACACCGCCGACCTCCTCGTCGCCGGGCCCGGACGCGCGCCGCTGCCCGGCGGTGCGGTCCTCGTCGAGGGCGACCGGATCACCCGCGTGGGCCCGTACGCCGCCCTCAGCGCGGACCGGCCGCACGCCCGGACCCGCCGCTGGCCGGGGGTCCTCACCCCGGGCCTGCTGGTGCGCGGAGCGGACGTGCTGCTGGAGCGGACGTACTACCCGGACGACCCGTACGAGGCCGCCGAGCTCGGGACCGGCCCGATCAGCGGGGAGGCCGAGCTGGACGCGCTGGAGATGACCGAGGCGCGCTGGGGCAACAGCGCCCGGCGGGCGACGCAGAAACTGCTCGCCCGCGGGGTCGTCGCGGTGGCCGGCCGCCTCACGGTCCCCGCGGTACGGACGGCGGTGGTCCGCTCGGGCCTCACCCTGCTGCCGCCGGCTCCCTGTGCGGGGCCGCCCTCGCTGGACCCGTTCGCCGCTGCGGACACGGCCGGGCAGGCCTTCCACGGGGTCCTGGAGCCCGGCGCCCCGGCCCGGTTCGCGGCCTTCGCCGTCGACGGCCCGGACGAACTGCTCCGGCTCGGCGCCACCACCTGCGTGGCCACCGTCATCGGGGGACGGCTGCTGCACCGCCGTCGCTGAGCCCGGGGCCGAGGACCGCGGTGCCCGCGGACTCCCGGGCCAGGGCGGCCAGCAGGCAGGCCTGGAGCCGGCTGATCCCGCCCAGCTTGGCCCGGATGTTGACCACGTGGAACTTGACCGTGCTCACGGACAGCTGGAGTTGCGCGGCGAGCTCCGTGTTGGAGGCGCCGGTGGACAGGCACACGAACACGGCGGACTCCTGCTCGGTGAGCTGGACCGGGCCTGCGCCCTGCGGCCCGGCCGCGGTCTCGCCGGGCGGGAACCACGAGGGGACGCTGAAGCTGACGACGCGCACGGTTGACCACTCCTCGCCCCCGGCCGGGCCACGACCGGCCCGGTACCCCTGCCTAAGGGACGCGCGGGCCCGACAGATAGGTTCCGGCCCCGTCGAACGGCCAGGCGTTGGACGTGCAGCCGAGCAGCCCCTTGATCTGCTGCATCATCGCGGGCGCGGGCCTGCCGGGGCCGGGGCAGGTCTCGTGCTCGCGGCCCAGTTCGTGGCCCACCTCGTGGTTGACGATCAGCGCCCGGTACTCCTCGACGGTGCCGCTGAACTGGGGCGAGCCTTCCTGCCAGCGCTTGAGGTTGACCACGACGGTGTGTCCGGCCCGGCAGTTGGTCTCGCCGACGAGCTCCGGAGTGACCACCTCGCACAGCCGGTCGGTGGTGGCCGGCGTGGCGATCTTGACGGTGAAGTCCACCGGGCTGCCCGCCCCGACCAGCTGGAAGCCGTACGCCGGGTCCCGGGTCCAGCCGCGCGGGTCGCCCAGGATCTCCTCCACCGCGCGGGCGGCGGCATCCGGTTCGACGCCGCTGCCCGCCTCGGTCTCCAGGCGCCAGCGCAGCGCGGTGCCGCGGCCCTGCGGCTGCCCGGAGGCGGCCGAGGAGGTGAAGGTCCCGGGCGCCGCGGAAGTGGAGGGGACCGGTGCGGGCGGGGCGGAGGAGGCCGGTCCCGGGGCCGTGGGGCGCGCGGGGGCGGCCGGGGACGCCGAGGGGGCGGCGGTGGCGGCGCGGGTCGGCCCCGTGGGCCGCTGGCCGCCCTGCGCGGCGGGGTCCGCGCCGCCGTCCGGGGCGTCCGCCGTGTCCTGCGGCTCCTGTGCGGCGGCCGGGCGGCCGTCCGCGAGGGCGGCGCCCTCCCGGGACGGCGCCAGGACGTAGACGGCCGCCGAGGCCGCGACCAGGGCCGTCGCCCCCAGGACGGTCCGCCGCAGACGCCTGCGCCGCTCCGCTCGGCGCGCGGTGCGCGCACTGACGCGGGAGCGAGCGCTGGTATGGCCTGCCGGCATCGTGAAGCCCTCTGTTCGAGGCGGCCGCAGCCGGACCATGAGCCTGCGGGACCCGGCGGGTGACCCTCACCGGGCCGCACGCCCGCCAGTCAACGCGGCTCCGGCGGGCCCGCGTAACTGTCCTTCGGGCCAGTTGTGCCCGCGCCCCCGGCCGTGGCCCGGCGGCGACCGGTGCACGCCGGGTCCGTGGCGGCTCCCGTCCGCGACCCGGGTCCGCGGGGGGTGCGGGGCGGTGCGGTCCCGCGGGTGCGGCCTGAGAGGATGGGGCGCATCCGCCGATCCGCATCGCACCCCGAGGGGCCAACGCCAGTGACCCGCGCTTCCCTGGACAAGCAGCCGCACGAAGTCGCCTCCATGTTCGACGGGGTGGCGGCGAACTACGACCTCACCAACGACGTCCTCTCCCTCGGCCAGGCCCGGCGCTGGCGCAAGGAGGTCGCCAGGGCGGTCGCCGCGCGCCCCGGCCACACGGTCCTCGACCTGGCCGCCGGGACCGCGACCTCCTCGCTGCCCTTCGCGGCGACCGGTGCGTACGTCGTCCCCTGCGACTTCTCCCTGGGCATGCTCCAGGAGGGCAGGAAGAAGCACGGCTGGCTGCCGCTGACCGCAGGCGACGCGACGCGGCTGCCCTTCAAGGACGACGTCTTCGACACCGTGACGATCTCCTTCGGCCTGCGCAACGTCCAGGACACCGACGCGGCCCTGCGGGAGCTGTACCGGGTGACGAAGCCCGGCGGCCAGGTCGTGATCTGCGAGTTCTCCGAGCCCACCTGGGCGCCGTTCCGCACGGTGTACCTGGAGTACCTGATGCGGGCCCTGCCGCCGGTGGCCCGCTCCGTGTCGTCCAACCCCGACGCGTACGTGTACCTCGCCGAGTCGATCCGCGAATGGCCCGCCCAGCCGGAGCTCGCCGCCCTGCTGCAGAAGGCCGGCTGGTCCAAGGTCGCCTGGCGCAACCTCACCGGCGGCGTCGTCGCGCTGCACCGGGGCACCAAGTCCTGACCGCCGTGGCCGACACCCTCGACTACCCGGCCCTGCTGGAGCGCATCGCCGCCGACGTGGCCGCCCTGGTGGGCAGCGGCACCCCGGCCGAGTACATCCCGGCGCTCGCCTCGGTGGACCCCCACCGGTTCGGCATGGCCGTCGCCGGCCTGGACGGCACCGTGCACGGGGTGGGGGACTGGGAGGTCCCCTTCTCCACGCAGTCCGTCACCAAGGTCTTCGCGCTGGCCCTGGCGCTGGCCGAGGGCGGCGACAGCCTGTGGGAGCGGGTCGGCCGGGAGCCCTCGGGCAACCCCTTCAACTCGCTCGTGCAGCTGGAGTACGAGAACGGCATCCCCCGCAACCCGTTCATCAACGCGGGCGCCCTCGTGGTCACCGACCGGCTCCAGAGCCTGACCGGCGACGCGAGCAGCGAACTGCTGGGCTTCCTGCGGGAGGAGAGCCGCAATCCGGAGCTGTCCTTCGACGCCGAGGTGGCGGCCTCCGAGCAGGAGCACGGCGACCGCAACGCCGCCGTCGCCCACTTCATGGCCTCGTACGGGAACATCGACAACCCCGTGCCGGCGCTGCTGGAGCACTACTTCTGGCAGTGCTCCATCGAGATGAGCTGCGCCGACCTGGCCCGCGCCGGGCTGTTCCTGGCCCGGCACGGGCTGCGGAGCGACGGGTCGCGGCTGCTGACGCGCAGTGAGGCCAAGCAGATCAACGCGGTCATGCTGACCTGCGGGACGTACGACGCGGCAGGCGAGTTCGCCTACCGCGTCGGGCTGCCCGGCAAGAGCGGGGTGGGCGGCGGGATCATCGCGGTGGTCCCGGGCCAGTGCACGCTCGCGGTGTGGAGCCCCGGGCTGGACGCCCAGGGCAACTCCGTCGCGGGTGTGGCGGCCCTGGACCGGTTCACGACCCTGACCGGCCTGTCGGTCTTCTAGTGCCGCACCGGACACCGCGACCCGGCACACCTTTGCGGTCGCGGCACTAGGCGAGGTCCAGCCGGTAGCAGCGGCCCGGGTTGCCCCTCGGAGTGGTGAACTCCGTGGCCGGCTCCATCCCGAGGCGTTCGGCGACCGCCACCGAACGGCTGTTGCGGGCGTCGATCACCGCGACCACGTGCGGTACGCCCGCCTCCCGGACCCGCTCGACGGTGGCGAGGGCGGCGGCGTACGCATACCCGCGGCCCCAGTACCCGCGGCCGAGCCGCCAGCCGATCTCGATCTCCCCGACGGGCCCCCAGTCCTTCGCCTGGGGCCAGGGCTGCGCTCCGGTGAAGCCGATGACCTGGTCCTGGGCGTCCAGCAGGGTCCACAGGCAGTAGCCGAGCCGGGCGTCGTGCATGCGTTGGCGCGCGGTGATCTCCTCGTAGGCGGACAGCTCCGCCGGCCCGCCCAGGAACTCCATGACGTCGGGATCGTCGAAGAGGCGGTGCCAGGCGTGGGCGTCCTCGTCCGTGGGGACCCGCAGCCCGACGGTGGGCAGCGGCCGGTCCGCAGAGCCGGATGCAGGGGCGGGCGCGGGGAAGCTGGGCAAGCTGCTCAACGGGGGTGACCCTTCTGATCGCGATCTCTCTCGCTGCATAGACTGCACGTGTCCGGTGCCGCCTGGCACCCTATATCGAGCCTTCGGGAGACCCCGCCGTGACCGAGCCCCTCTCCGAACACTCCGCGGATGTGATCGTCGTCGGTGCCGGGCCCGCCGGCGCGACCACCGCGTACTACCTCGCCAAGGCCGGACTCGACGTACTGCTGCTGGAGAAGACGGCGTTCCCGCGCGAGAAGGTCTGCGGCGACGGCCTGACCCCGCGCGCCACCAAGCAGCTGGTGGCGATGGGCATCGACGTCTCGGAAGAGGCCGGCTGGCTGCGCAACAAGGGCCTGCGGATCATCGGCGGCGGCCAGCGGCTGCAGCTGGACTGGCCCGAGCTCGCCTCCTTCCCGGACTACGGACTCGTGCGCAAGCGCGACGACTTCGACGAGACCCTGGCCCGGCAGGCGCAGAAGGCCGGCGCGCGGCTGTACGAGCGCTGCAACGTGGGCGAGCCCGTCCGCGATGCGCGCACCGGCCACATCACCGGTGTGCAGGCCAAGCTGGGCGAGGAGAAGACCCCGGTCACCTTCAGCGCGCCCCTGGTCGTCGCGGCCGACGGCAACTCCTCGCGGATCTCCCTGGCGATGGGCCTGCACCGGCGCGAGGACCGTCCGATGGGCGTGGCCGTCCGCACGTACTTCACCTCGCCGCGCCACGACGACGACTACCTGGAGTCCTGGCTGGAGCTGTGGGACCGGCGCGGCGGCCAGGACCGGCTGCTGCCCGGCTACGGCTGGATCTTCGGCATGGGCGACGGCACGTCCAACGTCGGGCTGGGCATCCTCAACTCCTCCTCGGCCTTCAAGGAGCTGGACTGGCGCGAGGTCCTCAAGGCCTGGTGCGCGTCCATGCCGGAGGACTGGGGCTACACCCCCGAGAACATGACGCAGCCGATCCGCGGCGCGGCCCTGCCGATGGCCTTCAACCGGCAGCCGCACTACACCAAGGGCCTCCTGCTCGTCGGTGACGCGGGCGGGCTGGTCAACCCGTTCAACGGCGAGGGCATCGCCTACGCCATGGAGTCGGGGCAGATCGCGGCCGAGGTCATCGTGCAGGCCCACGCCCGCTCCACGCCCGCCCAGCGGGAACTGGCCCTGCACAGCTACCCGAAGGTGCTGAAGGAGACCTACGGCGGCTACTACACGCTGGGCCGGGCCTTCGTGAAGCTGATCGGCAACCCGAAGGTCATGAAGGTCGCCGCGCAGCGCGGTCTGACCCACCCGGTCCTGATGCGGTTCACGCTGAAGATGCTGGCGAACCTGACCGACCCGACGGGCGGCGACGCGATGGACCGCGTCATCAACGGCCTCTCGAAGGTGGCCCCGAAGGCCTGATCATTCAAGGTCTGGCCGCTCGGTGGAGCTGAGCGGCCAGGCTCCCCGCACTCGACCTTCAGACGTTGACGATCTTCACCTTCGGTGAGCCCGGAAGTTCCTCGGCGGCCTTGCACAGCGCCGGGATGTGCGACTTGTCGGACGTGACGAGCAGTACCGGGGGAGTGCAGAGTGCGGCGGTGGCCACCACGAGTGCGTCCACAAGGCATTCGTGCCCGTCAAGGCCCGAGGTGTCCAGCAGCTTCGCTGCGGCCTCTGTCACCGCGTCGTTGACCGGTTTCACGTCGAACCGGGACAGCCGGAACCGGAGTCGCTTGGCGGCCTCGCCGGTTCGGCGCACCTCCAAGGGCGTCAACGCGGACAACGCCACGCGCCGACCGCTCTGCTGAGCGACCTCGATGCGCGCGCGCATCCTCTCGTCGCCGTCGACGTGCAGGGAAAGCCCTTGGGCGTCCAGGACGAGCGTGCCCTCGCTCTTTGCCTTGATCTTGAGGCGCTTACTTACCACTCTTGTTCCGCCTGCCGCCGCGCTTCGGCGGAGACGGGGCCGAAGGCCTTGCGGTCGGCGGTCACGACCTCGCGAAGTTTCTGCGCGGCGAGCCACTCCTCCAGGGCTTCGGCCACCACGGAGGAGAACCCGCTCTTGCCGGCGCGTTCCTCGACTTCCTTGATCAATGACTGGGCGAGCGACACGGATCTCTTGCCGGCCCGCTCGACGGCCTGGGGTGCCACGTGACTGCTCATACCCAAAACGTAACACCGCCGGTAGGAATTTTCCCGTCCGACGGCCACCTCATCGCAACCAGGGTGACCCCGAAGGCCTGCGGCGGCCGGGGCGGGGCGTCCGGGGGCCTCAGGAGGTTCCCGTGGGCTCCGGCGCCGCCGCGGGGTCCGCGGGGGCGTGCACGGCCCGTACGCAGCGGGCCACGAGCACCAGGCCGCACAGCAGGAGGGCGCCGGAGGCGGTCCAGCCGAGCGCCAGGGCCAGTGGGTGCTCCGGCCGCTGCCAGGGCCGGGCGGTGGTGAGCAGCCAGCCGCCCAGGGCCAGCAGGCCCAGGCCGAGCGCGGCCGGGACGGCCGTGCGGTCGTCGGCGGGGCCGCCGGCGCCGGGGTCCTCGTACGGCAGTCCGCTCACGGGCCACCACCTCCAGGTCTGAGACGTCGGGGCGTGCCGCGGACATCTTCGCAGGGCGGCCCCGGGCGGTGACAGCCCGGGGCGGGCAGGCCGAAAGGCCGGTACTCCGCCCCCGAGCGGGGGAGTACCGGCCTTTCGCGGTGCCGTGGTCGTCCGAGCGGGGCTCAGAGGATGCGGACGGCGCCCGTCGGCTTGTCGTAGTTCATGGTCGCCTCGACGACGCCCTTGCTGGGGTTCTGCGCACCGATGAACTTGCCGCCGCCGGTGTAGATGGCGACGTGGTACGAGCTGCTGCGGCTGCCCCAGTAGAGGATGTCGCCCGGCTGGAGGCTGCTCAGGGAGACCGAGGTGCCCATCGAGGACTGGGCGCTGGAGACGCGCGGCAGGGAGATGCCGGCCTGGCGGTAGGCGGCCTGCACGAGCCCGGAGCAGTCGTACGAGGACGGGCCGGTGCCACCGCTCACGTACGCCTTGCCGACCTGGGCGCGGGCGAAGTTGACGACGGCGGCCGCGGAACCGGTGGCGGGGGCGGCGACGTAGGCGCCGGTGCCCTGGTTCGAGGTGGCCTTGGTGCCGGCGGAGGAGCCGTCGGAGCCGGCGGACTTGGTGCTCAGCGAGGCGCGCGCGGTGCTGCGGTTGGCGCGCTCGGCCTCGGCCTTGCGGGCCGCCTCCTCCTGCGTCTTCTTCTCGGCGTCGGCCTTCTGCTGGGCGTCTTCCTTGGCCTTCTTCGCCTCGGCGGCGGCGCCGGTGCGGGCGCTCTCCTCCTGGGCGGTCAGTTCGCCCTCCACGGCCGCGAGACGGGTGTTCTCGGCGGCGGTGGCGACGGCGGAGGAGACCTCGGAGGCCAGGTCCGCATCGAGGACCGGCATTTCGAGGGTCGTCTCGGTCACGGGCTCGGCGGAGGGGGTGGCGCTCGCCGTGCCGGCCATGGCCAGGGTGCTGAGGACGCCACCGGCAACTCCGGCGCGGACCGCGAGCTTCGAGGCGCTACGGCGGGGCTTCCGGTGGCTGGGTATGTGAGCGGTGTGGGACATGAGGACAACCGCTATCAGGGGGTCGGGGTTCCCTTCAAGAAACGTGGGGTGCGCCACAGTTGTGCGCGAACCGGGCTAACCGGGCGCGTTGCGCTGCGGATTGACGCCGTAACGGGCGAAACGGACACCCCGTCACAGGGCTGTGATCATGGGGTTTCTGTGAATAGTCCCAATTGATCCCGGGCCTACCATCCCCTCGCACAGATGGCCAAGCCCTCTTTCGGTACCTGAAATTCCGTGTGACGCAGCTCACATGTTTATTCGTCCGTGTGGACGCTGTGCCCCGCCCGTGACCTCGCCGTGAAGGGGGGCCGCCTGGCTCGTGAACGCGTGCACACGCTCCGTGACCCCGCGCGACGCTGCGTCCCCGCGGCCGCCCGCGTCCACCTCCGTACCCACGGCCTCCCCCGGTCGGGCGACGCGGATTCCCTTACCACGCGTCCGCAGACCGCACCAATTTGCCTGCACCGCGCATCCTTTGATAGTGCAACCCGCTCCTCACCTGCGACAACGGGCCCGGATGTCACCTTTGGTGATCATGTGGCTGCTTCGCGTACGAAGATCACCACTCATCGGACTTCATGATCGTTCGTCAGGTGGTGGAGATCACAAACTCGTTGTTGTTACCCGTGTCGCAGATCACAGAGGAGCAGGCATAAGATGCGCACCAGTCCGGCTTGTGAACTGCCTCACATGAGCACGATCTTCGCGAGGCGGTGCACTCCCCAGTCACCGCTGGGACATCCCAGCCGGCGCAGCGGTCCAACGGTCAAGGACGACTGGAAGGAGCGAGGAGCGTGAATGCGTACGCGCCCATCCTCGTGCTCGGCGCCCTCGGCGCAGGGTTTGCGATCTTCTCCGTGGTCATGGCCACGCTGATCGGTCCAAAACGGTACAACCGGGCAAAGCTTGAAGCGTATGAGTGCGGCATCGAGCCGACTCCGATGCCGGCCGGCGGCGGCCGCTTCCCCATCAAGTACTACCTGACGGCGATGCTCTTCATCGTCTTCGACATCGAGGTTGTCTTCCTCTACCCCTGGGCCGTCACCTTCGACTCCCTGGGGATCTTCGGGCTCGTCGAGATGCTGCTCTTCGTGCTCACCGTCTTCGTCGCCTACGCCTACGTCTGGCGCCGCGGCGGCCTGGAATGGGACTGAGGGGCTGAGTTTTCCATGGGACTGGAAGAGAAGCTGCCGAGCGGCTTTCTGCTGACCACCGTCGAACAGGCCGCGGGCTGGGTGCGCAAGTCATCCGTCTTCCCCGCGACCTTCGGCCTCGCCTGCTGCGCCATCGAGATGATGACCACCGGCGCCGGCCGCTACGACCTGGCCCGCTTCGGCATGGAGGTCTTCCGCGGCTCACCGCGCCAGGCCGACCTGATGATCGTGGCCGGCCGCGTCAGCCAGAAGATGGCGCCCGTGCTGCGGCAGGTGTACGACCAGATGCCCGCTCCCAAGTGGGTCATCTCCATGGGGGTCTGCGCCTCGTCGGGCGGAATGTTCAACAACTACGCCATCGTCCAGGGCGTCGACCACATCGTCCCCGTGGACATCTACCTCCCCGGCTGCCCGCCCCGCCCCGAGATGCTGATGGACGCGATCCTCAAGCTCCACCAGAAGATCCAGGGCGGCAAGCTCGGCGTGAACCGGGAAGAAGCGGCACGCGAGGCGGAGGAGGCGGCCCTCAAGGCCCTCCCCACCATTGAGATGAAGGGGCTGCTCCGGTGAGCGAGACCCAAGGGCCGGAGAACGGCAACCACGCAGAGCACGGCGCCGGCGGCGAAGCGGAGGGCGGCAACGTCCCCGCGCCCCGCGCCCAGGGCCCCGAGGTCATCGGCGTCCGCAAGGGCATGTTCGGGGCCAGGGCCGGCGGGGACACCAGCGGCTACGGCGGCCTGGTCCGCACCGTGGCCCTGCCCGGCGCCGCCGTCCGCCCCTACGGCTCCTGGTTCGACGAGGTCGCCGACGAGCTCGAAGGCGCCCTGGAGGAGCAGGACCTGCTCCCCGGGAACGCCATCGAGAAGACGGTGGTCGACCGGGGCGAGCTCACCTTCCACATCGCCCGCGAGCACCTCGTACGGGTCGCCCGCACCCTGCGCGACGACCCGGCCCTGCGCTTCGAGCTCTGCACCGGAGTCAGCGGCGTGCACTTCCCCGGCGACCCGGGACGCGAGCTGCACGCCGTCTACCACCTGCGCTCGCTCACCCACGGACGGATCCTGCGGCTGGAGGTGTCCGTCCCGGACGGCGACCCGCACCTGCCCTCGCTCGTCCAGGTCTACCCGACCAACGACTGGCACGAGCGCGAGGCCTACGACTTCTTCGGCCTCGTCTTCGACGGGCACCCGGCCCTCACCCGGATCATGATGCCGGACGACTGGCAGGGGTTCCCGCAGCGCAAGGACTACCCGCTCGGCGGCATTCCCGTCGAGTACAAGGGCGCCCAGATCCCGGCTCCCGACCAGCGGAGGTCGTACAGCTGATGTCCCCCACCCCGAATCGCGCAGAAGACCACGCCTCCGCGCGCGAGACCACCGAAGGCACCGTCTACACCGTCACGGGCGGCGACTGGGACGAGGTCGTCCAGTCGGCGGCCAAGGCCGACGACGAGCGGATCGTCGTCAACATGGGCCCCCAGCACCCGTCCACCCACGGCGTGCTCCGCCTGATCCTGGAGATCGACGGCGAGACGGTCACCGAGGCCCGCTGCGGCATCGGCTACCTGCACACCGGCATCGAGAAGAACCTCGAATTCCGGAACTGGACGCAGGGCACCACCTTCGTCACGCGCATGGACTACCTGACGCCCTTCTTCAACGAGACGGCGTACTGCCTCGGCGTCGAGAAGCTGCTCGGGATCACCGACCAGGTCCCGGACCGCGCCACCGTCATCCGGGTCCTGCTGATGGAGCTCAACCGGCTCTCCTCCCACCTGGTGTGCATCGCCACCGGCGGCATGGAGCTGGGCGCGACCACGATCATGATCTACGGCTTCCGGGACCGCGAGCTGATCCTCGACATCTTCGAGCTGATCACCGGCCTGCGCATGAACCACGCGTTCGTCCGACCCGGCGGCCTCGCGCAGGACCTGCCCCCGGGCGCCGTCGACCAGCTGCGCGAGTTCGTCAAGACCATGAAGAAGAACCTGCCGGAGTACGACAAGCTCGCCACCGGCAACCCCATCTTCAAGGCCCGCATGCAGGACGTCGGCTACCTCGACCTCACCGGCTGCATGGCCCTCGGCGCCACCGGCCCCGTCCTGCGCTCCGCCGGCCTGCCGCACGACCTGCGCAAGTCCGACCCGTACTGCGGCTACGAGGACTACGAGTTCGACGTCCCCACCACGGACACCTGCGACTCGTACGGGCGGTTCCTGATCCGCCTCGAAGAGATGCGGCAGTCGCTGCGGATCGTCGAGCAGTGCCTGGAGCGGCTGGAGCCGGGACCGGTCATGGTCGCCGACAAGAAGATCGCCTGGCCCGCGCAGCTCGCGATGGGACCCGACGGCCTCGGCAACTCCCTCGACCACATCAGGAACATCATGGGCACCTCCATGGAGGCCCTCATCCACCACTTCAAGCTGGTGACCGAGGGCTTCCGGGTCCCCGCCGGACAGGCCTACGCGGCCGTCGAGTCGCCCAAGGGCGAGCTCGGGGTCCACGTCGTCTCCGACGGCGGCACCCGCCCCTACCGGGTCCACTTCCGCGACCCGTCCTTCACCAACCTGCAGGCCATGGCCGCGATGTGCGAGGGCGGCCAGGTCGCCGACGTCATCGTCGCCGTCGCCTCCATCGACCCCGTGATGGGAGGCGTCGACCGATGACCGACATCCAACTGGGCATGCCCCGGCTGCCCGCGCCGGACTACCCGGCGGAGGTCCGCGAGCGGCTCGCGGCGGACGCCGCCGAGGTCGTCGCCCGCTACCCCGACAGCCGCAGCGCCCTGCTGCCGCTCCTGCACCTGTGCCAGTCGCAGGACGGGTACGTCTCGCGCACCGGCATCCGCTTCTGCGCCGAGGTGCTCGGCCTGACCACCGCCGAGGTCACCGCGGTCGCCACCTTCTACACGATGTACCGGCGCAAGCCCTCCGGCGACTACCAGGTCGGCGTCTGCACCAACACCCTGTGCGCCGTGATGGGCGGGGACGCCATCTTCGAGGAGCTCAAGGAGCACCTCGGCGTCGGCAACAACGAGACCACCCCCGACGGGAAGGTCACCCTCGAACACATCGAGTGCAACGCGGCCTGCGACTTCGCCCCCGTGGTGATGGTCAACTGGGAGTTCTTCGACAACCAGACCCCCGAGTCCGCCAAGGCCATGGTGGACGACCTGCTGGCCGGCCGCCCCGTCGAACCGACCCGGGGCGCGCCGCTGTGCACGTACAAGGAGACCGCCCGGATCCTGGCCGGCTTCCCGGACGAGCGTGAGGGCGCGGTCGAGGCCACCGGCGGCGCCGGGCCCGCCTCCCTGATCGGCCTGCGCATCGCCCGCGGCGAGACCCCGCACACCCCGATCGTGCACCCGCGGGGCGAGGCCACCACCGAGGGAGGGGAGTGATGTCCGTGTCATCCAAGGAAAGTCACGGAGGCACCGCCCGGTCGGAGGCCGGCGGAGGGACGAGCCCCGAGAAGCTCCTCGCGCCCGTCCTGTCGGCCTTCTGGGACGAGCCCCGGTCATGGACGCTGGAGACCTACCGGCGCCACGAGGGCTACCAGGGCCTGCGCAAGGCCCTCGCCATGACCCCGGACGACCTGATCGCCTACGTCAAGGACTCGGGCCTGCGCGGCCGCGGCGGCGCAGGCTTCCCCACCGGGATGAAGTGGCAGTTCATCCCGCAGGGCGACGGGAAGCCGCACTACCTCGTGGTGAACGCGGACGAGTCGGAGCCGGGAACCTGCAAGGACATCCCCCTCCTCTTCGCGAACCCGCACTCCCTCATCGAGGGAATGATCATCGCCTGTTACGCGATCCGCTCCGCACACGCCTTCATCTACCTGCGCGGCGAGGTCGTGCCGGTGCTGCGGCGCCTGCACGAGGCGGTGCGCGAGGCGTACGAGGCCGGGTACCTCGGCAAGGACATCCTCGGCAGCGGCCTGGACCTCGACATCACGGTCCACGCCGGGGCGGGCGCCTACATCTGCGGCGAGGAGACGGCCCTGCTGGACTCCCTCGAAGGCCGCCGCGGCCAGCCCCGGCTGCGTCCCCCCTTCCCCGCGGTGGAGGGGCTCTACGCCTGCCCCACCGTCGTGAACAACGTGGAGTCCATCGCCTCGGTCCCCGCGATCCTGAACAAGGGCAAGGACTGGTTCAAGGGCATGGGGACCGAGAAGTCCCCCGGCTTCACCCTGTACTCGCTCTCCGGGCACGTCGCCGGCCCCGGCCAGTACGAGGCCCCGCTCGGCATCACCCTGCGCCAGCTGCTCGACATGAGCGGCGGGATGCGGCCCGGGCACCGGCTCAAGTTCTGGACCCCCGGCGGCTCCTCCACCCCGATGTTCACCGACGAGCACCTCGACGTCCCGCTGGACTACGAGGGCGTCGGCGCGGCCGGCTCGATGCTCGGCACCAAGGCGCTGCAGTGCTTCGACGAGACGACCTGCGTGGTGCGGGCCGTCACCCGGTGGACCGAGTTCTACGCCCACGAGTCCTGCGGCAAGTGCACGCCCTGCCGCGAGGGCACGTACTGGCTGGTCCAGCTGCTCCGCGACATCGAGGCCGGCCGGGGCGCCCTGTCCGACCTCGACAAGCTGAACGACATCGCCGACAACATCAACGGCAAGTCCTTCTGCGCCCTCGGTGACGGCGCGGCCAGTCCCATCTTCTCCTCGCTCACGTACTTCCGTGCGGAGTACGAGCAGCACATCACGGGCAAGGGCTGCCCCTTCGACCCCAAGAAGTCGACCCTCTGGGCTGACACGGAGGTGAACGCATGACCGTGCTGAATCCACTCGGCGGCCCCGCCGGGGCGAACGCGCCCTCCGGGGGCGCGGCGGCCGCGGCGAAGCCCGAGGACACGGTCGCCCTGACCATCGACGGCGTCGAACTGTCCGTGCCCAAGGGCACGCTGGTCATCCGCGCCGCCGAACAGCTCGGCATCGAGATCCCCCGGTTCTGCGACCACCCCCTCCTCGATCCGGTCGGCGCCTGCCGCCAGTGCATCGTCGAGGTGGAGGGCCAGCGCAAGCCGATGGCCTCCTGCACCATCACCTGCACCGACGGGATGGTCGTCAAGACCCAGCTCACCTCCGAGGTCGCCGACAAGTCCCAGCGCGGTGTGATGGAGCTGCTGCTCATCAACCACCCGCTGGACTGCCCGGTCTGCGACAAGGGCGGCGAGTGCCCCCTGCAGAACCAGGCGATGTCGCACGGCAATGCCGAGTCCCGCTTCGAGGGGCACAAGCGCACCTACGAGAAGCCGGTCCCCATCTCCACCCAGGTGCTCCTGGACCGCGAGCGGTGCGTGCTCTGCGCGCGCTGCACCCGCTTCTCCACCCAGGTGGCCGGCGACCCGATGATCGAGCTGCTGGAACGCGGCGCGCTCCAGCAGGTCGGCATCGGCGAGGGCGACCCCTTCGAGTCCTACTTCTCCGGCAACACCATCCAGATCTGCCCGGTCGGCGCCCTCACCTCGGCCGCGTACCGGTTCCGCTCCCGCCCCTTCGACCTCGTCTCCTCCCCGAGCGTGTGCGAGCACTGCGCGGGCGGCTGCGCGACCCGCACCGACCACCGCCGCGGCAAGGTGCTGCGCCGGATGGCCGCCGAGGACCCCGAGGTCAACGAGGAGTGGGTCTGCGACAAGGGCCGCTTCGGGTTCCGCTACGCCCAGCAGCGGGACCGGCTGACGACCCCGCTGGTGCGCAGCGCGGCCGGGGTGCTGGAGCCGGCGAGCTGGCCCGAGGCCCTGGCGGCCGCCGCGGCCGGACTCTCCGCCGCCCGCGGCCGGGCCGCCGTCCTGACCGGCGGCAGGCTCACGGTCGAGGACGCCTACGCGTACGCCAAGTTCGCGCGGGTCGTCCTCGACACCAACGACATCGACTTCCGGGCCCGCGTGCACAGCGCCGAGGAGGCCGAGTTCCTGGCCGCCACCGTCGCCGGCACCGGAAAGGACCTCGACGGCGACGGCGTCACCCACACCTCGCTGGAGGCGGCGCCCGCGGTGCTGCTCGCCGGCATCGAGGCCGAGGAGGAGGCCCCCGGCGTCTTCCTGCGGCTGCGCAAGGCCCACCGCAAGCACAAGCAGCGGACCTTCGGCCTCGCCCCGTTCACCACCCGCGGCCTGGCCAAGGCGGGCGGCACCCTGCTGGCCGCCGCCCCCGGCACCGAGCCCGAGTGGCTCGACGCGCTGGCCACCCGCACCGGCCTGGAGGCCGGCGGCGCCGAAGCCGCCGAGGCGCTGCGCGCGCCCGGCGCCGTCATCGTCGTCGGGGAGCGCCTGGCCGGGGTGCCCGGTGCGCTGACCGCCGCCGTACGGGCCGCCGCCGCGACCGGCGCCGCCCTGGTGTGGATCCCGCGCCGGGCCGGGGAGCGGGCCGCCGTCGAGGCGGGCGCGCTGCCGTCGCTGCTGCCCGGCGGACGGCCGGCCACCGACCCGCGGGCCCGCGAGGAGGTCGCCGCCGCCTGGGGCGTGGACGAGCTCCCGCACCGCTACGGCCGCGACACCGGCCAGATCGTCGAGGCCGCGGCCTCCGGTGAACTGTCCGCGCTGCTGGTGGCGGGCGTCGAGGTCACCGACCTGCCGGACCCGGCCCGTGCGCGGCTCGCCCTCAAGGAGGCCTTCGTGGTCTCCCTGGAGCTGCGGCCCGGCGAGGTCACCGACCACGCCGACGTGGTCTTCCCGGTGGCCGCGGTGACGGAGAAGGCGGGCGCCTTCATCAACTGGGAGGGCCGGGTGCGGCCGTTCGAGGCCGCGCTCAAGCCCGAGCAGATGACCCGCCGCCTCGCCCCCGCCGACTCCCGGGTGCTGCACATGCTGGCCGATGCGGCCGACCGGCCGATCGCGCTGCCCGACGTGCATGCCGTACGCCGGGAGCTGGAGCGGCTCGGCCCCTGGGAGGGCGTCCTCGCCGCCGAGCAGTCCACCGACCCGGTGGCGCTGCCCCGGCCCGGAGCGGGCGAGGCGGTCCTTGCGGGCCACCGGCTCCTCCTCGACCTGGGGCGCCTCCAGGAGGGCGACGAGGCCCTCGCGGGCACCCGCCACGAGGCCGCCGCGCGGCTGTCGGCCGCCACGGCCGCCGAGACGGGCGTCAAGGACGGCGACGTCCTCGCGGTCACCGGCCCGGCCGGGACCGTGGAACTGCCGCTGCGGATCACCGGGATGCCCGACCGGGTGGTCTGGCTCCCGCTGAACTCCACCGGCTCCGGCGTCCTCGCCGACACCGGGGCCCGCCCGGGCACCCTCGTCCGGATCGGGCCGGCGGCCCCCGCCGCCGCCCGTGACACCACTGCGGAGGTGGGACTGTGAGCGCGGTACCCGGTGACCTCGTACAGCTGGCCGCGGAAGACCTGTCCCTGTTCGGGCGGGACGTCTGGTGGCTGGTCGTCGTCAAGGCGGTGTTCTGCTTCGCCTTCCTGATGGTGACCGTGCTCTTCTCCATCGTGTGGGAGCGCAAGGTCGTCGCCTGGATGCAGCTGCGCATCGGCCCCAACCGGCACGGGCCCTGGGGGATGCTCCAGTCGCTCGCCGACGGCGTCAAGCTGATGCTGAAGGAAGACCTGATCGTCAAGCGGGCCGACAAGGTGGTCTACGTCCTGGCCCCGATCATCGCGGCGATCCCGGCCTTCATGGCCATCGCGGTGATCCCGTTCGGCCCGGCGGGCAACGAGGTCTCCATCTTCGGCCAGCGCACCACGATGCAGCTGACCGACCTGCCCATCGCGATGCTGTACGTCCTCGCGGTGGCCTCCGTCGGGATCTACGGCATCGTCCTCGCGGGCTGGTCCTCGGGATCGACGTACCCGCTCCTCGGCGGCCTGCGCTCCTGCGCGCAGATGATCTCCTACGAGATCGCGATGGGAGCCGCCTTCGCCTCGGTCTTCCTCTACTCCGGGTCGATGTCGACCTCGGCGATCGTCGAGGCCCAGGCGGACCGCTGGTACATCGTGCTGCTGCCGGTGTCCTTCATCATCTACGTGGTCACGATGGTCGGCGAGACCAACCGCGCCCCCTTCGACATGCCGGAGTCCGAGGGCGACCTGGTCGGCGGCTTCAACACCGAGTACTCCTCGATCAAGTTCGCGCTGTTCATGCTGGCCGAGTACGTCAACATGGTCACCGTCTCGGCCGTGTCGGTCACCCTGTTCCTGGGCGGCTGGCGGGCTCCCGCGCCGATCTCCACGTACTGGGAGGGCGCGAACCACGGCTGGTGGCCGATGCTCTGGTTCGTCCTCAAGGTCCAGCTCCTCCTCTTCTTCTTCATCTGGCTGCGCGGCACGCTGCCCCGCGTGCGCTACGACCAGCTGATGAAGCTCGGCTGGAAGGTCCTGATCCCGGTCTCCGTGGTCTGGCTGATGCTGGTGGCCACCGTCCGCGCGCTGCGCAACGAGGCCTACGACTTCAGCGAGATCGTCCTCTACGTCGGCGGCGGGGTCGTGGCGCTCCTGCTCCTCTCCTTCGTCGCGGACCTGTTCCGGGACAAGAAGGAGAAGGCCCGGGCCGTGGAGGCCGGCAAGGCCGGCGCGGAGCCCTTCGACCCCATGGCGGGCGGGTTCCCCGTACCGCCCAAGCCCGGCCAGCACCTGGCGCCCGTACCCCGCCGGCGCTCCCGCGGCGAGCGGGAGCTGATCGCCAGCGGCGGGGCGAACACCGACAACGACCGAGAGGAGGGTTGAGACATGTCCGACGACAAGTGGCAGAACCCGGTGGCCGGCTTCGGCGTGACCTTCAAGGCCATGTTCAAGAAGCGCCTCACCGAGCAGTACCCGGAGCAGCAGAAGACCACCGCCCCGCGCTTCCACGGACGGCACCAGCTCAACCGGCACCCGGACGGTCTGGAGAAGTGCATCGGGTGCGAGCTGTGCGCCTGGGCCTGTCCCGCCGACGCCATCTACGTGGAGGGCGCGGACAACACCGAGGAGGAGCGCTACTCCCCGGGTGAGCGGTACGGCGCCGTCTACCAGATCAACTACGCCCGCTGCATCCTGTGCGGGCTGTGCGTCGAGGCCTGCCCGACGCGGGCGCTGACCATGACCAACGAGTTCGAACTGGCCGACTCCAGCCGCGAGTCGCTGATCTACACCAAAGAGCAGCTGCTGTCCGGGCTGACCGAGGGCATGGTCGAAGCCCCGCACCCGATGTACCCCGGTACCGAGGACACGGACTACTACCGCGGACTGGTGACGGGGGCCGCCCCCGGTACCGCCCGGCAGACGGCCGTCTCCAAGGGCGAGGTGCCCGCGGGGCAGACCGCGGAAGACGCCGAGGGGGTGCAGGCATGAGCGCCCTCGCCGCCGCCACCCTCACCTCCACGGGCGAGGCGGTCCAGTTCTGGGTCCTCGGCACGGTCGCCGTCATCGGCGCCCTGGCCACGATCCTGATGAAGAAGGCCGTGCACAGCGCCCTGAGCCTGGCCGGGACGATGATCATCCTGGCGGTGTTCTACCTCGCCAACGGCGCGTACTTCCTCGGCGTCGTCCAGGTCGTCGTCTACACCGGCGCGATCATGATGCTCTTCCTCTTCGTGGTCATGCTCGTCGGCGTCACCGCCGCGGACTCGCTGAAGGAGACGATCAAGGGCCAGCGCTGGCTCGCCGTCCTGTGCGGACTGGGCTTCGGCGTCCTGCTGATCACCGGCATCGCCCAGGCCCGGCTCACCCACTTCAACGGGCTCGGCCGGATCAACTCCGGCGGGCACGTCGAGGGCCTCGCCCAGCTGATCTTCACCAAGTACGTCTTCGCCTTCGAGATCACCGGCGCGCTGCTCATCACCGCGGCCGTCGGCGCGATGGTGCTCACCCACCGCGAGCGCACCGAACGGGCCGCGACCCAGCGCGAGATGGCCGAACGGCGCGTCCGCGAGGGCGTCCAGCTCCCGCCGCTCCCCGCCCCCGGCGTCTACGCCCGGCACAACGCGGTGGACGTCGCCGGGCTGCTCCCGGACGGCACCCCGTCCGAGCTGACCGTCAACCAGACGCTGCGGGCCCGCGGCCAGATCCGGGACGTGTCCAGCGAGGCGCTGGACGACCTCAAGGCACTGGAGCAGGCCTCCTCGGAGCGCCTCGGCCGTGAGGAGGCCTCGAAGTGAACCCGGTCAACTACCTGTACCTGGCGGCCCTGCTGTTCACCATCGGCGCGGCCGGTGTGCTGATCCGCAAGAACGCGATCGTGCTGTTCATGTGCGTCGAGCTGATGCTCAACGCCTGCAACCTCGCCTTCGTCGCCTTCTCCCGCATGCACGGCAACCTCGACGGCCAGATCATCGCGTTCTTCACGATGGTCGTCGCCGCCGCGGAGGTCGTGGTCGGCCTCGCGATCATCGTGTCGCTCTTCCGTACCCGCCACTCGGCCTCGGTCGACGACGCCAGCCTGATGAAGCTGTAAGGGGCGTTCACAGTGGAGAATCTGATTGCGCTGCTGGTGGCGGCGCCCCTGCTCGGAGCGGCGGTGCTGCTGTGCGGCGGCCGGCGCCTCGACCGGGCCGGCCACTGGATCGGCACCCTGCTCGCGGCCGTCTCCTTGGGCATCGGCGTGGCCCTCTTCGCCGACATGCTGGGGCGCGGGGCCGACGACCGCGCCCTGCACCAGCGGCTGTTCACCTGGATCCCCGTCGAGGGCTTCCAGGCGGACATGGCCTTCCAGCTGGACCAGCTGTCGATGACGTTCGTCCTGTTGATCTCCGGGGTGGGCACGCTCATCCACGTGTACTCGATCGGGTACATGGAGCACGACGAGCGCCGCCGCCGCTTCTTCGGCTACCTCAACCTGTTCGTCGCGGCGATGCTGCTGCTCGTCATCGCCGACAACTACCTGCTGCTGTACTTCGGCTGGGAGGGCGTGGGCCTCGCCTCCTACCTCCTGATCGGCTTCTGGCAGCACAAGCCCAGCGCGGCCACCGCCGCGAAGAAGGCCTTCCTGGTCAACCGCGTGGGCGACATCGGCCTGTCCATCGCGATCATGCTGATGTTCACCACGTTCGGCACCTTCGCCTTCGGGCCGGTGCTCGGCGCGGTCGGCGAGACTTCGGAAGGCACCCTGACGGCCATCGGCCTGATGCTGCTGCTGGCCGCCTGCGGCAAGTCGGCCCAGGTGCCGCTGCAGTCCTGGCTCGGCGACGCGATGGAGGGCCCGACCCCGGTCTCGGCCCTCATCCACGCCGCCACGATGGTCACCGCCGGCGTCTACCTCATCGTCCGCTCCGGCGCGATCTTCAACGGGGCACCCGACGCCCAGCTGGTCGTCACCATCGTGGGCGCGGTCACGCTGCTCTTCGGTGCGATCGTCGGTTGCGCGAAGGACGACATCAAGAAGGCCCTCGCCGGGTCGACCATGTCGCAGATCGGCTACATGATCCTCGCCGCGGGCCTCGGCCCCATCGGCTACGTGTTCGCGATCATGCACCTGGTCACGCACGGCTTCTTCAAGGCCGGCCTCTTCCTCGGCGCCGGCTCGGTCATGCACGGCATGAACGACGAGGTCGACATGCGCAAGTACGGCGGCCTGCGCCGGTACATGCCGGTCACCTTCGTCACCTTCGGCCTCGGCTACCTCGCGATCATCGGCTTCCCCGGCCTGTCCGGCTTCTTCTCCAAGGACATGATCATCGAGGCGGCCTTCGCGAAGGGCGGCACCCAGGGCTGGATCCTCGGCGGCGTGACCCTGCTGGGCGCGGGCATCACCGCCTTCTACATGACCCGCGTCATGCTCCTCACCTTCTTCGGCGAGAAGCGCTGGCAGCCGGACGCGGACGGCCACGCGCCGCACCCGCACGAGTCCCCGAAGTCCATGACCATCCCGATGATCATCCTGGCCTTCGGCTCGGTCTTCGCCGGCGCCTTCTTCGAGATCGGCGAGCGGTTCCTGACGTGGCTGGAGCCCGTCACTGGCTACGAGCACGGCCACCCGCCGGTCAGCGCCCTGGCGGTGACCGCGTCCACCATGGTGGTCCTCGCCGTCGGTGTCGCCGTCGCCTGGTCGATGTACGGGCGCAAGCCCGTCCCCGTCGTCGCCCCGCGCGGCTCGCTCCTCACCCGGGCGGCCCGCCGGGACCTGCTCCAGGACGACTTCAACCACGTCGTGCTGGTGCGCGGCGGCGAGCACCTGACCCGCTCCCTCGTGTACCTCGACCACAGCGTGGTCGACGGGGTGGTCAACGGGACGGCCGCCTCCGTCGGCGGGCTCTCGGGCCGGCTGCGCAAGCTCCAGAACGGCTACGCCCGCAGCTACGCGGTCTCGATGTTCGGGGGCACGGCGATCCTGATCGCCGCGACCCTGCTGATGAGGGCGGTGTGAGATGAATGTCCCGCTTCTGACGGTGACGGCCGCGGTCCCCGCGGTCGGTGCGATCCTGACGGCGGCCGTCCCGGCTGCCCGCCGGACCGCCGCCAAGTGGCTCGCGCTGCTGTTCTCCCTGGCCACCCTGGCCCTGGCCGTGCTCGTCGCGGTCCGCTTCGAACCCGGTGGCGACCGCTACCAGCTCACCGAGTCCCGCCCCTGGATCGCCGACTTCGGCGTCCGTTACGAACTGGGCGTGGACGGCATCGGGGTGGTCCTCATCGGACTCACCGCGCTGCTGATCCCCTTCGTGATCGCCGCGGGCTGGCACGACGCCGACCCCCTGGAGACGAACTCGACGCGCTGGCGGCCGACCCAGGGCTTCTTCGCCCTGATCCTGCTGGTCGAGGCGATGGTGATCATCTCGTTCGAGGCCACCGACGTCTTCCTCTTCTACATCTTCTTCGAAGCCATGCTCATCCCGATGTACTTCCTCATCGGCGGCTTCGGTGACCGGGCGCACGCCGGCTCGGACGAGAACGCGGCGACGCAGCGCTCGTACGCCGCCGTCAAGTTCCTGCTCTACAACCTGGTGGGCGGCCTGATCATGCTGGCCGCCGTCATCGGCCTCTACGTGGTCGCCGGGAACTTCTCGCTCCAGGAGATCGCCGACGCCCGCGCCGCGGGCACCCTCGACATGGCGACCAACACCGAGCGGCTGCTGTTCCTCGGCTTCTTCTTCGCCTTCGCGGTGAAGGCCCCCCTGTGGCCGCTGCACACCTGGCTGCCGAACGCGATGGGCGAGGCCACCGCCCCGGTGGCCGTACTGATCACCGCGGTCGTCGACAAGGTCGGCACCTTCGCGATGCTCCGCTTCTGCCTCGGGCTCTTCCCGGAGGCCAGCAAGTGGGCCACCCCGGTGATCCTCGTCCTCGCCCTGATCAGCATCGTCTACGGCGCCCTGGTCGCGGTCGGGCAGCGGGACATCAAGCGGCTGGTCGCCTACGCGTCGATCTCGCACTTCGGCTTCATCATCCTGGGCATCTTCGCGATGACCTCCCAGGGCCAGTCCGGCGCCACCCTCTACATGGTCAACCACGGCCTGTCGACGGCGGCGCTCATGCTGGTGGCCGGATTCCTGATCTCGCGGCGCGGCTCGCGGCTCATCGCCGACTACGGCGGCGTGCAGAAGGTCGCCCCGGTCCTCGCCGGCACCTTCCTGATCGGCGGCCTCGCCACCCTCTCGCTGCCCGGCCTCGCGCCCTTCGTCAGCGAGTTCCTGGTCCTGGTCGGCACCTTCGCCCGCTACCCGGTCGTCGGCGTCATCGCCACCGTCGGCATCGTGCTCGCCGCGCTGTACACCCTGGTGCTCTACCAGCGCACGATGACCGGCCCCGTGAAGGAGGAGGTCCGCACCATGCCGGACCTGCGCCTGCGGGAGGTGCTGGTGGTCGCCCCGCTGATCGCCCTGCTGATCGGCCTGGGCGTCTACCCGAAGGTGCTCACCGACATCGTCAACCCGGCGGTGGAGCACACCATGTCGGACGTGCAGCGCACGGACCCCAAGCCGGACGTGCCCGTGGAGAACGTGGAGGCGGCCAAGTGAGCACCGCGACTGCTGCCCAGAGCCTGTGGACCCTGGCGGCCGACGGACCGGCCGACCGGATCCCGGCGCCCGTCATCGAATACGCGCAGCTCGCGCCCACCCTGATCGTGGTGGGCGCGGCGGTCCTCGGCGTCCTCGTCGAGGCCTTCGTCCCGCGCAGGTCCCGTTACGCCGTCCAGGTGTTCCTCGCCGTCGCCGCCCTGGCGTCCGCCTTCGCGGCGGTCGTCGCCCTCGCGGCCGGCGGGTACGGGGGCACCAAGGCGCACGTCGCGGCGATGGGCGCCATCGCCGTGGACGGCCCGGCCCTGTTCCTCCAGGGCACGATCCTGCTGGCCTCCGTCGTCGCGGTGTTCACCTTCGCGGAACGGCGCCTGGACCCGGCCGCCCACGGCAACCGGGTGGACTCCTTCGCCGCGCAGGCCGCCTCCGTACCGGGCAGCGACAGCGAGAAGGCCGCCGTCAAAGCCGGCTTCACGACCACCGAGGTCTTCCCGCTGGCCCTGTTCGCGATCGCCGGAATGCTGGTCTTCCCGGCGGCCAACGACCTGCTGACGCTCTTCATCGCGCTGGAGGTCTTCTCCCTCCCGCTGTACCTGCTCTGCGCCGTCGCCCGCCGCCAGCGGCTGATGTCGCAGGAGGCCGCGGTCAAGTACTTCCTGCTGGGTGCCTTCTCCTCGGCCTTCCTGCTCTTCGGGATCGCCCTGCTGTACGGCTACGCCGGCTCGGTCTCGTACGCGGTGATCGCGGACGTGGTCGACGGCACCGTCACCCAGCTCGACCCGGCGCTGGCCACCACCATGGGCAACGACGCGCTGCTGCTCATCGGCGGTGCGCTGATCCTCATGGGCCTGCTCTTCAAGGTCGGCGCGGTCCCCTTCCACATGTGGACCCCGGACGTCTACCAGGGCGCCCCGACCCCGGTCACCGGCTTCATGGCGGCGGCGACCAAGGTCGCGGCCTTCGGCGCGCTGCTGCGGCTGCTGTACGTGGTCCTGCCGGGCCTGCGCTGGGACTGGCGGCCGGTGATGTGGGGCGTCGCGATCGTCACCATGTTGGCGGGCGCGGTCATCGCGGTGACCCAGACGGACGTCAAGCGGCTGCTGGCGTACTCCTCGATCGCGCACGCGGGCTTCATCCTGGCCGGTGTCATCGCCACCTCCGCGGAGGGCGTCCAGTCCGTCCTCTTCTACCTGGCGGCGTACTCCTTCGTGACGATCGGCGCGTTCGCCGTGGTCACGCTGGTGCGCGATGCGGGCGGCGAGGCCACGCACCTGTCGAAGTGGGCCGGTCTCGGGCGGCGTTCGCCGCTGACGGCGGCGGTGTTCGCAGTCTTCCTGCTGGCCTTCGCCGGCATTCCGCTGACGTCCGGCTTCGCCGGCAAGTTCGCCGTGTTCAAGGCGGCGGCGGAGGGCGGCGCGGGAGCACTGGTCGTGGTCGGTGTCATCTCGTCCGCGATCGCCGCGTTCTTCTACATCCGGGTGATCGTCCTGATGTTCTTCAGCGAGCCGAAGGCCGACGGCCCGACCGTGGCCGTCCCCTCGCCGCTGACGATGACCACCATCGCCGTCGGCGTCGCCGTCACCCTGGTGCTGGGCATGGCCCCGCAGTACTTCCTGGACCTGGCGGGGCAGGCGAGCACGTTCGTCCGCTGACCCGGTTCCGCATGCAGCAGGGCCCGGCTCCCCTCGGGGGGCCGGGCCCTGACGCCTATGCGGGCCGCGGCCGCTTTGCCGTGATGGCGGTGAGGTCGAGGTCGACGGGGAAGGGAACGGAGAGCTTCAGGCGGTCGTGGAAGATGCCGGTGGCGACGTAGCTGCCGCCGGCCGGCTCTCGTTCGAAGACGTAGACGACTGCCCGGTCGTCCTTGTTCTCCACACGCCAGTAGTGGGGGATCCCCGCCCGCGCGTACTTCAGGGGCTTGGTCTCACGGTCGCGGTCGACCGATTCGGGAGAGACCACTTCGATCGCGAGCAGGGCCGCCTCGGCGGGGAACCGGGTCTGCTCCAGGTCCGTGAGGACGTCCTCGCGCGCCACGACGACATCGGGCTCGGGGCGGTTGCGCCGGTCGATGTCGATGGTGAACTCGCGCAGGACTTCCAGATCAGGGGGGACGAGCGACTCCAGCTGCCGCTCGAAGAAGGTGACCGCTCGCGTGTGGAAGAGGGTCCGCGGACTCACGAAGATCAGGCTCCCGTCGATCAGCTCCGTGTGCGGAGGCAGATTCGGAAGCGTGTCCAGGTCGTCCGCGGTCCAGCCGCCCTCGGGGGGGACCGGCCAGCTGTGTTCCGGGTTCATCAGTGCCCCCATGAGCCGCAGTCTCGCGCGTGCGGCCAGCGTATCGCCGGGGGATCCGCGGAACACCGCCCTGATGGGTGAGTCATATGCGCCTGACACATGACGAAACCGGCCGACGCTCACTGGCGGCCGTGCGCGTGCGCAGTGCCTCCCGCCGACGGGGCCTTCTTCGGGCAGGTCAGCGCCGGGTTCCAGTTGTGGAAGCGGCCCGCCGGGTTCTCCTTGTACGCCCACATGTGGAGGTCGTAGTGCTTGGGCATGCCCGCCCAGTGGCCCGGCATCGGGCCGTCGAAGGGCAGCCCGAACATGCTCGGCCGGTCGCCGGAGGTCTTCAGGTCCTGGTCTCCGTCGGTGGCCATCCACTCCACCGTCTGGAGCTTGCGGCGGCCGTTGCGGTCCTTCGCGGTGCTGTACAGGAGTGCGGTCGGCCTGCTCGGGTCCAGGGAGCCCCAGTTGGCGTCCTTGACGTAGTGGTAGCCCATGGAGCCCACCCCGAACGGGTTGGTCATGCAGTCCTCGCCGCGCGGCACGTACCCGTCCTTGAGCGCCTCCCGCTCGTCCGCGTACTTGGCCGTCACCCGGATCGCCGTCGCCATGTCCGCCATCGCCCGGTGGTCGTTCGGGTCCGGCGCGGGACCCTCGACCCCGTGTGCCGGGGCCACGGCGGCCAGGCCGAACGACACGGCGGCCGCGCAGGCCAGGACGGTCTTCAGGGTGCGTACGGACATGGGGGCGGCTCCTCGCGATGGGGGTACGGGGTACGGGTTCCCGCATCCGGTCGTCCGTCCACCATCCCGGCCGCTCCCGCCCGCCGCACGCCGCGCGCCTCCGAACGGGGGGCCTGGGCCGCTCCGGTCAGGCCGCCCGGGCGGCGTAGGCGCGGACATCCGCGTCGGGGTCGGCGACCGCCGTGGCCAGGGCCGCCCGGGCCGCCGGGGTGTCCCGGTGGGCCAGCAGTGCCAGCACCGCGGCCTTGCGGACGTCCGCGTTGGCGTCGGCCAGCGCTGCGGCCAGCGGCGGTACGGCCGCTCCCGGGCCGGCGGCCGACAGCGCGGCCGCCGCACCCGCGCGTACCTGCCAGGCGGGGTCGGCCAGCGCGACCGCGGCGGCTCCCGCGTACGGGTCCGGGCAGCCGGCCCGGGCCAGGGCGGCCAGGGCGGCCCCCCGCACCAGCGGGTCCGGGTCGGCGAGCAGCGGGTCCAGCGGGGCCGGGGTCGGGGCGTGCACCGCGGCCAGGCCCTTGGCGACCGCCACCCGGACCTCGCGGGCCGGGTCGCCCGCGGCGGCGGCGAGCGCCGCGACCGCGTCCACCGCGACCAGGGCCCGGACGGCCTGGATGCGGACCTCCGGATCGGCGTCGGCCAGCGCGCCCGCGTACAGCTCCGCGTCCCCGAGCCGCAGGGCGCGGAGGGCCTCCAGGGCGGCCGAGCGCACCACCGGGTCGGGCACGGCGAGGGCGGAACGCAGCCCGGCGCCCAGCTCCGGCCCGCCCGGCAGCACCTCGACCAGTTCGCGCAGCGCGGCCGCGGCCGCCGCCCGTACGGCGGGGGCCGGGTCGGTGAGGCGGGCGGCCAGCGCGGGACCGGCTCCGGCCGGGACGGTCTCCGCGACGGCGGCCACGGCGGCGGCCCGTACGGCGGGTTCCGGGTCGTGGAGGTAGGGCCCGAGGAGGGCGAGGCCGGGTGACTCCTCGGCCAGGGCGAGGAGTTCGAGGATCCGCGGCGAACCGGAGCCCGAACCGCCGTCGGCTGCTGCCGTACCCGTACCCGTACCCGTACCCGTACCGGCTGGCGTGCCCGTACCCGGACCGGCAGGCGTGCCCGTCGCGGAGACCGGGCCGTCGGGCGGGCCCGCCGTGGCCACCCCCACCAGCGCGACCTCGCCCAGGTGGCGGGACGGGCCGCCCGCCGGGGTGAACTCCGCGACCGGCACCACGTACGGCTCCACCGGCCGCGCCGTGAACTCCATCGCCCCCGAGGGGGACTTGCGCAGGTCCAGATGGTGCAGCCAGCCCGCGTCGTCCCGGCCGGGGTGGTCCAGCCGTTCGTGGTAGAGGCCCCAGCGGGACTCCGTGCGGGCCAGCGAGGCCCGGGCCGCCATCTCCGCGCAGTCCCGGATGAAGGACACCTCCGCGCAGCGCATCAGCTCGTGCGGGGTGGCCGCTCCCATCTGCGCGATCTCCTCGGACATCCGGTCGAAGGCCTCGACCGCCAGCGACAGCCTCGCGCCGGTCTTCGGAGGGGCCACGTAGTCGTTCACGAACCTCCGCAGCTTGTACTCCACCTGCGGCTGCGGCGGCCCCTGCGGATGGCGCAGCGGCCGGTAGACCAGCTCGTGTGCGGCCGCCAGCTGCTCCGCGGGCAGCTCGCCCTCGTACGCCGTGTACCGGGAGGCGTCCGCCCCCGCCAGGTCCCCGAAGACGAACGCCCCGATCATGTAGTTGTGCGGGACGGACGCCAGGTCCCCGGCCGCGTACAGGCGCGGGACGGTCGTGCGGGCGTGGTCGTCGACGCGGACGCCCGAGGCCGAATGGCCGCCGCACAGGCCGATCTCCGAGATGTGCATCTCGATGTCGTGGGTGCGGTAGTCGTGGCCGCGGCCCGCGTGGAAGGTGCCGCGCGTGGGCCGTTCCGTCGTGTGCAGGATCGACTCCAGGGAGGCCACCGACTCCTCCGGGAGATGGCTCAGCTTCAGGTAGACCGGGCCCCGGTCGGAGGCGAGTTCGGCGGCGAACTCCGACATCATCTGCCCCGACCAGTAGTCGGAGTCGACGAAGCGCTCACCGTGCCGGTTGACCTGGTAGCCGCCGAAGGGGTTCGCGACGTACGCGCAGGCCGGACCATTGTAGTCCTTGATCAGCGGGTTGATCTGGAAGCACTCGATGCCGGTCAGGGCGGCGCCCGCATGGTAGGCCATGGCATAGCCGTCGCCCGCGTTGGTGGGGTTCTCGTACGTGCCGTACAGGTAGCCGGAGGCGGGCAGCCCTAGGCGTCCGCACGGGCCCGTCGCCAGGACGACCGCTCCCGCGCGCACGGTCACGAAGGCCCCGGTGCGGGTGTGGAAGCCGGCTGCGCCGATCGCCCGGCCGTCCTCGGGGGAGGTGAGGACCCGTACCGGCATCACCCGGTTCTCGATCCGGATCAGTTCGCGCATCTCACGGCGGCGCAGCTGCCGGTAGAGGACCTTCTTGACGTCCTTGCCCTCGGGCATGGGCAGCACGTACGAGCCCGAGCGGTGGACCTGGCGCACCGCGTACTCGCCGTGCTCGTCCTTCTCGAACTTCACCCCGTACGACTCCAGGCGCTGCACCATCGCGAAGCCGCGGGTGGCGGTCTGGCGGACGGTGGACTGGTCGACGATGCCGTCGTTGGCCCGGGTGATCTCGGCGACGTAGTCGTCGGGTTCGGCCCGGCCGGGCACGACGGCGTTGTTGACCCCGTCCATCCCCATGGCGAGGGCCCCGGAGTGGCGCACGTGCGCCTTCTCCAGCAGCAGGACCCGCGCCCCGCGCTCGGCGGCGGTCAGGGCCGCCATCGTGCCGGCGGTGCCGCCGCCGATGACGAGGACGTCGCAGGAGAGTTCCTCGGCGTCGCCGATCGCGGGAATGTCCACGGTGCTGCCTTTCAGAGGGAGTCGATGATCCGGCGGCGCAGCCCGGCGTCCACGGCTCCGCGGGTGCGCGGATGCGGGACGCGGAGCACGTCGGCGGTGCCGAGCAGGGCCACGCGGTCGCCGAGGAACAGGGCCTCGTCCACGTCATGGGTGACGAAGACGACCGTCGCGCCCGTGCCGGCCAGCACGTCCACGAGGAGGTCCTGCATCCCGGCGCGGGTCTGGGCGTCCAGGGCGCCGAAGGGCTCGTCCATCAGGACGGCGCGGGGGCTCGCGGCCAGGGCGCGGGCCAGCTGGACGCGCTGGCGCTGCCCGCCGGAGAGCTGGTGCGGGTACTTGTGGGCGTGCCCGGCCAGACCCACCCGCTCCAGCCACGTCCCGGCGCTGCGCCGCCGCTCCGCGCGGGGGGCGCGGCGGACGGCGAGGGGGAGCTCGACGTTGGCCCGTACGGTCCGCCACGGCAGCAGGGCGTCGTCCTGGAAGACCAGGGCCCGGTCGGCGCCCGGCCCGGTGACCGGGGCGCCGTCCTGCTCCACGGCGCCGCCGAGCGGCGGCAGCAGCCCGGCGAGCGTGCGCAGGAGCGTGGACTTGCCGCAGCCGGACGGGCCCACCACCGTGAGCAGTTCGCCCGGCTCGACCACCAGGTCGAGGCCGTCCAGCACCGGGCTGCCGCGGTGGCCCAGCCGGGCGCCGCGCAGTGCGAGCCGGGCCCCGGGCGCCCCCGGGGCGGCCGGGGCGCCGGTGTCGGCGAGGCCGGTGCGGGTGTCGGTCGGGCTCATGCGGCCACCTCCCTGGTGCGGGGTTCGGGGTGTTCGTGCGTCCGGGAGGGCAGCCAGCGGGTCAGGCGGCGGCCGGCGCGTTCCACGGCCGTGGAGGTCAGCCAGCCCAGCGCGCCGATGGTGGCCATGCCGACGAACACGCCGGGGTAGTCCACCACCGTGTAGTCCTGCCAGGTCCGGTAGCCGACCCCGTACTGACCGGAGATCATCTCGGCGGAGATCACGCAGATCCAGGAGACGCCGATCCCGACGGACAGGCCGCCGAAGATGCCCGGCAGGGCGCCGGGGAGGACCACGGAGAAGAGGATCCGGGCGGGCCGGCCGCCCATCGTCAGGACGGCCTCCTCCCACACCGGGGCCAGCGCCCGCACCGCGTGCCGGGTCGAGACCAGCACCGGGAAGAAGGCGGCCGCGCAGGTGATGAAGACGATGCCCTGCTCGTCGGAGGGGAACAGCAGGATGGCCACGGGGACCAGTGCGATGGCCGGGATCGGGCGCAGCACCTCCAGCACCGGCCCCAGCACGTCCCCGACGACCCGGGAGCGGGCGATGGCCGTGCCGGCGGCCACGCCGAGGACGGCCGCGAGGGCGAAGCCCGTGACGATGCGGCGCAGGCTCGCGCCGAGGTCCTGCCAGTACGGGCCGCCCCGGGCCCGCTCCGCGAACCGTGCCGCGGTCTCCCCGACGGTCGGGAACTGCTCGAAGCGCAGCCACAGGTTCACGTCCAGCGCGGTCAGCACCTGCCACAGCAGGAGCGCCGCACCGAGCGAGGCGGCCCGCAGCAGCCAGCGGCCGGCCGTCACGAGGCCAGGGCTCCGGCCTCGGCGAAGCTCACGATCCGGGCCCCGGAGGCCGCGTGCTGCTCGGTGTACGCCCGGGCGCCGGCCGGGGTGACGAAGGCGCGCAGCTCGGCGCCCTCGGCCACCCAGACGGCGTTGTCCGCGAACCAGGGGGTGCCGGTCACCGCGTCCGGCACGTACGCGGCCCGGACATCGGCGCCGCGGGCCGCCTTGAGGAGCTCGCGCGGGGAGTCGTAGGTCTGCGTGTGCGCCTGCCCCTTCAGCCACAGCTCGGGGCGGGCGGGTGCGGCCTGCGGGAGGGCGGTGGCCGCGGCCGCCGTGCGGGACAGGGGCCCCGGGTCCACGAAGGCGTCCACGTCGACCTCGCCGACCAGCCCGGCGGCCCGCAGCACGGGGACGTCCTGCTTCAGTGCGTCGACGAGTTCGGGGCGCAGGGCCGGGTCGAAGGTGGCGATGCCGTGTGCGCCGTTGTAGAGGTAGACCACCTCCGCGGGCAGCCCGGTCTCCTTGGCCACCGACTCGGCGGCGGCGACCGGCTGCGCCCGCAGGTGGTCGGTGGCCCGGCGCTGGGCCCGCAGGAAGTCCTCCAGCACGCCCGCCCGTTCGCGGGCGAAGCGCTCCCGGACCGTGACCCCGTGGAAGGTCGGCAGGTTCAGCTCGGCGCCGTCGTAGAGCGCCTTGGCCCGGCCCTCGTAGGCGAGCTGCCCCGGCCAGGCCACGAACTGCGACAGGGCGTCCACGCTGCCCGCCTGGAGCGCCGAAGCGCCGACGCTGGGCTGCTGGTTGAGCTTCTGCACGTCCTTTTCCGGGTCCATCCCGGCGCGCTGCAGGGCCCGTACGAGGGTGCCGTCGGCGGCCGAGCCGACCGAGGTCGACACCTTCTTGCCGCGCAGGTCGGCGAGGGACTCCAGCTTCGAGCCGGGCGCCGTGACCACGGTGTTCAGGCCGCCGCGCAGGTTGTAGCCGGTCACCGACACCAGACGGGTGGGCTGCTTCAGCTCCTTGCCGCGCGCCGCGTTGAGCAGCAGCGGGAAATCGCCCATCGAACCGATGTCGATCTTCCCGGCCGTCATCTGGGCGGTGATCGGGGCGCCGGTGGCGTAGTCCTGCCAGGCGACCTTGTAGCTGACCCCGTCCTGCCGGCCGCGTGCGGCGAGCTCCTCCTCGAAGTAGCCGAGGGAGCGCAGCAGCGTGCCGGCCGTGACGGTGTTGATGGTCTTGGACTGGTAGCCGACGGTCACGGTGACCGTACGGGTCCCGGCCGCCCCGGAGGCGTCGCCGCAGGCCGTGGCGAGCGGGGCGAGCAGCAGGGCGAGGGCGGGCGCGAGGGTTCCCGTGCGGCGCACGGCGCGGCGCGGGGAGGGGCGGACGGGCATGGCGGCGGGGCCTTTCACCGGAGCAGGTAGGGCATGTTGACGGTGACCGCCCCGGTGGGGCAGCGGGCGGCGCACGGACCGCAGTACCAGCACTCGTCCACGTGCATGTAGGCCTTGCCGTTGTCCTCGCGGATCGCGAGCGAGTCGAGCGGGCACATCTCGACGCACAGGGTGCAGCCGTCGATGCACAGGGACTCGTCGATGGTCACGGGCACGTCGCCGCGCTGGGGGACCAGAGGCATGGCTGTCTCCAGGAAGGGGGCGGAGGGGGAGGGCGGGGCGCTACAGGGAGCGGTGCAGGAGGCCGCTCATGGTGATCCGGTCGCCGCGGAAACGGATGAACTCCAGGTCCACGGGGCGCCCGTCGGCGAGGTGGCTGAGCCGCTCCAGCATCAGGACGGCGGACCCGCGCGGGGCCTGCAGCACGGCGGCGGAGTGCGCGTCGGCGGTGACGGCCTCCAGGGTGATCTCGGCGCGGCCCAGGCGCTGCCCGGTCACCTGCTCCAGCAGCGCGAACACGTCGGTGTGCTCCAGGTCGCGGTCGAGCAGCCCGGCGCCGATGTCCAGCGGGACGTAGGTCAGGTCGAGGGAGAGCGGCAGGCCGTTCAGGCGGCGCAGCCGTTCGATGTACAGCACATCGGCGTGTTCGGGCAGGCCGAGGCGGCCGGCGACGGGCGCGGGGGCCCGGACCGGGCCGGCCGTGCGGACCTCGTTGGTGACCTCGCCGTGCTCGTGCAGGGTCTCGGCCAGGCCCTGGAGGCGGTTCAGGCCGTGCGGGAACTTCTCGCAGACGACGACGGTGCCCACGCCCGGCCGGCGCTCCACGAGCCGTTCGACGCGCAGCAGGTCCAGGGCCTGGCGCACGGTGTTGCGGCCGGCGCCGAACTCGGCGGCGAGGGTGTCCTCCAGCGGCAGGACACCGCCGGGGAAGCCGCCGGCCAGCACCTGGTGGCGCAGCAGGTCGGCGAGTTGCCGCGCCCGGTCCGCGCGCAGGCGCCGACGGCGCGCTGCGGCGACCGGGACGGTGTGCTCACGGGTGCGTTCGGCTGGCATGACAGGGAACGTACCGTTGGAGGGCCGGTGATGGTGTTGCCGCAGTGTTGCGCCACCACGCACCATCGGCGCAGGGCTGTGACCTGCGGTTGCGGCGGGGTGGCGGAGAGATCCGCCACCCCGTCGGCGGAGCTGTCAGCGCGCGCCCGTGATGCGGCCGGTGACCTCGCCGAGGCCCACCCGGGTGCCGTCGGCGCCGGGGGCCCAGGCGGTGAGGGTGACGGTGTCGCCGTCCTCCAGGAAGGTGCGCTTGCCGTCGGCGAGCTCGATGGCGTCGCGGCCGTTCCAGGTGAGTTCCAGCAGGGAGCCGCGCTGTCCGGTCTCGGGGCCGCTGACGGTCCCGGAGCCGTACACGTCGCCGGTGCGCAGGGAGGCCCCGTTGACGGTCATGTGGGCCAGCTGCTGGGCGGCGGTCCAGTACATCGAGGCGAACGGCGGATGCGCCACCTCCTGCCCGTTGACGGCCACGGTGATGTGCAGGTCGAAGCCGCCGGGGCGGTCGACGGCCGCGTCGTCCAGGTAGGGCAGGAGCGGAAAGTCCCGGGCGGGCGGGGCCACGCGGGCCGCGTCCAGGGCCTCCAGCGGGGTCACCCAGGCGGAGACGGAGGTGGCGAAGGACTTGCCGAGGAAGGGACCCAGCGGTACGTACTCCCAGGCCTGGATGTCGCGCGCCGACCAGTCGTTGAGGAGGAACAGGCCGAAGACGTGGTCCTCGAACTCGCCCAGCGCCACCGGGCGGCCCAGCTCGGACGGGGTGCCGACGACGAAGCCGACCTCGGCCTCGATGTCGAGCTTGACGGACGGGCCGAAGACGGGCGCCGGGTCGGCGGGGGCCTTGCGCTGCCCGGAGGGCCGTACGACGTCCGTGCCGGAGACGACGATCGTGCCCGAGCGGCCGTGGTAGCCGATGGGCAGGTGCTTCCAGTTGGGCGTGAGGGCGTCCCCGTCGGGGCGGAAGATCCGGCCCACGTTGGTGGCGTGGTGCTCGCTCGCGTAGAAGTCGACGTAGTCGGCGACCTCGTACGGCAGGTGCAGGACGACCTCGTCCAGCGGCAGCAGGTGCGGCTCCACGGCCGGGCGGTGCCCGGGGTCGGTGACCCAGGCGGTCAGCGCGCGGCGCACGTCGCGCCAGGCGGTGCGGCCGGCGGCGAGCAGCGGGTTCAGCGAGCTCCGGACGAGGAGTTCGGCGTACGGGGAGCCGAGCGCGAGCGCCACCGCCCCGGCGTCGAGCACATGGCCGCCGAGCCGCACGCCGACGCGGCGGCGCTCCGGCTCGGCCGGGGTGGAGAACACGCCGTACGGGAGGTTGTGCGGCCCGAACGGGTCGCCCTCGGGGACATCGAGGGGGCTCTGCTGGGGCATGGGGTGCTGCCTCGCTTTCGACGCGGTCCGGGGGTGTCCCGGTAGACACGGTGCGGGACACGCTACCCAGGATGACGACGGAAAGCTCGGGTGCTCGGAGCGGAGATGAAACACAACGGGGGAGGCTGAAAACGGGCAGATGTTGTGAAGTTCGGTCACATCGCGTCATCTCGTACGGTGGGCGAGTGGGCGTCGTACGCTCCGCCCAAGCAGGTACGGGACCACGACGGCGGCAGGCGCCGGCGCAGGCGTGCACGTGTGCGCACGGGGTCGGGAACGACGCGCCGGGCATCACGCAGAGGGCCGGTCGTCAGGCTGCGAGGTGCACGAAGGCGGCTCGTCCCTGCTCCGGCGAGGACGGTGCGCCTCATGCCTCCGGGGGCGCCAACTCCTCGCCGGAGGCGGGAAACGTCCACCTCCAGGTGGAGAAACCGCCAATTGTAGGACTTGTCCAAGGGGGTCCGTATCCTTGGCGCCGTGACTTCCGCCGTGCCTCAGGCCCTCCCCTTCGCCTTGATCGCCACCGACCTGGACGGGACTCTGCTGCGTGCCGGGGACACCGTTTCCGCCCGCTCGTACGCGGCGCTCGCGACCGCCCGCGCGGCCGGCGCCCAGCACATCGTCGTCACCGGCCGGCCCGTGCCGCAGGTCCGCCACGTCCTGGACGGCCTCGGCTACACGGGGCTCGCGGTGTGCGGACAGGGCGCGCAGGTCTACGACGCGGCGCGCGGCCGGCTGCTGCACTCCGTCTCCATGGACCGGGGCCTGGCCGAGGTCGCCCTCGGCAAGATCGAGGCCGAGATCGGCGAGGTCTATGCCGCGGTGAACCAGGAGGGGCTCGACGCGGAGATGCTGATAGGGCCCGGCTACCGGATGTGGCATCCGCACCTGCCCACGGTGCGGGTGCCCCGGCGCGCGGACCTGTGGTCGGCCCCCATCAACAAGGTGCTCATCCAGCACCCGGTGCTGGACGACGACGAACTGACGCAGGCGGCCCGGTCGGTGGTCGGCGACCTGGTGAACGTGACCATGGCGGGGGAGCACACGGTGGAACTCCAGCCGCCGGGCATCGACAAGGCGACCGGCCTCGCCCGGGCGGCGGCCGTCCTGGGCCTGACGGCCGAGACGACGATCGCCTTCGGCGACATGCCGAACGACGTCCCGATGTTCGCCTGGTCGCGCCACGGGGTGGCCATGGCCAACTCCCACCGCGAACTGTTCGCCGTCGCGGACGAGGTCACGCTGTCGAACGAGGCGGACGGCATCGCGGTGGTCCTGGAACGGCTCTACGCCTAGGCCGCCTCAGACGGCCCGGCCCTGCGGGAGTCCTCGGGGCCCGGGGTCGGCGACCTCCCACGTGTGGCCGCCCGGGTGGGACAGGTACTGGCCGCAGCCCCCGCCCGCCGGGCAGTCCGGGAGGACGAGGACCGTCTCGCACCCGGGCCAGCGGGCCCACAGGGCGCTCCCCGCAGGGCCTTCGCGCACCACGTCCATGTGGGGCCCGGTGTGCCGTTCGAGGGTGCACCGCAGGGCCGGGCCCGCCCCCAGCACCTCCCGGAGGGCGCCGCGCTGCCCGGACAGCAGCCGCGCCAGCGCCTCCAGGTGCGCGCCCGACAGCACGCCGGGCGCGCCGCACACCGGCCGCCCGGGAGCGCCGCTCACCCGGCCCGGCCCCGGGCGACGGCAAAGGCCAGGAAGCAGGTCCAGGCGACCGCCCCGAGGGTCACGGTCACCGTCCCCCGCCGGCCCGCCTCCGCGTCGTCCTCCGCCGCGCCGCCGCACAGGAGGCTCCGGAGCCGGTGGGCCGCATCCGTGGCGGCCCTCGCGAACGCCGCCTGCTCGGCCGCCCGCCGCACGAGCGCCGCGTCCAGCAGCGCGCGGAACTGCGCCCGGCATGCGGGGTCGGACTCGATGCGGTGCAGTTCGGTCAGCGGGGTGTCCTTCACAGCAGCCCCTCCGAGCTCCGGGCGTTGCGCCGGGCGATCTCGGCCCGCAGCCGTTCCGTGAGGTCGACGGGCCGTACCTCGCGCGGCACCGCCTCCCACTCCGGCCCACCCCGCACCGGTCGCAGCGCCCAGTACGGCCCCGCGACCCCCCGGAACTCCCCCACGCGGTCACCACGCCCCGTGTCCACCACGAGGGTGCCGGGGGGCGGGGGCGGGGGCGGGGGCTGCGGGGCGTCCGGGGGAAGGGTTGCTTCACACATGGCCGTGCCTCTCCGTAGCGGCTCGACTACCGATCGGGTTCAGAGTGGCCTAGGGTCGTGGTGTCATCAACTTGCGTGAGTTGCACGGAGAGTTGGGCGTCCATGGTGAACAGGAAAGAGCTGGACCCGGATAATTCCCTTGGCGCGGCCTTCGGCCAGCGTCTGCGCACGTTACGGGACGAGCGTGGTTGGACTCAGGAGGACCTGGCAGCACGGATGGGTTACACGGGGACGCACGTCTCGGCGGTGGAAACTGGTCGGCGCTCTCCAACTCCGCGCTTCGCGCAGAACGCCGACAGGGCCTTCGGGACCGGTGATCGCCTCGAACGGCAGGGCCGAGCCGTGCGTGACACGGCGTTGCTGGAGGGCTTCCCGGAGTACGTTGGGCACGAGCTCCGTGCGGAAGAAATCAGACTCTTCGAACTCGGCATCATTCCTGGCTTGCTCCAGACCGAGGGTTACTCCGCCGCCATCACCATGGCTGCCGTGAGCCGGGGAGCGATTACTGAGCAGCAAGGAGAAGAGCGGCTGGCTCTTCTCGCCCGGCGGCGGGCGTCTCTGGAACGCACCCCTGCCCCCTTCGTCCATGTGGTTCTGGACGAGAGCTGCATCCGGCGACAGGTTGGTGGTCCCGAAGTGATGGCGGCACAACGGGATAGGTTGGTCAGGTTCGCCGAACTGCCCTCAACCGTCGTCCAAGTCGCTCCCTACGACCTGGGTGAACGGCGGGCGTTTGACCTGCCGGTCAATCTGCTGACACTCCGCGATCGATCGGTGGTCGCGTATGCGGAGTCTGCGCAACAAGGCCACCTGGAGCGGGATATGCGTTTAGTGCAGCCCATATTGACGGCCTACCATCAGCTCCAGGCCGAAGCGCTTTCGCAGACAGCATCTGTAGCCATGATCAGCCAGTCATGAAAGGGCATCCCGTGACGACCGAATCCCCCCGCTGGTTCACGTCCTCCTACAGCAGCAACGGTGGTAACTGCGTCGAGGTCGCCACCAACCTCGTCCCCTCGCGCGGTGTCGTCCCCGTCCGGGACTCCAAGCGGGCCGACAGTCCGGAACTCGGCTTCACCGCCGCCGCGTTCTCTGCTTTCGTGGAGGGCGTCAAGGCCGTCTGAGCAACTGAAGGGCGCGGTAGCGATGACCGAATCCCCCCGCTGGTTCACGTCCTCCTACAGCAACAATGGTGGCCAGTGCGTAGAGGTCGCCACCAACCTCGTCCTCTCACGCGGCGTGGTCCCCGTCCGGGACTCCAAGCGGGCCGACAGCCCGGAACTCGGCTTCTCCGCCGCCGCGTTCGGCGTCTTCCTGGACGGCGTCAAGGCCGTTTGAGGGGCCCACCCGGCCCCCGGCCCCCGGGCCGGGTGCCCGGGGGTCGGGCGGTCAGCCCGCCGCCCGCGGCAGGCGGCGCTGCCAGGTGCGGTGGAAGACCACCTCGGTCCCCTCCCGGCAGACGACCTCGTTCGACGTCAGGAAGCCGCCCTCGTCGCAGGTGATCTCCGACCGGGTCTCGACCCGCGCGTCCCAGCCCCGCTCCGGCCGGTGGAGGCGGATCTTCCACTCCGAGCGGGTCCGGGCCGACAGGGGGTCGGCCTCCTGGATCTCGTAGACCTCCAGCGCCTCCTCGCTGAACTCCAGGCCGTCGGGGTACACCCGGGTACCCCCGTAGCGGGGGTCGACCTCCAGGTGCCAGGTCCCGCGTGCCACGTCCCGGACGACCAGCCGCTCCGGGCGCGGCTCGTCCAGCGTCGCCGGGAAGACCACCCCCAGCGGCTCCGCCTGCTCGGCCGCCTCGAAGACGATCCCCTCGTCGGCCCGGGAGGGCGCGCGCACCGGCAGGGTCAGGGTGCTGCCCGCCGGATCCAGGGTCCAGCCGGCCTCGGAGCCCGCCCGCGGCCAGATCCACGGCCAGTAGGCGGAGGAGAGCGCCAGCCGGATCCGGTGCCCCGGCGGGAAGGTGTGGCCGATGCCGTTCAGCTCGAAGGTGACGTCCTCGTACGCGCCGGCCGGCCACGGCACCGCCCGGTCCCGGCCGTGCCGCGCGGACAGGTTCAGCGCGCCCCGCGTGACCAGCGTCGAGGAGCCGTCCGGTGCCACGTCGCACAGCCGGGCCACCACCTGCCCGTACGGCACGTCCAGCCGCAGCCGCAGCGTCACCGCGGCGCGGCCGAGGATCTCCACCGGCTCCTCCGCGCCCACCGGGAACTCGAAGCAGGCCGACTTCGCGTCCTCCTCGCGCTGGTCGGGCGGCAGGTCGGCCTCGTTGCCGAAGGGGAAGAAGCGGCCCGCGTCCAGGCCGGTGTGCTGCGGGGAGGCGACGGCCACGGGCGCGCCCTGCAACCCGTACGGGACGGGGATGACCGAGGGCGAAGGCCAGGCCTTCTCCCCGGCCCAGCGGCCCGGCAGCTCCTCGTACACGGTCGCCGGCGGGTGCGAGGCGCTGATCCAGGCGCGCAGCAGCGGCTCGTCCATCACGTCGTTGTCGGCGCCCTTGAGCCAGTGGTCCCACCAGCGCAGGGTCTCCTGCAGGAAGCCGATGGCCGGTCCGGGCGGCAGCCCGCGGTCCGGGTACTGGTGCGACCACGGGCCGATCAGGCCCCGCACCCGGTCGGCGGGCAGGTGCTCGACCAGCCGCAGCACGGTGTCCCGGTAGGGGTCGTGCCAGCCGCCGACGGCCAGTACGGCCGCGCCGATCGCCGCGTAGTCCTCGCAGACGCTGCCGTGGCGCCAGTACGCGTCGCGCGTCTGGTGCGAGAGCCAGGTGTGCACCAGCGGTTCCACCGACTCCAGCCGGTCCAGCCACTGCTCGCGCCAGCCCTCGCCCACGAACTCCGGGTCGGGCGGGCGGGAGGCGAAGGCCAGCATGGTCGCCGCCCAGGCGTGCATGTCCACGGCCAGCACCGAGCCGCCCATGTAGTGCACGTCGTTGTCGTAGCGGTCGTCCGTGGAGCAGACCGTCACGACGGCCTTGAGCGCCTCCGGGGCCAGCGCGGCGATCTGCAGGGAGTTGAAACCGCCCCAGGAGATGCCGAACATGCCCACCGAGCCCGTGCACCAGGGCTGCGCGGCGAGCCACTCCACGACCGCGACCCCGTCGGCGAGCTCCCGGGCGTCGTACTCGTCGCCTGGCCGGCCCCCGCTGCACCCGTGGCCCCGCACGTCCACCCGTACGGAGGCGTAGCCGTGCCCCGCGTACCAGGGGTGGCGCTGCCAGTCCCGCGGCGCCGTCCAGTCCGTCAGCCGGTACGGCAGGTACTCCAGCAGCGCCGGGACGGGCCCGTCCGTCACCGGGCGCCAGATCCGGGCGTACAGCTCCACGCCGTCGGCCATCGGGATCCGGACGTCCTCCCGGGTGGTCCCGTACGGGAACTCGGTGCGGATGATCATGGGGTCGAGTCGCCTCTCGTCTCAGTGGACGGGGTGCATGGTGCGCCGCAGCCAGGGCGCCAGCGCCATCACGGCGAGGCCCACGGCCACGGCGATCGCGCCGTTGACGCCGAAGTAGACGGGGTGGGAGACCTCGTCGTAGACCTTGACCACCTGGGCCTGGATGCCGTTGGCGAGGGCCAGGGAGAGGAACCACAGGGCCATGGTCTGGCTGCTGAAGGCCTTCGGGGCGAGCTTGGAGGTGGCCGACATGCCGGAGGTCTCCAGCAGGACGTCGCCGAGGCCGAGCAGCAGGTAGGAGCCGACGATCCACCAGGCGGCCATCCGGTACGCGTCCCCGGCGTGGCCCGAGGTCGGGATCACCATCAGCAGGAAGGAGAGGCCGCCGAGGACCACGCCGATGGCGATCTTGTTGGAGGCGTGCGGCTGGCGTCGGCCCATGCGGGCCCACAGGGCGGCGACGACCGGGGCCAGCGCCACCTCGAAGGCGCCCAGCGCGGAGGCGTACCAGCTCGCCGGGAAGTGGAAGCCGAGGATCTCGGTCCGGGCGTTGGTCGAGGCCAGCAGCATCATCGTGGAGTAGGCCTGGAAGAGGATGAAGTTGAAGGCGACCGAGGCCAGGAAGAGGACCACGTACGGACGCAGCCGGACGCGCTCGGCGGCGGTGACCCGCGGGCTGCGGAACATGAGGGCGAAGTAGACGACCGGGGCGATCACCGAGACGAGGGTCAGCAGGTCGACGAAACGGTCCATCGTCAGCCGGCCGGCGACCGCCAGAAGAGTGGCGAGCACCGCGAACAGCACGCACCCCGCGATGATCTTCGTCACGGCGGAGCGCATCGCGTCGGGCGCGAGCGGGTACTCGGCGGAATGCTTGCGTCCGGCCAGGTGGCGGCGGCCCGCGACGTACTGGACCAGCCCGGCGGTCATGCCGATCGCGGCGGCGGAGAAGCCCCAGTGCCATCCCTCGTTCTCGCCGAGCCAGCCGGTGATCAGGGGCCCGGCGAAGGCGCCGATGTTGATGCCCATGTAGTAGAGGGCGAAGCCGGCGTCGCGCCGCTCGTCGTCGGTCCGGTACAGCTTGCCGACCATGGTGGCCACGTTCGGCTTGAGCAGGCCGGTGCCCGCGCTGATCAGGCCGAGGCCCGCCCAGGTCATGGCGGCGGTGGGCACCGCCATGGCGTAGTGGCCGCAGGCGATCAGGACACCGCCCCACAGGACCGCCCGATAGGAACCGAGGATCCGGTCGGCGAGCCATCCGCCGGCGACGGAGACGAGGTAGACCATGGTCCCGTAGGCCGCCGAGACGGAGGCCGCCGTGCCCGGGTCCATGCCGAGGCCGCCGTCGGCCACCGCGTCCGCGAAGTACAGGACGAGGATGGCCTGCATGCCCAGGAACGAGAAGCGCTCCCAGACCTCCAGTCCGGAGAGGGTGGCCAGACCCCGGGGGTGGCCGAGGAAGGCGCGCTCGTCACCCGGGGGCGGCTGGTCCGCCTCCGGGTCGGAGGGCTCGTCTCTCGCGGTGGCATGTGTGGACAAAACGGATTCTCCGGTTGTTTCGGCTTCTGACGAACATACCGGTGCGGTTCGGGCAGTGCGCGGGTGACGGCCGGGCAGGCGCTCTCCGTGATCGAAAACAGACCCGATACGCTGGCTTGAGTGATGGCAGCGACACATCGACAATCCAGGTGATCGTCACCGTGATCGTCAGCAGACAGGAGTACCCCTCGTGACCGTCGTCGGGCCGTTCGGACTGAGCGTGCGGGACCAGGCTCTTGAGACCGATGTCCAGGCCGGACTGGCCGCCGTCGAGGCGGGTCTGCTGGAGGCCACCAAGAGCGAAGTCCCCTTCATCACCGAAGCCGCACAGCACCTGGTGCGGGCCGGAGGCAAACGGTTCCGCCCCCTCCTGGTGATGCTCGCCTCGCGCTTCGGCGACCCGTACGCCCCCGGGATCGTGCCCTCCGCCGTGGTCGTGGAACTCACCCACCTGGCGACGCTCTACCACGACGACGTCATGGACGAGGCGGACGTGCGCCGCGGGGTGGCCAGCGCCAACACCCGCTGGGGCAACTCGGTCGCCGTCCTCACGGGCGACTTCCTCTTCGCCCGCGCCTCGCACATCCTGGCCGACCTCGGCCCCGAGGCCGTACGCATCCAGGCCGAGGCCTTCGAGCGGCTGGTGACCGGCCAGATCCTGGAGACCGCGGGCCCCCGCGACGGCCGTGACCCGGTCGCCCACTACCTCGACGTCATCGCGGGCAAGACCGGCTCCCTGATCGCCGTCTCCGGCCGCTTCGGTGCGCTGATGTCCGGCGCCGACGAGTCGGTCGTCGACATCCTCACCCAGTACGGCGAGCGCCTGGGCACCGCCTTCCAGCTCGCCGACGACGTCCTCGACATCGCCTCCGACGCGCACGAGTCCGGCAAGACCCCGGGCACCGACCTGCGCGAGGGCATCCCGACCCTGCCCGTACTGCGGCTGCGCGAGATCGCGGCCCGCGACGGGCGGCCCGAGGACCGGGAGCTCGTCACGCTCCTGGACGGCGACCTGACCGACGACGCCCGGCACGCCGAGGTGCTGACCCGGCTGCGGGCGCACCCCGCGCTGGAGCGGGCCCGGCGCGACACCATCCGGTACGCCGAGGACGCGCGGGCCACCCTCGCCCCGCTGCCGGAGTGCTTCGCGAAGTCCGCCCTGGAAGAGCTGTGCGACGCCGTGGTCCACCGCGCCGGCTGACGCCTCCCGCGCCGTACCGGCAGCAGATCGGGCCCCTCGGCCCCGGCGACCCCTACGGGTCGGGGGCGGGGGGCCCGCTGCGTGTCATCCCACGGGTGTACGCGCAGTTGCTTCCGGGGACTGACGCCGTGAGGGCGCGGATTTGGTCAGATGGAGTCATCAAACCCCACCAGATCGGGTGAGCGCGGCGGCACGGGGGCCGCCGCCGACGACACAGAGGGCAGGGCACTGACATGGCAGCGAACACGAAGACTTCTCGCAAGGTCACCCGGTACGCCGTACCGGTCGCGGTGGCAGGTGTGGCCGCGGCGACCGTCGCGATGGTCCCGGCCTTCGCGAACGCCGGCGGGCCCGACCTCCCGAAGGTGACGGCGCAGCAGCTCATCGAGAAGGTCGCGGCCTCCGACGTGCAGCAGCTGTCGGGCACGGCCAAGCTCAGCACCGACCTCGGCCTGCCCTCCCTCGCGAGCGGGCTGCTCGGCGGCGGCGGCGTGGCGGGCGGCTCGGCCGATCCGCAGGACAAGGTCGCCCAACTGGCCTCCGGCACGCACACCTTCCGCGTCGCCGCCGACGGCCCGGACCGCCAGAAGCTCACCTTCCTCGACGGCAAGGACGAGTACAGCCTCGTCCACAACGGCGACGACGTGTGGGGCTACGACTCCCAGTCCAAGGAGGTCTTCCACGAGAAGGCCCCCGAGGGCGCCGGCAAGGAGCACAAGACGGGCGAGCGGATGGCGGCCTCGCCCCAGCAGCTCGCCGAGGAGCTCCTGAAGTCCGTCGGCCCGACCACCGACGTCAGCGTCGGGGACACGGCGCAGGTCGCCGGGCGCGACGCCTACCAGCTGGTCCTCAAGCCCCGGCAGGGCGGCTCCACGATCGCCTCGGTGCAGATCGCCGTGGACGCCGGGAACGGCGTGCCGCTGCGCGTCCAGGTGCTGTCCGCCCAGGGCGGCAAGCCCATCGTCGACGCGGGCTTCACCAAGGTGGACTTCGCCAAGCCGGCCGCCGACACCTTCGTGTTCACCCCGCCCAAGGGCGCCAAGGTCACCGAGGGCGGGCCCGCCCGCGGGGACAAGGAGTTCAAGGCGCTGGAGTCCTTCCCGGGCCTGGACGGCCTGATGGGCGGCCCGAACGCCAAGGGCGACACGAAGGTCCTCGGTGAGGGCTGGGCGACGATCGCCCGGATCGACACCGGCGAGGGCAAGGGCCTGCTGCCCGGCTCCGGCTCCGGGGACAAGGCCAAGGGCAAGGACGCCCCGAAGGAGGCGCAGCAGTTCCTCGACTCGATCGGGGAGAAGGTCTCCGGGACGTTCGGCGAGGGCCGGGTGCTGTCCACCCGCGTGGTCAACGCCCTGGTGACCGACGACGGCAAGGTCTACGTCGGCGCGGTCACCAAGGACGCGCTGGTCAAGGCGGCCGACGCCAACAAGTAGCCCCCGCGGGAAGACGTGCCGAAGGGTGGGCCGGGACTGTGTCCCGGCCCACCCTTCGTCCGTTCCCCTCCTGCGTACAGCAGGCCCGCTGTACGGTGAGGCCATGTCGAGACACGTCACCATCCGCCTGGACGAGGAGTTCCACGAGCGCCTGAAGGCGCGCGCGGCGGCACTGGGGACGACCGTCACCGCGCTGATCACCGAGGTCACGGAGCGCGAACTCGACGAGGACCGGAAGAACTTCCTCTCCGGGATAGAGGAGTTCGCCGACCACTGGGCCTACTTCCAGGAGCGGTTCGGCAATTGAAGATCACCATGGAGTGGGCCTGGACCGCTCTGGCCCACCACCTCCCGTCCGACCCCGCCGTATGGGACCCCTCGGGGGTGGCCGCCGCGGTCGCCCGGCACCAGAACGACCTCGTGCTGGTGCCCGAGCAGCCCGCCCCGGACACCGCATGGCGGGCCGCCGCGTTCCTGCACACCCTCGCGGTGTGCCCGGCGCTGGAGTCCCCGATGAACGAGTTCTACGCGGCCGCGGCCACCCGCTCGTACCTGCGGGTGGCCGGGGCCAGGCAACTGCCGTCGCCGGAGGTGCTCGGCGACCTGGTGGAGGCGGCGAAGCGGGGCCGCGCGGACGTGGCCGCGGTGGCCGAGGAGCTCCGTTCGCGGATCCAGGACCCGCTGCCGGCCTCGCTGCGGGGCGACACCGGGGGCGCGTAGGCCGCCCGGCGCCTGCCCGCGGGCGCTAGAAGGTGATCTTCCAGCTGTTGATGTAGCCGACGTCCTGCGCGGCCCCGTCCTTGGCCCGGAGTTTCCAGACCCCGTTCGCGACCTCGCTGGAGGCGTTGACCGTGTACGTCTGCACGAGGTTGTCGGCGCTGCCGCCGGTGCGGTTGTGCAGGTTGTAGACCGTGCCGTCCGGGGCGACCAGGTCGACCACGAGGTCGCCGCGGTAGGTGTGGACGATGTTCACGTCCACCTTGGTGGTGGCCGGGGCGTTGCCCGCGACGCCCGAGACCGTGATCGACGAGGTGACGGCGGCGGCCGGGGAGTCCGGGATGGCCACGTCCGCGGTGTTCTCGAAGGACTGGCCGGGCGGCACCGGGGTGCCCGCGCCGAGGTTCCAGATCGCGTAGGCGACGGCGTCGGCGTTGCGGTCCAGCGCGGTGTCGTTGATGTTCGTCAGCGAGTCGCAGGAGGAGTGGTAGCAGCGGTCGAAGGCCTGACCGGAGGTGCCGCCCCACTTCTGGGCCTGGGCCGCCGTCTTGGTGTAGTCGGCGCCGGAGAACAGGCCGCCGACGGGGATGCCCGCGCTCTTGAACGGGGCGTGGTCGGAGCGGCCGTCGCCCTCGGTCTCGATCTCGGTGGGGATGCCGAGGCCCGCGTAGTAGTTCTTGAAGGTCTGCTCGATGGTGGGGTCGTCGTCGTAGACGAAGTAGCCCGGGTTCGGCGAGCCGATCATGTCGAAGTTCAGGTAGCCGGAGAACTTCGCCTTCTCCGCGGCCGGCAGGCTGTTGACGTAGAACTTCGACCCGATGAGGCCGAGCTCCTCGGCGCCCCACCAGCCGAAGCGCAGGTGCTTCGTGGGCTGGAGGCCGGCGCGGGAGACCGCCAGGGCCGTCTCCAGGACGGCGGCCGAGCCGGAGCCGTTGTCGTTGATGCCCGCGCCCGAGGTCACCGAGTCGAGGTGGGAGCCCGCCATCAGGACCGAGTTCGGGTCGCCGCCCGGCCAGTCGGCTATCAGGTTGTAGCCGGTGGCGCCGCTGGAGGTGAAGGTCTGCAGCGTGGTGGTGAAGCCCGCCGCGTCCAGCTTGGCCTTCACGTAGTCGATGGAGGCCTTGTAGCCGGCCCGGCCGTGGGCGCGGTTGCCGCCGTTGTTGGCGGCGATGGTGGAGAGCTGCGACAGGTGGGCCTTGACGTTGGCCAGCGGAATGTCGGGCGGTGTCGGCGCCGCGGTGACCGCCGTGGGGGCGGCGAGCGCGGCGGGAGAGGTGGCGGCGATCAGGCCGGCGACCGCGAACGCGGTCACGGCGGCAAGACGCCGGGGGACGGACAGGCTCATGGGGGGCTCCGGGATTCCGCGGGGATATGACGGAACGTGCGGGTGGCGCGGTGAGCGGTGGTGCGTCAGTGCGAGCCTGATGGTCAGCGAGGGCATGACAATTCGTCAAGACCACAATCCGGTCAGGGCGGTTCGGAAATCGGACGGACCGCGCGAGGCCCCCGGACGGAGTCCGGGGGCCGGCGGTCCCGGCCGGGGGCCGGGGGAGGGGAGCGGCGCGGTTACGCCGGCCCGCGGGCCGGCGCCGCGGCCGCCGGCGGCTCCACCGCGCCCACCGCCTCCGGAGCCCCGGCCGGCACCTGCGCCGCGGCCGCCAGCCGGGCCCGCGTACGGCGCCCCGTACGCAGGGCGTCCCAGGTCAGCAGGATGAGCGCGGCCCAGACCAGCGAGAAGCCGGCCCAGCGCTCGGGCGGCATGGCCTCGTGGAAGTAGAGGACGCCGAGAGCGAACTGGAACACCGGCGCCAGGTACTGGAGCAGCCCCAGCGTGGACAGCGGCACCCGGATCGCGGCCGCGCCGAAGCACACCAGCGGGACCGCGGTGACCAGGCCGGTGGCGGCGAGCAGGGCCGAGTGCCCGAGCCCTTCTGTGGCGAAGGTGGAGCGGCCCGCCGCACCCAGCCACAGCAGGTAGCCGAGGGCCGGCAGGAACAGCACGGCGGTCTCGGCGGCCAGCGACTCCAGGCCGCCCATGTCGAGCTTCTTCTTGATCAGCCCGTACGTGGCGAAGGAGAAGGCCAGGATCAGCGAGATCCACGGCGGACGCCCGTAGCCGACCGCGAGCACCAGCACGGCGGCGACGCTGATGCCGACGGCCGCCCACTGCGCGCGGCGCAGCCGTTCGCCGAGCACGAGCACCCCGATCGCGATGCTGACCAGCGGGTTGATGAAGTAGCCCAGGCTCGCCTCGACCACCTGCCCGTTGTTGACCGCCCAGATGTACAGGCCCCAATTCACGCTGATCACGCAGGCGGCCAGGGTGGTCAGCGCCAGCTTGCGGGGCCGGCGGAGCAGCTCTCGTATCCAGCCCCAGCGGCGCAGCGCGAGCAGGGCCAGGCCGACCACGGCCAGCGACCACACCATGCGGTGGGCGAGGATCTCGACGGCCTCGGAGGGCTTGAGGAGCGGCCAGAACAGGGGGACCAGCCCCCACATCCCGTACGCGCCGAATCCGTGGAGCAGACCCGTGCGCTGCTCGTTCTCCGCCTTCACGGGGCCTCCTGTACACAATCCGGCCAACCCGACGACGGTAGCGCCGCCGGGCCCGGATGTCATGCCCGTGAGAGGGAGATGCTCATGACACCGGGCCCGGTCCTCCGTGGAGGGGCCGGGCCCGGTGACCGCACGTGGTCAGCCGACGACGGTCCAGGTGTCGTTGCCGTGCAGGAGGGTGGCCAGGTCCCCCTTGCCGCGCTGGTCGACGGCGGTCTCCAGCTGCTCGGCCATCAGCGTGTCGTAGACGGGCCGTGCGACGTTGCGGAAGACCCCGATGGGCGTGTGGTGGAGGGTGTCGGGGTCGGCGAGCCGGGACAGCGCGAAGGCGTTGGTGGGGCTGGTCACGGTGGTGTCGTGGACCAGGACCCGCGCCTCGTTCTCCGGGGTGACGGCGACGACCTCCAGGTCGCCGGTGGCCGGATTGCGGACCACGCCCTTGGCGTTGCCGGCGCCGAAGCGGATGGGCTGCCCGTGTTCGAGGCGGATGACGGCCTCCTGGGCCAGCTCGTTGTCCTTGAGGACCTCGAAGGCGCCGTCGTTGAAGATGTTGCAGTTCTGGTAGATCTCCACGAGCGCGGTGCCCTGGTGGTCGGCGGCGGCGCGCAGGACCCCGGTGAGGTGCTTGCGGTCGGAGTCGACGGTGCGGGCGACGAAGGTGGCCTCGGCCCCGAGGGCGAGCGAGACCGGGTTGAACGGCGCGTCGAGGGAGCCCATCGGCGTGGACTTGGTGATCTTGCCGACCTCGGAGGTGGGCGAGTACTGGCCCTTGGTCAGCCCGTAGATCCGGTTGTTGAACAGCAGGATCTTGAGGTTGACGTTGCGCCGCAGGGCGTGGATGAGGTGGTTGCCGCCGATGGACAGGGCGTCGCCGTCCCCGGTGACCACCCACACCGACAGGTCGCGGCGGGAGGTGGCCAGGCCGGTGGCGATGGCGGGGGCGCGGCCGTGGATCGAGTGCATCCCGTACGTGTTCATGTAGTACGGGAAGCGGGAGGAGCAGCCGATCCCGGAGACGAAGACGATGTTCTCCTTCGCCAGCCCGAGTTCCGGCATGAAGCCCTGGACGGCGGCCAGGACGGCGTAGTCGCCGCAGCCGGGGCACCAGCGGACCTCCTGGTCCGACTTGAAGTCCTTCATCGTCTGCGGGGCGTCCGCCCTGGGCACCAGGGACAGCAGGTGGGGGACGTCGGTGACCTCAGTCATTCAGGGCCTCCTCAAGGGCCTCGGCGAGCTGCTCAGCCTTGAACGGCATGCCGTTGACCTGGTTGTACGACCGGGCGTCCACCAGGTATTTCGCGCGGATCAGGGTGGCGAGCTGGCCGAGGTTCATCTCCGGCACCACGACCTTGTCGTAGCCCCGCAGGACCTCCGCGAGGTTGCGGGGGAAGGGGTTCAGGTGGCGCAGGTGGGCCTGGGCGATGGGCCGGCCGGCCGTGCGCAGGCGGCGGACGGCCGCGGTGATGGGGCCGTAGGTGGAGCCCCAGCCGAGGACCAGGGTCCGGGCCCCGTCCGGGTCGTCGACCTCCAGGTCCGGGACCGTGATGTTGTCGATCTTGGCCTGGCGGGTGCGGACCATGAAGTCGTGGTTGGCCGGGTCGTAGGAGATGTTCCCCGTGCCGTCCTGCTTCTCGATCCCGCCGATGCGGTGCTCCAGGCCGGCGGTCCCGGGCACCGCCCAGGGCCGGGCCAGGGTCTGCGGATCGCGCTTGTAGGGCCAGAACACCTCGGTGCCGTCGGGCAGCGTGTGGTTGGGGCCCTCGGCGAACTGCACCGTCAGGTCCGGGAGGTCGGCGACGTCGGGGATCCGCCAGGGTTCGGAGCCGTTGGCGAGGTAGCCGTCGGAGAGCAGGAACACCGGGGTCCGGTAGGCCAGCGCGATCCGGGCCGCCTCCAGCGCCGCGTCGAAGCAGTCCGCCGGGGTCCGGGGGGCCACGATCGGGACCGGGGCCTCGCCGTTGCGCCCGAACATGGCCTGCAGGAGGTCGGCCTGCTCGGTCTTGGTCGGCAGGCCGGTCGACGGGCCGCCCCGCTGGATGTCCACGATCAGCAGCGGCAGCTCCAGCGACACCGCGAGGCCGATGGTCTCGGACTTCAGCGCCACACCCGGCCCCGAGGTCGTCGTCACCGCCAGCGCCCCGCCGAACGCCGCCCCGAGGGCCGCGCCGATCCCGGCGATCTCGTCCTCGGCCTGGAAGGTCCGTACGCCGAAGTTCTTGTGCCGGCTCAGCTCGTGCAGGATGTCCGAGGCCGGGGTGATCGGGTACGAGCCCAGGTACAGCGGCAGGTCCGCCTGCCGGCCCGCCGCGATCAGCCCGTACGACAGGGCCAGGTTCCCCGAGATGTTGCGGTAGGTGCCCGTCGGGAAGGCCTTGCTCGCGGGGGCGACCTCGTAGGAGACCGCGAAGTCCTCCGTCGTCTCCCCGAAGTTCCAGCCCGCCCGGAAGGCCGCGATGTTCGCCTCGGCGATCTGCGGCTTCTTCGCGAACTTCTGCCGCAGGAAGCCCTCCGTGCCCTCCGTGGGTCTGTGGTACATCCACGACAGGAGCCCCAGCGCGAACATGTTCTTGCTGCGCTCGGCCTCCTTGCGGGGGAGCCCGAAGTCCTTCAGCGCCTCCAGCGTGAGCGTGGTCAGCGGCACCGGGTGCAGGTTGTAGGCGTCCAGCGAGCCGTCCTCCAGCGGGGAGGTGGCGTAGCCGACCTTGGCCATCGGGCGCTTGGTGAACTCGTCGGTGTTGACGATGATCTCCGCGCCGCGCGGCACGTCCGCGATGTTCGCCTTCAGGGCGGCCGGGTTCATGGCGACCAGCACGTTCGGCGCGTCGCCCGGGGTGAGGATGTCGTGGTCGGCGAAGTGCAGCTGGAACGACGAGACGCCGGGCAGGGTCCCGGCAGGGGCCCGGATCTCGGCGGGGAAGTTCGGCAGCGTCGACAGGTCGTTGCCGAACGACGCCGTTTCCGAGGTGAACCGGTCACCGGTGAGCTGCATGCCGTCACCCGAGTCACCCGCGAAGCGGATGATCACACGGTCGAGACGGCGGACTTCCTTGGCGCCCGGGCCCGCCGGGATGCGCTGTCCACCGACAACCGCACCCCCGGCCCCGTCGGCCTGTTCGGCTGGGCTGCTGACCTGGCTGGTCACTGAACTGGACCTCCCTCGAGGCGTGGCCCCCCACGACCCACCCTACGTCCGTAGCGATCAGGTCAAAGGGGTCGACCACATTCTGGACCGTCGGACCGCCCATTGAGACGATCCGACCGGTATGCCACGTGCCATAGCTGACAGAGTGTCAGTCGATCATGATTTCAGATAGGTGAGAACGGCCAGAACACGCCGGTGATCCCCGTCACTGGGTGACAGGCCGAGCTTCATGAAGATGTTGCTGACGTGCTTCTCCACGGCCCCGTCGCTCACCACGAGCTGCTTGGCCACGGCGGAATTGGTGCGTCCTTCGGCCATCAGGCCCAGCACCTCGCGCTCCCGGGGCGTCAGCCCCGCCAGCACGTCCTGCTTCCGGCTGCGCCCGAGCAGCTGTGCGACGACCTCGGGGTCCAGGGCGGTGCCGCCCCGGGCCACGCGGACCACGGCGTCCAGGAATTCCCGTACGTCGGCCACCCGGTCCTTGAGCAGGTACCCTACTCCGGTGCTGGAACCCGCCAGCAGTTCCGTGGCGTACTGCTCCTCCACGTACTGCGACAGGACCAGCACCCCCATTCCCGGATGCTCGCGGCGCAGCCGTACGGCGGCCCGTACGCCCTCGTCCGTGTGGGTCGGCGGCATCCGTACGTCGGCCACCACCACATCGGGCAGGGCGTCCTCCGCCGCCAGCTCCGCCACCGTCTTGATCAGGGCTTCCGCGTCCCCGACGCCGGCCACGACGTCATGCCCCCGGTCGGTCAGCAACCGGGTCAGGCCCTCGCGCAGCAGCACTGAATCCTCGGCGATGACCACCCGCACCCTGTCTTCCACGATCCAGCAGCTCCCGCGTCCGTTCGTTCCCGCCCCACCTGACTCAGGCAAGCATCCCAGCCTCAAGGCCGGATCAAGGCAGAGCCGGGACAACGCGTGGGCGCGGGCCGGGAGTTTTCGGCCAGGCGGCGGCCGCGGGACGGGCGCGCCGCGGCCCCAGAGCCGGGCCCGCAGGGCTCGGGGCGGGGCTCGGGGCGGGGCTCGGGGCGGGGTTCGGGGCCGGGCTCAGGGCCGGGGCTCAGGGCCGGGCTCGGGGCGGGGCTCCGGGCCGGGGCTCAGGCCGGGGTGCGGGCCCGTGACGTTGGGCCCGCACCCGCGGGTCACGGGCGCCAGGGGAGCTCGGCCGTCGCCGTGGTCCCGCCGCCGGACGGGGAGTCGACGACCAGCACCCCGTCCACCGCGTCCAGCCGCCCGGTCAGCCCCGCCAGCCCCGACCCGCCCCGCGGGTCCGCGCCGCCCCGGCCGTCGTCCGCGACCTGGATCAGCAGCCGCGCCCCGGCCGTCCACACGTCCACCGTGGCCGAACGGGCCCGCGCATGCCGGCTCACGTTCTGCAGCAGCTCGCAGACGGTGAAGTACGCGATCCCCTCGATCGCGGGGGCCGGGCGCGCCGGCAGGTCCACCGACACCGTGACCGGCACCGCGCACCGCGAGGCCACCGAGGACAGCGCCGCGTCCAGGCCCCGGTCCGTCAGCACCGCCGGATGGATCCCGCGGGCCAGGTCGCGCAGCTCCTGCAGGGCGACCTTCACCTCGCCGTGCGCCTCGTCCACCAACCGCGCGGCCGCCCCCGGATCCCCGGCGAGCTGCTCCTTCGCCATCCCCAGGTCGATGGCCAGGGCCGCCAGCCGCGCCTGCGCCCCGTCGTGCAGGTCCCGCTCGATGCGCCGCAGGTCCGCGGCGGCCGTGTCCACGACCACGCCCCGGTCGGACTCCAGCTCGCTGACGCGGCTGTCCAGCCGCGAGGGCCCGAGCAGCCCGCCCACCAGCACCCGGTCCACGGTCGTCAGGGCCCGCAGCACCCACGGGGTGGCGAGCGTGAGCGCCAGCCCGACCAGGCAGGTCAGGGCGATCTCCGCGGGCGAGTCGAGGAAGAAGGTGCGGTCGCCGTCCTGGAAGAGCTGCAGACCGGGCTGGTCGGTCCAGGCGGGGAAGACCCAGAACCAGACCGGGTACAGCAGGGCCGCCCACCCGTACGCCCAGAACGTCAGCGCCACGCAGAAGCCGAACACCGCCCACGGGAAGTGGATGACGGCGTACAGGGCGTGCCGCCAGGCGCTCCCGCTCTTGAGCAGCGCCCCCATGGCGGCCAGGGCGCCGCTCTTCGCGGCCCGCACCGGCGCCGGACCGGCCACCTCCGCGCCGAGCAGGACCCGCACCCGGGCCCGCTCCAGGTGCCCGAACCCGCGGCACATCATCAGGACGCCCGCCAGGACCGGGATCCCGAGGAAGGTGACGAGCAGCCCCGCGCCCAGGCTCACGCCGGTGACGGCCAGGCAGAAGCAGAGGGTGCTGAGCGGCAGCCCGAGAAGCAGGAACCCCAGCTCCCGCCAGGTCCGCCCGGCGACGGGCGCCCGCAGTACCGCGCCGATCCCCCCGCCCGTGCCCGCGCCGTCGTCCATCGTCCCCACCCGTCCTCTCGTCATCGTGTACCCCTCCACCCTGGCGGCCCGCCCTCCGCCGGACCATGCGGTGGGTGGGCCTGTCCGCCGGGGGGTTAACCCCACCCCCGCCCCGCCCGGCCGGGCCCCGCCGCCCCCGCCGCGCCCCGCGGGACCACCCGCGCCCGGACGCGCCGGCGGGGCCCCCGCCCACCCGGACGAAGGCCCCGCCGACCGGCAGCCCGGCACCCGGGCCCCCGTCGGTCCCGATCGGTCCGCTCAGCCCCGTCCGGCCTCCGCGGGCACGCGCGCACGCCACGGCAGCTCCGCCGTGACCACGGTCCCGGCGCCCTCGGGGGAGTCCAGGACGAACACCCCGTCCACCGCACCCAGCCGCTCCGCCAGACCGGCCATCCCCGAGCCGCCCGACATCCGCGCGCCTCCGCGCCCGTCGTCCGACACCCGGATCAGCAGCCGCGCCCCCGAACGCCACACCTCCACGCCCGCACTGCGCGCCCGGGCGTGCTTGCTGACGTTCTGCAGGAGTTCCGACACCACGAAGTACGCGATCCCCTCGATCGCCTCCGCCGGCCGCGCCGGCAGGTCCACCGACACCGTGACCGGCACCACGCACCGCGAGGCCACCGAGGACAGCGCCGCGTCCAGGCCCCGGTCCGTCAGCACCGCCGGATGGATCCCGCGGGCCAGGTCGCGCAGCTCCTGCAAGGCCAGCTTCACCTCGCCGTGCGCCTCGTCGACCATCGCCGCCGCGCCCTCCGGGTCCTCCAGCAGCTTCTCCTTCGCCAGGCCCAGCCCCATCGCCAGGGCCACCAGCCGCGCCTGCGCCCCGTCGTGCAGATCCCGCTCGATGCGCCGCAGGTCCGCCGCCGCGGTGTCGACCACCGTGCCCCGGTCGGACTCCAGCTCGGCGATCCGCCGCTCCAGCTCGTCCGAGGGCGACAGCAGCCCCCGCACCATCGCGCGGTCCACGTTCGCCAGGCCCCGCACCACGTACGGCAGCACCGGCCACAGCACGAACAGCCCGGTCAGCGCGACGGTGAAGGTCAGCACCCCCCACGGCAGCCGGATCAGGGCGTACAGCACGGCCCGCCAGCCGACGGGGTCCTTGATGCTCGTCCACAGCCAGGGGAAGAACCCGCCGGCCCGCCGCGGCCCTGGCAGCGCGGTCGGCTCCTCCACCCGGACCCCGAGCAGCGCCCGGGCCCGCGCCCGTTCCAGCCGGCCCCACTGCCGGGAGAGGAAGAGCCCGCAGGCGAGCAGCGGAAGACCGACGGCGGTCACCGACAGGCCGCCCGCGGTGGACACCATGACGACGGCGAAGACGAATCCGGCGACCCCCGCCGGCAGATTGGCCGACAGGTGGGCGATCTCCTTCCACGTCGCGGCACCGAAGACGGCGCGTACGGGAGGAGGCTGGTCCTCGTAGGGGAGGTCACGGCTCGTGGTCATGGGCCACAGCCTGTCAAGCGCGACCCGCGCTTGCCATGGGGTGGCCGGGGTGCTGTGAACGGGGGATAACCCCACCCCGTGGGAGGCAGGCCCTAGACTCCCGTGCGTAACAGATCGTCGACAGTGGCCAAGGAGCGAGGAACGGACGTGTCCGACCCAACGGTAGCGACCGTAACCGTGCTCGCGGCCGACTATTTCCGGAGTTATTCGGTCGTCGGCCTGCTGGCCGTCCTCGGTGTGCTCTTCGTGGCGGTGGCCTTCGGGGCCGGCCGCCTGCTGCGCCCCGTCGTGCCGACCCCCGAGAAGCTGCTGACGTACGAATGCGGCGTGGACCCGGTGGGCGAGGGCTGGGCCCACACCCAGGTCCGCTACTACGTCTACGCCTTCCTCTACGTCATCTTCGCCGTCGACTCGATCTTCCTGTTCCCGTGGGCGACGGTGTTCGCCGCCGCCGGTTACGGCGCCACGACGCTGGTGGAGATGTTCATCTTCCTGGGCTTCCTGGCCGTCGGCCTGCTCTATGCGTACAAGAAGGGCGTCCTCGAATGGACGTGACACCGGCCGAGTCCCCGCTCCTCCCGGAGCCCAAGCGCCTCGGCGTGCTCTCCCGCCTCGCACCGGAACCGATGAAGGTGGTCCTGAACTGGGGCCGCCGGTACAGCCTGTGGGTCTTCAACTTCGGCCTCGCCTGCTGCGCCATCGAGTTCATCGCCGCCTCGATGGCCCGGCACGACTTCATCCGCCTCGGCGTCATCCCCTTCGCGCCGGGCCCGCGGCAGGCCGACCTCATGATCGTCTCGGGGACGGTCACGGACAAGATGGCCCCCGCCGTGAAGCGGCTCTACGAGCAGATGCCGGAGCCGAAGTACGTCATCTCCTTCGGCGCCTGCTCCAACTGCGGCGGCCCGTACTGGGACTCGTACGCGGTGACGAAGGGCGTCGACCAGATCATCCCCGTCGACGTCTACGTCCCCGGCTGCCCGCCCCGCCCCGAAGCGCTGCTCCAGGGCATCCTCAAGCTCCAGGAGAAGATCGCTCGGGAATCCCTCGCGGACCGCTACGCGAACGCCCCGACGGTCGCGCAGCTCACCAGCGGCCTGGTCACCCCTCCGCCGACGCCCGGGAGCGGTACGTGAACCTCTACGACTCCCTCCCCGACGCGGCGGCGACGGTCTTCGGCGCCGAGGCCGTCGCGGACGCCTCGTACGACGTCCTCACGGTGGACGTGCCCGTCGGCTCCTGGATCCCGGCGCTGGAGATCGCCCGGGACAAGCTCGGCTGCACGTACTTCGACTGGCTGAGCGCGGTGGACGAGCCGGGCACCGGCTTCCGGATCTGCGCACACGTCGTCTCGCTGGAGAACCACCGGGTACGCCGGCTGCTGCTGCGCACGACCGTCCCGCACTCCGCCCCCGCCCTGCCGTCCGCCGTCGCGGTGTACGCGGGAGCCGAGTGGCACGAGCGCGAGACCTTCGAGATGTTCGGCGTGGTCTTCACCGACCACCCGAACCTCGTCCCGCTGCTCCTCCCGGAGAACTTCGAGGGGCACCCGCTGCGCAAGGACTTCGTCCTGGCCGCGCGGGTCGCCAAGGCCTGGCCCGGGGCGAAGGAGCCCGGTGAGGCCCACGACCCGGACGCGCCCAAGCGCCGCCAGATGCTGCCGCCGGGCGTTCCCGACCCCAACGACTGGGGCCCGATGAAGGGCCAGCTCCCGCCCGCCCCGGCCCGCCCGGCCCGTACACCCCGCGCGGCCGGAGCCGCGGGCGCGGCAGCCCGCCGCCCCCGCCCGGACGCCGCCCCCGGCACCGAGGCCCCGGCGCGGCCGCCGCGCCGTGCCCGCTCGGTGTCGGAGGGCTCGGCGAGCCAGGCCGCACCCCCGGCCGCCCCGCCGGCCCCGGACACCGGGGCCCCGGACACCGGGGCCCCGGACACCGGGGCCCCGGCGCCGCAGACCTCCGAGCGCCCGGCCCCGCGCAGCCCCGACGCCCCCTGGCACACCCCGAAGCCCGCCTTCGAGGAACCCCCGGCGAAGCCGGAGGCAGCGGCCGGGCCCGACGCCGTACCGCCGGCCAAGCCGGAGCCCGCGGGCGAGACGGCAGGCGACGAGAAGACCCGTGACACCGGAGGCGACGCGTGAACGAGGTCCTCGACGTCGCCCTGCGGCTCGTCATCGTCTTCGCCGTCTTCCTCGTGCTCCCCCTCGTCGTCGGGCAGACCGAGCACAAGGTGATGGCGCACATGCAGGGCCGCCTCGGCCCCATGTACGCGGGCGGCTTCCACGGCTGGGCCCAGCTCGTCGCCGACGGCGTGAAGTTCGCGCAGAAGGAGGACATCGTCCCGGCGGGCGCCGACCGGCGGATCTTCCAGCTCGCCCCCGCCGTCGCCCTGCTGCCGTACCTCCTCGTCCTCGTCGCCGTCCCCGTCGGCCCCGGCGAAGGCGCGGTCGGCCAGGTCGTCGACGCCGGACTGTTCTTCGTCCTCGCCGTCATGGGCGTCGGAGTCCTCGGCTCCCTCATGGCCGGCTGGGCCTCCGCGAACAAGTTCTCCCTGCTCGGAGGCCTGCGTACGGCCGCCCAGCTCCTCGCGTACGAGCTGCCCATGCTGCTCGCCGCGGCCTCCGTGGCCATGGCCGCCGGCACCGTCTCCCTCCCCGGCATCGTCGACGCCTTCCAGTGGTGGTGGCTGCCCTGGCAGATCACCGGCGCGCTCGTCTTCTTCATCGCCGGCCTCGCCGAACTCCAACGGCCCCCGTTCGACATGCCCGTCGCCGACTCCGAGATCATCTTCGGCGCGTACACCGAGTACACGGGCCTGCGCTTCGCGCTGTTCCTGCTCGCCGAGTACGCCGGCATCGTCGTGCTGTGCGGCCTCACCACCGTCCTGTTCCTCGGCGGCTGGCACGGCCCCCTCGGCGCCGACGGCCTCGGCTGGGTCTGGACCCTGCTCAAGACCGCCGTCCTCGCCTTCCTCGTGATCTGGCTCCGCGTGAGCTACCCGCGCCTGCGCGAGGACCAGCTCCAGAAGCTCGCCTGGACCGTACTCATCCCGCTCGCGCTCGCCCAGATCGCGCTCACCGGCATCGTGAAGGTGGCGATCAACTGATGCCCATCCCCGGATCCGGCCTCGCCAAGGGCCTGGCGGTGACCCTGCGCACGATGACCAAGCGCGCACACACCGCCCAGTACCCCGAGGCCCAGCCCGAACTGCCGCCCCGCTCCCGCGGGGTCATCGGCCTGTTCGAGGAGAACTGCACGGTCTGCATGCTGTGCGCCCGCGAGTGCCCCGACTGGTGCATCTACATCGACTCCCACAAGGAGACGGTCCCGGCCTCCACCCCCGGCGGCCGCGAGCGCAGCCGCAACGTCCTCGACCGCTTCGCCATCGACTTCTCCCTGTGCATGTACTGCGGCATCTGCATCGAGGTGTGCCCCTTCGACGCCCTGTTCTGGTCGCCGGAGTTCGAGTACGCGGAGACCGACATCCACGAGCTGACCCACGAGCGCGACAAGCTCCGCGAGTGGATGTGGACCGTCCCCGCCCCGCCCGCCCTGGACCCGGCCGCCGAGGAGCCCAAGGAAGTCGCCGCCGCCCGCAAGGCGGTGGAGAAGGCCGAAGCCGCCGCAGCCGCCGCCGCGGCAGCCGCCGACAGCCCCGCGGCAGCCGGAACGGCCACCGAACCGCCGGCCACCGAACCGCCGGCCGCCGCGAACCCGGAGGCAGACGCGTGACCCCCGCCGCCGTCCTGGCCGCAGCCGCCGCCACCGGGCCCGGATTCCTGTCCCCGACCGGCGTCGAGATCGCCTTCGTCCTCGTCGGCCTCGCCACCCTCGGCGCGGCCCTCGTCACCGTCACCACCCGGCAGCTGGTGCACGCCGCCCTGTGGCTGGTCGTCGCCCTCGGCGGCATCGCCGTCGAGTACCTGCTGCTCACCGCCGAGTTCATCGCCTGGGTCCAGGTACTGATCTACCTCGGTTCCGTGGTCGTCCTCCTGCTCTTCGGGCTGATGCTCACCAAGGCCCCCATCGGCCGCTCCCCGGACGCCGACTCCGGCAACCGCCCGGTCGCCCTCGGGGTCGCCGTGACCGCCGCCGCCGCCCTCGTCTGGGTCGTCGCCGACGCCTTCCGCACCACCTGGATCGACCTCGACGGACCCGTCCAGGGCTCCACCAAGGTCTCCGGCGAGATCCTCTTCCAGCACTGGGTGCTGCCCTTCGAGGCCCTCTCCGTCCTCCTCCTCGCCGCCCTCATCGGCGCCATCGTGCTGTCCCGCCGGACCGGTCCGAACGACGCCGACACCACGGCCACCCCCGCCGACACCGCGGCCACCCCCGCCGACACCCGCGACAAGGGGCAGCGCTGATGCACCTCGCCTACCCCGCCGTGCTCGCGGCGCTCCTCTTCTGCACGGGCCTGTACGGAGTCCTCGCCCGCCGCAACGCCATCCTGGTCCTGATGTCCGTCGAGCTGATGCTCAACGCCGTCAACCTCAACCTGGTGGCCTTCGACGTGTGGCTGCGCGACGCCCTGCACGCAGGGCAGGCCCTCACCCTCTTCACCATCGCCATCGCCGCCGCCGAAATCGGCATCGGCCTCGCGATCGTGCTGATGGTGTACCGCAACCGGGGCAGCTCCGACGTCGACCGGCTCCGGGACACCGCCGAAGGCCACGAACCCGCGTCCACCCCGCCGAACACGCCGAACACGCAGAGCGAGGCCGCCGCGTGAGCACCCCGACCCTCGCCGTCCTCGTCCCCCTCCTGCCCTTCCTGGGCGCGGTGGCCGGACTGCTCCTCGGCCGCAGCGCCCCCGGCTTCGTCCGGCCGCTCGCCGTGCTCCCCGCGCTCGGCGCCGCCGTCCTGGCCGTGCTCGTCGCGATCCGCCAGGGCGGCGGCGCGGCCATCGACACCGCCACCGAGCTGACCCCGACGGGCTCCGTGCCCATCGAGCTCTCGCTCCACCTGGACGGCTTCGCCGTGCTGACGGCCGTGCTGGTCGCCGTCGTCTCCACCTGCGTGCAGCTGTACTCGACCGCCTACCTCCGCGAGGACCCGCGCTACCCCTCGTACGCGGCCCTCGTCTCCCTGTTCACCTCCGCCATGCTCCTCGTCGTCTACTCCGGCGACCTGATGGTGCTGCTGGTCGGCTGGGAGGTCATGGGCATCTGCTCGTACTTCCTGGTCGGCCACTACTGGGAGACCGAAGCGGCCCGCTCCGCCTCCCTCAAAGCCTTCCTCGTCACCAAGCTCGGCGACGTCCCCTTCCTGATCGGCCTGTTCGCGCTCGCCGCCGACGCCGGCTCCTTCCGGATCACCGAGATCCTGGGCACCGTCGCCGCCGGCGGACTCGGCCACCCCACCCTGGTCGCCCTGCTCCTGCTGGCCGGCGTCGCGGGCAAGTCCGCACAGTTCCCGCTGCACACCTGGCTCCCCGACGCCATGGCGGGCCCCACCCCGGTGTCCGCGCTGATCCACGCCGCGACGATGGTCGCCGCCGGCGTGTACTTCATCGCCCGCCTCCTGCCGGTCTTCGCCGCCTCCCGGGCCGCCCTCGTGGTCATGGCCGCCATGGCCGCCGTCACCATGGTCGGCTCGGCCCTCGCCGCCCTGGCCCAGGACGACATCAAGCGCGTCCTCGCCTACTCCACGATCGGCCAGCTCGGCTACATGACCGGCTCGCTGGCCGTCGGCGACCGCAGCGCCGCCGTCTTCCACCTCCTGTCCCACGGCGCCTTCAAGGCGCTCCTCTTCCTCGGCGCCGGCGTGATCATCCACGCCGCCGGGACGAACTCCCTGGCCGCCATGTCCCGCATGGACGGCCTGGCCAAGCGCATCCCCGACGCCTTCTGGACGATGACGCTCGCGCTGCTCGCCCTCGCCGCGATCCCGCCCTTCGCCGGTTTCTTCTCCAAGGAAGCCGTCCTCGTCGCCGCCGAGCAGACCGCCACCGGCCACTCGGACCTCGCCCCCGGCGCCGCCGGCTGGCTGGTGCTGACCGCCGGCGTGCTCACCGCCCTCCTCACCGCCGCCTACGCCGCCCGCCTGTGGCTGATGGCCTTCCGCGGCCGGGGCGCCCCCGCCCCCGACCACGGCCGGGAACCCCTGGCCATGACCGGCGTGCTGTGGCTCCTCGCGGTCCCCACCGTCGCTTTCGGCCTCGCCGCCGGCCCCCTCGCCGACTGGTTCGACGGCCGCGCCCTCACCCCGACCCTGACCACCTCGCTCCTCGGCGTCGGCGCCGCGCTCCTCGGCGCTCTGCTGACGTACGGCCTCTGGCAGCGCGCCACCGCCCAGGCCGCGACGGCCCCCGCCGCGACCGGCCCCGCCGCCGCAGCCGCCGCGGCCCAGCCCGCCGCCGTCGCCGCCGAGGTGTCCGCCGCCACCGCCGCCGCGGAGTCCGCAGCCGAAACCCCCGAGGTCGCCGAGGTCACCACCGGGCACCCCGCCGTCCCCGCCGGCCCCGCCGCGGACCCCGGCCCCGCCCTCCTCGGCCCGCTCCACCGCCACGCCGCCGACGGCTTCCACCTGGACGCCCTCTACGACCGGCTGTTCGTCCGCCCCGTCCGCGCCGCAGCCGGCCTCGTCCGCTTCCTCGACCGCGAAGTCGTCGACGCCTACGTCCGCGGCGCGGGCATCGGCCCCCGGCTGCTCGGCGGCCTCGTACGCCGCGCCCAGACCGGCAACGTGCAGAGCTACCTGAGCGCCCTGCTCGCCGGCGCCGTGGTCCTGGCGATCGCCACCGCCGTCCTCGCCAACGTCAACGCCGGATCGTGAGCCGTGAGTCAGCCGTGATTGATATCAGCCCGTCCGTGATGCAGTTCCTCCTGGCGTTCGTCGTGGCCGCACCGCTCCTCGGCGCCGCCGCGGCCCTGCTGCCGCCGCCGCCCGGCCTGAAGGGCCGCAGTCCCGAACAGGCCGTACTGCGCCACGGGGTGACCGTGACCGGAGTCGTCCTCGCCGCGGCCGTCGCCCTCGCCGTGGGCTTCGACCACGACGCCCCGTCCCGGTTCCAGGCGACGACGGACATCAGCTGGATCCCGGCGCTGGACGTCCGCATCCACCTCGGCATCGACGGCATCTCGCTCCCCCTGCTCCTGATGACCGCGCTGCTGTTCTTCCTCTGCGCGCTCTACAGCTACTTCAAGCTGCCCGCCGGACCCTCCCCGAAGGCCTTCGTCGCCCTGCTGCTCGTCCTGGAGTCCGGCACCCTCGCGACCTTCGCCGTCCTCGACCTGCTGCTGTTCTTCCTCGCCTTCGAGATGGTCCTCATCCCGATGTACTTCCTCATCGCCCGCTGGGGCGGCGCCCAAAGGCAGGCCGCCGCCTGGAAGTTCATCCTCTACACCCTCCTCGGCTCCGTCGTCATGCTGCTCGGCCTGCTGCTCATCGGCCTGGACGGCGGCACCTTCGACATGGTGGCCCTCGCCTCCGACGGCGGCCGCGGACTGTCCCACACCACCCAGGTCCTGGCCGTCCTCGCCATCGGCCTCGGCCTCGCCGTGAAGACCCCGATGTGGCCGCTGCACAGCTGGCTGCCCGACGCCCACACCGCCGCGCCCACCGTCGGATCCGTCCTGCTGGCCGGCGTCCTGCTCAAGATGGGCACGTACGGGTTCGTCCGCATCCTGCTCCCCGTCACCCCCGGCGGCATGCACACCTTCGCCCCGTACCTGGGCGCCTTCGCGGCCGTCGGCATCATCTACGGGTCCCTCGCCTGCCTCGCCCTGGCCCGCAAGGGCAGCAAGGGCGACCTCAAGCGCCTCATCGCCTACTCCTCCGTCGGCCACATGGGCTTCGTGCTCCTCGGCATCGCCTCGATGACCCCCACCGGGGTCAACGGCGCACTCTTCGCCAACATCGCCCACGGCCTGATCACCGGCCTCCTCTTCTTCCTCGTCGGGGCCCTCAAGGACCGCTACGGGACCGCCGACCTCGACACCCTCGCCGGAGCCACCGGCGCCGCCCTCTACGGCCGCGCCCCCCGCCTCGGCGCCCTCCTGGCCTTCGCCGCGGTCGCCTCCCTCGGACTGCCCGGCCTGGCCGGGTTCTGGGGCGAGATGCTGGCCCTGTTCGGCTCCTTCGACCCCGCCGAAGGCCTGTCCCGGCCCGCGTTCCTCACCTACACGGCCGTCGGCGCCTTCGGCACCCTGCTCACCGCCGCCTACCTCCTGATCGTCGTGCGGCGCATCTGCATGGGCGACCCGAAGGCCGGCCCCGAGCTCACCGTCGCCGACGTCCAGCGCTACGAGTTCGCCGCCTGGACCCCGCTCGCCGCCCTCACCGTCCTCGCCGGCCTGTGGCCCGCGGTCCTCCTCGGCCTCACCGACCCGGCCGTCCAGAAGCTCCTCGCAGGAGGCAACGCATGACGGCCCTCGCGGTCCTCGCCGCCGAGACCCCCAGCCTCGTCCAGTCCGTCGACTGGCTCGCCCTCGCGCCCGTGGTCCTCACCGCCGCCGTCGGCCTGCTCGTCCTGGTCGCCGACCTCTTCCTGCCCGAGCACCGCAAACCCGTCCTCGGCTGGATCTCCGTCGCCGGCCTCGCCGCCGCGACCGCCCTGCTCCTGCCGCTGCGCGCCGGCGACCGCGCCACCTTCTGCCTCACCACCGACCCGGCCGCCTGCAGCTACACCGCCGACCACTTCGCGCTCCTCGTCCAGTTCCTGGTCCTCGCCGGTGCGCTCGTCACCGCCCTGCTGTCGGTCACCGCCGTCCGCGACGCCCGGTTGCCCGCCGGCGAGTTCTGGTTCCTGCTGCTGTCCTCCGCCGCCGGCGCAGCCCTGCTGCCCGCCTCCCGCGACCTCGCCACCCTGATCGTCGCCCTCGAAGTGGCCTCGCTGCCGGCCTTCGCCCTCGTCGGCCTGCGCCGCGGCGACCGGCTCTCCTCCGAAGCCGCCCTCAAGTTCTTCCTGTCCTCCGTCACCGCCACCGCCGTGTCGCTGATGGGCGTCAGCTTCGTTTACGCCGCCACCGGCTCCCTGCACCTCGGCCAGGTCGCCGACCGCCTCGAAACCGTCCCCGGGCAGCTCGACACCCTCGCCGTGGCCGGGGTCGCCCTCACCCTCGTCGGCTTCGCCTTCAAAACCGCGGCCGTCCCCTTCCACTTCTGGGTCCCCGACACCTACGTCGGCGCGCCCCTGCCCATCGCCGGCTACCTCTCGGTGATCGGCAAGGCCGTCGGCTTCACGGGCCTCATCCTCGTCACCGTGCTCGCCTTCCCCGCGTACTCCGACGTCTGGGGACCCGCGCTGGCCGTCCTCGCCGCCCTCACCATGACCCTGGGCAACGCCGCCGCCCTGCGCCAGTCCGCCGACCGGCCGAACGGCGCCGTACGGCTCCTCGCCTGGTCCTCGGTCGGCCAGGCCGGCTACCTCCTCGTCCCGATCGCCGCCGCCGCGTACGCCGACCGGGACCAGATCGGCTCCACCGTCGCCTACGCCCTCATGTACGCCGCGGTGAACCTCGGCGCCTTCTCCGTGGCCGCCCTGGTCGCCCGCACGAAGCCGCTCCACCGGCTCGCCGACTACCGCGGCCTGTACGCCGAGCGCCCCCTCGCCGCCCTCGCGCTGGCGTTCTTCCTGCTCTGCCTGGCCGGCCTGCCGCCCGGCATCATCGGCCTCTTCGCCAAGGTCACCGTCTTCCGCTCCGCCGTGGACGCCGGCCTGGGCTGGCTCGCCGTGGTCATGGCCGTGAACGTCGTCGTCGCCCTCTACTACTACCTGCGGTGGACCGCGCTGCTCTTCCGCACCCCGGAGCCCGCGGACGCTCCCGCCGCGGCCCGCACGACGACCCCCTTGCCCGTCACCGCCGCCATCGCGCTCACCGCCGCCGCGGCGCTCGTCCTGTCCGGCGCCCCGCAGCTGGTCCTGCGCTTCGCGACGGGCAGCCTCTTCCCGCTGTAGCCGCAGACCGCCCGCAACCCTCACCCGTACGGAGTAACGCCCGCCGCCGCCCCCCGCCCCCGGCCGCCGGGGCGGCGGCCCCGCCGCGCCCTGGGAACCTGACGCCCCCACCTCGCGTTGACCAGGAAGGGAGCGTCCACTGGACCGTAGACCCGCAGATCCACCGATCCTGGACGGGGTCCCCCTGCCGCACCACTAGGAGGGCGTACCGTGCACCGCCGGCACAACGGGCTCAAGACCGCCGTACTCCTCGGCGGCCTGTCCGCACTCATCATCGTCATCGGCAGCTTCTTCGGACGGACCGGCCTGATCGTCGCCGTCCTCATCGCCCTCGGGACGAACGCGTACGCGTACTGGAACAGCGACAAGCTGGCGCTGCGTGCCATGCGCGCCCGCCCCGTCAGCGAATTCGAAGCCCCCGAGCTGTACCGCATCGTGCGCGAGCTCTCCACGTCCGCGCGCCAGCCCATGCCCCGGCTCTACATCTCGCCCACCGAAGCGCCCAACGCCTTCGCCACCGGCCGCAACCCGCGCAACGCCGCCGTCTGCTGCACCGAGGGCATCCTGCGCATCCTCGACGAACGGGAACTGCGCGGGGTCATCGGCCATGAGCTGAGCCACGTCTACAACCGGGACATCCTGATCTCGTCGGTCGCCGGAGCCCTCGCCTCGGTGATCATGTTCCTGGTGAACTTCGCCTGGCTGATCCCGGTCGGCCGCTCGAACGACGACGAAGGCCCCGGCCTCTTCGGCATGCTGCTCATCATGATCCTCGGCCCGCTGGCCGCCTCCGTGATCCAGCTCGCCATCAGCCGCTCCCGCGAGTACGAGGCCGACGCCTCCGGGGCCCAGCTCACCGGGGACCCGCTCGCCCTGGCCAGCGCCCTGCGCAAACTCGACGCGGGCACCAAGCAGCTGCCCCTGCCCCCGGAACCCCGGCTGGAGACGGCGAGCCACATGATGATCGCCAACCCCTTCCGCCCCGGCCAGGGGCTGTCCAGGATGTTCTCGACCCACCCCCCGATGGCCGAGCGCATCGCCCGGCTCGAACAGATGGCAGGCCGCCGACCGTGAAGACCGTACTGAACGTCATCTGGCTCGTCCTCAGCGGCATCTGGCTGTTCCTGGGCTACTGCCTCGCGGGCCTGATCCTCTGCATCACCATCATCGGCATCCCCTTCGGGATCGCCGCCTTCCGCATCGCGGTCTACGCCCTCTGGCCGTTCGGCTACACCGCGGTCGAGCGCCGGGACGCGGGCGCGGGCTCCTTCATCGGCAACGTCCTGTGGCTGATCCTCGCGGGGTGGTGGCTGGCCCTCGGCCACATCGTCACCGGGATCGCCCTCTGCGTCACGATCATCGGCATCCCGTTCGGCATCGCCAACTTCAAGATGGTCCCGCTGTCCCTGCTGCCGCTGGGCCGCGAGATCGTCCCCACGGACGCGCCCTTCGCCTCCCGCTGACCCGGGAACACCGCAAAGCCGCCGGGCCGGACGGGCCGGCGGCGCCCCCGCCACCGGCCGGCTACCGCGCCCGGTCCAGCCGGGCCGCCGCGTCCGCCGCCGCGTCGTAGGCGCCCGCACGGGCCTGGTCGGCATCACCCTCCACCGGCGCGTACCGGACCGCGACCACCACATTGCTCCGGCGGAAATGGACCTCGGTGGTGAACCGGCCCCCGGCGGGATACCGGGGCCGTACGAATGCCTCGTCGCCGAAGTCCGACAGGTCCGCGGCCATCGGCCCCGCCTTCCCCATCGGCTCGGCCTTCGTCCGCCGGAAGTGGTCCCGCGCCTCGTCCACCGTCATCCGGGTCACCTGCACCTGCAGTACCGGCTGCGCGTCGGCCCGCAGACCGGCGCCGCCCCAACTGCAGGACGACAGCGACTCGACCGCCTCCGTCCGACCGCCCAGCAGCCGGTCCGCCGTCCCCGCCGACACGAGCGGGCAGGGCCGCGGAGCCGAGGCGAACTCGCCCTGCTGCGCCCGGCCCTGGTACCACCACACGCCGAGAGCGGCGGCCACGGCGACGACCATGACGGCGAAGACGGCCACGACGGCGGACCCGCGCCTCGGGCGGGGAGCGGAGATCATGGCGGCAGCGTACTGGGCGCCCGCGCGCCTGCCCAGGTCAGCGACCTGGCCGCAGCCAGGGTGCACGGACCCGCCCGAGCCGTCGCCCTGCCACGCCGGAGCCGATGGCCTCCACCCCGTCCACGGACGACTGACCGGACGACTGAACGGACGTCAGTCCGCCCGCCGGCACGCGTACCTGCGGACGGGGTCCGACGACGGCTGCCGCGGGGGGAGGCGGGCCCGGACCCGGCGCCCTGGGCGGCTTCAGGACCCGGAGCTGCGCCGCCCCCGTACCCGTACCCGTGCCCGTACCCCGTACAGGGCGGCCCCCGCCGCCAGCACCGCCGCCCCCGCGCCCGCCGCGGCCAGGGGCAGCGCACACGCCAGCACCACACAGCCGCACAGCCCGGCCGCCGCCACGACCCGGCCCTTGAGCGCCGGGCCGAGGGTCCACGCGGAAGCGTTCGCGATCGCGTAGTACACGAGCACCCCGAAGGACGAGAAGCCGATCGCGCCCCGCAGATCGGCCGTGGCCGCGAGCACCGCCACCACCGCACCCACCGCCAGTTCGGCATGGTGCGGCACCTGCCGCCGCGGATGGACAGCCGCCAGCGCCCGCGGCAGATGCCCGTCCCGCGCCATCGCCAGCACCGTCCGCGAGACACCCAGCACCAGCGCGAGCAGCGAACCCAGCGCGGCCAAAGCCGCCCCCGCCCGGACGACCGGGGCCAACCCGGGCCGCCCCGCCGCCCGCACCGCATCCACCAGCGGCGCCGACGACCCCGCCAGCCCGTCCGCCCCCAGCACCGACAGCGCCGCCACCGCCACGGCGGCGTACACCAGCAGCGCGATCCCCAGCGCAAGCGGCACCGCCCGCGGGATCGTCCGCTCCGGGTCGCGCACCTCCTCGCCCAGCGTGGTGATCCGCGCGTAGCCCGCGAAGGCGAAGAACAGCAGAGCAGCACCCTGGAGCAGCCCGCCGGCACCCCCGCCCGGACCGCCGAGCCGCCCCACCGCGGCCGCGTCGGACGACAGGCAGGCGACCACCACCGCGGCCAGCACCGCCAGCACCGCCGCCACGATCACCCGGGCGGTCCGCGCGGACTTCTGCACCCCGCCGAAACCGGCGGCGGTCAGCGCCACCACCGCCGCCACGGCCACCGCGTGCTGCTGCCCTGGCCACAGGTACGCGCCGACCGTCAGAGCCATCGCCGCGCACGAAGCCGTCTTGCCGATCACGAAACCCCAGCCCGCGAGATGGCCCCAGAAGGGCCCCAGCCGCTCACGGCCGTACACGTAGGTGCCGCCCGCCCGACGACGGATGGCGGGCCGCGAGCCGCGCCGAGGAGTGCGCATTGCAGTACGCCACCGCCGCCGCCACAGCCAGAGCCGCCGCCAGCGCGCCGCCCGCCGCCCGGGCCGCCGGGGCGAGCGCGGCGAAAATACCCGCGCCCACCATCGCGCCGAGCCCGACGACGACCGCGTCGGACACCCCCAGGGTGCGCCTCAGCCCACCCGCCCCACCCGCTGCGTCCTGCACCCCAGGAGGGTAGACGCCCCGGTGCGGAGACCGCACTGGATGACGCCCTCGTGACCGGGCGCCCGCATCCGCGCGCGCTCCCAGCCCCCGATGGCGGTCAGGCGGGCGTGGTCGAGAGGGCGCAGCCGCTCAGGTCCCACCGCACCGGCTGCCGGTGCGGCAGCGCGTCCAAGGCGTCCAGGGCGTCCGACAGCTTCGGCTTCGGCAGCCGCAGGAAACGCGCGTTCCCCACGACCCGGACGCACGCCGCGGCCCGGCGGTCGGTGACGACCGCCGGGCCGGCGTGCGGACGGACCGGGAGACCCGGGTCAGCGGTAGTTCACGAACTGGATCGCGAAGTCCAGGTCCTTGCCCTTGAGCAGTGCCTGGATGGCCTGGAGGTCGTCGCGGCTCTTGGAGCTCACCCGCAGCTCCTCGCCCTGGACCTGCGCCTTGACGCCCTTGGGGCCCTCATCGCGGATGATCTTCGCGACCTTCTTGGCGTTCTCCTGGGAGATGCCCTCCTCGATCGTCGCGAAGATCTTGTACTCCTTGCCGGACAGCTGCGGCTCGCCGGCGTCGAGCGCCTTCAGCGAGATCCCGCGCTTCACCAGCTTGGTCTCGAACACGTCGAGGACCGCCTTGACGCGCTCCTCGGAGTTCGCCTCCATCAGGATCTTCTCGCCGGACCAGGCGATCGTGGCGCCCGTGCCCTTGAAGTCGTAACGCTGCGAGAGCTCCTTCGCGGCCTGGTTGAGGGCGTTGTCGACCTCCTGCCGCTCGACCTTCGAGACGATGTCGAAACTGGAGTCGGCCATGTGCTGTGGCTCCTTGAAGTCGGTGGTGAAACCCCCGGGGGGCGCGGCCGGACGGGCCCGGACCGCTCCGCAAAGCCTAGCCACCGCGCCCGCCCGCGGTGCTGATCAATCCGGTGGCGAAGCACCCCCGGCCATCGGGTATTGTTTACGTCGTTGCCACGGAGCGCCGCCGCAAGGCGGAAAGACGGCAACATCTCTTGGCGGTGTGCCCGAGTGGCCAAAGGGAGCAGACTGTAAATCTGCCGGCTCAGCCTACCCAGGTTCGAACCCTGGCGCCGCCACGCGAGTGGAACCCCCGTTCATCTGCGGAAACGCAGCGAACGGGGGTTTTCTCGTTCCCGCACCGGACGGACGTGCCGGACGGACGCGCCGGACGGACGCGCCGGAGGGACGGGGCCCCGCGCACGCACCCGTTCGCGTTCCGGCGCTCGCCCGTTCGACGGCCGCGGCCGCGACGGCCGCATCGTCACCGGCCCCCGTTCGTTCACCCGGCGTGAAATGGACATCTGACACGCGGGGGAAGGTCGGGGGCGGAGTCCTGCTCGCCCTGCTCGGCGCCGGAATTCCGGCCCTGGTCGGGGCGGCGCTCCACCCCGAGGCGGGGGAGCCCCACCGGGAGACCCGGCTCTACTTCGGCACGGAACGGCAAGGCGGCGGAAGCGCCGTCGACAAGCACGAGTTCATGCGCTTCCTCGCCAAGGACATCACCCCCGCCTTCCCGGAAGGACTGACCGTCCACGACGGGTACGGCCAGTGGCGCGGCAAGGACGGGACGAGTGTCCGCGAGACCTCCTACGAGGTGGTGCTCCTCTACCCGGAGAAGGAGGCCGACGAGCGCAGCGCCCGCATCGAACGCATCCGGCAGACCTACGAAGACCGCTACCAGCAGGACTCCGTGGCCCGCTCCGACGACAAGGTGACCGCCGGCTTCTGACCCGCGGCCCGCCGGGCAGCCGGGCCGCCCGCCGCCGGGCAGCCGGGCCGCGCGCCGCCGGCGGCCGGGCCGCGCGCCGGCAGCCGGGCCACGCCCCGCCGGCCGGCCGTCAGTTGCCCGCCATGTCCTTCACGGCCACCGACACCGGAGTCGACCCGGACACCAGCTCCAGGGTCAGGCCCGCCGTCGCCGGCGTGTCGACCAGCTCCGCCAGCACCGCCGCCACATCGTCCAAGGGAACCGAACCGCGGCCCGTGTGCGCCTCCAGACGGACCAGGCCCTTGCCCGCGTCCTCCGTCAGCGCGCCCGGCCGCACCACCGTCCACTCCAGGCCCAGCCGGGTACGGACGTGGTCGTCCGCCTCCCCCTTGGCCCGCAGGTAGTGGTCGAAGACCTCGTCCCCCTGGTGCCGGGCGTCCGCGCCCATCGAAGACACCATCAGGAAACGCCGCACGCGCGCCCGTTCCGCGGCGTCGGAGAACAGCACCGCCGCCCCCCGGTCCACCGTGTCCTTGCGCTCCACCCCGCTGCCGGGCCCCGCACCGGCCGCGAAGACCGCCACGTCCGCCCCGTGAAGGATGCCCGCCACGTGCTCCACCGAGGCCGATTCGAGATCACACAGCACGGGCTCGGCGCCCGCCTCCCGGAGGTCGTCGCCCTGCTCCGGGTCACGGACGATGCCCGCGACCTCGTACCCGCGCGCGGCGAGCAGGCGCTCCAGCCGCAACGCGATCCGACCGTGTCCACCCGCGATGACGATGCGCATGAACCGACCGTACGACGAGCCGGGCGCCCCCGCCCGCGAACGGCCGGCGCCTTTCAGGGCCCCGCCTCCGTACGGCCCTGGCGGGGCAGGTCCAGAGCCACCGCCACCGCCGAGTCGCAGTACTCACGTACGGCACTCGTCCTGGCTACGACACGGCCCCGGTGGATCACGATCCGGCTGTACGCCAGGGACAGCACCCCCGCGATCCGGTCCCCGCGCACCGCGAGCAGCTCCGCCGGGAACCCGGCCTCCACCCGCACCTCCGGCAGACCCATCGCCTCACGGGCCGCCGCACTCACCGCGTCGTACGCCTCACCAGCCCGCAGACCGCCCTGGGAGGCCAGCAGGTACGCCGCCTCCAGCGGATCACCGCGGCCCACCGGGTTCCCGGCGTCCCGCAGAGCGCCGCTCCCGGCGCAGACCCGCACCCCCGCCGCCCGCAGCAGCCGTACGGGCGCCGTACGCAGACCGCGGCGCTCCAGGGCCGCACAGTCGCCCTGCGGCAGACAGGTCACCCCCACGCCCGCCGCGGCGAGCTGCTCGGCGGCGCGCGCCGCGACGTCCAGCGGCAGCCGGGACAGCCCCCCGCAGGGACCGATGGTCACCCCGGGCCGCAGCCCGCCCGCCATCGCCGCCAGACGCGACAACCGGCCCGGATCGTCCCCGTCCGTATGCAGATCCACAGGGCAGCCGTGCTCGGACGCGAGCTCCAGGACCGCCTCCAAGAAACCCGTCGGGTCCGGGTCCAGATCGGGGCAGCCGCCGATCACGGAGGCGCCCATCTTCATGGCGTCCCGCAGCATCGCCAGCCCGTCCGCACCGGCCGTCCCGGTCAGCAGCCGGGGGACGGCCACCGCCGTCAGGTCGGCCAGCCCGCGCAGCGAGCGACGGGCCTGCAGCACCGCCTCCAGGGGGCCGAGGCCGTGCACGTCCCCGATCCGCACGTGCGAACGCACGGCGGTGGCGCCGTGGCCCAGCTGGAGCAGAGCCGCCTCGGTGGCCCGGCGCTGGACCTCGTCCGCGGTGTACGAGACGGGCCCCTCCCCGTCGGCGGTCAGCGCCGTGTCCCCGTGGGCGTGGGGCTCGGCCGGGGCGGGCAGCAGCAGGTAACCGCCGAGGTCCACCCGGGACAGCGCGGGGGCGGCCAGGCTGCCCGCCGTACCGACGGCCTGGATCCGGCCGCCGCCGAGCCGCACGTCGACGGCCCGGCCGTCCGCCAGGCGCGCCCCGGCGAGCATCAGCGTGGCGGCCTCCGGGGCGAACCCGTGGCCGCCGCTCTCGCCGCGGCCGCTGCGCGGGGAGGGGGACGGCTGCTGCGGGTGGCTGTCGGACATCACGCGCTCCTGCGGTGGCTCGGGCGGTCCCGGGCCGGCCGAGGCCCGCGGCCCAAGATCACGCAGCGTGCTCAGAGCCTAGGGGGCGGCACACCCCGCTTCGCGGAAGAGCGCAATAGTCGTACCGGTGTGGTGCCCCTGCGCCCGACCGGTGAGCGCCCGGCGGGTGTGCGTCTGGCCGGTCTGCGCCTGGCCGGTGTGCGCCTGGCCGGTGTGAGCCCGGCGGGTCTAAGTCCGGCGGGTGTGCGCCCGGTCGTGTGAGCCCGCACACATTTCGCCGGCGAAGGGGCCCGGAAGGCGTCGGTCGGTTGATCCAGAAGGCACCGGGAACCACCTCGGAGCCCTGCCCCCGCAAAGGATTTGGGCGATCGGCGGGCAACCGTGTAATGTCTTCATCGCTCGCCCCAATAGCTCAGTCGGTAGAGCGTCTCCATGGTAAGGAGAAGGTCTGCGGTTCGATTCCGCATTGGGGCTCTGGTGAGAGAGGTTCCCCACCCTCGGGTGGGGAGTTGATCACATCAAAGCGGCGTAGCTCAGTCGGTAGAGCAAGCGGCTCATAATCGCTGTGTCACCGGTTCAAGTCCGGTCGCCGCTACACACAGTAGCCGATTGCGGGGTCGGTCTCCCGGTCGGCTACTCTTGTATGCGTTCATCCGTCCCATTTTCCGTCAAGGAGCACTCACGTGGCTGCCACCGACGTCCGCCCGAAGATCACGCTGGCCTGCGTGGAGTGCAAGGAGCGGAACTACATCACCAAGAAGAACCGGCGTAACGACCCGGACCGTCTTGAGATGAAGAAGCACTGCCCGCGCTGCAACTCGCACACCGCGCACCGCGAGACCCGCTGACCCTGGCGAAGTCCCGTATACAGGCTCCGTCATGAGGCCGTCCCCTTCAACGGGGGCGGCCTCGTGTCGTTTCCGCAGCCGGATGCGGGGCGATTGCGGCTGCGGCTGCGGAGGCTCTGCGGGCCGTAGGGCCGCACGCCGGGTATCCGCTATCCGGCAGTCCGGCTGTCCGGCTGTCCGGCTGTCCGGCAGTCCGGCTGTTCCAGATTTTGTGTCCTTTCATGTTCCTCATCAGGAGGTAGTGAGTCATGGCGCTCGATCAGTCCTTCGTGGGGCGGAGCTACCCGCCCACCGATCCGTACGAGGTCGGCCGGGAGAAGATCCGGGAATTCGCGGTAGCGGTGGGTGACGAAAATCCCGTCTACACCGATCCGGAAGCCGCCAAAGCCTTCGGCCACCTGGACGTGATCGCACCGCCGACTTTTGTGTTCGCCATCACGTTCGCGGCGGCCGGCCAGGTCGTCGCCGACCCGCAGTTGGGGCTGGATTACAGCCGCGTGGTGCACGGGGACCAGCGGTTCGCCTACTCCCGCCCGGTGCGCGCCGGTGACCGGCTCACGGTGGCCTCGACGATCGAGGCCGTGAAGTCGATGGCGGGCAACGACATCATCGACATCCGCGGTGAGGTCCACGACGAGACCGGTGAGCACGTGGTGACGGCGTGGACGAAGCTCGTCTCCCGCGGCCCCGAGGAGGCCTGACATGGCTGCGCAGATCAAGTACGCCGACGTAGAGGTCGGCACCGAGCTCCCGGCGGGCTCCTTCCCGGTGACGCGCGCCACGCTCGTCCAGTACGCGGGCGCCTCGGGCGACTTCAACCCGATCCACTGGAACGAGAAGTTCGCCAAAGAGGTGGGCCTGCCGGACGTCATCGCCCACGGCATGTTCACCATGGCCGAGGCGATCCGCGTGGTCACCGACTGGGTCGGCGACCCGGGCGCGGTGGTCGAGTACGGCGTCCGCTTCACCAAGCCGGTGGTGGTCCCGAACGACGACCGCGGCGGCCTGATCGAGGTCACGGCCAAGGTGGCGGCCAAGCTGGACGACAACCGCGTACGGGTCGACCTGACGGCCATGAGCGCGGGCCAGAAGGTACTGGGCATGTCCCGGGCGGTCGTCGAACTGAGCTGAGACCGGCGGGGGCGGCTTGGCCGGGCGGGGGCTTCGGGGGGCTCTGCGGTGCCTGGGCGGTATCAGGGTGGTGTGGGGGTTTCCCGTCAGTCCCAGGGTCCTTCCGGGTCGGGCCGTCCCCTCAAGGGCGCTCCTTCGTCGCGTCGCTACGCGATGGCCTGCGGCCACCCTTGACCGGCCGTCCCGCCCCGGAAAGACAAGGACTGTCGGGAACCCCCCAAAAGGACGCTCACCGGGGACCGGTCAACATTCGGGCCGGCCAGCGATGGGCGGCCGAGTCGGGGGCCGCATCAGACCATGACCCCTACGGCTCGGCATAGCGGCCGCCGCCCGTCTGTGGCCGTACATAGGCCGCAGACTCTCCGCTGCCCCCTGCCACTCGGCTCGGCGACTGCCACCCGCCTGTGGCCGTACATAGGCCGCCCACTGTCCGGTGCCCTCCGTCGCCCGGCTTGGCGACTGCCGGTCGCCTGGGGTTGGGCATAGACCGCCCACCGTCCACTGCCCTCCGGCGCCCGGCTTGGCGACTGCCGGTCGCCTGGGGTTGGGCATAAACCGCAGACTCCCCGCTGCCCCCTACCACTCGGCTTGGCGGCAGCCGGTCGCCGGTGGCTGGGCATAGGCCGCCCACTGTCCACTGCCCTCCGGCGCCCGGCTTGGCGGCCGCCGGTCGCCTGCGGCTGGACATAGGCCGCAGAGTCTCCGCTGCCCTCTGCTGCTCGGTTTGGCGGCTGCCATCCGCCTGTGGCTGGACATGAGCCGCCGTAGGCGGGGTGTGCTCCCCGCCGCAGGCGTCTGCGAGCCGTCCGGGGGTGGGCACAGGCCGCTCGCGACCCAGGGGAGCCACCTCCGCTCATTTATCCCTTTTGGGTGCCGGTCTGGGCGTGGATGGTGTCTTGCCGGAGTGTGACAGCGAGCGAAGTGGCCTCTGACTCCGTCAGAGCACCTTCGACCCCCGATGCGGCCCTTCGGGCGCCTAATCGAGCCCCAAGGCCCCCTCCCGCAACGGCCGATGGCCGTTCACGGCCCCTACGGCCGCCGGAAGGCGGCTTGTTCACCTTCCACATCGATCCGCTCGCCGCCCGAACGCCGCCCGATCGCCGCAACCACCCCCCCAGGGCTTGCGGCCTCTGTCCAACCCCAGATGACCGGCGGCCGCCAAGCCAGGAGACGGAGGGCACCGGAGAGCCTGCGGCCTCTGCCCAGCCTGAGGCGACCGGCGACCGGTGACCGGCGACCGGCGGCCGCCAAGCCGGGCGCCGGAGGGCAGTGGACCATGGGCGGCCTATGCCCAACCCCAGACAACCGGCAGTCGCCAAACCGGGAGCCGGAGGGCACCGGACCGTGGGCGCCTATGCCCAGCCACAGATGACCGGCGGCCGCCAAGCCGGGCGCCGGAGGGCACCGGACCGTGGGCGGCCTATGTACGGCCACAGGCGGGTGGCAGTCGCCAAGCCGAGTGGCAGGGGGCACCGGGGAGTCTGCGGCTTATGTACGGCCACGGGCGGGGTGCAGACGCTATGCCGAGTGGCAGGGGGCATGGTCTGATGCGTCCCCCGACCTCCCGCCCATCGCTGGCCGCCCTGTCCCTGGAGTGGTCCCCGGTGAGCGTCCTTTTGGGGGGTTCCCGACAGTCCTTGTCTTTCCGGGGCGGGACGGCCGGTCAAGGGTGGCCGCAGGCCATCGCGTAGCGACGCGACGAAGGAGCGCCCTTGAGGGGACGGCCCGACCCGGAAGGACCCTGGGACTGACGGGAAACCCCCACACCACCCTGACACCGCCCAGGCGGCACAGAGCCCCCCCGAAGCCCCCGCCCCGCCCCACCGACACCGCCCCACCGCCACAAAGCCCCCGAAGCCCCCGCCCGCCCCTTCAGCGCCCCCGCCCCTCCAACGCCCCGCCCCTCCAGCGCCCCGCCCCTTCAGCGCCCCGCCCCGCGGGCGCCCCGCCCCGCGGGCGCCCCGGCCCCCGCCCTGCCTCGCCCCTACCCCCTTGACCAAGTTAGTGATTGAGCACTAACTTAGTCCCATGGTCAGGATGAGCGCAGATGAGCGGCGTGAGAGCGTCATTCGGGCGGCGATGCAGGAGTTTGCTCGCGGGGGTTATTACGGGACCTCCACCGAGGCGATCGCCAAGCGGGTGGGGGTCTCGCAGCCTTATCTGTTCCGGCTCTTCCCCAACAAGCAGGCGATCTTCCTCGCCGCCGTCGTCCGGTGCATGGAAGACATCCGGCTCGTGTTCCAGGACGCCGCGAAGGCCTCGCAGGGGGAGGACCCCTTCAAGGTCATGGGCGAGGCGTACATCCAGCTGATCGCCGACCACCCCGACAAGCTGCAGATGCAGCTGCAGACCTACGTGACCGTGGCCGCTGCCGAAGCGGCCGGGGAGCCGGAGTTCGGCGAGCTGGTCCGGGCCGCCTGGATGGAGCTCTGGGACACCGTCCTCGTCCCCCTCGCGGGAGACGTGGACGCCACGACGACCTTCATGGCGTACGGAATGCTGATCAACACCCTCGCCGCCATGGGCTTTCCGCCCGACCACCGGGTCTGGCAAGGCTGTTTCACGGTGATCGAACCCCGGCCCGGTGATCAGGGCTCCGCTGGAGTCCGTACCCGCCCTTCCCTTCCCGCCTCCACGGCGTTCTCCACCGGCAGCCCTCCCTCCACCTCCAGCTCCACCTCCGCATCCACATCCCCATCCACCCCCACCACCACCTCCGCCCCAGGCGCGGACGACGGGCGCGGGTGATCCGTCGGCCGGGGGTTGCCGGAGGTTGCCGAGTGTTGCCGAGTGTTGCCGGAGATTGCCGGGGTGTTGGGTGCTTGGCGGGTTTTGCTGTCCATCCAAGTTAGTCATCAATAACTAACCATCTGTAGGGGGAGTCATGACCACCCACGCCCGAGACATGGACACCAGGCTTCGCGGGCCCGCGGTGTGGGCGCTCGTGCTCACCGGCGTGGCCAGTTTCATGGCCGCGCTCGACAACCTCGTCGTCACCACCGCCCTGCCCGCCATTCGCGAGGACCTCGGCGGCAAGCTGGAGGACCTGGAGTGGACGGTGAACGCCTACACGCTCACCTTCGCCGTCCTCCTCATGTTCGGCGCCGCACTCGGTGACCGCTTCGCGCGGCGGCGGCTGTTCATAGCCGGGCTCGCCGTGTTCACGGGGGCCTCCGCCGCAGCAGCGCTCTCGCCCGGCATCGATGCGCTCATCGCCGCCCGCGCCGTGCAGGGCGTCGGCGCCGCGGTGATGATGCCGCTCACCCTCACCCTGCTGACCGCCGCCGTCCCGGCGGCCCGGCGCGGGATGGCCCTCGGCATCTACGGGGCCGTCACCGGTCTCGCCGTCGCCAGCGGTCCGCTGATCGGCGGCAGCCTCACCGAGCACATCTCCTGGCAGTGGATCTTCTGGCTCAACGTGCCGATAGGCCTCGCGCTGATCCCTTTGGCCCGCCTGCGCCTCGCCGAGTCCACCGTCCCCGGTGCGCGGCTGGACATCCCTGGCACCCTGCTGATCAGCGGAGGCCTCTTCGGGATCGTCTACGCCCTGGTCAACGCCAACGCCGAGGGTTGGACCAGTGCTCCCGTACTGACCGGGCTGATCGCCGGCAGCGTCCTGGTCGCCGGGTTCGTGCGGCACGGCTTCACCCATCCCCATCCCATGCTCCCGATGCGGCTCTTCCGTGACCGGGGCTTCCTCGGCATCAACCTGGCGAGCCTGCTGATGTTCCTCGGGATGTTCGGCTCGATCTTCCTGCTCAGCCAGTTCCTCCAGGGAGTCGCCGGCTACTCGCCCACCGAGGCCGGGCTGCGGATGCTGCCCTGGACGGGCATGCCGATGATCGTCGCCCCGATCGCCGGGATCCTCTCCGACCGGATCGGCGGCCGCCCCGTCGTCGCCGCCGGGCTCGCCCTGCAGGCGCTGGGCCTCGGCTGGTTCGCCGTGATCCTGAGCGCGGACGTCTCGTACGCCGCCCAGTTGGCGCCGCTGGTCATCAGTGGCGTCGGCATGGGCCTGTACTTCGCCCCGGCCTCCAATGCCCTGATGTCCACGGTCGCCCCCGCCGACCAGGGCAAGGCCTCCGGGACGAACAACGCCATGCGGGAGGTCGGCGGAGCCCTCGGTGTCGCCGTCCTGGCCTCCGTCTTCTCCGCCCAGGGTGGCTACGAGTCCCCGCAGGCCTTCACCAACGGCACCGTCCCCGCCCTGTGGATCGGCGCGGTCGCCGTCGCCGTGGCCGCCGGGCTCGCCCTGCTGCTGCCCCGCAAGGGCACGGCGGCGCCGGCCGCTCCCGCCGGCACGGCACCCGTACCGGCGCGCAAGGTCCCCGCCACCCGCTGACCCGCTGACCCGCTGACCCGCTGACCTGTAGGCCGAGAGGCCCAGAGGCCCCCAGAGGCCCGCGGACCGTCCAGTCCAGTCCGGCCCGGCCCGGCGCGGCCCAGCCCAGTCCAGTCCGGTCCAGTCCAGTCCAGTCCGGCCCAGTCCAGCAAGGAGTTCGCCATGCCCGACATCCCCTGGTTCACGCCCACGCCGGCCGCTCCCGGCGCCGAGGTCTACGTCATGGCCTCCCGCTTCGAGACGGCCACCCTCGCCGGAGCGGTCAGGTTCTTCCTCAAGGCCCCGGGCATCGTCCTCCAGATCCGCAGGGCGCCCGGCGCCCACGGCGTCGCGCTGCGCGCCCGCGTGCTGGGCCGGACCTTCCTCACCCTTTCGGCCTGGGAGGACCGCGACGCGCTGTACCGCTTCGCCCGCAGCGAGCCGCACCGGTCCGGTTCCCGCGCGGCGGCCGCGTACATGAAGGAGTCGGCCTTCACCTTCTGGACCGTGCCGGCCGCCGGACTCCCGGTCCGCTGGGACGAGGCGGAGCGCCGGCTGGCCGAACAGGGGGCCGCGTCCTGAGCCGCGGCCCGTGCCCCGCAGGGATGCGCGGGGTACGGACCGTACTCTTGTCCACGTGCAGGAACTCCATGACGCCCCCCTCGCCCCGCTGACCACCTTCCGCCTCGGCGGACCCGCCGCCCGCCTGGTGACGGCGACCACCGACGCCGAAGTGGTCGCCGCCGTCCGCGCCGCGGACGACAGCGGCACCCCGCTCCTGGTCATCGGCGGGGGCAGCAACCTGGTGATCGGCGACGGGGGTTTCGAGGGGACTGCCCTGCGCATCGCGACCACCGGCTTCACCCTCGACGGCACCCGGCTGGAACTCGCCGCCGGCGAGAACTGGAGCGACGCGGTCGCCCGCACCGTCGAGGCGGGCCTGGCGGGCATCGAATGCCTCGCCGGTATCCCCGGCTCGGCCGGTGCGACCCCGATCCAGAACGTCGGGGCGTACGGCCAGGAGGTGTGCGACACGATCACCGAGGTCGTCGCCTACGACCGCACCACCGGCGAGACGGTCACCCTGAGCGCCGCCGAGTGCGCCTTCCGGTACCGCAACAGCACCTTCAAGGACCAGCCCGGACGGTACGTCGTCCTGCGCGTGCGCTTCGCCCTGGAGGACGCGGACGGCCTCTCCGTGCCGATCAAGTACCCGGAGACCGCCCGCGTCCTCGGTGTCACCGCCGGTGACCGGGTCCCCGCCGCCGTGGCCCGCGAGACCGTGCTGCGGCTGCGCGCGGGCAAGGGCATGGTGCTCGACCCGGCGGACCACGACACCTGGTCCGCGGGCTCCTTCTTCCACAACCCGATCCTGACGGACGAGGCCTACGCCGCCTTCCTGGTCCGGGCCCGCGAGCGCCTCGGCACGGAGGCCGCCCCGCCGGCCTACCCCGCGGGCGAGGGCCGGACGAAGACCAGCGCGGCCTGGCTGATCGACAAGGCCGGTTTCACCAAGGGCTACGGGACGGGCCCGGCGCGCATCTCCACCAAGCACACCCTCGCCCTGACCAACCGGGGCGGGGCCACCACCGAGGACCTCCTCGCCCTGGCCCGCGAGGTCGTCGCGGGTGTCCACGCGGCCTTCGGCGTCACCCTGGTCAACGAGCCGGTGACGGTCGGCGTCAGCATCTGAGGAGCTCCGGCCGCCCATGCTCTGTCCCCTCCACGGGGCCGGTACGGACCCCACCCGCCTCGTGGGGCGCACGCTCAGCAGAGTCGTCGCGTCCTGGCACGTCAGCGAGGGGGAGCGGTCCGAGGCTCCGCTCGACGTCTGGCTGATCGACAGCGTCGGCGACTGCATCCGGATCACCACCGGGTCCGACCAGTGCCTCATCGTGGAGTCCGCGGCGCCGCACGGGCCGTACGACCTGGGGGAGTGGGGCCGCATCGAGGTCGGTGAGGACCTCGGCGACCATCCCTTCCTGCGGCACCTCGGGGAGCCGGTGGCCTCGGTGGCCGAGTACGCGGTGCCCGAGCAGGGGCGCACCCACCTGGAGATCGGCTTCCCCGGCGGGGGCCGGGTGCGGGCCGACTGCTACGAGGGGGACCTGCGGCTCACCCGCTGAGCCAGTGGTCGATCCCGGCCAGCAGCTTGGCCTGGACGTCCTCGGGTGCGGCGGAACCGCGTACCGACTGGCGGGCGAGTTCGGCGAGTTCGGCGTCCGTGAAGCCGTGGTAGGTGCGGGCGAACTCGTACTGGGCTGCCAGCCGGGAGCCGAACAGCAGCGGGTCGTCGGCGCCCAGCGCCATCGGCACCCCCGCCTCGAAGAGGGTGCGCAGCGGCACGTCCTCGGGCCGTTCGTAGACGCCGAGGGCCACGTTGGAGGCGGGGCAGACCTCGCAGGTGATCTGCCGGTCGGCGAGCCGTTTGAGGAGCCGGGGGTCCTCGGCGGCGCGTACGCCGTGCCCGATGCGGGCGGCGTGCAGGTCGTCGAGGCAGTCGCGGACGGAGGCCGGGCCGGTGAGCTCGCCGCCGTGCGGCGCCGCGAGGAGGCCGCCCTCGCGGGCGATGGCGAAGGCCCGGTCGAAGTCGCGGGCCATGCCGCGGCGCTCGTCGTTGGAGAGTCCGAAGCCGACGATGCCGCGGTCGGCGTAGCGGACCGCGAGGCGGGCGAGGGTGCGGGCGTCCAGGGGGTGCTTCATGCGGTTCGCGGCGATGAGGACCCGGATTCCGAGGCCGGTCTCCCGGGAGGCGGCGTCCACGGCGTCCAGGATGATCTCGACGGCGGGGATCATGCCGCCGAGCAGGGGGGCGTAGGAGGTGGGGTCCACCTGGATCTCCAGCCAGCCGCTGCCGTCCCGTACGTCCTCCTCCGCGGCTTCGCGGACGAGCCGGCGGATGTCGTCGGGTTCGCGCAGGCAGGAGCGGGCGGCGTCGTAGAGCCGCTGGAAGCGGAACCAGCCGCGTTCGTCGGTGGCCCGCAGCTTGGGGGGTTCACCGGCGGTCAGCGCGTCGGGCAGCCGCACGCCGTACTTGTCGGCGAGCTCCAGCAGGGTCGACGGTCGCATCGACCCGGTGAAGTGCAGGTGGAGGTGGGCTTTCGGCAGAAGCGTGAGATCGCGTACGTGCTCCATCCGGTGATCCTGCCGTACGGATGCTCCGAGCGGGAGGTCGTTTTGCCGATCGGGGGCTTGCTCGCACGGGTGATCGGGTCGGTTCCGGTCGGCCGGGGTGCCGGGGGAACGGCCGAGCGGGGTGCCGGGGGCCGTCAGGCCTTGGCCTCCGCCAGCAGCTTCTGCACGCGGGACACGCCCTCGACCAGGTCCTCGTCGCCCAGGGCGTAGGACAGGCGCAGGTAGCCGGGGGTGCCGAAGGCCTCGCCCGGGACGACGGCGACCTCGGCCTCGTCGAGGATCAGCGCGGCCAGCTCGACGGAGGTCTGCGGGCGCTTGCCGCGGATCTCCTTGCCGAGGAGGGCCTTCACCGAGGGGTAGGCGTAGAAGGCGCCCTCGGGGACGGGGCAGACCACGCCGTCGATCTCGTTGAGCATCTTCACCATGGTCTGGCGGCGGCGGTCGAAGGCCTTGCGCATCTCGGCGACGGCGTCCAGGTTGCCCGAGACGGCTGCCAGCGCGGCGATCTGCGCGACGTTGGAGACGTTGGAGGTGGCGTGGGACTGCAGGTTGGTCGCCGCCTTGATCACGTCCTGCGGGGCGATGACCCAGCCCACGCGCCAGCCCGTCATCGCGTACGTCTTGGCGACGCCGTTGACGATGATGCACTTGTCGCGCAGGGCGGGGACCAGGACCGGCAGCGAGGTGAAGGTCGCGTCGCCGTAGACCAGGTGCTCGTAGATCTCGTCGGTCAGGACCCACAGGCCGTGCTCGGCGGCCCACTCGCCGATCGCGCGGGCGTCGGCCTCGCTGTAGACGGCGCCCGTCGGGTTGGACGGGGAGACGAAGAGGACGACCTTGGTGCGCTCGGTGCGGGCGGCTTCGAGCTGCTCGACGGAGACCCGGTAGCCGGTGGTCTCGTCGGCGACGACCTCGACCGGGACACCGCCGGCGAGCCGGATCGACTCCGGGTACGTGGTCCAGTACGGGGCCGGGACGATGACCTCGTCGCCCGGGTCGAGGACGGCGGCGAAGGCCTCGTAGATCGCCTGCTTGCCACCGTTGGTCACCAGGACCTGGGACGCCTCGACCTCGTAACCCGAGTCGCGCAGCGTCTTCGCGGCGATCGCGGCCTTCAGCTCCGGGAGGCCGCCGGCCGGGGTGTAGCGGTGGAACTTCGGGTTGCGGCAGGCCTCGACCGCAGCCTCCACGATGTAGTCGGGAGTCGGGAAGTCGGGTTCGCCCGCGCCGAAGCCGATCACCGGGCGACCGGCGGCCTTGAGTGCCTTGGCCTTGGCGTCGACGGCGAGGGTGGCGGACTCGGAGATGGCGCCGATACGGGCGGATACCCGGCGCTCGGTGGAAGGCGTTTCAGAGGTCATGCGGCCAATCGTCCCAGACGGCAAAGACGGGCCGCACGCCGTTTCAGGTACCGGACGGGAGGCCGGGCGGAGCGGGCCGGGCCGGGTTCTGTTCGACGTCAGGGCCCGGTTCACGTACACTCACCTGTCGTTGGACCTCGCCAGCCGCTCCAGAGCGTGAGCACTCCGTGCACTCGCCCGGATGCGGTAGGTTGGGGGACGCAAAGGGTCGTAGCTCAATTGGTAGAGCACTGGTCTCCAAAACCAGCGGTTGGGGGTTCGAGTCCCTCCGGCCCTGCTCCACACTCCTTCTCGGATGTGTGTGCGCAGGTACGTACTTCGATGCAACGCCGTGCGGCGCAACCGGGCGCGGTACGGCCACGACCCGGATTCAGGTGAGAGACGTGACGGACGCCCTGGGCTCCATCGACATGCCTGACGCCGAGGACGACACTCGCGAGAAGAAGGCCCGCAAGGGCGGCAAGCGCGGCAAGAAGGGTCCTCTGGGCCGGCTCGCGCTGTTCTACCGCCAGATCGTCGCGGAACTCCGCAAGGTTGTATGGCCCACTCGCAACCAGCTCACGACGTACACCACCGTGGTGATTGTCTTCGTGGTCATCATGATCGGTCTGGTGACCGTGATTGACTATGGGTTCCAGGAAGCCATCAAGTTCGTCTTCGGCTGATCCCCGCGGAGGGCGGCGCCTTGATGGGTGCCGCCCCTTTTCGCATGTTCCACCACCTTTTGTATCCAGGAAGAAGCAGCCACCGTGTCTGACCCGAACCTGAACGCGAGCCACGACTCCGTCGAGTCCGTCGAGGACGAGCTCGACATCGTCGAGGCGGCAGACGCTGTGGACCCCGACGAGGCCGAGCTCGCCGACGCCGAGGCGGGTGTCGCCGCCGAAGAGGCCGCGCTGCACGTCGAGGACGAGGTGGACGTCGAGGCTGAGGACGACGCCGAGGCCGAAGAGGCCGCCGACGCCGTCGAGGACGAGACCGAGGACGAGGACGCGCAGGACGTGGCGGCCGAGGCCGGCGCGGACACCGACGAGGAGGCCCCGGCCGAGCCGGCGGAGCCCGTCGACCCCGTCCAGGCCCTGCGCGACGAACTGCGCCTCCTGCCCGGCGAGTGGTACGTGATCCACACCTACGCGGGCTACGAGAAGCGCGTGAAGGCCAACCTGGAGCAGCGCGCCGTCTCGCTGAACGTCGAGGAGTTCATCTACCAGGCCGAGGTGCCCGAGGAAGAGATCGTCCAGATCAAGAACGGCGAGCGCAAGAACGTCCGGCAGAACAAGCTGCCCGGCTACGTTCTCGTCCGCATGGATCTGACGAACGAGTCCTGGGGCGTCGTCCGCAACACGCCTGGCGTCACCGGCTTCGTCGGCAACGCGTACGACCCGTACCCGCTGACCCTGGACGAGATCGTCAAGATGCTCGCCCCGGAGGCGCAGGAGAAGGCCGCCAAGGCCGCCGCGGAAGAGGCCGGCCTGCCGGCGCCCGCCGTCAAGCGCACCATCGAGGTCCTGGACTTCGAGGTCGGCGACTCGGTCACCGTCACCGACGGTCCGTTCGCGACGCTGCAGGCGACGATCAACGAGATCAACCCGGACTCGAAGAAGGTCAAGGGCCTCGTCGAGATCTTCGGCCGCGAGACCCCGGTCGAGCTCAGCTTCGACCAGATCCAGAAGAACTGACCGCGCTGATCCACTGCGCGTGAGCCAGGGCTTCCGGGCCACAGCTTCCGGACAGGTCAGATCGCCCTCGCGGGCGGTCTGACCTGCTCGGTTTTTAGCCCCGCACCGATACCCGTTATCGTGGTGCGGTATGCCTCCATCCGGATGACCGGATGAGTGGCTGAAAACTCTCACTAGGACCCGGAGAGAGCAATGCCTCCCAAGAAGAAGAAGGTCACGGGGCTTATCAAGCTCCAGATCAAGGCCGGTGCGGCCAACCCGGCTCCGCCGGTCGGCCCCGCGCTCGGTCAGCACGGCGTCAACATCATGGAGTTCTGCAAGGCCTACAACGCCGCGACCGAGTCGCAGCGTGGCATGGTCGTGCCGGTGGAGATCACGGTCTACGACGACCGCTCCTTCACCTTCATCACCAAGACTCCGCCGGCCGCGCGCCTCATCCTGAAGCACGCGGGCGTGGAGAAGGGCTCCGGCGAGCCGCACAAGACCAAGGTCGCCAAGCTCACCGGCGCCCAGGTCCGCGAGATCGCCGAGCTGAAGATGCCCGACCTGAACGCCAACGACATCGACGCCGCCGTGAAGATCATTTCCGGTACCGCGCGCTCGATGGGCATCACGGTCGAAGGCTGATCCAGCCACATCCCCGTACCACCAGTGGTAGGGCCAAGCGCTGGTCCGCACCACGACTCCACGTCTGAAGAAACAACACAGGAGCAGAAGTGAAGCGCAGCAAGACTCTCCGCGCTGCGGACGCCAAGGTCGACCGGGAGAAGCAGTACGCCCCGCTCGAGGCCGTCCGTCTCGCCAAGGAGACCTCCGCGACCAAGTTCGACAGCACCGTCGAGGTCGCCTTCCGCCTGGGTGTCGACCCGCGCAAGGCCGACCAGATGGTGCGCGGCACCGTGAACCTCCCGCACGGCACCGGCAAGACCGCCCGGGTCCTGGTCTTCGCGACCGGTGACCGTGCTGCGGCCGCGGAAGCCGCCGGCGCCGACATCGTCGGCGATGACGAACTGATCAACGAGATCGCCAAGGGCAACCGCCTCAACGAGTTCGACGCCGTGGTGGCCACCCCGGACCTCATGGGCAAGGTCGGCCGTCTCGGCCGCGTGCTCGGTCCCCGTGGCCTCATGCCGAACCCGAAGACCGGCACCGTCACGATGGACGTCGCGAAGGCCGTCACCGAGATCAAGGGTGGCAAGATCGAGTTCCGCGTCGACAAGCACTCGAACCTGCACTTCATCATCGGCAAGGTCTCCTTCTCCGATGAGCAGCTGGTCGAGAACTACGGCGCCGCCCTCGACGAGATCCTTCGTCTGAAGCCGTCCGCCGCGAAGGGCCGCTACATCAAGAAGGCCGCCCTGAGCACCACGATGGGTCCCGGCATCCAGCTGGACTCCAACCGCACCCGGAACCTCCTCGTCGAGGAAGACCCGGCTGCTGTCTGATCCGGCTGAGCCCTCCGGCTCATTGCTCGGCTGAGCGGGCCCTCCACCTCCCTTCACGGGCGGTGGGGGGCCCGTTTCCGTGTTTCGCGCCACAAAGCGGGACCGGACGCGCAAAGGGCAGGTGTTCGAGCGGCAAGGGAACGTACTGTCGGCACCAAGTGAATGATCACAAGGGGTGGGGGACCTCCATGTCTGCATACCGCAGGAAGACCGCCGGCGCCGCACTGGCCGCCGTACTGCTCGTGGGCGGGGCCACGGCGTGCGAGGACGCCAAGGACACGAAGAAGGACAACGGGGCCTCTGCGGCGCCGTCCACGGCCGCGCCGACGCCGGCCGCGGTCGCACCGGCCGCGTTCCTGGAGAAGACGAAGAAGAAGTCCGCGGAGATCACCTCGCTGCGCTACTCGATGTCCGGTACGGCCGCGGGGCAGAACATCTCCGGCGAGGCCTCGATGCGCCTCAAGCCCACCGTGGCGATGTCCATGACGATGGCCTCGCCCGAGACGCCGGGACAGAACGTCGAGATCCGCCTCCTCGACGGCGTGCTCTACATCGGTGGCGAGGGCAAGTTCATGAAGTTCGACATGAAGGCGATGGCGCCGGAAGAGGCCAAGCAGCTGGATGCGCTGGGCGCGGGCCAGCAGGGCGAGAACCCGGGCGACCGGGCGGGGGACCTGAGCGCGGCCAAGGACCTGAAGACGGTCGGCGAGGAGACCGTCGACGGTCAGAAGACCACGCACCTGACCGGCACGGTCACGCTGGACGAGCTGAAGGCCCAGAGCGCGGCGGCCACGCCCGAGACCAAGGCGCGCCAGGAGAAGAACGTGAAGACGCTGGAGGCGCAGGGCATCAAGGACCTGACCATGGACATCTGGATCGACGAGTCCGACCAGACCAGGCAGTTCCGCACCCGCGGCAACGGCTCGTCCGGTCCGATGGACGTCACCATCAAGTTCCTGGACGTCAACAAGCCGGTCGAGGTCGCCGCTCCGCCGGCCGACCAGGTGGTGGACCTGGCCGAGATGATGGCGGGCGCCGGCGAGGGCTCCTGAGGCGCCCCTGAGGCGATTTGCCTTGGCTCGACCCCTTCACGTACGCTTCACCAGAAGCCAAAGACCGCTGGTCGTTGCCGTGCTCGCAAGAGTGCGGTGGCCGAAGGATCCGCTGAGTGCGGACGTCCTGCGCAGGTGTTCGTGGAGAAGCTCCCGGAGTGATTCGGTCGAGCTTACGCCCCGTGCGCTTGCGCCGGGGCGTTTCGTTTTGTTCAGCCCCTTCTGAGCGGTCCTCATCACCCGGAAGGAGGCCGACGCTCTATGGCAAGGCCCGACAAGGCTGCCGCGGTAGCCGAGCTCACGGACCAGTTCCAGAGCTCGAACGCCGCCGTGCTGACCGAGTACCGGGGTCTCACCGTTGCGCAGCTCAAGACGCTGCGTCGTTCGCTCGGTGAGAACGCCCAGTACGCCGTGGTGAAGAACACGCTGACCAAGATTGCGGCCAACCAGGCCGGGATCACCGCGCTGGACGAGCACTTCGCTGGTCCGACCGCGGTCGCCTTCATCACCGGTGACCCGGTGGAGTCGGCGAAGAGCCTGCGTGACTTCGCCAAGGACAACCCGAACCTCATCATCAAGGCGGGTGTCCTTGATGGCAAGGCGCTCACGGCCGATGAGATCAAGAAGCTTGCGGACCTCGAGTCCCGCGAGGTTCTGCTCAGCAAGCTGGCCGGCGCGTTCAAGGGCAAGCAGTCTCAGGCTGCCTCGCTCTTCCAGGCGCTGCCGTCGAAGTTCGTCCGCACCGCGGAAGCGCTTCGCGTCAAGCTCGCCGAGCAGGGCGGTGCCGAGTAATTCGGCTCGCGCACTGATCCACGCCGCCTAGTGCGTGGGTCGTAGCGGGCCGTTACGCCCGCCTCTATATACATCCGGCACCTGCCGAATTAGTGGAAGGATCGCCCATCATGGCGAAGCTCTCTCAGGACGACCTCCTCGCCCAGTTCGAGGAGATGACCCTCATCGAGCTCTCCGAGTTCGTGAAGGCCTTCGAGGAGAAGTTCGACGTCACCGCCGCCGCGGCCGTCGCCGTTGCCGGCCCCGCCGCCGGTGGCCCGGCCGCCGAGGTTGCCGAGGAGCAGGACGAGTTCGACGTCATCCTCACCGGTGCCGGCGACAAGAAGATCCAGGTCATCAAGGTCGTGCGCGAGCTGACCTCCCTGGGCCTGAAGGAGGCCAAGGACCTCGTCGACGGCGCTCCGAAGCCGGTCCTCGAGAAGGTCGCCAAGGAGGCCGCTGACAAGGCCGCCGAGTCCCTCAAGGCTGCCGGCGCGGCTGTCGAGGTCAAGTAACACCTCTGAGGCCTCTCTGAGGCCTCAGCCGAGGGCGATCACCCGTAAGGGTGGTCGCCCTTTGGCGTACCCGTAGTGCCTGACTTGCCCTGGTCTCGTTGGGGAGTAGGGTGATCATCGTTGCTCTGCGGCAGGGTCCCAAGATGATCCGCTCGGAGCAGGGGGCCTTGACGAACGGGACGCGGCGCGCAATTCTCAAACCCGTCGCCAGCTCGGTCAGCTTCGATCCGAGATCTGAGGCATGGATCGACTACGAAGAGGGCAGTACTCATACGCGCTCTGTGTACGAGGCCGCAGCGTTGAAGCAGTGTCGGAACAACATGGGGAAGGCCTGTTGCCGGTTTCCGGAAACCTGGTCTGGACATCAGTGAGCCGAGTGGCTACACTGACCCTTTGCGCTGCCTGTTAGCTGCCCCCTGCCCGTCGCCAGGGGCATGCCCACGCTTGAGCACACTTGATTGATCGTCCTGACCTGAGCTTTTGGCCCAAGTCGGGAGAGCCTGTCTTCTGTGTCGGCTGGGACCGGTACGCGCGTAGTGAGTCCGAGCCCTCGGAAGGACCCCCTCTTGGCCGCCTCGCGCAACGCCTCGACCAATACGAACAACGGTGCCAGCACCGCCCCGCTGCGCATCTCCTTTGCAAAGATCAAGGAACCCCTCGAGGTTCCGAACCTCCTGGCGCTGCAGACCGAGAGCTTTGACTGGCTGCTCGGGAATGCGGCCTGGAAGTCTCGCGTCGAGTCGGCGCTTGAGAGTGGACAGGACGTCCCCACCAAGTCCGGTCTGGAAGAGATCTTCGAGGAGATCTCGCCGATCGAGGACTTCTCCGGGTCGATGTCGCTGACCTTCCGCGACCACCGTTTCGAGCCGGCGAAGAACTCTGTCGACGAGTGCAAGGAGCGCGACTTCACATACGCGGCTCCGCTGTTCGTCACGGCCGAGTTCACGAACAACGAGACCGGAGAGATCAAGTCTCAGACGGTCTTCATGGGCGACTTCCCGCTCATGACCAACAAGGGCACCTTCGTCATCAACGGCACCGAGCGTGTCGTCGTGTCGCAGCTTGTCCGTTCCCCCGGTGTCTACTTCGACTCCTCCATCGACAAGACGTCCGACAAGGACATCTTCTCCGCCAAGATCATCCCGTCCCGGGGTGCCTGGCTGGAGATGGAGATCGACAAGCGCGACATGGTCGGTGTCCGCATCGACCGCAAGCGCAAGCAGTCCGTCACCGTCCTCCTGAAGGCTCTCGGCTGGACCACCGAGCAGATCCTGGAGGAGTTCGGCGAGTACGAGTCCATGCGCGCCACCCTGGAGAAGGACCACACCCAGGGTCAGGACGACGCGCTGCTCGACATCTACCGCAAGCTGCGTCCGGGCGAGCCGCCGACCCGCGAGGCCGCTCAGACGCTGCTCGAGAACCTCTACTTCAACCCGAAGCGCTACGACCTCGCCAAGGTCGGCCGCTACAAGGTGAACAAGAAGCTCGGCGCCGACGAGCCGCTGGACGCCGGTGTGCTCACCACGGACGACGTCATCGCGACGATCAAGTACCTGGTGAAGCTGCACGCCGGCGAGACCGAGACGACCGGCGAGTCCGGCCGCTCGATCGTGGTCGAGACCGATGACATCGACCACTTCGGCAACCGTCGTCTGCGCAACGTCGGCGAGCTCATCCAGAACCAGGTCCGCACGGGCCTGGCGCGGATGGAGCGCGTCGTCCGCGAGCGCATGACGACCCAGGACGTCGAGGCCATCACGCCGCAGACCCTGATCAACATCCGGCCGGTCGTCGCCTCCATCAAGGAGTTCTTCGGCACCAGCCAGCTGTCGCAGTTCATGGACCAGAACAACCCGCTGTCGGGTCTGACCCACAAGCGCCGCCTGTCGGCGCTGGGCCCCGGCGGTCTGTCCCGTGAGCGGGCCGGCTTCGAGGTCCGTGACGTCCACCCGTCGCACTACGGCCGCATGTGCCCGATCGAGACCCCTGAAGGCCCGAACATCGGTCTGATCGGCTCGCTCGCGTCCTACGGCCGGGTCAACGCCTTCGGCTTCGTCGAGACCCCGTACCGCAAGGTCATCGAGGGTGTCGTCACGGACGAGGTCGACTACCTGACCGCGGACGAGGAAGACCGCTTCGTCATCGCCCAGGCCAACGCCGGCCTGAACGACGAGATGCGCTTCACCGAGAACCGCGTGCTGGTCCGCCGTCGTGGCGGCGAGATCGACTACATCGCCGGCGACGACGTCGACTACATGGACGTCTCCCCGCGCCAGATGGTGTCCGTCGCGACCGCGATGATCCCCTTCCTGGAGCACGACGACGCCAACCGTGCCCTCATGGGCGCGAACATGATGCGCCAGGCCGTTCCGCTGATCAAGGCGGAGGCGCCGCTCGTCGGCACCGGCATGGAGTACCGCTGTGCGGTCGACGCCGGTGACTCGATCCGTGCGGAGAAGGACGGTGTGGTCCAGGAGGTCTCGGCCGACTACATCACCGTCGCCAACGACGACGGCACGTACACCACGTACCGCGTCGCGAAGTTCTCCCGCTCGAACCAGGGCACCTCGGTCAACCAGAAGGTCATCGTCAACGAGGGCGACCGGATCATCGAGTCCCAGGTCCTCGCCGACGGTCCCGCGACCGAAGAGGGCGAAATGGCCCTCGGCAAGAACCTGCTCGTGGCGTTCATGCCCTGGGAAGGCCACAACTACGAGGACGCGATCATCCTGTCGCAGCGCCTCGTACAGGACGACGTCCTCTCCTCGATCCACATCGAGGAGCACGAGGTCGACGCCCGTGACACCAAGCTGGGCCCCGAGGAGATCACCCGGGACATCCCGAACGTCTCCGAGGAGGTCCTCGCGGACCTCGACGAGCGCGGCATCATCCGCATCGGTGCGGACGTCGTCGCCGGCGACATCCTGGTCGGCAAGGTCACGCCCAAGGGCGAGACCGAGCTGACCCCGGAGGAGCGCCTGCTCCGCGCGATCTTCGGTGAGAAGGCCCGCGAGGTGCGTGACACCTCGCTCAAGGTCCCCCACGGTGAGATCGGCAAGGTCATCGGGGTCCGCGTCTTCGACCGCGAGGAGGGCGACGAGCTTCCTCCGGGCGTGAACCAGCTGGTCCGCGTCTACGTGGCCCAGAAGCGCAAGATCACCGACGGTGACAAGCTCGCCGGCCGCCACGGCAACAAGGGCGTCATCTCCAAGATCCTTCCGATCGAGGACATGCCCTTCCTGGAAGACGGCACGCCCGTCGACATCATCCTGAACCCGCTGGGTGTCCCGTCCCGAATGAACCCGGGACAGGTCCTGGAGATCCACCTCGGCTGGCTCGCCAGCCGCGGCTGGGACGTCTCCGGCCTGGCGGACGAGTGGGCGCAGCGCCTCCAGGCGATCGGCGCCGACCAGGTCGCCCCCGGCACCAACGTCGCCACCCCGGTGTTCGACGGTGCCCGCGAGGACGAGCTGGCCGGTCTGCTGCAGCACACCATCCCGAACCGCGACGGCGAGCGCATGGTGCTCCCGACCGGTAAGGCGCGTCTGTTCGACGGCCGCTCCGGCGAGCCGTTCCCGGACCCGATCTCGGTCGGGTACATGTACATCCTCAAGCTCCACCACCTGGTCGACGACAAGCTCCACGCTCGGTCGACCGGTCCGTACTCGATGATCACGCAGCAGCCGCTGGGTGGTAAGGCGCAGTTCGGTGGCCAGCGCTTCGGTGAGATGGAGGTGTGGGCGCTTGAGGCTTATGGCGCCGCTTACGCCCTCCAGGAGCTGCTGACCATCAAGTCCGACGACGTCACCGGCCGCGTGAAGGTCTACGAGGCCATCGTCAAGGGCGAGAACATCCCCGAGCCGGGCATTCCCGAGTCCTTCAAGGTGCTCATCAAGGAAATGCAGTCGCTCTGCCTCAACGTGGAGGTGCTGTCCTCGGACGGCATGTCCATCGAGATGCGCGACACCGACGAGGACGTCTTCCGCGCGGCGGAGGAGCTCGGTATCGACCTGTCCCGGCGCGAGCCGAGCAGCGTCGAAGAGGTCTGACGGGCCTGACGGGGGGCTCGCTCAAGAGCCCCCCGTCATCCCCGGGACCGTTCAGACCATGATTGAGACTCGACCCCGAAAGAGGGATTGACGCACAGTGCTCGACGTCAACTTCTTCGACGAGCTGCGGATCGGCCTTGCCACCGCGGACGACATCCGAACCTGGTCGCACGGCGAGGTCAAGAAGCCGGAGACCATCAACTACCGCACCCTCAAGCCCGAGAAGGACGGACTCTTCTGCGAGAAGATCTTCGGTCCGACCCGGGACTGGGAGTGCTACTGCGGCAAGTACAAGCGTGTCCGCTTCAAGGGCATCATCTGCGAGCGCTGCGGCGTCGAGGTCACGCGCGCCAAGGTGCGCCGTGAGCGGATGGGCCACATCGAGCTTGCCGCTCCCGTCACCCACATCTGGTACTTCAAGGGCGTCCCCTCGCGCCTGGGCTACCTGCTGGACCTCGCGCCGAAGGACCTCGAGAAGGTCATCTACTTCGCCGCGTACATGATCACGTTCGTGGACGACGAGCGCCGCACCCGCGACCTCCCGTCCCTGGAGGCGCACGTCTCCGTCGAGCGCCAGCAGATCGAGAACCGCCGCGACGCGGACCTCGAAGGCCGTGCCAAGAAGCTTGAGACCGACCTGGCCGAGCTTGAGGCCGAGGGCGCGAAGGCCGACGTGCGCCGCAAGGTGCGCGAAGGTGCCGAGCGTGAGATGAAGCAGCTCCGCGACCGCGCCCAGCGCGAGATCGACCGCCTCGACGAGGTGTGGGCCCGCTTCAAGAACCTCAAGGTCCAGGACCTGGAGGGCGACGAGCTCCTGTACCGCGAGCTGCGTGACCGCTTCGGCACGTACTTCGACGGGTGCATGGGCGCCGCCGCGCTGCAGAAGCGCCTGGAGTCCTTCGACCTGGAGGAGGAGGCCGAGCGCCTCCGCGAGATCATCCGTACCGGCAAGGGCCAGAAGAAGACCCGTGCGCTCAAGCGCCTCAAGGTCGTCTCCGCGTTCCTGCAGACCAGCAACAAGCCCAAGGGCATGGTTCTGGACTGCGTGCCGGTGATCCCGCCGGACCTGCGTCCGATGGTGCAGCTGGACGGTGGCCGCTTCGCGACCTCCGACCTGAACGACCTGTACCGCCGCGTGATCAACCGCAACAACCGCCTGAAGCGCCTTCTGGACCTCGGTGCCCCCGAGATCATCGTGAACAACGAGAAGCGCATGCTCCAGGAGGCCGTGGACGCCCTCTTCGACAACGGTCGTCGTGGCCGCCCGGTGACCGGTCCCGGCAACCGCCCGCTGAAGTCCCTGAGCGACATGCTCAAGGGCAAGCAGGGTCGATTCCGCCAGAACCTCCTCGGCAAGCGCGTGGACTACTCCGCGCGTTCCGTGATCGTCGTCGGTCCGCAGCTGAAGCTGCACCAGTGCGGCCTGCCCAAGGCCATGGCGCTGGAGCTCTTCAAGCCGTTCGTGATGAAGCGCCTGGTCGACCTGAACCACGCGCAGAACATCAAGTCGGCGAAGCGCATGGTCGAGCGCGGCCGCACGGTGGTCTACGACGTCCTCGAAGAGGTCATCGCCGAGCACCCGGTCCTGCTCAACCGTGCGCCCACGCTGCACCGCCTCGGCATCCAGGCCTTCGAGCCCCAGCTGGTCGAGGGCAAGGCCATCCAGATCCACCCGCTCGTCTGCACCGCGTTCAACGCGGACTTCGACGGTGACCAGATGGCCGTGCACCTGCCGCTCTCCGCGGAGGCGCAGGCCGAGGCCCGCATCCTGATGCTGTCCTCGAACAACATCCTGAAGCCGGCCGACGGCCGTCCGGTCACGATGCCGACCCAGGACATGGTCCTCGGTCTGTTCTTCCTGACCACCGACGGCGAGCTCCGTGACGTCAAGGGCGAGGGCCGCGCGTTCGGCTCCACGGCCGAGGCGACCATGGCGTTCGACAACGGCGAGCTCGCGCTCCAGTCGGCCGTCGACATCCGCTTCCCGGTGGGCACCATCCCGCCGCGCGGCTGGGTGCCGCCGGTCGCCGAGAGCGGCGAGGACGCCGTGGCGGAGCGTGAGTTCCAGCCGGGCGACAGCTTCCGTCTGCGCACCACCCTGGGCCGCGCGCTCTTCAACGAGCTGCTGCCCGAGGACTACCCGTTCGTCGACTACTCGGTGGGCAAGAAGCAGCTCTCCGAGATCGTCAACGACCTGGCGGAGCGCTACCCCAAGGTGATCGTGGCGGCGACGCTCGACAACCTGAAGGCGGCCGGCTTCCACTGGGCGACCCGTTCGGGCGTCACCGTGGCCATCTCCGACGTCGTCGTGCCCGAGGCCAAGAAGGCCATCGTCAAGGGCTACGAGGAGCAGGACGAGAAGGTCCAGAAGCAGTACGAGCGCGGTCTGATCACCAAGGACGAGCGCACGCAGGAGCTCATCGCGATCTGGACCAAGGCGACCAACGAGGTTGCCGAGGCGATGAACGCGAACTTCCCCAAGACGAACCCCATCTTCATGATGGTTGACTCGGGTGCCCGAGGAAACATGATGCAGATGCGACAGATCGCCGGTATGCGTGGTCTGGTGTCGAACGCGAAGAACGAGACCATCCCGCGTCCGATCAAGGCGTCCTTCCGTGAGGGCCTCACCGTTCTGGAGTACTTCATCTCCACGCACGGTGCCCGTAAGGGTCTGGCGGACACCGCCCTGCGTACCGCCGACTCGGGTTACCTGACCCGTCGTCTGGTGGACGTCTCGCAGGACGTGATCATCCGCGAGGAGGACTGCGGCACCGAGCGCGGCCTGAAGCTGAAGATCGCCGTTCGCGGCGAGGACGGCGTGCTGCGCAAGGCCGACGACGTCGAGACCTCGATCTACGCCCGCATGCTGGCCGAGGACGTCGTCATCGACGGCAAGGTCATCGCGCCGGCCAACGTCGACCTCGGTGACGTCCTCATCGACGCCCTGGTCGCCAACGGCGTCGAGGAGGTCAAGACCCGCTCGGTCCTGACCTGTGAGTCCGCGGTCGGCACCTGTGCCTTCTGCTACGGACGCTCGCTCGCCACCGGCAAGCTGGTCGACATCGGTGAGGCGGTCGGCATCATCGCCGCCCAGTCCATCGGTGAGCCCGGTACCCAGCTGACGATGCGTACCTTCCACACCGGTGGTGTGGCCGGTGACGACATCACGCAGGGTCTGCCGCGTGTCGTCGAGCTCTTCGAGGCCCGTACCCCGAAGGGTGTCGCCCCGATCTCCGAGGCCGCCGGCCGCGTGCGGATCGAGGAGACCGAGAAGACGAAGAAGATCGTCATCACGCCCGACGACGGCAGCGACGAGACGGCGTTCCCGATCTCGAAGCGCGCCAAGGTCATCGTGCACGAGGGCGACCACGTCGAGGTGGGCCAGAAGCTCACCATGGGTGCCACCAACCCGCACGACGTGCTGCGCATCCTCGGCCAGCGTGCCGTCCAGGTCCACCTGGTCGGCGAAGTCCAGAAGGTCTACAACTCGCAGGGCGTGTCGATCCACGACAAGCACATCGAGATCATCATCCGGCAGATGCTGCGCCGCGTGACGATCATCGAGTCCGGCGACGCGGAGCTCCTGCCGGGCGAGCTCGTCGAGCGGTCGAAGTTCGAGACCGAGAACCGTCGCGTGGTCACCGAGGGCGGTCACCCCGCCTCCGGCCGTCCGCAGCTGATGGGTATCACCAAGGCCTCGCTCGCGACCGAGTCGTGGCTGTCGGCGGCGTCCTTCCAGGAGACGACCAGGGTTCTGACGGACGCGGCGATCAACGCCAAGTCCGACTCCCTGATCGGCCTCAAGGAGAACGTCATCATCGGCAAGCTCATCCCGGCCGGTACGGGCCTCGCCCGCTACCGCAACATCCGGGTGGAGCCCACCGAGGAAGCCAAGGCCGCGATGTACTCGGCCGTCGGCTACGACGACATCGACTACTCGCCCTTCGGCACCGGCTCCGGCCAGGCGGTCCCGCTGGAGGACTACGACTACGGCCCGTACAACGGCTGAGTCGCAGCAGAGCAGTAACCGCAGGGCGGTCACCCGTGAGGGTGGCCGCCCTGCGGCGTTTGCGGGGCCTGGCCCGCCCCGGCCCGGCCTGGGCGGCTCCCGGCCGGGGCGTCAGCGGGCGGGGGCGCCGCCCTGCCGGGGCTGCTGGTGGATGGCTGCGGCGGGCGCTGCGGGGGTCCGCGGGGGCCCGGCCGGGACCCCGGGGGCGGCCGGAGCGGCTCCGCCGGCGCGCAGCCGGGCGGCCTCGGCGATCGAGACGGGGCCGGTGGGGGTGACCGTGGGGCGGGTCGCGGTGGGAGCGGCCGCCCCGGGGGCGGCCGGCGCGAACGCGGTGCGGTCCAGGAACGGGCCGGGCGTCACCTTCCACGGCGTGACCGCCGGGTCCACCTCCTGGCGGATCACCCGTTCCATGAGCGTCGCCATCTCGACCGGCCCGATGCCGCCGGGTACGGGGGTGACGTGCTGCGGGATCCCGGAGGCCGCCGGGTGGACGTCGCCCCGGACGCTGCCGTCCGCCTGGGGTACGAAACCAGAGTCGATCACCACCCGGTGGTGGGGCCGGATGTGGTCGGGGCCCAGGATGCCGGGGTTCCCGGTGACGGAGATGACGATGTCGGCCTCTCGGACGAGGCGCAGGTCCTGGCCCTGGTCGAGGGTGATGGGGTCGTGCCCGTTCTCCCGTAGCAGGCCGACGACTCCTTGGCCGACGAACCCCTTGCTGCCGACCACGGCGATGGTGGGACTGTCCTGGGCGAAGGGCTCGGCGACCCGGTAAATGCCCTCGGCCGTGGCGCAGGCGGGATAGGGGGACCGCGCCTTCAACAGGGCGTCGATGTCCTTCGCCGGATCCATCCCGGCGACGACTGCCCGCAGATCAGCGGGCGGCGGAAACTGCACGATGATCGCGCGGGTCGCCTGGTCCTGGTTGTAGCGGTCCAGGACGCCCGCGAAGCCGGCACGGTCGATGCCGGGCGGCAGTACGACGTGGTCCGCCTGGAAGCCGAGGTGTTCGAACGCCTTGACCTTCTGCTCGGCCGAGACCCGGGAGGCTTCCAGCCGCATCCGCCAGTCCGGTGGGTCGTGCGCCTCCGGGGTGAACCGGATGACCGCGACCTTGTGCTGTCGCGGCTGGACGATGTGCCGGTAGTGCGCGTACAGCTCGCGCGCTTGGCGCAGTACGTCCCGGCCGGACACCTGCTCCGTCACGTGAGGGGTTCCACGGCGGCCAGGACGTCGGGAACCGGCAGCAGCGGCTGCCCGCCGAAGAGTCGGATCACGTCTGCTTCGGCAAGGCGCCGGTCACCCTGGTAATCGTCCTGGTACCGACCGTCCGTGACGGTGAGGGAGACCACGGTGAACGTCTCCGGCCCGGTCGGGTCGTGGTACGAGAAGTCGCCGAAGTGCGCGATCCACAGGACCGAGGTCAGCTGGGCGCTCAGCCCGGTGCGCAACAGGGGGAGGGCGGCCTCGGCGACGCTGGAGAAGTCGTACGTGATCCCGCGGTCGTCGGGGTTGTCGGCGAGTTCGGACACGACGGCGACGGCCTGCCCGGTGGTGGGGTCGTAGACCGCGCGCAGCAGGGAGAAGGCCTCGCCGGCGAGCGGGTGCCGCCACCGGAACAGCCGGGTGATCTGGGGGAGGTCCATGTGCTTCTCCATGGTGGGGCCGGTCACTTGTGCTGGAGCGTGGAGATCAGCAGCCCGCCGGTGGGGCCGGGTGTCAGGAAGACGCCGGTGTCCTTCAGGGCCCAGGTGGGCACGACGGTGCCGGGCGGCAGGAGCCGGGGTTCGCCGGTGCCTCCGGCGAGGTCGGCCTCCGCGGTGGCGGTGTCGTCGAGGCCGACGGTGCCGTAAGCGGTGCCGGCGTCGGTGACGGCGGTGACGAAGACACCCTTCTTGCGCTGCTCGTTCTCGCTCAGGCAGGTGCCCTGGCGGCGCTGGAGGTCGAAGGCCGCGGTGCCGTCCGCGATGAAGCGGCCGTTGGGGGAGGTGACCGCGCTGTCGTGCTTCAACTCGCAGGGCATGCTCGTCTCCAGCTGCCCCGTGGTGGCGTCGTGGACGGCGGTGAGGGGCGAGAGGATCTTGTCGGCCGGGGTGTGCCAGGACGAGAAGACGTGGCCGCGGGTGGTGGAGCGGTAGAGGCCGTCCATGCTGACCTCGCCCTTCTTCGCGGACGCCCCCGGCGGGATGGCCTCGAAGGAGGTCCAGGCGCCGGGGACCTGGAAGGCCCCGTAGAAGTCCTTGACCAGCCAGCCCTTGCCGGTCTTGATCTGGCCGCGCCCCTTGGAGCAGGAGTCGCCGCAGGTGTCGATGGTGCCCGTCGCCAGGTCCACGGCCACGGAACCGGGGGACGGACCGCTCCAGTGGACCTGCAGGCCCGTCCCGTAGTCCTCGACGCGGAGGTTTTCCTCCTCGTTGCTGCCGTTCGGGCCGTACGTCTGGACGGGTACGTCGATCTCGCGCAGGGGTGCCACGGCGTCACCGGAGGCGTCCGCCGGGTAGACCGCCAGGCGGACGACCTCCTTGCCCTTGTTCAGGGCGTCCCCGTCGAGGATTCCGTGCGCCCACGTCACGATGTACTCGCGGCCGTCCTGGTAGGCGGTGGAGATCGAGGGCAGTTCCACCGAGTCGCCGCCGTACCCGTGCTTCCCGGCCTCCGACGCGGAGGTGGGGGGCTGCCAGGGCTGCCCGCTGAACAGGATCCGTCCGGTGGAGGCCTGGCGGGCCTGGGTGACGTAGCCGTCCTCGGTGACCGTGACGTACGCGACGAGGTCCGTACGGGCCCCGACGGCGACCGGGGGCTTGGAGCTGTACTTCTGCGGCATCCAGGACAGGGTCTGCTGCCACCCCCGGTCGGCCGCGTAGGCGGGCGGCACCGTCAGCTGGACGGTGACGCCCGCGGCGGACGGGCTCGCCGTCCCCGGTGCCTTCTCGCTCCCCTGCGCGGGGGCGGGGGCCTTGTCCCCGCCCCCGTTCCCGCCGCCTGCGCCGCACCCGGCCAGGACGGCTCCTGCCAGGACCGCTGCGGCCACCGTGTTTCTCCTGCGCACAGTCGTGCTGCCTTTCCGTGTCGTCAGAACGCTTCGACCACCGGGGCCGTCTTGGCCCGGTGGGATCCTTCCTTGCATCCGGCGAAGGGCCCGGACGGGCTGCGCAGTTCGCCCAGGACCGCGCCCAGGTGGTCGCGGTGCCAGAGGGCGGGGCCGCTGGGCCCGGCTGCCGGGTCCGTGAGCTCCTGCCAGGCCAGCCACAGGCCGTGCAGGCGGGCCACCGCCTCCAGGTGCTCCCACCAGCGCGGGCACCAGGGCGCCGACGAGGTGGTCTCCCGGCCGTAGACGGGGAGCAGCAGGGCGTGGACCCAGGTGACGAGCAGCTGCAGTTCCTCCTCGTACTCCGGGCCGTCCAGGTAGAGGATGAAGGGCGGCGGCTGGCCGGCTCCGGCGGGTGTGCTCACCGGGACAGCTCCCGTGCCGCGCGGGTGGTGATGGCCTGGACTTCGGCCTTCGCCGCGGCCTGGATACGGTCCGCGCCCGGTTCCAGGTACCAGGGGCGCAGCCGGATCAGGGCGGGCCGGACGCCGGTGGCCAGGAGGAGCGCGGTGCCCTTGGGGAGGGCCCGGATGCGGTCGGCGGGCAGGATCCGCTCCAGCCGGTACGAGGTCGAACGGGTGCGGCCGTCCTTGCTGCGGGAGTAGCTGACGGTGCTGACGTCCTGCTCGCCGACGAGCCGGGAGATCTTCTCCACGAAGTCGGCGTCGTCGAGCCCGGCGCCGAGCAGCTTGATGGTGGAGGCGCCCCACAGGGCGTCCATGCCGGCCTCGCCCCACACGCGGGACCCCTGCCGGTAGCTCTGCAGCAGGGTCACGATGTTGATGCCGCGCGAACCGAGGTGCGAGTACAGGTCCGGGAGGTCGGAGATCCGGCAGACGTTCGCTGCCTCGTCGAGCACGGCCGTCATGGGGGGTTCGAGCCGGCCTCCCATGCGTTCGGCGGCGCGGACGCCCGCCCTCAGCACCGAGTCCGCGACGGCCGCGATCACGCCGGCCGCGGAGCCGCCGCCGTCCTTCGACAGCAGGTAGAGGGTGTCGGTGCCCAGCACGTGCCGGTCGGGACGGAATTCGGGCAGGACGGGATCCGGGCGGACCCAGGCGGCGATCCGCGGGTCGAGGAGGCAGGCCACGCACTGCCGGGCCGTCTCGTAGATGCCGTCGCGGGTTTCGACGGCGCCCTGGACGGTGCCGCGCAGCTGTTCGGCGAGGGCCGTCATGCCCGCGTCACGCAGCAGGTCGACGGGGGTGCGGTCGGCGGGGTCGGCCAGCCAGCCCAGGACCTCGTCGATGCCCTTGCCGCCCTTGCTGGCGGCGTGGAAGAGGGCGGTGAGGGTGTTCTGCGCGGCGGAGATCCAGAAGTCCCGTTTGGAGGAGTCGTCGTTGACGGCGCTCACGAAGTGGCCGGCGAGCCGGCGTGCCCCTTCGATGTCGCGGGCGTCGGCGAGCATGTCCCACCACAGGGCGCGGGGCGTGTGGGCGATGCCCTGCGGGTCGAACGTCCACACCTGGCCGACGCGTTCGCGTTCGGCGCGGGTCACGCTGTAGACGTCCGACTTGTTCGAGGTCAGCAGGACGCTGCCGCGGGCGCGCAGGACGCGGGGGACGGCGATGCCGGTGGACTTGCCGGCCCGGGGGGCCATCAGGTCCAGCTCCACGTCCTCGTAGCTGGAGCGCAGCTCGGGTCCGTTGGGCTCCAGGTTCCCCAGCAGGTTCCCGGTGTCGTCCGGGGTGGGCCTGCCGTGGGTGAGCTTCGCCAGGTGCGGGCGCAGTTCGAGCGCGCGGGCTGCCGCGCCCTTGGGGAGCAGCGGGGCGAGCTCCTTGCGGCCGGCCAGGCCGTCGGAGCTGCCGCGGCCCTTGCGTACCAGCAGGACCAGGGCCACCACCAACCCCAGGAGCACGCCGAAGGTCACCGCGATGCCGGCGCCCGACACGGCGGCGGACACCCCGGGCCAGAGCGCTGCCGGGCCCTCCTGCACCAGCGTGGCGAGGGTGCTCAGGGCGAACGGCGGGGGGTTCCAGCCGGCACCGCCGGCGGCCGCGCCGAGCGTGCCGCCCAGCCAGGCCGACAGGAAGCCCAGGAAGACGGCGGCGGCCACCCCGACGATCAGCCAGGGCAGCAGGTCCTCGGCGGAGCCGCCGCCCTTCTTGCGGGGGGTCCGGGCCGTCACTGGCCCTCCCTCGGCTTGAGCAGCGGCACCTTGCCGGCCTCGCTCCACCGGTTGTTGGTGTTGTGCAGGTTCTTCTCGGTCTCCGTGATGGCGACCTTGATGGGAATGCCCGGCCGGCCGCCGACCTTGATCAGGAACCGGCCGCGGCCGGGAGGCTCGGAGTTGGCGGTGGGGTTGGCCCAGCCCGGCGGGGAGGACCAGGACGAGACCAGGTCGATCTCCCGCTCGGACATGCCGATGACCTTGCCGAGCTCTTCCATCTCCGTACGCGGCAGCCCCGCGCACACCACCATCCCGGCACGCTCCACGAAGCCGCGGGCCTTCGCCCGGTCGGACTCGCTGCCGAGCGCCTCGGCGTCCTTGAGGGTGTGGGTGATCTTGGCGTCGCCCAAGCCGAGGGAGCGGTTCAGGCGGGTCAGGGCGTCGATGCGCTCCACGATGCCGGAGGCGGCGCGCAGCGGGCGCCACAGCTCGTCCAGGACGGTGAAGAACCAGCGCTGCGGGGCCAGGCCCGCGTCGGCCAGGGCGTGCGCCGCGGCGACGGTGCCGAGCCCGTCCGACCAGGCGGCCAGCATCGCCGCGGCGGTCAGCTGGGTGTCGGCCTCGCCGATGCGGGAGATGTCCACGCACACGGCGGGGGCGTTGGGATTGATCCGGGTGGACGTCTCCGTGGCGAAGGTGTCGCCGAGGGGCCCGTCCAGGATGCCGATCAGTGAGCGGTGCAGGGGGTCGACGGCCTCCTGGTACCGCTCCTGGTTGCCCCGGTCCAGAGTGACCGCGCGGACCCGGTCCGGGCCCTCGTCGAGGACCCGCAGGAGGTCGGGCAGCAGCGGGGGCCGGCCCGGCGTGGACCGCTCCTTGAGGTGGTGCAGGCAGGCCGACAGCACCGACTGCTCGTGGTCGTCCATCGGGCGGCCGCGCATGATGGTGATCAGCGCGGCGACCATGTTCAGGACCCGGCCGTGGGCCTCGGCCTGGAGCACCCGCCCGGCTTCCCCGCCGATCCGCTCGGCGGCCTCGCCCATCGCGCCCGGGTCGAGGACGTTGATCCCGCCGACGCCGCGGCCGATGGAGATCACCTGGCCGCCGAGTGCCCGTACGGTGTCCGCGTAGTCGGGCTTCAGGTCGCCGAGGACCAACGGGACCACCCCGGTCGCCGTCATGCCGATGAGCATCCGGTTGACCAGGGTGGACTTACCCAGGCCCGGCATGCCCAGCATGAACAGGGACGGGTTGGAGATGTAGCGGGCCCGGGTGAACCAGGAGATCGGGTCCCCGCACACCGTCGCCCCGGTGTGCAGGTGCTGCCCCAGGGGCACGCCGGTCATGGGCGCGCCGGAACCCGCGGCGAACGGCCACAGCCCGCACGCCTGCACCGTCGTGGCCCGCCACATCGACGGCGGGTCCATGTGGGCGACCTGGCCGCCGCCCGGGCCGGGCCAGCCGCGGGACGGCGTCATGGGGCTCCGGGGCGGCCGGGGGGCCCTGGGCTGCTTCGTGCTCACAGGGTCTCCCTGAGCTGGTACGGGATGAGGGTGTGCTCCCACGGCAGCAGGCCGACCGGCAGGGTGCAGGTGAACGCGGCCGCCTGCATGCGGTCCGCGGGCCGCATCAGGATGCGGGAGGACGCCTGGAGGTTGCGCACGGTGATCGATGCGTCCGCCAGCTGCTCCTCGTCGGCGACGGTGACCGTGACCATCATCGAGAACTCGACGAGGCCGGCGCCCGACGCCTCCTCGGCGGCGGTCTGCTCGGCGGCGCGCATCTCGGACGCGGCGCGGGCCTGGACCAGGCCGCGCTGGGAGCCCGCCATGAAGTGGGCCGAGCGGCGGTCGGCCTCGACGATACGGGCCGAGGTGCCCGGGTCGATGGGCCGGTAGACGAGCGAGACCCGCTTGCGGCGGGTGCCCTGCGCGGGCTCCAGCAGGCCGCGCAGCACACTGGAGCGGACGGTGCCGCGGGGGGCCAGCGTCAGCATCCAGGTCCGCGAGACCCCCGAGTCGTGCTTGTACCCGTCCACGGTCTCCACCGCGGCGGCGGGACCGGCGTCGTGCCACTGGACGCCCGTGGAGCCGTGCTCCGCACGGACGTTGAGGATGTCCGGGGCGATCGCCGGGTCGTAGGCGACGCGCACGATCTCCGAGATCTGCTCGGCCGACATCGGGGAGGCGGAGCCGCCCCCGGCCGCGACCAGGCCCGACAGCAGGGAGGGCAGGCGCATCGACAGGTCGGTGATGATGTCGTCCTGCTTGCGGCGCGGGCCGGGCATGGCTCCGTAGGTGAGGGCGATGTACGTGTGCATCTCGGAGGACGCGGACGGGTAGCGGGCCACGACCTCCTCCATGACCGCGCGGGCCGCGAGCGGGGCGTCGGGCGCGATCCGCGGCAGGACCTCGGCGGCGAGCCGGGTCCCCGTGTCGGGCGCCGTCTCGACGACGACCTGCGCCCCGCGCAGTCCGGGCTCGTGGGAGAGCCGGGCCAGCCAGTCGCCCCAGGAGGCCACCCAGATGTCGACCTGCTGCGGATCGACGAGGGACCCTCCGTCCGGCTCGCAGGCCAGGACGACGGTGTAGAGGTTGCGGCCCGGGTGGTGCAGGACCCCGAAGGAGCGGCCGTAGGCGTCCTGGCCCTCCAGCATCTTCACCCGGGCGAGCATGCCGGGCGGGGAGAAGTGCCCGCCTGTACGCCGCGACAGTGGGCCGGAGACGTACGTGTGCGAGCCGTTGGCCTTGCGCTTCATCCAGCCGATCCGCACGGCCACCATCTGGTAGACGTTCCGGCCGTCGGCGCTGCGCAGTGCCAGCGGTGCGACGAAGAGCGCGAGGGGTATGAGCACGCCGATGGCGGTGCCGAGCGAGACGAGGGAGGCGAGCAGGACGACCACGAGCCCGCCGAACGCGACGACGGTCCCGAGCAGACCGAGCGGCCCGAGACCGGGCCTGCGGGGGCGCCGCCAGTTTCCGTAGGTAGGCCGCGCCATGGATTCGGTGGCCATGGGATTCCTTTCAGGGACGCACGGGTGTGCGGGGTGTTCGGTGCGGGGTGTCCGGGCTGCGGTTCAGCGGGCGCGGCCGGGGGCGGGCGGGGTCTGGCGGGGCACCTGGGGCACGGCGGTCCGGGCCGGCGGGGTGCCGCCGGGGGCGGCGGTGCCCTGGGCCGAGCGGAGGCGGCCGGCGGCGGCGATGGTCATCCGGGTCTCGCCCTGCTGGAAGGCGGCGGCGGGGGCGGGGGCCGTGGCGGCCGCGGTGGGAGCCAGGGCGCCGCGGTCGGTGGTGATGAGCGCGGTGGCGAGGCCCTTGTCCGCGAGCTTCTCGGCGTTCTCCCGGCCGATGGAGTAGCCGCGGCCGGTGCTGCTCTGGGCGTAGAGGTTTTTGATCATGGCTTCGGGGGCCATGCGGCCGCCGTACGGGTCCTTGCCGTTCTCGTACGCGATGCGGCCCCGCTGCCAGCGCTCGGCGTTCTGGGCCAGGCACTGTTCGAGCGGCACCTCGACGGAGAGGATGACGCGCTGCTCGTAGCCGACGCTGCCGAGTTCCCCCAGGAGGCGGGCGTTCTTGTCCAGGTTCTTGAGGGTGGCGTCGTAGAGGAGGTTGTAGCCCTGGCCACGGGCCCACACCTCGAAGTTGTCCTGGAGGAAAGCGGATTCCTCGTGGACGAGGGACGCCATCTCGGACGGCGAGAGCTGCCGGCCGTGGGGGAGCGCCATGAGCTCGGCATCCAGCACAGGGAGCCCCCCGTGCTGGAAGATGGCGACCTTGAACTCGTCGGGGTCCAACGGCACGTAGTGCTTCAGGTCCACGCCGTGGGCGTCCGCCAGAGCCCGTCCGAGATCGGAATCCTGCCGCTGCCATTCCCCGAGGTTGGTCTGCGCCGTGCCCTTGCCCACGCCCGGGGCGCCTGCCGTGAGCAGGACGGCCCGGCCGTCGCGGGGGCGGTCACCGTACTTCTCCTTGAACTGCTCCAAGACGGCGCGCTGGAGCTGACGCCGCTCGCGGGTCCACTCGTCGTTGGTTGTGTGGACCGCGTAGGTGGTGTGGCGGCTTCCCGGCGACAGGTCGCCGCCCGGGCCCATGCGGCGTTGCAGCTCCTGGTACAGGTGCTGGTAGACGTCGTTCATGCCGAGCGCAGCCGGCGTCGGCGGTGGATCTCTTCGTAGTCCTCGTCGGTGATGTCCCCGAGCAGGGCAGCACCGGAAAGCACCTTCAGGGTGTTGTCCTGGTGCGTGGGCTCGATGTGCTCGGGGTCGAAGTCGTCCGCTTCGAAGTCCCAGGCGGCGACGGTGGCGAGCATTTCCTCGCGGGGGATGCCGCCTTGGGCGTAGCGCTGGAGGTAGGCGCGCAGGGAGGGCTTCTCGGTCATCGGTGGCTCCTTCGGTTCAGCGGGCGCGGCCGGGCGCGGGTGGGGTCTGGCCGGGAAGTCGGGGGGCGGCTGCGTGCGCCGGGGGCGCGGTGCGGGCGGCGGTGCCCTGGGTGGAGCGGAGGCGGCCGGCGGCGGCGATGGTCATCCGGGTGTCACCCCGTTGGAAGGCGGGTGCCTGGGCGAGTGCGCCGGTAGGTGCGTTCGTCTGAACGGGGAAGGTGCCGCGGTCCGAGGTGATCAGGCCGGTGGCGAGGCCTTGGTCTGCCAGCTTCTCGGCGTTCTCGCGGCCGATGGAGCGGCCTGATCCAGTGGTGGTCTTGTTGTAGAGGGCTTCGATCATCTGGTCGGGGGACATGCGCCCGCCGTAGCTGTCGCGGCCCTGTTCGTACAAGACCCGGCCCTCATACCAGCGGTTCGCGTTCTGGGCGAGTGATTGTTCGCGTGGGACCTCGACGGAGAGGATGACGCGCTGCTCGTAGTGCTCGTCGCGGAGGCCGGAGAGCAGCCTGGCGGCGTCCGTCTGGTTGGCAAGCGTGGCGTCGTAGAGGAGGTTGTAACCTCCGTCCCGCGCCCACTCCTCGAACTGGTCCCGGACGGAGGACGCCTCGCGGTGGAGGAGCCCGGAGAGTTCGGCCGGGGTGAGTTCCCGTCCGAAGGGCAGGGTCATCGCTTCAGGATCGAGCCTGGGGAGCCCACCGGCCTCAAAGAGGGCTTGCTTGAAGTCGTCGGGGTTCAGGACGACGTAGTCCTTGAGGTCCAGGCCATGGGCGGCTGCCAGTCGACGACCCAGCTCGGTGTTGTCGTTCTGCCAGGTGTCGAGGTTCCCCTGGGCGAAGCCCTTGCCGGCTCCGGGTGCACCAGCTGTCATCAACACGGCGCGACCGCCGCGAGGAAGGTGGGCGTTTTCAGCCTTGAAGCGCTCCAGGACTTCTGCCTGCATGCGCATACGAGACCGGTCCCACTCGGCGCTCTGCCCGAATGCGGCCTGTGTGTCCAGCGGCCCGGGCGAGAGGTCACCCCCTCGTGCCATGCGCCGCTGTATCTCCTGATAGAGCTGCCGGTACTCGTCGATCATGTGCCGTACGCTCCGCGACGGCGCATGATCTCCTCGAAGTCGACCTGGGTGATGCGTCCTTGCAGCACACCGCCTCTTAGCACGCTGAAGGTGTTGTCCTGGTGGGTGGGCTCGATGACCAGCTCGTCCCAGACCTCTTCCTCGAAGTCCCACGCGGCTACCGCCGTGAGCATCTCCTCGCGCGGGATGCCGCCTTGTGCGTAGCGCTTGAGGTAGGTCCGCAGGGAGGGCTTCTCGGTCATCGGTGGTTCCTTCGGGTCAGGGGATGCAGCCGGGCGCGGGCGGGGTGCGGCCGAGAGTCGGGGGCGGGCGTCTGCGCCGCGGGTGGCAGCGCCCGGGGCGGTGCGGAGCCGTCCGGTTGGGGCGCGCCGGGGGTGGTCTCGGCGTGCCGCGTGTCCTCCAGCATCCTTCTCCGATCAATGCACCGGCCGTGCCGGTGCGGTCAGCCGCGGGCGTCGATGCGCCGTTCGATCTCGTCGATGTCGCCGTCCGTGATCTGCCCGATCGCGGCGGCGCTGTAGACCACCGCGAACGTGTTGTCCTGGTGCATGGGCTCGATGACGAGCTCGTCCCGCACCTGTTCCTCGAAATCCCATGCGGCGACGGCTGCGAGCATCTCTTCGCGGGGGATCCCGCCTTGGGCGTAGCGCTTGAGGTAGGCGCGCAGGGAGGGCTTTTCCGTCATCGGTGTTCCTTTCGTGCGGGCGTCCGGGCTTCCGGGCTCCGGAGGTGGGGACGCGCGGCCGCGCGCCCCCACCGTCCAGGACTACTGGTTGTGGCCCTTCATACCGTCGTTGTCGTCCAGCGAGCCGGCGACTTCCTGCGCGGCGGCGATGCCCGCCTGGGCGACCACGACGGCGGCCTGGACCGCGACGCCCGCCGGGCCTGCTGCCGCGGCGGCGCCGCCACCGGCGGCCGCCCCCGCGCCTCCGCCGGCGCCGGCGCCGCTCGCCGAGGATCCGGCGCCTGCCGAAGGCGAGCCCTGCGGGCCGCCTCCGCCACCACCGCCGCCTCCGCCGGTGGAGCCACCGCCTCCGCCGCCGCCTCCGCCACCAGCGCCACTGGCGATGCTGACGGCGCCGGAGGCGATGTTGTTCGCGACGTTCATCGCGACGGTTCCGCCGGACGTGCCGCCCAGCGCGGCCGTCGCGGGGACGACCAGCTTGAGCAGAGCGGGCAGGGCGAAGACGGAGAGGATCAGCATCCCCATGCCGGCGATCACGCTGTCCAGGCTCTTCTCGTCCTTGGTCATCGATGTCGCGGAGTAGATGATCAGTGCGGCGGCCGGCTTGTAGAGGAGCCACGCGGTGGTCCAGCCGATGTGCTTCTTCCACCAGCCCTCGCCCCAGCCCGTCATCGAGGACGCGGCGGCGATCGGGAGGGTGCCGATCAGCATGATCAGCACGCCCAGCCTGATGTACATCAGGATGATCTGGATGAAGCTGGACAGCATGACGAGGATGCCGAAGATGATGATCGTGCCCGGGCTCTCCAGTGCGGCGAAGCCCACGATCTTCTCGGCGCTGTCCCCGAGACTGGCCTTCTTGTAGACCTCCTCGGCATAGGCGTCGGAGGCCGTGTAGAGGGACTGCGCGATGACCGGGGCCATGGCGCTGACGAGGATGACCTTCCACATGCCCATGAACGCCTGCTGCATGGACTGGCCCTTGCGCTCGTAGGCCATCCGGAATGCGGCGAGGAGGACGGACGCGACGGCGACGTAGCCGACGATCCAGCCCGTCTCGCCCACGATGGCGTCCACCCCGGTGCCCTTCTCGGGGTTGAGCGAGGTGCCGTTGCCGACCTTCAGCCAGACACCGTTGAGGGTCTTGAGGATCTCGCCGACCGCCTTGCCGATGGCCTCGGCGAAAGCGCCGACAGCGCCGTCGGCGACAGAACCGCCGACCTTCTCCACGACCTTCCCGCCGCACTTGAGCGGATGGAGCGCGCAGTCCTTGATGTCGCCCGGACTCGGCAGGTTAACTGCCATTCCCGCCCCCCCAGACGACGAAGCCGTCCGTTCCGTCCACCGGCGCCATGCCTTCGAGGAGCGAACCGGTGAGCGTGGGACGGAGCTTCCAGTCCCCGTCTTCCCAGACCACGGACGTCGTTCCCGACACGTAGCCCTTCTCGGGCAGCTGGAGCAGCAGCATGACGGTGGCCTGGGTCGGGGAGTAGCTCAGGACGCTGAAGCCCACGTAGGTGCCCTGGCTACCCGGGGCGCCCTTCTCGGTCTGGTCGGCGGCCTGGGCCCCGCGCCGCTTGATGAACTCGTCGCGGCCGGCGCCGCGCGCCATCTGCTGCTCGGCCACCTCGCGCCACCGGGGTCCGGTGAAGTGGGTGGAGATGCTGTGTGCCGCGAGCACGGCGCCCATCGGGGTGTGGGCGTAGCAGGACCAGAGGGGTCCGTCGTACTTGCGCGGGCCGGCCGTCTCCGACACCGGGAGCAGGTCGGTGTCCGACTGCTTCCACTTCAGGTCTGCCGGGCCCTGCTTGGGGACGTTCTGGTCACTGTCGTTCGTGCTGCACCCCGCCGGGCGGCCTTCCGTCGAGCCGGAGGGCGCTCCGGCCGGGGGAGTGGAGGCAGGAGCGCCACTCGCCGCCGGCGTGGACGCCTCGGGCTGCCCGGTGTTGTTGTTGTTCGAGTCTTCCCCGGTCAGCAGGACGATGCCGCCGACGAGCAGCATCGACAGCAGGAACGCGGCGGAGACCAGCCAGCCGCGCTGCTGCCAGAACGGCTTCTCCCATTCACCGCTGTTGCCACGGGACCCTCCGGAAGTCCTCATCGGTCAGCCTCCGGACTAGTTGAAGACGAAGGAGACGAGCGGGCCGGCCGTGGCGACCAGGACGCAGCCGCCCAGGACCATGCCGAGGCGTCCCATGTGCTCGGAGCCCTCACCGCGGCGCATGGATATCGCCATCATCGCTCCGGTGATCAGGACGCCGGCCACGCCGGCCGCGGTGCCCGCCCAGGCGACGATGCCGAGGACGTTGTTCACCTTCGTGGTGAGCTCCGGCGGGGCGTTCATTCCGGGCTTCGGGACGTCCGCCGCGAGAATGACGGCTGCGTCACGGACCTTGCTGAGCATGGTGAATCCCCCTGGGTGATCTTCTACACCGACCAATTGGTCGAAATTTCAACGGCATTGAGCGTCAACGGCCAACGGCCGACGGCATCATGGCAGGAATGGCCCATGAATCGATCGCTCGGGTCCGGCTCGTGACCGGTCCGGAACATACTCCGTCGGCGGTACGGCTTCAGCCGGACAGCAGGAACGCCACGATCGGGCCTGCCGTGGCGCCGATGATGCAGGCGCCCAGGACGGTGGCCAGCTGGGTGAGGTGCTCGTCCCCGTTGCCCGAGCGCAGTGCCATCGCCATGCGGGTGCCGACGATCAGGACGCCGAAGACGCCGGCTACGGACACGAGCCAGGCCATCCAGCCGAGGATCTGGTTGAGGGGGCCGGTAACGTCTTGGCCGACGGCGAGTATCAACTCCACTGTGTTTCCCCTCTCGGTGGCCGTCACCGACTGTTGATCAATTTGGACAGTTTCGACGTCTCTCGCGGGACGGGGCCCGACAGGTCGCCCATGCGCCAGGCCGGTGTCCACGGCACCCGGTGGACCTCGACGACCGAGCCGATCACCTTGATGCGCTTGGCCAGTTCCGGTGGCAGGCGGCCGGGTGCGTCGGCTACGAGAACAACGGCCTTGAGGATGACTCCTGACGGCTGTTCATTCCGTCGGATCATATCCAGTACCTGTGACACCGCCCGAAGCCCGGACGCATGCGTGCGGGCCACGAGGAGGACCTCTCCGGACGCACCGGCCGCCGGGTCGGGCCACTGCGATCCGGCGTCGTTTCCGCCGAACACCGTGGCCAGCGTGGTCGCCCCAGCGCCCCCGTGGGCGTTCATCCAGCTGAAGGACGAGGGGTGCGCGACAGCTGCGGGGGCGGTAAGTCCCGTGCCGGGGACCGGCTGTGGAAATCCGGTGGAGGTTTCGGCCGGCGCCGCCGCCGAACCGACCGGCCCCCGGATCCAGATCTCCGGTCCGGCTGGTGTCCTTTGCGTCATGCCTTTGTCTCCCCCCGCGTCGACGCCCGCCCGCCAACTCGCGTAGCGTCCTGCACCGACAACTTAGTGCGAATCCCTGGGGATTGTTTGTGACAGTCTCGTGACTCTCGGCCGGGCGGCCCCCCAGGAGACGCGCACGGGTCAACGGCATTGGAACATGTCGACGGGGGAGCGATGTCCGAAGAGGGGGGCGGCGCGGCCATGTGGGTGGCCGGCGCCGCAGTTGCAGTCGTCATGATGCCCTTCGTCCTGTTCGTGGGAGTGAGCGGCGGCGGGGCCGATACCGGACTGACGGCCGGGGGAGGGGCGTTGAACCCGAAGAACGTCCCCCCGGAGTACGTGACATGGGTGCTGAAGGCGGGCTCGATCTGCCCCACCATCACCCCGCCCGTCATCGCGGCCCAGATCGAGGCCGAGTCGGGCTGGATTAACGGCCGGACCTCGCCCGTGGGCGCGCAGGGCCTGTCCCAGTTCATGCCCGGCACCTGGGCCGGCTGGGGCAAGGACGACGACGGCAACGGCCGGATAGACCCGTTCGACCCCGGGGACGCGATCATGGCCCAGGGGCGCTACGACTGCGCCCTCGCCCGGGACGTCGAGCGCTACAAGGAGCGCGGCATCGCCAGCGGTCCCACCCTCGACCTCGCCCTCGCCGCCTACAACGCGGGACCGGGCGCCATCGAGAAGTACGGCGGCATACCGCCCTACCGCGAGACCCAGGGCTACGTCGTCGCCATCAAGAACGCCATGGCGAAGTACACGGCGATCGCGACCGACCCCGGCTCGGGCACCATCCCCGCGGGCCGCCAGATGGCCATGCCGGTACGCGGCAACCCTCCGGTGACCTCGCCCTACGGGATGCGCGTGCACCCGGTGACGGGCGTCCACAAGCTGCACACGGGCATGGACTTCGGCGTCGGCGAAGGCAATCCGGTGCTGGCGGCCAGGGAGGGCACCGTCACCTTCGCCGGCTGGAACCCCGCCTACGGAAACCGCGTCATCATCTCCCACGGCTCCATCGGCGGCGCGCAGATATCGACGACCTACAACCACATGTCCGCCCTGAACGTCGGCGTCGGAGCGCAGGTGGGGGTCGGGACCGTGGTCGGGCTCGTCGGATCGACCGGCTATTCCACGGGCGCCCACCTCCACTTCGAGGTCCAGCAGAACGGCCAGTACGTGAACCCCGCCCCCTGGATCGGCAGGTGAGCGGGCAGGTGAGGAAGGAGACGACCACCGTGCGCAGAGCCCTCGGCGCGCTGCTCGCCACCGCGGCGGCCGCCGCACTCCTGACGGGCTGCGGCCTGCGCGACCTCAGGGACGACAAGGCCGCCGGCCCGGTGGAGCCGTCGGTGGCCGAGACCTTCCCGGTCAAGGCCCCGGTGCCGCCGGGCAAGCCGCTCGACGCCCAGGCGAAGGTGCAGCCCGTCCCGGCGCCGGACCCCGCCGATCCGAGCGCGGTGGCCCGTGCCTGGCTGGCGACGGCCTACGGGTACGACACCGCGTACGACAGCGGGCCGCAGGACGCGAACCTCCGGGCACTGCCCTATCTCACCGAGGAGCAGGCGAACGCCGAGCGCGACTACCGGCCCGGCGCGGGCAGCGGCTCGGAGTGGGCGACGTGGGCGGAGCACCGGGCGTGGACGACGTTGGAGATCACCGCCGACGAGGACGAGCAGGGGCCGGCCGGCACGCCCGGTGCTTCCTTCCAGACCTTCTACGTCGACGGCACGGCCCACGGCCGTGACGGCTGGACGGGCCCCGGGCCGCGGCTGACCGCCGTGGTGAAGCTGACCCTGACCGGGCCGGCGGGGTGGAAGGTCGCCGGGGTCACGGTGACTCCTGCCGCCGTCCCGCCTGCCGCCGTCCCGCCGTCCTCTTCCCCACCCGCACGCTGAGCAGAGCCGAGGAATCCATGTCCCTATTCAGTCGCCGGAGCCGGAAGGCGGAGCCGGACTCGCCTCCCGCCCACGCGGCCCCCGTGTCCGTGGACGTACGGATCACCGGCGCCGGTTACGCGGAAGTGGCGGGCCGGCCCGTCGTCGCGGGCGTCGGGGAAGAGCTCCAGGACGCCGTCCTGGACTACCTCCACCGGCAGGTGCTGTCCGGCGGTGCGCCGGTTCTGGCCACGGTGTGGGACGAGCGCATCGCCCACGTCGTACGGATCCAGGTGCTGGAGGACGGCTCCAGCCGGCTCACCGCCCACCCCGAACCGCTTCCCGGCGCCGTCCCGGCGGCCGGTGCGGAGCCCGCGGCCGGTTTCGAGCCCGCGGCCGCCCGGACGCCCGGGCCGGAGGCGCCCGCGCCGCCGCCGCCCGCGCCGGTACCCGCCCGGGACCCCCTTCCCGTCGCGGCGCCCGCACCCGAGCCCGCACCCGAGCCCGCGCCCCGTCCGGCGCCCCAGGCCGTCCCGGCGCCCCCGCCCCCTGCCACGCCGGTGCCCCCGCCCTCCCCGGTGCCGGTGACCGGGGCGCCTGCCGGGACGGACCGGGCCGCGGACGACCTGGTCGCCGGCCCCGGAGCGCGGATCCAGGAGGCGCTCCGCGCCGGCCGCATCGAATGGGCCGCGACCCTTGCGCAGCAGAGCGTGAACGCGGCGGCCGAGAGCCTGGGCTGGGAGTCGCCCGAGGTGCTGCAGCTGCGCGAGTTGAACGCGTACGTCGCCTTCGTGGCGGGAGACAACCGCCGGGCCTTCCACAGCTCCCTTGAGATCGCCCGCATCCGCAGCGGCCGCAACGATCCGCAGGCCGTGCAGAGCGTCCTGAACGCCGCCGCGGCCTGGCTCAAGGTCACCGACCCCGCCGAGGGCATACGGCTGGGGCACGAGCTGATCGCGCTCTGGTCCGCCCAGCCCCTGGCGGACGCGGCGCAGCTGGAGTCCGCCCGGGCCCGGATGCGCCGCCTGGAGGCGCGGGCGGCGGCCGGTTAAGCGCTGCGCCGGCGGCGCAGCGAGGCGGTGGTGGCCGAGGCCAGGGCGAGGAGGGCCAGGGCGGCCGCCGCGAGGCCGGGGGTGAGACCCCGCGGGGTGAAGGTGCACGACACGGTGGTGGCGCCCGCGGGCAGCCGCATGGCGAGGAGCCCGTGGAAGCTGCCGGCCGGGGCCGAGCAGTGCCAGCCGGGGACGGCGGTGGTGGCGATGACGGCCGTGCCGGCGGCGCCCTTCGGGAGGGTGGCGGCCAGGGTGTGCCCGGACGCGGTGACGCGGGTGGCACCGGTGGCCGTGAGGCGGCGTACGGCCGCGTCGAGCGCGGCGCGGTCCAGGCAGCCGAGGGGGTGCCGGCCGGCCGTGGCGCCCCGGGCGGCGGTCCTGACCGTGACGTCGAGCCGGCCCGAGGCGGGGACCGTGCCGATCCGCCGGACGCCCGTGGCCCGGCCCCGCAGGGCCGTCTCGGCGCCCCCGGCGGCGACGGTGCCGTAGAGGGCGGGGGAGTACCAGTAGGCCTCGGCGCCGGGGGTGCAGCGGGCGGCGTAGTCCTGGCGGGTGGCGGTGCCCCGGCGGATGACCTGCGGGACCTGGTGCACGGTGGCGCCGAGTACGTCCTCCTGCCGGGCGTAGACGCTGTCCCGCGGATTGGGCGAGGTGTACGGGGCCGGGCGGACCGTGACCAGCGGCGGGGCGGGGAAGGTGGTGGCCGTCCAGGTGCCGGGGGCGCCGCCCGGGCGGACCCGGGCCCCGATCGAGAAGATCGCGTCGAGCACCGGGTCGTCGGCGCCGAAGAAGGTGCGGCCGTCGTTCTTGTAGCCGTAGCCGAGCGGCTCCAGCGCCTGGAAGGTGGCCGCCGGCAGGTAGCTGCTGTAGTACTGCGGCCCCTGTGCGCGCAGGGCGAGGGCGTCGTTGTACGAGGTCTGCGGCGCGCCCGAGTCGGTGCGGCGGGCGGGCCAGCCGTCGGCGGCGCGGGCGGCAGCGGCGTGGCGGGCGATGGACGGGGACGAGGTGACCGCCGGCTTGGCCCAGCGCTCCCGGGACCGGCGGGCGTCGGCGCCCGCGGCGGCGACCGTGGACTCGGCAAGGACGACCGCGGCCATCAGGCCGGCCGCGAGGGGCACCAGGACGCGGTGGCGCCCGCCGAGCGCGAGCAGCGTCAGGGCGAGCAGGGAGAGCGCCCCGCCGCCGAGGACGGCCGGCCAGGTCCAGCCGCCGAAGTCGTCGGTGCGCGAGAGCGCGGCCGTCGCCCCGACCAGGAGGGCCGCGGCCAGGGCCAGGTGCGGCGGGCGCGGCCGGTGGGCCAGGGCCAGCCAGGCGAGGACCACCACCAGGCCGCTGAACACGAAGGTCTCGCGGTACGGGTTGCCGTTGGGGACCGCCAGGCCGTGCCACAGGTACTGCGTCGGCGGGAACTGGAAGGAGGCGAGGACGAGCAGCGCCGCGGCCGTCCACACCAGGCGGGTCCGCCGGGGCACGGCGCCGTTGAGGACGAAGGACCCGGCGAGGATCAGGCCGAGCGAGGCCACGTACAGCCGCGGGCTGCCGCCCCACAGGTGGGTGGCCGGGAGCAGGCCGGTGAGGAAGGTGTCGATCCGCACCGGGTCGAAGGCGGCCGCCCGGGTGGGCTGGGCGGCGCCACTGGACAGGAAGGACGGCAGCAGCAGGGGCAGGGTCAGCGCGATCCCGGTCAGGGCGGCCGATGCAGCCCGCCCGGAGGCCCTCAGCCGTGCGGGGCCCGTCATGCCGAGGGTGGCCAGGCGGACGGCCAGCAGGATGCAGGCGGCCATCGTGGCCATCATCGCGGTGTAGAAGTTCCCGTACCAGGCGAGGGCGACGAGCAGGGCGGCGCCCGTCCAGCGGCGCTCCTCCAGGCACCACTCGACGGCGATCCCGAGCATCGGCAGGGCGACCAGGCCCCAGAGCCACATGGGGATGTACGAGGCGTCGCTGAGCGCCCAGCCGCACAGGCCGTAGCAGGCGCCGAGCACCCCGCGCTGCCACCAGGGTCCCGGGTGCAGCTTGCCGAGGTACACCGTCATCACGGCGGCGGCCGCGCCCATGGTGAGCGGGCTGACCGCGAAGACGGCCAGGTCGACGTGGGCGCGCGGGACGAGGACGGCCAGCCAGGAGAAGGGGTTGCCGAGGTAGGTGTGGAAGTCCGAGAGGAACTGCTGCCCGAAGCCGGCGCGCCAGCTGAACAGCAGGTCGCCGGAGGCCTCGCCGTGGGCCAGGTCCCACAGGGCCCGGTGGAAGGGGACGTACTGGTTCGCCTGGTCGTTGACGGCCCGCCCGGCCGGACCGAAGGGGTGGGCGCCGCGGGCGGCCCAGGCCGAGCAGAAGGCGGCTGCGGTGAGCAGGAAGGCCAGCAGGGGACCGTACAGCCGGGTGCGGGCGGTCCGCGGGCGCCGGGGGCGCGGCGGGCGCAGGTCGCGGCCTTCGGAGGGCGGGCTGCCGGTCGTCGCCGTCCGCGGGGTGACCGTCCCCAATGTCGCGCTCCCTGCTGGTCGTGCCGTTTGGGCTGAAACGTTCGGCAGTTTAGGGCCCCGGGCCTGGTCACAGGGGCTGCCGCGGCGGGGCACGAAGGTTCGTAGGGGGACCCGAAAGGGGGGAGGCCGGGCGGCGGCGCGCCGCCGCCCCATAGCACGTCCGTGCCACAGTGGCCCGGCGGAGGGGCCGCACCCGGGTGTCGCCCGTGCGGCGCACGGGTCGCGGGGATCTTCGCGGGCCCGCGGCCAGGCCTTTGTTTTGACCGGAGTGGATGCGATGGGTACGCTCAGACCTTGTGCCTGGGGTGTGCCTGGGCTCCTGTGCGTGTCCATCAACCGCATGCGAGCCGAGTCGGCCACCGCGATCCATGCGTTTCCGTGCTTACGCGGAGGTCCGCCGGATCCGACACACCCGACCGCGTGGGTCGGCAAATGTTCCAGGTTAGCTTCACTACACGGCACACAGAAACCGGAGAAGTAGTGCCTACGATCCAGCAGCTGGTCCGGAAGGGCCGGCAGGACAAGGTCGAGAAGACAAAGACCCCCGCGCTTGAGGCTTCGCCCCAGCGTCGTGGCGTCTGCACGCGTGTGTTCACGACCACCCCGAAGAAGCCGAACTCGGCGCTCCGTAAGGTCGCGCGTGTGCGTCTGACCTCCGGCATCGAGGTCACCGCTTACATTCCGGGTGAGGGACACAACCTGCAGGAGCACTCCATCGTGCTCGTGCGTGGTGGCCGTGTGAAGGACCTGCCGGGTGTTCGTTACAAGATCATCCGCGGTGCGCTTGACACCCAGGCTGTCAAGAACCGCAAGCAGGCCCGCAGCCGCTACGGCGCCAAGAAGGAGAAGTAAGAATGCCTCGTAAGGGCCCCGCCCCGAAGCGCCCGGTCATCATCGACCCGGTCTACGCATCTCCTCTGGTGACGTCGCTCATCAACAAGATCCTCCTGAACGGCAAGCGCTCCACCGCCGAGCGCATCGTCTACGGCGCCATGGAAGGCCTCCGCGAGAAGACCGGCAACGACCCGGTCATCACGCTGAAGCGCGCGCTGGAGAACGTCAAGCCGTCGCTCGAGGTCAAGTCCCGCCGTGTCGGTGGCGCGACCTACCAGGTCCCCGTCGAGGTCAAGCCGGGTCGCCAGTCGACCCTGGCCCTCCGCTGGCTCGTGGGTTACTCCCGCGCCCGTCGTGAGAAGACCATGACCGAGCGCCTCATGAACGAGCTGCTCGACGCCTCCAACGGTCTTGGCGCTGCCGTCAAGAAGCGCGAGGACACGCACAAGATGGCCGAGTCCAACAAGGCCTTCGCGCACTACCGCTGGTAGTCCAAACCCACATCGAGACCGAGAGAAGACTGAGCCGATATGGCTACCACTTCGCTTGACCTGGCCAAGGTCCGCAACATCGGGATCATGGCCCACATCGACGCGGGCAAGACGACCACCACCGAGCGCATCCTGTTCTACACCGGTGTGTCGTACAAGATCGGTGAAGTCCACGACGGCGCTGCCACGATGGACTGGATGGAGCAGGAGCAGGAGCGCGGCATCACGATCACGTCCGCCGCGACGACCTGCCACTGGCCGCTCGAGGACGTCGACCACACCATCAACATCATCGACACCCCGGGTCACGTGGACTTCACGGTCGAGGTGGAGCGTTCGCTCCGCGTCCTCGACGGTGCCGTCACCGTGTTCGACGGTGTCGCCGGTGTGGAGCCGCAGTCGGAGACGGTGTGGCGTCAGGCCGACCGTTACGGCGTGCCGCGCATCTGCTTCGTCAACAAGCTGGACCGCACCGGCGCCGAGTTCCACCGCTGTGTCGACATGATCAAGGACCGCCTCGGCGCGATCCCGATCGTCATGCAGCTGCCGATCGGCGCCGAGATGGACTTCCAGGGCGTTGTCGACCTGGTCACCATGAAGGCGTTCGTCTGGTCCGCCGAGGCGACCAAGGGCGAGATGTACGACGTCGTCGACATCCCGGCCACGCACACCGAGGCTGCTGAAGAGTGGCGCGGCAAGCTGGTCGAGACCGTCGCCGAGAACGACGACGAGATCATGGAGCTCTTCCTGAACGGCGACGAGCCGTCCGTGGAGCAGCTGCACGCCGCCGTGCGTCGCATCATCCTGAACTCCGGCAAGGGCAAGGGCGAGCCCACGATCACTGCGGTGTTCTGTGGCACGGCCTTCAAGAACAAGGGCGTTCAGCCCCTGCTCGACGCCGTTGTCCGCTACCTGCCGTCGCCGCTGGACATCGAGGCCATCGAGGGCCACGACGTCCGCGACGCCGAGGTCGTCGTGAAGCGCAAGCCTTCCGACGAGGAGCCGCTCGCGGCTCTGGCGTTCAAGATCATGAGCGACCCGCACCTGGGCAAGCTCACCTTCGTCCGGGTGTACTCGGGCCGCCTGGAGGCCGGCACTGCGGTGCTGAACTCCGTCAAGGGCAAGAAGGAGCGCATCGGCAAGATCTACCGCATGCACGCGAACAAGCGTGAGGAGATCGCGTCGGTGGGCGCCGGTGACATCGTCGCCGTCATGGGCCTGAAGCAGACCACCACCGGTGAGACGCTCTGTGACGACAAGCAGCCCGTGATCCTGGAGTCCATGGACTTCCCGGCTCCGGTCATCCAGGTCGCCATCGAGCCCAAGTCCAAGGGCGACCAGGAGAAGCTGGGTGTCGCCATCCAGCGTCTCGCGGAGGAGGACCCCTCCTTCCACGTCCACTCGGACGAGGAGACCGGTCAGACCATCCTCGGCGGTATGGGCGAGCTGCACCTCGAGGTGCTGGTCGACCGTATGAAGCGCGAGTTCAAGGTCGAGGCCAACGTCGGCAAGCCGCAGGTCGCGTACCGCGAGACGATCCGCAAGGCCGTCGAGCGTCACGACTACACCCACAAGAAGCAGACCGGTGGTACCGGTCAGTTCGCCAAGGTGCAGATCGCGATCGAGCCCATCACCGAGGCCGACGGTCCGGCGTACGAGTTCGTGAACAAGGTCACCGGTGGCCGCGTGCCGAAGGAGTACATCCCTTCGGTCGACGCCGGTGCGCAGGAGGCCATGCAGTTCGGCATCCTGGCCGGCTACGAGATGACGGGCGTCCGCGTCACGCTTCTCGACGGTGGCTACCACGAGGTCGACTCCTCCGAGCTCGCGTTCAAGATCGCCGGCTCGCAGGCCTTCAAGGAGGCCGCGCGCAAGGCTTCTCCCGTGCTCCTTGAGCCGATGATGGCCGTCGAGGTCACCACGCCCGAGGACTACATGGGTGACGTCATCGGTGACATCAACTCCCGCCGTGGCCAGATCCAGGCCATGGAGGAGCGTCACGGTGCTCGCGTCGTGAAGGGCCTCGTGCCCCTTTCGGAGATGTTCGGCTACGTCGGAGACCTCCGCAGCAAGACCTCGGGTCGCGCCAGCTACTCGATGCAGTTCGACTCCTACGCCGAGGTTCCCCGGAACGTCGCTGAGGAGATCATCGCGAAGGCCAAGGGCGAGTAACTCTTCCGAGTACACGCCTTAGGCTTGTCACCGGAGCCTCTGGGGCAACAGGAGCAACCCTTCATTGCCCCGGAGGGACCGGCTTTCCAGCAAAGATCACCTGGCGCCGATGAGCAAGGCGTACAGAACCACTCTCCAGGAGGACCCCGTGGCGAAGGCGAAGTTCGAGCGGACTAAGCCGCACGTCAACATCGGCACCATCGGTCACATTGACCACGGTAAGACGACCCTCACGGCCGCCATTACCAAGGTGCTGCACGACGCGTACCCGGACCTGAACGAGGCCTCGGCCTTCGACCAGATCGACAAGGCTCCTGAGGAGCGCCAGCGCGGTATCACCATCTCCATCGCGCACGTCGAGTACCAGACCGAGGCGCGTCACTACGCCCACGTCGACTGCCCGGGTCACGCGGACTACATCAAGAACATGATCACCGGTGCCGCGCAGATGGACGGTGCCATCCTCGTGGTCGCCGCCACCGACGGCCCGATGCCGCAGACCAAGGAGCACGTGCTCCTGGCCCGCCAGGTCGGCGTCCCCTACATCGTCGTCGCCCTGAACAAGGCCGACATGGTGGACGACGAGGAGATCCTGGAGCTCGTCGAGCTCGAGGTCCGTGAGCTGCTCTCCGAGTACGAGTTCCCGGGCGACGACCTTCCGGTCGTCCGCGTCTCCGCGCTGAAGGCGCTCGAGGGCGACAAGGAGTGGGGCGAGAAGCTTCTCGGCCTCATGTCCGCCGTCGACGAGGCCATCCCGACCCCGCCGCGTGACACCGAGAAGCCGTTCCTCATGCCCGTCGAGGACGTCTTCACGATCACCGGTCGCGGTACGGTCGTCACCGGCCGTATCGAGCGTGGTGTCCTGAAGGTCAACGAGACCGTCGACATCATCGGTATCAAGGAAGAGAAGACCACCACCACGGTCACCGGTATCGAGATGTTCCGCAAGCTGCTCGACGAGGGCCAGGCGGGCGAGAACGTCGGTCTGCTCCTCCGTGGCATCAAGCGCGAGGACGTCGAGCGCGGCCAGGTCATCATCAAGCCCGGTTCGGTCACGCCGCACACCGAGTTCGAGGCCCAGGCCTACATCCTGTCGAAGGACGAGGGTGGCCGTCACACCCCGTTCTTCAACAACTACCGCCCGCAGTTCTACTTCCGTACCACGGACGTCACGGGTGTCGTCACCCTGCCGGCCGGCACGGAGATGGTCATGCCGGGCGACAACACCGAGATGACGGTCGCGCTGATCCAGCCGGTCGCCATGGAGGAGGGCCTGAAGTTCGCCATCCGTGAGGGTGGTCGTACCGTGGGCGCCGGCCAGGTCACCAAGATCTCGAAGTAGTTCTTCGAGCTCTGATGCTCTGACTCCATGAGGGCCCGGTGAACATCCGCAAGGGTGTTCACCGGGCCTTCGTGCGTGCCCGCCCTCCGCGGGAACGGCGGGGCTCTCCCGTCCGTCCGGCCGGGGCCGCCCGCATGCCCTCTGCGTTCCACCGTGCTCGGTATGCTGACGGTGCGGCGGGCCCCCGGCGCGGCCCCACGGCCGCAGGGCAGGCCTCCTGCGCGCGGCCGGGCTCCCGAAGTCCCACCGATCACCGAGCACGCGAACGTGCCCTTCCGCTGGAGCGAGGACCGTGTCCCACTACGACGATGTCTGGCTGGTCATACCGGCCTATAACGAGGGCCAGGTGATAGCCGGCGTCGTCGAGGGAGCGCGGAAGACCTTCCCGAACGTGGTGGTGGTCGACGACGGCAGCACCGACGACTCGGCCGCGCACATCGCCGCCACCGGCGCCCACCTGGTGCGCCACCCCGTCAACCTCGGCCAGGGCGCCGCCCTGCAGACCGGCCTCGCGTACGCCCTCGCCCAGCCCGGCGCCCGCTACTTCGCGACCTTCGACGCGGACGGGCAGCACCAGACCCCCGACGTCGAGAAGATGGTCGCGGTCCTGCGCGCCGGCGAGGCCGACGTGGTGCTCGGCTCCCGCTTCATCGAGCAGACCGGCCAGGTGCCGTGGATCAAGCGGGTCGTGCTGCGCACGGCCGCGGCGGTCAGTCCGACCGCCCGCAAACTCAACCTCACCGATGCGCACAACGGCCTGCGGGTCCTGGGCCGCAACGCGGCCGAACAACTGCGCATCACCATGAACGGGATGGCCCACGCCTCCGAGATCGTCGGCTTCCTGGCCGGATCCGGGCTGCGGGTCGTGGAGGTCCCCGTGGACATCCTCTACACCGACTATTCGCGCGCCAAGGGTCAGTCCCTGATCAACGGCGTCAACATTGTGTTCGACATAACGATGCGGGAGCGTGGCCGCCGATGAACTACTTCTGGATCCAGCTGCTGCTCATCGCAGGCTCGGTGTCGATGGCCCTGATGTTCATCCGGAACTGGGACCAGGCCAAGACCCGCGCCTGGAAGCGCATCGCCTTCTCGGTGTTCATCGTCGTCAACGTCTACGCCGTGCTCCGCCCCGGCGACGTCAACTCCCTCGCCCACGCCCTGGGCGTGGGCCGCGGCACCGACCTGGTGCTGTACGTGATGGTGATGGCCATGGGCTTCCTCACCCTCAACACCTTCCTGCGCTTCCGTTCGCTGGAGAAGAAGATCACCGACCTGGCGCGGACGGTCGCCATCAACGAGGGCGCCCGGCACAACGAGCAGCGCCTCGGAACCGACCCCGCCGCCGGCGCCCCCGCCGCCGAGCCGACGACCGCCGAGCCGACGACCGCCACCGAGGCCGAGGCCGAGCCCGGAGCCGAACCGGAGTCCGTCAAGGCCTGACGCCCGCCGCAGGCGCCGCTCCGGCCGCCCCCGGCCCCGGGGTCCCGGGCGGAACCCGCTTGGTACCGTGGTGCGGGGGGACGTGACGGTCGAGCACACGCTGTGCCGCGGCCGCACGGTGTCAGACGTAGCTACCGGTTCCACGCGATCACATCCTGCCCGGCCGCGGCACGCCCGCGGCCGTCGCGAAGGCGCCAGCGCGCGTCGGTCTGCCGGAGAGCCCGCGGCCGCAGCCGCCCCAGCAGCAGACAGCCCGGCCCACGGGCCCTCACCGCGGTGAGACTCGCGACGGAAGTGGATGAGATGACGAACCTGGCCCCGGACGTACTCGGACAGGCAGGGACGGTGCCGAGAGGTCCCGGGGGCACGGCCGGTGGTCCCGCCTCCGCCGCCGCGGACGCGTCCTCCCGCTCCTGGACCTCCCGGCGGGGCGTGCTCGTGCTCGCCGAGATCGTGGTGAGCGTCGCGGCGGCCCTGGGCTACACCTTCCTGAGCCGGCACATCAGCGTGAACCCGCTCCACCGCATCGGCCAGGTCAGCGGTCTTGCCGCACTCCAGCTCTACGCGGCAGTCCTCGGGCTGCCCCTGCTCGGCGTGCTGCTCTACACCGCCTACCGCGGGTCGGCGCACCGCCATCAGGTGGTCAAGCGGCTGGTGTGCGCGGCCCTGGCGGGCCTGGCGACCGGTGTGATCGCGGGCGGCGTGGTCGTCGCCCTGCGGGGGACCCCCTCCGCCCTGGGCGGCCAGGACGGCGATCCCGGTGTCCTGATCGCCATGGCCAACTCCTTCCTCCACGGCGAGAGCATGTCGGGCATCTATCCGCCGGGCTTCCCCGCCCTGATCGCCGTCTGGGCGAAGCTCCGGTACGGGGGCACCGGCGGGGCCGGCTACTCGCTGCACGACCTCCAGATCGTCTTCAGCGCCCTGGTCGGGCCCATGGCGTACCTGTCGTGGAGGCTGCTGCTGCGGCCGTTCTGGGCGCTCCTGATCGCCGTCCCCTCGGCGGTGCTGTTCCTCGACCCGATCAGGCCGTACAGCCACGTCGTCATGATCGTGCTCCTTCCGCTGCTCGCCTACTGCCTGCGGGAGATGCGCCGGGCGCCGCAGCGGTCGCTCAAGAGGCTGCTGCTCCGCGGCGGCGGCATGGGGCTGATCTTCGGTGTGCTGTTCCTCTGGTACTCGGGCTGGTACGTCTGGGCCGCGCCCGGTGTCGGCCTGCTGGCCCTGTTCCTGTTCCCGTGGCGGGCGGGATCCGCGGCGCGCCGCAAGGCGCTGGCGTACGTCGGCGCCACCGTGGTGACCGCCGGTGTGATCGGCGCGCCGCTGCTCTACCAGATGCTCCGGCTGGGTGCGCAGAACCCGGACCGGTACGCCTACCTCACGGTCTACGCCGACCCCGCGTACGTCCTGGGATGGTCCTCCGACCGCCCGGGCGGGCTGACCTACCACACCTGGCCGGTGGCCGGCGAGATGGCGGGTCAGAGCGGCTTCGCCCTGCTCCTGCTGCTCGGAGTGGGCCTGGGGGTGGGCCTGGGGCTGCGCAGCATCATGGTGCGCACCGCCGCGGCCGTCCTGGCCGGCGCCTGGCTGATCCGCTTCTACTTCGCCTCGAACATGGCACGGGAGCAGGCGGTACAGCTCTACCCGCGGACCACGTGGATGATCATGTACTGCCTGATGATCCTGGCGGTTCTGGGCCTGATGGCCGTGGTGCAGCGCGGTTCGGGCTGGGCGGAGCGCAGCCTGCGGCCGCGTGAGGCGGCGCCGGCGGGGACGGTGATCCCGCAGCGTGTGGTCAGGCAGCTGTCGGCGGGCCTGGTGTGCGCGCTGGCCCTGTTCGGCGCGATGGGCGCGTCGTGGTCGGTGAACCGGTACATGCCCTCGTCCGACACGGAGAGCATGGGCATCGACGCCTGGCGGGCGCACTTCCTGAAGAAGGAGAACGGCGCCTGCCCGCGGTACGCCAAGGGCAAGACCGAGGCGTGCGCGGACGTGAGCACCTGGGACTGGAAGCCGAACGCCGACGACGGCCGGATCTGGTGCGGCAACATCCCGTTCGACGAGTGGCCGGCGGTCTGCGGACGCAAGCGTCCCTCGTAACCCGAGGCTGATCCCCGGGGGGCCCGCCCCCCGGGGATCCGGGGCCGGGGTCGGTGGCGTGAGGTTTGACGTGATCGCTGCGCCGGGTATTGTCTACGGCCCGATTGGCGCAGTACGTGACTTGTATGGCAGACTACTCAAGTTGCTCGGTTGAGTGCCGATGCTGCGCGCCTCCCGCCGGGAGGACCGGAAGCGAGTCCCACAGTACTCGTCGCCTTTATCTGCCCCTCGGGGCAGCAATGGGGCGGACGTACGGGAATCTTCCGGGAAGTGTCAGCGAGGCGCCGACCAGGCGCTCGGTGGGTGTTTCTCCCCCGATCCGCGGTCTTGGGACCGCACCCCCTTGGCAGGGAATTTCCATGTGGAGATTTCTTTGGAGGGAGTGCGACACGCCCGACCGCGGGGGTCGGAGGGGAAGCGGCGGGGCCTCCTCGCAGCCGACCGAGAGTCAGAGCGTTTTCACACGAGACAAAGGACTACGAAGTAGCCATGGCGGGACAGAAGATCCGCATCCGGCTCAAGGCCTACGACCACGAGGTCATCGACTCCTCGGCGAAGAAGATCGTCGAGACGGTGACCCGCACTGGTGCGTCGGTCGCAGGCCCGGTGCCGCTGCCCACTGAGAAGAACGTGTACTGCGTCATCAAGTCGCCGCACAAGTACAAGGACTCGCGCGAGCACTTCGAGATGCGCACGCACAAGCGCCTGATCGACATCCTCGACCCGACGCCCAAGACCGTTGACTCGCTGATGCGCCTGGACCTTCCGGCCGGCGTTGACATCGAGATCAAGCTCTGAGAGGCACGGAGAAGATGGCTAAGCAGATCAAGGGCGTCCTGGGCGAGAAGCTCGGCATGACCCAGGTCTGGGACGAGAACAACCGTGTCGTCCCGGTGACCGTTGTCAAGGCCGGGCCCTGCGTCGTTACCCAGGTCCGTACGAACGACATCGACGGCTACGAGTCGGTCCAGATCGCCTTCGGCGAGATCGACCCGCGCAAGGTGAACAAGCCCCTCAAGGGCCACTTCGCCAAGGCCGACGTGACCCCCCGCCGCCACCTGGTGGAGCTCCGCACCTCCGACGCCAGCGAGTACACGCTCGGCCAGGAGATCACTGCTGAGGTGTTCGAGTCCGGCGTCAAGGTCGACGTCACGGGCAACAGCAAGGGCAAGGGCTTCGCCGGTGTCATGAAGCGGCACAACTTCCGGGGCCTCGGCGCCGGTCACGGTGTGCAGCGCAAGCACCGCTCCCCCGGTTCGATCGGTGGCTGCGCCACCCCTGGGCGTGTCTTCAAGGGCATGCGCATGGCCGGTCGTATGGGCAACGAGCGCGTCACCACCCAGAACCTGACCATCCACGCGGTTGACGCGGAGAAGGGTCTGCTCCTCATCAAGGGTGCGGTCCCCGGTCCGAACGGCGGCCTCGTCCTGGTCCGTACCGCGGCCAAGGGGGCTTGAGGTAATGAGCACCATTGACATCCTTTCGCCGGCAGGCGACAAGGCCGGTACCGTCGAGCTCCCCGCGGAGATCTTCGACGCGAAGACCAGCGTTCCGCTGATCCACCAGGTCGTTGTCGCCCAGCTGGCAGCTGCCCGTCAGGGCACGCACAAGACCAAGCGCCGCGGCGAAGTCCGTGGTGGTGGCCGCAAGCCGTACCGCCAGAAGGGCACCGGCCGCGCCCGTCAGGGTTCGACCCGCGCTCCGCAGTTCGTCGGCGGTGGCGTCGTCCACGGCCCGCAGCCGCGTGACTACTCGCAGCGGACCCCCAAGAAGATGAAGGCCGCCGCTCTCCGCGGTGCCCTCTCGGACCGCGCGCGCCACTCCCGCATCCACGTCGTCACCGGCGTGGTCGAGGGTGCTGCCTCCACGAAGGCCGCCAAGACGCTGTTCGGCAAGATCTCGGAGCGCAAGAACGTGCTCCTGGTCGTCGAGCGCGCCGACGAGGCCGCGTGGCTGTCCGCCCGCAACCTGCCCCAGGTTCACATCCTGGAGCCGGGCCAGCTGAACACGTACGACGTGATCGTCTCTGACGACGTGGTCTTCACCCAGGCCGCTTTCGAGTCCTTCGTGTCTGGCCCCAAGGCCGATGAGACCGAAGGGAGCGACGCCTGATGTCTGAGGCGACCGTTACCAGCAAGACCTTCACTGACCCGCGCGACCTGCTGATCAAGCCGGTTGTCTCGGAGAAGAGCTACGCGCTGCTGGACGAGAACAAGTACACGTTCATCGTCGCGCCCGGCGCCAACAAGACCCAGATCAAGCAGGCCGTCGAAGCGGTCTTCTCGGTCAAGGTCACCGGGGTCAACACGATCAACCGTCAGGGTAAGCGCAAGCGCACCAAGACCGGTTTCGGCAAGCGCGCGAACACCAAGCGCGCCATCGTGACCCTCGCTGAGGGCGACCGAATCGACATCTTCGGCGGCCAGGCCTCCTAACGGAGGTCTAGTCGTCCGGAATCGGACGAGGACTGAGAAATGGGTATCCGCAAGTACAAGCCGACGACCCCGGGCCGTCGTGGCTCCAGCGTCGCCGACTTTGTCGAGATCACGCGGTCCACGCCGGAGAAGTCGCTGGTTCGCCCGCTGCACAGCAAGGGCGGCCGTAACAACACCGGTCGGATCACTGTTCGCCACCAGGGTGGCGGTCACAAGCGCGCCTACCGCGTGATCGACTTCCGTCGTCACGACAAGGACGGCGTGCCGGCCAAGGTCGCGCACATCGAGTACGACCCCAACCGCACGGCGCGCATCGCGCTGCTGCACTACGCCGACGGCGAGAAGCGCTACATCATCGCGCCGAAGAGCCTGAAGCAGGGCGACCGGATTGAGAACGGCCCCACGGCCGACATCAAGCCCGGCAACAACCTGGCACTCCGCAACATCCCGGTCGGTACCACGATCCACGCGATCGAGCTCCGTCCCGGTGGCGGCGCCAAGTTCGCCCGCTCCGCCGGTGCCTCCGTGCAGCTGCTGGCGAAGGAGGGCACGATGGCCCACCTCCGCATGCCGTCGGGCGAGATCCGTCTCGTCGACGCGCGCTGCCGCGCCACGGTCGGCGAGGTCGGCAACGCCGAGCAGTCGAACATCAACTGGGGCAAGGCCGGCCGCATGCGCTGGAAGGGCGTTCGCCCGTCCGTCCGCGGTGTCGCGATGAACCCGGTTGACCACCCGCACGGTGGTGGTGAGGGCAAGACCAGTGGTGGTCGCCACCCGGTCTCCCCGTGGGGTCAGAAGGAGGGTCGTACTCGCTCGCCGAAGAAGGCTTCGAGCAAGTACATCGTCCGCCGCCGCAAGACGAACAAGAAGCGCTAGGAGCGGGTTTAGATGCCGCGCAGTCTCAAGAAGGGGCCCTTCGTCGACGACCACCTCGTAAAGAAGGTGGACGTCCAGAACGAAGCCGGCACCAAGAACGTCATCAAGACCTGGTCCCGTCGCTCGATGATCATCCCCAGCATGCTGGGTCACACCATCGCGGTGCACAACGGCAAGACCCACGTCCCGGTGTTCGTCACCGAGTCGATGGTCGGCCACAAGCTCGGCGAGTTCTCGCCGACTCGCACCTTCCGCGGCCACGTCAAGGACGACCGGAAGTCGAAGCGCCGCTAAAGGCGGGGTGGTTACGACTATGACTTACACCGAAGGGACAACCATGGAAGCCAGGGCCCAGGCGCGGTACATCCGCGTCACGCCCATGAAGGCCCGCCGAGTGGTGGACCTTATCCGTGGCATGGATGCCACGGAGGCTCAGGCGGTCCTGCGTTTCGCCCCGCAGGCCGCGAGCGTGCCGGTCGGCAAGGTGCTGGACAGCGCCATTGCCAACGCCGCACACAACTACAACCACCCGGACGCCTCCACGCTGGTCATCAGCGAGGCGTTCGTGGACGAGGGCCCGACCCTGAAGCGGTTCCGTCCGCGTGCGCAGGGCCGTGCCTACCGGATCCGCAAGCGGACCAGCCACATCACCGTGGTCGTCAGCAGCAAGGAAGGTTCCCGGTAATGGGCCAGAAGGTAAACCCGCACGGGTTCCGGCTCGGCATCACCACCGACTTCAAGTCGCGTTGGTACGCCGACAAGCTGTACAAGGACTACGTCAAGGAAGACGTCGCCATCCGTCGGATGATGACGTCCGGCATGGAGCGCGCCGGCATCTCCAAGGTGGAGATCGAGCGCACCCGTGACCGCGTGCGGGTGGACATCCACACCGCTCGTCCGGGCATCGTCATCGGCCGCCGTGGCGCCGAGGCCGACCGCATCCGCGGCGACCTCGAGAAGCTCACGGGCAAGCAGGTCCAGCTGAACATCCTCGAGGTCAAGAACCCCGAGGTCGACGCTCAGCTGGTTGCCCAGGCCGTTGCCGAGCAGCTCTCCTCCCGCGTCTCCTTCCGTCGTGCCATGCGCAAGAGCATGCAGGGCACGATGAAGGCCGGCGCCAAGGGCATCAAGATCCAGTGTGGCGGCCGTCTCGGCGGCGCCGAGATGTCCCGCTCCGAGTTCTACCGCGAGGGTCGTGTGCCGCTGCACACGCTGCGCGCGAACGTGGACTACGGCTTCTTCGAGGCCAAGACCACCTTCGGCCGTATCGGTGTGAAGGTCTGGATCTACAAGGGCGATGTCAAGAACATCGCCGAGGTTCGCGCCGAGAACGCTGCGGCCCGTGCGGGTAACCGCCCGGCCCGTGGCGCGGGTGGCGCTGGCGACCGTCCCGCCGGCCGTGGTGGCCGTGGTGGCGAGCGCGGCGGCCGTGGTGGCCGCAAGCCGCAGCAGGCTGCTGGTGCCGAGGCCCCCAAGGCCGACGCTCCCGCCGCCGCTCCGGCCGAGAGCACCGGAACGGAGGCCTGACCGACATGCTGATCCCTCGTAGGGTCAAGCACCGCAAGCAGCACCACCCGAAGCGCAGTGGTATGGCCAAGGGCGGTACTGAGGTCTCGTTCGGCGAGTACGGCATCCAGGCGCTGACCCCGGCGTACGTGACGAACCGCCAGATCGAGGCGGCTCGTATTGCGATGACCCGCCACATCAAGCGTGGCGGCAAGGTCTGGATCAACATCTACCCGGACCGCCCGCTGACGAAGAAGCCGGCCGAGACCCGCATGGGTTCCGGTAAGGGTTCTCCCGAGTGGTGGATCGCCAACGTGCACCCGGGCCGGGTCATGTTCGAGCTGTCCTACCCGAACGAGAAGATTGCTCGTGAGGCGCTCACCCGCGCTGCTCACAAGCTTCCGATGAAGTGCCGGATTGTTCGGCGCGAGGCAGGTGAGTCGTGATGGCGACGGGAACCAAGGCGTCCGAGCTGCGTGAGCTCGGCAACGAGGAGCTCGTTGGCAAGCTGCGCGAGGCCAAGGAGGAGCTGTTCAAGCTCCGCTTCCAGGCGGCCACGGGTCAGCTGGAGAACAACGGCCGGCTCAGGTCCGTCCGCAAGGACATCGCTCGCATCTACACCCTGATGCACGAGCGTGAGCTCGGTATCGAGACGGTGGAGAGCGCCTGATGAGCGAGAACAACGTGACTGAGAACAAGACCGAGCGCGGTTTCCGCAAGACCCGTGAGGGTCTGGTCGTCAGCGACAAGATGGACAAGACCGTCGTCGTCGCCGTCGAGGACCGCGTGAAGCACGCCCTGTACGGCAAGGTCATCCGCCGTACGAACAAGCTCAAGGCGCACGACGAGCAGAACGCTGCCGGCGTCGGCGACCGCGTCCTCATCATGGAGACGCGTCCGCTGTCGGCGAGCAAGCGCTGGCGCATCGTCGAGATCCTCGAGAAGGCCAAGTAACCATCTGAGGGGTTTCCCTCAGATTCGTTCCGCCAGGCTCGGTGGGGGCGGCAGCTCTTCGGAGTGAGGCCCCCGCCGGGAACCGGCAGACAAACAGGAGATACACGTGATCCAGCAGGAGTCGCGACTGCGTATCGCCGACAACACTGGTGCCAAGGAAATCCTTTGCATCCGTGTTCTCGGTGGTTCCGGTCGCCGCTACGCGGGCATCGGTGACGTCATCGTCGCCACCGTCAAGGACGCGATCCCCGGTGGCAACGTGAAGAAGGGTGACGTCGTCAAGGCGGTCATCGTTCGCACCGTCAAGGAGCGTCGCCGCCAGGACGGCTCGTACATCCGCTTTGACGAGAACGCCGCCGTCATTCTGAAGAACGACGGCGACCCTCGCGGCACCCGTATCTTCGGCCCGGTGGGCCGTGAGCTGCGCGAGAAGAAGTTCATGAAGATCATCTCGCTCGCGCCGGAGGTGCTGTAAGCATGAAGATCAAGAAGGGCGACCTGGTTCAGGTCATCACCGGTAAGGACAAGGGCAAGCAGGGCAAGGTCATCGTTGCCTTCCCCGCCGACAACCGTGTCCTCGTCGAGGGTGTCAACCGGGTCAAGAAGCACACCAAGGCCGGCCAGACCGCTGGTGGCTCGCAGACCGGTGGCATCGTGATCACCGAGGCGCCGATCCACGTCAGCAACGTTCAGCTGGTTGTGGAGAAGGACGGCCAGAAGGTCGTTACCCGCGTCGGTTTCCGCTTCGACGACGAGGGCAACAAGATCCGCGTTGCCAAGCGGACGGGTGAGGACATCTGATGGCTACCACTCCGCGTCTCAAGACGAAGTACCGCGAGGACATCGCGGGCAAGCTGCGTGAGGAGTTCTCCTACGAGAACGTCATGCAGATCCCCGGTCTCGTGAAGATCGTGGTCAACATGGGTGTGGGCGACGCCGCCCGCGACTCCAAGCTGATCGACGGCGCCATCAAGGACCTGACGACGATCACCGGTCAGAAGCCGGCCGTCACGAAGGCCCGGAAGTCCATCGCGCAGTTCAAGCTGCGCGAGGGTCAGCCGATCGGCTGCCACGTCACCCTCCGTGGTGACCGCATGTGGGAGTTCCTGGACCGTACGCTGTCGCTCGCGCTGCCGCGTATCCGTGACTTCCGTGGTCTGTCGCCGAAGCAGTTCGACGGCCGTGGCAACTACACCTTCGGTCTCACGGAGCAGGTCATGTTCCACGAGATCGACCAGGACAAGATCGACCGTACCCGGGGTATGGACATCACCGTGGTCACCACGGCGACCAACGACGCTGAGGGCCGCGCGCTCCTTCGTCACCTCGGCTTCCCCTTCAAGGAGGCGTAAGCGAGATGGCGAAGAAGGCTCTCATCGCGAAGGCTGCCCGCAAGCCCAAGTTCGGTGTGCGTGCGTACACCCGCTGCCAGCGCTGCGGTCGCCCCCACTCCGTGTACCGCAAGTTCGGCCTGTGCCGCGTGTGCCTTCGTGAGATGGCTCACCGTGGCGAGCTGCCGGGCGTGACCAAGAGCTCCTGGTAAACCTCCCTCGTCCGCAAGGACTTGGGGAGTACCAGGCACTCTCGGTAAGCATCTGGACGGTGGGTGCCCGGCCGCGCATGCCTTAGGCTTGTGTGGTTGGGCGTCCGCCGCCCATAACGACTTACTACGCCGTAGGTCCCCGCACCGCACCCGTCCCGCCACTGAGTGGGGAGAGGGATGGCGCATACAGGAAACCCCGGCGAGAGAGGCCGAAGGCCACTTCATGACCATGACTGACCCGATCGCAGACATGCTCACGCGTCTGCGTAACGCTAACTCGGCGTACCACGACACCGTCGTGATGCCGCACAGCAAGATCAAGTCGCACATCGCAGAGATCCTCAAGCAGGAGGGTTTCATCACCGGCTGGAAGGTCGAGGACGCCGAGGTCGGCAAGAACCTCGTCCTCGAGCTGAAGTTCGGGCCGAACCGCGAGCGCTCCATTGCGGGCATCAAGCGGATCTCGAAGCCCGGTCTGCGCGTGTACGCGAAGTCCACCAACCTGCCCAAGGTGCTCGGCGGCCTGGGCGTGGCGATCATCTCCACGTCCCACGGTCTCCTCACCGGCCAGCAGGCAGGCAAGAAGGGCGTAGGTGGGGAAGTCCTCGCCTACGTCTGGTAGTCGGGAACGGAGGAAAAGCAATGTCGCGAATCGGCAAGCTCCCCATCCAGGTTCCCGCCGGTGTGGACGTCACCATCGATGGCCAGACGGTTGCCGTGAAGGGCCCCAAGGGTTCCCTCGCGCACACCGTCAAGGCGCCCATCGCAGTCGTCAAGGACGAGGACGGCGTTCTGAACGTCACCCGCCCGAACGACGAGCGTCAGAACAAGGCCCTGCACGGCCTGTCCCGCACGCTGGTGGCGAACATGATCACCGGTGTGACCACGGGGTACGTCAAGGCTCTCGAGATCAGCGGTGTCGGTTACCGCGTGGCCGCGAAGGGCTCCAACCTGGAGTTCCAGCTCGGCTACAGCCACCCGATCCTGGTGGAGGCGCCCGAGGGCATCTCCTTCAAGGTCGAGTCGCCGACCAAGTTCTCGGTCGAGGGCATCGACAAGCAGAAGGTCGGCGAGGTCGCCGCCAACATCCGCAAGCTGCGGAAGCCCGACCCGTACAAGGCCAAGGGTGTCAAGTACGCCGGCGAAGTCATCCGCCGCAAGGTCGGAAAGGCTGGTAAGTAGCCATGGCATACGGTGTGAAGATCGCCAAGGGCGACGCGTACAAGCGCGCTGCCAAGGCTCGCCGCCACATCCGCATTCGCAAGAACGTGTCGGGTACGGCGGAGCGTCCGCGCCTCGTCGTGACGCGTTCCAACCGCAACATCGTTGCTCAGGTCATCGACGACCTCCAGGGTCACACCCTGGCGTCCGCGTCGACCCTGGACACCTCGATCCGCGGTGGCGAAGGCGACAAGAGCGCCCAGGCCCAGGCCGTCGGCGCGCTCGTCGCCGAGCGTGCCAAGGCTGCGGGTGTCGAGACCGTCGTGTTCGACCGCGGTGGCAACCGATACGCCGGGCGCATTGCCGCTCTGGCTGACGCCGCCCGCGAAGCCGGGCTGAAGTTCTAAGCCCCGGTTCCGGGACTCACGGACGTAACAGAGAGAGGTAATCCAATGGCTGGACCCCAGCGCCGCGGAAGCGGTGCCGGTGGCGGCGAGCGGCGGGACCGGAAGGGTCGCGACGGTGGCCCTGCCGCCGAGAAGACCGCTTACGTTGAGCGCGTTGTCGCGATCAACCGCGTCGCCAAGGTTGTCAAGGGTGGTCGCCGCTTCAGCTTCACCGCGCTGGTCGTGGTGGGCGACGGTGACGGCACGGTAGGTGTCGGTTACGGCAAGGCCAAGGAAGTTCCCGCGGCCATTGCCAAGGGTGTCGAGGAAGCCAAGAAGAACTTCTTCAAGGTTCCGCGCATCCAGGGCACCATTCCTCACCCGATCACGGGCGAGCGTGCCGCGGGCGTCGTGCTGCTGAAGCCGGCCGCCCCCGGTACCGGTGTCATCGCCGGTGGCCCGGTGCGCGCCGTTCTGGAGTGCGCCGGCGTTCACGACATCCTGTCGAAGTCGCTCGGCTCGTCCAACGCGATCAACATCGTGCACGCGACCGTTGCTGCGCTCAAGGGCCTGCAGCGTCCCGAGGAGATCGCGGCTCGCCGTGGTCTGCCCCTCGAGGACGTCGCTCCCGCGGCTCTGCTTCGTGCGCGTGCCGGGGCGGGGGCTGCGTAATGGCTCGCCTCAAGATCACGCAGACGAAGTCGTACATCGGCAGCAAGCAGAACCACCGCGACACTCTGCGTTCGCTCGGGCTGAAGCGCCTGAACGACGTGGTCGTCAAGGAGGACCGCCCCGAGTTCCGCGGAATGGTGCAGACCGTCCGCCACCTCGTGACGGTTGAGGAGGTTGACTAACATGGCTGAGAACAGCCCGCTGAAGGCCCACAACCTCCGTCCCGCCCCCGGTGCCAAGACCGCGAAGACCCGTGTCGGTCGTGGTGAGGCGTCGAAGGGTAAGACGGCCGGTCGTGGTACGAAGGGCCAGAAGGCCCGTTACCAGATCCCGCAGCGCTTCGAGGGTGGGCAGATGCCCCTCCACATGCGTCTGCCGAAGCTCAAGGGCTTCAAGAACCCCTTCCGCACCGAGTTCCAGGTCGTCAACCTGGACAAGCTCGGCGCTCTCTACCCCGAGGGTGGAGAGGTCACGGTGGCCGACCTGGTCGCCAAGGGCGCGGTGCGCAAGAACAGCCTCGTCAAGGTCCTGGGCCAGGGCGAGCTCTCCGTGGCGCTGCAGGTTTCGGTTGACGCCGTCTCCGCCTCCGCCAAGGAGAAGATCGCCGCTGCCGGTGGCACTGTCACCGAGCTCGTCTAAGACGAATCCAGTGGCTGAATAGCTCGAAACCCGACCGGGGATGCCTCACATATGGGGCATCCCCGGTTGGTCGTTCCACGGGAGGCACACTCGCCGGTAAGGTGGCGTGCACCTTTAGCTTTGTCGTATACGTCGATCCCTCAGACCGTCACCTCTGACGCAGTAGCGCGGGGGTCGCAGGAGGCACCGTGCTCACCGCGTTCGCCCGGGCGTTCAAGACGCCCGACCTGCGCAAGAAGCTGCTCTTCACGCTCGGCATCATCGTGCTGTTCCGGCTCGGGTCGCACATCCCCGTCCCCGGCGTGAGCTACAAGAACGTTCAGATCTGTGTGGACCAGATGGGGAGCGGCAGCAACAGCCTCTTCGGTCTCGTCAACATGTTCAGCGGCGGTGCGCTGCTGCAGATCACGATCTTCGCGCTCGGCATCATGCCGTACATCACGGCGAGCATCATCCTGCAGCTGCTGACCGTGGTCATCCCGAAGCTGGAGACCCTCAAAAAAGAGGGTCAGTCCGGCACGGCGAAGATCACCCAGTACACCCGCTATCTGACGGTCGCACTCGCGATCCTGCAGGGTACGGGCCTCGTGGCCACGGCCCGCACTGGTGCCCTGTTCCAGGGCTGCCAGGTCGCCAGCCAGATCGTCCCGAACCGGTCGATCTTCACCACCGTCGTCATGGTGCTCACCATGACCGCCGGTACCTGTGTCGTCATGTGGCTCGGTGAGCTCATCACCGACCGCGGCATCGGCAACGGCATGTCGATCCTGATGTTCATCTCGATCGCCGCCGGCTTCATCGGCGCCCTCTGGGCCATCAAGCAGCAGGGCAAGATCGCCGACGGCTGGGTCGAGTTCGGTGTCGTCATGCTGGTCGGCCTCGCGATGGTCGGCCTGGTGGTCTTCGTCGAGCAGGCGCAGCGCCGCATCCCGGTCCAGTACGCGAAGCGCATGATCGGCCGCCGCGCCTACGGCGGCACCTCGACCTACATCCCGCTCAAGGTGAACCAGGCGGGCATCATCCCCGTCATCTTCGCCTCGTCGCTGCTCTACATCCCGGCACTGGTCGTGCAGTTCAGCGGTTCCACCGCGGGCTGGGCCACCTGGATCAACAAGCACTTCGTCAAGGGCGACCACCCGTACTACATCGCGGCCTACTTCCTCCTGATCGTCTTCTTCGCGTTCTTCTACGTGGCGATTTCCTTCAACCCCGAGGAAGTTGCAGACAACATGAAGAAGTATGGTGGGTTCATCCCGGGTATCCGCGCCGGTCGGCCGACCGCCGAGTACCTGAGCTACGTACTCAACCGGATCACCTGGCCGGGGTCGCTGTACCTGGGTCTGATCGCTCTTGTGCCGACGATGGCGTTGGCCGGCTTCGGAGCGAACCAGAACTTCCCGTTCGGCGGGACGAGCATCCTGATCATCGTGGGTGTGGGTCTGGAAACCGTGAAGCAGATCGAGAGCCAGCTCCAGCAGCGTAATTACGAAGGGTTCCTCCGCTGATGCGAATCGTCCTCGTCGGACCGCCCGGTGCGGGCAAGGGAACGCAGGCCGCGTTCCTTGCCAAGAACCTGTCGATCCCGCACATCTCCACGGGCGACCTGTTCCGGGCCAACATCAGCCAGGGCACCGAGCTCGGCAAGCAGGCGAAGGCGTACATGGACGCCGGCGACCTGGTTCCCGACGAGGTCACCATCGCCATGGCCAAGGACCGCATGGAGCAGGCCGACGCCGCCAACGGCTTCCTGCTCGACGGCTTCCCGCGCAACGTCTCCCAGGCCGAGGCGCTGGACCGGATGCTCGACGCCGCGGGCATGAAGCTCGACGCCGTGCTCGACCTGGAGGTCGAGGAGGACGAGGTCGTCAAGCGGATCGCCGGCCGGCGCATCTGCCGCAACGACTCCGCGCACGTCTTCCACGAGACGTACGCCCCGCCGAAGGCCGCCGGTGTCTGCGACACCTGCGGCGGCGAGCTGTACCAGCGCGGAGACGACTCCGAGGCCACGGTCCGCAACCGGCTGGAGGTCTACCACACGCAGACCGAGCCGATCATCGACTACTACAAGGCCCCGGGCCTGCTGGTGACCATCCCCGCCCTCGGTGAGGTCGCGGACGTCACGCAGCGTGCGATGGACGCCCTCAAGAAGTAGTCACCCCCTGTTGTGCAGGTCCGGCCGCGGTGTCCCCAGGACATCGCGGCCGTACTGTTGAGAAGACCCGTTCCGAAGCTGGAAGGCATGTTCATGGTCCAGATCAAGACCCCCGAGCAGATCGCGAAGATGCGCGAGGCAGGGCTGGTCGTCGCCGCGATCCACGCGGCCACCCGTGAGGCGGCCGTCCCGGGCGCCACGACGCGGGATCTGGACATGGTCGCCCGCAAGGTGATCGCGGACGCCGGTGCCACGTCGAACTTCCTCGGGTACGGCGGCTTCCCCGCCACCATCTGCACCTCGGTGAACGAGGTCGTCGTCCACGGCATCCCGGACGACAAGACGGTCCTCAAGGACGGCGACATCATCTCGATCGACGCCGGTGCGATCGTGGACGGCTGGCACGGCGACGCCGCGTACACGGCCTTCGTGGGCACCGGGCACGCCCCTGAGCTCCTGGAGCTCTCCCGGGTGACCGAGGAGTCCATGTGGGCCGGGATCGCGGCCATGAAGCTCGGCAACCGCCTCGTGGACATCTCCAAGGCGATCGAGCAGTACATCCGCCGCCAGCCGCGGCCGGCCACCGGCAAGTACGGGATCATCGAGGACTACGGCGGCCACGGCATCGGCTCGGAGATGCACATGGACCCGCACCTGCTGAACTACGTCTCGCGCAAGCGGGGCAAGGGGATCAAGCTCGTCCCGGGCGTGTGCCTGGCGATCGAGCCCATGGTCTCCCTGGGCACGGCCCAGACGGAGGTCCTGGCGGACGACTGGACGGTCATCACCACGGACGGCACCTGGTCCTCGCACTGGGAGCACTCCATCGCCCTGACGGAGGCCGGCCCGATCGTGCTGACCAGCCCCGACTGCGGCAAGGCGAAGCTGGCGGAGTACGGAGTCACCACGGCTCCGGACCCCCTCGGTTAATGATCTAGACTCTGGGGCAAACTTTCCGGATTCGTCTTTCCGGATGCCCTGACGTAGACTGACTCGTCGGCTCTGTTGCACCCCCATGCCCACGTGGCTACGGGAGCTCGGAGCTGATCAAGGTAGCCGATTCGAAGGGCGAAGCGTGGCCAAGAAGCAAGGTGCCATCGAAATCGAGGGCACCGTGATCGAGTCCCTCCCGAACGCGATGTTCAAGGTGGAACTGCAGAACGGTCACAAGGTCCTCGCGCACATCAGCGGCAAGATGCGCATGCACTACATCCGCATCCTCCCGGATGACCGGGTCGTCGTGGAGCTGTCTCCGTACGACCTGACGCGTGGCCGGATCGTCTACCGATACAAGTAGATCTTGTCTTCACTCCCGCTTGGGCGCCTTGTCCCGGCGCGGGTGGTGGCACTGACCCGGAGAACCTCACCAACATGAAGGTCAAGCCGAGCGTCAAGAAGATCTGCGACAAGTGCAAGGTGATCCGCCGTCACGGCCGGGTCATGGTCATCTGCGACAACCTGCGCCACAAGCAGCGCCAGGGCTGACGCACGCCGACCGACCTGCCTTCCGCAGTTCTTCGCGCGACGTAAGAAAACGTACATACGCAGAACCCGCCCAGCCCTCCACGGGCCGGCGGCACCTCCGGCGGGGGCCGGGGACCCGGGCGTACCATCACCCACTTCAGGGTGGTCGGCGGTCGGGGTTCGGTTCTGCTGAAGACCCCCGAACACACAGGAGCCATTGAATGGCACGCGTTTCCGGTGTTGACATCCCGCGCGAAAAGCGCGTGGAGATCGCACTCACCTACGTCTTCGGTGTCGGTCGCACCCGGTCCAAGGAGATCCTTGCGGCCACCGGTGTGAACCCGAACACCCGCGTTCGTGACCTGGCCGAAGAGGACCTGGTCAAGATCCGCGAGTACGTGGACGCCAACCTCCGCACCGAGGGTGACCTCCGCCGCGAGATCCAGGCCGACATCCGCCGCAAGGTCGAGATCCAGTGCTACCAGGGTATCCGCCACCGTCGCGGCCTCCCGGTGCACGGCCAGCGCACCAGCACGAACGCCCGTACCCGCAAGGGTCCGCGTCGCGCGATCGCCGGTAAGAAGAAGCCGGGCAAGAAGTAGTCCTGTTCAGCGGTCTTGCGCTGTAGGACCGACCACCTCCCGTAGGAGATTTAGATGCCCCCCAAGGGTCGTCAGGGCGCTGCCAAGAAGGTGCGCCGCAAGGAAAAGAAGAACGTCGCTCACGGGCACGCCCACATCAAGAGCACGTTCAACAACACCATCGTCTCGATCACGGACCCCTCGGGCAACGTGATCTCCTGGGCCTCCGCCGGCCACGTCGGCTTCAAGGGCTCGCGCAAGTCCACCCCCTTCGCCGCGCAGATGGCCGCCGAGTCGGCCGCCCGTCGCGCGCAGGAGCACGGCATGCGCAAGGTCGACGTCTTCGTCAAGGGTCCGGGCTCCGGCCGCGAGACCGCGATCCGCTCCCTCCAGGCCACCGGCCTCGAGGTCGGTTCGATCCAGGACGTCACCCCCACCCCGCACAACGGCTGCCGTCCGCCGAAGCGCCGCCGCGTCTGACGCAGCGGACGCACCTGTGCGTCTTTGAGTGTCCGGGCGGTACGCACCCCTTCCGGGGGACGTGCCGCCCGTACCCTTGCTGTACCTGGCAGTACCCGTCGGGCGTCAAATAGTGGGCGTCCACGAAAGAAGGAACACAGACATGCTGATCGCTCAGCGTCCGTCGCTGACCGAAGAGGTCGTGGACGAGTACCGCTCGCGGTTCGTCATCGAGCCCCTCGAGCCGGGCTTCGGCTACACCCTCGGCAACTCCCTGCGCCGCACCCTGCTGTCGTCCATCCCGGGTGCCGCTGTCACCAGCATCCGCGTGGACGGCGTCCTGCACGAGTTCACCACCGTGCCGGGCGTCAAGGAAGACGTCACCGACATCATCCTCAACATCAAGCAGCTGGTCGTCTCCTCGGAGCACGACGAGCCGGTCGTGATGTACCTGCGCAAGCAGGGTCCCGGCCTGGTCACCGCTGCCGACATCGCGCCCCCGGCCGGTGTCGAGGTGCACAACCCGGACCTCGTCCTCGCCACGCTCAACGGCAAGGGCAAGCTGGAGATGGAGCTGACCGTCGAGCGCGGTCGCGGCTACGTCTCCGCCGTCCAGAACAAGCAGCTGGGCCAGGAGATCGGCCGCATCCCGGTCGACTCCATCTACAGCCCGGTCCTCAAGGTCACCTACAAGGTCGAGGCGACCCGAGTCGAGCAGCGCACCGACTTCGACAAGCTGATCGTCGACGTCGAGACCAAGCAGGCCATGCGCCCGCGCGACGCCATGGCGTCCGCAGGCAAGACCCTGGTCGAGCTGTTCGGCCTGGCGCGCGAGCTCAACATCGACGCCGAGGGCATCGACATGGGTCCCTCGCCGACGGACGCGGCCCTGGCCGCCGATCTTGCGCTGCCGATCGAGGAGCTGGAGCTCACGGTCCGCTCCTACAACTGCCTCAAGCGCGAGGGCATCCACTCCGTGGGTGAGCTCGTCGCCCGCTCCGAGGCCGACCTGCTCGACATCCGCAACTTCGGTGCGAAGTCGATCGACGAGGTCAAGGCGAAGCTCGCCGGCATGGGCCTGGCCCTCAAGGACAGCCCGCCCGGATTCGACCCGACCGCCGCCGCCGACGCCTTCGGCGCCGACGACGACGCGGACGCCGGTTTCGTCGAGACCGAGCAGTACTGAGCCCCGGCTCGCACAGCAAGACTTTCCCGGGGCGTCCGCCACGGGGGAACTGACACCGGTACCTGACACGGCCGGTGCAGATATGAAGGAGTAAGTCCATGCCGCGTCCCGCAAAGGGTGCCCGTCTGGGCGGCAGCGCCGCGCACGAGAAGCACCTCCTCGCGAACCTCGCGAAGTCGCTCTTCGAGCACGGCCGCATCACCACCACCGAGGCCAAGGCCCGTCGCCTGCGTCCCTACGCCGAGCGTCTGGTCACCAAGGCCAAGAAGGGCGACATCCACAACCGTCGCCTGGTGCTGCAGACGATCACGGACAAGAGCATCGTGCACACGCTGTTCACCGAGATCGCCCCGCGCTACGAGAACCGCCCCGGTGGTTACACGCGCATCACCAAGATCGGCAACCGTCGTGGCGACAACGCCCCGATGGCGGTCATCGAGCTGGTCGAGGCCCTGACGGTCGCCCAGCAGGCCACCGGTGAGGCCGAGGCCGCCACCAAGCGCGCGGTCAAGGAGGCGGACGCCAAGGCGGAGGCCACCGAGACCCCCGCCGAGGAGACCAAGGAGGCCTGATCCTCCGGGATCTCGTCTGCTTGAACGGCTCTGAACGGGCCCGCCCCTTCCGGGGCGGGCCCGTTCTGCGTTCCCGTACGTGTGAGAGAGGATCGGTCACGTGAGTGACGAGGTGGAGCCCGGGCACGTCCGGGTGCGGCTGGACCTGAGCTATGACGGCAAGGACTTCTCCGGCTGGGCGAAGCAGCGCGTGCTGCGGACCGTGCAGGGCGAGCTGGAGTCGGCCCTGCAGACCGTGCTGCGGCTGCCCGGGCCGGTCGAGCTGACCGTGGCCGGACGGACCGACGCCGGGGTGCACGCCCGGGGACAGGTCGCGCAGTTCGACCTGGCCGAGGAGGTGTGGGCCGAGCACCACGACAAGCTGCTGCGCCGGCTCGCGGGCCGCCTGCCGCACGACGTACGGGTCTGGAGGGCCGCCGAGGCCCCCGCGGGCTTCAACGCGCGCTTCTCGGCCATCTGGCGGCGCTACGCGTACCGCGTGGGCGACGACCGGGCCGGGGTCGACCCGCTGCGCCGCGGGCACGTGCTGTGGCACCAGTGGCCGCTGGACGTGGACGCCATGAACGAGGCCTCCGCGGCGCTGCTCGGCGAGCACGACTTCGCCGCGTACTGCAAGAAGCGCGAGGGCGCCACGACCATCCGTACGCTCCAGCAGCTCGGCTGGGAGCGCGCCGAGGACGGGATCATCACCGCGACGGTTCGCGCCGACGCCTTCTGCCACAACATGGTCCGCTCGCTGGTGGGCGCCCTGCTGCACGTCGGCGACGGGCACCGGCCGGTGACCTGGCCCGGCGAGGTGCTGGCCGCCGGCGTACGGGACTCCTCGGTCCACGTGGTCAAGCCGCACGGGCTGACGCTGGAGGAGGTCGGCTACCCCGCCGACGAGCTGCTGGCCGCCCGCAGCAAGGAAGCGCGCAACCTGCGGACCCTGCCGGGCGCGGGCTGCTGCTAATCCGTTTGGGCGGATCGGGGCCCGGCCGGGACAATGCGCGGCATGGGACATCTCGAAGCCAGCCACCTGGAGTACTACCTGCCCGACGGGCGGGTGCTCCTGCCCGACGTCTCCTTCCGGGTGGGGGAGGGTGCGGTGGTCGCCCTCGTGGGGGCGAACGGGGCCGGCAAGACCACCTTGCTGAAGCTGGCCTCCGGTGAGCTCCAGCCGCACGGCGGCGGCGTCACCGTCAGCGGCGGCCTCGGCGTGATGTCGCAGTTCGTGGGCTCCGTACGGGACGGGAGCACCGTGCGGGACCTGCTGGTCTCCGTGGCCCAGCCGCGGATCCGGGAGGCGGCGAAGGCCGTGGACCGGGCCGAGGAGCTGATCCTGACGGTCGACGACGAGGCCGCGCAGATGGCGTACGCGCAGGCACTCAGCGACTGGGCGGACGTCCAGGGCTACGAGGCGGAGACGCTGTGGGACGTGTGCACCATGGCGGCACTGGGCGTCCCCTACGACTCCGCGCAGTTCCGCGAGGTGCGCACGCTCTCCGGCGGTGAGCAGAAGCGGCTCGTGCTGGAGGCCCTGCTGCGCGGTCCGGACGAGGTGCTGCTGCTCGACGAGCCGGACAACTACCTCGACGTCCCCGGCAAGCGGTGGCTGGAGGAGCAGCTGAAGGCCACCCGCAAGACCGTGCTGTTCGTCTCGCACGACCGGGAGCTGCTGACCCGGGCCGCCGAGAAGATCATCAGCCTGGAAGCCGGCCCGATGGGCAGTGACGTGTGGGTGCACGGCGCCGGCTTCGACACCTACCACGACGCCCGCAAGGAGCGCTTCGCCCGCTTCGAGGAGCTCAAGCGGCGCTGGGACGAGGAGCACGCCCGCCTGCGGGCGCTGGTGCTGCGGCTGCGCAACCAGGCCGCGAGCAGCCCCGACATGGCCTCGCGCTACCGGGCGATGCAGACCCGCTTCCAGAAGTTCGAGGAGGCCGGGCCGCCGCCGGAGCCGCCGCGCGAGCAGGACATCAGGATGCGGCTCAAGGGCGGCCGTACCGGCGTGCGGGCGCTGACGGTGGAGAACCTGGAGCTCACCGGGCTGATGAAGCCCTTCTCGCTGGAGGTCTTCTACGGGGAGCGGGTCGCGGTCCTCGGCTCGAACGGCTCCGGCAAATCGCACTTCCTGCGGCTGCTGGCCGGCGAGGACGTCAAGCACAGCGGTACCTGGAAGCTGGGCGCACGGGTGGTTCCCGGCCATTTCGCGCAGACCCACGCCCACCCGGAGCTGTTCGGCCGCACGCTCGTCGACATCCTGTGGACCGAGGCCGCCAAGCCCCTCGGCCAGGCGATGGGCGCACTGCGCCGGTACGAGCTGGAACGCCAGGGCGACCAGCCCTTCGAGAAGCTCTCGGGCGGCCAGCAGGCACGTTTCCAGATCCTGCTGCTGGAGCTGGCCGGGACCACGGCCCTGCTGCTGGACGAGCCGACGGACAACCTGGACCTCGAATCGGCGGAGGCGCTGCAGGACGGGCTGGAGGCGTACGAGGGCACTGTGCTGTGTGTCACACACGACCGCTGGTTCGCGCGCACATTTGACCGTTACCTGGTCTTCGGTTCGGACGGTGTTGTGCGGGAGACTCAGGAGCCCGTCTGGGACGAACGTAGGGTCGAGCGCAAGCGCTAGGGGGAGTCGGCTCCCCCGGCCGAGTCGAGGGAGAGGTGTGGTGGGCCTGCGGTCTGGCATGTGGCTCAGGAAGTGGGACGGCCCGGACCGCGGCGGCCGCCTGGTCGCCTGGCTGCTGCGGCCGGCGTCGCGGCCCTGGCGGATCCTCTCCCTCGCCGTCCTGCTGGGTGTCTGCGTCTCCACCAGCGTGCGCGCGAACTGGGGCTCGGACAACGCCTTCGTGGTCAAGGCGGCGCAGACCCTGCTGGACGGCGGCTCCCCGTACGAGGACAAGCGGTTCCTGTACCTCCCCAGCGCCGTGATCATGGCGGTCCCGGAGGCGCTGCTGCCGCAGGCGGTGCTGCGCTGGGCGCTGCCGCTGGGGATGACGGGGCTGCTGGCGGCCGGCTGGTGGGCCTCGCTGAAGCTGTTCTCGGTGCCGCTGCGCTCGCGTCTGGCGGTCGGCGGGTACGCCCTGTTCGCCGTGGCCTACAAGCCGTACGTGAACCTCGTGCTGATCGGCAACTGGACGGCCATCTCGGCGGCTGCCCTGCCGCTGGCGCTGCTGCTGGCCCGCCGCAGCGCGTGGGGGAGCGCCGGGCTCGTGATCGGGCTGGCCATCGCCTGCAAGCCGATGCTGGTGCCGATCGGGGTGCTCTTCCTCTTCGCCCGGCAGTGGCGGGGGCTGGCCGCGGCGGTGCTCGTCCCGCTGGGGCTGTCGCTGGCGGGGGCGCTGCTGATGCCGAGCCCCTCGCTGTTCTTCACCAAGACCCTGCCCTTCCTGCTCCAGGGGCAGGACGCGTACGCCCTCCCGTGGGACGCCTCGCCGATCGCGGTGCTGCCACGGCTGGGGGTGCCGGCGGCCGTGGCGGTGCCGGTGGCCTTCGCCGGGGCCGCGGTGGGGCTGTGGGCGGCGTGGACGCGGTGGCGCCGGGAGGATCCGGCGGGTGTGCGGGACGACGGCTCCCTGCGGCTGGTGGAGACGGCCTCGATGGTGATGCTCGCCGCATTCCTGGTGTCGCGGCCGTCTTTCGACCACTACCTGCTGACGATCGTCCCGATGCTGCTGGCGTCGGTGGTGCGGCCGGGCTCGATGCCGCGTTCGCCCTGGTTCTGGGTTGCCGTCGGGCCCCAGCTGGCGGGCATCCCGTGGCCCTCCGCACTGGAGGCCAAGCGGCGGGCGTTCAAGGACTGCTTCACGCTGTGCGGGCTCGCGATGCTGCTGGCGCGTCGTTCCCTGCGCTCCGATCGGGTTATCCTAGAGCCCGTAACAACTACGGGGTCCCCACCCAGGACCGAACCGGAGTGCGCCGCGACGCCAGCAGAATCGGCATCGCGGACCGCGTTTTGACCCGTACGGGTCTGCTTGGGTACCCTGCTGGTTTGTTATGCGTATTGGCTTTCTCATTCTCACGTGAAAGGGCCTTGCGCCGGTCCACCGGACCGATGACCAGCGGTTCACACGGGTTGCGTCCCCGATGTGGACGAGGGCTGTCGTGATCGTCCGTGGTGACCCTGTTCAGGACCCTTCCCGCGGGGCTTCGTGCCCTATGGGTCGACCCACCACTGAAGAAGCGAAGGCATACGCGTGCGTACGTTCAGCCCCAAGCCCGGCGACATCTCGCGCCAGTGGCTCGTCATCGACGCCCAGGACGTTGTCCTCGGCCGTCTGGCGACCCAGGTCGCTGCCCTCCTGCGGGGCAAGCACAAGCCGACTTACGCCCCCCACATGGACATGGGCGACTTCGTCATCATCGTCAACGCCGACAAGGTCCACCTGTCCGGCAACAAGGCGACCCAGAAGATGGCCTACCGCCACTCCGGCTACCCGGGCGGCCTCCGCTCGGTGCGCTACGACGACCTCCTGGCGAACAACCCGGAGAAGGCCGTCGAGAAGGCCATCAAGGGCATGCTCCCCAAGAACACCCTGGGCCGTCAGATGCTCTCGAAGCTGAAGGTCTACTCGGGCGACCAGCACCCCCACGCTGCCCAGCAGCCGGTGCCGTTCGAGATCACCCAGGTCGCGCAGTAGTTCCGGCCACCCCCTAAGACGTAGAAAATTCTGAGGAGCATCGTGGCCGAGACCACCGCCGAGACGACCGTCGAAGAGTTCGAGGGCAACGTCGAGGAGTACACCAGCGAGTCCGAGGCCGTAGTCGAGGGCGACTACACCTCCGAGTCCCTTGCCGGTCGCTTCGGCGACCCCCAGCCGGCTGCCGGCCTGGGCCGTCGCAAGAACGCCATCGCCCGCGTCCGGATCGTTCCGGGCACCGGCAAGTGGAAGATCAACGGTCGCACCCTTGAGGACTACTTCCCCAACAAGGTGCACCAGCAGGAAGTCAACGAGCCGTTCAAGCTGCTCGAGCTCGACAACCGCTACGACATCATCGCCCGCATCGCGGGTGGCGGCGTCTCCGGCCAGGCCGGCGCCCTGCGCCTCGGTGTGGCCCGTGCGCTGAACGAGGCGGACGTCGAGAACAACCGCCCGGCGCTGAAGAAGGCTGGCTTCCTCTCCCGCGACGACCGTGCGGTCGAGCGCAAGAAGGCCGGTCTCAAGAAGGCCCGTAAGGCTCCGCAGTACAGCAAGCGTTAATCTGCGCCTGCTGTTCTGCAACGAAACCGCCCCGGCAGCACTCTGTGTGCTGCCGGGGCGGTTCGTTTACCGCCACAAGCGGCAATACCTGTCACAAGCGGTTACAAGCTGTCACAAGCCAAGCGGAAACTCGGGAGGACAACAGTGGGACGACTCTTCGGGACGGACGGTGTACGCGGCGTTGCCAACGCGGATCTGACGGCGGAGCTCGCGCTCGGCCTCTCCGTGGCGGCTGCCCACGTACTCGCCGAGGCGGGCACCTTCGCGGGGCACCGGGCGACGGCCGTGGTGGGCCGCGACCCCCGGGCCTCCGGCGAGTTCCTGGAGGCCGCGGTCGTCGCGGGCCTCGCCAGCGCGGGCGTGGACGTCCTGCGCGTCGGTGTGCTGCCCACCCCGGCGGTGGCGTATCTCACCGGTGCGCTGGGCGCCGACCTCGGCGTGATGCTCTCCGCCAGCCACAACGCCATGCCCGACAACGGCATCAAGTTCTTCGCCCGCGGCGGCCACAAGCTCGCCGACGAGCTGGAGGACCGCATCGAGTCGACCTACGAGCAGCACCGCACCGGCGCCCCCTGGGACCGGCCCACCGGCAGCGGCGTCGGCCGCGTCTCCGACTACACCGAGGGCTTCGACAAGTACGTCGCCCACCTCATCGGGGTCCTCCCCAACCGCTTCGACGGCCTGAAGGTCGTCCTGGACGAGGCGCACGGCGCGGCCGCCTTTGTCTCCCCGGAGGCCTTCGCCCGGGCCGGGGCCGAGGTCGTCACCATCGGCGCGGCCCCGGACGGCCTCAACATCAACGACGGCTGCGGCTCCACCCACCTCGGCCTGCTCAAGGCCGCCGTGGTCGAGCACGGCGCCGACCTGGGCATCGCGCACGACGGCGACGCGGACCGCTGCCTGGCCGTGGACCACACCGGAGCCGAGGTCGACGGCGACCAGATCCTCGCCGTGCTGGCCCTCGCCATGCGCGAGGCGGGGCAGTTGCGCGAGAACACCGTGGTCGGCACCGTCATGTCCAACCTGGGCTTCAAGCTGGCCATGGAGGCCGAGGGCGTCCAGGTCGTGCAGACCGGGGTCGGCGACCGGTACGTCCTGGAGTCGATGAAGGAGCACGGCTACGCGCTGGGCGGCGAGCAGTCCGGGCACGTGATCATCCTCGACCACGCGACGACCGGCGACGGCACCCTGACCGGGCTGCTGCTGGCGGCCCGGATCGCGGCCACCGGGCGGTCCCTGGCCGACCTGGCCGGGGTGATGACCCGCCTGCCGCAGATCCTGATCAACGTGCCCGACGTGGACAAGTCCCGGGTGACCACCTCCGGCGAGCTGGCCGCGGCGGTCACCGAGGCCGAGCGCGAACTGGGCACCACCGGACGGGTGCTGCTGCGTTCGTCCGGCACCGAGCCCCTGGTACGGGTCATGGTCGAGGCCGCCGACATCGAGCAGGCCCGCGCGGTCGCCGGGCGGCTCGCGGACGTCGTGAAGTCGGCGCTGGGCTAGGCCCCCTCCCGCAGGCGCAGAGCCCCCGGCCGTGTTCAGCTGCCGGGGGCTCCGCTCGTGGGCCGGCGGGTCCAGCGGCCGCGCTGGGTCCGCCACAGGGCCTTCTGCCCGTACAGGGTCAGGACGCCCGCCAGCATGATCCCGCCCAGGTTCAGCAGGAGCTGCTCCATCGAGCCCCACATCTGGGCGAACTCCCCGTAACTCAGGGCCACGGCGGCGTTCGCGGCGGCCGGGACGGTGGTCACCGAGATCGCCACGCCGACCAGCGCCCCGGACTTCGCGGAGGTCAGGGAGAGCACACCGGCCACGCCGGCCAGCAGCGAGACCACGAACGAGAACGAGTCCGGCTGCCAGATGAACCCGGTGTTCGGGCGGTCCCGCTCCAGCATGCCCGGCTCGAACTGGCCGATGGCGTCCATGCCGAGGCTGAAGAGGGTGGTGGCGGCCATCGCCGCGGCGAAGCCCACCAGCAGGGCCCCCAGGGAGCGCAGCGCCTGCTTGGGCCTGCGCCGGACGAGGCCGACGCACACCCCCGCGAGCGGGCCGAACTCCGGGCCGACGGCCATGGCGCCCACGATCAGGACGGCGTTGTCGAGGACCACGCCGCAGGCCGCGATCATCGTCGCGAGGACCATGAACGCGCAGTAGGTGATGCTGAGAGTGGACTCCTCGTGGGTGGCCTCGGTCAGCTGCCCCCACAGCACCGCGTCGGCCGCCTCGCCCGGGGCTTCCTCCTCGGCCGCGTCGGCCCGCCGGGACAGCGACAGGTCGATGTTCTCCACGGCGATCGAGCCGACCTCGTCGAGTCCGAGCCCCTGCAGCTCCTGCAGCAGTTCGTCCCCGGCCTCGCGGGCCACGTCGCACAGCACGAGGTCGCCCGCGGGCACGCGGGCCGCCCCTTTCAGCACGGCCAGGTGGGTGGTCCCGACCGTCTTCTCGACGATCGCCACCACCGCCTCCGTCCGATCAGGCGGAGTGATCATACGAAGATGCAGCATGCCCCGCACCCTAAGGGCCGGGCCGTCAGAGCTTGCGCAGGCTCAGCTTCTGCACCTTGTGGTCCGGGCCCTTGCGGACGACGAGGGTGGCCCGGCCGCGGGTGGGCGCCACGTTCTCCAGCAGGTTCGGCCTGTTGATCGTCCGCCACATGGTCTGCGCGTACTCCAGAGCCTCCTCCTCGGAGACCTGGGTGTACTTGCGGAAGTAGGAGAACGGGTTCTGGAACGCGGTCTCGCGCAGCTTGCGGAAGCGGTTCAGGTACCAGCGCTCGATGTCCTCGGGCCGGGCGTCCACGTACACGCTGAAGTCGAAGTAGTCGGCGAGGCCGACGCGGGTCCGGCCGTCCTTGCCCGGCAGGGCCGGCTGCAGCACGTTCAGGCCCTCGACGATCAGGATGTCGGGGCGGCGCACGACGAGCTCCTCACCCGGGACGATGTCGTAGATCAGGTGCGAGTAGACCGGCGCCCGCACCTCGTCCTTGCCCGCCTTGATGTCGGCGACGAAACGGGTGAGCGCCCGGCGGTCGTAGGACTCGGGGAAGCCCTTGCGCGAGGTGAGGCCGCGCCGCTGGAGCTCCTTCATCGGGTACAGGAACCCGTCGGTGGTGACCAGCTCCACGCGGGGGTGTTCGGGCCAGCGGGCGAGCAGCGCCTGCAGCAGGCGGGCCACGGTGGACTTGCCGACGGCCACGGAGCCTGCGACCCCTATGACGAAGGGGGTGCCCTGCTGTGCGCCGTGGCCGTTGCCCGCGTCGCCGAGGAAGGTGTTCAGCGTGCCGCGCAGGTTGCTGGTGGCGCCGACGTACAGGTTCAGCAGCCGCGAGAGCGGGAGGTAGACGTCGCGGACCTCGTCCAGGTCGATGACGTCGCCGAGGCCGCGCAGCCGCTCCACCTCCTCGGCGGTCAGCGGGAGCGGCGTGCGCTCGCGCAGCGCGCTCCACTCGGCGCGGCTGAGGTCGACGTACGGGGACGCGTCCGGGGCCCGGCGGTGGCCGGGGCGGACGGTCGGGCCGTCCCCGCCGGAGCGCTCGCTCGCGCTGTCCGGCGTGCTGCCCGGCGTACTGTCCGGCGTGCTGCTTCGTGGCGGCGAAGTGATCACACCGCCATTGTCGGGGCTCGGGGGCCTTTGTGGGTGGTGGGGTCGGTCACGTGTGCAGGGAGTCGCACGGGTGAGCGGGGCCCGGAAGCCTGCCGGAGGCCCTGCGGCGGCGGGGTTGTGGCGGGGCGGGTCTCGATTGGGGGCAGCGCGGATATCGCCACGGTCACAATCGGTGACCTGGACCGGAAAACATCGAACAGATGATCAGCAGGCCCCGTACATTGTCGATCACCGCAGCCGACGCCCTTCCCGGGCCGTCCATCGGGCTGCGCTGACTTTCCGTGTGCTTACTGGGGGAGATCCTTCGTGCGTTCCGCTCTTGTCCGCCGTTCCGTCCTGACCGCCTCCGCGGTGTCCCTGACCCTCCTCGCGACCGCCTGCGGCTCCGACAAGGCCGACACCAAGGCGGACGCCAAGCCGTCCGGCGCGGCCACCTCGGCGGCGCCCGCCGCGAAGGGCAAGACGGACGCGGAGCTGGCCCCGCTGCTGATCACGCAGGCCGAGGCGCCCGAGTACATCGAGGCGAAGGACGCGGCGAAGAAGACCGCGGCCGCCGGCCAGACGGGGACCGCCGACAAGCCCGAGTGCAAGGTCCTGCTCGACGTGATGGGCCAGCAGAAGGTCGGCGCGCCGACCGGTGTCGCCAACACCGCCCTGGGCGCCAAGCCGAAGGAGGCCGCCCCGAACGCGTCCGAGGAGGAGAAGCTGGAGGCGATCAAGAACGCCTTCAGCATCACCACCACGCTGACCGGTCTGTCCTCGTACGACGGCAAGGGCGCCGCGGAGGCGCTGGCGTCCGTGAAGACGGCCGGCCAGGCCTGCGCGGGCGGTTTCACCGTCACCGACGGCAAGGACAGCACCAAGTTCGAGAGCGTCAAGCCGGGCGAGGCCGTCTCCCTGGGCGACGAGGCCGTCAGCCTCACCCTCACCCTGGACCTGGAGGACGGCGACAAGTCCACCGTCCTGCTGACCCTGGTGCGCAAGGCCGACACGGTGGCCTCCTTCGCCTCCATCAGCCTGGCCGGCCAGGCGGTCTCCCCGAAGACCCTGATCGAGGCCCAGGTCAAGAAGCTCGGCTGAGTCCGGGCGCACCTGCCTCACCCGATGTCGACCCCGCCCCGGCGCACGCGCCGGGGCGGGGTTTTCGTCTGGTTCAGGTACCGGGCAGACGACCCGTCACGGCGTACCCTGCCGCCTATGTGCGGAATTGTGGGTTACGTGGGAGCGCAGTCGGCGCTCGATGTGGTCATCGCCGGACTCAAGCGGCTGGAGTACCGCGGCTACGACTCGGCCGGGGTCGCCGTGCTCGCCGACGGGGAACTCAGCTCCGTCAAGAAGGCCGGCAAACTCGTCAATCTGGAAAAGGAACTGGTCGGTCGGCCCCTGCCGGCCGGCTCGACGGGACTCGGGCACACCCGGTGGGCGACCCACGGCGGGCCCACCGACGTCAACGCCCACCCCCACCTGGACAACTCCTGCCGGGTGGCCGTCGTCCACAACGGCATCATCGAGAACTTCGCCGCCCTGCGCACCGAACTCGCCGAGCGCGGCCACCGCCTGGAGTCCGAGACCGACACCGAGGTCGTCGCCCACCTGCTGGCGGAGCAGTTCACCGCGACCGGGGACCTGCCCGAGGCCATGCGGCGGGTGTGCCGGCTCCTGGAGGGCGCCTTCACGCTCGTCGCCGTGCACGCCGACGAGCCGGACGTGGTGGTCGGCGCCCGCCGCAACTCGCCCCTGGTGGTGGGCGTCGGCGAAGGCGAGAACTTCCTCGCCTCGGACGTGGCCGCCTTCATCGCGCACACCCGCTCGGCGATCGAACTGGGCCAGGACCAGGTCGTCGAACTGCGCCGCGAAGGGGTCACGGTGACCAACTTCGACGGCACGGCCGCAAGCGTGCGGGCCTACCACGTGGACTGGGACGCCTCGGCCGCGGAGAAGGGCGGCTACGACTACTTCATGCTCAAGGAGATCGCCGAGCAGCCGAAGGCCGTCGCCGACACCCTCCTGGGCCGGATCGACGCGAACGGCACCCTCTCCCTCGACGAGGTGCGCATCCCCGACTCGGTGCTCCGCGAGGTCGACAAGGTCGTCATCGTGGCGTGCGGCACCGCCTACCACGCGGGCATGATCGCGAAGCTGGCCATCGAGCACTGGACCCGCATCCCCTGCGAGACGGAACTGGCCAGCGAGTTCCGCTACCGCGACCCGATCCTCGACCAGCGGACCCTGGTCGTCGCGATCTCCCAGTCCGGCGAGACCATGGACACCCTGATGGCGCTGCGGCACGCCCGCGAGCAGGGGGCCAAGGTGCTGGCCGTCTGCAACACCAACGGGTCGACGATCCCGCGCGAGTCCGACGCCGTGCTGTACACCCACGCCGGACCCGAGGTCGCCGTCGCCTCCACCAAGGCGTTCCTGACGCAGCTGGTGGCCTGCTACCTCGTCGCCCTCTACCTCGGGCAGATCCGCGGCACCAAGTGGGGCGACGAGATCGACGCGGTGATCCGGGAGCTGTCGGACATCGCCGCGGCCGTGGACACGGTCCTGGAGACCATGGAGCCGGTACGGGCGCTCGCGCGCTCGCTGGCCGACAAGGACACCGTGCTGTTCCTGGGTCGCCACGTCGGCTACCCGGTGGCCCTGGAGGGCGCGCTCAAGCTCAAGGAGCTGGCGTACATGCACGCCGAGGGCTTCGCGGCCGGCGAGCTCAAGCACGGCCCGATCGCGCTGATCGAGGAGGACCTGCCGGTGGTGGTCGTCGTGCCGTCCCCGCGCGGCCGGTCGGTACTGCACGACAAGATCGTGTCGAACATCCAGGAGATCCGGGCCCGCGGGGCGCGCACCATCGTGATCGCGGAGGAGGGCGACGAGGCGGTCGTCCCCTACGCCGACCACCTGATCCGCATCCCGGCGACCCCGACGCTGCTCCAGCCGCTGGTGGCGACGGTGCCGCTGCAGGTGTTCGCCTGCGAGCTGGCGACGGCGCGCGGCAACGAGGTGGACCAGCCGCGTAACCTCGCGAAGTCGGTGACGGTGGAGTGAGGTAGGGCGGGTTCATGGGGATTATCGGCGTGGGGATCGACGTGGCCGAGATCGAGCGGTTCGCCGCGGCGCTGGAGCGGACCCCGCACCTGGCCGGGCGGCTGTTCGTCGACTCCGAGCTGATGCTGCCGAGCGGCGAGCGGCGCGGAATCGCCTCGCTCGCCGCCCGGTTCGCGGCCAAGGAGGCCCTGGCGAAGGCCCTCGGCGCGCCCGGCGGGATGCTGTGGACCGACGCCGAGGTCTACGTCGAGGAGACCGGGCAGCCGAGGCTGCGGGTGTCCGGGACCGTCGAGGCGCGGGCCCTCGCGCTGGGCGTGCGGTCCTGGCACATCTCGCTCAGCCACGACGCGGGCGTCGCATCCGCCGTGGTGATCGCCGAGGGATAGCCGCACGGTGGGGCAGGCTGGTGCCATGCGTACTGCTTACAGCGTGGAGACCGTACGGGCCGCCGAGCGGGAGCTGATGGCCCGGCTGCCCGAAGGCGCCCTGATGCAGCGGGCGGCGGCCGGGCTGGCCGCCGTCTGCACCGGGCTGCTGACCCGGCGCCGCGGCCGGGTGTACGGGGCGCGGGTCGCCCTGCTGGTGGGGCCGGGGGACAACGGCGGGGACGCGCTGTACGCCGGCGCGCGCCTGGCCCGGCGCGGAGCCGGCGTCACGGCCGTGCCGATGGACCCCGAGCGCCTCCACCCGGGCGGGCTGGCCGCGCTGCGGGCCGCCGGCGGCCGGGTGGAGCGGGACGTGCCGGGACGGCTCGACCTGGTGGTGGACGGGCTGCTCGGGATCGGCGGCCGGGGCGGGCTGCGGCCGGCCGCGGCAGAGCTGGCCGGGCAGGTCCCGCCCGGGGTGCCCGTCGTCGCCGTGGACCTGCCCAGCGGGGTGGACGCCGACACCGGCGAGGTGGCGGGGCCCGCCGTGTCCGCCGACGTGACGGTCGCCTTCGGGGCGTACAAGCCCGGGCTGCTCGTCGACCCGGGGGCCTCCCGCGCCGGGGCGGTGCACCTGGTGGACATCGGCCTGGAGCTGCCCGTCCCGGACGTGGAGGCCCTCCAGCACGCCGATGTGGCGCGGCTGCTGCCGCAGCCGGCCGCCGCCAGCGACAAGTACCGCCGGGGCGTCGTCGGCGTCCTCGCCGGGTCCCGGCAGTACCCGGGAGCCGCGGTGCTGGCCGTGGCCGGGGCGCTGCGCGGCGGCGCGGGGGCGGTGCGCTACGTGGGGCCGGCGGCCGAGGCGGTCCTCGCCCGGTACCCCGAGACGCTGATCGGGCCGGGCCGGGTCCAGGCCTGGGTGGCCGGACCGGGGCTCGGGGAGGACCGTACCGGTGAGGTCGCCGGGCTGCTGGCCCAGGACGTGCCGGTGCTGGTCGACGCGGACGGGCTGCGCGGCCTGGACCCGGCGGTGCTGCGGGAGCGCTCCGCACCGACCCTGCTGACCCCGCACGCCGGTGAGGCCGCGGCGCTGCTGGAGGTGGCGCGGGAGGCGGTGGAGGCGGGGCGGCTCACCGCGGCGCGCTCGCTGGCGCAGCGGTACGGGGCGACGGTCCTGCTGAAGGGCTCGACGACGCTGGTCGCCCCCGCCGGGGAGGGGCCGGTGCGGGTCAACCCGACGGGGACCCCCTGGCTGGCCACGGCCGGCAGCGGGGACGTGCTGTCGGGGCTCGCCGGCTCCCTGCTGGCGGCGGGCCTGTCGGGGCCCGACGCCGGCGCGGTCGGCGCGTACCTGCACGGCCTGGCCGGCCGCCGCGCGTCCGGCTCCGGCGCGGGCGGGCCGGTCCTGGCCCACGAGGTCGCCGAAGCCCTCCCCGCGGCCTGGCGCGACGCCGCCGCCCCCTGAGGGCGCGGCCGTGCGGTTTCACGGGCCCTGAGCGGGGTCTGAGAGACTGTGGGCGATGAACGAGACACCGACGCGCGTGTACGCCGAGATCGACCTTGACGCCGTGCGGGAGAACGTACGCGCACTGCGCGCGCGGGCACCCCGGGCCGCCCTGATGGCCGTGGTCAAGGCGAACGCCTACGGGCACGGGGCGCTGCCCTGCGCCGTGGCCGCCCGGGAGGCCGGCGCCGAGTGGCTCGGGACGGCCACGCCCGAAGAGGCGCTCGCGCTGCGCGCCGCCGGGATCGGCGGCCGGATCATGTGCTGGCTGTGGACCCCCGGCGGGCCCTGGCGGGAAGCCGTCGAAGCCGATCTCGACGTCTCCGTCAGCGGGCTGTGGGCCCTGGAGGAGGTGCGGGCCGCCGCCCGCGCCGCGGGCCGCCCCGCGCGCATCCAGCTCAAGGCCGACACCGGCCTCGGCCGCAACGGCTGCCAGCCCGCCGACTGGGCCGAGCTGGTGGGCGCGGCCGTCGCCGCGCAGGCCGAGGGCACCGTCGAGGTCACCGGCCTCTGGTCGCACTTCGCCTGCGCGGACGAGCCCGGCCACCCCTCCATCCAGCTGCAGCTCACCGCCTTCCGCGAGATGCTCGCGTACGCCGAGAAGGAGGGCCTCGACCCCGAGGTCCGGCACATCGCCAACTCGCCGGCCACGCTCACCCTCCCGGAATCCCACTTCGACCTGGTGCGCTGCGGGATCGCCGTCTACGGCGTGTCGCCCGCGCCCGAACTCGGCACCCCGGCCCAGCTGGGCCTGCGTCCCGCGATGGCCCTCAAGGCCTCCCTGGCCCTGGTCAAGTCCGTGCCCGCCGGGCACGGCGTGAGCTACGGCCACCACCACGTCACGGAGACCGGCACGCAGCTCGCCCTGGTGCCGGCCGGGTACGCCGACGGCATCCCGCGGCACGCCTCCGGGCGGGGCCCCGTCCTCATCGGCGGCACCGTGCACCGCGTTGCCGGGCGCGTCGCCATGGACCAGTTCGTGGTCGACTTGGGGGACGGCCCCGCCCGGGCCGGCGACGAGGCGGTGATCTTCGGGGACGCCGGGCGCGGCGAACCCACCGCCGAGGACTGGGCCGAGGCGGCGGGCACGATCGCGTATGAGATCGTCACCCGTATCGGAGGGCGCGTGCCCCGGGTGTACCTGGGCCGCTGACGCGGAGTGAGGGCGGCGTGGGTGAGAACTGGCGCAAGGCAGGCTGGGCCGGTGCCGCCATCGGCGTGCTGGCGGCCGGCGCCGCGGCCGGCGTGACGGTCGAGCGGATCACCGTGGGACGCGGCATGCGGCGCAAGGCGCGCCTGGCCCTCGACGCCACCGGCGACTACGGGTCCCTGCGCGGCACCGAGGGCACCTGCCGGGCCGAGGACGCCACCGAGCTCTACTACGAGGTCGACGAGCTGCCCGGCGACGCCGCCGCCAAGCGCCGCATGCGGCGCAGGTCCGCGGCCCCGGCCACCGTCGTCTTCTGCCACGGCTACTGCCTCGGCCAGGACTCCTGGCACTTCCAGCGGGCGGCCCTGCGCGGGGTCGTCCGCACGGTGTACTGGGACCAGCGCAGCCACGGCCGCAGCGCCCGCGGCGTGGCGCAGGCCGGCGGCGAGCCGGTGACCATCGAGCAGCTCGGCCGCGACCTGAAGGCCGTGGTGGACGCGGCCGCGCCCGAGGGGCCGCTGATCCTGGTGGGTCACTCGATGGGCGGTATGACCATCATGGGATTTGCCGAGCAGTTCCCCGAGACCGTGCGCGAGCGCGTCGTCGGGGTGGCCCTGGTCGGCACCTCCAGCGGCGGACTCGGCGACGTCACCTACGGTCTCCCAGCCCTGGGTGTCGGCGCCGTCCGCAGAATCCTGCCCGGCGTGCTGAAAGCCCTCGGGTCCCAGGTGGAGCTGGTGGAGAAGGGCCGCCGCGCCACCGCCGACCTGTTCGCCGGCATGATCAAGCTGTACTCGTTCGGCTCCCGGGACGTGGACCCGGCGGTCGCGCGCTTCGCGGAGCGGCTCATCGAGGCCACCCCGATCGACGTGGTCGCCGAGTTCTATCCGGCGTTCCAGATCCACGACAAGTCCGTGGCGCTCCAGCGGTTCGCGGACATCCCCGTCACCGTCATCGCCGGGAGCCGGGACATGATCACCCCGCTCGCGCACAGCGAGGCCATCAAGCGGGAGCTGCCGGGCGCCGAACTGGCCGTCCTGGAAGGCGCCGGGCACCTGATGATGCTGGAGCAGCCGGAGACCGTGACCGGGCTGCTGACCGCGCTGCTGGCGCGCACCGGGGCGGTCCCCGCAGCGACTAACGTTGGCGGGCATGGAAGAAGTACCGCTGGAAGCACGGCGCAGCCCGGTCCTGGAGTCTGAGGCCGGTTCCTCCGCCGAGACCGTGATCACCATCGGCTCCCCGGACGCGATGCAGGAGCTCGGCCGCCGGCTGGCCGGCCTGCTGCGGCCCGGGGACCTGGTGCTGCTGACCGGGGAGCTGGGTGCGGGCAAAACCACGCTGACCCGCGGCCTGGGCGAAGGCCTGGGCGTGCGCGGGGCCGTGACCTCGCCGACCTTCGTGATCGCCCGCGTCCACCCCTCACTGGCCGACGGGCCGCCGCTGGTCCACGTGGACGCCTACCGGCTGGGCGGGCTCGACGAGATGGAGGACCTGGACCTCGACGTCTCGCTGCCGGAGTCCGTGGTCGTCGTCGAGTGGGGCGACGGCAAGGTGGAGGAGCTCTCCGACGACCGGCTCCACGTGGTGATCGCCCGGGCGGTCGGCCACGAGGAGGTGCTGGACGACGTACGCCGGGTCTCGCTGCGCGGAGTCGGGGCGCGCTGGAGCGCCGGAGCGGGGCTGGAAGCGCTGGCCGGGGCCCTCCCGCAATAAACGTACCGACAAGAGGTCGGCAAGATATTGCGCTGGTGGCGCGGCGCGTGGTGACATGGTACCGAGAGTTTCTTAGGTATGCCTAAGTCGGCTCCCCGGTCCAGGAGGAACCATGTCGGCACCCGCAGGAGCACCGCGCCACCACCCCCGGCCGTCCGCCGTGTCGATGCGGGCACTGCTCGCCGCCGGCCGCGCCGCCACCGCCGTCTCCACCCCGCCCCCGAACGCCCGCGCGTCCGGCGGACAGGACCCGGCCGAGGACACGCAGCAGGCCGCTCCGGAATCCGAAGCGGCCTGAAGCGGGGCGGGAGGGCCGCACCCCGGCGCACACCGGGGGCCTGCTTCCCGTGTCCCGCGAACGGGTGAAAGGGGCGGGCGGGGCGTCAGGTCAAGGGACGACGACGACCTTCGCGTTGATCGTGGCGAACGCCCACATCGCGTCACCGTCCGCACGCGACATCCGGATGCCGCCGGTCTTCTTGCCCGGGTCGGGCTCCGGCATCGCGCCGTCCACCCGGGCACTGAAACCGATCACCACCCCGTCCGGACTGGCGAAGCGCACGACGTGCTCGATCGGCACCCCGTCGGACCCGGTGACCGCACCCGAGCGCGAGGTGACCGCGTAGCTGCCGGGCTTCGGGTGCACCGTGCTCGGCATCACCGCGAAGGACTTCGGCTCCTGCCCCGCCTCCGTCACCAGCCACACCCGCTTCTGGCCCACGGAGTACACGACGCGCGGGCCGGTACCCGAGTCGGCCGGGACGGCCGCCGGCTTGGCCGGGTCCTGCTTGGCCGGGGCCTGGCTCTGGACGGGCGCCGGCTGCTCCGCCGCGGTCGCCGGCCGCGCGGGGGCGCTCGCCGAAGCCTGGTAGCCGAGGAAGCCCACGACGGCGATCGCCGCGGCGGTGAGCCCGGCCACGATTCCCGAGCTGCTGCTTGCCACCTTGCTCCACCCTCCGCGCTGACCGGTCTGCGCACCGACCGGTTGCCATTTGTCGACCTCGGTCGAAAGGTAGCAGCCGGGCTGCCCGCTGCCCGGCCGCAAGGCCACCGCTGCCGGGAGTCGTAGGCTGTTCGCGTGCTCCTGCTCGCTGTAGATACCGCCACGCCCGCCGTCACCGTCGCCCTGCACGACGGCGAGTCCGTCCTCGCCGAGTCGAACCAGGTCGACGCCCGCCGCCACGGGGAGCTCCTGCTGCCCTCCGTCGACGCCGTGCTCGCCGAGGCCGGACTGAAGCTCGCCTCCGTCACCGGGATCGTCGTCGGGGTCGGTCCCGGCCCCTACACCGGGCTCCGCGTCGGCCTGGTCACCGCCTCCACTTTCGCCGCCGTGCTCGGCGTTCCCGTGCACGGCCTGTGCACCCTGGACGGCCTCGCGTACGCCGCCGGCGCCGCCGGGATCGAGGGCCCCTTCACCGTGGCCACCGACGCCCGGCGCAAGGAGGTCTACTGGGCCCGGTACGAGGACCCGCTGACCCGGGTCGGCGAACCCGCCGTGGACCGCCCGGCCGACATCGCCGAACAGGTCGCCGACCTGCCCGCGGTCGGCCAGGGCGCCTTCCTGTACCCGGAGGTCTTCCCGGACGCGCGCGCCCCCGAGCACCAGTCGGCCGCAGCCCTGGCCGGCCTCGCCGCGCAGCGCCTGGCCGCCGGGGAGCCCTTCCTGCCGCCCGTCCCGCTCTACCTGCGCCGGCCCGACGCGCAGGTCCCCAAGAACTACAAGGTGGTCACCCCCCAGTGACCGGCGTGAGCACCGTGCTGCGCGAGATGCGCTGGTGGGACATCGCACCGGTGCTGGAACTGGAACACGAGCTCTTCCCCGACGACGCCTGGTCCGCCGGCATGTTCTGGTCCGAACTGGCCCGCGCCCGCGGCCCGCGCGCCACCCGCAGGTACGTCGTCGCCGAGGACCCCTCGGGCCGCCTGGTGGGCTACGCCGGGCTGGCCGCCGCCGGGGACCTGGCCGACGTACAGACCATCGCGGCCGCCCGCGACCAGTGGGGGACCGGGCTCGGCGCGCGGCTCCTGACCGACCTGCTGCGCGCCGCCACCGCCTTCGAATGCGCCGAGGTGCTGCTGGAGGTGCGGGTGGACAACGCCCGCGCCCAGAAGCTCTACGAACGCTTCGGTTTCGAGCCCATCGGCTTCCGGCGCGGCTACTACCAGCCCGGCAACGTCGACGCGCTCGTGATGCGACTGACCGACCCCGCACAAGCACGAACTGAGAGCAGTGAGAGCAATGGCTGACGAACCGCTGGTCCTCGGCATCGAGACGTCCTGCGACGAGACCGGCGTCGGCGTCGTCCGGGGCACCACCCTGCTCGCGGACGCCATCGCCTCCAGCGTCGACGAGCACGCCCGCTTCGGCGGCGTCGTCCCCGAGGTGGCCTCCCGCGCCCACCTGGAGGCGATGGTGCCCACCATCGAGCGCGCCCTGAAGGAGGCCGGGGTCAGCGCCCGCGACCTCGACGGCATCGCGGTCACCGCGGGCCCCGGCCTCGCCGGCGCCCTGCTGGTGGGCGTCTCGGCGGCCAAGGCGTACGCGTACGCCCTCGGCAAGCCGCTGTACGGCGTCAACCACCTGGCCTCGCACATCTGCGTGGACCAGCTGGAGCACGGGCCGCTGCCGGAGCCGACGATGGCCCTGCTGGTGTCCGGCGGGCACTCCTCGCTGCTGCTGGCCCCGGACATCACCTCCGACGTCCGGCCGCTCGGCGCGACCATCGACGACGCCGCGGGCGAGGCCTTCGACAAGATCGCCCGCGTGCTCCAGCTGGGCTTCCCCGGCGGCCCCGTCATCGACCGCCTCGCGCGCGAGGGCGACCCGAAGGCGATCAGCTTCCCGCGCGGGCTCACCGGGCCGCGCGACGCGGCGTACGACTTCTCCTTCTCCGGGCTGAAGACGGCCGTCGCCCGCTGGATCGAGGCCAAGCGGAAGGCGGGCGAGGACGTGCCCGTCCGCGACGTGGCCGCGTCCTTCCAGGAGGCCGTGGTGGACGTGCTGACCCGCAAGGCCGTACGGGCCTGCAAGGACGAGGGCGTCGACCACCTGATGATCGGCGGCGGTGTGGCCGCCAACTCGCGGCTGCGCGCGCTCGCGCAGGAGCGCTGCGACGCCGCCGGGATCGTGCTGCGCGTACCGCGGCCCAAGCTGTGCACGGACAACGGTGCGATGGTGGCGGCCCTGGGCGCCGAGATGGTCAAGCGGAACCGGCCGGCCTCGGACTGGGACCTGTCCGCGGACTCCTCGCTGCCGGTGACGGACCCGCACGTGCCGGGCACCGCCACCACCGGGGACCACGACCACGCCCACGACCACGGCGGTGCGCACGGCCACGGCCACGGCCACGGCCACGGCGGTGCACACGACCACGGCCACGACCACCTGCACGAGCTGAGCAAGGACAACCTGTACTCGTGAGCACCGTCGCGCTGATGTGGGAGGCCCGGGCCGCCGACGGCAGGGGCAACGAACTGCTGGAGTGGGCCCGCGCCCAGGTCCTCGCCCGGGAACCGGTGCGCCGCGAGGTGTTCCGGGCCCCGCAGGACCGGGTGCTCGTGATCACCTGGTGGGAGGCCGCCGAGGGCATCGGTGCGGATCTGCCCGAACTCCCGGAGCCCGCAGCCGACTTGATCACGCGGGCGGTGCACCGCTGGCGCTTCGAGTCGGCCGGGGTGGACGGGGGCTGAGCGCAACCACCGGGCGCCGGGGGCCTCGACCGCGTCTGGACCCGGTGCCGCTATGGTCATGTTCATGCCTCGCCGTGACCTGCCGCCCCCGCCTCCCCCCGCGCACCTGCGTGCCTGGCTGGACGAGACGGCCGTCCGCGACGACCGTGCACGGTTCCTGCTCGACCTGGGCCGGCGCAGCCTCGGGCTCGGACGGCTGCTGCTGCTGTGGGCCGTCTCCGCGGTCTTCGCCCTCGGCTGGTCCTTCGTCGGCATGGGCCTCATGGCCTTCGAGGAGGGCGACCCCGTCGCCTTCGTCCTCGGCATCGTCTTCGTCGCCCTCGGCGCCGGCGTCCTGGTCCCCGCCGCCTTCTGGTTCGCCTGGGGCGCCCGGCGCGACCGCCAGGTGCACCGGCTGCTGTGCGCCTGGGCCGAGACCACCCGCGACCCGGTGACCGACCGCCAGGTGCGCGCCCCCGGACGGAGCCTGACCTGGCTGCTCGCCTCGTTCCTGGTGGGGGTGGCCGGGCTCTGGGTCACCTTCGGGGTCGCGGTGTCCGCCCGGCCGGGCCAGGAGACCTACGGCGAGGTCGCGTACTGCATGGGCCTCGGCATGATCCTGTGGATCACCGGGCTGCTCGGCCTCGGCAAGGCGGGCGTGCACTACCGCTGGGCCGTACGCGCCTTCCGCGCCCCGCGCCGGGGCTGACCCCCCGGCGCCCGGCGCGGCAGGCCGCGCGGCCCGGGCGCCGCGACCCGGTGGAGCTCCCCGGCCACAGCACTAGGCAGCCGGCGGCACCGGGAAGCCGATCAGCATCGACGGAGCACCCGCCACCCGGGTCAGGAACACCGTCGCGGAATGCGGCCCCTGCGGTTTGACCTTGCGGCGCAGCTCCTCCGGCTCGATCGCCGAACCCCGCTTCTTCACCGTCAGCACGCCGACCCCGCGCTCGCGCAGCAGCGCCTTCAGCCTCTTCAGGCCGAACGGCAGCACGTCGGTGATCTCGTACGGGGTCGCGTACGGGGTCGCCCGCAGCTCGTCGGCGGTCACGTAGGCGATGGTGGGGTCGATGAGCCGGCCCTCCAGCTGCTCGGCGACCTCCGCCACCAGATGGGCGCGGATCACCGCGCCGTCGGGCTCGTACAGGTAGCGGCCCACCGGCCCGGCCGGCGGATCGGGCAGGGGCGCGGCGGTCTCCAGGGCGCGCGGCCCGGGCAGCAGGGTGGCGCGCACGGTCCCGGGGGCGGTGCCGAACCAGAGCACGGCCTCCTTGACGTCCCCCTGGTCGGAGATCCACTCGGCCTCGGCCTCCGGGGGCACGGCCTCGTGCGGGATGCCCGGGGCGATCTTCACGGCGGCGTACGGGGCCGCACGGGCCGTGGCCACGGCCCACGACAGGGGAGGCGAGTAGGACTCCGGGTCGAAGATCCGGCCGCGCCCGCCGCGCCGGGCCGGGTCGATGAAGACGGCGTCGTACGCGGACACGTCCACCTGCGTCACATCCGCCTCCCGGACCTCGATCAGGTCCGCGAGCCCCAGCGCCTGCGCATTGGCCCGCGCGACGGCGACCGTCAGCGGGTCGTGGTCCACCGCCAGCACCCGGATGCCCAGCCGCGCCAAGGCCAGAGCGTCCCCGCCGATGCCGCAGCACAGGTCGGCGAGGCTGCGCACGCCGAGGGCCGCGAGCCGCCCCGCCCGGTACGAGGCCACCGAGGCCCGGGTGGCCATCTCGCCGCCGCCGGGGGTGAAGAACATCCGGTGGGCGTCCTGCGCACCGAACTTGGCCACCGCCCGCTGCCGCAGCCGGGCCTGCCCGAGCGCGGCGGAGACCAGCCCGGCGGGGTGCCGGCGGCGCAGCCGGGTGGCGAGGGCGAGCTCCTGGGCGGGGTCGTGGTCGCGGAGCGAGTCGAGGAGGGAGCGGCCCTCCGGGGTGAGGAGGGCGGCGAAGTCTTCGGGGGTCACGCCCTCCATTGTCGGCGACGGGCCGGCCGGGTGGGCCGGTGTGGGCCAGCCGGAGGAAGGTGCACGTCCGCTCGCGGTGTCTGGCGGGGAGTCGGCGCGTCCGGTGCCAGGATGCCCAGCTATGCAGCTAGTCCGACAAACGGAACATAAGACGCAGTTGGGTCACCGGCGTGCGGCGCGTCCGCGCGGCCGGTTCGGGGTGGCGCTGGCCGCGGTGCTCGTCGCCGCCCTCGGCACGGCGTGCGGCTCCGCGGAGTCCGGAACGCCGGACAAGCCGGAGAAGAGCAAAGCGGGCAAGGGCACCGACGCGCCCGGCGCCGGCGGAGCCCAGGTCAGCCAGGCCGAACGGATGAAGGCGGCCCAGCAGGCGCGCATCGCCGCCGCGAAGAAGTGGCGCCTGGCCAAGCCGCCGCTCGCCGCCCCTCCCGCTCCCAAGGAGAAGGCGCACATCACCACCCGCGACGGCTTCGAGGTCGAGGACGGCGACGAACTGCCCCCGGTCTTCACCACCGTCCCCACCGAGGACAAGGTCGTCTTCCTCACCATCGACGACGGCGCGGAGAAGGACCCCGAGTTCGTCACGATGATGCAGGAACTGAAGATCCCCTACACGGCCTTCCTCAGCGACTACCTCATCCGCGACAACTACCCGTACTTCAAGGGGATGCAGGCCGCGGGCGTCACCCTGAACAACCACACGCTGAACCACCGCTACATGCCGGCGCTGTCGTACGAGAAGCAGCGCGAGGAGATCTGCGGCCAGCAGGACACCATCCAGAAGCAGTTCGGCAAGCGGCCGACCCTCTTCCGCCCCCCGTACGGCAACTACAACCAGGACACGCTGCTCGCAGCCAAGTCCTGCGGCATCAAGGCGGTCCCCCTGTGGAACGCCGAGGCGTTCACCAACCGCATGGACTACCGGGAATGGGACCGCGACCTGCACCCCGGTGACATCATCCTCACGCATTTCCGGGGGCGCGAGGACTGGAAGGGCACCATGCCTGACATGATCCGTCATGTCATGAAGACCGTCACGGACAAGGGGTACGCCGTGGCCCGCCTGGAGGACTACCTGTGAAGCACGCGCGCCGGTGGGCAGCCGCAACCCTGGCCGCCGGCGCGCTCGCGCTGTCCCTGACGGGGTGCGGGGACGGCGTGGACCCGACCGAACGCCTGGGCCGCCGGACGACGCAGCCCCCGGCCACCGCCACCCCGTCGCCGGCCGCTCCGTCGGCGACGGGGAGCCCGGCACCCGGCGGCGCCTCGGACGAGGCGTACCGCAAGTGGGGGCTCAGCGCCCCCCTCCAGTACGCCCCCGGGCCCGCCCGGAAGCCGGCGCTCCCGGAACCGGGCCCCGGCAGAGCCCGCGTCGTGGACCGCATACCCGTCCCGGCCGAGGAGAAGATAGTCTTCCTGACCTTCGACGACGGCGCCGAGAAGGACCCCGAGTTCCTGAAGATGGCCGCCGACCTCAAACTGCCGATCAGCATGTTCCTGACGGACAGCGTGGCCTCCTCCGACTACGGGCACTTCGAGAAGCTCCGCGACAACGGCTCGGCCAGCACGGTCAACAACCACACGCTGACCCACCCGAACCTGCGCACGCTGCCGTTCGCTGCGCAGAAGCACGAGATATGCGGCCAGCAGGACCGCCTGGAAAAGCGCTTCGGCCGGCGCCCGCCGCTCTTCCGCCCGCCCTTCGGCAACTACAACGACGACACCCTCCGGGCCGCCTCGGAGTGCGGGGTCTCGTCCGTGGTCCTGTGGCGGGTGTCGATGCAGATCAACAACTTCCAGTACGCCGAGGGCTCCGCCCTCACACCGGGCGACATCGTCCTGGCCCACTTCCGGGGCCCGTCGGAGCTCAAGGGCGCGACAGAGGTCCAGATGACGACCCGGATGCTGCAGCGGATCCAGGAACAGGGCTACCGGATAGGGCGTCTGGAGGACTGGGTCTAGGGCGGCGGGGGACTCGGCTCGCGGGCGCCCAGAGCCCCCACCACCGTCTCCGCCGGACCCCGCGCATCCGCCTCGCGCCGGCGTTCCGCGCTGTCGCTGATGCGCAGGAGGAGCGCGATCATGATCCAGTTGGCCAGCAGGGACGAGCCGCCCTTCGCCAGGAACGGCAGGGCCTTGCCGGTCAGGGGGATCAGGCCCGTCACGCCGCCCGCGACCACGAAGACCTGGAGGGCCAGCGCCGCGGCCAGGCCCACCGCCAGGAGCTTGCCGAAGGGGTCGCGGGCCCCGAGGGCCATCCGCAGCCCCCGCTGGACGAGGAGGGCGTACAGCAGGAGTACGGCCATCACCCCGGCCAGGCCGAGTTCCTCGCCCACCGTCGTCAGGATGAAGTCGCTGCGCCCGGCGAAGGCGATCAGTTCCGGGTGGCCCAGGCCCAGCCCGGTGCCGGACACGCCGCCGGTGCCGAAGCTGAAGAGCGCCTGCGCCGACTGGTCCGAGGTCACCCCCGGGGGCCGGTGCTCCCAGTAGTACGAGAGGGGGTTGAGCCAGGCGGCGACGCGTGCCTTGACGTGCGGCTCCGTCGATCCGACGACGAACGCGCCCAGGGAGGCCATCACCAGGCCGCACACGATCCAGCCGGTGCGCTCCGTGGCGACGTAGAGCATGACCACGAAGACGCCGAAGAAGATCAGCGAGGTGCCGAGGTCGCGTTCGAAGACCAGGACCAGCATGGACACGATCCACACCGTGACGATCGGCCCGAGCTGGCGCATCGGCGGCAGGCGTATGCCGAGGAACCTGCGGCCCGTCAGGGCGAGCGAGTCCCGGTGGACGACCAGGTATCCGGCGAAGAAGACCGCGATCATGATCTTCACGAACTCGCCGGGCTGGAGTGAGAAGCCGAAGAGCTTGATCCAGCGCTTCGCGCCGTACGTGTCCGCGCCGAAGAAGGCCGGTGCGATCAGCAGCACCAGCGCGACCGCCATGGTGAGGTAGATGAACCGCTGGAGCAGCCGGTGATCGCGCAGCAGCGCCAGCACCAGCAGGCAGGCGGCGACCCCGACCACCGTCCACACCAGCTGGCCGGGGGCGTTGGCGTCCGAGTGGTAGCGCTCGATGTAGCCCTGGTCGAGGCGGTGCAGCAGCACCAGCCCGAGTCCGGTGAGCAGCATGGCCAGCGGCAGGACCAGCGGGTCCGCGTAGGCCGCGAACCGGCGTACGCCCAGGTGCCCCACCAGGGACAGCAGGCTCAGGCTGAGGGTGAAGCCGGTGAGGTTGGCGGGCAGCTCCCCGTTCCTCGCCAGGCCGGCGCACACGTGCCCGAACACGGCGATGGCGACGACGAAGAGGAGCAGCAGCGCTTCGGTCCGGCGGCGGGTTCCGGCCGGTGTGAGGGGCCTCAGTCCGCGCACGGGATGCCGGCCGCGGGGGAGGGGGTGGCGGGGCGAGGTGACGCCGGTGGGGCCGGTGTCGGGGGTGACGCCTCGGGCGGGGCCGCTGCCGGTGCGCCCGCGGTGTGCGGGGCGCTCGGGCTCGCAGTCGGCTCGGGTCCGATCTGCTCGGCAATGAGGCGTTTTATCTTCATATCATCTACGACGATGGCGCCCTCCCCATGGTTCCTGCCGGTCCGCCGGGGCCCCGCCGGCGACACCCCCGGGGGCGAGAATTGGCACTCCGCTTGACCGAGTGCTAATCGCCGGAATAGTGTCGCACCTGGCACTCACCCCGGGTGAGTGCCAACACAGCGACAGGCAGGTCCGGCACCCGCGACGACGGATCGACCTGGTCGCCACCTCAGACAGTTAACCCCGGATCTCCGAAGGGGGAGGTCGGATCGTGACGACCGCCAGCTCCAAGGTTGCCATCAAGCCGCTCGAGGACCGCATTGTGGTCCAGCCGCTCGACGCCGAGCAGACCACGGCCTCTGGCCTGGTCATCCCGGACACCGCGAAGGAGAAGCCCCAGGAGGGCGTCGTCCTTGCGGTGGGCCCGGGTCGCTTCGAGGACGGCCAGCGTCTCCCGCTGGACGTCAGCGTCGGTGACATCGTGCTGTACAGCAAGTACGGCGGCACCGAAGTGAAGTACAGCGGCGAGGAGTACCTCGTCCTCTCGGCTCGCGACGTGCTCGCGATCGTCGAGAAGTAATTCGCTTCAAGTTTTGATTTGAGCTGCGCCCCTGGTCACCCTGCTGATGCCGGGCGGCGAGGGGCGTAGTTCGTTCCAGGCGGTGGCGGTCGCGGTGAGCGGCCGATCGCAACGAGAGGACTGAACCGCTCCCATGCCGAAGATTCTGAAGTTCGACGAAGACGCCCGTCGCGCCCTTGAGCGCGGCGTCAACAAGCTTGCCGACACGGTCAAGGTGACGATCGGCCCCCGCGGCCGCAACGTCGTCATCGACAAGAAGTTCGGCGCTCCCACCATCACGAACGACGGTGTCACCATCGCTCGCGAGGTCGAGCTGGACGACCCGTACGAGAACCTGGGCGCGCAGCTCGTGAAGGAGGTGGCGACCAAGACCAACGACATCGCGGGCGACGGCACCACCACCGCCACCGTGCTGGCCCAGGCGCTGGTCCGCGAGGGTCTGCGCAACGTCGCCGCGGGTGCCTCCCCGGCCGCCCTGAAGAAGGGCATCGACGCCGCGGTCAAGGCCGTGTCCGAGGAGCTCCTCGCGACCGCCCGCCCGATCGACGACAAGTCCGACATCGCCGCCGTGGCCGCGCTCTCCGCGCAGGACCAGCAGGTCGGCGAGCTCATCGCCGAGGCGATGGACAAGGTCGGCAAGGACGGTGTCATCACCGTCGAGGAGTCCAACACCTTCGGCCTGGAGCTGGAGTTCACCGAGGGCATGGCCTTCGACAAGGGCTACCTCTCGCCGTACATGGTCTCCGACCAGGAGCGTATGGAGGCCGTCCTCGACGACCCGTACATCCTGATCAACCAGGGCAAGATCTCCTCGATCCAGGACCTCCTGCCGCTGCTGGAGAAGGTCATCCAGGCCGGCGCCTCCAAGCCCCTGCTGATCATCGCCGAGGACGTCGAGGGCGAGGCGCTCTCCACCCTCGTCGTCAACAAGATCCGCGGCACCTTCAACGCGGTCGCCGTCAAGGCCCCCGGCTTCGGTGACCGCCGCAAGGCGATGCTCCAGGACATGGCCACCCTCACCGGTGCCACCGTCATCGCCGAGGAGGTCGGCCTCAAGCTCGACCAGGCCGGCCTGGACGTACTGGGCACCGCGCGCCGCGTGACCATCTCCAAGGACGACACCACCATCGTCGACGGTGGCGGCAGCTCCGAAGAGGTCGTCGGCCGCGTCAACCAGATCAAGGCCGAGATCGAGTCCACCGACTCGGACTGGGACCGCGAGAAGCTGCAGGAGCGCCTGGCGAAGCTCGCCGGCGGCGTCTGCGTCATCAAGGTCGGCGCCGCCACCGAGGTGGAGCTCAAGGAGAAGAAGCACCGCCTTGAGGACGCCATCTCGGCGACCCGCGCCGCGGTCGAGGAGGGCATCGTCTCCGGCGGTGGCTCCGCGCTCGTCCACGCCGTCAAGGTCCTGGAGGGCAACCTCGGCCTGGCCGGCGACGAGGCCACCGGTGTCGCGGTCGTGCGCCGCGCCGCCGTCGAGCCGCTGCGCTGGATCGCGGAGAACGCCGGCCTCGAGGGCTACGTCATCACCGCGAAGGTCGCCGAGCTCGACAAGGGCCAGGGCTTCAACGCCGCCACCGGCGAGTACGGCGACCTGGTCAAGGCCGGCGTCATCGACCCGGTGAAGGTCACCCGTTCCGCGCTGGAGAACGCCGCCTCCATCGCCTCCCTGCTGCTCACGACCGAGACCCTGGTCGTCGAGAAGCCGGCGGAGGAAGAGGGCGACGCCGGTCACGGCCACGGTCACGGCCACAGCCACTGACGTCCCACACCTGACGTCCCGCGCCTGACGTTTCACGCCTGATGTCCGGCGTCCGGCGTCCGGCGTAGGGGAAGGCCCCGGTCACCGCTGCTCAGCGGGGGTGACCGGGGCCTTCCCCGTCTGCGGCCGGCATCAGCCGGGCAGCGGGTCCGTCAGGCCCATCTGCCGCATCAGGCCGGGGGCGTCGTAGTACCACCAGCCCTCCGCGATCAGGCCGTTTTCGCAGCGGAAGGTCGTACAGCCGGACATGGTGAATTCGCCGCCCCCGGACGGCACCCCCAGGAACGCGCCCTTCTGGGTGCCCTTCCAGTCCCAGAGCGTGGTGACGCAGTCCCCTTCGGCGATCTGGCGGGTCCGGTCGAAGGTGAAGTCGAACGCGTCGCGCCACATCGCGATCGTGCGCTGCTGCCCGTCGCGGTCGTGGCCCCGCCCCTCGGCGTCCATGATGTCGTGGCCCGTGTAGTCGGCCGCGAAGCACTCCGCCATCACCGTGAAGTCGCCGCTCATCAGGATCTCGTCGAAGACCCGGTCCACGGTGCGCTTGTTCATGTGCTCGTCGCGGACCACGTCGAGGTTCATGAACCGGGGCATGCCCTCGCAGAGGGACACCATCTCCTGGAACATCCGGTCCGTCTCGGGGAGCTGAGAGTTCTTCATGGCCTCCTCGTACGAGGGGAATTCGACGAAGTCGACGTAGTGGTTCCGGGCTTCCCGGTCCCTGCCGATCATGGTGTGGCCGACCGTGCGCCGGCCGCTGGACTGCTCCGTGTAGCGGTCGATGAGCGCGTTCATCTCGTCGAACCGCAGGGTTTCGTAGTCGATCACCTGGACGAATGTCATGGCGTCGCCTCCCGGTGGATGGGACATGTCCATTTTAGGGAGGTATCATCCGGTCGGGCGTCTTACCGGTGAGTCACTGGGGCCCGTACTTGCGGCCCGTCCGGGAGGACACCCCGCCCAGCAGACCGCGCGGCGTCAGCTTCACCACGCCCATCAGCGCCTTGTACCGCGGGTCCGGGATCGACACCGTCTTGCCGCGTGCCAGGTCCGCCAGCGCCGAGGCCACCAGTTTGTCGGCGTCCAGCCAGAGCCAGCCCGGGATGTTGTCGGTGCCCATGCCCGCGCGCTCGTGGAACTCCGTCCGCACGAAGCCCGGGCACAGCGCCATCAGCCGTACGCCGGAACCCGCCAGGTCCTTGGCCGCCCCCTGGGTGAACTGCACGACCCAGGCCTTGCTCGCCCCGTACGTGCCGCGCGGCACGAAGGCGGCCACCGAGGCCACGTTGATCACTCCGCCGCGGCCGCGCTCACGCATCGAGGAGGTGGCCGCCGAGGTCAGCCGCAGCACCGCCTCGACGTGCACCTTCAGCATGGTGAGCTCGTCGGCCATCGGGACTTCGAGGTAGCGCCCCTTGTTGCCGAAACCGGCGTTGTTGACCAGCAGGTCCACCGGGTGCGTGCGGTCCCCGAGGCGTTTCTCCACCGCGGTGATCCCCTCCTCGGTGGAGAGGTCCGCGGCCAGTACCTCGGCCTCGATGCCGTGCCGGTCGTGCAGCTCGGTGGCCTGTTCGCCGAGGCGCTTCGTATCGCGCGCCACCAGCACCACATTGTGCCCCTGGGCGGCGAGCCGCCGGGCGAAAGCGGCGCCGATGCCCGCCGTGGATCCCGTAATCAACGCAGTCGTCATAGGCGCAACCTAGCTTCCCCGGCCGCCGGCGCTACTGCGCCCCGGACTTCACACCGTACTTCTCCAGGTACTGGCGCACGGTCTGGTGGGCCTTCGGCTCCATCGCCGCACCCGCTGCGAGCGTCTGCGGGAGCAGGGAGCGCTCGGTGGTGAAGGCCCGGAACCAGAGCTGCACCGTCACCTCGTGGTCCGGCCGGTGGACGATCTCGATGGGATCGCCGGGCGAGACCGAGCCCGGCCGGATCACCCGGAGGTACGCGCCCGGCCGGGCCCCGGCCGTGAACCGCCGTACCCAGCCGGGCTCGCCGAGGGCCTTCTGGAAGGTCTGGCAGGGGATGCGGGCGGAGGCCACCTCCAGGACCAGGTCGGCCCCGACCTGCCAGCGGTCGCCGAGGCGCGCCGTGTTCAGGTCGATGCCGGAGGTCGTGAAGTTCTCGCCGAAGAGGCCGGCGGGCAGCTCACGGCCCAGCTCGGCCTCCCACCGGTCGAGGTCCTCGCGGGCGTACGCGTACACCGCCTGGTGGTCGCCGCCGTGGTGGCGGCGGTCGCACACGGCGTCGCCCTCCAGGCCACTGCCCAGGCCGCTGTCCTGGGGGCCGGGGGCGAGGACGCGGACCGGGCCGGCGACGGGCCGCTTGCCGATGCCGGTGCGCGCACTGTCGGGATCGGCCTGGTCGACGGGTCTGGCGCGGCCGGTGTTCACGGAGATCAGGTGCATGGGGCCCGAGGTCATGGGGACACGCTAGCCGAGCCCTCCCAAAGGGTCACGCGGTTATGGAGGCGGCAGTCAAAGCAGGCCTTATGCTCAACGGGTGATCGAGGCACGTCATCTCCGGGTTCTGCGCGCTGTCGCCGGGACCGGTTCCTTCTCCGCCGCGGCCCGTGAGCTCGGCTGCACCCAGCCCGCCGTCTCGCAGCAGATGAAGGCGCTGGAGCAGTCGGCGGGCACCCCGCTGCTGATCCGCACCGGCCGCGAGATGCGGCTGACCCAGGCGGGTGAGGCGCTGGTCCGCCACGCCGCCGGAATCCTGGCCGGGCTGACCGCCGCCGAGGAGGAGGTCGCGGCCATCGCCGGGCTCCGCGCGGGCCGGGTCCGGCTGGTCTCCTTCCCCAGCGGCAGCTCCACGCTCGTGCCGACCGCGCTCGCGGCAATGCGCGCCGAGCACCCGGGGACCCGGATCTCGCTGGTCGAGGCCGAGCCGCCGCGCTCGGTGGAGATGCTGCGCGAGGGCGACTGCGACCTGGCGCTGGCCTTCCGCTACGGCGGCGCCTCCGGGTCCGCCGCCGAGTGGGAGGACCTGGTGGTGCGGCCGCTGCTGACCGACCGCCTCGTCGGGCTGGTCCCCGAGGGCCATCCGCTGGCCGGGGCCGAACGGGTGGAGATGGCGGAGCTGGCGCAGGAGCCCTGGATCGCGGGCTGCCCGCGCTGCCGCCGCCATCTGGTCGAGGTGTGCGAGGAGGCGGGGTTCACCCCGCGCATCGACTTCGCCACCGACGACTACCCCGCAGTGGTGGGGCTGGTCGGCGCGGGGCTGGGCGTCGCGGTGCTGCCGGAGCTCGCGGTGGAGTCCGTACGCGCCAAGGGCGTGAGCACCCTCGTGGTGGAGCCGGCCGTCGAGCGGGAGGTGGTGGCGCTGACCCTGCCCGACCTGGCCCGCGTGCCGGCGGTGGCCGCGACCCTGGCCGAACTGGAACGGGCCGCGGCGCGCTGACACCGCCGCGGCGGCGCCGGCGGGCGCCGTCCGGACGGTGCACCGGCGGCGCGTGGCCTGCGGTTTGCGTACGCCGACGGTTTGCGTACGCCGGGCGCCCGGGCGGGGGCGGTGGCCGGCCGCCCGGGGCGGAGCGCGCGTGAAGAAACGTTCCTTCGGACGTTTCCGGCGGGTCTCAGTGCGGAGTGATCGGTCCGATCGTGCTCGATGCGGGGATCAGGCGGTGGCGTGCGCGGCCCATCAGTTCCTCGCGTTCGTCCTCGGTGAGGCCGCCCCACACCCCGTAGGGCTCCCGGACGGCGAGTGCGTGCGCGGCGCATTCCGCGCGCACCGGGCATCGCATGCAGACCTCTTTAGCCGAGGCCTCGCGCGCGCTCCTGGCCGCACCCCGCTCGCCCTCCGGGTGGAAGAAGAGGGAGCTGTCGACTCCTCGGCAGGCGGCCAGCAGCTGCCAGTCCCAGAGGTCGGCGTTGGGTCCGGGGAGGCGGGAGAAATCTGCCATTGGTAGTCCTCTTGGTGCCGGTACTGAGGCGGATACGGTCCATGTCTCCAAGGTCTCCACACCTACTGTCGTAGTAGATGTAAATATGACTCATTGGGAATCTAGCCTCAGACACATGGCAAACGGAAGGAAAGCCGCCAAATAGGGCATAGCTCCAGATGGAGGACACGCGGCTGGTGGCGTCCGCGTCGTGATCGCTTCCTCACGTAGAGTGCCGAAGGTGCCCATCGGACCCGTAACTCTTTCGAGTGACCATCGTTGAGAGTGCGAAGGCGGTTGAACGAAGAAGTTCTCGGACAGATGTCCGGGGGCATCGACCGCACAGGTGACGATACGTACCAGCCTGGAGGCTCAAGGTGACGCGCATCAGCAGCTGCGGAGGGCGGTCATGACATCCGTCCTCGTCTGCGACGACTCCCCGCTTGCCCGAGAGGCGCTCCGTCGCGCGGTTGCCACCGTGCCCGGCGTCGAGCGTGTGACGACGGCTGCCAACGGCGAGGAAGTCCTCCGCCGCTGGGGTGCCGACCGCTCCGACCTCATTCTGATGGATGTCCGGATGCCCGGGCTCGGCGGTGTCGAGACGGTCCGCCGGCTCCTCTCGGCCGACCCCGGCGCCCGCATCATCATGCTGACGGTCGCCGAGGACCTGGACGGCGTGGCCCTCGCGGTCGCCGCCGGCGCCCGCGGCTACCTGCACAAGGACGCCTCGCGCGCCGAACTGCGGGCCACGGTCACCCAGGCCCTCGCCGACCCCACCTGGCGACTGGCCCCGCGCCGGCTCCGTTCGGCCGAGATGGGCGCCGCGCCCACGCTCACCGCGCGCGAGATCCAGGTGCTGGAAGGCATGAGCCACGGCCGGTCCAACGCGGAGATCGGGCGCGAGCTCTTCCTCTCCGAGGACACGGTCAAGACCCACGCCCGCCGGCTGTTCAAGAAGCTGGGCGCGTCCGACCGGGCGCACGCCGTGGCCCTCGGCTTCCGCTGGGGCCTGGTCCGCTGAGCCCGGGGCCCCGGCCCGGTCCCGAGCGGACCGTACGGCCGGCGGCCGGCTGCCGAGCGGTCCCGTCCGTCCGCAGCGGACGGGGCGCCAGGCGTCCCCACCGGACGCCGCCGGGGCCGTCCCGGCGGCGCCCCGGCCCGCAGGCGGCGCGCGCCCGGCCCCCTGCGGCGGGCGCGGTCCCGTGCCCTCGGACCCGGCGTTCCCGTCGTACCCGGTGCGCACCCGGGGATTGACGGGGCACAATCCGGGGGACGTGTCGCTTCGTGCGCGATGCCGCATCCTTGAGGGTGTGCCGCATTCTTGGAGATGTGGAGTCCTCGGGGACTATTCGGCCGAGCGGGAGGGGAGGGCGCACGACATGAGTTCCGGTGCACCCGCTCATAACGCTTCGATGCACAACGCGGACCACGGCGGCGCGGAAGCTCCGGCGTCAAGGCACCATGGATTGATGCGCGACGACGAGGCCCTGGGGTCACCCCCGGCCACAGGCCCCACCGGCGCCGCCGGAGGCGGCGGTGGCGGACCCGTCAGCGCGCTCGTGCGGCGGGCCGTGGAGGGCGATGAACAGGCCACGCACGACCTGCTGGCCTTCGTGCACCCGCTGGCCATCCGCTACTGCCGGACCCGGCTCTCCCGCCTGCCCGGTGATGCCCGCCACTTCGTCGAGGACCTGGCGCAGGAGGTCTGCGTCGCGGTGCTGATGGCCCTGCCGCGCTACCGCGACACCGGCCGGCCGTTCGAGGCCTTCGTCTTCGCCATCGCCGCCCACAAGGTCGCCGACCTGCAGCGGGCCGCCATGCGGCACCCCGGCAGCACCGCCGTGCCCTCCGACGAGATGCCCGAGCGGCCCGACGACTCCCTCGGCCCGGAGGAGCGGGCGCTGCTCAGCAGCGACGCCGCCTGGGCCAAGAAGCTGCTGGCGAACCTCCCGGAGAACCAGCGCGAGCTCCTCGTGCTGCGGGTCGCCGTCGGCCTGACCGCGGAGGAGACCGGGCAGATGCTCGGGATGTCCCCGGGGGCCGTGCGGGTGGCCCAGCACCGGGCGCTCAGCCGGCTCAGGGCGCTCGCCGAGCAGTAGCCGGACCGGCGGCCGCCCGGTTCGCCGGAGCGGGCCCCGCACTGCTCCGTACAGCGGAATGCCTCGTAGGAATCCACGAAACTTCCGCCTGGTCTTGGTCGTGGAATGAGACGCCTCGGGATCCCGTTAGCATGGACATCCGCGCTGAGCAAGACCATTTGGGAAGGTGTCATGACTGCCGACGGAGTGCCCGACAAATTCGCCACGCTCGGACTGACCTACGACGACGTGCTGCTGCTGCCGGGCGCGTCGGACATGTCCCCGGACGCGATCGACACCTCCTCCCTCATCTCGCGGAACGTCCGCGTCAATGTGCCGCTGCTGTCCGCCGCCATGGACAAGGTCACCGAGGCCCGCATGGCCATCGCGATGGCCCGCCAGGGCGGCGTCGGCGTCCTGCACCGCAACCTCTCCATCGCCGACCAGGCCAACCAGGTGGACCTGGTCAAGCGCTCCGAGTCCGGCATGGTCACCGACCCGATCACGGTGCACCCGGACGCGACCCTCGGTGAGGCCGACCAGCTCTGCGCGAAGTTCCGCATCTCCGGCGTCCCGGTCACGGACGCGGCGGGCAAGCTGCTGGGCATCGTCACCAACCGCGACATGGCCTTCGAGTCGGACCGCAGCCGCCAGGTGCGCGAGGTCATGACCCCGATGCCGCTGGTCACGGGCAAGGTCGGCATCTCCGGCGTGGACGCCATGGAGCTGCTGCGCCGCCACAAGATCGAGAAGCTTCCGCTGGTCGACGACGCGGGCACCCTCAAGGGCCTCATCACGGTCAAGGACTTCGTCAAGGCGGAGAAGTACCCGAACGCCGCGAAGGACAAGGACGGACGGCTGCTGGTCGGCGCCGCCGTCGGTGTCGCCGGCGACGCCTACGAGCGCGCCCAGGCGCTGATCGAGGCCGGCGCCGACTTCATCGTCGTCGACACCGCCCACGGCCACTCCCGGCTGGTCGGCGACATGGTCGCCAAGATCAAGTCGAACTCCGCCGTCGACGTCATCGGCGGCAACGTCGCCACCCGCGACGGCGCCCAGGCGCTCATCGACGCCGGCTGCGACGGCATCAAGGTCGGCGTGGGCCCCGGCTCGATCTGTACCACCCGCGTCGTCGCCGGCATCGGCGTCCCGCAGGTCACCGCGATCTACGAGGCCGCCCTGGCCGCCAAGGCGGCCGGTGTCCCGGTCATCGGCGACGGCGGCCTGCAGTACTCCGGCGACATCGCCAAGGCCCTGGTCGCGGGAGCCGACACGGTGATGCTCGGTTCGCTGCTGGCGGGCTGCGAGGAGTCCCCGGGCGAGCTGCTCTTCATCAACGGCAAGCAGTTCAAGTCCTACCGCGGCATGGGTTCGCTCGGCGCGATGCAGTCCCGTGGCGACCAGCGCTCCTTCTCCAAGGACCGCTACTTCCAGGAGGGCGTCGGCGGCGACGACAAGCTCATCCCCGAGGGCATCGAGGGGCAGGTGCCCTACCGGGGCCCGCTCTCCGCGGTCGTGCACCAGCTCGTCGGCGGCCTGCGCCAGTCGATGTTCTACGTCGGCGGCCGCACCGTCCCCGAGCTGCAGGACCGGGGCCGATTCGTCCGGATCACCTCGGCGGGCCTCAAGGAGAGCCACCCGCACGACATCCAGATGACGGTGGAGGCACCGAACTACTCCCGCAAGGGGTAACAGCCGTACGAGAGGGGCGGCCCCGGAGGACCGGGGCCGCCCCTCCTGCGTCCCGCCCCGTCCGTACAGCGGTCAGGGGAACGCGACTCTCCGGCGTTCGGGGATACTGGACGGGCAGACCCAGAGGAAAGGCCACCACACGTGACTGAGATCGAGATCGGGCGCGGCAAGCGCGGCCGCAGGGCGTATGCGTTCGACGACATCGCCATCGTCCCGAGCCGGCGTACCCGGGACCCGAAGGAGGTCTCGATCGCCTGGCAGATCGATGCGTACCGCTTCGAGCTCCCCTTCCTGGCCGCCCCCATGGACTCGGTCGTCTCCCCGCAGACCGCGATCCGCATCGGCGAGCTGGGCGGCCTCGGTGTGCTGAACCTCGAAGGCCTGTGGACCCGGTACGAGGACCCGCAGCCGCTGCTGGACGAGATCGCGGAGCTGGACGAGGAGTCGGCCACCCGCCGCCTCCAGGAGATCTACTCCGCGCCCATCCAGGCGGACCTGATCCGCCGGCGCATCAAGGAGGTGCGCGACTCGGGCGTCGTCACCGCCGCCGCGCTCTCCCCGCAGCGCACCGCCGAGTTCTCCAAGGCCGTCGTCGACGCGGGTGTGGACATCTTCGTCATCCGCGGGACCACCGTGTCGGCCGAGCACGTCTCGGGCGCCGCCGAACCGCTGAACCTGAAGCAGTTCATCTACGAGCTCGACGTCCCGGTCATCGTGGGCGGCTGCGCCACGTACACCGCGGCCCTGCACCTGATGCGCACCGGCGCCGCGGGCGTCCTGGTCGGCTTCGGCGGCGGCGCCGCGCACACCACGCGCAACGTGCTCGGCATCCAGGTCCCCATGGCGACCGCCGTGGCGGACGTGGCCGCGGCCCGCCGCGACTACATGGACGAGTCCGGCGGCCGCTACGTGCACGTCATCGCCGACGGCGGCGTGGGCTGGTCGGGCGACATCCCGAAGGCCGTCGCCTGCGGTGCGGACGCCGTCATGATGGGCTCCCCGCTGGCCCGCGCCACGGACGCGCCCGGCAAGGGCAACCACTGGGGCATGGAGGCCGTCCACGAGGACGTGCCGCGCGGCAAGAAGGTCGACCTGGGCACGGTCGGCACCACCGAGGAGATCCTCACCGGTCCGTCGATCAGCCCGGACGGTTCGATGAACATCTTCGGGGCGCTGCGCCGTTCGATGGCCACCACCGGCTACAGCGAGCTCAAGGAGTTCCAGCGGGTCGAGGTCACGGTCGCGGACTCGCAGCACAGCCGCTGATCCACCCGTACGCAGGTACGCCGGAGGGCCGGCACCCCGAGGGGGGTGCCGGCCCTCCGGCGTGCGGGCGGCGGGTGTCAGGCGCTCTTGCGGGCGGTCTGGAAGGCCGTGTAACCGCCGATGGCGAGGAAGAGGTAGGTCATCGGGGAGGACACTTCCTTCCAGGCCTCGAAGAGCTTGTCGAAGCCGACGCTCAGGATGTCCGGGACGGTCGTGCCGAACTCGTCCGCGAGGAGCCAGGCCATGCCGAAGATCTGGCCGCCGAAGACGGCCGCCAGGGACAGCACGACGCTGAGCAGCGGCAGCAGCGGGTTGGAGCCGCCCACCTTGCCGGCCGCGAGGCCGACGAGCGCGCCGACGGCGACCGCGGCGTAGCCGATCTGGTAGCCGCTGGCGCCGATGATCGCGCCGTAGACGGCGCCGGTGACGACGGCCGCCACGACGGCGGCGAGGACGCCGAGGCCGATGTTGCCCGTGCGGGCCGGGGCCGGCGCCTGGACCGGGGCTGCGGTGTAGGAGTCGGGCGCGGGCGGCTGGAAGTTCTGAGCCATGGGAAATCCCCCCCAGGGATTCGGGCGCACGGGTGTCCGTCAGACATAAGTGCGAGATAAGTGACGCCGCAGGCTAGCAGGCCGCTGCGACATCCGTGAGGGGGATACCCGGCGCTCAGAGCCGGTGGGCCGCTCCGACCGGGCTGGCGCCGCGGGTGTCCAGCAGCAGTTGCGCCTTCACGGCCAGACCCTGCAGGTCGTAGGTGCGGTGGTGCTGGAGCAGGATCGTCAGGTCGGCGTTCGCGGCGGCCTCGTACAACGATTCGGCACGGGGCACCGGCTGGTCCCGGACGCGCCAGCCCGCGATGTACGGGTCGTGGTAGCTGATGAGCGCCCCCAGGTCGATCAGCCGGCTGGCGATCTCGCTCGCCGGGGAGCCCTCCTGGTCGGCGAGGTCGGGCTTGTACGTGACCCCCAGCAGCAGGACCCGGGCCCCGCGGGCCGACTTTCCGTGCTCGTTCAGCAGGGTGGCGGAGCGCTGGATGACGTACTGCGGCATCCGGTTGTTGATCTCCTGCGCCAGTCCGACCATGCGCAGGGGATGGCCCGGGGTGCGCGTGGTGTGGGGGAGGTAGTTCGGGTCCAGGGGTACGCCGTGGCCGCCGACTCCGGGGCCGGGGCGGAAGGCCTGGAACCCGTACGGCTTGGTCTCCGCGCAGCGGATCACGTCCCAGAGGTCGACCCCGAGGTCGTGGCAGAGCACCGCCATCTCGTTCATGAGGGCGATGTTCACGTGCCGGTAGTTGGTCTCCAGGAGCTGGACGGTCTCGGCCTCGCGCAGGCCGCGGGCGCGCACCACCTTCTCGGCGAGGCGGGCGTAGAAGGCGTGCGCCGACTCGGTGCAGGCGGGGGTGAGGCCGCCGATCACCTTCGGGGTGTTGGAGATGCCGTGGGTCCGGTTGCCGGGGTCGAGGCGGCTGGGGGAGTAGGCGAGGTGGAAGTCCCGGCCGGCCCGGAGTCCGGAGCCCGCTTCGAGGATCGGGCGCAGGTAGTCCTCGGTGACGCCCGGGTGGACGGCCGATTCGAGGATCACGGTGGTGTGCGGGCGCAGCCGCGCGGCGAGGGCGCGGCCGGCCTCCCCGACGGCGGACAGGTCGAGCGCGCGGTCGGCGCCGAGCTGGGTGGGGGCGCAGATGACGGCGGTGCGGACCCGGCCGAGTTCGGCGGGGTTGGTGGTGACCCGGAAGCCGGCCGCCGACATGCGGCGGATCTCGGCGGCGGTGAGGGTGGAGTCCGTGACCGGACCGCTGTCGTAGCCGACCGTCTCGATCCCGGCGGCGACGGCCGCCTGGGCGAGGGGGAGGCCGAGATGGCCGAGTCCGATGACGGCGAGGTCTGCGGGCATGGGGGTGCCGTCCCTTCCCTGACACGACGGGGGTGCGCGCGCAAGTCCTGTGGACAGGGTGACCCCCGGGGAGCTGGCGCAATGTCAGACTAGGCGTATATATGACAGATATGTCGCATTCTGGGGTGGTGGTCGCCGTTGTGTTGTCCACAGGCGGTGGCTGATGTGGATGCGGACGGTCAGAATCGGGACAGCGGGGCATGCGAGCGGGATCGCCCGCACCACGCGGGGAACACCCGCACCAACGGGAGGCAGCCGTGAGGACAGCGACACTCGGACCGGCGCAGCGCGCCGAGGCCCTCGCCCGGATGGCCGAGCGGGAACTGGACGTACTCGTCGTGGGCGCCGGAGTGGTCGGCGCCGGCACGGCGCTGGACGCCGCGACCAGGGGCCTCGCGACCGGGCTGGTGGAGGCGCGGGACTGGGCCTCGGGCACCTCCAGCCGCTCCAGCAAGCTCATCCACGGCGGACTGCGCTACCTGGAGATGCTCGACTTCACCCTGGTGCGCGAGGCCCTCAAGGAACGCGGGCTGCTGCTGGAGCGCCTCGCCCCGCACCTCGTGAAGCCGGTGCCGTTCCTGTACCCCCTGCAGCACAAGGGCTGGGAGCGGCTGTACGCGGGATCGGGCGTCGCCCTGTACGACGCGATGTCGGTCTCCAGCGGCCACGGCCGCGGGCTGCCCGTGCACCGGCACCTGTCGCGCAGGCGCGCCCTGCAGGTGGCCCCGGCCCTGCGCAAGGACGCGCTGGTGGGCGCCCTGCAGTACTACGACGCCCAGATGGACGACGCGCGGTTCGTGGCCACGCTGATCCGGACGGCCGCGGCGTACGGCGCGCAGTGCGCCAACCGGGCGAGGGTGGTCGGCTTCCTGCGCGAGGGCGAACGGGTGGTCGGCGCGCGCGTGCAGGACGTCGAGGGCGGCGGCGAGTACGAGATCCGCGCCAAGCAGGTCGTGAACGCCACCGGGGTGTGGACCGACGACACCCAGGCGCTGATCGGGGAGCGCGGCCAGTTCCACGTACGGGCGTCCAAGGGCATCCACCTGGTCGTGCCCAAGGACCGGATCCATTCGAGTTCCGGGCTGATCCTGCGGACCGAGAAGTCGGTGCTGTTCGTCATCCCCTGGGGACGGCACTGGATCGTGGGCACCACCGACACCGACTGGGACCTCGACAAGGCGCACCCGGCCGCGTCGAGCGCCGACATCGACTACGTCCTGGAGCACGTGAACTCGGTCCTGGCCGTACCGCTCACGCGCGACGACGTCCAGGGCGTGTACGCGGGCCTGCGGCCCCTGCTGGCGGGGGAGTCGGATGCCACCAGCAAGCTGTCGCGCGAGCACACGGTGGCGCACCCCGTCCCCGGTCTCGTGGTGGTCGCGGGCGGCAAGTACACGACCTACCGGGTGATGGCGAAGGACGCCGTCGACGAGGCGGTGCACGGACTGGACCAGCGGGTCGCGGACTGCGTGACGGAGGACGTGCCGCTGGTCGGGGCGGAGGGGTACCGGGCCCTGTGGAACGCCCGGGCGAGGATCGCGGACCGGACGGGGATTCACGTGGCCCGGGTGGAACACCTGTTGAACCGGTACGGCTCGCTCTCCGAGGAGCTGCTCGACCTGATCGCCGCCGATCCCGGACTGGGGCGGCCGCTGGCCGGGGCGGAGGACTACCTCCGGGCGGAAGTCGTGTACGCGGCCTCGCACGAGGGCGCGCGGCACCTCGACGACGTGCTGACCCGGCGGACGCGGATCTCGATCGAGACCTTCGACCGCGGGACGCGTTCGGCGCGGGAGTGCGCCGAGCTGATGGCCCCGGTACTGGGCTGGGACAAGGCGCAGATCGAGAAGGAAGTGGAGCACTACGAAAAGAGGGTCCAGGCCGAACGGGAATCGCAGCGCCAGCCGGACGACCAGACGGCGGACGCCGCACGGCTCGGCGCGCCCGACATCGTTCCGTTGTAACTCCGGGATCCGGAAGGGGGAACCGCGGACCCGGGGCTTCCGTCCGTTGCGTAGTGAGGAACAATGAGGGTTCTGCCGGGGCGGGTTACCCGACGGAATCCGCCGGCGCGGGTCACCGGGAGCCCCGGCGGCTGCCGGGACGGCCGGGGACGCCGGAGCAGGCGGCACGATCGCAGAGGGGACGCATGTCGAAGCCGGAGCACACCGAGTCGCCGGGGCCGGAGCAGGCCGGTCCGGCCGAGCCGGTTGCTGCGCAGCCGACCGGGGACCAGGCCGGGCCCGCGTCCCCCGCGGACCCGGAGGACGCGAAGCCGCGGCCCGGGGCCGGGGCCGGGGGCGCGAAGCCGCGGTCCGGGGCCGGGGGCGCGAAGCCGCGGTCCGGGGCCGAGGACGCGAAGCCGCGGTCCGGGGCCGAGGACGCGAAGCCGCGGGCCGAGGACGCGGACGCGGAGGCCCCCGAGGCCCCCGCGAAGCCGAGCACGAAAAAGCCCGGCCTCACGAAGCCCGCCGCGCCGGAGCCCGCCGATCCGGAGCGGGCCGCGTCGAAGCCCGCCGAGCCGGAGCCCGCCGCGTCGAAGCCCGGCCTCACAAAGCACGCCGAGCCGGAGCCCGCCGGGTCGAAGCCCGCCGCGTCGAAGCCCGGCCTCACAAAGCCCGCCGCGTCGAAGGCCGCCGAGCCGAAACCCGCCGCGCCGGAGCCGACCGCGCCGGAGCCGGCCGCGTCCAAGCCGACCGGGCCGGAGGCCGCCGCGGCGGGGGCGGCTCAGGTCGTGGCTGCCGGGCCGGAGGGGGGCGCGGGCGTGTCTGCCGTGGCGCCGGGCCGGGGTGACGGGCCGTCCGTCGTCAAGGGCGGCAACCCCATCGCCGACAAGGCCGACGCCGTGGCCGCCGAGGTCAAGGCCCGGGCCGAGGCCGCCAAGGCGGCGGGCAGCGGACAGGCCGAAGCCGCCAAGGACGCCGCGAACGGCCAGGACAAGGGCCGCCTGCTGGCCGGCCGGTACCGGCTCGGCTCCATCCTCGGCAAGGGCGGCATGGGCACCGTATGGCGCGCCGAGGACGAGATCCTCGGCCGCACCGTCGCCGTCAAGGAACTCCGCTTCAGCACCGGCGTCGACGAGGACGAGAAGCGCCGGCTCATCACCCGCACCCTGCGCGAGGCCAAGGCGATCGCCCGGATCCGCAGCGGCGGCGCGGTCACGGTCTACGACGTCGTCGACGAGGACGCCCGTCCCTGGATCGTCATGGAGCTCATCGAGGGCTCGTCCCTCGCCGAGTTCATCCGGGAGAACGGCCCCCTCACCCCGCGCCGCGCCGCCGAAGTCGGCCTCGCGGTGCTCGACGTGCTGCGCGCCGCGCACGGGCAGGGCATCCTGCACCGCGACGTGAAGCCGTCCAACGTGCTCATCGCGGGCAACGGCCGGGTCGTCCTCACCGACTTCGGCATCGCCCAGGTGGAGGGCGACCCCTCCGTCACCTCCACCGGCATGCTCGTCGGCGCCCCCTCCTACATCTCCCCCGAGCGGGCCCGCGGCCACAAGCCCGGCCCGCCCGCGGACATGTGGTCGCTGGGCGGTCTCCTGTACGCCTCCGTCGAGGGCACGCCCCCGTACGACAAGGGATCGGCCCTGGCCACCCTCACCGCGGTGATGACCGAGCCGGTGGAACCGCCCAAGAACGCCGGACCGCTGACCGACGTCATCTACGGCCTGCTGGCCAAGGACCCGGCCCAGCGCCTCGACGACGCCCGGGCGCGGACGATGCTGACGGCCGTGCTCAACGCACCCGAGCCGACGGCGGAGTCCATACCGGTCCCCGCCGAGGAGACCCGGCAGATCTCCCTGGCGGACGCCAAGGAGGCGGCCGAGAAGGTTGCCGTGGAGAAGGCCGCCGAGAAGGCGGAGAAGAAGGAACGCGAGCGGCGCGAGCGCGAGCAGCGCGAACGGGCCCGCGCCGCACTGAAGGCGGCCCGCAAGGCGGCGGCCGCGCCGGCGGTCTCGGCCGCCGAACCGCCCGCCCCGTCCCGGCCGGCCCCGGTCGCGGCCCCGCTGACCGACGTCATGCAGCGCCGCACCATCCTGCTCGCGATCGCCGGCGTCGTCGTGGTGCTGGCCGTGATCGGTTCGCTCATCGCCTACGCGGTCGGCGGCGACGACAAGGACGGCACCAACGAGGGCAAGGGCGCCCAGCCCACCCCCGCCGCATCGGGCGCCGCGAACGCGGGCAAGGCAGGCGGCTCCGGCCAGTCCCCGAAGCCCGCCGACCCGAACGCCAACGGCAGCAACAACAACGGCGGCAACGGAACCGATCAGGGCAAGGGCGACGGCGGCACCGGAGGGACGGACAGCCAGCCCGGCCAGGGCCAGCAGAGCCCGGGCGGCGGTCAGGGGCAGGGCTCCGGGCCCGGCGCGCTCCCGGCGGGCTACGCCAAGGTGACCGACCCCGGGTTCCACTTCTCGATGGTGATGCCGGAGGGCTTCAAGAAGACCGCCACCGCGGGCGAGAACTCCGGCGGGATATACAGCCGCGACGGCGGCTTCCCGCGCATCCAGGTCGACTACACCAACGGCCCCGGTGACGACGCGAAGGTCGCCTGGCTGAAGTCGGCCCCGGCCGTGGGGCGCAGCAGCAGCGGCTACCACCTCCTCGGCATCGACGCGGTGGAGTACCGGGGTTACCCGACCGTCGCGGACTGGCAGTTCGAGCGCGAGCAGCAGGGCATCAAGGTCCGGGTCCTCAACCGCGGCTTCAAGGTGGACGCCACGCACGGCTACGCCATCATGATCAGCTGCCCGGCCGACCAGTGGGACGGACCGGAGTGCACGCAGATGCGCACCACCGCGTTCGAGACCTTCCAAGTGCTGGGCTGACGAGCCTTGTCAGGCCCGGGACGCGGGCGGCCCCGGCGACGTATCGTGTCAGCGGGGCCACGGGGACCCGACGCACTCGGGGGAGGCGATGTGGAGGAGTACGCGGGCCGGATCCTCGCCGACCGCTACCGGCTGCCCCTGCCGCCGGCGGACGAGTACGAACCGGTCGAGACCCGCGCCTTCGACACGCGCAGCGGCCAGGAAGTCCTGGTGCGGCAGGTGCCGTTGCCCGAGGTCGTCGATGCCGAGATGCTCGACGGGCACCGGGCCCCGGCCGCCGGGCGCCGCTCCCCGGCCGACCTGCCGGCCGTGCGGCGGGCCATCGAGGCGGCCCAGGCGGCGGCCGCGGTACCGGACCACCCCCGGCTGGACCAGGTCTTCGACGTGTTCGCCGAGGGCGGGTCGCTGTGGATCGTGAGCGAACTCGTCCCCTCCCGGCCGCTGGCCGCCCTGATCGCCGATGAGCTCCTGACCCCCTACCGGGCGGCAGAAGTGGCCTCGGACGTGCTGACCGCGCTCCGGGTGCTGCACGCGCACGGCTGGACGCACCGGAACATCACCGTCCGGACGGTGCTCGTCTGCGACGACGGCCGGGTCGTCCTGACCGGCCTGGCGGCGGGAGCCGCGGAGGACGCGCTGTGCGGGTACGACCCCGTGCCCCGGCCGGACCCGGCCGAGGACGGCGCCGGCGGCTGGGACGGCCCCGATCCGGGTGCCGACCCCGGCGCACGGGGGTACGCACCGGGTCAGCAGCCGCCGTACGCGCCCCCCACATCCGGCCATGAGCCCCACCTGGCCCGTCCGGCCCACCCGGGCGACGGCGGGCCCGCGCCCCGGCAGCTCTCCGGCCCGCCGGAGCAGGCGCCGCGGCCGCGGAGCGTGCCGGGGCCTGCCGATGCGCCGCTGGTGGCCCCCGGGTACGACACCGGGCCGCGCTACCGCGACCACATCACGCCCGACCGGCCCGCGCCCCGGCCCGACCACACCGAGGCGCCCCGGCCCGACCACACCGAGGCGGCCCGGCCCGAGCTCCCCGGTGCGCGGCCCGAGCTGCCCGGTGCGCGGCCCGGAGTGCCTCCCGGGGGACCGCTCGACCTCGACGCCGCCGCGCGGGCCGGAGCCGTCGCCGCCTACCGCGCGGGCGCGCGGGCCGCGGCTGCCCGGGTCTCCGAGGAGCGGCGGGCCGGGGCGGCTCCCGTGCCGGAGCCGCGGCCGCAGGGGTCGACGCTCCCGCAGGGGTACGCGTACCCGTACGGCGGTCCCCGGCCGGAATCCGGCGCCTCCTGGCACGGCGCGACCCCGCGGCAGGCCCTGCCGCCCGCCCGGCAGTCCGGCCCGCCGCAGGAAGCGCAGCCGGACGGAGCCCCTGGCCGGGCCCTGCCCCCGGCGCAGCCCCCGCACCGGGCGCCGGCCCCGGCGGGCGGGCCGCAGCACGCGGAGCAGGCCGCGCCGCCCGCACCGGCGTCCGCCGCCGCACAGCCGGAGCCCCGCTCCGGGGCGTGGCCCGGGCTGCCCGCGCAGCTCGCCCTGCCCCAGGGCTACCGGCAGGCCGAGGCGGCCGGGGCAGCCGGAACACCGGCCGGGGAACGCGCCGCGGAGCCGTTCGACCGGCCTGCGCCGCGGCCCGGCGGGCAGCCCTTCGACGCGGGCTGGGGCGGCGGCCCCCGCACCGGCCTCGACGCCGAGCGCGCCCGCCAGACCCGGATGGCCGTCGTCGGAGCCGTCACCGAGCGGTGGGCCCCCGAGCAGGCCCGCTCCGTCGCGGGACCCTGGCAGCTGGCCGCCCCGGTGGGGCCCGCCACCGACCTGTGGGCGCTCGGCGCGCTGCTGTACCGCGCCGTGCAGGGGCACGCCCCCTACCCGGAGGACAGCGTCGCCGAACTGGTCGAGCTGGTCTGCTCCGAGCCCCCCGCCTTCGCCGAGGAGTGCGGTGCGCTGCGCCCGGTCGTGGAGTCGCTGCTGCGCCAGGACCCCACGGAGCGGCCCGACTTCGAGGAGCTGCGGGGCTGGCTGCGCTCGCTCGTGCGCTCCGCCCCCGAACCGGACACCGGGTTCGCGGCGCTGCCGATGCCGGAGCCGGACCCGGCGCGGCTGCCCGTCGTCCGCCGGCGCGGCGAGCTGCACGGGCGCCACCGCAATCCGGCGGCCCCCCGCAAGCCCCGCTCCCTCGGGGTGACCCTGCTCGTCGGCATCCTCGTCCTGCTGGCGGGGGCGGTGGCGTACGCGATGCTGTTCATGCCCCGCTCGCCGTCCGGGGGGTCGGACGGTGCGGCCGCCACGCCCTCGCCGAAGAGTTCGCCCTCCGCGTCCGCGTCCGGCGCGGGCGGCGCGACTCCCAGCGGCACGCCCGAGTCGAAGCCGGCGCCGCAGACGACCACGCCACCGGCCGGCCCGGCGGTCTCCGCCCCGGCCGGCTACGGCAACCAGCAGGACCCGGAGCACTTCGAGGTGGCCGTGCCCGACGGCTGGGAGCGGCGCGGCATCAACGAGGCCGGTCAGGTGCGGTACACGGACGGACAGTTCGTGCTGACCGTGGTGCCGGGCCGCGACAAGGTCGCGGGCAATCCGGACCCGGCGGCCTACCAGAAGGACAAGGAGCAGGAGCTGACGCCGTACCGGACGTCCACCTGGTCCACCGTCAGCGAGGTCAAGAGCACGAAGGTCGGCCAGCAGCTCCGGGCCACCGGCAAGTACACCTGGATCGACGGGACCGGGCGCAGCGTCGTGGCCCGCAACTTCGTCGTGGCGCTCGGCGGCAGCTACCACGTCGTCATCGTGACCGGGCCGCAGGACGAGGAGTCGAAGGTGACCGAGGTCTTCGAGAAGGCCACGGCCAGTTACCGGGCGGGCGGCTGACCGCCGGCTGACGCAGGATCAGTACGGCAATTGCGTCACAGTGCTGTCTCGCCGCGCCCGCGTGGTTACGGCAGTGCCCAAGGGCTCCGTAATCTGGCCCGAAGTGCAGAGAGCGGCGGGGTTTTGTGGAACAGCAGACAGGTGCGGGCGCCGTGCTCGCGGGCCGGTACCGGCTCGTCGAGTCCATCGGCCGGGGCGGCATGGGCAGGGTGTGGCGGGCGCACGACGAGCTGCTGCACAGGACGGTCGCTGTCAAGGAGCTGACGGCAGGTCTGTACGTCGCCCAGGCCGACCGGGAGGTCATGCACGCCCGGACGCAGAAGGAGGCGCGGGCCGCGGCCCGCATCCAGCACCCGGCCGTCGTCACCGTCCACGACGTCCTCGAACACGATGACCGGCCGTGGATCGTCATGGAGTACATCGACGGTCCTTCGCTGGCGGACGCGGCGAAGGCGGCGGGCCGGATCGAGCCGCGCGAGGCGGCCCGGATCGGCTTGCACGTGCTGGGCGCGCTGCGCGCCGCGCACGCCGTCGGCGTCCTGCACCGTGACGTCAAGCCGGGCAACGTGCTGCTGGCCAAGGACGGCCGGGTGCTGCTGACGGACTTCGGGATCGCCGCGATCGAGGGCGACTCCTCCATCACGCGTACGGGTGAGATCGTCGGCTCCATCGACTACCTGGCGCCCGAGCGGGTCACCGGCGGCTCCCCGGACCCGTCCTCGGACCTGTGGTCGCTGGGCGCCACCCTCTACACGGCGGTGGAGGCCCGGTCCCCGTTCCGCCGGACCTCGCCCATCTCCAGCCTGCAGGCCGTGGTCAACGACGAGCCGCCGGCGCTGCGCCAGGCCGGCTCGCTCGGCCCGATCATCACGGCCCTGCTGCGCAAGGACCCGGCGGAGCGCCCCTCGGCGGCGGAGACCGAGCGGATGCTGCTGGAGGCGATGGAGGGCCGTGAGCCGAAGGCGGCGCAGGCGTACGTCCCGACGCGTGCGGTGAGCGAGGACGAGCTGTACGGGGCGCAGCCCGAGCGCCGGCCCGAGCCTGCGGGCCGGGATGCCGCGGGGACCGCCCCGTTGCGGGAGCAGGCCCCTGCGGTACCGGCCGCCCCGCCCGTCCACGGGGAGCCGGGCGGCGGACGGCTCCGGCGCGCTGCGGGCATCGCCCTGGTGGCGGCGCTGATCGGCGGCGGCGGTGTGTTCGGGGTGCTGAAGTACACCGGGGACGGCGGGGACGGTACGGGCGGCGGGCGTACGGACCAGAGCGTGAGCTCCGGCGGCGGCCAGTCGGGCGAGGACGCGAAGCCGCCGGCGAAGGAGGTCCCGGAGGGCTGGAAGAAGGTGACCGACCCGGCCGGCTTCACCCTCTTCGTCCCGAACGGCTGGACGCGGCAGGCGAACGGCGACCAGATCGACTACACCCCGGACGACGGGAAGCACTTCATCCGGATCGCCGCCGATCCCAGCCCGGACTACAAGGACCCGTACGCGCACCTGCTGGACCTGGAGAAGCAGGTGGCGAAGCGGACCGACTACAGGAAGGTGCGGCTGAACCAGAACACCTTCCGCGACAGCACCCGGGCCGCGCTCTGGGACTTCACCTGGACGGAGAAGCAGAACCACCCGGGGCCGCGCCGGGCCAAGGAGCAGATGTACGTGGCCCCGGACGAGACCGAGTACGCGATCTACATGTCGAGCCCGGTCGCCGACTGGCCCACGACGGAGCAGCAGTTCGACGTGGTGCTCAGCGGCTGGGAGCCGCCCGCCCCGGCCCCCTGATCCGGAATCCTGCCAGCAATCGCTGGCGGACATGGCAAAATCCGGTTACCCACGGGTACCCAAAGGCTCGCGGGCGCAATACGCTCACCGCCATGACGGACTCGCAGGCCCCCGCCGCCCCCCTCCGCGCCGCACCGCAGCCCACCAACCCGGTCGCCCCGGCCCCGCCCGGCGCCCGGACCGCCGCCGACGTGGTGACCCCGGACCTGGTCGCCCGGCTGACCCGCGGAGTGGCCGGCTCCGGCCGCACCGCCAACCACACGCCCTTCACCGGGGACCGGCTGGCGGAGCTGCCCGAGGCCACCCCCGAGGACGTCGCCGAGGCCTTCGGCCGGGCCCGCGCCGCGCAGGCCGCCTGGGCGGCGGTCCCCGTACGCCGACGGGCGGCCGTGCTGCTGCGCTTCCACGACCTGGTCCTGGAGCGGCAGGCCGAGGTCCTCGACCTCATCCAGCTGGAGACCGGCAAGGCCCGGCTGCACGCCCACGAAGAGGTTCAGGCGGTCGCCATAGCCGCCCGCCACTACGGCCGCAAGGCGCCCTCGTACCTGCGGCCCAAGGGGCACACGGGCGCCATGCCGACCCTGACCAAGGTCACCGAGCTGCGCCAGCCGCGCGGGGTCGTCGGCCAGATCGCCCCCTGGAACTACCCCCTGGAGCTGTCGGTCGGCGACGCCCTGCCCGCCTTCGTCTCGGGCAACGCCGTGGTGATGAAGCCCGACACCGAGACCGCGCTGACCGCCCTGTGGGCCCGCGACGTGCTCATCGAGGCCGGACTGCCTGCCGAGGTCTTCCAGATCGTCCTCGGCGAGGGTCCCGTCATCGGCCCCGAGGTCGTCCGGCACGCCGACTACGTCTCCTTCACCGGCTCCACCCGCACCGGCCGCGAGGTCGCCCAGGGCGCCGCCGCCCGCCTCGTCGGGGTCTCCCTCGAACTCGGCGGCAAGAACGCCATGCTCGTCCTGCACGACGCCGACATCGAGAAGGCCGCGGCCGGGGCCGTCCGGGCCTGCTTCTCCTCCGCCGGCCAGCTGTGCATCTCCATCGAGCGGCTCTACGTCCACGCCTCCGTCGCCGACGCCTTCGTGGAGCGCTTCGCCGCCCGCACCAAGGCCATGCGCCTGGGCAGCTCGCTGGCCTACGGCGCCGACATGGGCTCGCTGGTCGGCGAACGCCAGCTGGAGACCGTACAGCGGCACGTGGACGAGGCCGTGGCCAAGGGAGCCACCCTCGTCGCAGGCGGCACCGCCCGCCCCGACATCGGCCCGCTCTTCTACGAGCCCACCATCCTCGACGGGGTCGAGGCCCCGATGGCGGTGTGCGGCGAGGAGACCTTCGGCCCGGTCGTCTCGATCTACCGGTTCACCGACGAGGACGAGGCGATCGCGCAGGCCAACGCCACCGCCTACGGCCTGAACTCCAGCGTGTGGACCACGGACGCCCGCCGCGGGCACGCCGTGGCGGCCCGGCTGCGCACCGGCACCGTCAACATCAACGAGGGCTACGCCCCCGCCTACGGCAGCGCCCGGGCGCCCATGGGCGGCATGAAGGACTCCGGCCTCGGCCGCCGCCACGGCTCCGAGGGCATCCTGAAGTTCACCGAGGCCCAGACCGTCGCCCACCAGCGACTGCTTCCGATGGCGCCCTCGCTCGGCATGGACGACGAGAAGTACGCGGCGTTCATGACCCGCAGCCTCAAGGTCATGAAGGCACTCCGACTGCGTTAGGGGCACCCCCGTGTCGCACGACCACGACCACGCACACGACCCCGGCCGCGACCGCGACCGCGATCACGGTGACGACTACGACTACGACGTCATCGTCATCGGTTCGGGCTTCGGCGGCTCGGTGTCGGCCCTGCGCCTCACCGAGAAGGGCTACCGGGTCGGCGTCCTGGAGGCAGGGCGCCGGTTCACCCGGGAGACCCTGCCGAAGAACAGCTGGGACCTGCGCAACTACCTGTGGGCCCCGGCCCTCGGGCTGTACGGGATCCAGCGCATCCACCTGCTCGGCAACGTGATGGTCCTCGCGGGCGCCGGGGTCGGAGGGGGCTCCCTCAACTACGCGAACACCCTGTACGTGCCGCCCGCCCCCTTCTTCGAGGACCGGCAGTGGGCGGCCATCACCGACTGGCGTGCGGAACTGGCCCCGTACTACGACCAGGCCAAGCGGATGCTCGGGGTGCGGCTGAACCCGACCCTGACCCCGTCCGACGTCCACCTCAAGGCCGCCGCGGAGAAGATGGGCGTCGCGGACTCCTTCCACATGGCCCCGGTCGGCGTGTTCTTCGGCGACGGCGAGGACGCCGAAGGGCAGCGCAGGGTCCGGGCCGGCGAGGAGGTCGCCGACCCCTACTTCGGCGGCGCCGGCCCCGCCCGCAAGGCCTGCACCGAATGCGGCGAGTGCATGACCGGCTGCCGCCACGGCGCGAAGAACACCCTGAACGAGAACTACCTGCACCTCGCCGAGCAGGCCGGGGCGGTCATCCACCCGATGACCACCGTCACCGCGCTCTCCGAGCACCCCGACGGCGGCTACCGCGTGCGCACCGTCCCCACCGACGGCCGCCGCAAGGGCCGGGCCAAGGTGCTGCGCGCCCCGTACGTGGTGGTCGCGGCGGGCACGTACGGCACGCAGACCCTGTTGCACACCATGAAGGACCGGGGCGAGCTGCCGCAGCTGTCGGACCGGCTCGGCGATCTGACCCGCACCAACTCCGAGGGCTTGGTCGGTGCGCAGACCGACGACCGCCGCTACCGCAGGCGGCACGGCGGGGAGCAGCGGGCCGACTTCACCCGGGGCGTCGCGATCACCTCCTCCGTCCACCCCAACGCCGACACCCACATCGAGCCCGTCCGCTACGGCAAGGGCTCCAACGCCATGGGGTTCATGACGGTGCTGCAGGTGCCGTACTCCCGGCACCGGGTGCGCGCCTGGTTCGCCCGCACCGCCCGCCACCCGCTGCAGCTGGCGCGCTCGCTGTCCAACCGGCGGTGGTCGGAGCGGACCATCATCGGCCTGGTCATGCAGTCGCTGGACAACTCCCTGACGACCTACCGCAAGCCCGGCGGGATCGGCAAGGGGCTGCTCACCGCCCGGCAGGGCCACGGCGCCCCGAACCCGGTGCAGATCGCGGAGGCCACGCAGGCCGCCACCCTGCTGGCCGAGGAGATCAACGGCTTCGCGGGCTCCAACATCGGGGAGCTGATGGGCACGCCGCTGACCGCGCACTTCCTCGGCGGCTGCCCCATCGGGGCGTCGGCGCAGGAGGGGGTGGTGGACCCGTACCACCGGCTCTACGGGTACCCGGGCATCTCGGTGGTCGACGGCGCGGCCGTCTCCGCCAACCTCGGGGTCAATCCGTCGCTGACGATCACGGCGCAGGCCGAGCGGGCGATGTCGTACTGGCCGAACAAGGGCGAGCAGGACCCGCGGCCCGCTCAGGGCGCGGCGTACGCCCGCCTCGCCGCGGTGGAGCCCGCGCACCCGGCGGTCCCGAAGGAGGCCTTCGGCGCACTGCGGCTGCCGTTCCTGGGTATTCCGGAGGTGCCGCCGAAGCAGGAGGCGCACTGACGCGGCGGGGCCGGCGCAGTGGTCCCGCGGCCGCCTGGGGCGCGGGGACTGCGCTCCCCCTCCGAGCGCAGTTCCCGCGTGCATGTGGTGACACGTGATCCGGTCGGATGGTTGTACCGGAACCAGGTCGGCCGGAATGTGGCGTCGGTCACACGGGGGCCGGGCGGGGGTGGCGCGGAAACGGCGGCGCAGGGGACGGGGGCACGGGGAACGGCCGGCCCGGGGCGTCCCCCGGGCCGGCCGTCCTTGAAGGAATGACCGGGCTGCTGTCCCCTGCCGTCCGGTCACACGAGGAGCGAGGTCCCACGACGCACGCTCCACGGGGCGTGCGTCTCATCGCTCCGGAGGAGCCACGCGTGGTGTTGCGGACCGCGACTGGCTGGCGCGGCCACCCACACCAACGAAGACCGGTGGGGGCGGTCACGCTCCGATCGGGTGACGAACGGGCGGCCGCAGCCGCCGGGCCGGCCGGCGCCGCCCGGTCAGACGCGGCCCCGGCACAGCTCCAGCAGGGTCATCGCGAGGGAGGTCCCCGGCTTGCCGAGGGCGTCGCTCCAGTGTGAGAGCACCTCCATCTCGCGGGACAGGTGCACCCGCCGGCCCCCGGAGGAGATCCGGGCGTCCTGGATGACCGTGGAGACGGCCATCCGCTCCTGGATCAGCCCGATGATCCGGTCGTCGAGGGCGTCGATGCGCACCCGGGAGTCGGCGATCAGCTGCTCGGCGGTGACGGTCGTGGTGGTGGTCGCGGTCATGTCTTGTGCTCCTGTGGGTCGTGCGGTTCGTGCCGACAGGAGGGCGGGAACGCAGGAGCGCCCCGGTCCTGTCGGACCGGGGCGCTCCGGGAAGTCAGTGGCTCAGGCGAGCATCACGAGGACCCATGGCGACCGGACCGACCGGTGCCATAGGTAAAGAGGAAGCTCAGCTGCTTGCGCACGGAACGGATTATTGCCCTCCACCCCGCTCGCGGCCAAGCCGGTTCGTATGGTGAGACGAAGAGGCCCGCAGGTCCCCCGTTAGAATTGACAAAACAGCCACCTCTTCCGCCGGAAGGCCGCCCCGTGCCAGAAGCACCCTCCGCCGCCCACGACAGCGCCCCGGACACGGTTCTCGTCGTCGACTTCGGCGCCCAGTACGCCCAGCTCATCGCCCGCCGCGTCCGCGAGGCCCGGGTCTACAGCGAGATCGTGCCGAGCTCGATGCCCGTCGCCGAGATGCTGGCCAGGAACCCGAAGGCGATCATCCTCTCCGGCGGCCCGTCCTCCGTGTACGAGGAGGGTGCTCCGCAGCTCGACGGCTCCCTGTTCGAGGCCGGCGTCCCCGTCTTCGGCATGTGCTACGGCTTCCAGCTGATGGCGGTCACCCTCGGCGGCCAGGTCGACAACACCGGCGCCCGCGAGTACGGCCGCACCCCGCTGGCCGTCTCCAAGGCCGGCTCGACCCTGTTCGAGGGCACGCCCGTCAACCAGTCGGTGTGGATGTCCCACGGCGACGCCTGCTCCGCGGCTCCCGAGGGCTTCAGCGTGACGGCGTCCACCGACGTCGTCCCCGTCGCCGCCTTCGAGAACGACGAGAAGAAGCTCTACGGCGTGCAGTACCACCCCGAGGTGATGCACTCCACGCACGGCCAGCAGATCCTGGAGCACTTCCTCTACCGCGGCGCGGGCCTCGCCCCGACCTGGACCACCGGCAACATCGTCGAGGAGCAGGTCGCGGCCATCCGTGAGCAGGTCGGCGACAAGCGCGCCATCTGCGGCCTCTCCGGCGGCGTGGACTCCGCGGTCGCCGCAGCCCTCGTGCAGAAGGCCATCGGCTCCCAGCTGACCTGCGTGTACGTGGACCACGGACTGATGCGCAAGGGCGAGACCGAGCAGGTCGAGAAGGACTTCGTCGCCGCCACCGGTGTCCAGCTGAAGGTCGTCGACGCCCAGGAGCGCTTCCTGGACGCGCTGGCCGGCGTCTCCGACCCGGAGGCCAAGCGCAAGATCATCGGCCGTGAGTTCATCCGCGTCTTCGAGCAGGCCCAGCTGGAAATCCTCCAGGAGGACGGCCCCGCGGTGGCCTTCCTGGTCCAGGGCACCCTGTACCCGGACGTCGTCGAGTCCGGCGGCGGCACCGGCACCGCGAACATCAAGTCCCACCACAACGTGGGCGGGCTCCCCGACGACATCGAGTTCGAGCTCGTCGAACCGCTGCGCCAGCTGTTCAAGGACGAGGTCCGGATGGTCGGCCAGGAGCTCGGCCTGCCGGACGAGATCGTCCAGCGCCAGCCCTTCCCCGGCCCCGGCCTGGGCATCCGCATCGTCGGCGAGGTCACCAAGGAGCGCCTGGACCTGCTGCGTGAAGCCGATGCCATCGCCCGCCACGAGCTGACCGCGGCCGGCCTGGACCGTGAGATCTGGCAGTGCCCGGTGGTCCTGCTCGCGGACGTCCGCAGCGTCGGCGTCCAGGGCGACGGCCGCACCTACGGCCACCCGATCGTGCTGCGCCCCGTCTCCTCCGAGGACGCGATGACCGCGGACTGGACGCGCATGCCGTACGAGGTCCTCGCGCGGATCTCCACCCGCATCACCAACGAGGTGGCGGACGTGAACCGCGTGGTCCTGGACTGCACCAGCAAGCCCCCGGGCACCATCGAGTGGGAGTAGTCCCCGCCTGACGGGCCCGCGCCCGCACCCCGTGAAGCCGCCGCCCGGCCCGCCCGGCGGCGGCTTCGCCGTGTGTCTGGCCAGTTGAGGGCCGCGCCGGTACCTTGCGCCGCGACCCGAAGGAGGACCGCATGCCGGACCAGCCCGCGCCCGTCCCCGTGGAGCGCCTCCGCTTCGACCTGCCACCCGTGCACGGCACCGCCGAGGAGGCCCGCGCCCACCGCAAGGACGTGCTCGCCCGGGCGCTGCGGCTGCTGGCGCGGCTCGGGCACGAGGACGGGGTGGCCGGGCAGGCCACCGCCCGGGACCCCGAGTTCGAGGACTGCTACTGGACGCACCCCTTCGGACGGGCCTTCGGCTCCCTCACCGCCGCGGACCTGATCCTGGTCGACGGGGACGGCCGGGTGGTCCGCGGGGAGCGCCGCGTGAACGAGCTCGCCTTCGCCGTGCACGCCGCGATCCACCGCAGGCGCCCCGAGGTGGTGGCCGTGGTCCGCGCGCAGGGCCCCCACGGCCGGGCCCTGGCCGCCCTCGGCGCACTGCTGGCCCCCGTCAGCGCGGAGGCCTGCGCCTTCTACGGGGACCACGCGCTGCTCGACGAGTACGCCGCGACCGAGGACCCCGACCGGATCGGGCGGGCGCTCGGCCCCTACAAGGCGCTGGTGCTGCGCAACCGCGGCGTCCTGACGGTCGGCACCTCGGTGGAGGCCGCCCTGTGGTGGTCCCTCGCGGCGGAACGGGCCGCGCAGGTGCAGCTGCTGGCGCGGGCCGCCGGCAAGCCGGTGCTCATCGACCACCCCGCCGCGGTCGCCACCCGGGAGCGGTTCGGGTCCGACCTCGCCGCCTGGGCGAGCTGCCGGCCCCTGCTCCAGGAGCAGGCCGACAGTGGTGACACGCCGGTGGCGTCAACATCATGAACGGTTAATCACCTGCTCTGACATCGTGCGCAATCCGGAGCACTTGCGCAGTGGTGCACAATTCGCTGGCATTGCACCGTAGTTCAGAGAGGCGGCACGTCCGTGGCTGTCCAAGAGATGTCCCGGGGTACCCACACCGCGGCCTGCGCCTGCGACGACTGCGCCCGGGAGGGGCACCGCCGGGCGGTGGCCGCGTTCCTGGAGAAGCGCGACGAGTTCGCCGCCGGGCAGGGGCTGCCGGCCGCCGTCGCCCACTCCCTCGGCGCGTCCCGGCAGTGGGTCTCCGACGAGCTGACCCTGTCCGCCCGCACCGTCGCCGACCGGGGCCGGGAAGCGGGGAACTCCTGGCTGTACCTGTTCTCCCGGCGGGCCGTGCTCGCCGTGTGGATCGCCGCCGGGGTCCTGCTGCTGGTCCAGGTCGCCTCCGCGCTCGGCACCGGCTGGTCCACCGCACGCACCGCCGGGCTGCTCACCGCCCTCGTCCTGGCCGGGATGCTCACGGTCGCCGCCCGCGCCCAGTCGGTGCGCGGCGGACTGCTGGCCCCGCTCGTCGGCGAGGACAACCGGCTCTCCACCTCCAAGGCGGTGCCGAGCGCCTGGGTGGTGCTGACGGCGTTCGCCGCGCTGCTGCCCGCGCTGCGGCTGGCGGCCTCGGAACCCGGACCCGCACGCGAGGCCCTGTACGCGGGTCTGGCCCTGGACCGCGCACTGCCGCTGCTGACCGTGGTCGGCCTGACCTCGGCGGTGGCCGTGCTGGTGCGCCGGGTGGTCTGCGTACGGATCATGGGGCAGCGGTTGCAGAAGCTGCCCGCGGACCGGCCGCGCGGCGCGGACCTGCTGACCGACGACGCGGGCCGGGGCAGCTTCCCCGACGCCCAGTACGTCCTGGTCTCCGCGGTGGTGCTGGTGTACGCGGCGGTGTCGCTGGCCCGGTTCCCCGACCGGCTGCCGCAGCTGCCGTGGGCGCTGGCCCTGCTCGTCGTGCTGTCGGCCGCGGTCTACCTGGCGGGCAAGTACGCGGAGGGCAGCCGGCCGCTGGTGCTCTCCGTGGTGCGCAGACGCGAGCCCGGGGACCTGGACGCGGCCGTCCGCCCCGGGGACGACATCGAGATCCGGGGCGTGGGCTTCGTACCGCCCGGGGCGCAGACCCCGGAGATGCTGGCCCGCCTGGTGGTCCGGATCGGGGCGGTACACGTGCACGTACCGCTCGTCCCGGTGCCCGGCGGGTTCACCAATCCCTCGGACGCGGTGCTGACCGTGCCGGTGCCCGCGGAAGTGGAACCCGGCCTCACCGAGATCCAGGTGGTGACGGCCGCGGGAGTGGAATCCAACCGCTGCACGATCGACGTGGCCGAGTGATCGGGGTAGACATGCTCCGTGACCCGAACTGACGTACTCCCCAGACTGCGTGAACAGGCCACCCACTACGCCCTGCTGCCCCTGCGGATCTTCCTCGGCGCGACCTTCGTCTACGCGGGTCTGGACAAGCTGACCGATCCCGCGTTCCTCTCCGCGACCGGCGACGGCTCCATCGGGCAGACCATGGAGTCCTCCCGCGACGCCGCCGCGATCCCCGCCCTGGTCGACCTGGGCCTGGAGTCGCCGGTGGGCTTCGCCGTCGCCCTGGCCGTCGGCGAGCTCCTCGTCGGCCTCGGCGTCCTGGCCGGGCTGCTGACCCGCCTCGCCGCCCTCGGCGGCGCACTGATCTCGCTGACCCTGTGGCTCACCGTCTCCTGGGCGGTGCCCCGCTACTACTACAGCCAGGACCTGGTCTACCTGATGGCCTGGATCCCGGTCGTCCTGGCCGGGGCGCCCTACCTGTCCCTCGACGCGCTGATCCGGTCCCGGCGGTCGCGGCGCACCGCGTAGGTCACCAACCCGACCAGGGCGGCCAGGCACAGGCCGCCCACGGCGATCGGGACGACGGCGAACCAGGGCAGGTCCGCCCCGCCCGAGCCGTCGAGCAGGTACAGCACGCCCGCAGCCGTCAGGGCCGCTCCCGCCACCAGCCGTCCCGGCTGGAACTCATGACGCCGCACGGGCCACCTCCACCTGTCCCACACCCGTGTCGAGGTGCAGCTCGATCGTGCCACCGGCCTCCGTGCCGGGGGAGGGCGGCAGCGTCGCCCGCCGGGTCTCGCCGCCGCTGCGGACCCGGAAGTCCTCACCGGTCTCCCCGGGCAGCTGGATGTCACCCAGACGGACCGAGACGTCCGCCTCGGCCGTCACCTCCCGGGGGACGACCACCTTGAGCCGGCCCGCATCCAGCGAGGCCCGCACCACGACGGTCGTGCCCTTCTGCACGTCCAGGCGGCTCAGGTCCAGCGTGGCGAGCCCGGTGCCCGCCTCGTACCCCGGCCGTACGTCGGCCACCGCCGCCGGACGCCATGCGACGCGCTGCCAGTCCGTGCCGATGTCCCGGGGCAGCGCCGCGGCCACCGCGAGCAGCCCCGAGGTCAGCACCGCCAGCACGATCGTGCCGAAGCCGGTGCGCCCGAGCAGGGAGCTGACCGCGAGGCCCAGCCCGAAGACGACCAGCGCCACGGCGAGCCCGGCCTGCAGGGCCTCGCCCAGCGGCCGGCCCTGCCACTGCGCGGCGCTCGCCGCGCCCCCGGCGAGCAGTGCCAGCAGGAACACCCGGCCCCCGATGCCGCCCCGCCGGCCGGCCGGGACGGCGTCCGGCGCCACCGCCGCCCCGCCGCCCGCCGGTGGCGGCGCGGCGTCGTCCGGCCCCCACAGGTACCCCGTGGAGCCGACCGGCCCGGTCGTGCCGTCCTTGACCAGCGGGTCCCGCCACCAGGACGGGCCGCCGGGCGCGGGCGGCGCCTGCGTCTCCGGCGGGGCCGGCGACAGCGGGCCGCGGTGCGCGGCCGGGGCCTGCGCCTGCGGCGCGCAGGTGTGCCGGCGCCGCTGCGACCAGTACGAGGCCGCGCCCAGCGCCAGGACCACCAGGACGGAGAAGACCGCCAGGCCGCCGTTGTCCAGCATCGACAGGAACAGGGCGCAGCCCACCAGCGCGGCGAACACCGCCGCGAGAGTGGCCCCTTCGACCCGGCCCGTCAGCAGCCTCTTCGCCTCGCTGTCGTCCTCGCCCTCCTGCGGCACCAGCAGCCACGCGAAGCCGTAGAAGATCAGGCCGACGCCGCCCGTGACCGCGAGGACGCCGAGGACCACCCGGAAGACCACCGGGTCCAGCCCGAAGTACCGGCCGAGGCCGCCGCACACACCGGCGAGGACCTTGTCCCGCCTGCTGCGGCGCAGGAGCGGCCGGACGTCCCCCGGGTGCCGGGCCCCGGGCTCCTGCCCCGGCCCCGCGTCGGGGGATCCCCCGGGCGGGGCTTCGTGTGTTTCGGTCATGGGTCCATGGTGACGGGCGGCGCGGGCCCGCGGAATCCGGCCCGACCCTGGCACAACCCTGATATCCCCCCGGTGGGTCTGGGGGGATGCCCTGATGCCCGGGCGCCCCCACCCGTGTGACCATCGGTGCCATGCCCGTAGCCGCCGCTCCCCGCACCCCGCACGCACCGGAACCGCCGCCGGGCACCGACACGCCCCAGCGCCGGCTGTACCGCAGCGCCGACGGCCGGATGCTCGGCGGTGTCGCCCGCGGCCTCGCCGGGCACCTCGGGATGCCGGTGGTCTGGGTCCGCCTCGCCTTCCTCGGGCTGTTCCTGTGGGGGGACGGGCTCGGCGTGCTGCTGTACGCCGCGTTCTGGGTGTTCGTCCCGCTCGGCGTCGGCGGCCGCAGCGGCCACCGCTCCTGGTTCGAGACCCTGTCCGACGGCAGCCGCCGCCTGCGCACACCCGACCGGGGGCAGGTCACCGCCCTGATCGCGCTGTGCATCGGGGCCGGCATCTTCGTCTCCAAGGTCCAGCTCGGCGGCACCTCCGGCCGGTACGTGTGGCCGACGCTGCTGGTCGGGGCCGGGGTGGTGCTCGTCTGGCGGCAGGCCGACAACGCCCGCCGCGCCCACTGGAACGAGGCCGCCGGACGCAACCGGAGCCTGCTCCAGGTCGCCCGCGCCCTCGCGGGCGTGCTGCTGGTCGGCGTGGGCCTGACCGTCTTCCTCGTCGTACGGGGCTCGGCGGCGCAGCTCGGCAACGTCCTCACCGCCACCCTCGCCGTCCTCGTCGGCATCGCCCTGCTCGCCGGGCCCTGGCTGATCCGGATGACCCAGGACCTGTCCGAGGAGCGGCTGATGCGCATCCGCGCGCAGGAGCGCGCCGAGGTCGCCGCCCACGTCCACGACTCCGTCCTGCACACCCTCACCCTGATCCAGCGGGGCGCCGAGGACGCCGCCGAGGTGCGCCGCCTCGCGCGCGCCCAGGAGCGCGAACTGCGGAACTGGCTGTACAAGCCCGAGGGCACCGGTAAGGACGAGGCCGAGGGGCCGGCCACCCTCGCGGAGGCCGTGAAGAAGACCGCCGCCGAGGTCGAGGACCACCACGGCGTCCCCATCGAGGTGGTCGTCGTCGGCGACTGCCCGCTCGACGAACGCCTCGCGGCCCAGGTCCAGGCCGCCCGCGAGGCCATGGTCAACGCGGCCAAGTACGGTGGCGAGGGCGGGCCGGTGCAGGTGTACGCCGAAGTCGAGGGACAGGCGGTGTTCGTGTCCGTACGGGACCGGGGGCCCGGCTTCGACCTCGACGCGGTACCCGGCGACCGCATGGGCGTACGAGAATCGATCATCGGCCGGATGCAGCGCAACGGCGGGACCGCACGGCTGCGGTCCGCGCCCGACGGCGGCACGGAAGTCGAGCTGGAGATGGAGAGGGCGGCGAACACAGCATGACCGAGGACGCACAGAACGCAGGCACGGCACCCACCCGGCGGGTCCGGGTGGTCCTCGTCGACGACCACCGGATGTTCCGCACCGGCGTCCAGGCCGAGATCGGCGAAACCGCCCGCACCGGGGTCGAGGTCGTCGGCGAGGCCGCCGACGTCGACCAGGCCGTCACCGTCATCACCGCCACCCGGCCCGAGGTGGTCCTCCTGGACGTGCACCTGCCCGGCGGCGGCGGCGTCGAGGTGCTGCGGCGCTGCGCCCCGCTGATGGCGGCGGCCGAGAACCCGGTGCGCTTCCTGGCCCTGTCGGTGTCCGACGCGGCCGAGGACGTCATCGGGGTCATCCGGGGCGGGGCCCGCGGGTACGTCACCAAGACCATCACCGGCACCGACCTCGTGGACTCCGTCTTCCGGGTGCAGGACGGCGACGCGGTGTTCTCGCCGCGGCTGGCCGGCTTCGTCCTCGACGCCTTCGCCTCCACGGACGCGCCGCCGGTCGACGAGGACCTGGACCGCCTCACCCAGCGCGAGCGCGAGGTGCTCCGGCTGATCGCGCGCGGATACGCGTACAAGGAGATCGCCAAGCAGCTGTTCATCTCGGTCAAGACGGTGGAGTCGCACGTCTCGGCGGTGCTGCGCAAACTGCAGCTGTCCAACCGGCACGAGCTGACCCGCTGGGCGACGGCGCGGCGCCTGGTCTGACCAGGTGTGACCGACCAGGTGTGATCCACACCGCAGGGGGCGGCGGCAACCGCCGGAAGGCGCCTGGCACTCTTGGGTTCCGTGATGAGCCTGACCGGTACCCCCCTGTTCGCGACGGCGGTCGTCCTGACCGTGCTCGCCGTCGTCCTGCCGCTGGCCGTGTGGGGCAAGGTGCGCGGGCCCGCCGTCGTCCGCCTTGCCTCCCGCGGCCTGATGGTGGTGTTCGCGCAGGTCACCGCCATCGCGCTGGTCTTCATCGGGCTCAACCGGGAGATGACCTTCTACACCTCCTGGGGTGACCTCCTGGGCACCGGGAAGTACGTCACGGCCGCCCCCGACCTCGGCCCGGACGGACTCGGCGGGAAGAAGGCCGCCGACGTCCCCAAGGTCCGCCAGCAGTTCCAGCCCGTCGAGGGCCTCGGGGGCCGGGTCCGGAAGACCGAACTCGACGGCAAGATCTCCGGGGTCCGGGGCGACGTCATGGTGTGGCTGCCGCCGCAGTACGACGACCCGGCCTACAAGGACAGGAAATTCCCGGTCGTGGAGCTGATCCCGGGCATACCGGGGACGGGCAAGTCCTGGTTCCAGGGGCTCAAGGCGCACGAGGTGCTGGAGCCGCTCATGAAGGAGGGCAAGGTGCAGCCCTTCATCCTGGTCTCGCCGCGCGCCATGCTGGTCGGCAACGCCGACACCGGCTGCGCCAACCTCCCCGGCAAGGTGAATGCGGACAGCTGGTTCAGCGTCGACGTCCGCAGGATGGTCGTGGACAACTTTCGGGCATCCGACGAGGCCCGCAGCTGGGGCGTGGCCGGCTACTCGGCCGGGGCGTACTGCGCCGCCAAGCTGGCCATCGCCCACCCCGACCGCTACAGCGCGGCCGTCTCCCTGTCCGGCTACAACGACCCGGGCCAGGAGCCCTCGTCGCTGGTCGGCCAGGACCCCGAGCTGCGCCGCACGCACAACCTGAAGGAGCTCCTGAAGTCCGCGCCGACGCCGCCGCCGGTGTCGCTGTGGCTGTCGGGCGCCGAGCAGGACGGCTACCTGTCCGGGACGGACCTCAAGGCGCTCGCGCAGAACCCGACGGTGGTGCACGCCGAGAAGGTGGCGGGCGGGCACAATCTGGACTCCTGGTCGAAGCAGCTGCCGCAGACCTTCGGCTGGCTGAGCAGGATCGTCAAGGCGCCGTAGCGGTCCGGCGGGACGGGCCGGCCCTGCGCCCGCCGTCCGCGCCGGTGCTCATGCCGGGCGGGAGGCGCCGGCCCAGGGCATCGAGTCGACGGGGGCCACCCGCACCGTCGAGCCGGGACGCGGGGCGTGGATCATCTGGCCGTTGCCGATGTACAGGCCCACGTGCGTCACGCCCGAGTAGAAGAACACCAGGTCGCCGGGGGCCAGCCGGTCGCGGGAGACGCGCCGCCCGGCATTGATCTGGGTGTAGGTGGTGCGGGGCAGCGAGACGCCGGCCGAGCGCCAGGCCGCCTGGGTCAGCCCCGAGCAGTCGAAGGACCCCGGGCCCGTCGCACCCCAGACGTACGGCTTCCCGACGGCCCCGTGCGCGAAGGCGACGGCCTGCGCGGCGCGGGAGCCGTCGGCGGGCGGCAGCGGCGCGGACTGCGGGCCGGCAGCAGGGCCGGCAGCAGGGCCGGCCGGAGCGGCAGCCGGGGCGGACCGGGCCTCGTACGCGGCGCGCTCCTCCGCGGTGAGCTTGGCCAGCAGGCGCCGGGCGGCCTCCAGCTTGTCCTCGACGTCGGCCTTGTGCCCGGCGACCTCGGCCTGCCGGGAGCGCAGCTCCGCCAGCCGTCCCGCCGCCTCGTCCCGCATCCGCCCGACCTCGTCGAGCCGGCGGCGTACGGAGGAGACCCCGGCGGCGTTGCGGACCCCGGTGCGGGCGATGAAGGAGGCCTGCGCCAGGTACTCCTGCGGGCTGTCGGCCGTCGCGAGGCGGACGGCGGCGCCCAGGGTGCCGCCGAGCCGGTACTGGCTCGCGGCGAGGGAACCGAGGGCGCTGCGGGCGCTGTTGAGGCGGTCGGCCCTGCGGGCGGTCTCGTCGCGCAGGTCCTTCAGCGCCCGCTCGGCCTCGTCGGCCTTCTCCTTGGCCCCGTTGTACCGCTCGGTCGAGGCTTCGGCCTCCTCGTAGAGCCGGTCCACCTCGGCCTTGACCTGGGCGGGTGTCTGCCGGGGCTCGGCCTGGGACGTGCCTTCGAAGGCGGTGGCGGTGGCAGCGCCCGCGAGGGCGAGGGTGGCGGCGGTCCGGACGGTGCCGCCGGAGAGCGGGCGCTGCCTGGGCTTTCGATGACTGGCCACGAGGGCCTCACGTCCTTCCTCTTCCGGTGCTTGGAGGAGGACGCTAGACCCGCAGGTCACGGGCAGATGACGAGATGATCGCAAGTGTCCTGATGCGACCGGGGATGGTCGGCTCGGACCGGTCCGGATCAGTGCCAGAGGACGGCGATGAAGATATTGACCATGGTCAGGCCGCCCACCGCCCCGAACAGGGCCTTCTCCACGTGCTCCTCGTCCCGCTTGACGTAGACGAGCGCGAGGATCACGAAGAGGATCGCCAGCTTCACGCCGATCTTGACGTTGTCGACGGCGGAGCCGTCCATCTCGCGGAAGCCGACCAGCAGCACGCCCGTGACGAGCATGGTCAGGGCCCCGTGCAGCATGGCGGGCACGAAGCGGGCGGTGCCCGCGCTCATCGCCTTCATCTGGGTCAGGAAGCCGCCGAGGAGCGAGGCGATCCCGATGATGTGCAGGCCGACGAAGACATCGATGAGTACGTCCATGGCCCCGAGCGTACGAGGACCCCCGGCCGCCCCTGCGGGCGGGCCTGCCGCTGCGGTACGGGGCCGCGGCGGCCGGCTCCGCGCACGGTCCGGATCAGTTCGGGTTTTGCGTACAGTTTCCTCATGGCCGCCGCAGAACTCCACCACCCCGATGCCGACCGCATCGACCTCACCGAGGTGCTGGCCGCCCTCGGGCACCCCGTCCGGATGGAGATCGTCCGGACCCTCGCCGGAGCCCCGACGGAGTTCTCCTGCGCACTGGTGGCCCAGGGGCTGCCCCGCTCGACCGTCACCCACCACCTGCGCACGCTGCGCGAGGCCGGGGTGATCCGCCAGAGCCCCGCGGGGCGCAAGCTCCACCTCGTCCTGCGCCGCCAGGACCTGGAGCGCCGGTTCCCCGGGCTGCTGTCCCTGGTCACCGGCGAATTCGCCGCCCCGGAACCGGCTGTCGGTCCCGCCCCCTAGACTCGGAATGCGATGAGCAGCCTCTTTGACGACAGTTTCCTGGCGGACTTCACCCCCTCCGACGAGGTCCCCCCGCCGCCCGAGGAGCACCCCGCCCCCGAGCCGGGCGCGGACGACCTCTTCGGGGGCCGGTTCGACGCGCCCGTGGGCAGGGACGCGTACTACCGCGACGGCGCGCCCCGGCCGGTCATCGACCCGGCCGCGCTCCTGGACGGGCTGAACGAGGAGCAGGCCGCGGCGGTGGTGCACGCCGGCTCGCCCCTGCTCATCGTGGCCGGCGCCGGCTCCGGCAAGACCCGGGTGCTCACCCACCGCATCGGGCACCTGCTGTCCGCGCGGCGCGTCCACCCCGGCGAGATCCTGGCGATCACCTTCACCAACAAGGCCGCCGGCGAGATGAAGGAGCGCGTGGAGAGCCTGGTCGGCCCGCGCGCCAACGCCATGTGGGTCTCCACCTTCCACAGCGCGTGCGTGCGCATCCTGCGCCGCGAGTCCAAGCGCCTCGGTTTCACCTCCTCGTTCTCGATCTACGACGCGGCCGACTCGAAGCGCCTGATGGCGCTCGTCTGCCGGGACCTGGACCTGGACCCGAAGAAGTTCCCGCCCAAGGCCTTCAGCGCGAAGATCTCGAACCTGAAGAACGAGCTGATAGACGAGGAAGCCTTCGCCGGCCAGGCTGCCGACGGTTTCGAAAAGACCCTCGCCCAGGTCTACGCGATGTACCAGGGCCGGCTGCGCGAGGCCAACGCGCTCGACTTCGACGACATCATCATGACCACCGTCCACCTGCTCCAGGCGTTCCCGGACGTGGCCGAGCACTACCGGCGCCGCTTCCGGCACGTCCTCGTGGACGAGTACCAGGACACCAACCACGCCCAGTACACGCTGGTGCGCGAGCTCGTCGGCACCGGCTACCCGGACCTGCCCCCGGCCGAGCTGTGCGTGGTGGGTGACGCCGACCAGTCGATCTACGCCTTCCGCGGCGCGACCATCCGCAACATCCTCCAGTTCGAAGAGGACTACAAGGACGCCAAGACGATCCTGCTGGAGCAGAACTACCGTTCCACGCAGACGATCCTGTCCGCCGCCAACGCCGTCATCGAGCGCAACGAGAACCGCCGCGCCAAGAACCTGTGGACCCAGGCCGGCACCGGCGCCGTGATCACCGGCTACGTCGCGGACACCGAGCACGACGAGGCACAGTTCGTCGCGGACGAGATCGACCGGCTGACGGACGCGGGCGACGCCAAGGCGGGCGACGTGGCGATCTTTTACCGGACCAATGCGCAGTCCCGCGTGTTCGAGGAGATCTTCATCCGCGTCGGCCTGCCCTACAAGGTCGTCGGCGGCGTCCGCTTCTACGAGCGCAAGGAGGTCCGTGACGTCCTCGCATACCTGCGGGTCCTCGCGAACCCCGAGGACAACGTCCCGCTGCGCCGCATCCTGAACGTCCCCAAGCGCGGCATCGGCGAGCGGGCCGAGGCGATGATCGACGCCCTCGCGATGCGGGAGAAGATCACCTTCCCGCAGGCGCTGCGACGCGTGGACGAGGCCTTCGGCATGGCGGCCCGCTCGACGAACGCGGTGAAGCGGTTCAACGTGCTGATGGAGGAACTGCGGACGATCGTCGACTCGGGCGCCGGCCCGGCCGTGGTGCTGGAGGCCATCCTGGAGCGCACCGGGTACCTCGCCGAACTGCAGGCCTCCACCGACCCGCAGGACGAGACGCGGATCGAGAACCTGCAGGAACTGGCGGCCGTGGCGCTGGAGTTCGAGCAGGCACGTGAGGCAGCGGCGACCGAGGCGGCGGCAACCGAGGCGGCGGCAACCGAGGCGGCGGCGACCGGGGACGCCGGTGCCGCGACCGGGGACGGGGCAGCCGGGGATGCGGCCGCGGACGAGGACGGCGCGCCGGCGGCGGCCGGCCCCGGCACCCTCGCCCAGTTCCTGGAGCAGGTCGCGCTCGTCGCCGACTCCGACCAGATCCCGGACGAGGACGAGGACGGCTCGGGGGTCATCACGCTGATGACCCTGCACACCGCGAAGGGCCTGGAGTTCCCGGTGGTCTTCCTGACCGGCATGGAGGACGGGGTCTTCCCGCACATGCGGGCCCTGGGCCAGACCAAGGAACTCGAAGAGGAGCGCCGGCTCGCCTACGTCGGCATCACCCGGGCGCGCGAGCGGCTCTACCTGACCCGCTCCTCGATGCGCAGCGCCTGGGGCACGCCCTCCTACAACCCGCCGTCGCGGTTCCTGGAGGAGATCCCGACCGAGTACCTCCAGTGGAAGCGCACCGGGGCCGCACAGAAGCCCGCGGGCCCGATGCGCAGCTCCGGCTACGGGTCCTCGGGCTCGGGCGGCGGCAAGAGCACGTTCGGCACCTCACCGGAGGCCTTCCTGTCCTCGTCGCGCACGAAGGCGGGACCGTCCGGCTTCGCCACGCGCCGGGCCGCCGACAAGCCGGTCATCGCGCTGGTGGTCGGGGACCGCGTCACGCACGACCAGTTCGGGCTCGGCACGGTGATGGAGGTCAAGGGAGCGGGCGCGGACGCGCAGGCGACCATCGACTTCGGGGACGAGAAGCCGAAGCGGCTGCTGCTGCGGTACGCACCGGTGCAGAAGCTCTAACCGGGGGCCGGGCCGGGGCGCCGGGGGCGGGGCGCCGCCGGGGGCCGCGCGCCCCGGCGCGCAGCGCACGGCAGTTGGGGGGCTTGGTCCGGCGGCGCAGTGGTACCGCGGTGCGCGGGCGTACCGGCCGCCGCGTGCCGGCGTACCGGCCCGGGTGCGGGGAGGGCGCCGGTGCGGGCGGGTGTCGCTACGCCGGGTTCAGGCCGTGGCTGCGGAGCCAGGGCAGCGGGTCGATGGCCGCCCCGCCGCCCGGCCGGACCTCGAAGTGCAGGTGCGGGCCGGTGGAGTTGCCGGAGTTGCCGGAGTAGGCGATGACCTCGCCGGCCTTGACCTTGCCGCCTCGGATCTTGGTGCTGCTCAGGTGGCAGTACCAGGTCTCGATTCCGTCGGGCGAGGTCACTATGGCCATGTTCCCGTAGGCGCTGTTGTACTGGGTGCGCACGGTGCCGTCGGTGGCGGCCATGACGGGGGTGCCGTAGGACACCGGGAAGTCGATGCCGGTGTGCACCGACATCCACATGCCGCCGGCCTGGCCGAAGCTGGCGCTGAGGCCCTGCTGGGCGACGGGGATGGCGAACTTGGGCCGGGCCGCTTCCTTGGCCGCCGCCTCCTCCGCCTTCCTCTTCTTCTCGTCCTCCTGGCGCTGGTGCAGGTCGAGCCGCTCCTGCGTACGGCTCGCGCGGTCCGCGAAGTCGCCCGCGTCGGCGCTGAGCGCAGCCAGCTGGGTGTCGAGCTTGGTGTTCGCCGCGACCGGCTGCACCGAGGCCGGATCGGGGGCGGCCATCGTGGTGGTGTCCTCGGCCGGCTTCTCGCTACCGGTCAGCCCGCCCACGGAGGCCGCCGCGACACCGGCGACACCCATCACGCAGGCGGAGGGGACGGCCACGGTCAGCAGGGCGGAACGCTTCGCCGGGGTGCGGCGACGGCTGCTCGCCCGGCTGCCGCCCGCCGTGGCGGCCGCTTTGGCACTGGACTTGGCACCGGACTTGGCACCGGCCTTGGCGGCGGTGCGGCGCGCGGAACGCGGCTCACCCGCCGGAGCCGGGGGAGTCACGGGCATCGCCTGGGTGGGCAGGTCGTGCACCAGGGCGGAGTGCTCGGCCGCGGGCTCCCTTTCGGGGACGGCCTCGAAGACGGCGGTCTCGCTGTACGCCTCGGGCGTGTCGGGGGACTCGGCCCCGGCCTCGCCCTCCGCCGCGGCCTCGGCTGCGGGCGCGTAGTCGTGGCCGTAGTCGGTGTAGGACGGCTGGTGCTGCTGCTCGTACGGGCCGTCGGGGTACTGCTGCGGCGACGGGTACGCGTCGTACGCATACGCCTGCGGGTACGCGGCCTCAGCCGTGCTCTGCGTGACGGTGTTCCAGGCCGTGGCGTCGTAGGCGCCGGTCTCGGTACCGGTGGTGCCGTAGCCCGGGATCGCCCAGTGGCCGGTCTGCTCGCCGGTGGCGTCGTAGCCGAAGGAGGCGGGCTGGTACTCGGGGTAGCCGGGGTGGTCCGCATCCGGCGTCGTCCAAGCGCTCGCGTCCCACTGGCCGGTGGTGTCCGCGGGGGCGCCCTGGCTCGGGATCGTCGGCGCGTAACTGTCCTGCGCGGTCCACGCGGTGGTGTCGTACGCACCCGTGTCGTACGAGTCGTAGGCCGCGTAGTTGACGCCCTGGCCCTGCGTTTCGTAGGAAACATAGGCCGATTCACCAGCGAAACTGGTGGTGTTCAGGCCGTCATACCCGGGATCCGGGTACTGGCCCGACGAGGGGCGGTCGTTCACCAACTTCTCTTTCGCCTCGGCAGTGGGGGGCCTGGGTGGCCGGGGAATGAGAGGTTCCCCGGAGGAGAGCAGTGGCGTGACTGTACCCGGCGGTTACTCGCAACGACAATCTTCCCGAGCTTTCCGTAGCTGCGGAACCGGGCATTCAGCCGTCTTTCGGTCGCCGAAATGCACAGCCTTGGCCTTGAGTTCGAAATTCGTTCGACTTCCATCCGGGTGCTGTCTATGCGACGGAAGCCGCTCCCGGACGCGCCGCGGCGGCCGGTCCGGGCCCGTCGAGGACGCGCCGGACGGCTGCGATCACGGCGGGGTGGGCAGGCAGGGCGAGGTGCCCGATCCCGGTGACCTGCACGTTCTCCACCAGCAGGTCCGGGTGTTCGATGCGGGCCGTCCCGACGGGAGTCATCAGTGCGTCGAACTCGCTCCAGAACGCCACGCACCGCGTCGTGCAACCCGGCGCGGGCCCGGCCAGCTCGGCCAGTACCGGGGAATCCGGGCGCAGCTGCCGGACCAGGGGGTGCGCGTCCATGAAGGGGGCGACCCGGGTCCCGGAATGCGGGGTGCCGAGGGTGACGAGGGTGCGGACGCGGGTGTCACCGCCGAGTCGCTGGACGTAGTACCGGCCGACCAGGCCGCCCAGGCTGTGCCCGACCAGGTCCACCCGCTCCTGCCCGGTCCGCTCGCACAGCTCCTCGACGCGCCGGGCGAGATGGCGGGCCGTGACACGCAGGTCCCGGGTGAGGGGCGAGTAGTTGTACGCCTCGACATGGCGCAGGCCGTCGGCCCCGAGGGCGCGGCGCAGCAGGACGAAGACGGACCGGTTGTCGGTGAACCCGTGGAGGAGGAGCGCCGGCGGGCGGGCGGCGGATGTCGGCGCGGGTGCGGGTACGGGTGCGGGTGCTGGGGTCGGCGTGGGTGCGGGTGCGGGAGGCGGCGGGGGCGCGTACGGATGCGCTCTGGCCGGGGCCGTCCTCTCCTGGCGCATCCCGGTGGGGTAGAGGAGGAGGTGCCCGCCGAGCACGACGGCCTCCAACAGGCCTGCCCGCAGCGCGGCAGCGGACAAAGGCAGTGACAACGGCACGAAGAATGGCACGGACAGCCCCACGGGCGGCCTCCCCTGAGCCCTGTGGGACTGCGGCCGGTCGCGCCACCGTGCCGTGCGGCTGTCGGCACGGTGGCGCAATGCCGTCCCACGTGTGATTTCCCCCTCGTGGTGGACCGCGAAACGGCGGCGTGCGCGATGCTGTACTTAACGTTCGTTCACTCGGGAGGCAGTGCGATGGGTGTGACCGGTCCGATCCGTGTGGTGGTGGCCAAGCCGGGTCTCGACGGCCACGACCGCGGAGCGAAAGTGATCGCGCGGGCGCTGCGGGACGCGGGCATGGAGGTCATCTACACCGGCCTCCACCAGACCCCCGAGCAGATCGTGGACACCGCCATTCAGGAAGACGCCGACGCCATCGGCCTCTCGATCCTGTCCGGCGCCCACAACACGCTGTTCGTCCGGGTCCTGGAGCTCCTGCGGGAGCGGGACGCGGAGGACATCAGGGTCTTCGGCGGCGGGATCATCCCGGAGGACGACATCGCCCCGCTCAAGGAGAAGGGCGTGGCGGAGATCTTCACCCCCGGCGCGACGACCACCGCGATCGTGGACTGGGTCCGCGCGAACGTCCGCCAGGAGCCCTGACCCCGGCCCCGTCCCGACCCGACCCGACCCGTGCCCCTGCGCACAGCCCCGTCGATCCCGGACGGCGCCGGCCGACTCACGCCGAGGCCGCCTCCGAGGGCGACCCTCCTGCCGCGGTCCTTCCGGGTGCGGGGGCTGCGTCGGGCGCTGAGCCGCGCCCGGCGGAGCGGGGACCCCGTGCCGGGCAGGTGCCGGGACGGGCCGGCGGTCCTGTGCGTCAGGGCGGGGTCAGCTCCGACAACATGGTGCCGCGGAGACGGAGGGTGGCCACCAGGCGTTGGAAGGCTTCGGCCCAGTAGGCGGCTGCGCCCGGGGACGTCTCCGGCGGATCCTCGACCGAGGCGGTCAGGGCGTCCAGACGGTCGGCTTCCGCGGGGTCGAGGCAGCGTTCCGCCAGGCCCATCACCCCGCTGAAGCTCCACGGATAGCTCCCCGTGTCCCGGGCGTCCTCCAGCGCGTCGACCACCGCCCGGCCCAGCACCCCCGCCCAGGGCACCACGCACACGCCGAGCAGTTGGAAAGCCTCCGACAGGCCGTGAGCCCGGATGAACCCGGCTATCCACTGAGCCCGTTCCCCCTCGGGCAGGGTCTCCAGCAGTTTCGCCCGCTCCGCCAGCGAAGCCGTGGCCGGGCCCGCCGCAGGAGGTGCGGACGGCGGCCCGAGCAGGGCCCGCGACCAGGGCGCGTCCCGCTGGCGCACCGCTGCGCGGCACCAGGCCGCATGCAGTTCCTCCGCCCAGCCCTCGCCCCCGGCCACCGGCAGCGCCACGATCTCCGCCGGACCCCGGCCCCCGAACCGCTCCCGCCAGCAGTCCAGCGGAGCCGCCTCCACCAGCTGGCCCAGCCACCAGGACCGCTCCCCGCGCCCCGCGGGCGGCCGTTTGACCACACCGTCACGCAGCATCCCCGCATCGCACTCGGCCGGCGGAGTCACCCCTTCGGGGCCCACGCAGGCCAGGGCGCGCTGCGCCATGCGCCCCGCGAGCGCCGAACGCGGCAGCGCCGACAGCAGCTCGGCCGCGGTCGCCCGCACCGAGCGGCTCCGGTCGCCCAGGGCCGCCTCCAGGAACTCCTCGTCCCCGTCCGACAGTCCGACCCGCAGCGAGTCCAGGAACATCAGCCGGTCCTCGGCCCGTTCGGTGGACCAGGTCGTCTCCAGCAGACGGGGCGCGGCCGCCGCCTCGTGCGCCCGTACGGCGCCCAGCAGGGCCACCCGCTCCGCGAACAGGCCTTCCTGCCACAGCTGTTCCACCCCGGCCCGGTCTGCCGGATCCGGCAGCTCGCCGGCTCCGCCGCTCCCGCCGCGCAGCGCGAAACGCCAGTCGGGATTGAGCCGGGCCAGCCACAACCCCCGCGCCCCGGCCAGGGCCAGGGCGGGCGGGCGCAGGTCCGTGCGCGCCCGGGCCGCGTCCAGCAACGCCGGTACGAGCGCGGCCGGCGCACGATAGCCGTGCCGGCCGGCCGCGGCCAGCCACTGCGGCAGCAGCTCGGTCAGATCCGGGGCGGCCCCCCGCCGCCCACTGCCGCTGCCCGCACCCGTGCGCCCGGCCAGCAGCTGCGCGAGCCGCCGCCGGGCCGCCTCGGGGGGCACCGGACGCGGATCGTGCGCCGCGGGCTGCGGCCGGGCCTGCGCCCGGGCCGGTCTCAGCCCGGCCCGGCGCCGCACGGTGTGCACGGCCGCCGCGTCCAGCAGGGAATCCGGCGAGCCCGCCGGGCCGCTGCCGGGGCGCCGGTCGGTGCCCAGCAGCGCGGCGCCGACGAGCTCCTCCCAGTTCCCGTACCCCTGATCACCCTTGTCGTCCATCAGGCCCCTCCCTCGTCACCGGTCCTGCGAACGGGGCGGCGCCGACCCGGTCCCGCCCCCTCCGCGGGACCGGATCGGCTGCTGCGCCCGTTCGGCTGCTGTCCTCACACGCCGTCAGCTGGCATGGTTGTCACTCACGAAAGCCCCCCGGCTGCTCGTTGCCCCGCGGCGCCGCCCCCGCGGCTCCGCGTCCCTCCCCAGCTCTCCCCGCACTCCTTCCCGCCGCCCTGCCGGACGGCATACGGGCCCCCAGGCCCCCGGATTTCCTTGTTGTACGCCCGCCCGGCTCAGGCCAGGGCGACCGGCTCGGGTGAGTCCGGCTGCCAGGCCGTCAGCGGGGTGAACCCGCGGTGGCCGCACTCGCCGAACACCGTCACCGGGCCCCCGCCCGACAGCGCGGCCAGCTGCCACAGCCCCGCCCGCGGCCGGCCCCCCGCGAGGGGGACCGGCAGGGCGAACCCCCCGTCCGCGTCGGCCAGTTGCCAACCCAGCTCACCCGGCACCGGGACGACCGGGCCGAGCACCACCGGCCAGGACTCCAGCCACGGGTCCTCCCGCAACGCAGCCCCGTAGCCCTCCAGAGCGGCCTCCGCGCCCACCCCGGACGGCGCGCCCGGGCCAGGCCCGACCACCGGGGACTGCTCCCCGACATCGGCCCGCAGCCCGGCCGAACCGGGCCGGAAGCGGACTTCCGCCTCCAGCACCAGCCCCACCGGCAGCCCCGGCCCCGGCGCCCGTCCGGGCGGTCCGAAGTCCAAAACCAGAGCGGGGCGCCCAACCGTCAGGCCGCGCAGCCAGGTCCGGCGGGTGGTGAGCCGGCCGTCCGGCGACACCGCGTCGTTCTGGGCCAGCACCAGCCACCGGTCCCGTACGGCCTCCCCCTCCCCGGAGGCCGGCAGTCCCACCCGGCTGCGCACGGTCGCCGCCAGCGGACCGGGCAGCCCGGCCACGCCGAGCCAGGCCCGGTCCAGCAGGTGCAGCAGCGCCGCCTCCTCCAGCATCCGGGCGGGCCAGCCGGGACCGCAACCGGGTATCGTCCCCAACTCCCGCACCCGCCCCGCCAGTCCGGGTGCCTGGGCGTCGACCATGCGGGCGGCGGTCTCCTCCCACGCCGCGTACCCCGCCTGCTCCTGTCCCGCGAGCCCGCCGCGCAGCAGGTCGGCCAGCCGCTGCTCCAGCTCGGTGACGCCCGCGCCGATCCGGGCGGCCCGGCGCTCGGCCCGCCGGCGGGCTCCCTCCTCGTCTGCCGGCCGCCCCGTGCCGGCCGCCGTGCGTGCGGCCCGCGCCGCCCGCTCCGCCAGCCACGACGCCGCCCAGTCGGGCGCCTCGACCAGCTCGCCGACCCCCTCGGCGGACCAGAGCAGCAGCAGCCCCAGCGCGTGCTTGCACGGGAACTTCCGGCTCGGGCACGAGCACGTGTACGCCGGCCCGGAGAGGTCCACGACCGTCCGGTACGGCGTCCTGCTGCTGCCCTTGCACACCCCCCACAACGAACCGGAAGCGGAACCTCCGATCTGCGACCAGGGCCCAGCCCCGCCGAGTCTGCTTCCCGCCGTGCGTGAGGCATCGTCAGGAGCCAGAGCCAGTACCTGTTCCGCCGTCCAGCGGACCCCCTGCTCAGTCATGTGTCCCACCGTAGAGACCCCCACTGACAATCACGCTGACCTGCAACAACACCAGAAGGAAGGGGTGTTGTCAGTGGGGTGGTGCACCGTGGGAACAGCAGTCGGAACCGGCTGCCGAGCCTTGGAGGGGGACCATGACCACGCCCGGGAACGCCACCGGTGCCGAAGCGCTGCGACCGCACGCCGAAGACGCCTTCGCACACGAACTGAAAGCCCTGGCAACCGCCGACGACCGGCCCCGCCCGGCCCGCTGGAAGCTCTCCCCGTGGGCCGTCGCCACCTACCTGCTCGGCGGCCCGCTCCCCGACGGGACGGTCATCACGCCCAAGTACGTGGGACCGCGCCGGATCGTGGAAGTCGCCGTCACCACCCTCGCCACCGACCGCGCCCTGCTCCTGCTCGGCGTCCCCGGCACCGCCAAGACATGGGTGTCCGAACACCTCGCCGCCGCCGTCAGCGGAGACTCCACCCTCCTCGTGCAGGGCACCGCCGGCACCCCCGAGGAGGCCATCCGGTACGGCTGGAACTACGCCCGCCTCCTCGCGCACGGGCCCAGCCGCGAAGCCCTCGTCCCCAGCCCCGTCATGCGCGCCATGGCCGAGGGCAGGACCGCCCGCGTCGAAGAGCTCACCCGGATCCCCGCCGACGTCCAGGACACCCTCATCACCGTCCTGTCCGAGAAGACCCTTCCGATACCCGAACTGGGCGAGGAGGTGCAGGCCGTGCGCGGCTTCAACCTCATCGCCACCGCCAACGACCGCGACCGCGGGGTCAACGAACTCTCCAGCGCCTTGCGCCGCCGGTTCAACACCGTCGTCCTGCCGCTGCCCGCCACCGCCGACGCCGAGGTCGACATCGTCGCCCGCCGCGTCGACCAGATGGGCCGCGCGCTGGACCTGCCCGCCGCCCCCGAGGGGCTGGAGGAGATCCGCCGCGTCGTGACCGTCTTCCGGGAGCTGCGCGACGGGGTCACCGACGACGGCCGGACGAAGGTGAAGTCGCCCAGCGGAACCCTCTCCACCGCCGAGGCCATCTCGGTGGTGACCGGCGGCCTCGCCCTGGCCGCCCACTTCGGGGACGGCGTGCTGCGCCCCTCCGACGTGGCGGCGGGCATCCTCGGCGCCGTGGTCCGCGACCCCGCCGCGGACCGGGTCGTCTGGCAGGAGTACCTGGAGGCCGTGGTCCGCGAGCGGGACGGCTGGAAGGACTTCTACCGTGCCTGCCGGGAGGTGACGGCGTGAGCGCACCACCGCCGGGCCCCCTCCTGCTGGGCGTACGGCACCACGGGCCGGGATCGGCCCGCGCGGTGCGGGCCGCCCTGGACGCGCAGCGGCCCGGGGCCGTCCTGGTCGAGGGGCCGCCCGAGGGGGACGCGCTCCTCGAACTCGCCGCCGATCCCGGGATGCGGCCCCCCGTGGCCCTGCTCGCCCACGCCGCGGACGACCCCGGCCGCGCCGCGTTCTGGCCGCTGGCCGAGTTCTCCCCGGAGTGGGTCGCGATCCGCTGGGCCCAGGAAGCCGGCGTACCGGTGCGCTTCATCGACCTCCCCGCCGCGCACTCCCTGGCCGGCGCCGCGGACCCCGCCCCGGAAGAGGGCGGCGACGGGAACGGGGCCGCCGGCGCCGGCCGGCCCGGCGCCGTCCGGATCGACCCGCTCGGGGTCCTGGCCGAGACCGCCGGGTACGACGACCCCGAGCGCTGGTGGGAGGACGTGGTCGAGCACCGGGGCGGCGGCGCACAGCAGGCCGCGCCCGCCGCCTTCGAGGCCCTCGGCGAGGCGATGGCAGCCCTGCGCGAGGCGTACGGGGACGGCGGCCACCCCCGGGACCTGGTGCGCGAGGCGTACATGCGGCAGCGGATGCGGGCCGCCCGCCGCGAGTTCGGCGACGGCTATGCCGTGGTGTGCGGCGCCTGGCACGTCCCGGCGCTCCGGGCCAAGAGCACGGTGGCGGCCGACAAGGCCCTGCTCACCGGACTGCCCAAGACCAAGGTGGAGACCACCTGGGTGCCCTGGACCCACCGCCGCCTCGCCCGCGCCGGGGGGTACGGGGCGGGCATCGTCTCACCGGGCTGGTACGCGCACCTGTTCGCGGCCCCGGACCGGCCCGTGGAACGCTGGCTGGCCAAAGTGGCCGCACTGCTGCGGGAAGAGGACCGGCAGGTGTCCCCGGCCCACGTCATCGAAGCGGTGCGACTGGCCGACACCCTGGCCGCCCTGCGCGGCAGGCCGCTGCCCGGACTGACCGAGACCCTGGAAGCGGTCCGGGCCGTGATGTGCGACGGCTCCGACATACCGCTCGCGCTGGTCCACGACCGCCTGGTCGTGGGGGACGTGCTCGGGGCGGTCCCCGACGCGGCGCCCGTCGTCCCCCTCCAGCGCGACCTGACCCGGCAGCAGCGCTCGCTCCGGCTCAAGGCCGAGGCGCAGGACCGCGAACTCGAACTGGACCTGCGCAAGGACACCGACACGGCCAGGTCGCTGCTCCTGCACCGGCTGCGGCTGCTCGGCATCGACTGGGGCGTGCCCACCGCCTCCCGGGGCAGCACCGGGACCTTCCGCGAGACGTGGCGGCTGCGCTGGGAGCCGGAGCTGTCCGTGCGGGTCGCCGAAGCCGGGGTGTGGGGCACCACCGTCCTCGCGGCCGCCACCGCCCGCGCCGAGGGCGACGCAGCTGCCGCCACGGAGCTGGGCGAGGTGACGGCCCTGGCCGAACGGTGCCTGCTGGCCGGGCTGTCCGACGCGCTGCCCGCCGTCCTGCGGGCCCTTGCCGACCGGGCCGCCCTGGACACCGACGTGGCACGGCTGGCGAAGGCCCTGCCGGCCCTGGCCCGCTCCCTGCGGTACGGCGACGTCCGCGGCACCGACGCGGCGGCCCTGGGCACGGTCGCGGCCGGGCTCGCCGAGCGGATCTGCGTGGCCCTGCCGCCGGCCTGCTCCGTCGGCCTCGATGCCGACGCGGCGGCGGAGCTGCGGGGCCACGTGGACGGGGTGCACGGGGCGGTGGCGCTGCTGGCGGACCGTCAGGCAGGGCTGCGGGAGCGCTGGTCGGCGGTACTGCGGGCGCTCGCGGGACGGGAGGCGGTACCGGGCCTGATCCGCGGCCGCGCGACCCGGCTGCTGCTCGACGAGGGACGGCTGGCGGCCGGGGAGAGCGCCCGGCTGATGGGGCTCGCCCTGTCACCGGCGGCGTCCCCGGCCGAAGCGGCCGGGTGGATCGAGGGCTTCGCGGGCGGCAGCTCCGGCGGCGGCACGCTGCTGGTCCACGACGAGCGGCTGCTCGGCCTGATCGACACCTGGCTCCTGGGGGTACCGGAGCGCGCCTTCGTCGACGTACTGCCCCTGCTGCGGCGGACCTTCGGGGCGTACGAGCCCGGGGTGAAGCGGGCCCTGGGCGAACTGGTGCGCCGCGGCCCCGGCGCACCGGCGGCGGGCACCGGCCACGGCGCGGCCCCGCAGGGATTCGCCCCGGACCCGGACCCACGGCGGGCGGACGCGGTGGTGGCCCTGGTCCGGCTGCTGCTCGCCGGACCGCCGCCCGACGAGAACGCCGCGGTGGCCTGAGGCGGCCGCCGTCCGGCAGCACCCGCCGTCCGGCAGCAGGCGACGCAGCCGCCACGGCACGACCGGCACCACGCCACCAGTACGGCACCACGCCACCAGTACGGCACGACGAGCAGAGGGGACGGGCAGATGACGACCACGACCGACGGTTCCGCGCAGGCGGGGGACCCGGCAGGGGGGACCGGGCACGGGCCGGCGGGGCAGGACCCCGCCCGCGACGCCGATGGTGACGGCCGGGACGGGGGCGCCGGCGCCGGGCCCGCCGCGCAGGAGCGGCTGCGGCGGTGGCGGATGGTGCTCGGCGGGGGAGAGGCCGACGGCACCGGATGCGCGCTGAGCGGCCGGGACGCGGCGATGGACGCGGCGCTCGGCGCGCTCTACGGCGGGAGCGCCGCCGGCGGCCGGCGCCGGACGACGGGGGAGCGCTCCGCGGGGCTGGGCGGCTCCGCCCCGCAGGTGGCCCGCTGGCTCGGCGACATCCGGACCTACTTCCCCGGCCCGGTGGTGCAGGTCATGCAGCGGGACGCGATCGAGCGGCTCGGCCTGTCGGCCCTGCTCCTGGAGCCGGAGATGCTGGAGGCCGTGGAACCGGACGTCCACCTGGTCGGCACCCTGCTGTCCCTCAACAAGGCGATGCCGGAGACGACGCGGGAGACCGCACGGGCCGTCGTCCGCACGGTGGTGGGCCGGTTGGAGAAGCGCCTGGCGACCCGCACCCGGGCCACCCTCACCGGCGCGCTCGACCGCTCGGCCCGGATCAGCCGCCCCCGCCACCACGACATCGACTGGAACCGCACCATCCGGGCCAACCTGAAGAACTACCTGCCCGAGTACCGCACCGTCGTCCCCGAGCGGCTGATCGGGTACGGCCGGGCGTCCCGGTCGGTGAAGAAGGAGGTGGTCCTGTGCATCGACCAGTCGGGTTCCATGGCGGCCTCCGTGGTCTACGCCTCCGTCTTCGGCGCCGTCCTCGCCTCCATGCACTCGATCGCCACCCGCCTCGTCGTCTTCGACACGGCCGTCGTCGACCTGACGGACCAGATCGACGACCCCGTGGACGTGCTCTTCGGTACCCAGCTGGGCGGCGGCACCGACATCAACCGGGCCCTCGCCTACTGCCAGTCGAAGATCACCCGCCCCGCGGACACGGTCGTCGTCCTGATCAGCGACCTCTACGAGGGAGGCATACGCAACGAGATGCTGAAGCGGGTGGCCGCGATGAAGGCGGCGGGCGTCGAGTTCGTCGCCCTGCTCGCCCTGTCCGACGAGGGCGCCCCGGCCTACGACCGGGAGCACGCCGCCGCCCTCGGCGCGCTCGGCGCTCCGGCCTTCGCCTGCACGCCCGACCTGTTCCCTGAGGTGATGGCCGCCGCGCTGGAGAAGCGGCCTCTGCCGGTGCCGTGACGGCCCCCGCTGGGAAGGGGCTGATCGCACGAACTTCCAGCTCAACCGTGAGGCGTTCTGTGACAGGTATCACCGCTCAGGTGTGATCTGCAATTTAGGGACCTACGTCCCGCGGGGATAACCTGCGGGACGGACATGCCGCGTCCACGGTCACCGTGTGCGCCTTCCTTGTGACAGCGCCGTCACGTTGCCCTCCGCGGCACGCCCACGCAGATAGCAGAAAACCGCGAATCACTGCGAATCTTTGAAGACAAGGGACGGACGCGCGTGGACCTGTTCGAGTACCAGGCGAGGGACCTCTTCGCCAAGCACGGTGTACCGGTGCTGGCCGGTGAAGTCATCGACACGCCTGAGGCGGCTCGCGAGGCCACCGAGCGGCTGGGCGGCAAGTCGGTCGTCAAGGCGCAGGTGAAGGTCGGCGGCCGCGGCAAGGCCGGCGGCGTGAAGCTGGCGGCCACCCCGGACGAGGCCGTCGCCCGGGCGACGGACATCCTCGGCATGGACATCAAGGGCCACACGGTCCACAAGGTGATGATCGCCGAGACGGCCCCTGAGATCCTCGAGGAGTACTACGTCTCGTACCTCCTCGACCGCACCAACCGCACCTTCCTGGCCATGGCCTCGGTCGCGGGCGGCATGGACATCGAGCAGGTCGCCGAGGAGACCCCGGAGAAGCTCGCCAAGGTCCCGGTGAACGCCAACGAGGGCGTGACCATCGAGAAGGCCCGCGAGATCGTCGCCCTGGCGCAGTTCCCGGCCGAGGTCGCGGAGCAGGTCGCCGAGGTCCTCGTGACCCTGTGGGACACCTTCATCGCCGAGGACGCGCTCCTCGTCGAGGTCAACCCGCTCGCGAAGGTCGCCTCCGGCGCCGTCATCGCGCTCGACGGCAAGGTCTCGCTCGACGAGAACGCCGAGTTCCGCCAGCCGGGCCACGAGGAGTTCGTGGACCACGCGGCCGCGAACCCCCTTGAGGCCGCCGCCAAGGCGAAGAACCTCAACTACGTGAAGCTCGACGGTGAGGTCGGCATCATCGGCAACGGCGCGGGTCTCGTCATGAGCACCCTCGACGTCGTCGCGTACGCCGGTGAGAACCACGGCGGCGTCAAGCCCGCCAACTTCCTGGACATCGGCGGTGGCGCCTCCGCCGCCGTCATGGCCAACGGTCTGGAGATCATCCTCGGCGACCCGGACGTCAAGTCCGTCTTCGTCAACGTCTTCGGCGGCATCACCGCGTGCGACGAGGTCGCCAACGGCATCGTCCAGGCGCTGCAGCTGCTCGCGGACAAGGGCGAGGCGGTCACCAAGCCGCTCGTCGTCCGTCTCGACGGCAACAACGCCGAGCTGGGTCGCAAGATCCTCTCGGACGCCAACCACCCGCTGGTCCAGCGCGTGGACACCATGGACGGCGCGGCCGACAAGGCCGCCGAGCTCGCGGCTGCGAAGTAAGGGCAGAGGTCACAGACTCACATGGCTATCTTCCTCAACAAGGACAGCAAGGTCATCGTCCAGGGCATGACCGGTGCCACGGGCATGAAGCACACCAAGCTGATGCTGGCTGACGGCACCAACATCGTCGGCGGTGTGAACCCGCGCAAGGCCGGCACCACCGTCGACTTCGACGGCACCGAGATCCCGGTCTTCGGCTCCGTCGCCGAGGCGATGGAGAAGACGGGCGCCAACGTCTCCGTCCTCTTCGTCCCGCCGGCCTTCGCCAAGGCCGCCGTCGTCGAGGCCATCGACGCCGAGATCCCGCTGGCCGTCGTCATCACCGAGGGCATCGCGGTGCACGACTCCGCCGCCTTCTGGGCGTACGCGACCGCCAAGGGCAACAAGACGCGGATCATCGGCCCGAACTGCCCGGGTCTGATCACCCCCGGCCAGTCCAACGCCGGCATCATCCCGGGCGACATCACCAAGCCGGGCAAGATCGGTCTCGTGTCGAAGTCGGGCACGCTGACCTACCAGATGATGTACGAGCTCCGTGACATCGGCTTCACTTCCGCCGTCGGCATCGGTGGCGACCCGGTCATCGGCACCACGCACATCGACGCCCTGGAGGCCTTCGAGGCCGACCCGGAGACCGAGCTGATCGTCATGATCGGTGAGATCGGCGGCGACGCCGAGGAGCGTGCGGCGGACTTCATCGCGAAGAACGTCACCAAGCCGGTCGTCGGCTACGTCGCGGGCTTCACCGCCCCCGAGGGCAAGACCATGGGCCACGCCGGCGCCATCGTCTCCGGCTCCTCCGGCACCGCGCAGGCCAAGAAGGAGGCCCTTGAGGCCGCCGGCGTCAAGGTCGGCAAGACGCCGACCGAGACCGCCAAGCTGGCGCGCGAGATCCTCAACGCCGCGCAGTAGTCAGACGCGGTACTGCCGCTACCGGCAGCACGGGCGTGGCCCGCACCCCTCGGGTGCGGGCCACGCCCGTTCTCATGCGCCCATCGGGACCAGCCGGCCCGGCCCGGACGCGGCCGGATCGGAGCGCAGCTTCTCCTGGAGTTGGCGGCTCTGCTCGGTCAGCCGCGGCGGTCCGCTGAGCGGGGGCACGCCGGAGACGCTGCTGCCGGGGGCCGGCGGCGGAGCGTAGGCGGTGGGCGCGGTCGTGACCGTGTACGTGGTCGCCACGGCGATCACCGCGGTCAGCCCGAGTACCGCACGCGTCCACCGCCGGGCCCGGTTCTCGCCGGCGACACGCACCTCGACCGCCGGGCGCGGCTCCAGGCGGACGGCCGGCCGGAGCGAGCCGAAGCGGTCGTGCAGCAGCGCGGACTGCTTCTCGGGCGCCACGTCGACCAGTTCCGGGATCAGGTCGGACAGCTCCTCGTGCGCGTGGAGCAGCCGCAGCGCGGTGGTGGGCGTGCTGGCCTCCGTTTCGGCGGCGGTGTCCGGCAGGTCGAGACCGACTCCGTCGTAGAGCAGGACGGTGCGCCGGTGCGCCGGGGGCAGGGTGAGCATCGCGTCGAGCAGGATCCGGTCGGCGGGCTCGGCCGGCAGCTTGTCCTGCGGGTCGGGGCTCCGGTGGCTGCGGCGCAGCCGGTGCCAGGGCGAGAGGGCGTACTCGTAGGCGGCGGCGCGCACCCATCCCACCGGATCGGGGTCGACGGCCACCTCGGGCCACCGGGCCCAGGCGTGCTGGAACGCCCGCTCCACGGCGTGGTGGGCCAGCGCCCGGCTGCTGGTGAGCAGGTACGCCTGCCGGGTGAGGGCGGGGGCCGCGCGATCGTAGAGCGCGTCGAACGCGGCCGCGGCACCCGCTGCGGGCACGGCCGGGGCCACCGCTGCGGCGCCCTCCTCGGCCGCCCTCCCTGCGGCGGCCTCTTCGGCGGCCTCTTCCGCGACCGCCTCCGCCGACGGCTCGGCGCAGGCCTCGGCCTCGGCCTCGGCGGGGGCCGGGTCGACGACCGCCGGCCCGGCGACCGGCTCCGAAACCGGCCCGGCGACCGGCTCCGCCACCGTCCCGGCGGCGCCCCCGGGGGCCCGAGCTGCGGGCGCTTCGGGGGACGGGCCGGGGCGGGACGCGCCCGAAGCCCCGGCAGCGGAACCGGCCGTGGAATCGGCAGCGGACCCGGAGGGGGGCTGTGGGTGGCTCTGCGCGGACGGCGGCGGGACGGGTTCCGCAGCGGGGCCCGCGGCAGGCGGGGCGGCGGGTTCGGCAGCAGGCTTCGCAGCGGGTTCCGCCGGGTGCACGCAGCCCCGCGCACCGGCCTCCGTACGGAGCGCGGCCTCGCCTTCCAGAACCGCCCCCTCCGCGCCCTCCGCACCCTCCGCGCCCTTCAGGTGCACGGCCGCCTGCGCCGCGGGTGGCCCCCCGTGCCCGGTGCCGTCCGCGGTCGTGGCCGGCGCGTGGCGGGTACGGTCGGACGCCGGTTTCGCCGCGCGCTTGGCCGCCGCCTTGGCCCGGCCCTGCCCGCCGCCCGCGGAGGCCCGAGGGGAACCGGCCGGCCGCGGCGGCGCTCCCCGGCCCGCCCCGTCCTGGGGGACGTGCGAATGCTTCGGGCGCACCGGTTCCGGCGGCGCCAGACTTCGCAGGAAGCGGGCGTAGACCTCGCGTTTTCGCCCCCGGGGGTCCGTACGCCCCGTCTCCCAGGAGCGCACGGTGGCCGGGGCGACGCCCACCGCCGCGGCGACCTGCTCGTGCGTCAGGGCCGCAGCTTCGCGCAGTCTGCGCCGCTCCTTCGGGGAGGGCAGGCCCAGCTCCTCGACGCTTTGTGTCATGCCACACTCCCCGCGACCCGCCAGTCCTGGGCAAAAAAGTACATAAACGTATATTGAGCGACACCACGGTCATTCGCCTGTTACCCGCCCATAGCGCGTGTCGTTGGCACCATGGCGGGGTGACCCAAGTGACCGAACGCGGCACTCCGTTGCCGACGGCCCTCCCGACCGGCCGGCGGCGCCGTTCACCGGCGGCCGCCGCCTGCGTGCTGGGCGGCGCCGTGGCGGCCGGCCTCGGGCTCGGCTTCCTGGCCGTGCTCGTCATCGTGCTGTGGATCAGCTCCCCCTATCCCGACAGCGGCCCCGGCGGGGCCCTGCACCTCGCCGCCGGGCTGTGGCTGCTCGCCCACGGGACCGAGCTGGTGCGCTACGAGACCCTCTCCGGCGTGCCCGCCCCCGTCGGCCTGACGCCCCTGCTCCTGGTGGCCCTGCCGGTCCTGCTCATGCGGCGCGCCGCCCGGCTGGGCGCCGCCGCCGGGGAGTCCGGCGGCGAGGAGGAGGCGGCCGAGGCGGTCCTGCCCGCCGGGGCGGTCTTCTCCGCGGTGCTCTGCGGCTACCTGTCCGTCGCGGCCCTCGCCGTCGTGTACGCGGCGGGCGGACCCATGCCCGCCGACCCGATCAGCGCCGCCTGGCACGTACCGCTGGTCGCCGCCTTCGCCGCCGGCGGCGGGGTCTGGGCGGCCCGGGGGCGCCCGCTGGGCCCGCTGCCCTCGTGGGTGCCGGACGGCGTACGCAGGGCCGTGGCGCGCCCCCGGTACGCGCTGGCGCTGCGCTCCGGTGCGGGCGGTGCGCTCGTCCTGCTGGGCGGCGGGGTGCTGCTGGTCGGGGCCTCGCTGACCTGGCACGGGGCGGAGGTGCAGGGCTCGTTCCTGACGCTGACCGGGGTGTGGTCGGGGCGGTTCGCGGTCCTGCTGCTGGCGGTGGCCCTGATCCCGAACGCCATGGTGTGGGCCGCCGCCTACGCCCTCGGCCCCGGCTTCGCCCTGGGCGCCGGGGCGACGGCGACCCCGCTGGGTTTCACCGGCTCGCCCGCGCTGCCCCGCTTCCCCCTGCTGGCCGCGCTCCCCGCCGAGGGGCCCGGCACGCCGCTGACCTGGGCGGTCGCCGCGATTCCGGTGGCGGCCGGGCTGGCGGTCGGCTGGTTCGCGGTGCGCCGGGCGCGGGAGGTCTCGTGTGGGGAGACCGCCTTGACGGCGGCCCTGGGCGCGCTGGTGTGCGCCCTCGCGACGGCCGGGCTGGCGGCGGCCTCCGCGGGACCCCTGGGTTCGCACGAGCTGTCGGCGTTCGGGCCGCTGTGGTGGGCGGCCGGCGCGGCGGCCCTCGGCTGGACCCTGCCGCCGGCGGTCGCGCTGGCGGTGGCGGTGCACGTCTGGCGCACCCGCCCGGCCGGCGGCTTCGCCGGGGCCGACCTGGACGACGTGGCCGGGCCGCAGGACGACGACTGGCACGACAGCGGCGTACGGGAGGTCCGCTGGGCGGCGCTGCGCCGGGCCGCCGGCACGCTGGTGCCGGAGTTCCCGGCGGCACCCTCCCCGGAGCCCCCGCCCGCCCCGGCGCCGAACCCCGCGCCCCGACCGGTCCCGGCCGCCCCGACGGGGGCGGGGGCGGCCACGACCCTCCCGGCCACGACCCTCCCGGAAGCGGACCCGGACCCGGCCACGACCCTCCCGGAAGCGGCCGCGGACCCGGCGGCGGCGGTGGCCCTCCCGGAGGCGGCCGCGGCACCGGTTCCCGTACGTGTTCCCGTACCCGAGCGGCCGCGGGCGCCCCGCCCCGTACGGGTGGTGTCGGGCCTGGACCTGACCCCGATCCCGCTCACGGCGCGGCCGGAACCCGCGTCGGCGGCCGGGGCTGCGCCCCTGGTCCCGCCCGTGACCGGCGCCCGGGTCGTGCCCCGCCGCAAGCCCTGAGCCGGGCCCGGGCGGGCCGCCCCCGGCTTCCCGGGGGCGGGCCCGTCAGCGCTGGACCTTGAGCACCTCGCCCACCGGGTTGTCGGGCAGCAGGGTGTTGCACTGGAGCTCCGCCGTCTTGGTGAGGGCGTCGTCGCGGCACACGTAGAAGTCCTTGTAGGCGAGCTGCAGCCCGTACGAGGTCATGGCCAGCAGGATCGCCAGTGAGGCCGTCACCAGGCCGCTCACCGCGGCCGTCCGCTGCGGCCGGGCCGCGGGGCCGAGCGCCGCGAGGCCGCCCGGCGCGGGGGCGGTGGCCGCGGCCGCGCCGCCCGCCGGGGCTCCGGCCGCGGCCGCAGCCGGAGCCGGCTTCACCCGCAGGGCGCTGATCCCCCAGTAGAGGGCGAGCGCGCCCAGCAGCAGGCCCACCGAGGGGATGCCGAAGATCCCGAAGAAGAAGCCCCACATGCCGGCGAGCAGCGCGTAGCGCGCGCGGCGCTGGATCGGGTCCGTCGGGTCCCAGCGGGCCGGGCCGGTGCCCCGGCCCTCCGGTGCTTTCGGGGCCTCCCCGCCCGGGCCGTCCCCGCCGCGGCCGTCACCACCGCTGCGCGGCTGCCACGGCTGGTCGGGCCGACCTTCCGGGGGCGCCGCGAAGGGGTTGTCGTCGGTGGAGGAGTCGGGCTGGCGGCGGTCCGGCATCGGGTGCGTTTCTTCCCCTGTGTCAGGGACGCCGTGGTGGCGTCCGGGCGAGGTGAGGCCTGTTTGCGGCTTGTACGCCAGACGCTACCTCTCGGCCGTCCCCCCGTCCCTCGGGGGCCGTCCGGTGTGCCGGTATCGTTGCAGGCGGTCGGTGGCTTCGTATGGTTCCCCGTATATCGGTGCCCCCAACTTTCGTATGAACACACAAGACGAACGTTGTTTTTCCCGCCAGAAAGGGCCGCTCATGGCCGCCTCCCGCCTGGTCGTGCTGGTCTCCGGATCCGGCACCAACCTCCAGGCCCTGCTCGACGCCATCGACGCCCACCCCGGCGGAGCCGAGGGCTTCGGTGCCGAAGTCGTCGCCGTGGGGGCCGACCGCGACGGCATCGCGGGCCTGGAGCGGGCCGAGAAGGCCGGCATCCCCACCTTCGTGTGCCCCGTCAAGGCCTATGGAAGCCGCGCGGAATGGGACGCCGCCCTCACCGCGGCGACCGAGGCCCACGCGCCGGACCTCGTCGTGTCCGCCGGCTTCATGAAGATCGTCGGCGCGGCGTTCCTGGACCGCTTCGGCGGCCGGTTCGTCAACACCCACCCCGCGCTGCTCCCCGCCTTCCCGGGCGCGCACGGGGTACGGGACGCCCTGGCCTACGGGGCCAAGGTCACCGGCTGCACCGTCCACTTCGTGGACGGCGGCGTGGACACCGGTCCGATCATCGCCCAGGGTGTGGTCGAGATCCGGGACGGGGAAGAAGAAGCCGCTCTCCATGAGCGCATCAAGGAAGTCGAGCGCGCGCTGCTCGTCGATGTCGTGGGGCGCCTGGCCCGGCACGGCTACCGCATTGAGGGACGAAAGGTAACAATCCAGTGACCGCCGTAGAGAGCAACGACCCGACCACGACCCAGCGGCCGATCCGGCGTGCGCTCGTCAGCGTCTACGACAAGACGGGACTGGAAGAGCTGGCCCGCGGCCTGCACGAGGCGGGCGTCGCCCTCGTCTCCACCGGCTCCACCGCATCGAGGATCGCCGCGGCCGGGGTGCCCGTCACCAAGGTCGAGGAGCTCACCGGCTTCCCCGAGTGCCTCGACGGCCGGGTCAAGACCCTGCACCCGCGGGTGCACGCGGGCGTCCTTGCCGACCTGCGGCTGGAGGACCACCGCAACCAGCTCGCCGAGCTGGGCGTCGAGCCCTTCGACCTGGTCGTCGTCAACCTGTACCCCTTCCTCGCGACCGTCCAGTCGGGCGCCACCCCGGACGAGTGCGTGGAGCAGATCGACATCGGCGGCCCCTCGATGGTCCGCGCCGCGGCCAAGAACCATCCGTCGGTCGCCGTCGTCACCAGCCCCGAGCGCTACGCCGACGTCCTCGCGGCGGCGCAGAACGGCGGCTTCGACCTGACCGCCCGCAAGCGCCTGGCGGCCGAGGCCTTCCAGCACACCGCCGCCTACGACGTGGCCGTCGCCTCGTGGTTCACGAATGCGTACGCCCCGGAGCCGGAGGCCGTGCTGCCCGAGTTCCTGGCCGGCGCCTGGGAGCGCAAGTCGACCCTGCGCTACGGCGAGAACCCGCACCAGGCCGCCGCGCTGTACACGGACGGCCGGCCGGGCGGGCTCGCCAACGCCGAGCAACTGCACGGCAAGGAGATGTCCTTCAACAACTACGTGGACACCGAGGCCGCCCGCCGGGCCGCCTACGACCACGACGAGCCCTGTGTCGCCATCATCAAGCACGCCAACCCGTGCGGCATCGCGATCGGCGCCGACGTGGCCGCCGCCCACCGCAAGGCGCACGCCTGCGACCCGCTGTCGGCCTTCGGCGGGGTCATCGCCGTGAACCGCCCGGTGAGCGTCGAGCTCGCCGAGCAGGTGGCGGAGATCTTCACCGAGGTCATCGCGGCGCCCGGTTACGAGGACGGCGCCGTCGAGGTCCTCGCCAAGAAGAAGAACATCCGCGTCCTGAAGGTGGACGGCACCCCGCACCAGCCCGGCGACCTCAAGCCGGTCAGCGGCGGCGCGCTGCTCCAGCAGAGCGACCTCTTCCAGGCCGAGGGCGACGACCCGGCGCACTGGACCCTGGCCACCGGTGACGCGCTGTCCGCCGCGGAACTCGCCGAGCTGGCCTTCGCGTGGAAGGCCTGCCGGGCCGTCAAGTCCAACGCGATCCTGCTGGCCAAGGACGGCGCCTCGGTCGGCGTCGGCATGGGCCAGGTCAACCGCGTCGACTCGGCGAAGCTCGCCGTCGAGCGGGCGGGCGCCGAGCGCGCGCAGGGCTCGTACGCCGCGTCCGACGCGTTCTTCCCCTTCCCCGACGGGCTGGAGATCCTCACGGCGGCGGGCATCAAGGCCGTCGTCCAGCCGGGCGGTTCCGTCCGCGACGAACAGGTGGTCGAGGCGGCCGAGAAGGCCGGCGTGACGATGTACTTCACCGGGACCCGCCACTTCTTCCACTGACCGGACCCCTGCGCACACGGCGAAGGCCGCGCCCCGCACTGCGGGACGCGGCCTTCGCCGTTCACTGCGGCGGCAGGGCCCGGCCGGGCCCTGCCGCGCTGCCGCCTAGTACTGCGGGCGGCTGAAGTACTGGCTCGCGTCGCTCTTGGCCAGGAAGACGATGATGAGGATGCCGAGCACCAGGCTGATGAGCGCGAACACGTTCGCGGTCAGCAGGCTCAGCAGGCTGAACAGCGCGGTGACGGAGCCGTAGATGATGCCCGAGACGCGGATGCCGCCGCGGCCCTTGGGCAGCTTCACGGCGGTCAGGATGGCCCACAGCGCGAAGCCCAGGATGAGGACACCCAGGACGATCATGACGCCGACGCCGATGGCGGCGGCCTGGTCGGCCTCGGTGCCGTTCAGGCCCGAGCTGGAGGTGTCGGCGCCGGAGATCATGTCGGCGACCCAGGCGGAGGCGATCATGGCGATCAGGGCCAGCACCACCTGGAGACCGCCGAGGATGTACAGCATGATGCGGGCAGCCTTGACGCCGCCCGGCATCTCGACGGGCCCGCCCGGGAACCCGCCGGGGCCGGCCGGGTAGCCGGCGGGCGCGCCCTGCTGGGGGTAGCCGTAGGCGGGCTGGCCGCCCTGCGGGGCCTGCTGCGGGTAGCCGTACCCGGGCTGGCCGCCCTGCGGGGCCTGGGGCTGCTGTCCGTACGGGTTGTTCGGGTCGCCGAAGCTCATCTTGGGTGGTTCCTCCGTGGAAGTGCGGGGACGCACGGCACGCGCGGAGGAGTTTCTTCGATGATGCGGTCCGCCCCCCGGCACTGCCCGCGGCACTCTTTCGCTGCATCGTCGTCGGACCGGCCCGGACTTGTCCAGCCGGTTGTGCCGGGGGCGGTCACTTGTTGTGCAAGTGCAATGAACCGCGCGCTCTCCCGAGACCCTTGACTGGAACAGACGCCACCCCATCCGGGAGGATGGGGTCATGACCGCCCAGATTCTCGATGGCAAGGCCACCGCGGCCGCGATCAAGTCCGAACTGTCCGCCCGCGTGGCGGCCCTGAAGGCCCGGGGCACCACCCCAGGCCTCGGCACCCTCCTGGTCGGCGACGACCCGGGCAGCCGCTGGTACGTCAACGGCAAGCACAAGGACTGCGCCGAGGTCGGCATCGCCTCCATCCAGCGCGAACTGCCCGCGACGGCCTCCCAGGAGGACATCGAGGCGGTCGTCCGCGAACTCAACGACAACCCGGAGTGCACGGGCTACATCGTCCAACTCCCGCTCCCCAAGGGCATCGACACCAACCGGGTGCTGGAGCTGATGGACCCGGAGAAGGACGCCGACGGCCTGCACCCCATGTCCCTGGGCCGGCTCGTGCTGAACGAGCCCGGCCCGCTGCCCTGCACCCCGTACGGCATCGTCGAACTGCTGCGCCACCACGGCGTCGAGATCAACGGCGCCCACGTGGTCGTCCTGGGCCGCGGCATCACCGTCGGCCGGTCCATCGGCCTGCTCCTGACCCGCAAGTCGGAGAACGCCACCGTGACGCTCTGTCACACCGGTACGCGCGATCTGTCCGGGCTGCTGCGCCAGGCGGACATCGTCGTCGCCGCGGCCGGTGTCCCGCACCTGGTCAAGCCGGAGGACGTGAAGCCGGGCGCGGCCGTGCTCGACGTCGGCGTCAGCCGCGACGAGCAGGGCAGGATCGTCGGCGACGTGCACCCCGGGGTGGCCGAGGTCGCGGGCTGGATCTCCCCGAACCCGGGCGGCGTCGGCCCGATGACCCGCGCCCAACTGCTGGTCAACGTGGTCGAGGCGGCGGAACGGATTCCCAGTGCGGGCTGAACCCGGGGCGGACCCCGGCGCGGAGCCCGCGGCGGCCGCCACGCCCCCCGCGGGCACGGCCGCCGCCACGCCGGCCCCCGGCAGGCCGGCCCCGACGCCGGCCGCGGGTTCCAAAGCCGCCGAGGCGGGCCCCGGCCGCTCCCGCCGGTTCCCGTCCGTGACCCGGGACACCGCCCGGCCCGAGGGGAGCGGCCGGGCCGTCCCCGGAGCCGTGTCCACACCCGTCCGGCAGTGGCCGATGCTCGCCGTGCTCACGGCCACCGCGGTCGGACTGCTGGTCACGGCCCTGGGGCAGCCCCGGGCCGGCTGCCTGGTGATGGGCGTGGCCCTGATCCTGGCCGCGGTGCTGCGGCGACTGCTCCCGTCGGTGGGCATGCTCGCGGTGCGCTCCCGCTTCACCGACATGGTCACCTACGGGCTGCTGGGTCTGGTGATCACGCTGCTCGCGCTGGTCATGGAGCCGAACCCGCTGCTGGAGATCCCGTTCCTGGAGTCCGCGGTCCGCTTCACGGTCCGCTGACCGCCGACCGCCACCATCCGCTGACCGCCACCGTCCGCTGGCCGCCGCCGTCCGCCGACCGCCACCGTCCGCTGACCGGCCGCCGTCCGGCGCCGGCCGTCGGCGGACCGTCAGGACCCGCAGCCGCCGCCCGGCTGCGCCGCGGTCAGCGCCGCGAGGGTGGCCGCGACGGCCGGCCGGGTCTCGGTGCCTGCCCGGACCACGGCGTCCAGGGTCCGTCCCGGGCCGGGCAGTTCGCGTACGACGGCGCCGGCCGGCGGATCCCCGCACATCAGCCGCGGCAGGATCGACACGGCGTGGCCGGTGGCGACCAGCCAGAGCCCGGCCCGCAGGTCCGCGCACTCGTGCGCGACCCGCGGGGTGAAGCCGGCGTTGCGGCAGGCGTGCAGCAGCATGTCGCGGCAGCTGCTCGGGGCCGGGGCCGAGACCCAGTCCGCCTCCCGCAGGGCGGCCAGCCCCTCCCGCTCCCAGGCGGGCAGCAGTGCCCGCGGCAGCGCCAGGCACAGGGGGTCCTCGAACAGCCGCACCGCATGGGTCCCCTCCGCGGGCGGGGCGCCGAGCAGCGGGTAGGCGTAGGTCACCGCGAGGTCCAGCCGGCGGGCGCGGAGCCGCGGCACGGCCTCCTCGGGGTCGGCCTGCACGATCCGCGGCCGCAGCCGCGGGTGGCGCGCCGCCAGCTCGGCGACGAGCGGCGCGGCCACCGTGGCCAGCGCACTCGGGGCGCACCCGATGACGACCTCCCCGCGCAGGTCCGCGTCCAGGGCCCGGACCGCGCCCTCGGCCCGTTCCAGTGCGGCCAGCACGGGCTCGCAGGCCGCAGCCAGGGCCGCGCCGGCCGCGGTGAGCCGCAGCCCCCGGCCCTCCCGCTCGACCAGGACGGCCCCCGCCTCCGCCTCCAGCGTCCGCAGCTGCTGGGACACCGCGGAGGGGGTGACGCCGTGCAGGTCGGCGACCGCGGTCACCCGTCCGTGTGCGGCCAGGTCCCGGAGGATGACCATCCGCTTCACATCCAGCATGAGTTCATCTTAAACATCCGTGAAGAAGGAGTAGCTGGACTGCACGGACGGCGCCGCGAGAGGCTCTCCGTATGAACATCGTCCTGATCGGAGCGCACGGAACCCTCGGCACGGCGGTCCACACCGCCCTGCGCGAGCGCGGCCACCGTGTCGTCACCGCCTCCCGCACCCGTGCCGACATCACCCTGGACATCACCGACCCCGCCTCGGTCCGGGCGATGTACGACGCCCTCGACGCCCGGGCCGCCGCCGACCCCGCGGAGGCGGTGGACGCGGTGGCCGTCGCCGCGGGCAGCGTCCCCTGGCGCCCACTGGAGGACCTGACCGCCGACGAGGTCCGCCAAGGCCTCGAAGGCAAGGCCGTCAGCCAGATCGAGCTCGTCCGCCAAGGCCTCCACCGGCTGCCCGCGCACGCCTCGTACACCCTCGTCACCGGCATCCTGGCCCGCGAGCCGCTGCGCACCGGCGCGGTCGCCTCGCTGGTCAACGGCGCGGTCGAGGCCTTCGTACGGGCCGCGGCCGTCGAACTCCCCGGCCGCCAGCGGATCAACGCGGTCAGCCCGACCGTCTTCGAGGAGTCCCTCGACGCGTACGGGGAGACCTTCGCGGGATGCGACCCCGTACCGGTGGGCCGGGCGGCGCGCGCTTACGTGAAGTCGATCGAAGGGCACCGCACGGGCGAGGTCTTCCGCGTCGAATGACGGCCCGGAACGCACCCGGGCCTTCGAAACCCGGGGCGCGTGTGCGGCGCACCACAGGGACCGGGGGATTCGGCCGCCTGCGGGTCGGATAGCCTGACCGCGGATGTCTCTTCACGTCAAGATTCACCGGGAAGCGGCGTCCTCCCAGCACATGGGGCGGGGACGCCCCACCGCCAGCTGTCTAACGGAGAAGGCCATGACCCGCACTCCCGTGAATGTCACCGTGACCGGCGCTGCCGGCCAGATCGGCTACGCGCTGCTCTTCCGCATCGCCTCCGGTCACCTGCTCGGCGCGGACGTGCCGGTCAAGCTCCGTCTTCTGGAGATCCCCCAGGGCATGAAGGCCGCTGAGGGCACCGCCATGGAGCTCGACGACTGCGCGTTCCCGCTGCTCAAGGGCATCGACATCTTCGACGACCCGAACCAGGGCTTCGAGGGTGCGAACGTCGCCCTGCTCGTCGGTGCGCGCCCCCGCACCAAGGGCATGGAGCGCGGTGACCTGCTCTCCGCCAACGGCGGGATCTTCAAGCCGCAGGGCAAGGCCATCAACGACCACGCCGCGGACGACATCAAGGTCCTCGTCGTCGGCAACCCGGCCAACACCAACGCGCTCATCGCGCAGGCCGCCGCCCCGGACGTACCGGCCGAGCGCTTCACCGCGATGACCCGCCTGGACCACAACCGCGCGATCTCGCAGCTCGCGAAGAAGACCGGCGCCGACGTCACCGACATCAAGCGCCTGACCATCTGGGGCAACCACTCGGCCACCCAGTACCCGGACATCTTCCACGCGGAGATCGCCGGCAAGAACGCCGCCGAGGTCGTCGGCGACGAGCAGTGGCTCGCCGACACCTTCATCCCGACCGTCGCCAAGCGCGGCGCGGCGATCATCGAGGCCCGCGGCGCGTCCTCCGCCGCCTCGGCCGCCAACGCCGCCATCGACCACGTGCACACCTGGGTCAACGGCACCGCGGCGGGCGACTGGACCTCCATGGGCATCCCGTCGGACGGCTCCTACGGCGTCCCGGAGGGCATCATCTCCTCCTTCCCCGTCACCACCAAGGACGGCTCGTACGAGATCGTCCAGGGCCTGGACCTCAACGAGTTCTCCCGTACGCGCATCGACGCGTCCGTGCAGGAGCTCGTCGAGGAGCGCGACGCGGTGCGCGAGCTCGGCCTGATCTGAGCCACGGGCCGATCCGGCCCCCAAGGCCCCGGCGCAGCGCGCCGGGGCCTTTTGGCGTGTTCACGCCTGTCGTAGGGGCCCGGCGGCCTCTACATTTTCCCTCCGCACACCGGAAGGGGGATTCGGTGACAGACACGGCGGGTGGCAGAGCTCCGGTGGAGCCGTCCCTGAGCGAAGCCGGGCGCCTGCTGTGCGCCGGCACCTACCTCGACGCGGCCTACCGCGACCGGGTCATCGAGCGGTGTCCTGGGCGGCTCGGGCGGCGGTCTCCCACAGCGGGTGAGCCGTGACGCGCGAGCCGCGACGCGAGCCGTGCCGCACGCGCCGTAACGCGTGAGCCGTGACGCACGCGCCACAGCGCACGACGGCCGGCGCGTCCACGGCTCAGGGCTTGCCCGCGCCCGGCGTGTAGTGGCCCGGCACCATGCGGGTGGAGACGGCGAACCGGTTCCAGGCGTTGATCGTCGTGATCACCGCGATCAGCTGGGCCAGTTCGGCCGCCTCGAACTGCCGGGCGGCCCTCTCGTACACCTCGTCCGGCACGAAGCCGTCCGTCAGGACGGTGACGGCCTCCGTCAGCTCGATCGCCGCGAGCTCCTTCTCCGTGTAGAAGTGCCGCGACTCCTCCCAGGCGCCCAACTGCACGATCCGCTCGACGCTCTCACCCGCCGCCAAGGCGTCCTTCGTGTGCATGTCCAGGCAGAACGCGCAGTGGTTGACCTGCGAGGCCCGGATCTTCACCAGCTCCACCAGCACCGGGTCCAAGCCCTTCCGGGCCGCCGTCTCCAAGGCCACCATGGCCTTGTAGACCGCGGGGGCGAGCTGGTGCCACTGCAGGCGGGAAGGCTGTTCAGGGGCGTGTACGGGGGTTTCGGCAGTCGTCGTCATGGCCCCACCGTACGAGCCGGGCGGCCCGCCGATATGGTCCATCTCCATGACGGAATCCTGGGCCACTTCCGGTGGCGACCTGCACCTGGAGCTGTCCGCCGGCCGCGGTCTGAAGGCGGGGCTCGCCGACGCCCTGCGCGAGGCCGCCCGCAGCGGGCGGCTGGCGCCCGGCACCCGGCTGCCGTCCTCCCGCACCCTCGCCGCCGATCTGCGGATCGCCCGCAACACGGTCGCCGAGGCCTACGCCGAACTCGTCGCCGAGGGATGGCTGACGGCCCGCCAGGGCTCCGGCACCCGGGTCGCCGAACGGGCCACGCCGCTCCGGCCCGCCGGTGGTGCCCGGGTCCGCCGCCCCGCCCGCCGGGGGCCCGCGTACAGCCTGCTGCCCGGCTCCCCGGACCTCGGCGGCTTCCCGCGCACCGCCTGGCTGGCGGCGGCCCGCCGGGCGCTGACCGCCGCACCCAACGAGGCCTTCGGGTACGCGGCCGACCTCCGGGGGCGGATCGAGCTGCGCGAGGCGCTGGCCGGATACCTGGCCCGGGCCCGCGGTGTGTACGCCGACCCCGAGCGGATCGTGCTGTGCGCGGGGTTCGTCCACGGGCTGCGCGTGCTCTGCGCGGTGCTGCGGGCCCGGCGGGTGCGCGAGGTGGCCGTGGAGGCGTACAGCCTGGACATCCACCGGGACCTGGTGGCCCGCGCGGGGCTGCGGACACGCCCCCTCGGGGTCGACGGGGAGGGAGCCCGCACGGGCGACCTGGGCGCCGGCCCCGGCGCGGTCCTGCTCACCCCCGCCCACCAGTTCCCGACGGGCGCCGCGCTGACCCCCGCCCGCCGGGCGGCGGCCGTCGACTGGGCCCGGCGCACCGGCGGGCTCGTCCTGGAGGACGACTACGACGGGGAGTTCCGCTACGACCGCCAGCCCGTCGGGGCGCTCCAAGGGCTCGACCCCGACCGGGTGGTGTACCTCGGGACGGCCAGCAAGTCCCTGGCGCCGGGGCTGCGCATGGGCTGGATGGTGGTCCCGCCGGGGCTGCTGGACGAGGTGACGGCGGCCATGGGCGGCCTCGGGGGGACCCCCGGCGTCCTGGACCAGCTCACCCTCGCGGAGTTCCTCACCTCCGGGGCGTACGACCGGCACGTGCGCGGCATGCGGCTGCGCTACCGGCGGCGCCGGGACGCGATGGTGGCGGCCGTGTCGGGCCGCGTCGCCGTCTCCGGGATCGCGGCGGGCCTGCACGCCGTACTGGACCTCCCGCCCGGCACCGAACGCACCGCCCTGCAGTCCGCGGCCTGGCAGGACCTCGCCCTCCAGGGCCTGTCCGCCTTCCGGCACCCGGACGCCGACCTGCCGCCCCGGGACGCGCTGGTCGTCGGCTACGGCACACCCCCGGACAGCGCCTGGGCCCCGACCCTGGCCGCCCTGTCCGCGGTCCTGCCGTAGCGGGCGCCCCGCCCGGTCAGACCGGGTCGGGGGCTTCCGCAGGCCGCGGCGGCGGGGGCTCACCGAACCGGGCCAGGAACAGGGCTCCGGCGACGGCCACCGTGAAGCCCGCCACCGCCAGCCAGGTCAGCCCCTCCCGGGTGCGGTCGCCCAGCCAGACCACCCCCACCACCGCAGGCCCGACCGTCTCGCCGAGGACCATGCCGGCCGTCGCCGCCGTGACCGAGCCGCGCTGCAGGGCCGAGGTCAGCAGCAGGAAGGCCGCGCCCCCGCCCAGTAGCAGGGCGTACAGGGCCGGACTGCGCAGTTCGGCGAGGGAGAACCCGTCGATGAGGCGGACCGCCACCTCCACCACCCCGAAGCCGGTGCCCGCCGCGAACCCCAGCACCAGCGGGCGCCAGCGCTCCGGCAGCCGGCCCGCCGCCGCGCCGACCAGCAGCACCAGGACCGCGACCGCCAGCAGGCCCAGTTCCAGTGCGGGCGTACCGGTCCCCGAGCCCTCCTCCCCGGAGGCCAGCCCCAGCATCAGCAGCCCGGCGCACACCACCGCCACCGCCGCCCACTCCGTACCCGAGAGCCGCACCCGCAGCAGCCGGGCGGCGACCACGGCCGTCACGGCCAGGCTGGCGGCCAGCGCGGCCCCCACCGCGTAGATCGGGATGTGCCGCAGGGCGATGATCTGCAGCACGAACCCCGCCGCGTCGAGGCCGAGCCCCAGCAGATAGCGCCACTGCCGGGCGGCCCGCAGCAGCAGCGCCGGGTCGACGCCGGAGCCCGTCCCCGGCTCGGCGGCCCGCGCCGCCATGGCCTGGAGGACGGACGCCGTACCGAAGCAGACCGCCGCACCGAGTGCGCACATCATCCCAATCAGCACAAAGCGACTCTAGGTCACCGGTCTCACGGCGGCCGGATTCCATCGGCAGGGGGCCGCGATCTACTCTGTTCGGCACACGCAACCAGGGGGAGCAGCAGACATGGACAGCAGCAGCACCAACACGCGCCGCATGCGGTCCGGCGCCGTCGTCCTCGGCGGGATGGGCCTGCTCGCGGCCACGCTCGTGGCCTGCGGCAGCAGCGACGAGCCCGACCGCAGGTGCGTGTCCCGCTCCACGATGGAGAAGCTGAGGGACAAGGACTGCAAGAAGGGCGGCACCGGCGCCTACTACTACGGCGGCTCCGTCGTGAACGGCAGGGCGTCCGGCGGGAGTTTCGACAAGTCCGCCGTCACCCGCGGCGGCATAGGCAAGAGCCACTCCGGCTCCAGCGGCGGCTGAGCGAACCCGAGGGAACTGCGCACTGATGAAGCGGCACACCATCGAACCCCGCCCCGACTGGCAGAAGACGGTCGAGGAGCAGGGGCTGATCTACCCCCTCACCCGCTACCCCGACGACTCCCTGCGCCCCTACTGGGACGAGAGCGCCTACTACTCCTTCTCCCTCCCCGAGGTCGAGGCGCTGGAGAACGTCGTGGAGGAGCTGCACGCCATGTGCCTGGCCGCCGCCGCGCACATCGTCGAGCACGACCGCTTCGCGGACCTCGGCATCACCGACCCGGCCCTCGCCGCGCAGGTCGCCGAGTCGTGGCGGCGGCGCGCCGAGCAGCCCTCCCTGTACGCCCGCTTCGACCTGCGCTACGACGGCGCCAGCCCGGCCAAGATGCTGGAGTACAACGCCGACACCCCCACCTCCCTGGTGGAGGCGGCCAGCCCGCAGTGGTTCTGGATGGAGGAGCGCTTCCCCGGCGCCGACCAGTGGAACTCCCTCCACGAGCGGCTCGTCGACGCCTGGCGCCGCCAGGCCGAACTGCTCCCGGCCGGGCCGGTGCACTTCGCGCACTCCGAGACCGACGAGCTCGGCGAGGACCTGATGACGGTGGCCTACCTCCAGGAGACCGCCGAGCAGGCCGGTCTGGACACCGATGCGCTGTCCGTCGAGCGGATCGGCTGGGACAGCCTCTCCGGCCGGTTCGTGGACGAGAAGCTCCGCTTCATCCGCAGCTGTTTCAAGCTGTACCCGTGGGAGTGGCTGGCCACGGACGAGTTCGGCCCGCAGGTCCTGGGCACCTACGACCACGGCGGGGGCTCCGGCACCACCTGCTGGATCGAGCCGCTGTGGAAGATGCTGCTGTCCAACAAGGCGCTCCTGGCGATCCTCTGGGAGTTGTTCCCGGAGCACCCGAACCTGCTGCCCGCCTACCTCGACGGCCCCCGTGAACTGGCGGAGCCCGGCGGCCCCGGCTACGTCGCGAAGCCGCTGCTCGGCCGGGAGGGCGCCGGCGTCACCCTCCACGAGGCGGGCGCCGCCGGCGAGCCGTTCGTGCCCGAGGAGGGGGAGCGGTACTGCTTCCAGGCCCTCGCCCCGCTGCCCGACTTCGACGGCAACCGGGTGGTGCTCGGCGCCTGGGTCGTCGAGGACGAGGCGGCGGGCCTGGGCATCCGCGAATCCGCGGGGCCGGTCACGGACGAGTACGCCCGCTTCCTGCCCCACGTCATCCTCTGACCGCCCGGGCCCGCGACCGGCCGCCGCCGCCCGGCCCGCGCTGCCCGGCCCGCGCCTGCCCGGGCGGGCGGGCGCGGGCGGGCGCGCGCGGGCGCGGATTCGGCCTAGGCGCCGAGGACCGACCGGAGCTGGTCCAGGCCCCAGTCCAGGTCCTCCTTGTCGATCACCAGCGGCGGCGCGATCCGGATCGTCGACCCGTGGGTGTCCTTCACCAGCACCCCGAGCTCCATCAGCTTCTCGGAGATCTCCCGGCCGGTACCCCGCGAGGGGTCGACGTCCACGCCCGCCCACAGCCCGCGGCCCCGCACGGCGGTCACCGCGCCCCCGCGCACCAGCAGGCCCAGCTGCCGGTGCAGGTGCTCGCCGAGCTCGGTGGCGCGCTGCTGGTACTCGCCGGTCCGGAGCATCGCGACGACCTCCAGGGCCACCGCGCAGGCGAGCGGGTTCCCGCCGAAGGTGGACCCGTGCTGGCCGGGCCGGAACACCCCCAGCACGTCCCGGTCGGCGACGACCGCCGACACCGGCACCACCCCGCCGCCCAGCGCCTTGCCGAGCAGGTACACGTCCGGGACGACCCCCTCGTGCTCGCAGGCGAAGGTCTTGCCGGTTCGCCCCAGACCCGACTGGATCTCGTCCGCGACGAACAGGACGTTCCGCTCGCGGGTGAGCTCCCGTACGCCCTGGAGGTAGCCGGCCGGCGGCACCAGCACCCCCGCCTCCCCCTGGATCGGCTCCAGCAGCACGGCCACGGTGTTCTCCGTGACGGCCGCGGCGAGGGCGGTGAGGTCCCCGTACGGCACGATCTCGAAGCCCGGCGTGTAGGGGCCGAAGTGGTCGCGGGCGTCGTGGTCGGTGGAGAAGCCCACGATCGTCGTCGTCCGGCCGTGGAAGTTGTCGGCCGCCACCACGATCTTGGCGTGCCCGTCCGGCACCCCCTTGACCTCGTACCCCCACTTGCGGGCCGTCTTCACGGCCGTCTCCACCGCCTCCGCGCCCGTGTTCATGGGCAGCACCATGTCCTTGCCGCACAGCGCGGCGAGTTCGGTACAGAACTCGGCGAAGCGGTCGTGGTGGAAGGCGCGCGAGGTGAGGGTGACCCGCTCCAGCTGCGCGCGGGCGGCGTCGATCAGCCGACGGTTGCCGTGGCCGAAATTGAGCGCCGAGTACCCGGCCAGCATGTCGAGGTACCTGCGGCCCTCCACGTCGGTCATCCACGCGCCCTCCGCGGACGCGACCACCACGGGCAGGGGATGGTAGTTGTGCGCGCTGTGCGCTTCGGCGGAGCGGATGGCATCAGCAGTTGTCGACACGGGGTCTCCGATCGTCCTTCTTGCCGGGTGGGCCGGTGACGAGAGTGGCGTCACCTTCCTATCGTCGCTCGTATGCCGGACGCAGAAACCTCTCCCGTGACACGCCCGCTATGGTGGACGGTACGCACGGCGACTGGCGTACGGGGAACCAACTCCGGGGGAGCCGTGCGCGTTCGACCGCACACAAGGCCGCTCGCCTGGGCTTCGCGGGGTACCGATCACATCGACCCCGGAGGAGCCCGCCATGTCCGCGAGCCGCCGTCCCGCCCACAGCCACCCTTCCCTGTGGGCCACCGACCCCGAGCTGGCGTCCTTCGTCGCCGCCGAGGAAGTCCTCCAGGCGCAGACCCTGCGCCTGATCCCCAGCGAGAACTACGTGTCCGCAGCCGTCCTCGAAGCCTCCGGGACGGTCCTGCAGAACAAGTACAGCGAGGGCTACCCCGGCCGCCGCTACTACGAGGGCCAGCAGAACATCGACCGCGTCGAGGCCCTGGCCGTGGAACGGGCCAAGGGGCTGTTCGGCGTGGACCACGCCAACGTGCAGCCGTACTCCGGCTCCCCGGCCAACCTCGCCGTCTACCTGGCCTTCGCGAAGCCCGGTGACACCGTCATGGGCATGGCCCTGCCGATGGGCGGCCACCTCACGCACGGGTGGGGGGTCTCCGCGACCGGCTCCTGGTTCCGCGGCGTGCAGTACGGCGTCCAGGCCGGGACCGGGCTCATCGACTACGACGCGGTGCGCGACCTCGCGCTCGCCGAACGGCCCAAGCTGATCTTCTGCGGCGGCACCGCCCTGCCCCGCACCATCGACTTCGCCGCCTTCGCCTCCATCGCCGCGGAGGCGGGATCGGTCCTGGTCGCCGACGTCGCGCACATCGCCGGCCTGATCGCGGGCGGCGCGCACCCCTCCCCGGTCGGGCACGTGGACGTGGTCTCCACCACCACCCACAAGACGCTGCGCGGCCCGCGCGGCGCGATGCTGATGTGCCGCGCGGAGCACGCGAAGGCCATCGACAAGGCGGTCTTCCCCGGCCTGCAGGGCGGCCCGCACAACCAGACCACGGCCGGCATCGCGGTGGCCCTGCACGAGGCGGCGCAGCCCTCCTTCACGGCGTACGCACACCAGGTCGTCGCCAACGCCAAGGCCCTCGCCGAAGCCCTGCTGGAGCGCGGATTCGACCTGGTCTCGGGGGGCACCGACAACCACCTGATCCTGATCGACCTGACCGGGAAGGCCGTCCCGGGCAAGACCGCCGCCAAGGCCCTGGACCGGGCGGGCATCGTCGTGAACCACAACACGGTCCCCTTCGACCCCCGCAAGCCCTTCGACCCCTCGGGCATCCGCATCGGCACCCCGTCGCTGACCTCGCGCGGCCTGACCCCGGGACACATGCCCGCGGTCGCCGAGTGGATCTCGCGGGGGGTCGACGCAGCCGCCAAGGGCGACGAGCAGGCCCTGGCCGCCGTACGCGCCGAGGTCACCGACCTGATGGCCGCCTTCCCGGCGCCGGGCCTCCCGCTGTCCTGAACCCGCGGCGGCCGGTGTCCGGAGCACGGCTGCGGACACCGGCCGGCGGCGCCCGCCCCACGGGGCGCCGCCCCGCCCGCCCCGCCCGCCCGCCGCGTAAGCGGTCGCTCGGCCGGGGCGGTATCCGGACGCCCCGCTACCGCCGGGTACCCGTGCGCGGCACGGGCCGGACCGGGGCGGCCCGCAGGGATCCGGCCAGCGGCGGGCCCGAGCCCGCCCCCGCACCTGAGAGAATGAAGCCATGGCTTCTGATCGTCCTCGCGCGCTCTCCGGCATCCAGCCCACCTCCGGTTCGTTCCACCTCGGGAACTACCTCGGAGCCATCCGCCAGTACGTCGCCCTTCAGGAGACGCACGACGCCTTCTACATGGTCGTCGACCTGCACGCGATCACCATGCCGCAGGATCCGAAGGAACTCCGCGCGAACACCCGGCTGTCCGCCGCGCAGCTCCTCGCCGCGGGCCTGGACCCCGAGCGCTGCACCCTCTTCGTCCAGAGCCACGTGCCCGAACACGCGCAGCTCGGCTGGGTCATGAACTGCATCACCGGCTTCGGCGAGGCCAGCCGCATGACGCAGTTCAAGGACAAGTCCGCCAAGGGCGGCGTCAACAACGCCACCGTCGGCCTGTTCACGTACCCGATCCTCCAGGTCGCCGACATCCTGCTCTACCAGGCGGACGCCGTCCCGGTCGGCGAGGACCAGCGCCAGCACATCGAGCTGACCCGCGACCTGGCCGAGCGCTTCAACCAGCGCTTCGGCCCCACCTTCACCCTCCCCGCCGCGCACATCGTCAAGGAGGTCGCCAAGATCTACGACCTCCAGGACCCGGCGATCAAGATGTCGAAGTCGGCGTCCTCGCCCAAGGGCCTGATCAACCTCCTCGACGAGCCCAAGGCCACCGAGAAGAAGATCAAGAGCGCGGTCACCGACACCGAGGCCGAGGTCCGCTTCGACCCGGCCGCCAAGCCCGGCGTCAGCAACCTGCTGACGATCTACTCCACCCTCACCGGCCAGACCGTCCCCGCCCTGGAGGCGCAGTACGAGGGCAAGGGCTACGGCGCGCTCAAGACCGACCTCGCCGGCGTGATGGTCGACTTCGTCACACCGTTCAAGCAGCGCACCCAGGAGTACCTCGACGACCCCGAGACCCTGGACTCCCTGCTCGCCAAGGGCGCGGAGAAGGCCCGCGCGGTCGCCGCCGAGACCCTCGCGCAGACGTACGACCGGCTCGGGTTCCTGCCCGCCAAGCACTGAGGACACAAGGACCCTGGCGGGACCGGGGGTGCTGGCGCCACACTGGGCGGCAGCACCCAAGCAGACAAGCGGAGGAGAGATTCGTGGGGACCGTAACGCTCGGCGTTTCGATCGCGGTCCCGGAGCCGTACGGCAGCCAGCTCCAGGAGCTGCGCGCGGGCTTCGGGGACGCAGCCGCGCACGGCATCCCCACGCACGTCACCCTCGTACCGCCCACCGAGGTGAACGCGGAGCGGCTCCCGCTGATCGGGGCGCACCTCGCCGAGGTCGCGGCCCGGTTCCGCCCCTTCCGGATGCGGCTCGCCGGGACGGGCACCTTCCGCCCCCTCTCGCCGGTGGTCTTCGTCCAGGTCGTCGAGGGCGCCCCGGGCTGCACCCGGCTGCAGAGCCGGGTCCGGGACGCCGAGGGCCCGCTCGACCGCGAGCTGGCCTTCCCGTACCACCCCCACGTCACCGTCGCCCACGGGATCTCCGAGGAGGCGATGGACCTGGCCTACGCGACCCTCGCCGACTACGCCGCCGAGTGGCTCTGCGAAGGCTTCGCGCTCTACGAGCAGGGCCCCGACGGGGTGTGGCGCAAACTGCGCGAGTACCCCTTCGGAACCGGTCCGACCGGTGTCCCGCCGCAGACCGGCTCGGCCGCCGACGCCCCGGCCGGGGCGACCGCACGGCCCTCCTGACGCAGCGGCCGCAGGGCCCGGCGGGTCCGGAACCTGAGGCCTCGCAGGACCAGGGCGTGGAACGGGCGGCCCAGCGGGTCCGCTTCGCGAAAAGTCACAATCGACGACCGTAGTCCCCGAATCCGACAATCCCGGCTATTTCCGGCCGCTCAATTACGGTGACGCCATGGACTGGCTGACGAAGATTCCGGTGATCGGGCCGCTGGCGGGCCGGGCCATGAAAACGCATGCCTGGCGCTCCTGCGAACGCCTCGACCGCGTGCACTGGACCCGGCTCGCCGCGGCCATCACCTTCATCAGCTTCCTCGCCCTCTTCCCGCTGATCACGGTCGCCGCCGCCGTCGGCGCGGCCCTGCTCAGCCAGGACCAGCTCGACCGGCTCCAGGAGAACCTCGCCGAACAGGTCCCCGGGATCTCCGACCAGCTCAACCTCGAAGCCCTCGTCGCCAACGCGGGCACGGTCACCCTCGTCGCCGGCGCGCTGCTGCTCTTCACCGGCATCGGCTGGGTCGGCTCCATGCGGGACTGCCTGCGCGCCGTCTGGGACAAGGACGACGAGGACCAGGGCAACCCGATCGTCCGCAAGGGCAAGGACGGCCTCGTCCTGCTCGGCCTCGGCGGCGTGGGACTGGCCTCGGCCGCCGCCTCGATCTTCGGGTCCAGCGCGGTCGGGAAGACCGCCGAATGGCTGGGCATCCCGCGCGAGGGGGCGGGAGGGGCCCTGCTGCGCACCGGAGCCTTCCTCGTCGGTGTCCTGGCCGCCTTCCTGCTGCTGTTGTACGTACTGACCCTGCTGCCCGGCGTGGAGCCGCCGCGCGGCCGCCTGATCCAGGCGGCCCTGATCGGCGCGGCCGGCTTCGAACTGCTGAAACTGCTGCTCAGCGGCTACATGCGGGAGGTCGCCGCCAAGAGCATGTACGGGGCCTTCGGCGTGCCGATCGCCCTGCTGCTCTGGATCAACTTCACCGCGAAGCTGCTGCTGTTCGTGGCGTCCTGGACGGCGACGCGCACGAACGGGGACGGCGACACCGAGGCCGAGGCCGACGCCGAGGCCGACGGCGGCGGCGACACCGAGGGCGACGCGGACACCGACCGCGACGGCGACACCGGCGGGGGCCCGGACCGGGGCAAGGACCCGGACCCGGGCACGGACCTGGGCAAGGACCTGGACCGGGACCCGGACGCGACCCGGGACTCGGACGCGACCCGGGACCCGGAGGCGACCCGGGACCCGGACGGGCGTCCCGCCGGGACCGGCCCGGGCGGCGGGCCGGACTCCGCGCCGGACTCCGCGCCGGGCCGCACCGCACGGCCTGGCACCGTCTAGTGCCGTGACCGGCACACCTTCCCCGTCACCGCACTAGACCAGCTCTTCGTCCCGGTTCCGCCGGCCGCGCGGCCGGCGCCGGCTGACCACGAAGGCCCCGCCCGCGAGGGCGGCCAGCGCCCCGCCCGCCACACCGAGCGCGGTACCCGCCCCGCTGCCGCCGGCGCCGCCGCCCTCCGACGAGGCACTGTTCTCGTGGGACTCGGCCGGGGAACCGTGGGACTTGGTGTCCGCGCCCTTCGGCGGCACCAGCTCGCCCACCGGCTTCACCTTGCCGGCCGCGGCGAAGCCCCAGTCGAAGAGCGCCGCCGTCTCCTCGTACACCGAGTTGACCCCGCCCTCGTCCGGGTTCATCACCGTGACCAGCAACTTCCTGGCGCCCTGCTGGGCCGCGCCGGTGAAGGTGGAGCCGGCCATCGTGGTGTTGCCGTTCTTCACCCCCGCGATGCCCTTGTAGGGGGAGATGCCGCCCGCGCCCGTCATCAGCCGGTTGGTGTTCTGGATCTCGAAGAAGTCCCGCGCCCTGCCCTCCAGCTGCAGACCGGGGAACTTCGCCTCGACCGTCCCGCAGTACTCCCGGAAGTCCTGCTTCTGCAGACCCGAGCGGGCGATCAGGGTCAGGTCGTACGCGCTGGAGACCTGCTCCGGGGAGTCGTACCCGTCGGGGGAGACCACATGGGTGTCCAGGGCCTGGAGCTCCTCGGCGTGCGCCTGCATGTCCCGGACGGTCTTGTCGATGCCGCCGTTCATGGCCGACAGCACGTGCACCGCGTCGTTGCCCGACCTCAGGAACACCCCGAGCCACAGGTCGTGGACGCTGTACTCGTGGTCCTCCTTGACCCCGACCAGGCTGCTGCCCGGGCCGACGCCCTCCATGTCCTCGTCGGTGACCTTGTGGACCTGGTCCTTGGGGAGGGTCGGCAGCACGGTGTCCGCGAAGAGCATCTTCATCGTGGAGGCCGGCGGCAGCCGCCAGTGCGCATTGTGCGCGGCCAGCACTTCACCGGAGTCGGCGTCCGCCACGATCCAGGACCGTCCCGAGAGGTTCGCCGGCAGCGCGGGCGCACCCGGCAGCAGGTTCACCTGCGTACCCGGCTGCCCGAGCAGGGATCCGCCGACGGTGGACATCGAGGCGGGCGGTGCGGGAGCCGCCGGGGCCCTCTTCGGCAGCCGGCTCTTGCCGTCCGCCGGGGGCGCCGGCCGCACGGGAGCCCCCGGAGCGGCGTGAGCGGGCGCCGTGAGCATGGCGGGGACCAGCAGCGCGGCGGAAAGGACCGTCAGCGCGGTCTTCTTTGCAGACACGCAGGTGAAAGTACCTCCCGATGAGCTGGATACCGGCGCGGACCGGCCAAGTCGCCGCAACCACTGCCGGGACAGCCCACCCCGGCGCGTCCACACCGGGGAGGAATCCGATACTGAGGGCATGAGACTCAGCCGTGCCGCTTCCTGGTTCCTGCTCGCCTTCGGCGTGTGGAGCTGGTTCATCTGGGTGTCTTTCGTCCGGAACCTGTGGAAGAACGGCAGCGGCCTCGCGTTCGATGCGGCGGGTGACCCGACGTCCTACTTCTGGGTGCACCTGACACTCGCGGTGTCCTCCTTCCTCCTGGGGACGGCCGTCGGGGTGATCGGGTGGCGCGGGGTACGGGCCCTGCGGCGCGCGCCCGGCGCGGGCTCGGGGACGGGCTCGGGTTCGGGGACGGGCTCGGGTTCGGGCGCGAACCCGGGCTCGGGATCGAACACGGAGGCCGGGGCATGAAGACGGTCCTCTTCGTCCTGATCGCGCTGGCGGTCCTCGCCCTGCTGGTCCTCGTGCACCGCTGGCTCTGGGTCCGCCTGGTCCGGGACACCACCGCTCCCGGCGGCACACCCCGGCGCATCGGCACGGCCTTGGCCCTCACCCTGCCCCTCCTTTCTGTGGCCGCCCTGACCACGGGCCGCGCCGGGGCCCCGTTCTGGCTCCAGCAGACGGTGGCCTGGCCGGGGTTCCTCTGGCTGGCGGTGCTCCTCTACCTGACCCTGACGATGCTGGTGGCGGAGCCGATCCGCGCGCTGTTGCTCCGCCGTCTGGCCCACCGGGCCCCCTCCGAAGGTGTCCGCGAGACCCGACCCGCCGCCGTCCCGGCCGTCCCGGCCGGCGCGCCGCAGCCCGGCCCCGGGGAACCGGCTCCGGCCCCCGCCCCCGAGCCCGCCAACCCCGGCGCGGACGCCCCCGCCGACCCGGAGCCGGCCGGGCTGACCCGCCGCAGGTTCGTCGCACGCACCGTCGGCGGAGCAGCCGCGGCCGTCGCCGTGGCGACCGTGGGGAACGGGGCGTACGGGGTCCTGCGCGGCCCGAGCGTCAAACGGGTCCAGGTGCCCCTCGCCAAGCTGCCGCGCGCCGCGCACGGGTTCCGGATCGCCGTCGTCAGCGACGTCCACCTCGGCCCGATCCTCGGCCGCGCCCACACCCGGCGCATCGTGGACGCCGTCAACCGCACCCAGCCCGACCTCATCGCGGTCGTCGGCGACCTGGTCGACGGCACCGTCCACGACCTCGGGCCCGCCGCCGAACCACTGCGCGACCTCAGCGCCCGCCACGGCGCGTACTTCGTCACCGGCAACCACGAATACTTCTCCGGGGCGCAGCCCTGGATCGACCACGTGCGCGAGCTCGGCCTGACCCCGCTGGAGAACGCCCGGCGCGCGCTGCCGCACTTCGACCTCGCCGGGGTGAACGACGTCGCGGGCGAGGCCGAAGGGCAGGGGCCCGACTTCGCGGCGGCCCTCGGCGACCGGGACCGCACCCGCGCCGCGGTGCTCCTCGCCCACCAGCCGGTCGTCATCCACGACGCGGTCCGGCACGGCGTCGACCTCCAGCTCTCCGGGCACACCCACGGAGGTCAGCTCTGGCCGGGCAACCACCTCGCCGAACTCGCCAATCCGACGGTCGCGGGCCTGGAGCGGTACGGGGACACCCAGCTCTACGTGTCCCGGGGCGCCGGAGCGTGGGGGCCCCCGGTCCGGGTCGGTGCGCCCTCCGACATCACCGTCGTGGAACTCGCCTCATATCAGGCGTGACGCGGAGCAAACGACCCTCTGCGGCCGTGCAAGAACTCTTCCGGTGGCCGAAATTCCGTGATGGGATGACCGGTAATCGGACAGCGCACCGCTGTCATCGGTACAGGGGTGGGGTTCAGGGATGCGGTCTGTCCGCTCGAAGATCATCGCGGCCGGGCTGGTCCTCAGCCTGGCCGGAGTGGCCGCCTGGCAGCTTCTGCCCGAAGACGGCAACGGCAGCGGCGCCATCCGGGTCGGCACCAGCGACGTCGTGTCCTCCCTCGACCCGGCCGGCGCGTACGACGCCGGCTCCTGGGCCCTGTTCAGCAACGTCTACCAGTCCCTGCTGACCATCAAGCCCGGCTCCGACACCCCGGTCCCCGACGCGGCCTCCGAATGCCACTTCGTCGGCCAGAAGCTCACCACCTACCAGTGCGAGCTGCGCCCCGACCTGAAGTTCTCCAACGGCCGCGCGATCACCGCCGAGGACGTCAAGCACTCCTTCGACCGGATCAAGGCGATCAACTCCGAGCAGGGACCGGCGCCCCTCTTCAACACCCTGGACTCGGTCAAGGCCGACGGCCGCACGGTCACCTTCAACCTCTCCGCCCCCGACGCCACCTTCCCCTTCAAGATCGCCACGGGCGCCGCCTCGATCGTCGACCCGGAGAAGTACCCGGCCAAGGCCCTGCGCGAGGACGGCCGGGTCGACGGCTCCGGCCCGTACGCACTCGCCGCCTACAAGCAGGGCGCGAGCGCGGAACTCAAGCCCAACAACGGCTACAAGGGCCAGGGCAGGCCCGCCCACGTACCGGTCACCGTCAAGTACTACAAGGACTCGGCGCAGCTCAACCAGGCCTGGAAGGACCACGCAGTCGAGGTCGCCCACCGCGACATGCCCCCGGAGGTGCTCGCCGCCCTCAACCCCGGCCTCAAGGACACCCGCTACCAGGCCTCCGGCGGCACCGAGACCCGCTCCGTGGTCTTCAACGTCCGGCCCGGGTCCACCACCGCCGCCCCCGCCGTCCGGCAGGCCGTCGCCGCCGTCCTCGACCGGTCCAAGGTGGCGACCGGCGTCTACAAGGGCACGGTCACCCCGCTCTACTCCCTCGTCCCGGCCGGCATCGCCGCCCACGGCACGCCGTTCTTCGACACCTACCCGGCGCCCAACGGCGCCACCGCGAAGAAGCTCCTCAAGGACGCCGGGATCACCACCCCCGTCGCCGTGAACCTCGGCGTCAACACCCGCGGTGCGAACCTCGCCGAAGCCGAGGAAATCAAGCGGCAGCTGGAGTCCACCGGGCTCTTCCAGCTGACGGTCAAACCGGTGGAGGAGTGGAGCGACTTCCAGAAGGCCTACGCGGCCGGGGAGTTCGACGCCTACACCATCGGCTGGATCGCCGACTTCCCCGACGCGGACAACTTCCTCGCCCCGCTCGTCGGAGCCGACTCCTCCATGAACAACGGCTTCTCCGACAAGAACATCGACGCCCTGATCGCCCGTACCCAGTCCCACTCGGACCGGGGAGAGGCCGCCGCCGACTTCCGCGAACTGCAGAAACTGGTCACCCAGCAGGCCCCGATGGTGCCGATCTGGCAGAAGAAGGACTACGTGATGTCCCGCGAGGCCGTCGCCGGAGCCCAGTACCTCTCCGACGGCACCGGCGTCTGGCGCCTGTGGGAACTCAACTGGCTCTAGGACCGCCGGGCCGTCCGGCCGCTGACCGCTTGGCCGCCGGGCCTATCAGCGGGCGTCGTCGCCGTTGCCCTTGCCGTTGCCGTTGCCGTCGCCGTGGCCGTGGCCGTGGCCGTCGCCGTCCTGGTCCTCGTCCTCGGACGGGGCCGAGGCCTTCTTGCGCGACACGGCCGTCTGCGCCATCCCCGGCAGGAAGTCCGCGAACAACTCGTGGACTTCCCGCACCAGCGGCCGCAGCACCCGGAACCGGGCCAGGACGATGCCCCGCGTCGTCAGCTGCGCGCCGCGCTCGGCGAGCCGCCGGGTCTTCTCACTGTCCGGCGAACGGTCGAAGACCCAGTAGAGGACCAGGCCCATCTGCGAAAGCCACATCAGCTCCGGCAGTACGTCGGCCAGTTCGGCCGGCACCTTGGTCTTCGCCCCCGCCAGCACCTCGCGGTGCATGTCGATCGCCGCTTTGCGGGCGGGCTCCGACTCCGGGGAGAAGGGACTGAGCGGACTCTCCGGATCGGCGGCGTTCTTGAAGAACTGCGAGGCGAACTCGTGGTACGGGGCCGCGATGTCCAACCAGCTCGTCAGCACGCCCGCGAGCCGCTTCTGCAGATCGGTCTCACTGTCCAGGATGGGCCGCACCGCCGTTTGGTGCGCACTGCCGATCCGGTCGTAGAACCCCTGGACCAGGTGTTCCTTGGAGGCGTAGTAGTAATAGGCGTTGCCGACCGAGACGCCGGCCTCCTTCGCGATCGCCCGCATCGTCGTCTTGTCGAAACCGCGCTCCTGGAACAACCGGAGCGCGGTCTCGAGAATGAGCGTGCGGGTCTGCTCGCTCTTGGGAGCCTTCTGATCAGTCACGGTGGATGAGCCTATCGGGGGGCGGGGCAAAGGTCGTCACAGGCCTTTTCCCCGACGCCGTCCGTCCGTACCGCCTGCCGCCACTTGGAAGCCGTGTACATGGCAGCCCGGGCGAAGGGGCGGCCGGCCGCACTGGCCAGCCAGACCGCCCTGGCCCGGTGCTCGGTCAGGGCCCACAGGCACATGATGAAGGCGTCCGTCCCCGTCCACACGTACCCCGCGTCCGAGACCACGGTGATCTCCCGCAGCGTCGAAGCGTGGTCGAGGCGCGGGAACCGCCGCCGCGCCTCGACGGACGCGGCGGGGACCAGGGCGATCGGGGTCGTCTGGTGCTGGACGTTGAGCCAGTGCCTGATGTGCACGCAGAGCGGGCAGTTGGCGTCGTACAGCACCGTCAGTGAGCGGACCGCCTGCGCAGCCACGGGGGCCACCGGTCAGGCCCCGACCGGTGCGGTCCACCCCTGCGGGGCGGCCGGGGGAGTCTGCTGCCGCTCCATGATGCCGCGGCGGCGCATCTTGTTCAGCACCCACACGTTGCCGAGGTGCATGAAGCCGAGGACGAGCAGGACGACGCCCAGCTTGACCGAGAGCGCCTCGAAGAGGTCGCGGGCCTGCAGGATGTCCTCGCCCGAGCGCAGGTAGAGCGTCACGAAGCCGATGTTGACGAGGTAGAAGCCGACCACCAGGAGCTGGTTGACGGCGTCGGCGAGCTTCTCGTTCCCCTGGAGGACGTCCCCGATGAAGACGCGCCCGTTGCGGCTGAGCGTCCGGGCCACCCACACGGTGAGCGCGATGCTGATGAGCAGGTAGATGACGTACGCAACCACGGTGAGGTCCATGGCCCTCAGCCCCCTTGAACGTGTTCAACTTGCTGGCAGAACTGACTGTAGCCCTCTTTTTGAACAAGTTCAATCAAGGGGGTGGTGGGGTGGGTTGGCCGCGGCGCGGGCGGGGAGCGGTGGGGCCGCCCGCGGGGCGGGGGCGCTGGAGGCGGGGCGGGGGCTTCGGGGGGTTGGGGGCGGCGGGACGGTGTCGGTGGGTGGGGCGGGGGCTTCGGGGGGCTGTGTGGTGCCTGGGCGGTATCAGGGAAGGGTGGGGGTTTCCCGTCAGTCCCAGGGTCCTTCCGGGTCGGGCCGTCCCCTCAAGGGCGCTCCTTCGTCGCGTCGCTGCGCGATGGCCTTCGGCCACCCTTGACCGGCCGTCCCGCCCCGGAAAGACAAGGACTGTCGGGAACCCCCCAAAAGGACGCTCACCGGGGACCGGTCAACATTCGGGCCGGCCAGCGATGGGCGGGAGGTCGGGGGACGCATCAGACCATGACCCCTGCGGCTCGGCATAGCGTCTGCGCCCCGTCTGTGGCCGTACATAGGCACGCAAGCTCCCCGCTGCCCCCTGTTACTCGGCTTAGCGGCCGCCGGTCGCCTGTGGCTGGACATAAGCGGCCTACGGTCCGGTGCCCTCCGGCGCCCGGTTTGGCGTCCGCCGGTCGTCTGCGGCTGGGCATAGACCGCCCACCGCCCACTGCCCTCCGGCGCCCGGCTTGGCGACTGCCGGTCGCCTGGGGCTGGACATAAGCGGCCTACGGTCCGGTGCCCTCCGGCGCCCGGTAGCGACTGCCTGCCGCCTGGGGCTGGGCATAGGCCGCAGGCTGCCCGCTGCCCTCTGCTGCGCGGCTTGGCGGCTGCCACCTCGTCCGTGGCCGAGGTGCGGGCCGCCGTAGGCGGGGTGTGGGGTCCCCGTCGCGGGCGTCTGCGAGCGGTTCGTGAGCGGGCACGGGCCGTTCGCGGCCCAGGGGAGCCACCTCCCCCTGTTTGTCCCTTTTGGGTGCCGGTCTGGGCGTGGATGGCGTCTCGCCGGAGTGTGACAGCGAGCGAAGTGGCTTCTGACTCCGTCAGAGCGCCCGCTGCTCTCAACGTGGCTTTATGGGCCCCTAATTGAGCCCCCAGGCGCCTTCGCGCAACGGTCGATGGCTGTTCACGGCCCCTATGGGCGCCGGAGGTGGCTTGTTCACCTTCCACATCGATTCGCTCGCCGCCCGCCCGCTCGCCAGCTGCTCGCCGCAACGACCCGCGAAGGATTAGCGGCCTGCGCCCACCGGAGTCGACTCGCAGTCGCCAAGCCGGGCGCCGGAGGGCACCGGACGGTGGGCGGCCTATGCCCAGCCACCGGCGACCGGCGGCCGCCGAGCCGAGTGGTAGGGGGCAGCGGAGAGCCTGCGGCTTCCGCCCAGCCACCGGTGACCGGCGGCCGCCAAGCCGAGTGGCAGGGGGCAGCGGAGAGCCTGCGGCCTGCGCCCACCCGAGTCGACGCGCAGTCGCCAAGCCGGGCGCCGGAGGGCACCGGACGGTGGGCGGCCTATGCCCAGCCACCGGCGACCGGCGGCCGCCAAGCTGAGTGGCAGAGGGCAGCGGGGAGACTGCGGTTTATGCCCAACCCCAGGCGACCGGCAGTCGCCAAGCCGGGCGCCGGAGGGCAGTGGACGGTGGGCGGCTTAGAACTCCTAACAAAATGGGCTGGGCGTGTCCTCTGACTGGGTGACGCCGTTGGGTGTGCGTGGGCAAGCGCGATCCTCAGCCGTGGGTGGTGGACGACGAGTTATGGGCTCGCATCAGGCCTCTGCTGCCGGTGCGGCATCGTCGGCATCGGTATCCGGGCCGGAAGGCTCTGGATGATCGTCAGGTGCTGTGCGGGATTCTGTTCGTCCTCTACACCGGGATCCGGTGGGAGTGGCTGCCGGCCGAGCTGGGCTTCGGGTCGGGCATGA